>NZ_JBHVWX010000007.1:0-528233 GCF_042882065.1 Nocardia sp. NPDC058244 | reverse complement strand
CTCAACCGGGGGGTATGAGAAGCGGAACCAATAATAATATTGGCACTGACATTCATCGACACACTATTGAGTTCTCAAAGAACACACGCACAAGCTTCTACCCACAACATTTCGTAGGGGCTTCAGCAGGGCAACTGTTCCAACCTAGCGCAGCCATCCCAACCGAAGCAAATTCGGAAGGAGTGAGTCTGGCTAGATGATCAATCAGGCGCTCTGCGTGACCGCGTCGCTCTGACTCGAATAAAGTTACGCACCGACGAACGCGAAGTCAAATCGCCTGGTCAGACAGGCTATTTCGGCGTATCGACGCGCTCGACCTGTCCACCCAGCGCCTGCATCTGCTCGACGAACTTCGGGTAGCCGCGGTCGATGTGGAAGACGTCGTGCACTTCGGTGACACCGTCGGCGACCAGACCGGCCAGTACGAGACCGGCGCCGGCGCGGATATCGGACGACCAGACCGGCGCGCTGGACAGGCGCGGGATTCCGCGGACCACCGCGTGATGACCATCGGTGCGGGCGTCGGCGCCGAGCCGGATCATCTCCTCGACGAAGCGGAACCGCGCCTCGAAGACGTTCTCGGTGATCATCGACGTGCCGTCGGCGATGGCGGCCAGGCCGATGGCCATCGGCTGCAGGTCGGTCGGGAACCCGGGGAACGGCAGCGTCGCGAAGTTCACCGCGCGCGGGCGCTCCGGCTGCACGACGCGGAAACCGTTGGGCTCGTAGGAGATCCGCGCGCCTGCCGAGCGCAGCTTGTCCAGCACCAGGGCCAGGTGCTTCGGGTTGACCCCGGTGACCCGGACATCGCCGGTGGTCATCGCCGCGGCGATACCCCAGGTGGCGGCGACGATGCGGTCGCCGATCACGCGGTGGGTGGTCGGCGACAGGCTCTTCACGCCCTGCACGGTGAGCACCGAGGAACCGGCGCCGTCGATCCGCGCGCCCATCTGGACCAGCATGTTGCACAGGTCGACGATGTCGGGCTCGCGTGCCGCGTTGTCGATGACCGTCTCCCCCTCGGCCAGCACCGCGGCCATCAGGATGTTCTCGGTCGCGCCGACGGACGGGAAGTCGAGGCGGATGCGTGCGCCCTGCAGCTCGTCGGCACGGGCGACGACGCAACCGTGCTCGATCTCGCTGGTCGCGCCGAGCAGGCGCAGGCCCTGCTGGTGCATGTCCAGCGGACGCGAGCCGATCGCGTCACCGCCGGGCAGCGCGACGACCGCGCGCTTACAGCGCGCCATCAGCGGACCGAGCACGCACACCGAGGCGCGGAACTGGGTCACCGCCGGGAAGTCGGCGTGGTACTTGGGCTCCGGCGGGGTGACGATCGTGCAGACCGAGCGGTCCCCGCTCTCGTCGTCGGAGATCGTCACGTCGCAGCCGAGGCCGCGCAGCACCTCGGCCATCAGCGGGACATCGAGGATGTCCGGGCAGTTGGTGATGGTGGTCGTACCCTCGGCCAGCAAAGCGGCGGCCATCAGCTTCAGCACGCTGTTCTTCGCGCCGCCGACCGCGACCTCGCCGACGAGCTGATTACCGCCGGAGACCAGAAACCGTTCGCTCACCCCGCCAGCTTATCGACCGTTGCCCGGCGACACGCCCCCCGACGCCAAACCGACCGATCCTGGCGCCACCGAGTCGCTTTCAGCGCTCGGCTCCGCCGCCCGGCTGCCACAGCACGTCGCCCTCGGGATTGGTCGCGCGGCTCAGGATGAACAGCAGGTCCGACAGGCGATTGAGGTATTTGGCAGGCAACACGCTGGTGTCGTCGGGGTGTGCCTCGACCGCGGCCCACGCCGACCGCTCGGCGCGTCGCACCACGGTGCGTGCCGTGTGCAACAGTGCGGCAATCGGCGTGCCGCCGGGCAGGATGAACGAATTCAGCGGTGCCAGACCCTCGTTGAACTCGTCACACCACTTCTCCAGCCGATCGATGTAGGGCTGGGTGATGCGCAGCGGCGGGTACTTCGGCTCGGCGACGACCGGCGTCGACAGGTCGGCGCCCGCGTCGAACAGATCGTTCTGGACCTGGCGCAGGACCGCGAGCACCTCGGGCTCCGGCGCGCCGAGCGCGACGGCCACGCCGAGCGCCGCGTTGGCCTCGTCGCAGTCGGCGTAGGCGACCAGGCGGGGATCGGTCTTGGGCACCCGGGAGAAATCGCTCAGGCCGGTGGTGCCGTCGTCACCGGTGCGGGTGTAGATCCGGGTGAGGTGGACGCTCACGGCTGGCCTCCTCGGGTGCGGCGCGCGCGGTCGGACGGGCGGGACTCCATCCAGGACAGAAAAGCCGCCATCGATCCGCGGTCGAGCGCGAGCTCGAAGCTGTTGTGCGGATCGGTGACGGCTACCACCACGATGTCCTCGCTCATGATGTCGAATTCGTCGCCCTGGGGCGCGCGGCGTTCGACGATCTCGAGGCCCTGCCGGTGCACGGTGCTGTCCGGACCGAACTTGAGGCTGGTCAATTTGAAGAAGACGAGGCGATCCTCGTCGTAGCGGATGAGACCGTGCCGCCAGCCCTGGCCGCCGCGCGCGGGCAATACCCGCAGCAGCGCGGCCGTGCCGCCCCGGCGCAGCATCACCAGCCGGTAGGTCGATGCACCTGCTACGAACACGAGCGTCAGCACCAGAATGATCAGCAGAACCATCCCGGTTTGCAATGCCGTACGCCCTTTCGCTCAGCTGGTGTCGAAGACACCCCCGTCGCCATTCAATCACGCCCGTCGCGGGCCACTTCGGCGGGATCGGAATTACCGCCGAAAACAGCACTGTCGGCGACGAACCGGAGTTCGTCGCCGACAGTGTGGTGTTCGGGGAACAGATCAGGCAGTCACGGTCGCCTCGACCGCGCGCACCTGGCCCTGCGCCACGCGCAGCTCCACCTCGGTGGCGCTCGCGTCGGCCAGCACCTTGCGTGCCGCGTCGACGTCGACCTCACCCGCGAGTTCCGCGGACTCGGCCAGCACCCGCACGGTGTCGGCGGTGACCGAGAAGAAGCCGCCGTGCACCGCGGCCACGATCCGATCGCCGTCGGTCGACACGATGGTCACCGTGCCGCCCTCGACGAGCTGACCCAGCAGCGGCTCGTGGCCCGCCATGATGCCGATCTGACCTTCGGTGGTCTGCGCGCTGACGAACGTCGCCTGGCCGGACCAGAGCTTGCGTTCGACGGCGACGAGATCAACTGTCATTTCCGCCATGGTGGACTACTTCCCGGCGATCTTCTTCGCAGCGGCCTCGACGTCGTCGAGACCACCGCAGGAGTTGAACGCCTGCTCCGGGAAGTGGTCGAACTCGCCCTTGCAGACGCGATCGAAGTCGTCGATGGTCTGCTCCAGCGGCACGACCGAGCCCGGCTGACCGGTGAACTTCTCGGCCACGATGAAGTTCTGGCCGAGGAACTTCTCCAGACGACGGGCGCGGCCGACGAGGACCTTGTCCTCTTCGGAGAGCTCGTCCATACCGAGGATGGCGATGATGTCCTGCAGCTCCTTGTACTTCTGCAGGATCCGCTTGACCTCGTTGGCCACCCGGAAGTGACGGTCGCCGACGATCGAAGCCTCGAGGATACGAGAGGTCGAGGTCAGCGGGTCGACGGCCGGGTAGATGCCCTTCTGCGAGATCGGGCGGGAGAGCTCGGTCGTCGCGTCCAGGTGGGCGAAGGTGGTCGCCGGCGCCGGGTCGGTGTAGTCGTCGGCGGGGACGTAGATCGCCTGCAGCGAGGTGATCGAGCGACCACGGGTCGAGGTGATGCGCTCCTGGAGCTCACCCATCTCGTCCGCCAGCGTCGGCTGGTAACCCACGGCGGAGGGCATACGACCCAGCAGGGTCGAGACCTCGGAGCCGGCCTGGGTGAAACGGAAGATGTTGTCGATGAAGAGCAGCACGTCCTGGTGCTGGACATCGCGGAAGTACTCCGCCATGGTCAGCGCGGACAGGGCCACGCGCATACGCGTGCCCGGCGGCTCGTCCATCTGGCCGAAGACGAGGGCGGTGTCCTGGAGGACGCCCATCTCTTCCATTTCCAGGTGGAGGTCGGTGCCCTCACGGGTACGCTCACCGACGCCCGCGAACACCGAGGTGCCGGAGAACTCGCGAGCGATACGGGTGATCATCTCCTGGATCAGAACGGTCTTGCCGACACCGGCACCACCGAACAGACCGATCTTGCCGCCCTTGACGTACGGGGTCAGCAGGTCGATGACCTTGACGCCGGTCTCCAGCATCTCGGTCTTACCCTCGAGCTGGTCGAAGCTCGGGGGCTTGCGGTGGATGCCCCACTGCTCGCCGTCGCGGCCGAGGCCGGGCGAGTCGAGGCAGTCGCCGAGGGCGTTGAACACGTGGCCCTTGACGATGTCGCCGACGGGCACCGAGATCGGCTTGCCCGAGTCGGTGACGGTGGCGCCACGGACCAGACCGTCGGTGGGCTGCATCGAGATGGTGCGCACGATGTTGTCACCGAGGTGCTGGGCGACCTCGAGGGTCAGGGTCTTGGCCACCGACGCGAGCTTGATGTCGGCGTTGAGAGCGTTGAACAGCTCGGGGATGGCGCCACGCGGGAACTCGACGTCCACGACGGGGCCGATGACACGGACGACGCGGCCGGCGGTTGCGCCCGCCTTGCTCGCGTTGTCCTGAGTGACAGCTGCGGTCATTAGATTGGTTCTCTTCCTGCGCTTCTAGTCGCGGTCCGAGCTCGACGCCAGCGCGTTCACGCCGCCGACGATTTCGCTGATTTCCTGCGTGATCTGGGCCTGACGCACCGAGTTCGCCTCGCGCTGGAGCACACTGGCCAGCTCGTTGGCGTTATCGGTCGCCGCCTTCATTGCGGTGCGCCGAGCCGCGGACTCGGATGCCGCTGCCTCGAGCAACGATGCGTAGATACGCGTGTTGACGTACTTGGGCAGCAGCGCGCCCAGCAGCACATCGGCGTCCGGCTCGAATTCGTACTGCGCCGTGACCACCGCGTTCGGCGAATCCGAGACGATGTCCTCGCCGAGCTCGAACTTCTCGTCCACGAAGCTCACCTGGATCGGCGCCAAGCGGCGCACCTCCGGGTTCTGGGTCAGCATCGAGACGAACTTGGTGTACACGATGTGCAGTTCGTCGACGCCCGCGATGGTGCCCTGGCCGTCCAGCGAGGGCACCTCGCTGTCGGAGCCGGCCATGAACGCCTCGACCAGGTGCTGGCACGCGGCCGACGCGTCGGTGTACTTCGGCTGCTGGGAGAAGCCGGTCCACGACGCCTGGAACGGACGGTTGCGGAACTTGTAGTACGTGAGGCCCTTGTTGCCCATCACGTACAGCACCGGCTCCTTGCCGTCGCCACGCAGGGTGGTCATGAGCTCCTCGGCGCGCTTGAGCACGTTCGAGTTGTAGCCACCGCACATACCGCTGTCGCTGGTGATCACCAGGACAGCGGCCCGACGAGCGTTGGGACGCTCGGTCAGCAGCGGGTGCGACAGGTTCTTCGAAGCGCTCGCGAGCTCGCCGAGGACCTTGGTGATCTCCTCGGCGTACGGCTTGGCCGCCGCGACCCTGGCCTGGGCCTTGGAAATTCGCGAGGTCGCGATCAGTTCCTGAGCCTTGGTGATCTTCTTGATCGAATTCACACCACGAATGCGGGAGCGCAATTCGCGCAAACTTGCCACTAGCGGTTCACACTCCCTTCATTCGCCAGATCGGTAATTGCCGACATCAGTCCTGCCCGGCTTACTTGTCGACGTGCTTGCGGGTGACCGACAGCGACTCGACCTCTTCGTGGTCCAGATCGCCGGCCGCGGCCTCGTTCACGACACGGCTGCCGTCGGAGGCCAGGAAGCCCTCCTTGAACTTGTCGGTCTCCGACTTGATCGCGTCGGCGGCCTCGCCGTCGAGCGGCTTGCGGCCACCCTCGAGCGCGTCGAAGGACGACTGGGTCGCGCTGTGCAGGTGCTCCAGCAGCTCGGCGGTGAAGCGACGCACGTCGCCGACCGGCACCGAGTCGTAGTAGCCGGCGTCGACCAGGTAGATCGAGACGACCTGATCCTCGACGGCGACCGGGGAGTACTGGTTCTGCTTGAGCAGCTCCACCCAGCGGGCACCGCGCTCCAGCTGCGCCAGCGAGGCGGCATCCAGGTCGGAGGCGAAGGCGGAGAACGCCTCCAGCTCGCGGTACTGCGCCATTTCCAGACGCAGCGAACCGGCGACCTTCTTCATGGCCTTGGTCTGGGCGGCGCCACCGACACGGGAGACCGAGGTACCGACGTTGATCGCCGGGCGGACGCCCTTGTTGAACAGGTCGGACTCGAGGAAGACCTGGCCGTCGGTGATGGAGATGACGTTGGTCGGGATGAACGCCGAGACGTCGTTGGCCTTGGTCTCGATGATCGGCAGACCGGTCATCGAGCCGCCGCCCATCTCGTCGGACAGCTTCGCGCAACGCTCCAGCAGACGGGAGTGCAGGTAGAAGACGTCACCGGGGTACGCCTCGCGGCCCGGCGGACGACGCAGCAGCAGCGAGATGGCGCGGTACGCCTCGGCCTGCTTGGTCAGGTCGTCGAACACGATCAGGACGTGCTTGCCCTGGTACATCCAGTGCTGGCCGATGGCCGAGCCGGTGTAGGGGGCCAGCCACTTGAAGCCGGCGGAGTCGGAGGCCGGGGCCGCGACGATGGTGGTGTACTCCATCGCGCCGTGCTCCTCGAGCGCGGTCTTGACGCCCGCGATGGTGGAGCCCTTCTGGCCGATCGCGACGTAGATGCAGCGCACCTGCTTGCTGGGGTCGCCCGACTCCCAGTTCGCCTTCTGGTTCAGGATCGCGTCGACGGCGACGGCGGTCTTGCCGGTCTTACGGTCGCCGATGATCAGCTGACGCTGGCCGCGGCCGATGGCGGTCAGCGCGTCGATCGCGGTGATACCGGTGGCCAGCGGCTCCTCGACCGGCTGACGCTCCAGCACGGTCGCGGCCTGCAGCTCCAGCACGCGGCGGTCGTCGGCCTCGATCTCGCCGAGGCCGTCGATGGCCTGGCCGAGCGGGTTGACGACGCGACCGAGGAACTTGTCACCGACGGGAACCGACAGCACGTCGCCGGTGCGGCGGACCTGCTGGCCCTCTTCCAGCGAGGCGTACTCGCCGAGGATGACGGCACCGATCTCGGTGTCCTCGAGGTTCAGCGCGACGCCCAGGACGCCGCCCGGGAACTCGAGCAGCTCGTTGGCCATCGCCGAAGGCAGACCGCTGACGTGCGCGATGCCGTCGCCGGTGTCGGTCACGAGGCCGACTTCTTCGATGGAGGTTTCCGGGGTGTAGCTCTGGGTGTAGCTCTCGATCGCGCTACGGATCTCGTCGGAGGAGATCGTCAGCTCCGCCATGTTGTTCCTGCTCTCGCTGTGGTCTCGAATGTCGGGGGTTGGAGTAGAGCTGCTGGCTAGGACAGCGCCCGGCGCAGCTTCTCCAGTCGGCCGGTGGCGCTGCCGTCGATGACGTCGTCTCCGACGCGCACGACGACGCCGCTCAGCAGCGTCGGGTCGACCTGCACGTGCACGGTGACCGCCTTGCCGTAGATCCGCTGCAGGGAAGCCGAGAGCTTCTCCTTCTGCTGATCCGACAGTTCGACCGCGGCATGCGCGTGGGCGACGATCTGGTCACGACGGGCCGCCGCCAGATCGGACAGGGCGCCGAAGGCGACGCCGATGTTGTTGGTCCGCAGTCGGGTCACCGCCTGCTCGGCCAGCGTCAGGGTGATCGGCTCGGCCTTGCCGGTCAGCAGCCGCTCGATCAGCACCCGCCGCGCCGCGGCGGGCTTGCCCTGATCGGACAGTGCCTGCTCCAGCTCCGGGTTGTCGGCGATGATGCGACCGAGCCGGAACAGCTCGTCCTCCACCGCTTCCAGCCGGCCGCCGTCGGCAGCGGACTCCAGCAGAGCCTCCTGCCCGAGCAGCACCAGGGTGTCGACCAGATCGCGGGTGCGCGACCAGTTCTGGGCCACCGCGGTGGTCAGCACTGCCTGCGTGGCAGCGCTGACCTTGCCGCCGAAGATCCGCTCACTGAGTTCAGCGCGCGCCGAACCCGGCACCGACACGTCCGCGAGCGCCACACGCAGCGAACGCTGGTCGTCCAGCACGGCGACAACGGCGAACAGTTCCGACCCCGTTGTGGCCGCAACAGTTTCGCTTCCGGTCAGAGCGGCCCGAAGCGCCTCCCGAGACCGGGAGCTGGCCTCGCGGCTCGCTGCGTACATGCTTCTCACTTTCGCGTCGTTACCTTCCGGCCCCGATGGCGGTGGTGTCGTCGAGTTCGCTGAGGAACTTGTCGATCGACGCCGCCTGCTTGGCCTCGTCCGAGACAGACTGGCCGATGATCTTCTCGGCCAGGTCGACAGCCGTGCGGCCGACCTCGGAGCGCAGCTCGGTCAGGATCTGCTGGCGCTGGGCTTCCAGCTGGGAGTGACCGGCGGCGACGATACGGTCGCTTTCGGCCTGGGCGTCCGCGCGCATCTGCGCGAGGATCTGCTGACCCTGGGTGCGCGCATCCTCGCGGATACGTGCGGCCTCGAGCCGGGCGTCGGCAAGCTGCTGCTGGTACTGCTGCAGCGTCTGCTGTGCCTCTTCCTGAGCGGCTGCGGCCCTGGCGATACCGCCTTCGATCTTGTCGGCACGCTCATCGAGTGTCTTGGTCACACGCGGGATCACGTATTTCCAGAAGAGCACGCCGATGATGGCGACGCAGACGATCGACCAGACGATGTCGTACGTTTCGGGAATGAGAGGATTCACATCCTCTCCCCCTTCGGCAGCGAGCGTGATGAGTTCGCGCATCGGAATCAGAAGATGAAGCCGGCGACGAGGCCGATCAGCGCCAGGGCCTCGGTGAACGCGATACCGAGGAACATGTTGGTCCGGATCTGGCCGGCCAGCTCGGGCTGACGGGCGAAGCCCTCGATGGCCTTACCGACGACGATACCCACGCCGATGCCGGGGCCGATCGCGGCGAGACCGTAGCCGATGGCGCCGAAGCCCTTGAAGGTGCTCTCGGTGGTCGCGGCTTCCTGGGCCAGGTAAGCGAGGCTCATGAGTCTTCTTTCCCTTTCTGTTGCTCACCCGCCGGTCGGCGTGTGTAGCAGGTTTGGCAGTACTGGTGTGGATTCAGGTCAGTGGTCGGCGGCGTGCTGCGCGAGGCTGATGTACACCGCGGTCAGCAGGGCGAAGACATACGCCTGCAGGAAGATGACCAGCAGCTCGAACAGCGTGAAGCCGATGCCTGCCAGCAGCGAGAAGGGCGTGAAGACCTTCATCCACGCGGTGGCATCGAAGAGGAAGAACCAGGTGGCGCTGAAGAACAGCACCAGCATGATGTGGCCCGCCAGCATGTTGGCCATGAGTCGGACGGTCAGCGTGAACGGCCGCAGGATGAAGGTCGAGACGAACTCGATCGGGATCAGCAGCACGTGCAGCGCGGGCGGCACATCGGGAACGACGATGCTCGACCGCATGTACTTGAAGAAGCCGTACTTGCGGATACCCACGTAGTTGAACGCGATGTAGGCGATCGCCGCCAGCACCAGCGGCATGCCGACTCGTGCATTCGACGAGATGTTCAGGAACGGAACAATGCTGGAGAAGTTCAGGAACAGAACCGTGAAGAAGATCGTCGCGATCAGCGGGAGGAACCGCTTACCGGTTTCCTTGCCGAGTACCTCGTCGGCGATCTGCTCCTTGACGAAAACCACCGCGGTTTCCATCACGTTCTGCAGGCCGCGCGGCACGATCTTCGGCGAGCGGAAAGCCAGCACGAAGACGAGCACCACAACGGCGGTCATCAGCAGCCGGATCAGCATCAGGCGGTCGAGTTCGAACGGCGTACCCTCGAACAGCACTGCTGGAGGGAAGAAGTCGGACAGCGATGGCGCGTGGAACTCGCCCGCCGCCAAAGTGATGACGCTCAGCGTTCTCTCCCGTGTTCGGGCCGCGGGTACGACGGTCATTCCCGCGGTTCGATCGGACATTGACGATCAATGGGGTCGACTCTGGTCGGCTCGAAATTCGACAGTTGCTCGTACGGTGTAACGCGTATCGGCTTCTGTTCGGGCGTCGGCGACATCGTCGACATGCTTCAACCGGGCACATTCCACCCGGATCGGCAGTAAGCATAGCGGCACCGGGCAGGATCTTGGCGATCCCCCCTGGTAACCCGAGGCATTGCCCCGAGTCATCCTGGGCAGCGCCTCCAGCTTGGGTGCTTGCTTACCAACACTTTACCAAGCTATCTACGACAGTGTGTAGCTGGGTGGGATTATTCCTGCTCGGAAGCCGTTTCGTCGTCTCCCGCGCGTGTCGTGACATACGGAACCTTCACGCTCACAACGCCGTACGTCTCGGCGCCGAGCACGATCAGCAGGGCACCGACCACGGTGAAGAACAGCGTGGGCCTGCTGTAGAAGTCGAACTGGTTGAGCACACCGACGATCACCAGCGCGATCAGCAGCTTGCCGACCCAGCTGACCAGCATGACCAGCCCCGCCGTGCTCGGCGGCAGCTTGGCGCCGAGCAGCACGGCCACCACGGTGGTGAGGATGAACCCGCCACCGATGGCCGCGCCGAGCAGCGCGCCCCACAGGCCCGGCATCCCGGCCACCGCGGTGCCGATCGCCACCGAGACGACCACGAGGACACCGAGCCCGATCAGGCCGTAGCGCAGCGCGGTGCGCAGGGGGGCGTCGGGGCCTGGCACGGGGTTCGGAGTAAAGCTCACGGCCGGTACTTTACCTTCGGCCACTTCTCAGTGGTTGGCCGACTCCACCCGGCGCATCGATGGGATCGCGGTCACTACCAGGGCGAACACCAATCCACCCGCCACCAGCAGCACCACCAGCCGCCGATCCATCAGCGAGGTACCCACCGCGCCGAAGGCGAGCACGCCGACCCACAAATAGATCAACAGCACAACGCGTCGCTGAGAATGTCCGATCTGTAGCAATCGGTGATGAAGATGCATTTTGTCCGGTGTGGAGAAACTCACCCCGGCGCGCACGCGGCGCACGATCGCCAGCAACAGATCGAGCACCGGAATGAACATCACCGCGCCCACCAACAGCAGCGGCGAGAGCAAACCCACAATGTCGCGCGGGCCGTAGCCCTGCAGCGGAATTCGGCCGGAGGCGCCGGTGGAAACCGCGGCCAGCATCAATCCGATCATCATCGAGCCGGAATCGCCCATGAAGATTCGGGCCGGCGAGAAATTGTGCGGCAGAAATCCGAGGCACGCGCCGGCCAGCGCGGCGGCCAGCAACGCGGGCGGATAGGTGTCGACCGAACCGCCCTGGTCGTAGAGCAAACCGACGGAGAACACGAAAACGGCGCCCGCGCAGATCAAGCCGAGGCCGGCGGCGAGGCCGTCCAGGCCGTCGACGAAGTTCATCGCGTTCACCAGGGTGACGGTGATGCCCACCGTCACCAGGCCGCCCTGCAGCGCGTCGAGGACGACGGTGGTGTCGTTGAACGGGTCGTAGATCACGTACCAGCTCAGGCCCATCACGGCCATCACGCCAGCGGCGGTCACCTGCCCGGCGAATTTGGTGAGCGCGTCCAGGCCCCAGCGATCGTCGACGATGCCGACCAGCACGATGATGGTCGCCGCGACCAGCACCGCCGGAATATCGGGCGCGTAATCGAAACCGCGCCGCAGTGCGGGCAATTGGTGTGCGAACAGGACCGCGGCGACCACGCCGACATACATGCCGACACCGCCCATCCGCGGAATCGGCGTCACGTGCACATCGCGCTCACGCGGAATCGCGACCGCGCCGAACGCGATGGCGAGCACCCGGATGCCGCCGGTGGCCAGGAAGGTCACCGTGGCGGAGACGAGCAGCACGAGCACCAGCTCGCGCAGGGGAACGACCGTGCTCATCGGATGCGTGCGATCACCGCTGCGCGGGGCTGCTCAGGGCATCCGGCGCCATGCCGAGGACCTCCGCGATATCGGCCACCGCCACCGCACCTTCCCGCAACACCCGCGGCTGATCCGCGGTCAGATCGACGATCGTGGAGGCCACCGCGTGCTCGGCCGGGCCACCGTCGAGATACACACTCGCCAGCGAACCCAGCTGCTCGCGTGCCTGCTCGACGGTGCTGGCCGGGGGCTGCCCCGACACATTGGCGCTCGACACGGCCAGCGGGCCGACCTCACGCAGCAGTTCCAGCGCCACCGGATGCAGCGGCATCCGCAGCATCACCGTGCCGCGGGTATCGCCCAGGTCCCAGGCCAGCGACGGCGCGGCCTGCACGACCAGGCTCAGCGCACCCGGCCAGAACGCCCGGATCAGCTCGCGCGCCTGCGGGCGCACCGAGAACACCAGTCCATCGATGGTGTGCCACGACCCGACGAGCACCGGGACGGGCATGTCGCGACCGCGGCGCTTGGCGGCCAGCAGCGAGCCGACCGCGTCGGAATCGAACGCGTCGGCCGCGAGGCCGTACAGCGTATCGGTGGGCATCACGACCAGCCGACCGGATTTCAGCGCGCTGGTGGCGGCGGTGAGGCCCGCGGCCCGAGACGCCGATTCAGCACAGTCGTAGACGGTACTCACGCTACATTCGCCTCTCCGCGATTCTGCCGGTCTTCGGGTGGGCGACAATGTTTCCGCCGCTGCCCCGGGTCTCGCCGTCATCGGGGTGCGGCAAGGTGTCGGGGTCCCACGATTCTCGCCGGTCTTCGGTGTGCGGCAAGAGTCTAGCTCCCGCGTCACCGTTCACCTGCGCGGGGACTTTCCGAGGGTCCGGCGGGTGGCTCAGCACGGGGGCGCGACCAGCGCGTTCGCGGAATGCTGAGAATGTGCTGGTACTACCGGGTCGCGGAGCGCGAGGCGGGGGCGCGACCGTATGCCGACGCGTCAGGGTTTGCTGGGCGCCGCCGCGACCACGAAGCGGGGCTTGCCAGCGAGGTCCGGATACTCGACGACGTCGACCAGACCGGCCGCTGTCAGCGCGGCCGCGACGCCCCCGCCGTTGGTGTCGTCGTGTTCGATCGCGGTGGCGCCGCCGGGACGCAGCAGGCGGGCGATGGCGGGGACCATCGCGCGGATGACGTCGAGGCCGTCCGGGCCACCGAAGAGGGCGCGGTGCGGATCGTGGTCGGCGACCTCGGGGTCCAGGACCGCGGCCTCGGGAATGTAGGGCGGGTTCGACACCACCAGGTCGACGCGGCCGGACAGGTCGGTGAGCAGCGCCGGGTCGGTGACGTCGTCGGCGTGCAGGGTGATCGGGGTGTCGCCGTCGGCGATGCGATCGTCGGCATTGCGGCGGGCCCAGGTCAGCGCGTCGGGATCGAGTTCGACGGCGTGGACCCGCGCGTCGGGGCGGGCGTGCGCGATGGCCAGGGCCAGCGCGCCCGACCCGGTGCACAGGTCGACGACGATCGGCGCGTGGTCGTGCGGCAGCGTCTCCAGCCGGGCCAGCGCCCAGGCGAACAGCAGCTCGGTCTCCGGGCGCGGCACGAAGACGCCGGGCCCGACGGCGAGGTCGATCTCGCCCATCGCGGCCGTTCCGGTCAAGTGCTGCAGCGGGATTCGCGCGGCCCGCCGGTCGACCAGCTCGGCGAAGCGGGCGGCTTCGGCGGGCTCGATCATCGGGTGCAGCGCCAGTCGCATCCGGTCGACCCCGAGCACGTGCGCGGCCAGGTTCTCCGCATCCGGCAGGGGCGAGGCCACGCCCGCCGCGGCCAGCCGCCCGGCGGCCTCGACGATCAGCGGACGCAGCCGGACCCGTTCGGTCACCGCGTGGTCCGGCATGCGCGAGCGTCCTCCGTGGTGAGGCGGGTTGCCCGAGCCGGGCGCTGAGCGCTCATGCCGGTTACTCGGCCGCCATTCGCGCGTCGCGGTCGGCCTTGCCGAGCGCGTCGAGCAGCGCGTCCATGTCACCGTCGAGGACGGCGTCGAGGTTGTGCGCCTTGAAGCCGATGCGGTGATCGGCGATCCGGTTCTCCGGGAAGTTGTAGGTGCGGATGCGCTCGGAGCGGTCCACCGTGCGGATCTGGCTGGCGCGACCGGCCGCGGCCTCCTGCTCGGCCTGTTCCTCGGCCAGCGCCTGCAAGCGGGCGGCGAGCACCTGCATCGCGCGCGCCTTGTTCTGCAGCTGCGAGCGCTCGTTCTGGCAGGTCACCACGATGCCGGAGGGCAGGTGGGTGATGCGGACCGCGGAGTCGGTGGTGTTGACGCCCTGACCGCCCTTGCCGGAGGACCGGTAGACGTCGATGCGCAGGTCGGTCTCGTCGATCTGCACCTGCTCGACCTCGTCGGGCTCGGGGTAGATCAGCACGCCCGCGGCCGAGGTGTGGATGCGGCCCTGCGATTCGGTCACCGGCACCCGCTGCACCCGGTGCACGCCGCCCTCGAACTTGAAGCGCGACCACACGCCGTCGCGGGCCGCGTCCTTGCTCTTGATCGACAGCGTCGCGTCCTTGTAGCCGCCCAGGTCGGAATAGGTGACGTCGAGCGTCTCCACCTTCCAGCCGTGCCGCTCGGCGTAGCGGATGTACATGCGGGCCAGGTCGGCGGCGAACAGCGCCGATTCCTCGCCGCCCTCGCCGGACTTCACCTCGAGCACCACGTCGTCGCCGTCGTGCGGGTCGCGCGGGGCGAGCAGATCGGCCAGCGCCTGCTCGAGCTCCACCAGCTGGGTCTCCAGGCCGGGCACCTCGGCGGCGAACGCGGCGTCGTCGGCGGCCAGCTCACGGGCGGCCTCGAGATCGTCGCGCACCGACTCGAGCTTGCGGTAGGTCGACATCACCGGCGCCAGCTCGGCGAACCGCTTACCCACCCGCCGGGCCGCGCCCGCGTCGTTGTGCAACGACGGATCGGCCAGCTGCGTCTCCAGGCCTGCGTACTCGGCCAGAATGTCGTCGATGGCGGACGGCTGCGTCACGTGTGCTTCCTTATGTGCGGTGCGGGCGGGATCGGGTCGGGCGAGAAACCACCGACGCCCGGCCTGCGAAAGCAGAACCGGGCGTCGGGTGAGGCAACTAGCTGGCGTCGGCCTTCTTGCCCGCGCGCTTGCCGTAGCGAGCCTCGAAGCGAGCGACGCGGCCGCCGGTGTCGAGGATCTTCTGCTTGCCGGTGTAGAACGGGTGGCACTGCGAGCAGACCTCGACGGTGATCTGGCCGGACTCCTTGGTGGAGCGAGTCTGGAAGGTGTTGCCGCAACCACACACGACGGTGGTGTCGACATACGTGGGGTGGATTCCTGCCTTCATGGGCGTCCTCTCGATAATGGTCGCCGGGTCGTACACCGCTGGAGCGCGGGATACGTGAACCGGAACCGACTAGGCGGGATGTCTGCGAACTCGCAGACACACAGCGATCCAGTATGCCAGACCTGGCCGCACCCTCCGAAAACACCCCCGGCCCCCGGTTTGTTCCTGGCCGGGAAACGCAGCGGGGGCCCCGCCGAAGCGGGGCCCCCGTCGCGTCACTCGTCGAGCGCGCCCGGTGCGGTCTTGGAGACCGTCATCAGGAACTCGAGGTTGTTCTTGGACTTGCGCAGCCGATCCATCAGCAGATCGATCGCCTGGTGCGAATCCAGGCCCGAGAGCACCCGGCGCAGCTTGTGCACCACGGCCATCTCGTCGGGCGACATCAGCAGCTCGTCGTGGCGGGTGCTGGACGGGTTGATGTCCACCGCCGGGAACACGCGCCGCTCGGCGATCTTGCGATCGAGCTTGAGCTCGGCGTTGCCGGTGCCCTTGAACTCCTCGAAGATCACCGTGTCACCGGTGGAGCCGGTCTCGACCATCGCCGTGGCGATGATGGTGAGCGAGCCACCGTTCTCGATGTTGCGCGCCGCGCCGAGGAACCGCTTGGGCGGGTACAGCGCGGTCGAGTCGACACCACCGGAGAGGATGCGGCCCGAGGCGGGCGAGGAGTTGTTGTACGCACGGCCCAATCGGGTGATCGAGTCGAGCAGCACCACAACGTCTTTGCCCATCTCCACCAGGCGCTTGGCCCGCTCGATGGCGAGCTCGGCGACCGAGGTGTGGTCGGCCGGCGGCCGGTCGAAGGTGGAGGCGATGACCTCACCCTTCACCGAACGCTGCATGTCGGTGACCTCTTCGGGCCGCTCGTCGACCAGCACGACCATGAGGTAGCACTCGGGGTTGTTGACCGAGATCGCGTTGGCGATGTCCTGCATGATCGTGGTCTTACCCGCCTTGGGCGGGGACACGATCAGCGCGCGCTGGCCCTTGCCGATCGGCATGATCAGGTCGATCACACGCGTGGTCAGCTTGTTCTGGGTGGTCTCCAGGCGCAGCCGCTGATTCGGGTACAGCGGGGTGAGCTTCTGGAAGTCGGGACGGCGCTTGGCCGCCTCCACCTCGCCGCCGTTGACGGTGTCCAGGCGGACCAGCGGGTCGAACTTCTGGCGCTGGTTGCTCTGCTCGCCGTCACGCGGGGCGCGCACCGCGCCGGTGATCGCGTCACCGCGGCGCAGGCCGTTCTTGCGCACGAGGTTCATCGAGACGTACACGTCGTTCGGGCCGGCCAGGTAGCCGGAGGTCCGCACGAACGCGTAGTTGTCGAGGACGTCCAGGATGCCGGCGACCGGCTGCAGGACGTCGTCCTCGCGGATCTCGAAATCGCGGGCCTCGCCGCCGCCACCACCGGTGCCACCGTCGCGGTCACGACCACGACGACGCTCACGGAACCGGCGACCCCGGCGGCCGCGGCCGCCTTCCTCGTCGTCGCCACCGCGGTCGTCGCGGGGACCGCGATTACCGGCGTTGCCGTTCTGGTTCTGGTTGCGCTCGTTCTGGTTGCGCTCACCACGGTCGCCACCGGCGCGTTCGCCCCGGTCGCCGCCGTTGCGCTCGCCACGCTCACGCCTGCGCTCGCCCTGCTCGCCGCCCTCGGCCTTGTCGGCCTGCTTGGTCTCCTCGGCACGGTTCTCGGCCTGGGCGTTCTCGCCACCGCCGGAACGGGCCTGGTCACGGCCACGACGCTGCCTGCCACGGCCACGCTGACCGCCCTCGCGACCGGAATCCTCGGTCGACTCGGCGGTCTTGGACTCGGCCGTCCCCTGCTCGGCCGGGGCCTGCTCGGTCACGACGGCGGCGGCCTGCTTCTCGGCGGGCTCGGCCTTGTCGGCCTTGGCCGGCTTGTCGGCCTTCGCGGGCGCCTCGGTCTTGGGCGCTTCGGCCTTGGCGGGCGCCTCGCTCTTGGCGGCGGGCGCGTCGGCCGTCACGGCGGCGGCCTCGGCGGGCTTACCCGCCTTCGCAGGCGCTCCGGCCTGATTCTCCTTGATAGCGGCGATGAGATCGCCCTTGCGCATACCGGAGGTGCCTCGGATACCGAGCTCCCCCGCCAATGCGCGCAACTGCGGCAACAGCATTCCAGTCAGCCCCGATCGTGCGACGTCGGTGTGTTCGCTCATTTTCGAAATCTGTCCGGATTCACTTTCGCGGCCGCCCGAGTTCGTAGGGTTGGATTCCACCCCGGGTGTCGCGAGCAGGTCCGTATCTGTCACGGAAATCCTTTCCTTCCCTCGAATGCCGTGTGCTGAATCGAGGGTTCGTTCCGTAGACCCGGCACCCTGTGCCGAGCTCGGATTATGCGTCCGACCGGACGCCTGTGCCGTACTACCCGCCCCGCCGGACCGGAGGCTTCGCCACCAGAAGACAGTGGTGAGGAGAGATCATTCCAGTTGAGCGGCTTCTCGGCGTCGCAGCACCTCCATGGTGTGGAGGCTCGAGCCTGGAGCCTGCTGGAGCGATTGCCCTGATGAAGCACCGGCGTCTGATGCGCACGATGTACGGACTTGCACAGAATAGCTGCCAATTGCGAACAACGGCAAGGCAGGCACGCCGTCAGTCGATCACGACGCCGTCGGCAATGCCCGGTTCGACCACCCGCAGGCCGTCTGATTCCGCCTGTTTGCGCAGGTCAGCGGGGAAATCGTCGGTCGCGAGCGCCAAGATCGTCGGGCCTGCGCCGGAAACGGTGGCCGGAATACCCGCGGCCCGCAGCCGCTCGATCCAGGCCGTGGACAGCGGTAGCGCGGGAGCACGCTGGGTCTGATGCAGCCGGTCCGCGGTGGCGGGCATCAGCAGATCGGGGCGCTCGGTGAGCGCGACGACGGCCAGCGCCGCCCGGCTCACATTGAACGCGGCGTCGCCGTGCGGCACCTGCTCGGGCAGCAGCCCGCGGGTGTGCGCGGTGGACGAGCGTTCCTGCGGGATCAGCACCACCGGGCGCAGCGTCGCGGCCGGGGTCAGCCGCACGGCCCGGTAGGCGCGATTCTGCTCGGCATCGGATTCGGTCCACGACACGACGATTCCGCCGAGCACGCTGGCGGCGGCGTTGTCGGGATGACCCTCGAACTCCGAGGCCAGCTGCACCAGCTGATCGGCGCCGAGGCGCAGGTCCGGATCGAACTTGGCCGCCAGCCCGGCGCCGGCGGCCAGGCCGCCGACCACGGCCGAGGCGCTGGAGCCGAGGCCGCGCGAGTGCGGAATCACGTTGCGGCACACCACGTCGAGACCGTCGGCCCAGACGCCGAGCGATTCCAGCCCGCGCTCGATCGCCCGCACCACCAGATGCGTTGGGCCCCACGGCACGTCGTCGGCGCCCTCACCCTCGACCCGGATCTCGAGACCCGATTCGGTGGTTCGCACCACGATCTCGTCGTAGAGGCCCAATGCCATTCCCAGGCAATCGAATCCGGGACCGAGGTTGGCCGTGGACGCGGGAACGCGCACCGTCACCTCGAGACCGGCGGGCAGGGTGGCCGTCATCAGCCTGCTCTCGCGTGCGCTCAACTCAGGCCAGCTCGAGTTCGTGGGCGATCGCCACCGGATCGACAGCGACCGGCTTGACCTCGGGCATACCCGCCAACGCGTTGTCGGGGTCCTTCAGACCATTACCGGTCACCGTGCAGACCACCGTCAAACCCGAATCCAGCCAACCCTCCGCACGAGCGGCCAGCAGACCCGCCACACTCGCCGCCGACGCCGGCTCGACGAACACACCCTCGGTCGCCGCGACCAGGCGGTACGCGGCCAGGATCTCCTCGTCGGTGGCCGCGCGGAACGCGCCACCGGACTGCTCCTTGGCCTCCATCGCCCCGTTCCACGACGCCGGAGCACCGATCCGGATGGCGGTGGCCACGGTCTCCGGGTCCTTCACCGGCGCGCCGTTGACCAGCGGCGCCGCACCCGCGGCCTGCACACCCAGCATCCGCGGCAGCACCGAGGTCACACCATCGGCGTGGTACTCCCGGTACCCACGCCAGTAAGCGGTGATATTGCCCGCGTTACCCACCGGCAGCACATGCACATCCGGCGCCTTGCCCAGCACATCGCAGATCTCGAACGACGCGGTCTTCTGGCCCTCGATCCGCGCCGGGTTCACCGAGTTCACCAGACCGACCTCGGGGAAATCCGAGGTGACCTTGCGGGCCAGCTCGAGACAGTCGTCGAAATTGCCCTCGACCTGGATGATCTTCGCACCGAGCATCACGGCCTGGGCCAGCTTGCCCATCGCGATCTTGCCCTGCGGGATCAGCACCGCGCACTCCATGCCGGCGCGAGTCGCGTAGGCGGCGGCCGAGGCCGAGGTGTTGCCCGTCGACGCGCACAGCACGGCCTTCTGACCGCGGTACTTCGCGTCGGTCATCGCCATCGTCATACCGCGGTCCTTGAACGAACCGGTCGGATTGGCACCCTCGACCTTGAGGTACACCTCGCACCCGGTCAGCTCGGACAGGTGCGTCGCGGGGACCAGCGGGGTCCCGCCCTCGAACAGGGTGACCGGCTCCCAATCGGCCGCACCGGCCAGCCGGTCGCGGTAGGCCGCGATCAGACCCGGCCAGCGCGAGTGCACGCCGAGCTGGGGGGCGATGCCAGTGGTGCTCATGATTCTTCGGTGCCTTCCAGTCTGAGAACGCTGGTCACGGAGGTGACGGAGTCCATGTCCGCCAATGCCGCGACAGTATCGGCCAGCGAGGACTCCACCGCATGGTGGGTGACGACCACGAGCCG
Source organism: Nocardia sp. NPDC058244 (assembly GCF_042882065.1). Classification (NCBI taxonomy): domain Bacteria; kingdom Bacillati; phylum Actinomycetota; class Actinomycetes; order Mycobacteriales; family Nocardiaceae; genus Nocardia; species Nocardia sp. NPDC058244. The sequence continues at coordinate 508,219 of NZ_JBHVWX010000007.1, read as the reverse complement.
GGCGCCGTCGCCGTGACCCTGCTGACGCACGGTGGAGATGCTCACCCCGTGCTTGGCGAAGGTGTCGGCCACCGCGGCGAGCACGCCGGGACGGTCCGCCACCTGCAGGTTCACGTGGTAGCGGGTGGGGGTGTCCCCGATCGGCGCGATCGGCAGCTCAGCATAGACCGACTCGCCGGGAGCGCGGCCACCGTAGAACTTGTTGCGCGCGGCCATCACCAGGTCGCCGAGCACGGCCGAGGCGGTCGGCGCGCCACCGGCGCCCTGACCGTAGAACATCAGCCTACCGGCGTTGTCGGCCTCGACGACGACGGCGTTGAACGCACCGCTGACCGAGGCCAGCGGGTGCTTGCGCGGGATGAGCGCCGGGTACACGCGCACCGAGACGCGGTCCTTGCCGCCCTCGGCGGAGGTGGGCTCGCCCGGACCGGCCGCGACCCGCTCGCAGATGGCGAGCAGCTTCACGGTGCAGCCGACGGCCGAGGCGGTCTCCAGGTCCTCGGCGGTGATCTTGGAGATGCCCTCGCGGTACACATCGGCCGCGGTCACGCGGGTGTGGAAGGCCAGCGAGGCCAGGATGGCGGCCTTGGCGGCGGCGTCGAAGCCCTCGACATCGGCGGTGGGGTCGGCCTCGGCGTAGCCCAGGTCGGTGGCCTCGGCGAGCACGTCGTCGTAGGCGGCGCCGGTCTCGTCCATCGCGGAGAGGATGAAGTTGGTGGTGCCGTTGACGATGCCGACCACGCGGTTCACCCGGTCACCCGACAGCGACTGGATCAGCGGCCGGACCACCGGGATCGCGCCGGCGACGGCGGCCTCGAAGTACAGGTCGGCGCGGCTGCGCTCGGCGGCCGCGGCCAGCTCACCGGTGTAGTCGGCCAGCAGCGCCTTGTTGGCGGTGACGACGGACTTGCCCCCGCTCAGGGCGGCGCCGATCAGCGCGCGGGCCGGATCGATCCCGCCCATGACCTCGACCACCAGGTCGACGTCGTCGCGGGCGACCAGCGCCTCGGCGTCGGTGGTGAGCAGTTCGGCGGGCAGACCGCGGTCCTTGCCCAGGTCGCGCACGGCGACGCCGCGCAGCACCAGCGGCGCCCCGACCCGCGAGCGCAGATCCTCGGCGTGGTCGCGCAGCACGCGGACGACCTCGGTACCCACGGTGCCCATGCCGAGCACGGCGACACCCAGCGGGCGCCCCGATTCCTTGGTCCCGTTGTTCACCACGGTCATCCTTCCACCTCCAGGCTGAGCAGGTCCGCCACCGTTTCCCGGCGCAGAATCAGTCGCGCCACACCGTCACGCACCGCGACCACGGCGGGCCGGGTGAGCTGGTTGTAGCGGCTCGACATCGAATAGCAGTACGCGCCGGTCGCCGCGACGGCAACCAGGTCACCGGGGCCCGCGTCGGCGGGCATCCAGGTGTCACGAATGACGATATCGCCACTCTCGCAATGCTTTCCGACCACGCGCGCGACGACGGCGTGCGCGTCCGACGAGCGCGAGACCAGACGGCAATCGTAATCGGCCTGGTACAGCGCGGGACGGATATTGTCGCTCATGCCGCCGTCGACGCTGACGTAGCGGCGGCGCGCGCCGCCGTCGAGCTCGACGTCCTTGATGGTGCCGACCTCGTACAGCGTGACGGTACCCGGGCCCGCGATGGCGCGACCCGGCTCGACGGCGATGGTCGGCTCGGGCAGCCCGGCGCGGGCGGCCTCGGCGGCGACCAGGCCGCGCAGGTTGGCGGCGAACTCGTCCAGCGGCGGCGGGTTGTCGCTCGGCAGGTACGAGATACCGAGGCCGCCGCCCAGATCCAGGGTGGAGATCTGCGCGGTGCGCTCGATACCGAACTTGTCGATGGCCTCACGGAGCAGGCCGAGCATCCGGCGCGCGGCGATCTCGAAGCCGTCGAGCTCGAAGATCTGCGAGCCGATGTGGCTGTGCAGGCCGACCAGGCGCAGGTTGTCGGCCTCGAAGACCCGGGCCAGCGCCTCCATGGCGTCGCCACCGGCGATCGAGAAGCCGAACTTCTGGTCCTCGTGCGCGGTGGAGATGTACTCGTGGGTGTGCGCCTCGACGCCGACGGTGACCCGGACCAGCACGTCCTGGACCACGCCCGCCGCACCGGCGACCGCCTCGAGCCGCTCGATCTCGTAGAGCGAGTCGACGACCACGTGGCCGACGCCCGCGGCGACCGCGGTCTCCAGCTCGGGCACCGACTTGTTGTTGCCGTGCAGCGCGATGCGCTCGGCCGGGAAACCGGCGTGCAGCGCGATGGCCAGCTCGCCGCCGGAGCAGACGTCCAGCGACAGGCCCTCGTCGCGGATCCAGCGCGCGATCTCACCGCACAGGAACGCCTTGGAGGCGTAGTGCACGCGGGCGTTGGGCCCGAACGCGCGCACCATGTCGCGGCAGCGGGAGCGGAAGTCGTCCTCGTCGACGACGAACAGCGGGGTGCCGTACTGCTGGGCCAGCTCGGTGACCGGCACGCCGGCGACGCGGACGACGCCGTCCTCGCCCCTGGTGGCGTTGCGCGGCCACACGTTGGCGGGGAGGTCGATCATCTCGCTGGGATCGGTCGGGCGCTCGGCCAGGCTCGGGGCGTGCGGGATCTCTGCGTGCCGGGGACCGGCCGGGTGTGCACTCATGACTGCACCTCGCTGGCGCTCGGCTCCGTCACGAGCGCACAGTGCGCAGGGCTGTTGGTTCGTTCGCTGCGCTCTCTCACGCGGGGTGCGTCCTTCCTGAAAAGCTTGCCGGTGGTCACATGCGCTCCGGTGCGCTGACGCCGAGCAGGGCCAGACCGTTGGCCAGCACCTGACGGGTGGCCTTGACCAGTTCGAGCCGGGCGGCATTGAGGGGGGTGACGGCGTCGTCGCCCTTGGGCAGCACGCGCATGTCGTCGTCGGACTGGAACGGGTGATAGACCCCGGCCAGTTCCTCGAGGTAGCGGGCGACGCGGTGCGGTTCGCGGGTCTCCGCGGCGGTGGCGACCACGCGCGGGAAATCACCGAGGGTGCGGATCAGATCGCCCTCGCGCGCCGAGGTCATCAGCGCGAAATCCGGTGCGATGGTGGCGAACTCGGGGAACTTCGCGGCGTTGCCGAGAATGCTGCTGGTCCGCGAGTGCGCGTACTGCACGTAGTAGACCGGGTTCTCGCTGCTGGCCTTGGTCCACAGGTCGAGGTCGATGTCGATGCTCGAGTTCACCGAGGAGCGCACCAGCGAGTAGCGGGCGGCGTCGACGCCGATCTGCTCGACCAGGTCGTTGAGCGTCACCACGGTGCCCGCCCGCTTGCTCATCTTCACGGCCTGGCCGTCCCTGACCAGGTTCACCATCTGCCCGATCAGCACCTCGACGGTGTCGGGGTTGTCGCCGAACGCGGCCGCGGCGGCCTTCAACCGGCCGATGTAGCCGTGGTGGTCGGCGCCGAGCATGTAGATGGCCAGGTCGAAGCCACGCGCGCGCTTGTTCTGGAAGTAGGCGATGTCACCGGCGATGTAGGCGGCGTTGCCGTCGCTCTTGAGGACGACGCGGTCCTTGTCGTCGCCGTACTCGGTGGACGCGATCCACCAGGCGCCGTCCTTCTCGTACAGGTTGCCCGAGTTCTTGAGCTGCTCGACGGCGGACTCGACGGCCCCGGAGGCGAACAGCTCGCTCTCGTTGAAGTACACGTCGAAGTCGGTGCCGAAGTCGTGCAGATCCTGCTTGATCTGGGCGAACATCTGCTGCACGCCCTCGCGCCGGAACAGCTCGTGCCGCTCGTCGGCGGGCAGGGTGAGCGCCTCGGGGTGCGCGGCGACGATGCTCGCGCTGATCTCGGAGATGTATTCGCCCGCGTACCCGTCCTCGGGGGTCGGCTCGCCGAGCGCGGCCGCGACCAGCGACTTCGCGAAGCGGTCGATCTGCGCGCCGTGGTCGTTGAAGTAGTACTCCCTGGTCACGTCGGCGCCCTCGGCCGCCAGGATGCGGCCCAGCGCGTCACCGACCGAGGCCCAGCGGGTGCCACCGAGGTGCACGGGACCGGTGGGGTTGGCGGAGACGAACTCGAGGTTGATCTTGGTGCCGGACAGCGCGGAGCCGGTACCGAACTTCGCGCCTGCGGCCAGGATCTGCGCGACGATCGCGCCCTGCGCCGAGGCGGCGAGGCGGATGTTCAGGAAGCCGGGACCTGCGACGTCGGCCACATCGATGCCGTCGGTCGCCGAGAGCGCCTCGGCCAGCCAGCCCGCGAGTTCGCGCGGATTGGTTCCCACCCGCTTGGCCACCTGCATCGCCACATTCGTGGCATAGTCGCCGTGTTCGGGGTTGCGCGGACGCTCCACTGTGACCTGCTCGGGCAGGACCGACGAGTCCAGTCCGCGTTCGACAAGCACCTTCGCGGCGGTGGTGCGAAGGAGATCTGCAAGGTCAGCTGGAGTCACGAGTCTCTATCCTATTGGCTGGGCGCCTCGCAACCACGACCGCCCGGTACGAACGTCCCGATCCACACGTCGAAAGAGCACAACGAGCGATGCCGAGCAGGACCAGCGCCACATCAGCCAAGGCCGTCCGGGCCGCGGGGAAGTCGTCTCCGTCCCGCAAACCCGGCAAGGGCAACCTTCCGCACAAGAAGCGCGACGTGCCATGGGCCCTGCTGGGCGCCGGTGTCGCGATCGTCGCGCTGATCGGTCTGCTGGCCTACAGCCTGGTGCCCAAGTACCTCGACCAGGCCGCGATCCGGGAAGCCCAGACCGATCTCAAGGAATGGGTGCCCACCAAGGAGAACCAGGACCCGTCGGCGAAGATCAGCGGCGTCGTCAAGCAGGAGTACCCGGCCGGTCTGCACGTGACCGCCGCCCAGCGCGTCGCCTATGACAAGGCGCCCGCCTACGGCGGCCCGCACGACGGCGCGTGGGCCAACTGCACCGGCACCGTCTACGCCAAGCCGATCCGGATGGAGAACGCGGTCCACTCGCTCGAGCACGGCGCGGTCTGGATCGCCTACAACCCGGACAAGGTCGACGCGGCGGGCGTGGAGAAGCTGTCGAACTTCGTCAAGGGCCGGCAGTACTCGCTGATGTCGCCGTACCCCGGCCTCGACGCGCCGATCTCGCTGCAGTCGTGGGGCCACCAGCTCAAGCTCGACTCCGCCGACGACGCGCGGATCAAGCAGTTCATCTCCGCGCTGCGCGAGAACCCGTACGCCTACCCCGAGGTCGGCGCGAGCTGCTCGAACCCGATCTTCGACGCCAACAACCCGCCGCCGTTCGATCCGGCGCCGTACGGCCCCGAGGCCGTGCCGATGGACGGCAAGGGCCTGACCCAGGATCAGTCCGAGCTGGGCGCGGGCGCCGGCCTGCCCGGCGGCGCCGGTCTGCCGGGTCTGCCCGAGGGCTTCCCGATGCCGGGCACCCAGCCCGCGGGCCAGTAGTGGGTACCGACAGCGCGGTCGACCCCGACGACACCGCCGCCGAGCCGGGCGACACCGCGACGGGCGCGCGCCGCCCGGCCGGGGCGATCCTCGTGCTCGGCGCGATCGGCCTGCTGCTGCTGGGCGCCGTGGCGGGCGTGCTGTTGCGGATGCCGCTGAACGAGGCCGATACTCCGGCGCCGGGCCCTGTCGACGTGGGGTTCAGCCAGGACATGTCGGCCCATCACGCGCAGGCCGTCGACATGGCGGGCGCGGCGCTGATCGGCTCGACCGACAACGACGTGCGCAGGCTCGCCTACGACATCCTCACCACCCAGCAGAACCAGATCGGCCGCATGCAGGGCTGGCTGCAGCTGTGGGGCCAGCCGAACCAGAACGTGGACGGCTACATGGGCTGGATGACCGGGCACGGCGCGGGCGCGCACGGCCACGGCGGCGCGACCGCCACCGAGCACGCGATGTCGGGCCCGATGACGTCGATGCCCGGCATGGCAAGCCAGGAGGAGATGACCACGCTGCGGCAGTCCACCGGCGCCGCCATGGACACCCTGTTCCTGCAGCTCATGCTGCGCCACCACCAGGGCGGTGTGCCGATGCTCGACTACGCCGCCGAGCACGCCGACACCACCGAGGTGCGCACCCTGGCGGCCCAGATGTCGAAGACCCAGGCGGGCGAGTCCCAGCTGATGGAGAGCATGCTGGCCGCCCGCGGCGCCAGCCCGCTCCCGCTGAGCTGACCCGGGTGCCGGACCGGGTCAACCGCCCGGTCCGGCACCGTTTTTGGCGCACCGCACTCGATGCGATACGCTGTCGCTGCCCGATCGCCTCACCGCGACCGGCATCTATCCCGCCCTCGTAGCTCAGGGGATAGAGCGTCTGCCTCCGGAGCAGAAGGCCGCAGGTTCGAATCCTGCCGAGGGCACACGAGAAAGGCCCCCGACCCACGCGGTCGGGGGCCTTTCTGGTCTGCGGCAGTCGGGCGGGTATCCGCTCGCTCGGCCCGTCGGCGACTGCGGTGGCACCGCTGAGCAATCCCCGCGGAGCCGGTCGACGTCGCCGTAGCGAAACGACCCGGCCGAGGGCACACACCCCTCGTCGTCCGGTCGGCACTCCGCAACGGTCCGAACCCATCGTGGCCACATCTCACCGAAATCGAGCATCGAGCCCGAACACACCCCTAATTCCTTTCGTATGGAATAAGTCGGGGTCGGGATCGGCCGCGGACGAGGCCGGCGCGCTGGCACACTCCCGTCACACGCCAGGGACCCACCTTCGGCGGTTCGATGAGAAGCGAGGGGACGATGTCGAACCCGCAGGAACCTCCACACAATCAACCGCACGGCCAGTTTTCACAGGGACAGCCGCCGTACGGTGGTCCCGCGTACGGCCAGCAGCCACCGTACGGCCAGCCTTATCCCCCGCAGCCTCCGCAGCGCAAGAGCAAGGTGTGGTTGTGGGTTCTGCTCGGTGTGCTCGCCGTGATCCTGCTTGGTTGCGCGGGGTGCTTCACCGTGCTGAAAAGCGGGGTGGACAACGCCGCGGAGGACAGCGCGGCGCGTACATCGGTAGCTCCGGTGGGGTCGGAGGTACGCGACGGAAAATTCGGCTTCGTCGTCACCGCGGTCGATCCGCCGGTCGCCTCTGTCGGGGACAACGAGTTCCTGAAGTCGGACGCCCAGGGTGAGTACATCCTCGTACACGTCGATGTGACCAACACCGCGGGCGAGCCGCAGACCTACTTCGGATCGAATCAGAAGCTCATCGACGATCAGGGCAGGGAATTCGCGAACGATACGTCCGCCGAGATCAACCTGAACACCGACCTGTCCGCGGGGATCAATCCGGGGAACAAGAAGTCGGTGGTGATCGCCTTCGACGTGCCCAAGGGGACCGTCCCCGCCGCCATCGAATTCCATGATTCCATGTTCTCCAACGGCGTCCGGGTGGCCCTGCGGTAACAGGTCGGTGCCAGTCGCAACCTCTGTTGCGGTCGGGCGAAAGCGCCCCGGTATCGTCCGGGGCGCTTTCGCATTTCGTCTGTACCGCGCACGGGCACGCTGCGGCGTGAACGCTCTCGGCGCGGGTTCGTCGCACGTACGCATTCAGCGCATGTCGGGTTTCGGGGCGCGCCCCGGTGACGTCAGGAGCGAGCATGACCAATCCACCCGGTGATCAACCACCGTTCGGCCAGCAGTCGCCCGGAATGCCCTCGGGGCCGCCCGGATACCCGCACGCCGGGTTCGGGCCGGGACAGACACCACCGCCGCCGGGATCGCCGGATGTGTTCCCGCCGCAGCAGCAGCCGCCGAAGAAGAGCCGGACCGGGTTGTTCATCGCGCTCGGCGTGGTCGCGCTGGTCGTGATCGGCGCGCTGATCACGGGGGTGGTGCTGACGGTGCAGGGGCGCACACCGCTGGCCTCGGACGAGAAGAAGATCGAGGTCGCGATCCGCGATTTCTACGACACCCTCGACTCGGACGGTTTCATCGCGGCCGCGGCGCTGGCCTGCGCGGCCGATCGGTCCGAGATCGACAACCTGTCCCCCGAGCAGCGCCAGCAGTTCGATTCCGCGACGGTCTCGGTGACCATCGACAAGGTCGAGGACATCGTCATCACCGGCGACACCGCCAAGGCGACGGTGGTCGGCAAGCTGACGCTCTCGGTCGCGGGCGAGGAGCCCAACACCGAGGACAGCACCGAGGAGCACCTGAAGAAGGAAGACGGCACCTGGAAGATCTGCTCGGCGCCCGCCACCAAACACTGACCGAACGGTAACCCGATCCGCGCACGTCAGCCGGGGTATCTTCCTTAGGTAAGCCTCATCACAGGATGGGGACCCTGTGTGGAAGGACGCCGATGACGTCGCGAAGTTGGAAACCCCTGGCCGGGCTGATGGCGATCGCGGTGGCGGCGCTCGGTGTGAGCGCGTGCTCGTCCTCCTCGGGCGACGCCGACGAGATCACCGTCTACAACGCCCAGCACGAGTCCCTCACCAAGGAGTGGGCCGCGGCGTTCACCGCGGAGACCGGGATCAAGGTCGTCCTGCGGCAGGGTGGCGACACCGCCCTCGGCAACCAGCTGGTCGCCGAGGGCGCCAACTCCCCCGCCGACGCCTTCCTCACCGAGAACTCCCCGGCCATGGCCCTCGTCGAGAACGCGGGCCTGTTCGCCGACGTCGACAAGGCAACGCTGGACCAGGTGCCTGACCGGTACCGCCCGTCGACCGGCAAGTGGACCGGCGTCGCGGCCCGCGCCACGGTGTTCGTCTACAACAAGGACAAGCTGCCCACCGCGGGCCTGCCCGCCTCGCTGCTCGACCTGGCGCAGCCGCAGTGGAAGGGCCGTTGGGGCGCGGGCACCTCGGGCGCCGACTTCCAGGCGATCGTCGCGGGCCTGCTGGCGCTGAAGGGCGAGGACGTCACCCGCTCCTGGCTGCAGGGCATGAAGGCCAACGCGACCTCGCTGCAGAACAATGTCGCGACCATGAAGGCGGTGAACTCGGGCAACCCCGAGGGCGGCGTGATCTACCACTACTACTGGTACCGCGACCAGGCCAACACCAAGGAGGGCAGCGCCGATACCGCGCTGCACTACTTCAAGAACCAGGATCCCGGCGCCTTCGTCAGCGTATCCGGCGGCGGCGTGCTGAAGTCGAGCGAGAAGCAGGAGGCGGCGCAGAAGTTCCTGGCCTACATCACCGGTAAGCGGGGCCAGGAGATCCTGCGCGACGGCACCTCGATGGAGTACCCGGTGGCGAGCGATGTCGCCGCCAACCCCGCGCTGCCGCCGCTGGCCGACCTGCAGGCCCCCGCGATCGATCCGAGCAAGCTCGATTCGAAGAAGGTCACCCAGCTGATGACCGAGGCGGGACTGCTGTAGGTGGCCCTGCGGACCGCATCAACGGCAACACCCCGGGTCGGCAGGCCCGGGGTGTTCGTCACGCTCGTCGCGCTGGCGCTGACGGCGGCGACGTTCATCCCGCTGGGCTACATCGTCTCGGTGCTGTTCGACACCGGCTTGCGCGCGGCCGCTGAGCTGGTGTTCCGGCCTCGGGTCGGCGAATTGCTCACCAACACCATCGCTTTGGTGGTGTGGACGGTGCCGGTGTGTGTGGCGCTCGGGGTCGGGCTGGCCTGGCTGGTCGAGCGCACCGACGTGCCGGGCCGGGCGTGGTGGGGTCCGGTGCTGGTCGCGCCGCTGGCGGTGCCCGCGTTCGTCAACAGCTACGGCTGGGTGAGCGTGTTCCCGTCGATGTACGGACTGTCGGCGGCGGTCATCGTGGCCACGATGTCGTACTTCCCGCTGGTGTACCTGCCCGTGGCGGCCACGCTGCGCAGGCTCGATCCGGCGATCGAGGAATCGGCGCGCGCGCTCGGATCCGGTCCGGTGGAGGTGTTCTGGCGCATCGTCGTCCCGCAGATGCGGTTGGCGATCCTGGGCGGCGCGCTCTTGATCGGCCTGCATCTGCTCGCCGAGTACGGCGCGTTCGTGATGCTGCGCTACGACACGTTCACCACCGCGATCTTCGAGCAGTACCAGAGCAGTTTCGCCGGACCGGCGGGCAGCATGCTGGCCGGTGTGCTCGTCCTGTGCTGTCTGGCCCTGCTCGGCGGCGAGGCGCTGCTGCGTGGCAACGCGCGCTACGCCAGGCTCGGCGGCGGCGCCCAGCGCGCGGCGCGCCCGATCATGGTGGGCTGGTGGCGGATTCCGCTGTTCGGCGTGCTGGTCACGGTGGTCGTCGGCGCGCTGGGCGTGCCGCTGTGGACGATCGGGCGCTGGCTGTGGCTGGGCGGCGCGGCGGTGTGGGATACCGAGGTGATCGGGCGGGCGCTGGGCCAGACCATCGGCCTGGCCGCGGCCGCCGCGCTGATCACCACGCTGTGCGCGTTTCCCGTCGCGTGGATCGCGGTGCGCTCGACCAGCCGGTTCGCCCGGGTGATCGAGGGCGCGAACTACATCACCAGCTCACTGCCCGGGATCGTGATCGCGCTCGCGCTGGTGACGGTCACCATCCGCTGGGCCCCGCCGCTCTATCAGACGGTGACGCTGGTGATCATCGCCTACGCGCTGATGTTCCTGCCCCGCGCGCTGGTGAGCGTGCGGGCCGGGCTGGCGCAGGTGCCGGTCGGGCTGGAGGAGGTGTCGCGCTCGCTGGGCGAGTCGGGCTCGGCCACGTTCTTCCGGGTGACCCTGCGGATGACCGCGCCCGCCGCCGCCTCGGCCGCGGCACTGGTGTTCGTCGCCGTGTCCACCGAGCTCACCGCGACACTGCTGCTGGCGCCCAACGGGACTCGCACGCTGGCCATGCAGTTCTGGGGCCTGTCGGGCGAACTCGACTACGCCGCCGCCGCACCGTACGCGCTGATCATGATCGTCGCGGCGATCCCGGTGACCTACGTGCTGTTCACCCAGTCCAGAAAGGCGGCCGGGGTATGAGCGAGACGGCAGCGTGCGTGACCACGGAGGGCGCCCGCGCAGACCGAAAGGACACAGCATGAGTCGGCTTCTCGTGCAGGCGGTGTCGAAGACGTTCGGGGCGACCCGGGTGCTCGATCACATCGATCTCGACGTCCCCGACGGCACCGCCGCGGCGGTCGTCGGCGCGTCGGGCTGCGGCAAGACGACCCTGCTCCGGGTGATCGCCGGCTTCGAGGCACCCGATACCGGCACCGTGCGGCTCGGCACGGAAACCGTTGTGCGCCAGGATGTCTGCTTGCCGCCGCAGCACAGGCGGATCGGTTACGTCGCGCAGGACGGTGCGCTGTTCCCGCATCTGAGCGTCGCCGACAACATCGCCTACGGCCTGCACACCGGCTGGCGCGGCCTGGGCGAGCGACTGCGCCGCCACCGCGACCGCGACCGCGTGGCCGAGCTGCTGGCGATGGTGTCGCTGGATCCCGGGTACGCCGATCGCACACCGCATCAGCTCTCCGGCGGTCAGCAGCAGCGGGTGGCGCTGGCCAGGGCGCTGGCTCGCAAGCCCGATCTGATGCTGCTCGACGAGCCCTTCAGCGCCCTCGACACCGGCCTGCGCGCCACCACCCGGCAGGCGGTGGCCGACACCCTGCGCGCCGCGGGCATGACCAGCATCCTGGTCACCCACGATCAGGAGGAAGCCCTCAGCTTCGCCGCGCAGGTGGCGGTCATGCGCGACGGCCGGTTCACCCAGGTGGGCCCGCCCGAGCAGGTCTATCACCACCCGGCCGACCTGTTCACCGCCCGCTTCCTCGGCGACTGCATTCTGCTCGATGCGCTCTGCGAGGCCGATGTCGCCAAATCCGCGCTCGGCCCGGTCCCGGTCCAGCGCGACGCCCCCACCGGCGAGACCACCCTGATGCTGCGGCCCGAGCAGCTCACCGCCGAGGTCGTCACCGCCGAGCACAGCGGGACGGTGACCGAGGTCGACTTCCGCGGGCCCGATGTCCTGCTCACCATCGACCTCGTCGAGGGCGCGGGCACCGTCACGGTCCGCCGCACCGGCATCGCGGCACCGGCGCGCAGTGATCGCGTCCGCCTGACCGTGCGGGGCACCGGGACGGCCTACGCGAAACAGGCGCCCCACCCGATGGGTGGAGCGCCTGTCCCGATCAGAGCGAGCGGCGGGAATTGAACCCGCGTAAACGGCTTTGCAGACCGTTGCCTCAACCACTCAGCCACGCCCGCCTCGCCCTAGAGAGTGCCCGGTTCGACCGGTGTTGCCCAGAGTTACGCTCGCCGTGAGCGAAATGCCGTCGCGCCGACTGGGCGGCAGCGACCTGGCCCTATGCGATGATCAATGCCATGTCTCGGCCACGACCGCTTCCGCATGACCCGATCGCCGAAGCGCACCGGCAATGGACCGGGCACGGCTGGGGCGCGGTGGCCGACGGCATGGCCGCGGTGACGTCGCTGGTGCGGGCGCAGCAGATCGTCATGGCCAGGGTCGACGAGGCGCTGAAACCCTCTGGCCTGACCTTCTCCCGCTACGAACTGCTGCAACTGCTCAGTTTCAGCAAGACCGGCGCGCTGCCCATGGCCAAGGCCAGCGCGCGCCTGCAGGTGCATCCGACCAGCGTGACCAATACCGTGGACCGGCTCGAGGCGGCCGGCCTGGTGGTCCGGGTGCCGCATCCGAGCGACCGGCGCGCGACGCTGATCGAAATCACCGACGCGGGAAGGACATCGGTGGCCGAGGCGACCGCGGCCCTCAACGCCCAGGTGTTCGCCGAGCCCGGCCTGCCGCCGGACCGGATCCGCGCCCTGCTGACCCTGCTCGCCGAGTTCCGGCACGAGGCGGGCGACTACGAGGTTCCCGACGCGGAAAACCTCGCATTCCACGCGACCTGGCAACCGACCGGCGAATCACCGGCCGACCCGCTTGGCAGCTAGCGGAAATTGGTCCACGATGTAGCCCATGGTGCTGGTCCTGGGGGTATCGGCGGGTGCGGGTGGTGCCCGCGCCGTGCTGACCCACTCCGATCAGCCGCATCTGCCCCCGGTGGACCGGCTCCGGCTACCGCGCAGGGCGGGCGGCTCGGTCGACGAGGCGGTGTTGTCGGTGATCCGCCGGATGCGGGTCGCGGCACTGGCGCGCGGCGAGTGTGTCACCGCGACGGCGGTCACCTGCCGCAGCGAGGCGCACGCCGACGCGATCCGGGCGGCGATCGGTAGGTCCGAGGTCGGCATCGTCGACGAACCGCTCGCGCAGCTGCGCTATCTGCGCTTCACCGGGATGCTGCCCGACTGCGAGTCGGTGATCCTCTACGACCTGGGCTGCTCGGGTCTGACTGTCACCCATGCCGATTGCCGCACCGACACGATCCTGGCCAGCAGGCGCAGCACGGTCCTCAGCGGCGACGGCTACGACGCGCTGCTGCGCTGGCAGCTCGCCCGCGGCGGCGTGCTGGCCGACGCGCGCACCACCAGGGCGCATCGCGAGTCGCTGAGCCGGGCCAGGGTGGTGACGGCGACCGACGCGGACACCGGCGGTCGCGCCGTGGTGACCCGCAGCGACCTGGCCGAGCTGTGCGAGGCGGGGCTGCATCATTCGGCGTCGTTCGTGCGTCAGCTGGTCGAGGAGACGGGTGTGCGGCCGGGCGCGCTGGTGCTGCTCGGCGGGTGCACCCGCAATCCCTCGCTGCGCGCCGATCTGGCCCAGCGGATCGGGCTACCGATCGTCTACGACCCCGAACCGGACTATGTCTCCGCGCGCGGTGCGGTGCTGCTGGCCGCGCAGCGCCCAGCGGCCCGCCTGCGCATGCCGCGCCTGCGGGCGGGCAGCGCGGTGGTCGCCCGCGAGACCCGCCCCCGGCCGGGCAGGCGAAAACTCATCGCCGCGATGGCGGTGACGGCCACGCTCGGCGGCACGGTCGCCGGCCTGCTCGGCACCGACGACCCGTCGGCGCGGTCCCCCGAACCGGGAACCGCGCCGACGACTGCCCAGCTCACCGATGGTTCGCTGCGGCTGAAACAGAACTAGCTGTTGGTGAAGTTCGGCGCGCGCTTCTCGACGAAGGCGGCCATGCCTTCCTTCTGATCGTCGGTGGCGAACAGCGAGTGGAACACCCGGCGCTCGAACAGCACGCCCTCGGTCAGCGTGGTCTCGAAGGCCCGGTTGACGGCTTCCTTGGCGATCATCGCGACCGGCAGCGACATCGAGGCGATGGTCTGGGCGGTCTCGAGCGCGGCGTCGAGCAGCTGGTCGGCGGGCACGATCCGGGACACCAGCCCGGCGCGCTCGGCTTCCTCGACGCCCAAGGTGCGGCCGGTCAGGATCAGATCCATGGCCTTGGCCTTGCCGACCGCGCGGGTCAGCCGCTGCGAGCCGCCGATGCCGGGGATCACGCCGAGCTTGATCTCGGGCTGACCGAACTTGGCGGTGTCGGCGGCGATCAGGATGTCGCACAGCATCGCCAGCTCACAGCCGCCGCCGAGGGCGAAGCCCGCGACGGCCGCGATGGTCGGCTTGCGGAAGTCGGCCAGTCGATCCCAGCCGGCGAAGGCGTTGGCCGAGAACATGTCCATGTAGGACTTGTCCGCCATCTCCTTGATGTCGGCGCCCGCCGCGAAGGCCTTCTCCGAGCCGGTGATGACGACCGCGCCGATGGAGTCGTCGTTCTCCAGCTCGTCGAGCGCGGCGATGACGTCCTCGAGGACCTGCGCGTTGAGAGCGTTGAGCGCCTTGGGCCGGTTCAGCGTGATCCAGCCGACCGCGCCCTTGCCCTCGCCGCCGCCCTTGCGCTCCAGCAGAATCGTCTCGAAATCGGTCACCAGGCACCCTCTTGTTCTTCAGTGGTCACGGATGGTGCAGACGATACCGAGCCCCGCCGCCCCTCGGCCACGCGGGCAAACCGGCTAGTAGGCGTGGCGGAATGCCCGGTGTGCCCGAGCCGCTGAGGCACAATCGGGGCATGGCCACCGACCAATTCGCGCGGATCACCCGGCTGCGCGCGCTGATCGAACACGAGAACACCGGCGCGGACGAGCGGGCGACGGCCCAGCGCATGCTCGACCGGATTCTGCGGAAATCCCACGGCGACACCGTCTCCGCCGCGGCGCCGGATCGGGTGTACGGCGCCAGGCACCACCGGCCGGGCAGGCACGCGAGCACCGCCTCGATCGTCGAATCGGTCCGCGACGACATCGCCTTCGCCCGGACCTTCGCCGTGGTCGGCGGGCCGGGCGAGCTGACGGTGCACAGCCCGCTCGCGGCCGCGCCCGCCGAGCTCACGGTGGCGGTGAGCACGCCGTTCGCCGATCAGATCGTCGTCACCATCGCCGACATCCCGCCCGCGTGGGGCTGGGAGTGCGACGAGTTCGACCGCACCACCGCCACCGCGGATCTGCGCCGCCTCGCCGACGAACTGGCCGAGATCATCGACAGCTACAACCACAACGGCGCCGACGTGGGCCCGCGGTTCTTCCGCACGATCCGCGCGCAGGAGACCACGCTGATCCGCTGACTCAGTCCGGCTGTCCCGGCCCGGCGAGCAGCACGATCAAGCCGACGGTGAGCACGACCGCGCCGATCGCCAGCACCACACTCGCGACGACCGGACCGCCGTCGGTCCGCTCGGCCACCGTCTGTCCCACCGCGATCGCCACCGCCGCCGCCCCGCCGAGCACCAGGACCGGCTCTCGCCGCGCCGCGTACAGCACCAGAAAAGCCACCCCGACCAGGGCGGTCAGCGCGGGCCGCCACAGCGATTCGCCGGGTGTCACCGATTGCGCCCCGCCCACCATGATCAGTCCGCCGATCAGGTACCCGGCCCAGTCGGCGACGAACAGCCGCGTCCAGGCCAACCCGATCCACAGCGCGCCGAACAGCATCAGCAGCACGCCCGGCCACGCGGACCGGTAGTCGAACACCGCCGAGGTGGAGGTCACCGCGCTCGCGACGCCGAACCCGCCCATCGCGACCATCCCGAGCACGGTCGGCACCAGCAGATATCCGAGCACCGCGACGAGTAACCCGGCGACCGCGGCCGCGATCTCGGCCTCGTCGCCGAAGGCCGTGACCACCGCACCGCAGACCATGCCGGCGGCCAGCGCCAGCAGCACCGCCGCGAGCCGGCTGCGCCCCGCCGACGCGATCGGCACCCGCCGGAAGATCCCGTCGCACCCACCGGCCAGCAGGACCGCGCCGGTAATCGCGCACCCGGCCACGACCAGCAGCAACACCACCCGTCCGGTCTGCGCCACGTCCGACCACGCCCGCCCGAGGAACAGCACCACCCCGGCCGCCACCAGGCCCGCGCCCAGATACGCGACGATCTCGGCGATCATCCGGCCCGCGCTCGCCCGGCCGGCCCGGTCCTCGGCGTCGACCGCCCGCAGCACCGCACCGCGCTGGTCGCCGCTGATCACGCCCGCCGCCACCAGCCGCTCCAGCGCCACACCCACCCTGTGTTCGCGAACCATCCGTCGAGTATGTCGACCGGGGTGCGCGATCCGGCCGAAACCGGCCCGCCGCGTTTCGCGCCGGAGTGACGCAGTTCATACTACAATTAGTTGGACGTCCTAGTATTGGTCGTACTATCTGCTGCGGAGGCAGTCATGAGCGAGTCCAGCGCCCTGCATGTGCCGGTCCATCCCGTGCGATTCGTGACCTCGGCGGCCCTGTTCGACGGGCACGACGCCGCGATCAACATCATGCGGCGCATCCTGCAGGCCCAGGGCGCCGAGGTGATCCATCTCGGCCACAACCGGTCGGTGCGCGAGATCGTCGACGCGGTGCTCGAGGAGGACGTGCAGGGCGTCGCGGTCAGCTCGTATCAGGGCGGGCACATCGAATTCTTCGAGTACCTGGCCACGGCGCTGGGTGAAGCGGGCGCTGGCGAGGTGCGGATCTTCGGCGGTGGCGGCGGCGTGATCGTCGCCGAGGAGATCGAGCGGCTGGCGCGCGCCGGGGTGCGGATCTTCTCCCCCGAGGACGGCCAGCGCCTCGGCCTGCCCGGCATGATCAACGAACTCGTCCGGGAGTGCGACGTCGACCTGACCGCCACCCCGCCCGATCTCGACGCCCTCTACACCGGCGACCGGAACGCCCTGGCGCGCACCATCACCTGCCTCCAGCAGGGCGCGCTGCCCGCGGCGGACCGGACCGCGATCCTGGCCGCGGCCGACAAGCGCCGGGTACCGGTGCTCGGCATCACCGGCACCGGCGGCTCCGGAAAGTCCTCACTCACCGACGAATTGGTGCGCAGGCTGCGCACCGATCAGCAGGACAAGCTGCGCATCGCGGTCCTCGCGGTGGACCCGACCCGGCGCCGGGCGGGCGGCGCGCTGCTCGGCGACCGCATCCGGATGAACGCCCTCGACGGCGACCACGTGTACTTCCGTTCGCTGGCCACCCGGGGCAATCACGAACTGCCCGACGACATCGACACCATGATCGCGGCCTGCCGCGCCGCGGGCCACGACCTGGTGATCCTGGAGACCCCGGGCATCGGCCAGGGCGACGCGGGCATCGTCGACCACGTCGACGTGGCGCTGTACGTGATGACGCCGGAGTTCGGCGCGGCCTCCCAGCTCGAGAAGATCGACATGCTCGACTACGCCGACGTGGTCGCGGTCAACAAGTACGAGCGCCGTGGCGCGGCGGACGCGGTCCGCGATGTCGCGCGCCAATTGATCCGCAACCGTGGCGAATTCGGCGCGCAGCCGGCCGACATGCCGGTCTACGGCACCAGCGCGGCCACCTTCGACGACGACGGCGTCACCGCCCTCTACCAGCACCTGACCGGACTCCTCGGCGCGCGCGGACTATCCCTCGAACAGGGCGCGCTCCCCCGCGTAGACACCAAGGTCTCGACCCGGTTCGCCCAGCTGGTGCCCCCGTCCCGGGTCCGCTACCTGGCCGAGATCGCCGAGACCGTGCGCTCCTACCACGCCGACACCGCCGCGGAAGTCGCTGCGGCCCAGCGTGTTCAGCGGTTTCGGCTGGTACACGAGGAACTGCCCGGCGACGCCGCCGTCGCCGACCTGCTGACCGCCGCGCGCGACACCCTCTCCCCCGCGTCGACCGCGCTGCTGGCCGAATGGCCCACCGTCACCGCGAGTTACGCGGGTGCGGAGCAGATCGTGCGGGTCCGCGATCGCGAGATCCGCACCCCACTCCGGCGGGAATCCCTGTCCGGCTCCAGCATTCCCCGCGTCGCCCTGCCGCGCTACACCGACGACGGCGAACTGCTGCGCTTCCTGCGCGCGGAGAACCTGCCGGGCCGATTCCCGTTCACCGCCGGGGTCTTCCCGTTCAAGCGGGACAACGAGGACCCGGCCAGGATGTTCGCCGGGGAGGGCGATCCGGCGCGGACCAACCGCCGGTTCAAGGTGCTCAGCGCGCACGCCGAGGCGACCAGGCTGTCCACCGCGTTCGACTCGGTCACCCTCTACGGCCACGATCCGGCCGAGCGTCCCGACATCTACGGCAAGGTCGGCACCTCGGGTGTCTCGGTGGCCACCATCGAGGACATGCGCACGCTGTTCGACGGTTTCGACCTGTGCGCGCCGACCACCTCGGTGTCGATGACCATCAACGGACCGGCCCCGACCATCCTCGCGTTCTTCCTCAACACCGCGATCGACCAGGCGCTGGACCGGTTCACCGAGGCCGAGGGGCGCGCGCCGACCCCGGACGAGGCGGCCGAGGTCAGGGCGCGCACGCTCGCGACCGTGCGCGGCACCGTGCAGGCCGACATCCTCAAGGAGGACCAGGGGCAGAACACCTGCCTGTTCTCCACCGAGTTCAGCCTGCGGATGATGACCGACGTGCAGGAATGGTTCGTGCGCAACGATGTGCGCAATTTCTATTCGGTGTCGATCTCCGGATATCACATCGCCGAGGCCGGGGCGAACCCGATCAGCCAGCTCGCCTTCACACTGGCCAACGGCTTCACCTATGTGGAGACCTACCTCGCGCGCGGGCTGGCGATCGACGACTTCGCGCCGAATCTGTCGTTCTTCTTCTCCAACGGCATGGACCCCGAATACACCGTGATCGGCCGGGTCGCCCGGCGGATCTGGGCGGTCGCGATGCGCGACCGGTACGGCGCGGGCGAACGCGCGCAGAAACTGAAGTATCACGTGCAGACCTCGGGGCGTTCGCTGCACGCGCAGGAAATGCAGTTCAACGACATCCGGACCACGCTGCAGGCGCTGATCGCGGTCTACGACAATTGCAACAGCCTGCACACCAATGCCTTCGACGAGGCGGTGACCACCCCTACCGAGGATTCGGTGCGGCGCGCGCTGGCCATCCAGCTCATCATCGCCAAGGAATGGGGGCTGGCGGTCAACGAGAATCCGCTCCAGGGCAGTTTCGTCGTCGACGAGCTCACCGATCTGGTCGAGGAGGCGGTGCTGCTGGAATTCGAGCGGATCAGCGAACGCGGCGGGGTGCTCGGCGCGATGGAGACCGGGTACCAGCGCGGTCGCATCCAGGACGAGTCGATGCGCTACGAACAGCGCAAACACGACGGCTCCTTGCCGATCGTCGGCGTGAACACCTTCCGTGGGCACGACGACGAGGCCGCGCACGGGCCGCTGGAACTGGCCCGCGGCACCGAGCAGGAGCGCCGTTCCCAGCTGGACCGGCTGCATACATTCGTCGACGAGAACGCCGAACGATCCCATCGCGCGCTGGCCAGGTTGGCCGAGGTCGCCCATACCGACGGCAATATCTTCGAGGTGTTGATGGACGCCGCGCGGGTGTGCACCCTACAGCAAGTCACCGATGCTTTCTTCGCTGTCGGTGGTCAGTATCGACGGACCGTCTGAACCGATCGCCGCGAGCACGAATCCGTACAGACCTGGCGCGCGCGTGTGACAATTGCCGCCAGCACCAGCCAGCGGCGGCGATGGGACGTACAGCAATGGACCTGACCGACCTCGACATCATCGATGCGCACATCCATCAATGGGATCCGAGAGCGACGCCGCGCGAATTCAGCAAGCTCGCCACCCTGCTGCGCTACCTGCCGCTGCCGATCGATATCGCGGCGAAGCTGGCGCCGCGGCGCGACCGCGAATTCGTCGGCGATCCCACCGCCTATACCGGCCCGTATCTGCCCGCCGACTATCGCAACGACCTGGGGACAACGGCGGTCCGCGGCATCGGGCACTGCGAAGTGGAATGGACCGGCTGGAAGCCCGACGAGACCCGCTGGGTGGCCAGCCTGCCGTTCGGCGTCGACACCCCGGCCCTGACCGCGATCATCGGGGCGGCCGATCCCGCCGCCGCGGACTTCGGCGCGGTGCTCGACGCGCACCAGTCGGCCTCGCCGCTGCTGCGCGGGATCAGGTCCATGGTCGCCCACCACCCCGATCCGGGCGTGAAGTCGTTCGCGCCGACCGACGGCCACCTGACCTCCCCCGGCTTCCTGAACGGCTTCGGCCTGCTCGCCGAGCGCGGCCTGTCCTTCGACGCCTGGGTGTATTCGGGGCAGCTGGCCGAGGTGACCGCGCTGGCCGAGCGATTCCCCGAGGTCACGATCGTGCTCGACCACCTGGGGACGCCCGCGGGCATCTTCGGCCCGGTCGGCAAGGACACCGGGCACACCGCCGCCCAGCGCGCCACGCTGTTCGACCGCTGGCGCGACGACCTCACCGACCTGGCCGCCCAGCCCAATGTGGTGACCAAGATCAGTGGCCTGATGATGCCGGTCCTCGGGCACCCGGTGCCCCCGCGCGGCGTCCCGACGCCGGTGCCCACCCTGATCGACCGGATTCGCCCGATGCTCACGCACGCGCTGACGGTGTTCGGCGCCAACCGGCTGATCTGGGGCTCGAACTTCCCGGTCGACAAGCCGATCACCAGCCTCACCGGCGCGGTCGAGACCGTCGCGGGCGTACTCACCGAGGCGGGGGTGGGCGCCGAGGACCTGCGGAAGGTTTTCGGCGGCAATGCGGTCCGGGTCTACCGCATCGACACGGCGGCGACGGAGTGACGGCCGTGTCGGTGGCCCGGTTTAGCATCGCCGCATGAAGGCAACCGGCACGTTCGAAGTCACCGCGTTCGACCCCACCGACCTGCGGCCGCAGCCGCCCATCGACACCGGGCTGCCGGTCGGCGTCACCCTGATGACGAAGGTCTACGCCGGCGAGATCACCGGCACCTCGGCGACGCTGTTCACCGCGGCGTTCGACATGTCCACCGGCGCGGGCACCTACATCGCCATGGAGTCCTTCGAGGGTGCCCTGGCAGACAGGTCCGGCGCGTTCAACTTCGTCCACTCCGCCACCACCGGCGGCACCGATCGCACCGACGAGTTCTTCCACATCGTCCCCGCCAGCGGCACCGGCGACCTCACCGGCATCACGGGCACCGGCGCCCTCTACGTCGACGCCACCGGCGGCCACCACATCTGGTTCGACTACGAGCTGCCCTGACTCAGCTGTCGAATTCCTGGTACAGCGAACGTAGTTCGCGCAGGCCGGCCGCCGCGGTCTGCTCGTCCTCGGTGGACATGCGCAGCGCGCGGCGCAGCGGGATCGGGTCGAGATCCTCGATGACGGCGTGGAATTCGACGCGGGGTAGTTCGGGAAGGTGCAGGTCGTCGCCGTAGGGGTCGTCGGATTCGTCGGTGCGGGCGGACTTCTCGACGCCGCCGATGAGGGTGTCGAGGTCGAGGCCGCGCAGGGTGAGGATCTCGCCGGGTTGCTCGTCGAGGCGCTCGGCGAGCAGGTAGCAGACCGCGGCGACGTGTTTGCAGGGCCAGCCCATGTCCGGGCAGCTGCAGGAGAAGTCGAGCTCGGACGCCGTGGTGGGCAGCAGGTGCGGGCCGAGCGCGGGTGGCAGTGCGCCGGAGGCGATCTCGGCGAGCATGCCGGGCGCCGCCCTGATCTCGGCGAGCAGCAGGTCGATCTCCTCCGCGCGCAGCGGCCGCATCGCCAGTACCGAGGTGAACGGGCTGGGCTGGCTGCCCTGCACCTCGGCGGTGACGGCACCGCGTTCGATCCGGTAGTTCACTACCTGGCCGACCCTGGCGTAGGTGCGCCCGCGCGAGAGCCTGCCCGCGTCGGCCACCTGCTCCACCGCGTCCAACAGGGATCGGCCCCACCAGGTCCGGCCGAAACCGCCGCGCGCCGCGGCACCACCGGTGACCGGCCTGCGCGGCCCGAACTGACTGAAATCGGCCACTAGTCGCCCACCGCCTCGGCGCCGAGGGTGAACAGTTCGCGCAGTTCGTCGGTGCTCAGTTCGGTGATCCAGTTCTCGCCCGCGCCGACGGCGAGCTCGGCCAATTGCTTCTTTCCGCTGATCATCTCGTCGATCCGCTCCTCGATGGTGTCGACGCAGACCAGTTTGCGGACCTGCACCGCGCGCTGCTGGCCGATCCGGAACGCCCGGTCGGTGGCCTGGTTCTCCACCGCCGGATTCCACCAGCGGTCCAGGTGGATCACGTGATTGGCGGCGGTGAGGTTGAGCCCGGTGCCGCCCGCCTTGAGCGAGAGCAGCATCAGCGGCGGGCCGTGCTCGGTCTGGAACCCGGTCACCATCTCGTCGCGGCCCTTCTTGGACACCCCGCCGTGCAGGAACGGGATGGGGGTGCCGAAGCGCTCGGTGAGGAACGGCAGCACCAGGTCGCCGAACTCGCGGAACTGGGTGAACAGCAGGGCCTTCTCGCCGTCGGCGACGACGGCGTCGAGCACGTCCTCGACCAGGGCGAGCTTGCCGGAGCGGTGGCTGCCGCGGCGCAGGATCGGCGAGCCGTCGCCGAGGAAGTGCGCGGGGTGATTGCAGACCTGTTTGAGCCGGGTCAGCGCGCCGAGCACCGCGCCCTTGCGTGCCATGCCCTTCGCGTCCTTCAGTTTGGCCAGCATGTCGTCGACGACGGCCTGGTAGAGCGCGGCCTGCTCGACGGTGAGGTTGGCCCGCACCGTCATCTCCAGCTTCTCCGGCAGATCGCTGATGACGGCCGGATCGGTCTTGAGCCTGCGCAGCACGAACGGGTCGGTGATCAGCCGCAACCGGTCGACGGCCTGCTGATCGCGTTCGCGTTCGATCGGCACGGCGAACTTGGCCCGGAACGACTGCGGGCTGCCGAGCAGTTTCGGCATGGCGAAGTCGAACAGCGCGCGCAGTTCCTCGAGGCGGTTCTCCACGGGCGTTCCGGTGAGCGCCAGCCGGTGTCGCGCGGGCAGTGCGCGCGCCGCGCGCGACTGGCGGGTGGCGGCGTTCTTGATGTGCTGGGCCTCGTCGAGCACGATCCGCTCCCACCGCTGCTCGCTGAGCAGGGTCGCGTCGCGGGCCAGCAGGGCGTAGGTCGTCACCACCAGGTCCGCGTCGGCCACCGCCGCGGCGAAGGCCGTGTCGGTGAGCCTGCCCGGTCCGTGGTGGACGAGCACCCGCAGGTCGGGGGTGAATCGCTGGGCCTCGCGCTGCCAGTTGCCGACCACCGACATCGGGCAGACCAGCAGGGTGGGGCCGACTTCCGCGGGACCGGCGTCGACCGTGCTCGTCTCGCGTTCGTGCGCGAGCAACGCCAATACCTGCACCGTCTTGCCCAGGCCCATGTCGTCGGCCAGGATCGCACCGCAGCTGAGCCTGCTCATCGTGGCCAGCCAGCTCAGGCCGCGTTCCTGGTAGGGCCGCAGCTCGGCTTTCAGGCCCACCGGCACCGGCACCGGCTCGGGTTCGCCTTCCCTGGCGAACAATTCGGCCGCCCAGCCGACGGCGGTGACCTCGGTGACCGGCACATCGTCGACCCGTTCGGCGGCGAGTTCGCCGATCATGTCGGCCAGCGTGATCGGCGTGTCGTCGGCGTGCAGCGCGACGTAGCGTGCGGCCGCGGCGAGCACCCGGTGATCGGCCTGCACCCACTCCCCGCGCAGCTGCACGAGATCGGACTTGCTGCGGATCAGCCGCTCCATCTCGGCCTTGGTGAGCACCAGGTCGCCGAGCGCCAGTTCCCAACGGTAGGACAGCAATCCGCTCAG
Organism: Nocardia sp. NPDC058244; assembly: GCF_042882065.1. Taxonomy (NCBI): domain Bacteria; kingdom Bacillati; phylum Actinomycetota; class Actinomycetes; order Mycobacteriales; family Nocardiaceae; genus Nocardia; species Nocardia sp. NPDC058244. The sequence goes on along the minus strand of NZ_JBHVWX010000007.1, from coordinate 484,391 downwards.
GCCGACGGTGGTCTCGGCGGCGGCCGGACTGCTCACCCGCAGCCGCATGCTCGGTTCGGCGATGTTCCAGGCGCGTGGCAGCAGCAGGCGGATGCCGGCTTCCTGCAGGGCGTGCGCGCCGTGCGCGACCAGGTCGGCGACGACCGCGGTGGGCAGCAGCAGGTCGAGCCCGCGCGGGTCGGTGGGCAGATCGCGCAGGCGTGGATACGCCTTGCGGGCGTGGCCGAGTTTCTCCGCCGCGGTCCGGACGAGAACCGGATCATCATCGAGGACAACGGGTTTGGGCGCGTCGTCGACCGGGCGCAGGCAGACCTGTAACCGCCACAGCGCCACCGATTCGTCGACGGCGCCGAACTCGCCGTCGGGTTCGCACAGGCGCAGGACCAGTTCCGGTTCGTCGGCGGCGTAGCCCGCCCGCCACTGGTCCAGGGTCTCCGCCAGCCGGTAGGAGCCCGCCTCGAGCGGGGTGTCACCGACCAGAGCCTGCAGCAGCGGGTGCGTGAGCGTGCGATGCGCGAGGTATTCGCGCGCGATCGGGTCGGTGAGCTCGGTGACCAGGTCCTCGAGCACCGCCGACGGCGACCCGGCCACGCGCAACGCGGCGGGCATCGCGGCGGCCAGCTCGGCCAGCCACGCCCGCTGCCGCTGCCCGCCGACCAGCCGCCAGCGCACCCACCACTGGCCGTCGGCCCGCTCGACCTGCGGCACCACCCGGCCCGCCCGCACCCACCGCTCGACACCGCGAGCGACATGCCCGAGGAAGCGCAGATCACCGGCGATGTGCTCGCGCCCGAGCCTGCTGCGCAGCACGACGGCCGCCGTCGGCGGCGCGAGCGCGTGCGCGCGCACCTCGGCGGTACCGGACTGCCCCGCGGCATCGACGACGAGCACCTCGGCGCGATGCCGGAACCTGGCGCGTTCGAGGATGTCGCCCAGCACCGAGCCGACCGCCACCGGCGCCCCGTCGTGCCACAGCAGCAGGCCCGACCCGGGGGACCACAGACCGTGCAGCATGGGCTCCATCCAAGCAGCCGGCACCGACAACCGGCGCGGCGCCTCCTCCCCCTGGATTTCTCGCCGATCCCGGAACATACTTGGATATCCCCTGGTCACGGGCCGGACCATCCACCGGCGACAACTGCATAACGACCCAGGCGAACCGGGCTCGCTCCGGCTCGGCCGATGAACCCCCTGTAATGCGTGTGGAGGGCAGTGATGACGATTCTGCTCCAGGTTCTCGAGCAGAGCTATACCCCGACAACCCCGTGGGAACGGCGCAAATTCACTTTCATCGACACCGGAAAGATCGTCGGCATGCGCCTGGACGGCCAATCCGGTGTGTGGCTCGACCTGTCCAGACCCGGCGAATCCCAGCGTCTGGCGCACACGGTCGATCCGCGCGAGTCGATCACCTTCCTGTTGACCGTGTTCGCCAAGATCGCCGAATGCGAGGACCGTGGCGGGTCCTGGCTGGTCGGCCACGACGGCACGCACGTGTCCTCGATCGCGGCGACGCGGTTCCCACCGAATTCCAGCGAAGTGGCCGCCGACGACATCCTCGCCCGCGCCTGGCTCTAGACCCCGCACGGGTTGTTGTCGGTACCTCCGGCTACAACCCGCAGGTACGCGGACTCGGGCCTGGCTGCTGGTGCTCGCGGTCGCGGGCTGTGGCGTTCTCACCCCGGATGAACCGGTCACCCCGGCACCCGGCAGTCCGACGCGTGCCGAGGTGACGGACCGCAAGAGTCCGAGTTGCCCGACCAACATCGGACCGCGCAGGAATATCGAATACCTGCGAGCGGGGGAATGTAATGTACGGGGAAATTCAAGGAGGCGAGAATGGACAAGCGCCGCCGATCAAGAGTCACGACACTTCTATTCATCCAAATTTTCCGGTAGTCGAGCCGGACGATCACCGAAGTCGCTCGGCCGGTACAGCCTTGCCTCGACCTGGGTGACGTGGCTGGCACCGGTACTCGTTGCGATTCCTGCCGGACTGGCATTGTCCTGGTGGCGGCGCGCCCGGGTTTTCGCACTGGCATCCACGGTGACGTTCGGCCTCGGCGCTGCCGCGGTCGCCGCAGTCGTGATTTCTTTCGAGGTCAACGGGTTCGCGCCCGACTGACCTGCCCGGAGTAGCCGGGTCAGAGTGGCCGCGGTCCCCAGACCCGAACCCAGCGTGCCGAGGGCGCTGGTGCCCTTCTGATGGTCGCCGGACCGTGTGGTTTGCAGCTTCTGGATCGGCAGAACCAATCCCGGTAACCAACGAATCCAGCTCGGCCACAATATATTTCAACACTACAACTACATCTACGACATCGCCTCAGGAGAACGCCGTTACCGGACGAGCCGACGGGCGGCACCGCCCGGACCAGACCCCGCGCGGGTTTGTTGTCGGTGCCTCCGGCTACAACCTGCAAGTATGCGGACTCGAGCGTGGCTGCTGGTGATGGTGCTCGCGGTCGCGGGTTGTGGCGTTCTCACCCCGGATGAACCGGTCACCCCGGCACCCGGCAGTCCGACGCGTGCCGAGGTGACAGCCCTGCTCGATCAGGTGCGGGTGATCGCGGCCCGCCCGCGGCCCGGTGGCTACGAACGTGGCTGCAAGGCGGGTCAGGCGTGTGTTTTCGGCGCGGCCTGGTCCGACGACACCGAGGCTCCCGGCGGCCACGACGGCTGCGATACGCGCAACAACGTCCTCGCCGCTCAGTTGCGCGAGGTGGTGCTGCGTGGTCGCTGTGTCGTCGTCGAGGGCGTCCTCAGCGATCCCTATACCGGCACCGACATCACCTTCCGCAAGTCCGACGGCGGGCGCGTCCAGATCGACCACGTCTACCCCTTGGCCGCCGCCTGGGACATGGGCGCCGCCGCCTGGCCGCCCGCCCGGCGTCTGCGCTTCGCCAACGATCTGTCGGTGAATCTGCTGGCCACCGGCGCCGCCACCAACCAGTCCAAGGGTGACGACACCCCGGCCGACTGGCTGCCCCCGGCCCGCGCCAACCACTGCTTCTACGCCGCCAAATACCTCACCGTCGCCGTCGACTACGACCTCCCGATCACCGCCGCCGACAACGCCGCCCTCCACGACATCGCCCGTGGGTGCCCTTAGGCCGAGTGGTCGGCGCCGGACGAGTCGGCATCCGCTGTGCCGAGTAGGCACGCCGTCACCGAGCCCGACCGCGACGCCCGGTTGGACCGCCGCGCCGGGTCAGCACTGCGTACCGGGTCAGCGCTGCGTACCGGGTCAGCGCCGGCTCAGGCGCCCGTCGCGACCGGCCGCTTCGGGTCGTTGGACCACTGCGACCAGGAGCCCGGGTACAGCGTGGCCGGGATGCCCGCGACGGCGAGGGCCGCGATCTGGTGGGCGGCGGTGACGCCGGAGCCGCAGTACACCGCGACCGGGCCCTCGCCGAAGGCAGCGAAGCGGGCGCGCAGGGCGTCGGCGGTGTGGAAACGTCCGGTGGCGTCCAGGTTCTCGGCGGTCGGGGCGCTCACCGCGCCGGGGATGTGCCCGGCCTGCGGGTCGACCGGCTCCACCTCGCCGCGATAGCGTTCGCCCGCGCGGGCGTCCAGGAGCACGCCGGACCAGCCCGCCGCGGCGTCGGCGTCGATCACCGGCAGGCCGCCGGGGCGGACCACCAGGTCACCGGCCTCGGGGTCCGGCTCCGCGCCGGTGGCGAGCGCGCCGTCCGCGGCGGTCCAGGCGGGCAGGCCGCCGTCCAGGATGCGGACGTCCGCGACACCGGCCCAGCGCAACAGCCACCAGGCCCTGGCCGCGGCCATCCCGCCGGTCGCGTCGTAGACCACCACCGGTTCGCCCTCGCCCAGTCCCCAACTGCGCGCGCACTTCTCGAAGGTGCCCGGATCGGGGAGCGGATGGCGGCCGCGCGCGGGTGCGGGCGCGGCGGCGAGCTCGGTCTCCAGGTCGACGAAGACCGCGCCCGGGATGTGCCCGTCGAGATAGTGCTGCGGGCCGTTCGGATCACCGAGCGCCCACCGCACATCGAGCAGGTGGATCTTCTTGTCCGCCAGTTCTTCCCGGAGTTCTTCCGGGGAGATCAATACCGCGCCCACTGCCACTCCTCACCACGTCGTACCCGCTGAAGCCCCCGCAGTCGCCACCCTACGCAGTGTGGCGGTTCACCGGTGCCGAACCTGCCCGTGACCTCGGCCCGACGCCGGGATCGAGCGCGCGGGGCACGAACTGGACCGGCTCGGTCTCGCCCCGATCAGGCCACTTTCCCGGTACTGGCAGGCGACAGCGGCCGGTCGGACGGGCAATATCGGCACAATGTCGCAGGTCACCACCACGTCGCCCGATGAGGTCACCGAGCCGAGGGCGGGCATCGCGCAGCCGCTCGGCGCGGGCGCGATCACCGCACTGGTCGGGTTCACCAGTTCGTTCGCGGTGGTGCTCAGTGGCCTGCGGGCGGTCGGTGCGAGTCCGGCGCAGGCGGCATCCGGGCTGATGATCCTGTGTTTCACGCAGGGCATCGGCATCCTGCTGCTCAGTTTCCGGTACCGGATCCCGATCACGCTGGCCTGGTCGACACCGGGTGCGGCACTGCTGGCGAGCACCGGGCTGGTGGCGGGCGGCTGGCCCGGCGCGGTGGCGGCGTTCGCGGTGACCGGCGTGCTCGTCGTCATCACCGGGTTGTGGCAGCGGCTCGGGTCGCTGGTGGCGGCGATCCCGGTGCCGATCGCGCAGGCGATGCTCGCCGGTGTGCTCGTCCCGCTGTGCCTTGCGCCGGTGCAGGCGTTGCGCACCTCCCCCGCGGTGGTGGTCCCGGTCATCCTGGTGTGGCTGGTGCTGCAGCGGTACGCGCCGAAGTGGGCGGTGCTGGTCGCCTTCGTCACCGCGGCGGTCGGCACCGGGATCGACATCGCGGTCCGCGACCGTCACCTCGACCTCGCCGCCATGGTGCCGACGCTGGAATGGACGGCGCCGCACTGGCATTGGCAGGCGATCGTCGGCATCGCGGTGCCGCTCTACATCGTCACGATGGCCTCGCAGAACATTCCCGGTGTCGCGGTGATGCGCTCGTTCGACTACCAGGTGCCGTGGCGCGCGTCGATGCTCGTCACCGGGATCGGCACCATCGCCGGCGCCGCGGCGGGCGGCCACGCGATCAACCTCGCCGCCATCAGCGCCGCCCTGTCGGCCGCCCCCAGCGCGAGCCCCGACCCGAAACGCCGCTGGATCGCCGCCGCCACCGCGGGCGGGTCCTACCTGATCCTCGGCCTCGCCTCGGCCGCCCTGGTCACCCTGATCGCCGCGGCCCCGGCGGGCACCCTGGAAACCGTCGCGGGCCTGGCCCTGCTGGCCACCCTCGCCGCCGCCCTCACCGGCGCCCTGTCCGACCCCGACCACCGCATGCCCGGCCTGGTCACCTTCCTGGTAGCCGCCTCCGGCACCACCCTCTTCGGCATCGGCGGCGCCTTCTGGGCCCTCCTAGCCGGCCTCCTCATCCGCCGCTTCCTCCCCCGAAACGCCTAGCCGACTCGACCGAACCGCGCCAATACCACCTATAGCATCTAGACCCCAGAGGGGGTATTCTCGACGCAGTGGGTTGGCGCATCTACCTCACCAAGCAGGTCCTGAACTGGGTCGACAGCTTGGACGATGTCATGTTCGACCACTACGAAGCAGCGCGTCAGGAACTGGAGGCAAGGGGACCCGCACTCGGACGCCCGTGGGTCGACTCCCTGCGTACATCGAGGCATTCGAATATGAAGGAGCTACGCATCCCCGGCTCGAACGCCAGGATCATTTTCGCGTTCGACCCGAAACGATCGGCAATTCTCTTGATCGCCGGTGACAAGACGAACCAGTGGCAGCAGTGGTATCGAGACAACATCCCGATCGCCGACCGCATATTCGACGAGCACATAGGAAGACTGGGCTGATGGAGCTATTCGACACCAGCGACTCGCGCCATCCGCGCGGTGGATACGACCAGGCGCGAGTCGCCGCCACGCGGAAGAAGATGCGTTCCGTCGAGCGGGCCTACCGGCTCGCCGAACTTCGAGAAGCGCAGCAGCTCAATCAGACCGAGCTGGGCAACAAGATCGGAATCGGGCAACGCACCGTGTCGAAGATCGAGCACGGCGAGATCGAGCGGTCACGGATCGAGACGATTCGCAAGTATGTCGAGGCCCTCGGTGGCGAAATCCAGGTCGTCGCGCGATTCGGCGACGAGGCCTACACGATCGCCTGACCGCCGTCGGGCGATCGAGTCGACGCTGTTCAGGATCAGTTCGGGCCGGCTAGGCGGTCGAGGAGGGGGATGGTGCGGGGGCCGACGAGTTCGCGCATGACGAGGGCCATGTTGGTGCGTTCCACGCCGGGGATCTTGAGGATCTGGCCCGCGATGCGGTAGAGGTCGTCGGCGTCGCGGGCGACGATGCGGACGGTGAGGTCGGTGGAGCCGGTCATGCCGCAGACCTCGGTGACCTCGGGGACGTCGGCCAATTCGTCGACGACGGCGTCGAGCTGGTGCTGGTCGACGACCACCGCGACGAAGGCCGCCAACGGATAGCCGAGGGCGCGGGGTTCGACGCGGCGTTCGAAGCTGCCGAGGACACCGCCGCTGTCCCAGCGGGCCAGCCGCGCCTGGACGGTGTTGCGGGACAGGCCGAGGCGGGCGGCCAGTTCGACGCCGGTAGCCCGGGGATTGGCGACCAGCTCGCGCAGCAGCCGGGCGTCGGTGGCGTCGAGAGTCACAGCGTCGGGTTCGCGACTGGTCATACAACGCAGTATGACAGCGCGCGACGGGTCCAGACCGTGCATTCTGCGCACTGCCGTGTCGGTCGCTTGCGCAGTCGGCTTTATCGTGGATGCTGAGTGATACATATCGCACTCAGCGATTGTCGTACTTGCATCGGCCCACAAGGCGCGATGGTGAGGAGGCGATCTCGATGTCGGAGAAACAGACCTACCCGGTCCAGTTGGTACAGCCGGACGGCAGACGGGTGTTCGATCGCGAACACGCCGCACTGGTCGCCGACATCGATGCCGAGCGGTTGCGACAGCTCTATCAGGACCTGGTCGTGACCCGCCGGATCGACGTCGAGGCCACCGCCCTGCAACGGCAGGGACAGCTCGGCCTGTGGCCACCGCTGCTCGGCCAGGAGGCCGCCCAGGTGGGCTCGGCGCACGCCCTGCACCCCGACGACTACGTATTCTGCTCCTACCGCGAGACCGCGGTGGCCTACGTCCGCGGCGTCCCGCCCGAGCAGCTGACCACCCTGTGGCGCGGCACCGCCCACCACTGCTGGGACCCCGACGCGGTCAACATGACCAACGCCAACATCGTCGTCGGCTCGCAGGGGCTGCACGCCACCGGCTACGCCTACGCCGCCCATCTCGACGGCGCCGACATCGCCACCATCACCTATTTCGGCGACGGCGCGACCAGCCAGGGCGACATCGCCGAAGCGCTCGGCTTCGCCGCCACCTGGAGCGCGCCGGTGGTCTTCTTCTGCCAGAACAACCAGTGGGCGATCAGCGAACCGGTCGCGGTGCAGAGCCACGTGCCGCTGGTGCGCCGGGCCGACGGCTACGGCATCCCGGGCGTGCAGGTCGACGGCAACGACGTGCTGGCGGTGCTGGCCGTCACCCGCCAGGCGGTGGAGCGGGCCCGCACCGGCGGCGGCCCGACCTTCGTCGAGGCGATGACCTACCGGATGGGCCCGCACACCACCGCCGACGACCCGTCGCGCTACCGCACCGCCGCCGACACCGAGTACTGGGAACACCGCGACCCGATCGAGCGCATCCGCCTGCTGCTCGACCGCGAGGGCCACCTCGACCCGGAGTTCACCCGTCGGGTCGCCGACACCGCCGACGACGTCGCCCGCCGCGTGCGCACCGCGACGCTGGCGATGCCCGACCCCGACCCGGCGCGCATGTTCGACAACGTCTACGCGACCGAGCACCCCCTGATCACCGAAGAGGCACAGCAGTTCTCGGCCTACCTCGCCGAAGGAGCGCAGTCATGATCACCACCTTCGCCGCCGCCCTGAACACCGGCCTGCGCCGCGCCATGGAGGACGACGCCAAGGTGGTGCTGCTCGGCGAGGACATCGGCAGGCTCGGCGGCGTGTTCCGGGTGACCGACACCTTGCAGAAGGACTTCGGCGACAACCGCGTCATCGATACCCCGCTGGCCGAATCCGGCATCGTCGGAACGGCTTTCGGCATGGCGCTGCGCGGCTACCGGCCGGTGGTGGAGATCCAGTTCGACGGTTTCGTCTATCCCGCCTTCGACCAGATCGTCTCCCAGGTCGCCAAGATCCACTACCGCACCGGCGGCAAGGTGAAGGCACCGTTGACGATTCGCATTCCCTTCGGCGGCGGCATCGGCGCGGTGGAGCATCATTCGGAATCGCCGGAGGTGTATTTCGCGCACACGGCCGGTCTGCGGGTGGTCTCGCCGAGCACCCCGGCCGACGCCTATTCGATGATCCGCCAGGCCATCGCGCTGGACGATCCGGTGGTGTTCTTCGAACCGAAGCGTCGCTATTGGGACAAATCCGACGTAGATTTCGACGGCGAACCGGATCTGCCGCTGCACCGGGCCAGGGTGTGCACGCGGGGCGCGGACGCGACCGTCGTCGCCTACGGCGGCACCGTCGCCACCGCGCTGACGGCGGCCAGGATCGCGGCCGAGGAAGGACATTCGCTGGAGGTGATCGATCTGCGCAGCCTCTCGCCGATCGACGTCGACACGATCGCCGAATCGGTCGACAAGACCGGCAGGCTGGTCATCGTGCACGAGGCGCCGGTCTTCGCCGGGCTCGGCGCCGAGATCGCGGCCAGGATCACCGAGCGCTGCTTCTATCACCTCGAGGCGCCGGTGCTGCGCGTCGGAGGCTACGACATCCCCTACCCCCCGGCTAAGCTCGAAAAGCACCACCTGCCCGACCCCGACCGCATTCTGGCGGCGGTCGATCGCTGTCTAGCCGCGTGATGAAAGGTGCCTGGAGTGCCCGAACAAGCCGCCGACGACGGTCATGTTCTCGAATTCCGCCTCCCCGACCTGGGCGAGGGTCTCGCCGACGGTGACCTGGTGTCATGGGCCGTCGCCGTCGGCGACACGGTGGAACTGAATCAGACCATCGCGGAGGTGGAGACGGCCAAGGCGGTCGTCGCGCTGCCGTCGCCGTTCTCCGGGGTGGTGGTGGAGCTGCTGGCGCGGCCGGGCGACACCGTGCCGGTCGGCGCGCCGCTGATCCGGGTGCGCAACGATCTCGAGGTCGCCGCGCCGCCGACGGCGGAGCAGGTCACCCGCAACGACGTCCTGGTCGGCTACGGCCCCGAGGCCGAAGCCACCTCGCGCAGACGCGCCGCCACCCCGGCGGCGGCGATGGCGGCGAGCACGCCGAGTACCCATCGCGCGGCGGCCACGCCCGCGGCCCGCAAGCTGGCCAAGGAACTCGGCATCGATCTGTGGTTCGTCGCCGGCTCGGGGCCGGAGGGCGCGGTCACCGTGGAGGACGTGCGCTCGGCCGTTCCGGTGACGGCGCCGCGCACCCCCGCGCGCGTCGTCGCGGCAACGCCGGCGCCGCTCGACGGGCATGCCGGTGACGCCGACGGCGGGCTGATCGCGCCGACCGCGCGCGAGGAGCGCACCCCGATCACCGGCGTCCGCAAGCGCACCGCCGCCGCGATGCAGGCCAGTTCCCGCACCATCCCGCAGGCCAGCACCTTCGTCACCGTCGACTGCACCGCCTCGATGGAACTGCTCGACCACCTGCGCACGACCAAATCCTTCGAGGGCCTCACCCTCACCCCGCTGGCCCTGGTGGCCAAGGCGGTGCTGGCGGCGATCGCGGAGTACCCGGGGATCAACGCCGCCTGGGACGAGCAGAACCAGGAGATCGTCACCAAGCACTACGTGAACCTGGGCATCGCGGTGGCGGCCGAGCGCGGCCTGCTGGTGCCCAATCTCAAGGAGGCGCAGTCGCTGAGCCTGCGCGAGCTGTGCCGGGAGATCGGCTGGTCGGCCGAGACCGCCAGGTCGGGCAATGCCACGCCCGCCGATCTGCGCGGCGGCACCTTCACCATCACCAATGTCGGGGTGTTCGGTGTCGACAGCGGCGTGCCGCTGGTGAATCCGGGCGAGGCCGCGATCCTGTGCCTCGGTTCGATCCGCAAGCGGCCGTGGGTGTTCCGCGACGAACTGGCCGTGCGCTGGGTCACCACGCTGGGCCTGAGCTTCGATCACCGGATGGTCGACGGCGAGCTCGGCGCCCGCTTCCTCGCGACCACCGCCGGCTTCCTCGAGGACCCGTTGACGCTGCTCAGCCGCGTCTGAGCGATATACCCGACCCGTCACACCGCCGAAACACGACGCCGATCGGCGGTAAAAATGGCGGGCTACAAACGGGGGCATGAGCGAGTTACATCCCGTCGACACCCGGCTGCCGTTCGCGCGGCAGCTGGTGTTCGGCATCCAGCACGTCTTGATCATGTACACGGGATGTATCACCGTGCCGCTGGTGTTCGGCGCGGCGGCCGGCCTCGACCGGTCGACCATCGGGCTGCTGATCAGCGCCGACCTGCTGGTCGCCGGGATCATCACGCTGGTGCAGAGCCTCGGTGTCGGCAAGCTGGCGGGCGCGCGCCTGCCGATCGTGTGCGGCGCGACCTTCGTCGGCCTGAACCCGATGATCCTCATCGCCAAGGAGTACGGTCTCGACGCCGTGTACGGGTCGATGCTGATCGGCGGTGTCGTCGGCATCGCGCTGGCCTGGCCGTTCGCCCGGGTGGTTCGGTTCTTCCCGCCGCTGGTCACCGGGACCGTGCTGACGGTGGTCGGGGTGTCGCTGATCGGGGTCGCCGGGGGCCTGATCATCGGCACCGACCCGAAGTCGCCGAGTTTCGCCGCGCCGTCGAACATCGGGCTGGCCGCGGTCGTCGTGCTGATCGCGGTCGGCTTCGTCTGCCTCGGGCGCGGGGTGTGGTCGCAGCTCGGCGTGCTCATCGCGCTGGTCGCCGGGATCGCGATCGCCATCCCGATGGGCCTGGTGACGACGAAGGGCATCGGCACCGCCGACTGGATCGGCATCCCGCAGCCGTTCCACTTCGGCGCGCCGCAGTTCCCGGTGACCGCCGTGGTGGCGATGAGCATCGTGATGGCCGTGGTGTTCGCCGAGTCCACCGCCAGCATGCTCGCGATCAGCGAGATCACCGGCAAGCCGATCAGCAAGGGCGATCTGGCCCGCGGCCTGGTCGGCGACGGCCTCTCGGGCGTGCTCGGCGGCGTCTTCACCGCGTTCGTCGACACGATCTTCAACCAGAACGTCGGCGCGGTGGCGGCGACGCGGATCTACAGCCGCTACGTGACCGCGGTGAGCGGCGCGATCCTGGTGGTGCTCGGGCTGGTGCCACGGATCGGCGAGGTCGTCGCGGCGATCCCGAAGCCGGTGGTCGGCGGGGTCGGGCTGGTGCTGTTCGCGACGGTCGCGGTGGTCGGGGTCAACACGCTGCGCCAGGCCGACCTGCTCGACCGGGTGAACGCGACCATCGCGGCCACCGCGATCGGCATCGGCCTGCTGCCCGAGCTGACCAGCGGCATGTTCACCAAGTTCCCGACCTCGGCGCAGATCCTGCTCGACAGCGGGGTCACGCTGGGCGCGGGTGCCGCGTTCCTGCTGAACCTGATCTTCAATCACACCCGCCTCGGCACCATGGCCCGCGCCGCGATCGCACCGGCCGCGCCGGTGCCACCGCAGCCTGCCGCGGTCACCGGCTGACACCGGGCGCGACACCACGACTCGGCCTATTCTCGACGCAGCGGCACCGCGTCGGGAACGGGCCGAATTCGTCAGGTGGGCACCATGATCGAGATCAGCATCGTCGAGACCTCGGCCGCGCGAGCCGATGCCCTGCGCCCCGCGTGGCGGCCCGATCTGGTGCCGGGCGTCGCCACGGCCGTGCTGCTGCGGGCGATCGCGAAGGGGACCGCGTATCAGCTCGTCTCGGTCGGCGTCGTCGGCGTGGACAACACCACGCCCCTGTTCACGGCGCCGGTCACGGCCGCGACCGGCAGCTACGGGGTGGCCGCCCAGTACACCGCCGAGACGCACACGACCGATCCGGGCATCGTCTTCGTCAACGCCTTCGACCTGCCCGTGGCCCGGATCGACGAGTTCATCGGGCACTGGCACACCCGCGCCGGGCTGATGTCGCGCGCGCCCGGATTCCGGGACAACCGCCTGCACCGGGCCATCGACCCCGATGTCCGCTTCCCGCTGATCAATATCGCGCACTGGGACGGCGAGCAGGCCTGGCACGCCGCGGGCGCGAACCCCGAGTTCCAGCAGCGGTTGTCGACCGCGCCCGGCTACGCCGTCGCCCATCCCGCCCTGTACACCGTGGTGGCGGAATTTCCCGCCGGACGGTGACGGGCGCCCGTTAGGGTGCGGACATGGAGATCACAGGCAAGGTCGGCATCGTCACCGGCGCGGGCGGTGGCATCGGCGCCGCGCTCGCGCATCGGCTCGTCGCGGGTGGCGCGCGGGTCGTCGTCGCCGACATCGACGCGGATACCGCGGCGAAGGTCGCGGGTGAGCTGGGCGCGAACGCGGTCGCGGTCGGCGGTGACGTGGCCGACGAGCGGGTGATCGCCGAGCTCATCGCGACCGCGGAACGCGCGTTCGGCCCGGTCGATCTCTACTTCGCCAACGCGGGCATCGGCGGCGGACCCGGCCTGGAGAGCACCGAGGAGCAGTGGGCCGCGGCGCTGGAGGTGAACGTGCTGGCGCATGTGCGCGCCGCGCGGCTGCTGGTCCCCGGCTGGGTCGAACGCGGCGGCGGGTACTTCGTCACCACCGCGTCGGCGGCCGGGTTGCTCACCCAGATCGGCTCGGCGCCCTACTCGGTGACCAAGCACGCGGCCGTCGGCTTCGCGGAATGGCTCTCGGTCACCTACGGCGACCAGGGTGTCCGGGTGAGCTGCCTGTGCCCGATGGGCGTGGATACCCGCCTGCTCAGCGGCGACCTGATCCCCGACGCGCCGGAGGCGGCCGCGCTGGCGATCAAGGCCGTGACGACGGCGGGCGCGGTGCTCTCGACCGAGGAGGTCGCCGAGACCGTCGTCGAGGCGATGGCCGCCGAGCACTTCCTGATCCTGCCGCACCAGGAGGTGCTGCAGATGTACCGCAACAAGGGCTCCGACTACGACCGGTGGATTTCCGGCATGCGCCGGTTCCAGGCGATGCTGCGCGGGTGAGTTCCGAGATCGGTCGGAACAATTCACCCGAGGTAGCCGCGCGATCGCTCGATCCCTGCCACGATGGTCGGTAGCCGCCGGTCACGATCCGTTGACCGGCGCAGATCTACGCGGAGATCCGGCGATGGCAACACTGGTGTACTTCAAGAAGGTTCGCGACGAAACCACGCAGGTCGAGTACCATTTCGGCCCCAGCCGCGACCAGCTCGACTCCTCGCTCGTGATCGATAAGACCACCTTCTCGGCGCTACCCGGCCCGCCCGGCTACAGTCCGGCGGGCCAGATCATCCTGCGCGCCCGCCGGGCCAGCGAATGGCCGGAGGTCGGCGTCATCGCCTCCTGAGCGCCGCTACTCGGTGACGAGTTCGGCCGCGGCGGTCCGCACGACCTCGGGGATCGCCACCGGTTTGCGGGTGTCGGCGTCGACGTAGACGTGCACGAAATCGCCCGTCGCGGCGAGCTCGAGCCCGGCCTCGGTCTCCTTGAAGATCGCCAGGTCGTAGGTGATGCTCGAGGTGCCGAGGCGGGCGATGCGCAGCCCGACCTTGAGCTGGTCGGGAAAGCTCACCGAGCCGTGGAACCGGCACCCGGTCTGGGCGACGACGCCGAGCGCGGGCAGTTCGGTGATGTCCATGCCGGTGGCACGCATCAGCCAGGCGTTCACCGCGGTGTCGAAGTAGGAGTAGTAGGTCACGTTGTTCACGTGGCCGTACTGGTCATTGTCGGCCCACCGGGTCGGCATCGGCCACAGGACGGGATAGCTCACGCTGTCATCATGCAGCATGGGCCCGCTCAGGCCGAAGACGACAGCGCGGCGACGTTCCCCTGCCGATGGTCGCGCGGGCTCACCCCGAAGTGCCGCTTGAACGCGGTGCTGAGCGCGAAGGCGCTGCCGTAGCCGACCTGGTGGGCGATGGCCTCGACCGTCGCGTCGGACTCGGCCAGCAGGTCGGCGGCCAGCGACAGCCGCCATTCGGTCAGGAACGTCATGGGTGGCTCGCCGACCAGTTCGGTGAACCGGCGGGCCAGCGCGGCCCTGGACATGCCGACCGCCTCGGCCAGCGCGACCACCGTCCACGGGTGGGCCGGATTGTGCTGGAGCAGGCGCAGGGCCTTGCCGACCAGCGGATCGCTGTAGGCGTGATACCAGGCGGGGGCGTCGTCGCGGGCGAACCAGGCGCGCAGGGCGGCGATCAGGACCAGGTCGAGCAGGCGGTCCAGCACCGCGGTCTGCGCGGGCAGGTCCTTGGTGGCCTCGTCGACGAGCAGATCGAGCAGGCGGGTGTCGAGATCACCGCGCGGCAGCACCGCGACCTGCGGCAGGGCCCGCAGCAGCCGCCTGCTCACCGCGCCGGCGGATTCGTAGGTGCCGGTGACCATCAGCGTCTCGCCGTCGGAGTCGGTGCCCCACTGCCGGACACCGAGACTCAGTGTCTCGCACAGGATCTCGCCATCGGGAGTGGTGGTGACCTGGCCCGGCTGGATGATGATCTGCGGGTCGGTCGCCGGATCGTCGGCCACCGTATACGGCTGCGGCCCACGGAATATCGCGACATCACCCGCGCCGAGCTGCCGTGGCGGCTGGGAATCGGTACTGACCCAAGCCTTTCCACGGATCATCGCGAGCACCGTCAACGGCGCCTCGTCCTGGATCCGCAGCGACCACGGCGGGTTCAGCAGCGAGCACATCAGGAACGCGCCGCGCGCCCGCGGCCCTTCGAGCAGTCCGGCCAACGCATCCACATCGTCCACAGTAGACGACCGCGCATGTTCGCGAGCGGCACGACGATGTTGCCCGAGGCCGTCGGACGATGTACTTATCTCATGACAAACACCGCTTCCCACCAGCAGCTTTTCCTCGTCACCGGCGGCACCGGCAAGACCGGCAGCCGCGTCGCGGCGCTCCTCGAGGCCGCGGGCCACCCGGTCCGGCTCGGCTCGCGGACCGCCGATATCCCGTTCGACTGGACCGATCGGGCCACCTGGGGCCCCGCCCTCGCCGGTGTCGATTCCGTCTACCTGTCCTACCAGCCGGATCTCGCCGTCCCCGGCGCGCCGGATGTCATCCGCGCGTTCACCGCGGCCGCCGCGGCGGCGGGCGTGAAAACGGTGGTCCTGCTGTCGGGCCGCGGCGAGCCCGAGGCGCGCGAATGCGAAGAGATCGTGGAGAATTCGGGCCTGGCCTGGACCGTGGTGCGCTGCGCCTTCTTCGCGGAGAACTTCAGCGAGGGCGCGTTCCTGCCCGACGTCCTCGCCGGCGCGGTCGCGCTGCCCAACGGCGATGTGCCCGAACCGTTCGCGCACGCCGACGACATCGCCGAGGTCGCCGTGGCCGCGCTCACCGATCCCCGGCACACGGGCGAGATCTACGAGATCACCGGCGCGCGGGCGCTGACCTTCGCCGAGGCCGTGGGCGAGATCGCCGCCGCCAGTGGCCGCGAGATCGCGTTCATCCCGGCCACCCGCGCGGAATTCGTTGCGGCCCTGAGCGAATACCAGGTCCCCGACGACGTGATCAGCCTGCTCGACTACCTCTTCGGCACCATCCTCGACGGCCGCAACACCCCGACCGCCGACGGTGTGGAGCGCGCGCTGGGCCGGGCGCCCCGCGATTTCAGCGAGTACGCCAAGGAAACCGCCGCCACCGGGATCTGGACGCCCCAGGAGTGAGCCGGGCGCCCGATCACCACGCGCCGACCGCGGGC
The DNA here is from genome assembly GCF_042882065.1 of Nocardia sp. NPDC058244. Lineage (NCBI taxonomy): Bacteria > Bacillati > Actinomycetota > Actinomycetes > Mycobacteriales > Nocardiaceae > Nocardia > Nocardia sp. NPDC058244. Next base: position 468,448 of record NZ_JBHVWX010000007.1, on the reverse strand, counting down.
GGCGCGTGGTGATCTCGGTCCGCCCGCGTCCGGCATCGGGCGCGGGTACCGTCGAATCGGTGACTCCAGCGACGATCGACCGCGAACTCCGGCTGGCCAGGGCCGCGGTGTTCGGCGTTTTCACGCTCAACGGTTTCCTGCTGGCCATGTGGGTGGTCCACATTCCGGCGATCACCGACCGGACCGGAGTGTCGTCCTCGCTGCTCGGGATGTTCGTGCTGCTGCTGGCGGGGGCCGCGATCGTGGGGATGCGGCTCGCGGGCCCGGCGGCCGACCGGTTCGGCAGCCGCACCCTGGTCGCGGTCGCCGCGACCGCCATCTCGGTGACGGTGCTCGGTCCCGCGCTGGCGACCGGCCCGGTGAGCCTGGCGATCGCGCTGGCCTGTTTCGGGCTCGGCAACGGCGCGCTCGACGTCTCGATGAACACGCAGGCGGTGCACGTCGAACGGGCCTATCACCGGCCGATCATGTCGGCGTTCCACGCCATGTTCTCCGGCGGCGGGTTCGCGGGCGCGCTGGTCGGGGCCGCCACCCAGCGCCTCGGCTGGTCACCGCAGCTGACGCTGACCATCGCGGGGATCGCGGGCCTCGCCGTCACCGCGGTGCTTGTGCCACACCTGATTCCGCACCACCGGTCGGATCCGGGCTCACGGCCGGAGCATTACGACGCCCCGGTCGACGACCCCGACCGGGCGTACGACGCGGACCCGACTGACCGTGCGCACCCGACCGACCGTGCGCACCCGGCCGAATCGGTGACCCGCGACGGACGCCCGGAAATCGCCCCGGCCGTGCGCGCCGAACCGGCAGGCACCGACGCCACCCGATCGACGATCACGCCGTCGGACCCGCCCACCGAGCCGAAGCGAGCGCTGCACGCCGACGCGCGCAGCCGAAAAGTGCTCTCCCTCGGTGTGATCGCCTTCGTGCTGCTGCTCGCCGAGGGCGTCGCGGCCGACTGGAGTGCCCTGCAGGCCCGCGAGCACCTGGACGTGTCCGAGTCCGACGCCGCGCTCGCGTTCGGCGCTTTCTCCGCGACCATGACCCTGGGCCGGTTCCTGGCCGACCGGGTGAGCGGGGCGATCGGCCCGGTCGCCATCCTGCGCTACGGCAGCCTGCTGGCTGGGGCCGGTTTCGCGGTGGTCATCGCCTCGCCGTGGTTGCCGCTGACCCTGGTGGGCTGGGCGATGTGCGGTCTCGGACTCGCCGGTGGCGTGCCCCAGATCTTCACCGCCGCGGGCAATCTCGGCGGTACCACCGCCGCCACAGATATGTCGCGGGTCTTCACCATCGGCTATCTCGGACTGCTCGCCGGGCCCGCCGTGATCGGCTGGCTGACCGCGCTCGTCCCGCTCACCGCGGCGCTGGCGGTGCCGCTCGTGCTCACCCTGGCCTGCGCCGCGCGGGCCGAGGTCGTCAGTCGGTGAAGGTGATCCGGACCGACATCGGCGTGCTCTGCAACGCGCGGAAGGTCGCCGCGGTCAGCCCGGCGAAGACCGGGTTCGGCGCGAAGCTGCGCGCCCGCGCGACCACATCGTCGGCCGGACGCAACTCCGCGATCCCGGTGCGCCACCGGGAACCCTGCCGGACACGGACTTTCGGTTCGGCGCCGATATTGGCCGCCCAGCCGGACCTGGTGCCGTGCTGGCTGATCACCCACGCGCCGGTGTCGTCGAACGACACCGACACCGGGACCACCCTGGCCTGGCCGGACTTGCGGCCGGTCGTCTCCAGGTCGGTCGCGAACGAGGTGCGGATGCCGATCCGGCCCAGCGCGCGGACCGTCGGATTGGCGAGATAGCGCCCGACCGCGCGTTCGAACCGGAACTTGCGCAGGGCCGGGTCCTTCGATGGCTGGGTCACGGTCGAACTCCTTCTGCTCCGGAACGCGTCGACACCATGGTGTTTCAGCATGGCCGCCGCCGTGAGCCACGGCGTGCGGTCGGGATCGGGGTCGGCGCCCGCGCCGAGGCGATGCAGCTGGTCGGTGTGCCACTGCAGGTCGAGGGCGCCTTCGAGACTCTTGACATTGGGCAGCGTCGCCACCCGCGCCGGCAGGCCGAGCGAGATGCTCGGCGAGTGCAGGCGCTCGGTGCGCTGATGCAGGATTTCGGCGGCCGCGCCGGGATGGACCGCGCTGGGCCGCCCGAGGCCGACCACATCGCACTCCCCCGACTCGACCGCGTCGAGCATGGCGAGGCGGGACCGGAACCCGCCGGTGACGGCCAGCGGCACCGAGCCCGCGGCCGCCCGCACCGACCGCGCGTACTCGAGGAAGTACGCCTCGCGCGCCACGGTGCTCGCCGAGCGGGCCACCGGCCTGCCCATCATGGCGGGCGATTCGTAACTGCCGCCGCTGATCTCGATCAGGTCGAGCCGTTCGGCCGCGAGGCGCCGCACCACCGCGCGCGACTCGTCCTCGGTGAAGCCACCGCGCTGGAAGTCGGCGGAGTTGAGCTTGATCGCGACCGCGAAGGACGGCGACACCTCGGCCCTGATCGCGCGGACCACCTCCAGCACGAACCGCGAGCGCCGCTCGGGATCGCCGCCCCAGCGATCGTCGCGCTGATTGGCCAGCGGCGAGAGGAACTGCGAGACGAGATAGCCGTGCGCGCCGTGGATCTGCACGCCGTCGAAGCCGGCCCGCTCGGCGATTCGCGCGGTGGTGGCGAAGCGGTGCACGATGTCGACGATCTCGGCGTCGGTGAGCGCGCGCGGCGCGGGAATGCCGGGCAGGCCGAGGCCGATCGCCGACGGCGCCACCGGCTGCGCCGCGGTCATCAGCGGATTCGCCTGGCGGCCGGGGTGATTGATCTGCATCCAGACCCGGGCGCCCGCCCCGGTCGTGTGGGCCGACCAGCGGCGCAGGTCGTCGAGGTGGCGCTCGTCCTCGACGACGACATTGCCCGGTTCGCCGAGGTGCCTGCGGTCGACCATGACATTGCCGGTGACCACCAGGCCGAAGCCGCCGGTGCCCCACCGGCGGTAGAGCCGGTCGAGACGTTCGTCCGGCCCGGCCTCCGGATTGCCGAGGCCCTCGCTCAGCGCGGCCTTCATCAGCCGGTTGCCGAGTACCTGGCCGCAGGGCAGGGCGAGCGGGTCGCTCAGGGCTGTCATCGTCGGTTCCTCCACGGATCGCGCCCACTACACCGATCGGTGTACTTGCTCGAACGGTAGTACACCGATCGGTATACTTCAATCGAACCGACCGAAAGGACGTCGAATGGCCGCACGCGACGGACTCGTGCAGAGCGCGATCGATCTGGTCCGCCGCAACGGCGTGACCGGGACCGGCGTCGCGCAGCTGCTCGACCACAGCGGGCTCTCCCGCCGGACGATCTATCTGAACTTCCCCGGCGGCAAATCCGAGCTGATCACCGAGGCCACCCGGGTCGCCGGGCGGGCGATGACGACGCTCATCGAGACGTTCAGCGCGAACGCAAAGCCGGAGACCACCATCGCCTCCTTCGCCGACGCGTGGAAACACGTCGTGGAGTCCAGTGACTTCCTGGCCGGCTGCCCGGTCGTCGCCGCGGCGCTGGGCCGCTCGGAATCCCCGTCGGCGGCCGACGCCGCTGGCGAGGCCTTCGCGGATTGGGAGCAGGCCCTGGCGACCAGGCTGCGCGCGGAGAACATCGCCCCCGACACCGCCCGATCGCTGGCGACGACCGTCATCGCCACGATCGAGGGCGCGGTGGTGATGTCACTGGCCAAGCACAGCACCGAGCCGCTCGACCGCGTCGGCGCCCACCTCACCGAACTGATCAGGGCGCATACGCCGGCGTGACGTCACAGGTACATGCCGACCTCGGCCGCATCCTGGGTGACCGACTGGATCTGGATCTCGCCGTCGCGACGGGCGACCAGCTCCGCCAGCGTCGCGCCCGCACGACCGATCGGGTCGCCCGTCGGACAGTCCTGGGCGGCGAGCCAGTCGCGCGCCTCGGTGGGTGACAAGCGGCCGACCTCGATCTGGGCCAGGCAGCGGCCGGGGCGCACGACCGCCGGGTGCAGGCGGGACAGGTCCTCGTTGGTGGTGACGGCGATCAGCACATTGCGGCCCTGCCCGAGCATGCCGTCGGTGAGGTTGAGCAGGCGCGACAGCTTCTGTCCCGCGGCCTCTTTCGCCTCGCCGCGGATGAGTTCGTCGCAGTCCTCCAGCACGAGCAGGCGCCAGCGGCTGCCGTCGTCACCGTCGGCGCCGGCGGCCACCTCCATGAGATAGCCGGGATTGCTGAACAGTTCTTCGGGATCGACGACGCAGTCCACCTGACACCACGACGACCACGCCCGCGCGAGCGCGCGCAACGCGGTGGTCTTGCCGGTGCCCGGTTCGCCGTGCAGCAGCACCAGCCTGCCCCGGATCTCGGCGACCTCGAGCGCCATCAGCCGATCCATGCTCGCCGCGACCGGCGCGGCGTAGTTGCCGCGGATCTCCGCCCAGGCGGGCGCGCTGATCTGGCGGCGCCTGCGCAACGGCCTGCGGACATCCATGTGCCAGAAGCCCATCTCCACGGTGGCGCCGGCGCCAGGGGGCTGCACGGCGTCGGCCGTGGCGGCGGCCAGCACCTCGACGGCGAGTTCGTCGCTGACCGCGGTCACCTCGACCGTGGCCGACCCGCCCGCCCAGCGCACCGCCCGCAGCGACCAGCCCTCGCCTTCGACCAGCAGGGCGCTGCTGTCGTCGTCGGCGACCGAGCGCACGATCCGCGAGCCCGCCGGGCGCAGCGGCGCGTCGGGCCGCACCCGGTCCAGGTGTGCCTGGCGGGCGAAGGACTGGTCGCCGCGCAGGAACGGCGCGAGCGCCAGCGCGTCGATCGCGTCGCGAGTGGAGTAGGTGGAGTCGATGGCCGCCGACCACGGAAACCGCTCGCCCGGATCGTCCGGCTGACGCGGCGGATCGACGAGCCTGAGCTGTTCGTTACGTGTGGACACCGCGCCCATCCTCGCGGCACCGGCCCGGCAATGTCCAATGACTTCTGGGCCCGCGGATCGGCCGCGACGCCGAAAAACGCCTGGCACATGCGGTCGATCCGTCGGTAACGTCGGGGTCGTGACGTCCACGCAGCGCGAGCAGGCCGCAACCGAACCCACCGCGACGGCCGGGCTCAAGGAGTGGATCGGGCTGGCGGTGCTCGCCCTGCCGACGCTGCTGATCTCGATGGACCTGAGCGTCCTCTATCTCGCCATCCCGCAGATCAGCGAGTCGCTGCAACCGAGCAGCTCCCAGCTGCTGTGGATCCTCGACATCTACGGCTTCCTGGTCGCCGGCTTCCTCATCACCATGGGCACCGTCGGTGACCGGATCGGCAGGCGCAAGCTGCTGATGATCGGCGCGCTCGCGTTCGGCGTCGCCTCGATCGTCGCCGCCTACTCCACCAGCGCGAACATGCTGATCGGCACCCGGGCGCTGCTCGGCATCGCGGGCGCGACGCTGATGCCGTCGACCTTGGCGCTGATCCGCAACATGTTCCACGACGATCGCCAGCGCACCACCGCGATCAGCGTGTGGATGACCAGCTTCATGATCGGCATGGTGATCGGCCCGCTGGTCGGCGGGGCGATGCTGGAGAACTTCTGGTGGGGCTCGGTGTTCCTGGTCGCGGTGCCCGCGATGGTGCTGCTGCTGGCGACCGGGCCGATCCTGCTGCCCGAGTACAAGGACCCGAACCCCGGCAAGCTCGATGTGCTCAGCGCGCTGCTGTCGCTGCTGTCGGTGATGGCCGTCATCTACGGCATCAAGGAGCTGGCCAAGGACGGCTGGGCGGTCGACGCGCTCGCGGTGCTGGCGGCCGGTCTGGCGCTGGGCACGGTGTTCGTGCTGCGCCAGCGCCGGCTCACCGACCCGCTGATCGACCTCGAACTGTTCGGCAATGTGCGGTTCAGTGGTTCGCTGGTCGCGCTGATGGTGGCGATGCTCGCCATGGGCGGGCTGTTCCTGCTGCTGTCGCAGTATCTCCAGCTGGTGCTCGGGCTGTCCGCCTTCGAAGCCGGGCTGTGGACCGTGCCGCAGGCCGCGGCGATGGTCGTGGCCGCCGGGGTGGTGAGCGCCCTCGCACCGCGGGTGCGGCCCGCCTATCTGATGGCGGGCGGTCTGGTGCTCGCGATGGCCGGATACGCGCTGTTCACCCAGCTCTCCGGTGCCGACGATCTCGCGCTGATCGTCACCGGCATGGTGGTGTTCTCGCTCGGCCTGAGCCCGATGTTCGTCCTCGGCCTCGACCTGATCGTCGGCGCGGTGGACCCGGCCCGCGCCGGTGCCGCCTCCGCGATCTCCGAGACCGGCCAGGAACTCTCGGCCGCCCTCGGCGTCGCCGTGATCGGCAGTATCGGCACCGCCGTCTACCGCGGCCAGATGGCCGACAACCTGCCCACCGGCCTGCCGACGGAGGTCGTCCACGCCGCCGAGGACACCCTGGCCGGCGCCCTCCAGGTCGCCGCGGGCCTCCCCGCAGCCCTCGGCGCCGAACTCACCACCGTGGCCCGCCAGGCCTACACCCATGCCCTCCAGGTGAATTCACTCGTCGGCATCGGCCTCACCGCCATCGCCGCCACCCTGGTCCTGGTCCTGCTCCGCCACCTCCCCGCCCCGAACGAAGCGAAGTCCGCCCCGGACACCGAGCCCGCCTAGGCCGGGTATTCCGCGTGGACGTCACCGCCGAACAGCTTCCAGTAGAAGGCGTTCATCTTCGCGGCGGCGGGTGCGTGGCGGGCCAGGATGGCGGCGACGACAGGTGACACGTCGGCCGGGATATCCCCGGCGGCGCACCGGCGGACGTATGCGTTGCGGGCGACGGGGGCGCAGCCGGCCGGTGTCGTCACGCCGCAGATATCGGTCACCAGCCAATTGACCAGTCGCATGGCGGCGTAGTCGCCGTCGTGCGTGACATGGCGGCGCGCGAAATCACGCTCGGCGGGCGACAGGTCGAACCGCGGTGAGGTGACCAGTCCGAAGTCGGTGAGATAGACGCGCTCACCGTCGGCGCGCAGATTGCCGAGATGTCCGTCCATATACAGCAATTCGCGGTCGCGCAGAAACGCCATGATCTCCGCCAGCTGCCGCTCGAACACCACAGCCTTGCCGACCGGATCCGCGCCAAGCCACTCCGGCATCGCGGACGGGATGTATTCGCTGAACAGGACCAGGCTCGACGTGGCCGCCGCCAGCGCTTCCAGACGTTTCCGCACCTCGGGCGACCCGCCAAGCGCGGCGACCACCGTGTCGATATCGGCGTGTTCGGCCGCGACCGCCGCCCGTCCGGGCAGCACCCGCCAGTGATGGAGCATCGGGAACGCCTGGGTCTCCCCCGCCAGCACCCCTTCGGTGGCAACGATATTCGCGGCGAGCTCGCGCCAGGCGTTGAAACTCGGGCCGCCGACACCGTACTGACAGAACATCGGCAGCTCGAACAAATTCGCGGTGGAACCCCGATTCGCCAGCTCCCGATCGGTCAACGGAATGCGCTTGGTGAATACCGGCACGCCGTCGATATCGGCAACCGCCGCACCGCCACCCACTCCCACACCGACGACCCGGCCCGCATCCACGAGCTCAGCGAGCTGAAAGTCGTTGCGGGAAGCCAGAACTGCCGCGAGTCTCCAGTGGCGTTCGCTCCGGCCGACTGTCATCTCACGATTCTGCCAGCGAACACCGTCCACCGGGCCGCCGCCGGTTTCAGCAGGACCCGCCGGAAGTCCGGCGCGCGCTCGCCGAGGCGAGTTGCGCTCGGCAAGCCTGCTGGATCTCACGTTCGAGCTGGTCTCGCGGTCGCCCCCAACCCGCTTCCCACTCGTCCGCGAGGTCGGCTATCCGGCCCAGCGGCAGCTCCACGACGCCGCCGTCATAGTCGGACCGGAGAATGATTTCGTACACCTTGTTCAGCACCCAGAGTTCGGAAGCTCGGCCGTCGGCGTGCATACGCGCGAGATCGGTGAACGCCACCTGCGCCGCGGCCGCGGCCGAATCGGGAACGGCCGTACCGCAGTCGGCCAGCGCCGCGGGCAATATGTCGCGGATCTCGTGGATTTCCGTGCCGCCCAGACCAGCCAGTTCCCTGAGCGATGCACCGTCGTGGCCGTCCACCAGCCAATGCGCGGCACACAGCGGAATCCTTCCGGACGGAACGGTATCGAGCGCGACCCAAGCGGCAACCAGTCCCGGGGACGGCATTTCCCCTGGGTCAGGTGTCGGCCGATCACTCATGCCGGGAATCCTGCCCGACCGGATCGGTCCGCGACCAGCGAATTTCGGTCGCCAGCGGAGACGACGAGATCCCGCCCGATCGGATCGGGCGGGATTCGTCGTCTCGTCGAGTTGTCCCCTCCACGAGCGTTCTGGGTGCGCCTACTTGGCGGGCGCCTGGTTCGGCATCGGGGAGTTGATGGTGGTGAAGTACTGGACCGCGGCCATGATCGCGACGGGGGCGGTGATGAAGATCTGGCCGGCGAGGGTGCCCAGGGCGCCGATGGCCATGATGCCCGCGATGCAGCCGACTGCCGCGGCCGGGATGAACGGGCCGAACATGCCGACGATGGTGGCCGAGGCGATGGTGGCGCCCGCGATACCGCCGAGCACGCAGCCGACGGCGCCGCCGCCGAGGCCGCCGACCAGGGTCGCGATGCTGGCGCCCAGGGAGATGGTGCCGGTCATGCGGCTCCAGGCGGCCTGCTCACGGTCGTACTCGCTCTTCCACGGCGCCTTGTCCTCGAAGGGCAGCGCGACCGGCTTGTAGGTGGCGTGCGCCAGGTCGAACTGCGGAGTCAGGGTGGCGGTGCGGCCGGAGATGTCGGCGGCGATCGGGAAGACGAAATCGTCGACACGGAAGGACAGTTCGCTGCCGGCGACCGTGTCGCCGTTCGCCGCCTTGATCTTGAACACGCCGTCCTCGACCACCATCGAGCCCGCGTCGGTACCGATGATCGTGGCGGTCTCGGTCGTGGTCGCGGTGTAGTTGATCGGCGCGTTCGGGTCCGCGGCCGGTGCCGCGTGGCTGGTGCCGGCCGCGATGCCGAGGGCAACGCTGACGGTGGAAGCCAACAGGGCGAACTTGGTGATTTTCACGGGGGTGAGCCTTTCGTGTTCCTCGTGGTGAGCTGCGCGGCGCAGAAGCTGCGGACCGAACGAACCGAGACCATAGCTAGGTAAGCCTCACCTATCAAGACCTTGCTTAGGCTAACCTCCTGTGAGACAGAGTTGGACGCGAGAGAGAAACCCCTGATGAAGAGTCCGCGGTTGTGCGGGTGGTTGCTGGCGGTATTCGTGCTGGTCGCGGCGTGTTTGCTCAGCCTGCTCATCGGCACGAAATCGATTCCGGCCGACGAGGTCTGGCTGGCGTTGACCGGGACCTCCACCACACCCGACCACGTGACGGTGATCGAGTACCGCGTCCCCCGCACCCTGCTGGGCCTGCTCGCGGGTCTGGCACTGGGCGTCGCGGGCTGCTTGATGCAGGGTCTGACCCGGAATCCACTGGCCGATCCCGGCCTGCTCGGCGTCAACGCGGGCGCGGCTTTCGCCATCACCATCGCGGTCGGCCTGCTCGGCGTGAGCGACATCACATCGTATGTCTGGTTCGGATTCGCCGGTGCGGCACTGGTTTCCATCGTCGTCTACCGGCTCGGCACCGCGGGGCGCACCGGCACCGACCCGGTCCGCCTCACCCTGGCCGGCGTCGCCGCCACCGCCGTGCTCAGCGGACTCACCCGGGGCCTGATCCTGGTGGACCCCAAGGCCTTCGACGAGATGCGCCGCTGGGACTCCGGTTCACTGGCCGGGCGTGGCTACGAGATCGTCGCGGGCGCGACACCGTTCATCCTGGTGGGCCTGGTGATCGCCGCGCTGTGCGCGCGTTCGCTCAACGCCGTCGCGCTCGGCGACGATCTGGCGCAGTCGCTGGGCGTGCACGTCTCCCGGACCCGGCTGTGGACCGCACTCGCCCTGGTGCTGCTGTGCGGCACCGCGACCGCCGCGGTGGGCCCGGTCGCCTTCGTCGGCCTGGCCGTTCCGCACATCGCCCGCTGGCTGGTCGGCCCGGATCAGCGCTGGATCTTCGCGTATTCGCTGGTGCTGGCGCCGATCCTGGTGCTCACCGCGGACGTGCTGGGCCGCCTCATCATCCGTCCCGACGAAGTCCCCGCCGGCCTGATCACCGCGTTCCTCGGCGCGCCGGTGCTGATCTGGCTGGCCCGCCGCGCGAAGGTAGGTGCCGCCGCATGAGCGCCGGAATCGATTTCGGCCGCACCATACTGGTCGTGCGCCCGCCCAAGCTGGGCATCACCGCCCGGATCGGGGTGCGCACGATCGTGGTGTGCGCCGTGCTGCTGGTGATCTCGTTCGCGACCGCGGTGCTGGCCCTGGGCAGCGGCGACTACCCGATCCCGCCGCTGCGGGTGCTGCGCGCGCTGTTCATCGGCGACGAGCGGTTCGACCGGCTGGTCGTGTGGGACTGGCGGCTGCCACGCATCCTGCTGGCCCTGGCGCTGGGCGCCGCGCTCGGCGTCAGCGGCGCGATCCTGCAATCGGTGACCAGGAACCCGCTGGGCAGTCCCGACATCATCGGCTTCAACACCGGCGCCTACACCGGCGCGCTGATCGTCATCCTGACCCTCGGCGGCGGGAACTTCCAGACCGCGGCGGGCGCGACCATCGGCGGACTCGGCGCCGCGCTGGTGATCCACCTGCTCGCCTTCCGGCACAACGTGACCGGCTTCCGGATGATCATCGTCGGCATCGGCGTGAGCGCCATGCTCGCCTCGGTCAACACCTGGTTGATCATGCGCGCCGACCTGGACGCGGCCATCGCCGCGGCGGCCTGGGGCGCGGGCTCGCTCAACGGACTCTCCTGGCCGCAGGTCGCGCCGACGATGCTGATCCTGGCCGTGCTGGCGTTCGCGCTGATTCCCGCCGCGCCCCGGTTGCAGATCCTCGAACTCGGCGACGACACCGCGCGCGCGTTCGGCCTGAACGTGAGCAAGGCGACCGGCTGGCTGATCGCGCTCAGTGTCGCGTTCACCTCGGTGGCGACGGCGGTGGCCGGGCCGATCGCCTTCGTCGCCCTCGCCGCGCCGCACCTGGCGCGCAAGCTCACCCGCACCCCGTCGATCGCGCTGGTACCCGCGGCGGTGATGGGCGCGACCCTGCTGATCACCTGCGACTGGATCGCCCAGCACGCGTTCGCGCCGACCACCGTGCCGGTCGGCATCGTCACCGCCTCGGTCGGCGGCCTCTACCTGGCGTATCTGCTGGTCGCCGAAGCGCGACGGAACTAGGGAAAGCGACATGAACGACTCTCACGCCTCGCGACTGCGCGCCGACCGGGTCCGCCTCGGTTACAAGGGCACCACGATCAGCGATCAGCTCTCGGTCGACATCCCCGACGGCGCGTTCACCGTGATCATCGGCCCGAACGCCTGCGGCAAGTCCACCCTGCTGCGCGCGCTGGCCCGGCTGCTCACCCCCGAGTCCGGCACCGTGCTGCTCGACGGCAAGCCGATCACCGGCTATCCGGCCAAGGAATTCGCCAGGCAGGTCGGCTTGTTGCCGCAGACCTCGACCGCGCCGGACGGCATCCGGGTCGCCGATCTCGTCGCCCGTGGCCGCTATCCGCACCAGACGCTGCTGCGGCAGTGGTCCACGGCCGACGAGGAGGCGGTGGCGGCGGCGATGGCGGCCACCGGCGTCGCCGAACTGTCGGCGCGACCGGTCGAGGAGCTGTCCGGCGGTCAGCGCCAGCGGGTGTGGATCGCCATGGTGCTCGCCCAGGACACCCCGATCGTGCTGCTCGACGAGCCGACGACCTACCTCGACATCGCCTATCAGATCCAGCTGCTCGACCTGTGCCGCACGCTGAACCGCGAGTCGGGGCGCACGGTCGTGGCCGTGCTGCACGACCTCAACCACGCCTTCCGCTACGCCGATCACCTGATCGCCATGCGCGACGGCCGGATCGTGGCGCATGGCGTGCCCACGGAGATCGTCACGGCCGAGCTCGTGCACGAGGTGTTCTCGCTGCGCTGCCGGATCGTCGACGACCCGGAAACCGGGACACCGCTGGTGGTTCCGCTGGCCGAGGACGCCGCCCAGGTGCGCTGAGCGCCGCGCGGCGAGATCGTTCGCAGACGTAGCTATTCCACAACAAGTTAGTTTAGGCTAACCTATCTCTTTGTGCCTGGATTCGCCGGATCATCCGGTGGTTCACGGGTGAATGTCAGTGCGGGCGAAGGGAGTTGCCGTGCCAACGGCGAAGCGGGGAGACACGATGACCGACGGTCTCGGGTTACCACTGACCGGACCACAGCTCGGCATCTGGAACGCCCAGCGCTTCGACCCCGACTCCGGCCGGTACCTGGTCGGCGAGGTACTCGAGATCACCGGCGACACCCCGATCGATGTCGAGCTGCTGGCCGAGGCGATCGGGCGCACCGTCGCCGAGGCGGAGAACATGCGGCTGCGGTTCCGGGAAACCCCCGAGGGCCCACGGCAATTCGTCACCGAGGCCGCGGCCGAGCTGCGGCCGACCGTCGATCTGCGGGCGGCCGCCGAGCCGATGGCGCTGGCCTACGAGGCCGTCGCGCTGGAACGGCACGAGGCCGCCGAGCGGTGCCGCGGCATGGTCGACCGGCAGCTCTACAACTACACGCTGATCCGGGTCACCGATTCGGTCGTCTGGTGCGTGCAGCTGTACCACCACCTCATCGTCGACGGCTACAGCGCCGCGCTGCTGTCGCGCCGGGTCGCCGCGCACTACACCGCGCTGCGGCGCGGAAAGCCCGCGCCGAAGCGCACTTTCGGCACGATCGCCGAGCTGGTCGCGGAGGAGCGGACCTATCGGGACGGCCCCGAATTCACCGCCGACCGCGACTATTGGCGCGATCAGCTCACCCCGTGGCCCGATCTCGACGGGCGCGGCCGCCACCTCGGCGGCGCGGTGGAGCGGACCATCCGCGCCGAGACGGCGCTCTCCGCCGAGACACTGACCCAGCTGCGGGAGGCCGCCGACCGGCACGGCATCACCTGGGCCGACGCGCTCGTCGCCTGCTACGCCGCCTTCCTGCATCGCCTGCTCGGCACCGGCGACGTGGTGATCTCCATGCTGCTGATGGGCCGGGTCGGCCGGGGCGCCCTGCGCACGCCGTCGATGGCGGTCAATGTGCTGCCGCTGCGGGTCCGGGTCACCGCCGGTGACCGGCTCGGCGAGCTCGGCCCGCGCATCGCCGACACCCTGCGCGAGATCCGCGCCCACCAGCGCTACAGCGGCGACGACCTGGCCCGGGATTTCCACGGTCACGGCGCGGGCGAGCTGCTGCACGGCATCGGCATCAACCTCAAGGTCTTCGACTTCACCCTCGACTTCGACGGCGCGCGCGGCGTGCTGCGCAATGTGGCCGGTGGCCCGCCGGAGGATCTGAGCCTGACCGTCACCCCGCTGCCCGACGGCACGGTGCTGCTCGGCTTCGAGTCCGACGCGCGGTCCAACGACGCGGCGATGGTGCGGCGACGGATCGCCGGCTTGACCCGGGCGATCACGGGCTTCATCGGGTCGGACAAGACCGCGGTGGGGGCGCTGGAGTTGCTCGATGCCGAGGAACGGGAGCGTTTGCTGCTGGATCGGGCGGTCACCTTGCGGCTCGATCCGGCGTCGTCGCAGGATGATTCGCCGCACGGCGGACCTGTCCTCGCGACACAGACGGTCGACCCGGCCATCGGCGGCGCAGCGGCCGCGACCCTTGCCGACTACGCGCAGTCACCGTATCCGGACGTTGCCGACGACACCCAGCCATCGTGCCCGGACGTTGCCGACGACACCCAGCCATCGCGCCCCGACGTTGCCGACGACACCCAGCCATCGCGCCCCGACGTTGCCGACGACACCCAGCCGTCGCGCCCCGACGTTGCCGACGACACCCAGCCGTCGCGCCCCGACGTTGCCGACGACACCCAGCCGTCGCGCCCCGACGTTGCCGACGGCGCGTGCGCCACAGTCCAGGCCGAACTCGTCGTCGACCTGCTCGATCGGGCACTCGCCGACCACTCCTCCGCCGTCGTGCTCAGCTCGGCGACCCGCCGCTACACCGGGGCCGAACTGGCGGACCGGATCGACCGGCTCGCCGGGTACCTGCACGACGCGGGCGTCGGCCCGGACACGATCGTCGGACTCGCGCTCCCCCGCGACGTGGAGTTCGTGGTCGCCCTGCTCGCGGTGTGGCGAGCGGGCGGCGCGTATCTGCCCTTGGATCCCGAGCATCCGGTGGCGCGCCTGCGCGCGACGATCGACGATGCCGCACCCGTCCTGGTCCTCGGTTCGGCGGGACTGGCGGCCGAGCTCGGCGACGATGTCGTCGCGCTCGACGATCTCGACGACGGGCTCGATCGGCACCCGGGCCTCGCGGTCGAAGTCGCGTTGCGCCCCGACCACGCGGCCTACGTGATCTACACCTCCGGGTCGACCGGACAGCCGAAAGGCGTTGTCGTGTCGCACGGCGCGCTCGCCGGGCTCGTCGCGGCACATCGCGCCGGCATATACGGCGCGGCCGCGCGGCGGGCGGGTGGTCGTCGGCTCACCGTCGCCCACACCACCTCGTTCGCGTTCGACGCGTCCCTCGACCCGCTGCTGTGGCTGGTCGACGGCCATCGAATCCACCTCTACGACAGCGAAACCCGGCGCGATCCCGACGCGCTGGTCGCAGCGTTCGCGCGCGACGGCATCGATGTCGTCGACGGCACCCCGACGCTGGTAGCGGCCCTGCTCGAACACGGGCTCGCCACGACTCCACCCGCCCCCGACGGCTCGCGAACGCCCGGCACTCCGCGGATCTCCGACGACCTCCCCGCCACCGAGCGACCGGCGGCGATCGGCGTCAGCAAGCCCGCCGGAGGATCGACGCCGGCTTTCCGCGCCGCAGCGCGGCGACCCGACGCGACAGTGACGCACGCCGTGGCGCCGGTGCTCGACCCGGCCGGTTCGGCGCGGCGACCCGGCGCGACAGTGACGCACACCGTGGCGCCGGTGCTCCCGGCCGGTTCGGCGCGGCGGCCCACGCTGATCGTCGTCGGCGGCGACGCCTGTTCGGCGGAGCTGTGGAGCGCGCTGGACCGGGCTGGGGTCGCGGCGGTCAACATGTACGGGCCGACGGAGGCCACCGTCGATGTACTCGGCGCGCCGATCGACGGCGACGGGCCCCGCATCGGGCTGCCGCTGGCGGGCTCGCGGGTACACCTGCTGGACAACGGTTTACAGATCGTCGCGGACGGCCAGGTCGGCGAGTTGTATCTGGCCGGACCTCAGCTGGCCCGTGGCTACCTGGGCAGATTCGCGACCACAGCAGGCGCTTTCGTCGCCGATCCCTACGGTCCGCCCGGCGCGCGGATGTACCGCACCGGTGATCGGGCACGCTGGGTGCCCGGCCGCGGCTACGAATACCTGGGTCGCGTCGACAATCAGGTGAAGATCCGCGGACACCGGGTCGAACTCGGTGACGTGGCGGCGGCCCTGGCCGGACTGCCCGAGATCCGTTCCGCTGCCGCCGATATCCGCGAGATCGGCGGTCGGCCCGCCCTGATCGGCTACGTGGTCGCCGCACCGGATCTCGACACCGCGGCGATCCGTACCCGCTTGGCCGACCTGGTGCCCGAGCACATGGTGCCCGCCCGCCTCGTCGTCCTGGACGAACTGCCGAGCACGGTCAACGGCAAGCTCGACCGCACCGCCCTGCCTGACCCGGCCGCCGACACGGTCGGCAGGCTTCCCGAGACCCGTGCCGAACATGCTGTCCACGAGGCGATCTCGACGACGCTGGGCCTCGACGCGCTCAGCATGGACGACGACTTCTTCGCCGTCGGTGGCGACAGCATCACCGCCATCACCGTCAGCAGCGCCCTGCGCGCCGACGGCCTGCCCCTGCTGCCGCAGCAACTCCTGACCCGCCGCAGCCTCGCCACCCTGGCGGCCGAGGCCGCCGCCCAGGCCACGCCGGACACCGCGGCGGCACCCGGCGGTGATCCGCGCGACGGCTCGGCACCCCTGCCGGGTGACCCGGCCCCGGCGGCGACGCTCGACTCCCGTTCCGCGCGGGCCGCCGAGACGGCGCGGCGGACTCCCGGTGCCCTGATCCCGTCGCTGACCACGGCCGATCTCGACGCGCTGGCGCAGACCTACGGCCCGATCGCCGACGTGCTGCCGCTGTCACCGCTGCAAGAGGGCCTGGTCTTCCACGCCCTGCGGGACGGCGCCGACGACATCTACACGATGACGGCGCGCTTCACCCTCGACGGCGTGCTCGAGCCTGCGCGGCTCGGCGCGGCGTTCGAGGCCGTGCTGCGGCGGCATCCGAATCTCGGCGCCGCCTTCAGCTACGAGCGCTTCGACCAGCCGGTCCAGGTGGTGCCGCGCACTCCGGCGCTCGACTGGGCGGTCGAGGACCTGCGCGACAGCGCCGATCCCCGAGCGCAAGCGGACCTCGCGGTTCGGCGCGCGGGCGCCGAACCGCTCGACATCGACCGCCCGCCGCTGATCCGCGCCCGCCTGATCCGGCTCACCGACACCACCCAGTGGCTGGTCCTGGTGGCCCATCACCTGCTCGCCGACGGCTGGTCGGTGCCGACGATGGTGCGCGAAACCCTCGCCGTCTACCGCGACGAAGCACTGCCGCCCGCACCGTCTTTCGGTGACTATCTCGACTGGCTGGCCGCCCGCGACACCACCTCGACCCTGCGCTGGTGGACCGACCGGCTCACCGGCCTCTCCTGCCCCAGCGTGCTCGCCACCCCGCTCCAGCACCGCGTCGTCGAGTCGACCGACGAGTCCGGGACACCGGCGGGCACGTCGTGCGAGCACGGTGCCGTCGCACGTCTGCGCCCGATCGGGCTGCGGGTCCCCCACGTCTCCGCCGTCGCGGAAACGCTGACCGCCACCGCGAGGGCCCATGGCCTGACCATGAGCACCGTGCTCCACGGCGCGTGGGCGATGGTGCTGGCCGAGCACTTCGGGCGCACCGATGTGGTGTTCGGGACCGTGGTGTCGGGGCGGCCCGCCGATCTGCCCGGTGTCGGCGCGATGGTCGGGCTGTTCAGCAATACCGTGCCGATGCGCGTCACGCTCACCGACGGGCGGCCGGTGGCCGAGCAGTTCGCGGCCGTGCAGGACGCCTCGTTCGAGGCGCAGGCACGGGGCTATCTGGGATTGGCGACCGTCGAGCGGGCGGTGGGTCTCGGGCGGCTGTTCGACTCCCTCGTGGTATTCCAGAACTTCCCGAAAGCCGGTCTGCTGCAACCGGACCCCCGGGGCGTGCAGGTGGTCGATGTCGAGGTGGACGGGCTGACGGACTTCCCGGTCACCGTCACCGCGCTGCCCGGTGACGAGTTCACCCTGATGCTGCACCACGATCCGGTCGCCGTGCCCGCGCCGGTCGCCGCGCGCCTGACCGATCGGCTCGGCGCGGTCCTGACCGCCCTGGCGACCGACCTCGGGCGCACGGTCGCCGAGGTGACCGCCGCGGCGATGCCGCCGGAGACGGTCGGCACCACCCTGGCCGACTGGACCTCGACCACCCCGATCGATCCCGGCGCGCCCGCGCTGACCGCGAACGGCGTGACCCTGACCTACCGCGAGTTCGACGCGCGGGTCGCCCGGCTGGGGCACTGGCTGATCGGCGAAGGCGTCGGGCCGGAAACCGTGGTGGCGGTGACGATGACGCGCGGGATCGACGCGATCGTCGCCGCGCACGCGATCTGCCGGGCGGGCGGGGTCTACCTGCCGATCGACCCGCAGAGCCCGGCCCAGCGCGCCGATCGCATCCTGCGCACGGCCGAGGCGGCCCTGGTCCTCACCACCACCGCCGACGGTTTCGGCACCGAGCGCGCGCCGGTCGTCACGGTCGACGACCTCGATCTCACCGCCTTCCCGGCCACCCCGGTCACCGACCGCGACCGGCGCGCGCCGCTGCGACCGGCCAGTGCGGCGTATCTGCTGTTCACCTCGGGTTCCACCGGTGAGCCCAAGGGCGTGAGCGTGTCGCACGCGGCGATCATCAGCACCTTCGCCTGGATGCAGCGGCGGCACCGGCTCGCGCCGGGCGACACCGTCCTGTACCGCACCGCGGCCACCTTCGACGCCTCGATGCTGGAGCTGTTCTGGCCGCTGCTGGTGGGCGCGCGGGTGCTGGCCGCGCCCGTCGAGGGACGGCTGGACCGCGATCCGCACCAGATCGCCGAGCTCATGGCCCGCGAGCGGGTGAGCATGCTGCAGATGACCTCCTCGATGCTGACGGTGCTCGCCGAGGAAGCCGACCTGAGCGGTTGCACCGCACTGCGTTTCGCGGTCACCGGCGGCGAGCCGCTCCCGCCGGGCACCGCGCGGCGGATCCGGACGGCCACCGGCGCGAGCGTGCACAACCTGTACGGCCCCACCGAGGCCGCGGTCTGCATCACCCACCACGAGACCTCCGACGCCGACGGCGGCACCGTGCCCATCGGGGTGCCCGCGGCGGGCTCGGATGTCCGCGTGCTCGGTACCGATCTGCGCCCGGTGCCGCCGGGCGAGATCGGCGAGTTGTACCTCACCGGAGCGCAATTGGCGCGCGGCTACCTCTCCCGACCCGGGCGAACGGCCGGGTCGTTCGTCGCCGATCCCGGCGGCACCGGCGACCGCATGTACCGCACCGGCGATCTGGTCAGCTGGGGTCCACACGGGGAACTCGACTACGTCGGCCGCGCGGACAGCCAGGTGAAGCTGCGCGGTCAGCGCATCGAGCTGGGCGAGATCGAAGCCGCCCTGCTCACCACCCCCGGCGTCGCGCACTCGGCGGTGCTCCTGCGCGAGGACACCCCCGGCGACCAGCGTCTGGCCGCCTACCTCGTCGCCAAGGCCGGCATCGCGATCGACATCGCGGCCGTGCGCGCCGCACTGCGCACCGCGCTGCCCGCCTACATGGTCCCGGCGGCCTTCGTCGTGCTCGACCGCATTCCCAGGACGGCCAGCGAGAAGATCGATCGCAAGGCACTGCCGGTCCCGGTCTACGACTCGACCGCGGGGCCGGACGGTCTCGTGCGCACACCCGCGACAGCGCAGGGCGAGACCGCCGATCGCGCCGCGAGGTCCGGCGCGGGCGGAGCCGTCGTCCGCGACGATGCCCACGCATCCCGGCAGCACGACGCCGCCGCACGGGCGAACGGTGCGGAGGCGGCCGACCTGGTGGCCGACATCCGGGCGGCGATGGCGGTGGTGTTGTCCGCCCCCGACCTCGGCGACGGCGACGACTTCTTCGCCGCGGGCGGTCATTCGCTGACCGCGGTCAGGGTCGTCGGCCGATTGCGCCGCGCGGGTTTCGACGTCGTCCTCGACGACATCTTCGAAGCGCCGACCGCTGTCGCGCTGGCGGCGCGAATCACGCGCGAGGACAACGGCACCGCTGCGGGGTCGCGCCGATCCGGCGAGTCGACCGCGTGGGGAACCCGCCTCGACCATGTCCTGGAACTTCGTGCCACCGGCACGCGCGAGCCGCTGTTCTGTATCCATCCGGTCGGCGGCACCGCCTGGCAGTTCGGTCCGCTCGCCGGGCTCCTGCGCGCCGACCGCCCGATCATCGGCCTGCAACTACCGAGCCTGAGCGACAACGCTTTCCAGGCCGGGACCATCGACGAGCTGGCCGCCCACTACCTGGCCACGATCCGCCGGATCCAGCCGCACGGCCCGTACCACCTGCTCGGCTATTCCCTCGGCGGCACCATCGCGCACGCCATCGCGGCCGCGCTGACCGCCGCGGGCGAGCGGGTCGCCTTCACCGGGCTGATCGATGCCTTCGCGCTCACCGATCTCGCCGGGCAGGCCGCCAGGGCCGCCGCCGACCCCGCGGAGCTGGACCGGCTGCTCCCCGAAATCCCCGAGGACGCACCGGAACTGGCGGCGATCCTGCGCGGCGCGGCGACCACCCTGCTCGGCCTGGTCACCGCGTCCACCCCGGCCGCCTACGACGCGCCGATGGCCCTGTACGCCGGCGACACCGGAACCACGCCGGGCCGCACCGACGCCCAGATCGCCGGGTGGCAGGCGGCGGGCGCCCGGCTGGTGGTGCGCAGGCTGCCCTACTCCCACTTCGAGATCGTGTCGCCCGCCGGTTGGGCCGAGGTCGCGGCACTGCTCGACACAGACCCGGCGCTCAGCGCATGAGCCTCCCGCCCAGCGCTGTTCGCCGTTCGGAAGAAATGAGGAAATCCCCGTCCATGTTCACCAACCGCTCATCGGGCCGCCTCCGCGCCGCCCTCGCCTTCCTGGTTCTCGCGCTCGTCGCGGTGCTCACCGCGTGCGGTAGCTCGGATTCCGGGTCCGCCGACACCGGCCCGCGTGAGGTGCCCTCCGCGAAGGGCCCGGTCAAGGTGCCCGCCGACCCGCAGCGCATCGTGGTGCTCAACGGCAACCTGGCCGGCTACCTCTACGACCTCGAGGCCACCGTCGTCGCGGCCGACCCGCGCCTGCTCGGCGTGCCCAACAAGCCGGGCGAGTTCCCCGCGGGCTGGGCCGAGGACGCGAAGAAGCAGGGCACGCAGGCCGTGCCGTCCGGGGACAACATCAACCTCGAGTTCATCGCCGCCCAGCGCCCCGACCTGATCATCGGCGGCGGCCAGGGCTACCCGGGCCAGCAGTCGGTGAACGCCTACGACCAGCTCACCGCCATCGCCCCGACCGTGCTGCTGCCGACCGAGACCACCTACTGGCAGGACCAGCTGCGCTTCATCGCCGCGACGGTGAACAAGCCGGCCAAGGTCGACACCCTGATCGCGAACTACCAGGCCAAGCTGGCCGAGGCCAAGAGCAAGATCAAGGCGCCCGCCGGCGCGACCGTCGTCATGCAGTCGATCAAGAGCCAGAAGCCGACGGTCTTCGTGCCGACCGCCGCGCTGCCGACCCTGCTCTCGGAGGTCGGTTTCACCCTGGACACCCAGGTGGAGGCCAAGGCAGGGAACCCGGCCAAGGAGCAGAGCGCCGACTTCATCAGCTTCAGCCCCGAACTGCTGAACACCGTGATCGACGCGCCCGTGCTGTTCACCATCCCGCTCAGCGGTGGCCGGTCGCTCGAGGAACTGCGCGCCGACCCGATGTACGCGACGCTGCCCTCGTTCAAGGCGAACAAGGTCTTCGAACTGCCCGCGACCAGCTCGCGCCCCGACTACCGCACCGTCATGAGCACCCTCGACCTGCTCGTCGAGCGTTTCAAGTGAGGCCGGCCGTGTTCACCCGATCCGCCGGCCGCGTCCGCGCGGCCCTGGCCGTCCTGGCCGTCGCCTCGATCGCCGCCCTCACCGGTTGCGGCACGTCCGCCGACGAGGCGAAGGACACCGCCTCGGGCACCCGTGAGGTGGCCACCGCGCGCGGCACCGTCTCGGTGCCGTCCGACCCCAAGCGCATCGTCGTACTCAACGGCGCGCTGGCCGGCTACCTCTACGACCTCGACGCCCCGGTCGTCGCGGCCGATCCGCGACTGCTCGGCGTCGCCACGCCCAAGGGCGAGTTCCCGCAGGTGTGGGCCGCCGACGCGAAAGAGCAGGGCACCCAGGTCGTCCCGACCGGCGAGGACATCAATCTCGAGTTCGTCGCCGCCCAGCGGCCCGATCTGATCATCGGCGGCGGTCAGGGCTACCCGGCTCAGCAGACGCTCAACGCCTACGACCAGCTCAGCGCCATCGCCCCGACCGCGCTGATGCCGGCCACCACCACCGACTGGCAGGACCAGCTGCGCTACCTGGCCGACCTCGTCGGCCGCGGCGACCAGGTCGACGGCCTGCTCGGCAACTACCGCACCAAGCTGGCCGAGGTGAAGTCCGCCATCAAGATCCCGGCGGGCAACACCACGCTGGTGCAGTCGGCCAAGGGCGACAAGCCGGTCGTCTTCGTGCCGACGGCCGCGCTGCCGAAACTGCTGGCCGAGGTCGGTTTCGCCCTCGACACGCAGGTGAAGGCCAAGGCGGGCAACCCGGAGATGCCCGAGGCCGCCGACTACTTCTCGATGAGCCCGGAGCTGCTCAACACCGTGGTCGACGCACCGGTGACCTTCGTGGTCACCATCAACGGCGGACGATCACTCGAGCAGCTGCGGACCGACCCGCTCTACGCGAAGCTGCCGTCGTTCACCGCGAACACGGTGTACGAGCTGCCCGCGATCAGCTCACGACCGGACTATCGCACGGTCATGAGCACCCTCGAGCTGCTGAAGGATCGTTTCAAGTGACGGCGACCGGCGGCCTGCTCCTCGACCTCAGCCCGCTGCGGGCGTCGCGCCCGTTCCGGTGCGCGTTCGCGGCGCGGCTGGTGTCGGTGCTCGGCATCGGGCTGCTCATGGTGGCCGTGCCGTTGCAGGTCTATCAGCTGACCGGGTCGAGCCTGCAGGTCGCCGGGGTCGCCACCACGACCGCGGCGGCCCTGTTCGCGGGCAGTCTCGCCGGCGGCGTGGTCGCGGACCGGTACGACCGGCGCACGGTGATCCAGTGGTCGCGCAGTGCGGCGGGCATCGGCTTCCTGCTGCTCGGCGTGAACGCCGTGCTGCCGGACCCGCTGCTGCCGGTGATCTACCTCGCCGCCGTCATCGACGGCCTCGCGGGCGGGGTCAGCGGATCGGCGCTGATGGCGATGGTTCCGGCGCTCGTCGGCCGCGAGAAGGTCGCGGCCGCGGGCGCGCTGGTGTCGCTGACCACCGACCTCGGCACCATGATCACCCCGGCGATCGCCGGGCTGCTCGTCGCGAAAACCGGCGTGGCCTCGGCCTATTTCCTCTGCGCGCTCGCGACCACCGCGACCGTCGGACTGATCACCGCGATCGGCCCGTCACCCCCGCCGGAGCGGGATCTACAGAACCCCCTGCGCGAACTGGCCGCGGGTATCACCTTCGCGGTGCGCCACGAATCCATCCGGCTGATCCTGCTGACCGGCCTGATCGCGATGCTGGTCAGCGGACCACTGGTGCTGCTGCCCGCCTTCGCCGACGTCGAACTCCACGCGGGCCCCGGCACTCTGGGCCTGCTCTACGCGGCGCCCGGCGCGGGCGCGGTACTCGGCTCGCTCACCAGTGGCTGGATGAGTCGCGCCAATACCGGACTGGCGCTGCTGGTTTCGCTCGCGCTCATGCCGCTCGGCGTGATCGCGGCCGGGCTGTGGTCGCACGCGGCGCTGGTGTTCCTCGGGCTCGCCGGGTTCGGCCTGGCCAGGGCCGTGAACATGGTGTTGCGCTACGCGATGTTGCAACGCGCCGCACCGGACCACATGCGCGGCCGGATGTCGGGACTGCTGATGGTGCAGTCGGTCACCGGTACCGCGGTCGGCTCCATGGTGGCCGGTGCCGTCGGCCAATTCTTCGCTCCGGGAACCGCGCTCGTGCTCTACGGCGCCGTCGTCCTGGTACTCACCGGCCTGATGGCGCTCGCCGCCGGGCCGCTGCACAGAAAGGAACAGAGGTGAAGGATCGCAGTGCCTACGCCGCGAACATCGCCGAGGTGCTCGGCGGTACGCACGGCGCGAAGGTCCCCTACCCGATCGGCCTGCAGGAAGTGGAGGTGATCCGCACGGCGCGGATCGGCTCCGCGCTGTTGCGGATCACCTTCGGCGGGCCCGAGCTGGCGACATTCCACAGCTATGTCCCGGATGAGCATGTGCGCCTGATCTTCCCGTGCGAGGACGGCGTGCTGCGGCTACCCGAACGCGACGGCACCTCGCTGGAATGGGGCACGCCGCGCCCGGTCTCGCGCGAGTACACGGTGCGCCGCCACAGCATTCCCGACGGCGAACTCGACATCGATTTCGCCCTCCACCCCGGCGGCCTCGCCTCCGACTGGGCGAGCACGGTGACCCCGGGGACCAAGGTGCACATCGCCGGTCCGCCCGGCGGCGTCGTCGTCCCGGATTCCTACGACCGGTACCTGCTCGCCGGTGACATCACCGCGCTGCCCGCCATCGCCCGCTGGCTGGAACGGATGCCGCGCACCGCGGCGGGCTGGGCCTTCATCGAGGTGGCCGACGCGGCCGAGCAGATCGCGATCGACGCCCCCGACGGCGTCGAGGTGCGCTGGCTGCATCGCGGCGCGGCCGAAGCGGGCACCAGCGACATCCTCGAGCAGGCCGTGCGCACCGTGGAAGTGGCTGCCGGACAGCGGGTCTACGCCTGGGTGGCGGGCGAGGCGGGCTGCCTGCGCGGCATCCGCAAGGTGGTCCGCACCGACCTGGGCATCGGCCCCAAGGACTCGCTCATCGCCGGCTACTGGAAGCGCGGCGTCGCCGACTTCGATCGAGAGGAATGACCATGACCGACGATCAGGTGATCGGCGATGTCGCCACGGCGCTGGGTGTGGACCCGGCCGAACTCACCGCGGAGACCGATCTGCTCGACGCCGGACTGGATTCGGTGCGCATCATGTCGCTGGTGGAGAAATGGCGGTCGGACGGTTACGCCCACATCGACTTCCCCACGCTGGCGGGCGATCCCGTGCTCGGCTCATGGATCGAGCAACTGGCCTGACCGGCCCGGGGGCGGCGCGATGAGCGCGCCGCCCCCGGCGCGGTCACTGCCCGAGCGCGCCGTCGGCGAGCAGCTGCCGCAGCTCCTTGCGGCTGGTCTTGCCGACGCCGGTCGCCGGGAACTCGTCGACGACGACGACGGTGTCGGGCATCTTCCACGCCGCGACACCGCGCGCGCGGACGAACGAACGCACCGTGATCAGGGACGGCCGCACGGCCGGATCGGCGGGCTGGACGAACGCGCAGATGCGCTGTCCCAGCACCGGATCCGGGGTGCCGACGATCACCGCGTCGCGCACGTCCGGGTGCTCGAGCAGATGCGCCTCGAGCTCCTCGGCCGACACCTTCTCCCCGCCCCGGTTGACCCAGTCACCGGCCCGGCCCGCGACCACCAGGTTGCCGTCCGGGCGCACGGAGACGATGTCGCCGGTGCGGTACCAGCCCTCGGCGGTGAAGCTGCGGGCGTCGGCCTCGGGGTTGTCGTAGTAGCCGCGAATCGTGTACGGCCCCTGCGTGATCAGGTTGCCGGTCGCGCCCGGTGCCACCTCGGCGCCGCGGTCGTCGACCACCGCGATCCGGTCGTGCTCGGACATCGGACGGCCCTGGGTGCCGACCACCACGTCGATCGGATCGTCGAGCCGGGTGTAGCAGACCAGCCCCTCGGCCATGCCGAACACCTGCTGCAGGGTCACGCCGAGGGCGGGGCCGACCCGGCGGGCCAGCTCCTCCTGGCAGCGCGCCCCGCCCACCTGGACCACCCGCAGACTGGACAGATCGGGGGTGTCACCCGCTTCGGCCCGCTCGGTCCACAACCGGGCCAGCGGCGGCACCAGGCCGGTGATGGTGACGCCGAACCGCTCGATCAGCGGGAACGCCGTCGCCGGCGTCGGGTCGGGGGTCAGCGCGACGGCGCCGCCCGCCCACAGCGCGCCGAGGATGCCCGGCGAACTCATCGGGAAGTTGTGCGCCACCGGCAGTGTCGCGAGATACACGGTGTCGCTGTCGAGTTCGCAGATCTCGGCACTGCGCCGCACGCTGTAGAGGTAGTCGTCGTGGGTGCGGGCGATGAGCTTCGGGATGCCCGTACTACCGCCGGAGAGCTGCAGGAACGCGACGGCGCTCGCCGACGGCCCCGCCAGTTCGCCCGGGGTGTCCCGGAATTCGGCGAGGTCGTGCACATCGTCGGACAGCTCCCGTCCCGGTTCGTCGAGCACCAGCAGCAGGTGCCGCAGGCTCGGCACCTCGGCGCGGACCGATTCGGCCAGCGCCGCGTAGTCGAAGCGCTGGTGGGTGCCGCAGGTGATCATCGCGGTCGCGGCGGCGGCGGTGGCGATCGGGACCAGCTCGGCACCGCGGTGCGCGGGCAGGCAGAACACCGGCAGCGCGCCCAGCTTGAACAGCGCGAAGATCACCTCGACGAATTCGGCGCGGTTGGGCAGCTGGACCAGCACCCGGTCGCCCGCGCCGAGGCCGAGCCGGGCCAGGCCGGTGGCGAGCGCACTCGACCGGTGGTCGAGCTCGGCGTAGGTCCAGCTGTTCGCCGGGTCGAGCACGGCGATCCGGTCGGGTGCGGCGGCCGCGCGCGCGGCGAGCACATCGGCGAAAGTCTCACCGGTCCAACAGTTCTGCTCTCGATAGCGTTGCGCCAGCTCAGTGGGCCACGGGGTGAAGCCGGGGAGCACGGGATCGGTCAAGTCGAGCACCTCTTTCCAACGGACCTGCGGGCGTTCCCGTCGGATGTTGTGAGGGAAGGTAACCATCCGACGATGAATTCAGGTTAGGCTAACCTCATGTCAAATGGTGATCTCACCGGACGAAACGTTGTCGTGACCGGCGCGGCCGGGGGTATCGGCGCCGCGATCGCCGCCCGGTTCGCCGCCGAGGACCGGGTCGTCTCCCTGTGGGACCTCGATCCCCGGGTACACGCGACCGCCGCCGCGCTCGCCGCTCCGCCGGAAGGAGTCGATCGCGATGACATCGACTGTCCCCCAACGGCTTCTGTGCACAGCCTGGAGGTGGACGTCAGCGACGCCGACTCCGTGCGGCGCGCCTTCGACCAGCTGACCGCCGCGCACGGACCGGCCGATGTGGTGGTACACGCCGCGGGCGTCATGGTCGGCGGGAGCGCCCTCGAACTCGACGCCGCCGACTGGGCGAGATGCCTGAGCGTGAACGCCACCGGGACCATGCTGGTCACCCAGCGCGCGGCCGCCGACATGGCCGCCGCGGGCCGGGGGTCGATTGTCGTCGTCTCCTCCAACGCCGCGGCCGCACCGCGCGTGGGCATGGCCGCCTACGGCGCCGCCAAGGCGGCCGCGACCGCCTTCACCAGGTCGCTGGCCCTGCAGGTCGCGCCGCTCGGGGTGCGGGTCAATCTCGTGTCCCCCGGGTCCACCGATACCGCCATGCTGCGCGACATGTTCGGCGGCACGCCGCTCGACGACGACGCCGAGACCGCGCTCCTCGACGGCGACCCCGCGGTCTACCGGCTCGGTATCCCGTTGCGCCGCATCGCCGCTCCCGCCGACATCGCGGCGGCCGTCCACTTCCTGGCGTCCGACGGCGCCCGCCACATCACCATGCACGACCTGCGGGTCGACGGTGGCGCGACGCTCGACATGTGAAACCGAAAGGGTGAGCACCATCAGTACCGACAGTTCAGACCCCGCTTTCGTCCTGTCCCGTCCGCAGCGGACCGTGTCCGCGTCCGCGGGCGGGACGATCTTCCGATCGGCGCACGACGCGGTGACCGCGCTGCGCAGCGGCCGGATCAGCCACATCGTCGGCGCGCTGCCCTTCACCCCCGGTGCGCCGACGGCGCTGTGGGCGCCGGACTCGGTGCGCGTCACCGACGCGCCCCACCGTCCCGCACCGGGCACCCGACTCCCCCACTTCGCCATCGACGCGGCGGTGCCCGCTCCCGACGAGCACCAGCGACGGGTGGCCGGTGCCGTCGAACTGCTCGCCGATCCCGGCCATCCCCTGCGTAAGGTCGTGCTGGCCAGGGCTATTCGCGCGGTGTCACCGCACCCGGTGCGGGCTAAGGACATCCTGGATCTGATGGTGGCCTCGGACCCGTTGTCGAACGGTTTCCTGGTCGACCTCTCCGCCGCCGGTGGCCGCTATCCCGGCCGCCACCTCGTCGGCTCCAGTCCCGAGATCCTGGTGCGCCGCACCGGAACCGAGATCCTGAGCCACCCGCTGGCGGGCTCGGCCCGGCGCGTCACCGAAGACCCGGCCGCCGATCGCGCCGCCGCCGACGCGCTGCTCACCTCCACGAAGGACCACGCCGAGCACCGCTATGTCGTCGATCAGGTGGCCGCCGTGCTCAGTGACCGCTGCGCCGAGGTCGACACGTCCGCACCGGAACTCACCGCGACGCCGGCCATGTGGCATCTCGGCACGCCGATCTCGGCGACCGTCCCGCTCGCCGGTCCCTCCGCGCTCGAACTCGCGGTGGCCCTGCACCCCACCCCGGCGGTCTGCGGCACGCCGACCAGCGCCGCCGCCCGGCTCATCGCCGAACTCGAAGGTGAACGCGGGTTCTACGCGGGCGCGGTCGGCTGGTGCGACGCCGACGGCAACGGCGAGTGGATGGTGAGCATCCGCTGCGCCGAGCTGTCCGCCGACGGCACCACCCTGCTCGCGCACGCGGGCGGCGGCATCGTCGCCGCGTCCGGTCCCGCGGCTGAACTGGCCGAGACCACCGGCAAATTCCAGCGCATCCTCGCCCCGCTC
The DNA here is from genome assembly GCF_042882065.1 of Nocardia sp. NPDC058244. Taxonomy (NCBI): domain Bacteria; kingdom Bacillati; phylum Actinomycetota; class Actinomycetes; order Mycobacteriales; family Nocardiaceae; genus Nocardia; species Nocardia sp. NPDC058244. The sequence continues at coordinate 440,216 of NZ_JBHVWX010000007.1, read as the reverse complement.
GGGATCGCCGACCTGCCCGTTTCCGTCGGCTGACGCCGACCCCACCGAAAGGCCGTCATGCCGATTCCCAAGATCGCGCCGTATCCGATGCCCGGCGCCGACGAGTTCACCGCCGACCAGGTGGCCTGGACCGTCGAACCCGGCCGCAGCGCCCTGCTGATCCACGACATGCAGCAGTACTTCCTCGACGCCTACGACATCTACCGCGACCCCGCCCGGACCCTCATCGCGAACATCGCGCGGCTGCGCGACCGCTGCCACGAACTCGACATCCCGGTGATCTACACGATGCAGCCGGGCAACCAGCACCCCTCGCGGCGCGGCATCCTCGCCGACTTCTGGGGTTCGGGCATGGCCGAGGGCGCCGACACCGAGGTGATCAACGCCATCGCCCCCGAGCCGCAGGACATCCAGGTCACCAAGTGGCGGTACTCCGCCTTCCAGCGCACCGACCTGCGCGAACTCCTCGGCTATTACGGCCGCGACCAGCTGCTGATCACCGGCGTGTACACCCACATGGGCTGCATGCTCAGTGCCGCCGAGGCGTTCATGAGCGATGTGCGGCCGTTCCTGGTCTTCAACGCGACCGCCGATTTCAGCCGCGACGAGCACCTGATGGCGCTGAACTACGTCGCGCGGCGCTGCGGCGCGGTCACCGGGACCGAGGAGCTGATCCAGCAGCTCGGCACCGCGCCCACCGCCGAGGAGGCACAGCGGCGCACCGCCTGACGATTGGCACGCGGGTCCGGCTGTGGCACAGTCGGACCCGCGACTGTCGTGTGGGAGTGGGGGGACATCGGTGCGCAAGATCGTCGGCGTTGAGCCGTTCATCGCCGAGCGGGCGGCGCTGCTCGAAGAGGGCAACCGCCTCACCGCGGTCTACAAGGAGCTGGGCGCGTGCGAGGAGGGGTGGGCCGCCTTCTACGGTGCCAGTGCGCTGCACGAGCGCTACCGCGAGCTGCTGCCCGACATCGTGGTGTCGCGGTGCCCGTTCCGGGATGAACTGGTGTACTGGCCGCTCGACATCGTCGACGTCGACGGCTGGTTCTGGAGTTCGTTCCATACGCAGCGCCGTTTGGACCCGGTGCCGCGCAGCTGGTTGCTGATGGTCGGCGCGATGCGGCTCGACGGTCCGATGGCGCCCGCGCCGTTCCTTCGTGTGCTCGGCCCCGATGTGCCCTACGTCTTCCCCGAGGTCCTCGGTCATCCCGACATGCGGGCCGTGATCACCCAGGTGCGGATCGGCCCGCACACCGGCTGGCCGATCACCTATCACTGCGCCACCTACCGGCCACGCGGCATCGCGCTCGAACCGGTCTGGGGCAGTGATCATTACCTGGTCGACAAGGCCCCGGGCAGATACGCGGCCTGGGACGACAACTGGGGCTCGAACCACCGCGACTTCGATCTGCGGCCCTGGCTCGACAACGGCACACTCCTGTGGATCGCCCCCGACGACCCCACCGCCACCCTGCGCACCGGCTCCGCCGACTGCCCGTACCTGGACCTCCCCGGCACGCGCAAGCACAACCGGCCGTACTGAGCCGGCGCCTCAGCGCGGCGCGTTGCCGAGTGCGAGCACCGCGGCCGCCACCTGCCCGCCGACATCGAGGACGAGGCGGAACACGTCGACGGCGACGAACGAGCCGTCGCACCACAGGATGTTGCAGCCGGTCGAGGCGTACGGCCCGACCCCGAGCAGGATGGCCGCTGCGGTGCCAGGGTCCGCCAGCCGGGCGAGGTCGTCCGGGGTGCGGATCGACAGCGGCGGATGGTCGAGGCCGAGCGGGTCGACGTAGGGCTCGGCGGGGATTCCGGTCACCGCCCGGGTGACGCGCTGGAACAGCTCCTTGTTGTCGGGGTTGCCGCTGCCGGTGAGCATGGCGACCGGGTTGTCCAGGTCGACCCGCAGCGGGACGCCGAGGCGCACCACGACCAGGTCGCGGCTCGGGATGACGGTCAGGAACTGGCCGAGTGCGCCCTCGTAGGAGTACATGTCGCGCGGGGAGCCGGGGAATTGCGGGCGATCGTAGGAGACCGCGGTCGGCACCTCGGTGCCCCGATAGGTATCGCCGGAGTTGAGCCAGGTCAGGAATCCGTAGCCCGGATTGGCGGCGGTACCGGTGGTCGCCTCACGCAGGTAGTCGGCGGCGATGAGCTGCTCGCCACCCCAGCGGCCCTCCTGGAGCAGGAGCCTGCCGAGGCGGGCGAGGTCGTCGGGGCGCATGGCCAGCCCACCGTTGACGGCGGTGTTGCCGCTGCGGTCGCGCAGCCACACCCAGTTGGCGCGGTCGATGCCCAAGGGCGCGAACAGTTCTCGCTGGGCGAAGCCCTGGAAGTCGACGCCGGTGGCGATCTCGACGATCTCCGCCAGCAGCATCGGGGTGTTCTGGGCGTATTGGAATGTGCTGTCGGGGGCGTGGTCGGCGGGCGCGGCGAGCGTTTGCCCGACCGCGTCGGTCTGGAGTCCGGCGAGGTCGGCGGGCCAGCTGAAATGCAGGCCGGTCGTCTGGGTCAAGACTTGGCGCACCGTGAGATTCGCGTGCGCCGGGTCGGCCCGGGGGAAGAATTTCCCGAGCGGGTCGTCGACGTCGAGGCGCCCCAGGGTCACGGCCCTGCCGACCACCGCCGAGGTGACGCCTTTGGTGGCGCTGGCCAGCGGCAGTGGCACGTTCGCGGTCGGGGTGCGGTCGCCGACGAGGCAGCCGTGCCGATAGACCTGGACCGCGATTCCGCCCGCGCGCGTGCCGAAGTCGAGCGCGTCCGTCAGCACGGCGGCGTCCATGCCCACGTCCTCGGGGGTCGCGCGCGGCGCCGCGTGCCCGGGTACCGGCTCGGCGCAGCGGTGTTCGCCGCCCGGGTCGGCGGACACGACCGGCCCCGCCGCCACGAGGGCGGTGAGCGCGGCGGCCGCGAGGACAGCTGGCCGGAACAGGCGGCGGGACATGGCGGATCTCTTTCCGATCGTCGGGGGACGGTAGCTCATCGCAGGCTGTCGGCCCGTGCGTTGCGCTCGACGCTGTAGTAGGTGCGATCCGCCCGCAGCAGCCAGTCCGGTCCGACGAAGAACCGGCGAGCGGTGTCGTCGTCGAAGGCGACGTACCGTAGCCAGGCCACCGCCGTCCCGGCGGACAGGTAGGCGCCGGGGCCGTCGACAGGCGAGAAATGGCTCACGCCAAGGGCATTCGCGATCCAGGCCGGGGCGTGGAAGGTGAGGTTGTACTGCCACCAGCGCACCCAGGCGAAATCGGGAACGACGAAATCGTTGTAGCCGGTGAGGAACAGCGTCGGCACCCCGATGAGGGCGCCCACGCCCACCGGACCCGGTTCGATCGCCAGCACTCCGATCACCGCGAAGTCCGGATCGAACGCCCCGGCGATCGATGGGAACAGCGCCGCCGCCTGCAGGGAAGCGCCCCCGCCCGCGGAATGCCCGGCGAGCACGGTGCGCCCGAGATCGATCCGCCCGAACAGCGGCGAACCGGGATCGCGGTGCTGGTCGATCGCCGCGGCCAGGCCGATCGCGGGCAGGTAGGCCAGCGAGTTGACGAAGTCGTAGGTGATCACCACGACGAAGCCGTGGCCTGCCCACTGCCGGGCCAGGGTGTCGTACATGCCGGGATTGGAGGTGATGCCGCCCTCGAACAGGATCAGCGGGGCCGTGTCCGCATCCGCGAGATCGGCCGGGTAGTAGGTGTTCACGCCGACCGGTGACTGCAAGCCGTAGGGGAACGCCTGGGTGCATCGCGCGTCGTCCCGGTTGCCGAACAGGTGCACGGTGAGGTGCGCGATCATCCCGGCGACGGATTCCTGACAGGGGTTGGTGACCGTCGGCGTGGCCACCGGGTGCGGTCCCGGCCGATCGAAGACGCTCTGCGCGGTGACGCCGGGCGTGATGTCCTGCGCGTGTGCGAGGCCGGGAAGGCCGACGGCGAGTACCGCCGCCAGCACCGCGACGAACAGCGGGCGTGGTCGGCGGGTGAGTGACCTCGTCATCGAGGACTCCGTTCTGCGCACCGGTTCCCCGGCCTCTTTTGAGACGCCATCGTCTCAAGCAAGAGAGTAGCGGGAATGTGGTGTGCGACACAACCATCGATTGTCGCGGTCGCCAACAGCAGCGGGCCCCGCTGTTCTCGGAGAACAGCGGGGCCCGTGTGCGTAGCCGCGTGGGTTACAGCGCCTTCAGTTCCTCGGTGACCGCACCGACGGACTTCTTGGCGTCGCCGAACAGCATGGAGGTGTGGTCGGCGTAGAACAGCGGGTTGTCGATGCCGGCGAAGCCGGAGTTCATCGAGCGCTTCAGCACGATGACGCTCTTGGCCTGGTCGACGTTGAGGACCGGCATGCCGTAGATCGGGCTGGACTTGTCCTCGCGGGCGGCCGGGTTGGTGACGTCGTTGGCGCCGATCACCAGGACCACGTCGGTCCGGTTGAACTCGCCGTTGATGTCGTCCATTTCCTTCATCGCGTCGTAGGAGACCTCGGCCTCGGCCAGCAGCACGTTCATGTGCCCGGGCATCCGACCGGCGACCGGGTGGATCGCGTACTTGACCTCGACACCCTTGCCCTCTAGCAGCGAGGCCATCTCCTTGACCGCGTGCTGGGCCTGGGCGACGGCCATACCGTAGCCGGGCACCACGATGACCTGGTTGGCGTAGGCCATCTGGATCGCGGCGTCGGCGGCCGAGGTGGCCTTGGCCGACTTGGCCTCGCCACCACCGCTCGCGGCCGCACCGCCGCCGCCACCGAAACCACCGGCGACGATGGCCGGGATGGACCGGTTCATGGCCTTGGCCATCAGGTTGGTGAGGATGGTGCCGGACGCGCCGACGATCATGCCCGCGACGATCATCGCGGTGTTGTTCAGCGCCAGACCAGCGGCCGCGGCCGAAAGACCGGTCAGGGCGTTGAGCAGCGAGATGACGACGGGCATGTCCGCGCCGCCGATCGGCAGCACGACCATCAGGCCGAGGATGCCGGCGAGCACCAGCAGCGCGATCATCCACAGCTGCGAGACGCCGCCGTTGTCGGCGCCGAGGCCGATCACCACGGCGCAGACCACCGCGCCGACGAGCAGCAGCAGGTTCAGCGGCTGCTGCAGCTTGCCGATGCCGATCGGCTTGCCGGACAGGATCTCCTGCAGCTTGGCGAAGGCGATGATCGAGCCCCAGAACGACACCGAACCGATCACCGCGGCGAACAGCGAGCCGATGATGATGTGGATGTTCGGCTCGTCGTGCAGCTGGGAGAAGCCGGAGCTGTCGATGAACTCGGCCCACGCGATGAGCGCGACCGTGCCACCACCGACACCGTTGAACGCGGCGACCAGCTGTGGCATCTCGGTCATCTTGGTGCGCACGGCGGGCGGAACACCCAGTGCCACACCGACGATCAGGCCGCCGGCGATCAGGATCCAGTTCAGCAACTCGGTGTGCCGGATGGAGATCAGCGTCGCGATGACCGCGATCGCCATACCGACGGCGGCGATCTGGTTGCCGCGCACCGCGGTCTTCGGGCCGGTCAGGCCCATCAGACCGTAGATGAACATGGAGAAGGCCACGATGTAGAGGCCGTTGACCAGGTAGGTCATGTTGTCGACTGCGTGCATCACTCGGCCGCCTTCTTCTTACCCTTGAACATGCCGAGCATGCGGTCGGTGACCACGAAGCCACCGATGACGTTCAGCGTTCCGAACACCACGGCGACGAACAGGATGATCTGGACCAGCAGGGACGGGTCCTTGACGTTGCCCAGCGTCACCAGCGCGCCGAGCACGACGATGCCGTGGATGGCGTTGGTGCCCGACATCAGCGGGGTGTGCAGGGTGTTGGGGACCTTGGAGATGACGGCGAAGCCGACGAATCCGGACAGAACCAGGATCGCGATATTGGCGAGAAGTTCGGTGTACATCAGGCTTCCACCTCACGAGTGACGCAGGAATCCGCGAGCACCTGATCGTCGAAATCGGGTGCGAGCTTGCCGTCGACCAGCATCAGCTCCAGCAGCGCGGCGATGTTCTTGGAGTACAGCTCGCTGGCGTGCTCGGGCATGGTGGCGGGCAGGTTCAGCGGCGAGGCGATGGTCACCTCGTGCTTGACGACGATCTCGCCCGGCTCGGTGAGCTCGCAGTTGCCGCCGGTCTCACCGGCCAGGTCGACGATCACGCTGCCGGGCTTCATGCCCTCGACCGCGGCGGCGGTGACCAGGCGCGGCGCGGGACGACCCGGCACCAGCGCGGTGGTGATGACCACGTCGAAGCCCTTGATGGCGTCCTCGAGTGCCTTCTGCTGCTGGGCCTTCTCGTCGTCGGTGAGTTCGCGGGCGTAGCCGCCCTCACCGGCGGCGTCGATGCCGAGGTCGAGCCACTGGGCACCGACCGAGCGCACCTGGTCGGCGACCTCGGGACGCACGTCGTAGCCGGTGGTGCGGCCGCCGAGGCGCTTGGCCGTGGCCAGCGCCTGCAGGCCGGCGACACCGACACCGAGCACCAGCACGGTGGCCGGCTTCACGGTGCCGGCGGCGGTGGTCAGCATCGGGAAGAAGCGGGTGGACTCGGAGGCGGCGAGCAGCACGGCCTTGTAGCCGGCGACGTTGGCCTGCGAGGACAGCGCGTCCATCACCTGGGCGCGCGAGATACGCGGGATCGCCTCGACGGCGAACGCCTGCACCCCGGCGGACTTCAGCGCGCCGATCTGATTCTCGGCGTTGCGGGGCGCGAGGAACCCGATCAGGGTCTGCCCGGACGACAGCTTGGCCACCTCGGCATCGCTGGGCGGGGCGACCTTGACGACGACCTCGGCCGACCACGGGTCGCCGATGGTGGCGCCCGCCTCGACAAAGGCTTCGTCGGGGATGAGGGCACCGAGGCCGGCACCGGCTTCCACGACCACCTCGACACCCTGCTTGGACAGGACGGGGATGATCTTGGGCACCAATGCGACCCGCCGCTCACCCGCACCGGATTCGCGAACGACTCCGACACGCGCGCCGCGCGGCGAACCCTCGCCCACGTTTTGCGTTGTCTCCACTAGTCAGACTTCCTTCTTGTGCTGGCTTCGAGCCGGGGAACAACGGGTCAGCCGACGTTACTTGCGAGTAGGTTCGGCTGAAATCCTCGCTACTGTACTCGGCTCGCGGTGAGCCTAGCCGAGATGCCGGTCACATCGGCGGGCTGGACCATCCACTGGGAAATCGGACAGAGCCGACCCGTTTCGCCAAGTTGACGACGTTTCCGCGCCTCGGGCGCGACCCCGCGCCCGTCCTCAGATTCGTCGCCGCAGGTAGGGCCGGACAAGACCGCACCTGCCGGTGAGCTACCTACCTCCGGGTACGAATACTGGTCAGACGACCGGCTTGCTGGGCGCACGTGACGCGCGTCATGCCCGCAGGTGGTTCGGACTGTTGCGCGACCCACACCACACCGTAGGGTCGTCGCTGTGAACGACTGCGTCTTCTGTCGGATCGTGGCGGGTGCCGCACCGGCGACCAAGGTCTACGAGGACGACGCGGTGTGCGCGTTCCTCGACATCAGGCCGATCACCCGGGGGCACACCCTGGTCGTTCCCAAACAGCACGCCACCGAGCTCGACGACCTCGATCCCGATCTCGGCGCGACGCTCTTCCGCACCGGGCACCGGCTCGCGCGCGCCCTGCGCCGCAGCGGCCTGAGCAGCGACGGCGCCAATCTCATCCTCAACGACGGCACCGCGGCCTTCCAGACCGTCGGTCACGTGCACCTGCACGTGGTGCCGCGCCGACACGGTGACAAGCTCAGCTTCGCCAAGGGCTTCCTGCTGCGCCGTCCCCACGAACCGAACTCGACCGCGGCCGCGATCCGCGCCGGCCTGACGGCGCTGGACTCTGAAGGAGCACAGGGATGACCGAGGGCACGCCCGACCGCGAGCAGCTCACCGACCTGCTCGCCCAGCAGTGGGAGGCCATCGGGAACCTGGTGGCCGACCTCGACGAGAAGGCGTGGCGCAAGCCGTCGCCGCTGCCGGGCTGGACGCTGTTCGACGTGGTCGCGCACGTGATCGGCACCGAGTCGTGGCTGCTCGGCGAGACCCCGCCGCCGCACGACCCGCTGCGGCCCAAGACCGACGTGCGGACCCTGCCGCACGTGCGCAACGAGGTCGCGGTGCTCAACGAGATCTGGGTCGACCGGCTGCGCCCGCTCTCCGGCAAGCGCCTGCTCGCGCTGTTCGACGAGGTGACCGATCGCCGGCGGGCCGCGCTGGTCGCGATGGACGAGCAGGCCTGGCAGACGCCGACGGTGTCGCCGGTCGGCCAGGTGCCCTACGGCCGGTTCATGCGGGTCCGCCTGTTCGACTGCTGGATGCACGAGCTCGACCTCGCCGACGGCATCGGCCGCACCGTGTCCGAGGGCGGCGCGCGCGCCGAGACCGCCTTCGCCGAACTCACCATCGGGCTGGGCCGGGCGGTGGTCAAGGGCGCCAAGGCCCCCGACGGCACCCGCCTGACCTTCGACCTCACCGGGCCGGTCACCCGGCAGATCCACCTCGCGGTGGTCGACGGCCGCGGCACGGTCCTCGACGCCGCCGACGCCGAGCCGAACGCCGTGATCAGCATGGACTCCGGTCTCTTCGCCCGCCTGCGCGGCGGCCGGACCACCGCCGACGCGCATCGCGACGAGGTCACCGTCACCGGGGACGAGGCCCTCGGCGAGCGCCTCGTGCAGAATCTGGCCTTCACCATCTGATGCGGCTGTTCCTGGCGTCCTACCGGTTCGGCGCCTTCGCCGACCGGCTCGGCGGGCTGGTCGGCGCGCCGGGCGGCCGGGTCGCGGTGATCCCCAACGCCTGCGACGCGTGGCCCGCCGCGTGGGCGTCGGCGGTGGCCAGTGACCTGACCCCGCTTCGGCAGCACGGATATGCGCCGGAGGTGGTCGATCTGCGCGACTACGTCGGCAAGCCGGGCGAGCTGGAACGGCACCTGCGCGCGTTCGCCATGCTGTGGGTGCGCGGCGGGAACACCTTCGTCCTGCGGGCCCAATTCGCCCGCAGCGGAGCCGATTCCGTGCTTCCCGCGTTGCTCGCCGAGGACGCCCTGGTCTACGCGGGCTACAGCGCGGGCGCCTGCCTGCTCGCCCCCGACCTGCACGGCCTGGAGACGATGGACGACCCCGCCGAAGTGCGGCAGGCCACCGGCGTCGAAGCACGGTGGGACGGACTGGGTCTGGTGGATCGCCCGCTCGTCGTCCACCTGGACTCCCCCACCGACCCGGACGGCGAGTCCGCGCGGCTGCTGGCCCGCTATCGCGCCGACGGCACCGCGCACTGGGCGCTCACCGACGACGACGTCGTCCTGGTCGACGGCGAGCACACCGAGGTGCTGCGCGGCCGCTCACCGATCGGCGACGACCGGCTCGGCTGATCGCTTGCGCCGGAACACGATCCAGCGCATCGCGGAATACATGTAGACGGCCTCGCAGGCCCCGGCGGCCAGCCGCGCGACGTGGTACTCCACGCCGAGCGCCACCAGCCCGGAACCGACCCCGAGGATGAAGGCCAGGTAGTTCACCAGCACCACGACCGCGTACACCACCGCCTGCTTGCCCATCGGCGCGTGCGAGTGGAAGTTGAAGGTGCGGTTGAGCAGGAAGGCCAGGCCGAACGCGGCGATGTAGGCCAGCGTGATCGACACCGGCACCGGCAGCCCGAGCCCGGAGTGCAGCAGCGTGAGCAGCAGCAGGTCGACCCCGAAGGTGAAGCTGTTGATCAGGCCGAAGCCGAGCAGTGTCGCGGGCACGATCCGGTCCAGCCCGAACGGCAGGCGGGCGACGACGGCCTCACACCAGCGGGTGAACCGGTCGGCCATCGAGTCGGTGACACCCGTGTGCTGCTCCACGACCGTCAGCGTGCCAGCGCGAGATGACGTCGAGATGAGCAGCCGGCAAACGGCCTCAGTGCGGCACGGCGACGGCCACCGCGCGCGCCGGCGGCTCGGCGGCCGGACGACCGAGGGCGGTCCAGGTGGCCAGGCAGCGGCGGCGGGTGAACTCGTCGGCCTCGGCGAGCAGCGCGTCGCGCAGCAGGCGCGGGTCGGCGGTCCATTCGCCGGCGATCTCGGCCAGCGCGCGGATGCCGAACATGCCGGTCGCCTCCAGCGCGGACAGCCACTCCTCGTGCTCGCCGTCGCGCACCCGGCGCATGGCGTCGGAGTCGATCCCGGCATCGGCGTACTCGGCGGCGAGCAGGGCGCCGACCAGCTCGTTGCGGTCCTGCGGTTCCTTCATCTTCCGGCCCCTCCCGGCGAGTTACGGTGCGACGCTGCGCGTCGATGTGTGCGATGCGCGAGCGGGCGCACCGTAGAGCGGAATGCGAAACACGCCGGGTGCGCGGCGGCGAATCGCCGTCGAACACACCCGCTATGGGCATTGTGACGGGTTGGACGCCGTATACACCAACCGGGCGCGCCGGATCACAATCATGCGCGAATTCACTTGGTCGGCCGCACATCACATTGGTCAACCGACCATCACGCTCCGGTGCGTCTTCGTGCTGATCACGAGTCCGGCCCGAGTACCGGCGCGGGGTGGTCGCCGCGGGTTAGTTTGAGTGGGTGGACGAGAGCAGGGTTGACCTCGATGCGTTGATTTCCGCGGTGTCCGAGGGGGCCGTGGTCATCGATCCCGATCTGCTGGCGGGCTATCGGCAGGACTGGGCACGCGATCCCGACGCGGGCACCCCGATCGCGGTGGTGCGGGCCCGCGACACCGCCGACGTGGCGGCCACGCTGCGGTGGGCGCACGCGGGGCGGGTGCCGGTCGTGCCGCGCGGGGCCGGGTCGGGCTTGTCCGGCGGGGCGACCGCGGTGGACGGCGGGATCGTGCTGAGCACCGAACTGATGCGCGAGATCAGTGTCGACGCGGTCACCCGGACCGCCGTCGTCGGGCCGGGACTGATCAACGCGGAGGTGAAGCGGGCCGTCGCGGCGCAGGGCCTGTGGTACCCGCCCGACCCGTCCTCGTTCGAGATGTGCTCGATCGGCGGCAACGCGGCGACCAACGCGGGCGGGCTGTGCTGTGTGAAGTACGGCGTCACCAGCGACTACATCCTGGGGATGGAGGTGGTGCTGGCCGACGGGACGGTGGTGCGCCTCGGCGGGCCGCGGTTGAAGGATTCGGCCGGGCTGTCGCTGACGAAGCTGTTCGTCGGCAGCGAGGGCACGCTCGGCGTGATCACCGAGCTCACCCTGCGTCTGCTGCCGGCCCAGCCGCCGCAGGCGACTGTGGTCGCGAGTTTCGGCACGCTCACCGCCGCCACCGACGCGATCCTGGCCATCACCTCGACCCTGCGCCCGGCGATGCTCGAGTTCATGGACACCGTAGCGATCAACGCCGTCGAGGACGAGATGCGGATGGGGCTGGACCGCACCGCCGCCGCCCTGCTGGTCGCCCGGTCCGACGCGCCCGGCGAGTTCGCCGCGCACGAAGCGCAGCTCATGGTGTCGCTGTGCGAGAAGGCCGGAGCGACAGAGGTTTTCGACACCGGAGACCCCGAGGAGGGCGAAGCCTTCACCGCCGCACGGCGATTCGCGATTCCCGCGGTGGAGCGGATCGGACCGCTGCTGCTCGAGGATGTCGGGGTGCCGCTGCCCCGGCTGGGCGAGCTGATCACCGGGGTCGCCGCCATCGGGGAGCGCAACGACGTGCTGGTGTCGGTGATCGCGCACGCGGGCGACGGCAACACCCATCCGCTGATCGTGCACGACCCCACCGACCCCGACAACACCGCTCGCGCGCATCGCGCGTTCGGCGAGATCATGGACCTCGCCATCGCGCTGGGCGGCACCATCACCGGTGAGCACGGGGTCGGCAGGCTGAAGAAGGCGTGGCTGCCGGACCAGGTCGGACCCGAGGTGATGGCGCTGACCCGGCGGATCAAGGACGCGCTCGATCCCACGGGCATCCTCAACCCCGGCGCGGTGCTCTAGCGGAACAACCCGTCCCGGCCCCGGGTTAGCATCCGGTATGACCACCAGGCTCGAGCACAACGTCGCCGACACCCGATACGAGATCTACCACGACGACGTTCTCGCGGGATACGCCGACTACGCCGAACGGGACGACCCGAAGGTCCGCGACTTCCACCACACCATGACCTTCCCCGAGTACCGGGGCCGCGGGGTGGCCGCCGACGTGGTGAAGTTCGGCCTCGACGATTCCCGCGCCGCCGGCTACCAGGTCGTGCCCACCTGCTGGTACGTGGAGAAGTACATCGCCGAGCACCGCGAGTACGCGGACCTGGTCGCCTAGCGGCGCAGGTACCCGGCCAGGATCGGGCCGATCACGGCGAGCGCCTCGGGGCTCGTGAGGTGGTTGTGCTCGTGGCCCGTCTGATGGTCGATGATCTCGCCGCTGACGTAGGGCCGCCAGGTGTGGGCATTGGGCTCGTAGCCGGGGCGGGCGCTGGTGCTGCTGAAGAACAGCAGGTCACCGTCGAACACGCCCGGCGCGTAGTCGGCGGCCTCCCGGACGATCTGCTGGTAATCGGCGTAGAGCCGGCGCAGGTCGGCATCGGTGATCGTGTCGAGCAGGCTGCCGGGGCCGGCGCCGACCTCGTTGTCGGCGCCGGGCAGCGGTGCGGCAGTACCCCGATACCCCGCGGAATCGGCCGACGACACTGGCGGCGCGATTCGCTCGACGGCGTCGGCGGGAGCGCCGGCGCGAAGCAGTTGGGCGGCCCGGTCGGCCTGGTCGGCCCCACCGAACTCGGCGAGCAGCGCCTCCATCGGCGGCATCTCCTCGGCGCTGGCCGGGTCGACATCGGCGCGGCCGTCCAGGATGGTGAGCGCGTCGACCAGGGCGCCGCGGCGCTGGAGCTCGACCGCGACCGCGTGCGCGATCGGCCCGCCCGCGGAGTAGCCGAGCAGCCGGTACGGTCCCTCGGGCTGGGTCGCCTGGATCTCGTCGGCGTAGTGGGCCACGCGGTCGCGCAGCGGACGGTCGGGCTGTTCGGCCGCGATCCCCGGTGATTGCAGGCCGTACACCGGGAAGCCGGAATCGAGGTGCGCGGACAGGCCCGCGTAGCACCAGGCCACGCCGATCGCCGGATGCACGCAGAACAGCGCCGGACCGGTGCCACCGGTGCGCAGCGGCAGCAGCGTCCGCAGTGCCAGGTCGACGGGGTCGTCCCCCGCCGCGGCGATGCGCGCGGCGAGCGCGCCCGGCGTCGGATCGCCGAACATCCACTGCACCGGCATCGGGAAGCCGAGCAGCTCGCGCACCTGGGCGACCAGCCGGACGGCGACCATCGAGGTGCCGCCGAGTTCGAAGAAGTTGTCGTCCAGGCCGACCCGGTCGACGTCGAGCACGGTCTCGAACGCGGCGACGACGGCCTGCTCGGTCGGCGTAACCGGCGGCCGATAGGGCAGGTCGGTGCGATGCACCGGCGCGGGGGCGAGCGCGTGCACGACGGTGCCGGGTGGCGCGGTGACATCGAGCGCGCCGACCAGCAGGCCGGGGTCGGTGGTGACCGCGTCGAGCACATCGGCGAACCGGTGCGCCAGGGTCGTCGCGGTCGACTCCTCGAACAGGTCGCGGGCGAAGGTCAGGGTGCCCGACATGCCCGCGGGCGCGCCGTCGGGGCCGAACTCCTCGGCCAGCATCCACTCGAGGTCGAACTTCGCGCCGACCGGCGGCATCTCGATCGGCCGCACGTGCAGGTCGGGCAGGTCGAACGACTCCCGGTCGAAGTTCTGGAAGACCAGCAGCACCTGGAACAGCGGGTGGTGCGCGGTGGACCTGGTGGGGGCCAGCACCTCGACGAGCTGTTCGAAGGGGACGTCGGCGTTGCCGAAGGCGTCCAGGTCGCCGTCCTTGGTCGCGGCGAGCAGGGTCTCGAAGGTGTCCTCGGACCGCACCCGGCTGCGCAGGACCAGGGTGTTGACGAACATGCCGATGAGATCGTCGAGTTCGCCGGCGCCGCGGCCCGCGATGACCGAACCGATCGCCACCTCCTCGGTCCCGGACAGCCGCGCCAGCAGTACCGCCAGCGCCGCGTGCGCCACCATGAACACGCTGACGCCGTGCCAGCGCGCCAGTTCGCGCAGCCGGACCTGGATCGCGGCATCGATATCGAACTCGACAAGTCCGGCCCGGTGGGTGAGCACCGGGGGTCGCGGATGGTCGCTGGGCAGCGCCGAGACCTCGGGCAGGCCGGCGAGCCGGTCGCGCCAGTACGCCAGCTGCTGGTACGCCACGCTGCCGGGATCGTCGGCGTCGCCGAGCACTTCGTGCTGCCACAGCGCGTAGTCGGGGTATTGCAGCGGTAGCGGCGACCACGTGGGCGCGGCGCCCGCACGCCGGGCCGCGTAGGCGATCGCCACGTCGCGGGTCAGCGGGGCCAGTGACCAGCCGTCGGAGGCGATGTGGTGCATGGTCACCGCCAGGACCGAGCGATGGTCGGCGATCCGGAACAGGCTGACCCGCACGGGCACGTCGCTCGTGAGGTCGAAGCCCCGCGCGATCTCGGCCGCCACCGCCGTCCTGATCCGATCGGGGGTGATCGTCGAGACAGTCAGTGTCACTTCGGCTTCCGGGCCACGCACATCCTGGTACGGGTCGCCGTCGGCGTCGATCGGGTACACGGTGCGCAGCGATTCGTGGCGGGCCAGCACGTCGGCGATCGCCGCGCGCAGCACCACCGGGTCGATCTCGCCGTTCACCTCGACCGCGATCGGCACGTTCTGGGCGGGCGAGTCCGGGTCGTACCGGTTGAGGAACCACATCCGCCGCTGGGCGGCCGAGAGCGGAATCCGGTCGGGGCGCGGCCGTGGTCCAGGGCGCGGGCCGGGTGGGATGGCGTCGGCGCGGATTGCGGCGGCCAGTTCGGCGACGGTCGGCGCGTCGAAGACCGTGCGCACCGGCACGCGGGCGTCCAGGGCGGCGCCGAGGCGGGCCGCGATCCTGGTGGCGATCAGGGAGTTGCCGCCGAGGGCGAAGAAGTCGTCGTCCAGGCCGACCTTCGGCACGCCGAGCAGGTCGGCGAAGGTGTCGGCCACCGCTCGCTCGGCCGCCGTGACCGGTGCCCGGAACCGGCCGGACCTGATGTCGGGGGCCGGCAGCGCGCGCCGGTCGAGTTTGCCGTTGCCGGTGCGCGGCAGCGCGTCCAGGACGACGAACGACGACGGCACCATGTACGACGGAAGGTGCAGCGCCAGTGCGGCTTTCACCGAATCCACCGTCAGCTGACCGGCCTGTTCCGGTACCAGGTAGGCCACCAGCAGCTCACCGACGGCGGAGTCGGTGTAGACCGTCACGGCGGCCTGGTGCACGGCGGGTTCGGCGGCCAGCGCCGATTCGATCTCGCCGAGCTCGATCCGCAGCCCGCGCAGCTTCACCTGGAGGTCGCCGCGACCGCGATAGTCCAGCGCGCCCGCGCGTCGGCGCACGAGATCGCCGGTGCGATACATCCGTTCGCCCGGCCTGCCGAACGGGTCGGCGACGAAACGGGCGGCGGTGAGATCGGGGCGCCCCTGGTAGCCGCGGGCCAGCGCGGGCCCGGCCAGGTAGAGCTCGCCGGTGACGCCGTCGGGCACCGGGTGCAGCCGGTCGTCGAGGACCAGCGCGGCCAGGCCGGGAATCGGGGTGCCGATGGTGATCTCGCAGCCGGGCAGCAGCGGGCCGGCACCGGTCGCCCAGATGGTGGCCTCGGTCGGCCCGTAGTCGTTGAAGTGCACCCGTCCCGGCGCCGCCCACCGCTGCACCAGCTCCGGCGGGCACGGCTCGCCGCCGGTGACGATCGCCCGCAGGTGCTCGTGGTCGCCGGTGTCCACCGAGCTCAGCGCCGACGGTGTGAGCGCGATATGGGTGACCCGCTCCCCGGCGAGCAGCTCACCGAGTTCCGCGCCGCCGTACGCGGTCGGCCCGGCGACCACCAGCGCGGCACCCGCGCCCGCGGCCAGCAGCAGTTCCAGCACGGCGGCGTCGAAACCGGGCGAGGCCACGTGCAGCACCCGGGAGTCACGGGTGATACTCATCCGCTCCCGCTGCGCGGCAACCAGATTCGCCAGCCCGGCATGGGTGACCACGACGCCCTTCGGCCTGCCGGTCGAGCCGGAAGTGAAGATGATGTAGGCGGCGTGGGCGAGTCGCGGGGGTGCCAGGCGTTCGGCGGGGTCGATCGGCTCGGGCGAGACGGCGTGTGCGGCCTGGCCGTCGAGGACCAGCCATTGCACACCGGGGATCGTGGAGCCGACGGGGTGCCCGTCTCCATCGCCGACCACACCGTCGGTCGCCGCGTTTCCGACACGCACGCTGTTCGCCGTTCCGCTGCTCACGATCCGTCCTCCGGAGTCACCGTCGCCGGTAACCGCGTGATCAATAGTCCCGAGGCCGAGCGCGCCCCGCGCGTCGAGCCAGGGGCGGATCGAGGTGGCGTCGCGGGTGGTGATGCCCAGGTGGGCGCCGGAGTCGGTGATGATCTGGGCGATGCGGTCGGTGGGGTAGGCGGGGTCGACGGGGACGAAGGGGGCGCCAGTCTTGGCGACGGCCCAGACGGCGGTGACCGAGGCGGCGCTGCGGGGCACCGCGATCACCACGGGGGTCTCCGGGCCTGCCCCCGCGCGGATCAGGGTGCGGGCCAGGCGGTTCGAGTGTTCGTCGAGCTCGCGGTAGGTGAGGTGGGCCGGGCCGTCGATGATCGCGATGCCGTCCGGGTTGGTGGTGACGGCGGTGGCGAGCAGGTCGGGCAGGACGGCCGGGGCGACGACGGCGGGCAGTGGCGTACCGGGCAGGATCGTGCGCTCGCGGGCGTTGAGCAGATCGATATCCCCTACCGGGACAGCGGGATTCGCGACCACGGCCCGCAGGATACGGAGCCAGCGGTCGGCGAAGCGGGCGGCGGTGGCCGCGTCGAACAGGTCGGTGGCGTAGCCCAGGCGCACCGCCAGCCCGTCGGCGCTGTCGTCGCCGACGGTGAGGCTGAGATCGAAGCGCAGGCTCTGCTGGTCCAGCTCGACCGCCTCGACGCCGAGGCCGGGCAGCGCGAACTCGGCGCGGCCCAGGTTCTGGAAGATCAGCATGGCCTGGATCAGCGGGTGACGGGCCGCCGACCGGGTGGGTTCGAGCAGGTCGACGAGGTTCTCGAAGGGCACGTCGGCGTGCGCGAAGGCGTCCAGGTCGGTGCGGCGGACCCGGTCGAGCAGGTCGGTGAACGGCAGCGCGGCGCGCACCTCGGTGCGCAGCACCACGGTATTGACGAACATGCCGACGACATAGTCGAGTTCGGCCACCCCGCGACCGGCGACGGGCGTGCCGACCGCGATGTCGGTGGTGTCCCCGAGGCGGGCGAACAGCACGGCCAGCGCGCTGTGCAGGACCATGAACAGCGAGCACCGGCGGGTCGCGGCGAGATGTTCCAGACCCGCCCGCAGTTCCGGGTCGACGGTGCGGGCGACGGTGCCGGCGCGCAGGGAGGCGACCGGTGGGCGGGGACGATCGGCGGGCAGTTCCAGCCGGTCCGGGAGCCCGGCCAGGGTGTCGGTCCAGTACGCGAGCTGGCGCGCCGACAGCGACTCGGGATCGTCGGCGCCACCGAGCCGATCCCGTTGCCACAGGGTGTAATCCGCGAACTGCACCGCGGACTCCGGCCACACGGGCGACGACCCGGCGGCGCGCGCGGTGTAGGCGGTCATCACGTCGCGGGCGAGCGTCCCCATCGAGGAACCGTCGGCGCTGATGTGATGCACCACCACGGCCAGCACGTGTTCCTCGGGGCCGACGCGGAACAGCCGCAGCCGCACGGGAACCGCGGCGGCGACATCGAAACCCTCGGTGACGCAGGCGAGGATCGCGGCGGGCAGCCGGGACGGGTCGATGTCGGTGACCTCGAACCGGTCGGCGAGCCGGTCCGGCGCCACGATCACCTGGTAGCCGACGCCGTCGTGGCCGGGGTAGACGGTGCGCAGCGCCTCGTGCCGTTCGACCACGTCGGACAGCGCCGCCCGCAGCGCGGCGAGGTCGAGTCGTCCGGTCAGCCGCAGCACCACCGGGATGTTGTAGGCGCCGGAGGCCGGGTCGTACTGATTGACGAACCACATCCGCCGCTGCGCGGGCGCGAGCGGGATCCGGTCGGGACGAGGCCCCGCGCTCGGCCCGCCGAGCACCCCGGCGGGCAGCACGGCCTCGCCACCGAGCCGGGCCGCGAGCCCGTGCACGGTCGGGGCCTCGAAGAGCAGCCGCACCGGCACCTGGACACCCAGTTCCGCGCCGAGGCGCGCCGCCACCCGCGCGGCCGACAGCGAATCGCCGCCGAGGGCGAAGAAGTCGTCGTCGGCGCCGACCTCCGGGTGCTCGAGGACCGCGGCGTAAGCCTGCGCGACCAGTCGCTCGGCGCCGATCGGGGCGAGGTACGGCGCGCGCGTGAGCTGGGGCTCGGGGAGCGCGCGCAGGTCGACCTTGCCGTTGCCGGTGACGGGCAGCGCGTCGAGCACCGTGACCGTCGCGGGGACCAGGTGCCGGGGCAGCCGTCGCACCAGGAACTCGCGCAGCGCCGTCGGGGTCAACTCGGCGCCGGCGATCGGGGCGACGTACGACGCCAGGATCTGGTCACCGGCCGGACCGGGCCGGGGAACGGTGACGGCGAGCGCGACGCCGGGCGCGGCGAGCAGCGCGGCGTCCACTTCGCCCGGCTCCACCCGGATTCCGCGCAGCTTCACCTGGGAGTCGTTGCGGCCCACATAGTTCAGCCGGGTGGCCGAGGTGCGGCGCACCAGGTCGCCGGTGCGGTACATCCGCTCGCCGGGGGCACCGAACGGGTTGGCCACGAAGCGTTCCGCGGTGCGCGCGGCGGCACCGGCATAGCCGCGCGCGAGGCCGGGGCCGATCAGGTACAGCTCGCCGACCGCGCCCTGGGGCACCGGGCGCAGCCAGCTGTCCAGGACCGCCAGCGCGCAGCCGGGCAGCGGGGCGCCGAGGTCGGCCGCGTCGTCCGGGGTCAGCGGGGCGCTCAGCGTGACCGCCACCGTCGATTCGGCGGGGCCGTAGGAATTCAGCATCGTCCGGCCCGTGCCGAGGCGGGCGACCAGTTCCGGTGGGCAGGCTTCGCCACCGGTCACGATGGTGCGGACATCGGCGACGGCGGTAGTCGGCAGCGTGGTGAGAACGGCGGGCGGTGCGACCAGACGGGTCACCCGATGGTCGGTGATCACCCGGGCGAGATCGTCGCCCGAGGTGGCTGCCGGCGGGGCGAGGATGAGTGTCGACCCGGCGTGACAGCAGGTCAGCCACACCAGGATCGAGGCGTCGAAGGCTGGGTTCATGCACAGCAGGAAGCGGTCGCGCCGGCTCGGCCGCAGCCGGGCGGCGACGCCTTCGACGAGTCCGCTGAGCCCGGCGTGGGTGACCGTGACGCCCTTGGGCGTGCCGGTCGAGCCGGAGGTGTAGATCAGATAGGCGGGATGCCCGGCGTGCAGCGGGCGCACCCGGTCGGCGTCGGTCACCGGGTCGGCCGAGCGGGCGGCCACCCGGTCCGGCGTCGCCGCGTCGTCGAGCACCAGCCAGGAGATGGTGTCCGGCAAAGGATTCCGATGCGCGTCCAGGGTGAGCCCGAGCCGGGCGGCGCTGCCCTCGGCGACCGCGGCGATCCGCTCGGCCGGATGCTCGACATCGACGGGCACGAACGCGGCACCCGCCTTGGCGACCGCCCACACCGCCACCAACCACTCCGGCGATCGCGGCAGGGCGATCAACACCGCCGACTCCGGCCCGGCCCCGGCGTCGATCAGTGTGCGCGCCAACCGATTCGACCGATCATCGAGCTCGACGTAGCCGAGCTCGGCCACCCCACTCCCGACGCCGGCCCCCGGACGGGCCACCCCAGCAGCGTTCTCGACGGCCTCCCGCCCGACGACCGCCCCGCCCTGGCCAGACCTATCGCGTGTGCCGGTCTCGAATTGCCCACTGTCCTGCCCGGATTCCCGACGGCTCACCGGTATCGCCTGCGCGACAGCAGATCCTGTGACGGCGACTCCCCCTGCGCCCGTGCCCGCGGCCAGCAACTCCGGCAGCAGCTGGATCGGTCGCGGCCGGGTGCGGACGACCTCGGCGCCCTCGATCCCGCGCACCGCGGCCACCGGGGTCGCGGGGTCGGCGAGCCGGGCGACGATGCGGGACAGCCGGTGCGCGAGGGCGGTGGCCTCGGTGTCGTCGAAGTAGCGGTCCGAGCAGGTGAGGGTGAGGCGCAGATCGCCGCGGTCGTGGGCGGCCAGGCACAGGGGGTAGTGGGTGCCGTCGCGGCCGTGGAAGTCGGTGACACGCAGGCGCGCCTGGTCCGAGGCGGCGCGCAGGGACTCGGCGTCCATCGGGTAGGACTCGAAGACCATGCCGGTGTCGAACAGCGGGCCGAGCCCGGCGGCGGACTGGATCTCGTTGAGCCCCACCATGTGCCGGTCGACGAGCGCGCCCTGTTCGCGCTGGATGCGCGCCAGCAGCGCGCCGACCGGCTCGTCCGGGATCAGGGCGACGCGCACGGGCAGGGTGTTCACCAGCATGCCGACGATGCGATCGGCGCCGGGCAGCTCCGGTGGGCGCCCGGATACCGTGGCGCCGAAGACCACGTCGGTATGCCCGGTCAGCTCCGCCAGCAGCAGCGCCCAGGCCGCCTGGACGATGGTGTTCGTGGTGATACCGGCCGCGCGGTGCCGGTCGAGGGCGGCCGTGGTGTCCGGCGCGAGCGGCACCGCCACCCCCAGGTCGACGGGTTCAGCCCCGTGCGTTCGCTGGACGCGGGCGGCCGTGACGAGGGTCGGGCCGGACAGTCCGGCGAGCGCGTCCGTCCACGCGGTCCTGGCGGCGGCCAGGTCCTGGCGGACCAGCCACTCCAGGTAGTGCCGATAGGGCTCCGGTTCGCCGAGGGGCGCGGTGCCGTCGTAGAGCGCGAGCAGGTCGCCCAGCAGCAGGGGCATCGACCAGCCGTCGAGGACGAGATGGTGATTGGTGACGATCAGGCGCACGTCGTCGGGACCGCAACGCAGACAGAGGAATCGCAGCAGCGGGGGCTGTTCGGGATCGAAGGGGCAGGCGAGTTCGGCGGCCGCGAGCGCCGCGCAGTCGGCCGGGTCGGCGTCGAGCACCCGCCACGGCACCTCGACCTCGTCGAGTACCACCTGCACCGCGGCGTTCGCCGTCGTGACGAACGCGGTGCGCAGGGCGGCGTGCCTGCGCACGAGTGCCGTCGCGGCGGTCCGCAGCCGATCCAGATCCACCGGGCCCGCCAGCGCGAATTCCGACTGCACGATGTACTTGTCGGTGTGCCCGGCGGCCAGCCGGGTGTGGAACAGCAGTCCCTGCTGCAACGGCGACAGCGGCCAGACGTCCGCGACGCCGTCGTAGCGGCGCTGCCAGCGGTCCAGTTCCTCGCCGGTGACCCGCACCAGCGGCAGGTCCGACGGGGTCAGCCCGCCCGCGCCCGGCTCGGCGACCGCGCGCGCGATCGACGCCAGCGTCGACACCCAGTTCCGGGCGATTCGCTGCACCGCGTCGCGGGCGATCACATCGGCCGGGAACCGCCAGACCGCGCGTACCGTCGGCCCGTCCGGCCCGTCCAGGGTCGCGGCGTCGACGGCGAGCACGGTCGACACCGGCAGTTCGCCCCCACCGGCACCACCGAGTTGCTCCGCCATATCGACCGGCAGCCACGGAACTTCGGCGTCCGCGGCGGCGATCTGGCCGAGGTAGTTGAACCCGATCTGCGGGCTCCCCGCCGCACCGAGCCGGGCCGCGGACGCGGGGCGGAGGTGCCGCAGCAGCCCGAACCCGAACCCGCCGCGCGGCACCGCGCGCAGCTGCTCCTTCACCGCGGCCACCGCCGCCAGCGGCTCCGGATCGGCACCCGGATCGAGCGCGATCGGGAACTGGCTGGTGAACCAGCCGACCGTGCGCGACAGGTCGGCCCCCGGCACGACGGTCTCGTCGCGGCCGTGCCGTTCCAGCATCAGCAGCGCGGGCCCCGGTTCACCACGATGCGCACGCACCGCGGACACCAGCGCCGCGAGCAGCGCCTCTTCCACACCACAGCGCAGGGCGGTCGGTAGGTGCTGGACCAGCGGTGCCGCGATCGCGGGTGGGAGGACGACCTCGACGCGGTCGAGTCCGGCGCCGACGTCACGCGCCGGGTCGAGGGCACGCGCGCCGAGGCGCGGCTCTGGAGTGCCGAGCACGTCGCACCAGTAGTCCAGCTGCTCGGTCCATGTCGCGGCGTCGGCCGCGGTGTCGAGCGCCTCCGCCCAGGTCCGCACGGAGGTGCCGACCGGCGGCAGCCGCACCGGGGCGCCCGCCTCGACGGCGGTCCAGGCCGCCACCAGATCGGCGATGAGGATGCGCCAGGAGACCGCGTCGACGGCCAGATGGTGCACCGCGAGCACCAGCCGCCCGCCGGAGCCCGGATCGAGCCAGACGGCGGCGAGCACGCTGCCCGCGGCCGGGTCGAGCCGATCCACGGCCGCCGCGGTCGCCGCGGCGATGTCGCCGGGCTCGATCCGCGCGCAGGGCCGGTGCTCCACCGAGGTGGCCACGTCGGTCGTCCGCGGCGAGGCGACCTCGAGCCGGTCACCGTCGACGATCCGGACCCGCAGCATGTCGTGCTGGTCGACCACGGCTTGCAGCGTGCGGGTCAGCCGCGCGCGATCGATGTCGGGCGGCAGCGCCAGCACCATCGTCTGCGCGAACCGCCGCCACCCCGGCTGGGTCAGCAACCAGTCCGCGATCGGCGTCCGCCGCACCGAACCCACACCGCCACCGGGCAATTCGCGCAGCACCGCCCGCTCCCCCGGCACGGCGACGACAGCGGCCAGCTCGGCCGGGGTCGGATGCTCGAACACATCGCGCGCCGAGAAGACCAGGTCGGCGGACCGGCCGCGCGACACCAGCTGGATCGACAGGATCGAATCACCACCGAGCGCGAAGAACGACGCCCCCGGCCCCACCTCGGGCACCCCGAGCACCTCGGCGAACAGCGCGCACAGCGCCCGCTCCGGGCCAGCCGCGGCGGGTGCCGACGGCGCCACCGCCGGCTCGGGCAGCGCCCGCCGGTCGACCTTGCCGTTGCCGGTCAGCGGCAGCGAGGCGAGCACGGTGACCGAACTCGGCACCATATGCGCGGGCAGCCGGTGCAGGCAGAATTCGCGCAGCGCCGCGCCGTCGAGGTCGCCGGTCCCGTGCACCGGCACCACGTACGACGCGAGCACGTCGCGCCCCGACGCCCCGGTCCGCACCACCGTCACCGCGAAGTCGACGCCGGGGCAGGTCGCCAGGACGGCATCGATCTCGCCCGGTTCCACCCGCATCCCGCGCAATTTCACCTGGAAGTCGGTGCGACCCAGATAGTCCAGGACGAACGTGCCGTCGACGGCACGCCACCGGACCCGATCGCCGGAGCGGTACATGCGCGCGCCCGGCGCGCCGAACGGATCGGCGACCATCCGCTGCGCGGTCGCGGCGGCCCGCCCGGCGTAGCCCCGCGCCAATCCCGGACCGGCGATGAACAACTCACCCGGCGTTCCGGCGGGCACCGGGCGCAGCAGATGATCGAGGACCCGCAGGCTGACACCGGGCACCGGCGACCCGATGCCGGTGTGGTGACCGGTGGCCAGCGGGTCGGTGAAGGTCGCCGCCACCGTCGTTTCGGACGGCCCGTAGGAATTGATCAGGGCGCGGCCGGTGCCGAACCGCGCCACCACCTCGGGCGGGCACGCCTCCCCACCCGTGGAGACCGCGCGCACGCCGTCGAGCGCGTCCGGCGGCAGGGACGACAGCACGGCGGGCGTCGAGCACAGGTGGGTGATCGCCGCATCGCGCATCGTGGCGGCCAGGTCGGCGCCCGCGGCCGCGTCGGTGATCACCAGGGTGGCGCCCGCGGTGAAGGCGACCAGGAGTTCGAGCAGGGAAGCGTCGAAACTCGGGT
Source organism: Nocardia sp. NPDC058244 (assembly GCF_042882065.1). Taxonomy (NCBI): domain Bacteria; kingdom Bacillati; phylum Actinomycetota; class Actinomycetes; order Mycobacteriales; family Nocardiaceae; genus Nocardia; species Nocardia sp. NPDC058244. Next base: position 416,292 of record NZ_JBHVWX010000007.1, on the reverse strand, counting down.
TGAGGCAGTGCGCTACGCGAGAATCGCGGTCGGCGCCGTAGGCCGCGCGCACGGCCGAGGCCAGGCCGGCGATGCCCGCGTGGGTGACCACGACACCTTTGGGGGTGCCGGTGGAGCCCGAGGTGAACACGAGATAGGCGGGGTTGTCGATCCGGGCGCGCGGCAACGGCGCGGTGCCGAGGTCGTCCGCGCCGGGTTCGTCGAGCGCGATCCAGGTCACCGCCTCGGGCAGCTCCGCGCGCCGGTCCGCGGTCGTGATCCCCAGCCGCGCACCGCATTCCGCCGCCATGGTGGCCAGGCGCGGTGCGGGGTTCTGCACGCCGACCGGCACGTAGGCCGCCCCGGAGCGCACGACACCCCAGAACGCCACCACCGACTCGACCGAGCGCGGCAACGCCACCAGGACGGCGGTCTCCGGACCCGCGCCGGCCGCGACCAGCCGTCGCGCCAACCGATCCGACAGCTGGTCCAGCGCACCGTAATCCAGGACGCGGTCGCCGTGGACGACCGCCGTGGCCGCCGGACCCGCCGTCGCCATCCCCGCCTCGAGCACGTCCACGAGCAGCCGGGGCGCTGGTGCGGGCGCACCGCGCAGTCCGGCGCGCAGCGGTCGCTCGTCGGGCAGGAAGTAGTCGAGCGCGCGCACCTCGGTCTCCGGCTCGGCGTCGATGATCGCGTCGAACAGCGCCAGGAAGCGCTCGTGGTGGCGGGCCAGGGTTTCCGCGTCGTAGCGGTCGGGGTTGGCGGTGAAGTCCACGTGGACGGGACTGTGCGCGCCGTGCTGGTAGAAGTTGACGAACAGGTCCTCGATCGGGCCCGAGGTCAGCACGTGCAGGCTGGTCTCGACATCGGTGAAATCGACCTCGGTGGGGAACAGCATGATGTTGACCACCGGGCCGACGAACCCGCGCCCGCCCGCCTCGGCGGCACCGTCGCCGTGCCGGATCTCCTCGTGCCGGAACTGCTGATGCCGCAGCGCGCCCGAGACCTCGACCCGGATGACATCGACCAGCTCGGCGACGGTGCTGTCGGCCCGGACCGGCACCCGCAGCGGCACCACATTGGCGAGCATGCCCCCGGATCGGCGCAGCATGGCGGTGGTGCGGCCGGACACCGGCAGGCTCAGCACGACGTCCTCGGTGCCGGTGGCCTGCGCGTAGTAGACGGCCAGCGCGGTCATCACCAGCCCGGCCGTGCCGACGCCGTAGCGGGCCGCCGCCGCGTCCAGGCGCGCCTTCGCGGCGGGCGCGAGCTCGGCGCGGTGCTGGCGGCCGAGCGCGTGGGCGGGCGCCGGGGCGTCGACGAGGCTGCACCGGCGCGGCATGTCGGCGATCCGCTGCGTCCAGTACTCGGCGTCGGCGGTGTAGCGGGTGCTGTCGCGATAGCGCGTCTCAGCCTCGTGCACCGTGCGCAACCCGGCCGCCACGCTCGGCTTCGGCGACTGCCCGGCCAGGGCCGCGTTGTAGAGCTCGGCGACCCGGTACAGCGCCGTCGCCGACGCGAAACCGTCGATGACGATGTGGTGGGCGCGCGAGTACCAGAGCACCCGATCGGGCGCGATCCGCAGCAGCGCCGTCATGACCAGTCGGTCGCCGAGCAGATCGATCGGCGCCGCGACATCGGCGCGCATCCACCGGATGGCCTCGTCCTCGGGATCGGTGGCGTCGCTGAAGTCCAGGACGGCCATCGTCAGTTCGATCCGCCGGTCGACGACCTGGTGCGGCCCGTCGCCGGTGTCGACCAGCCGCAGCAGCCCGGACTCGAACTCCCGGCTGACCTGCTTCGACACCGCGACGAGCAGGTCGACGTCGAGAGGACCGCGCATATCGATGTACTGCGCCTCGTAGAGCGGCACCGCCGGGTCGAGCTGCTGGGCGTACCACATGCCCAGCTGGGCGGGTGAGAGCGGAAACTCCTCGACCGCTGCCGGGTCGGTCGTCGGCGCGGTGGACAGTTCGCGGGTCATCGCCCGCTGCTCCCGGCGATCGCCCCGTGCAGTTCCTCGTCGTAGTACGCGGGGACCTCGGCGTTCGCGTTCGCGATGAGCCTGCCGACCACGACCCGCCGCACGTGCGCGGGCAGGCCGGGCGCGAACTTCTTGACGTAGGCCGACATCCACTCCGGCCGGGAGATCAGGAACGGGAAGTCGGTGGCCATCATCGTGCGCACCACCAGCATCGGGATCGGGGAGTCGAGCGGGTGGTATTCCCGGTTCCACAGGCCGGGCTGCGTGCAGCCGGGGTAGAACTGGCCGAGCATGAGGCCGCGTTCGACGAATTCCGATTTGAGCTGATCGTGCAGGTCGTCGATGACGGTGTAGTCGTGCAGTTCGGGCATCGCGGTCACCAGGCAGCGCAGCACCGCGGCGCCGCCCCCATCCGGCGGCAGCTTCGGGAACAATTCCAGCGCGTCGGAGAGCACCAGCCGCACGTACGCGGGCCAGGGCTGCGCGCCCGCGACCCGGCCGACCCAGATGAGATCGCGCCGCATCGCCGGGCCGACGTACGGGCAGACCGGACCGTCGCGCCCGATCTCACCCAGCGGCTGGGTCAGATGCTCGCGGGCCCAGGTGCGAATACCGTCCAGTGTGGCCTGTGTGAAACGCGAGGTCTCGGTGGCGGTCGACAGCGGGTACCAGCTCATTCCCGAGCGGGATCCGAAAATTACCTCGGTCATATTTCACCTCGCCACATCACGAGGTCGAGTATTCCCCCGAAGCACGGCCGCGCACGTGAGTAGCGGACCACTCGAATATCTGCGGCGGCCCGGACCACTTAAGGTTTCAGCGTTATGCACCATGTTGCCGACTCCTGCTATAGACGGACAAAGAGCCAGCTCACAGCCCTTATCTACTCAGGAGGATTCGACATCGGCCACATTCAACGACCCCGACGGCTCAGTTGGATCCCACCTGTCCTGGTATATTGCACGGAGGCAGCGAAACGATTCGCTCCCAGGGCACGAATAAATAACCCTCTGATATCGGTTGAATTTCTCGGCCCGTTCTCCTCTTAATCAAAAGGCACAATTCGATCGTCAATCGGCCGCTACGCAGCGACTATCGAGATAACGCCCGCGACATCACCCGCACCCGGGAACAGCCGTGGCCCCCGGCGGGATTCGCCGGGGGCCACGGGGGCGTCGCGCTGGTGCGCCGCGATCAGCGCAGGATCTGGCGCGCCATCACCAGACGCTGGATCTGGTTGGTGCCCTCGTAGATCTGGGTGATCTTCGCGTCGCGCATCATGCGCTCGACCGGGAAGTCGGTGGTGTAGCCGGCGCCACCGAAGAGCTGGACGGCGTTGGTGGTGACCTCCATGGCCACGTCGGAGGCGAAGCACTTGGCGGCGGCGGAGATGAAGCCGAGGTTCTTCTCGCCACGCTCGGCACGGGCGGCCGAGGTGTAGACCATCAGGCGGGCGGCCTCGATCTTCATCGCCATGTCGGCCAGCATGAACTCGGTGTTCTGGAAGCTGGCGATGGTCTTGCCGAACTGCTTGCGATCCTTGGTGTAGGCGATCGCGGCGTCGAGCGCGCCCTGGGCCAGGCCGACGGCCTGCGCGCCGATGGTCGGGCGGGTGTGGTCGAGGGTCTGCAGCGCGGTCTTGAAGCCGGTGCCGGGCTCGCCGATGATGCGGTCGCCGGGGACGCGGCAGTTCTCGAAGTACAGCTCGGCGGTGGGCGAACCCTTGATGCCCAGCTTGTGCTCGAGCGGGCCGACGACGAAGCCCTCGTCGTCCTTGTGGACCATGAACGAGGAGATGCCGTTGGCACCCTTCTCGGCGTCGGTCACCGCCATCACGGTGTACCACTCGGACTTGCCACCGTTGGTGATCCAGCACTTGGAGCCGTTGATGATCCAGTCGTCACCGTCGGCCTTGGCGCGGGTGCGCATCGAGGCGGCGTCGGAGCCTGCCTCCCGCTCGGACAGCGCGTAGGAGGCCATCTTGCCGTCCACCAGGTCGGCGAGGACCTTCTGCTTCAGCTCCTCGGAGCCGTTGAGGATCAGGCCCATGGTGCCGAGCTTGTTGACGGCGGGGATCAGCGAGGACGAACCACAGACGCGGGCGACTTCCTCGATCACGATGCAGGTGGCGACCGAGTCGGCGCCCTGGCCGCCGTAGGCCTCGGGCACGTGCACGGCGTTGAAGCCGGCGGCGTTGAGGGCGGTCAGCGCCTCCTCGGGGAAGCGGGCGTTGCCGTCGACGTCCTTGGCGTAGGGCGCGATCTCCTTCTCGGCGAGGCCACGGATGGCGCCACGGAGCTCATCGTGGAAGTCCTCGAGCTGGAACAGGTTGAAATCCGGGTTTCCCGCCATCGGGCACTCTCCTGGTCGTGGTGGTGATCGCTGCGGTCGACAGCGCGTCCTACATCGGCACCGAGTGCCAATCCGACTTGATTATACGCCCGGCACTCTACCCCCACATGGGGATATGCCGGTGGCACTCAGTGTCACCTCAAGCTGTGGCCGCCGAAGCGGCGCTCACAGGTTACCGAGCTGGGCGGTGATCAGGTCCGCCACCTTGCGCGGCGGCATGTCCCGCGGGAAGACCGCGACGACCAGCTCCTCGCGCGGCGACTGCTCCCGCCTGCCGCGCGGGATCATGGCCAGTTCGGTGCGCAGGTCGGCGACCGCGGCCGCGGACTCGCCGCGCACCATCCGGCGCAGCAGATAGTTGTGCGTCGCGGTCACCGCGGCGGTGAACTGCACCCGGACCAGGTCCGGCACATCGGGCAGCTGCTCGCGCAGGTAATCGGTGAACAGGCGCTCGTACCGGAACACCGTCACGATCTCGCGCTCGCGCAGCGCGGGCACCCGCCGCACCACCTGATACCGGCGCGCGGCGATATCGCGCCACTGGGTGAACCGCTCGAATACCCCGATCACGGCCTCGCACACCGCCTCCCACGGGTCGCCCTCGGCCCGCCGCAACGACTCCTCGGCCAGGGCCAGCTGGAACTCGTGATCGGCGAAGATCACGTCCTCCTTGGACCGGAACTGCCGGAAGAAGGTCCGGCGGGAGATGCCCGCCGCCACCGCGATCTCGTCCACCGTCGTCGCCTCGTACCCCCGCTCGGCGAACAACCGCAACGCCTGATCCACCACCGTGAGCCGGAACTGCGCCGCGTCGTCGTGTGCCACCCGACCACCGTAGTCACCGGCTACGACGGCCGATGACGCCGGTTGTTCCGGCGGAGCGAACCCGCTCCGACCGGCTGCACCGATCCCTTCGCAACGAAGTAGAACGCGTTCCGGCGCAACAAATGTCGCCGAATCCAGCTCCCAGTGCTGTCTATTGCCGACAACTGATACTCGTTCTACCTTGTGCTGCATGGCTTTCAATCTCGCCGACCTCTTCGAACACGCCGTCGACGCCGTGCCCGACCGCACCGCGATCATCTGCGGCGAACGCCGGGTCACCTATCGGGAGCTCGACGATCGAGCCAACCGCTTGGCGCATCACCTGGCGGCCCGTGGCGTCGGCAGGGACGACCACGTCGGCGTGTACGCACGGAACTCGATCGAGGCGGTGGAGGCCATGTACGCGGCCTTCAAACTGCGCGCGGTGCCGGTGAACGTGAACTATCGCTACGTGGCCGACGAGGTCCGGTACCTCGCCGACAACGCCGACCTGGTCGCGCTGATCCACGAGCGCGAATACGCCGACATCGTCGCCGAGGTCGCGCCCCGGCTCGCGAAGCTCGCGCACGCGATCGTCGTCGAGGACGGATCGGACGCGGACTACGCCCGCTACGGCGGTGTCGAATACGAGGCCGCGCTGGCGGCCCACTCGCCCGCCCGCGATTTCGGCGAACGCGGCGCCGAGGACCGCTACGTCCTCTACACGGGCGGCACCACCGGATATCCGAAGGGCGTGATGTGGCGCCACGAGGACGTCTGGCGGGCACAGGGCGGCGGCATCCAGCACCTCACCGGCGAGTACATCACCGACGAATACCAATTCGCGAACCAGGCCGCGGCCACCGACTACGTGATGACCTGGCTGCCGGTCGCGCCGCTGATCCACGGTGCGGCGCAGTGGACGGCGTTCATCGCCTTGAACTCCGGCGGCACCCTGGTGCTCGCGCCGCGGTTCGACCCCGACGACATCTGGCGCGCCATCGAGCGGCACCGGGTGCACATGCTCCAGATCGCGGGCGACGCGATGGCCCGTCCGCTGCTGGAGGCCTACCTGGCGGGCGACTACGACGTGTCGTCGCTGCTCACCATGAACAGCAGCGCGGCGCTGTTCTCCCAGTCGCTCAAGGCCCGCTACGTCGAGGCGTTCCCCACCCTGATCATCACCGACACCGTTGGCGCCTCGGAGAGCGGGCTGACCGGGATCGGCCAGCTGAGCGCGGACACCGATCATTCGGCGGGGCCGCGCGTGCGCTTCAGCAAGCAGGCCGTGCTGATCGACGACGACGGCGCCCCGGTCGCCCCGGTGCCCGGAGCCGTCGGCCGGATGGCCCGCAGCGGTCCGGTGCCGCTGGGCTACTACAAGGATCCGGGAAAGAGCGCGACGATCTTCGTCGAGATCGACGGGGTGCGCCATGTCGTGCCCGGCGACTACGCGCGCTACGAGGCCGACGGCATGGTCACCCTGCTGGGCCGCGGTTCGGAATGCGTCAACACCGGCGGGGAGAAGGTGTTCCCCGAGGAGGTCGAGGGCGCGCTGAAGTCGGCCCCCGAGATCGTCGACGCGCTGGTCATCGGCGTGCCGGATGAGCGGTTCGGCGCGGCGGTGGCCGCCCTCGTGCAGCCGCGCGCCGGCGCGACGGTCGATGTGGCGGCCCTGGGCGCCCACGTTCGCACCAAGATCGCGGGATACAAAGTGCCACGCACCTTCTGGATCGTGGACGAGATCCGGCGCCAGCCCAGCGGCAAGGCGGATTACCCCTGGGCGAAGCGCTACGCGGCGGCCAACCCGGAGACCGCGCTGACCGCGGCGCGCCAGGGCTAGCCCAGCAGCTTGGTGCGCAGCGCCTCGTCCTTGTCGAGGACCATCTGCTCGAGTCCCGCCTGGAACCGCTCCATCCGGGCGCGCAGGGCGGGATCATGGGCGGCCAGGATGCGCACGGCCAGCAGACCGGCGTTGCGGGCACCGCCGATGGAGACGGTGGCGACCGGGACGCCCGCGGGCATCTGCACGATCGACAGCAGCGAGTCCATGCCGTCGAGGTACTTCAGCGGCACCGGAACGCCGATCACCGGCAGCGCGGTGGCCGAGGCGACCATGCCGGGCAGATGGGCGGCGCCGCCCGCGCCCGCGATGATCACCTGCAGGCCACGGCCCGCGGCGTCGCGCGCGTAGTCGAGCATGCGCTGCGGGGTGCGGTGCGCGGACACCACGCCGACCTCGAAACGGATGCCGAACTCGGCCAGCGCCTCGGCGGCGGCCTCCATCGTCGGCCAGTCGGAATCGCTGCCCATGATCAAGCCGACCTGGGGACCGATGTTGCTCACGTGCGCTCCTGTGTTTTCGGCGGCTGGCGCCGCGGGTTTTCGGCCTCGTGACCTCGCCGCCGAGGGGCGATACTGCGCCTTCGGCGTTACGTCTCGCCCCTCGGCGGCGAGGCGGCCGAAAACGTGGTGGTCACGTTTGGGGTGGGTGTTCAGGCGCCGTGGGGGTCCCAGCCGTCGGTCCAGACGGCGTGTGACATCCAGTGGGCGGCGCGTTCGGCCTTCTCGCGGACCTCGGTGACATCCTCGCCGAGGATGTTGATGTGGCCGATCTTGCGGTCGGGACGTTCGCCCTTGCCGTAGAGGTGGACCTTCGCCTCCGGCAGGCGGGCGAACAGGTGGTGCAGGCGCTCGTCCATCGGCATCTCGGGCGCCTCGGGGGCGCCGAGGATGTTGGCCATCACCGTCACCGGGGCGAGCGGGGTGGTGTCGCCGAGCGGGTAGTCCAGGACCGCGCGCAGGTGCTGCTCGAACTGGCCGGTGCGGGCGCCGTCCATACCCCAGTGGCCGGAGTTGTGCGGACGCATCGCGAGCTCGTTGACGAGCAGCGCGCCGTCGTGGGTCTCGAACAGCTCGACGGCCATCACGCCGACGACGCCGAGGCCGGCGGCCAGCTCCAGCGCCATCGTCTCGGCCTGGGCGCCCAGGTCCTCGGGCAGGTCGGGGGCGGGCGCGATCACGACGGCGCACTGACCGTTGCGCTGCACGGTCTCCACCACCGGCCAGGTCGCCGCCTGACCGAACGGTGACCGCGCGACCATGGCCGACAGCTCCCGCTTCAGGTCGACCTTCGCCTCGGCGAGCAACTGCACGCCGTGCGCGAGCTGGTCGGTGACCAGCCGCTCGGCCTCGGCCGCGTCGGCGGGCATCCACACGCCACGGCCGTCGTAGCCGCCCCGCACGGCCTTGAGGACGAACGGCCAGCCGTGCTCGTCACCGAAGGCGATCGCGTCGGCGGGCGCGGTGACCTCGGTGAACGCGGGCACCGGTAGTCCGAGCTCGGACAGCTTGGTCCGCATGGCCAGCTTGTCCTGGGCGAAGATCAGCGCCTGCGGCGGCGGGGCCACGTTGACGCCCTCGGCGACCAGGATCTCGAGGTGTGCCGTCGGCACGTGCTCGTGATCGAAGGTCAGCGCGTGCGACCCGACCGCGGCCTTGCGCAGGGCGGACAGATCGTCGTGGCTGCCGAGGACGACGTCGGGGGTCACCTGCGCGGCGGGGTCCTCGGGGCGCTCGGCGAGCACCCGGAGACGCTGGCCGAGGGCGACGGCGGCCTGATGCGTCATGCGCGCGAGCTGGCCACCACCGACCATCGTGACGGTGGGCATGGCAGACGGATCGAACGAACGTGCACTCACGTCGTGCAATGTTGTCATGTCGAAAGCGAATCTTTGCTACCGGTACACTCGGAACTCGTGTCAATCGTCGACGACGTGGTCAGCGTCCTTCCCCCGCGCCTGCGCGAGCTAGCGTTCCGGCATCAAGAGCTGATCAAGTTCGCCATCGTCGGTGCCACCACGTTCGTGATCGACAGCGGCCTGTTCTACCTCCTGAAATGGACGGTTCTGGCCGAGAAACCGGTCACCGCCAAGATCATCTCCGGGGTCGTGGCAGTGATCGCGTCCTACATTTTCAACCGGGAATGGTCGTTCAAGAATCGCGGCGGCCGAGAGAAGCATCACGAGGCGTTGCTGTTCTTCGGTGTCAGCGGCATCGGCGTCATCCTGAGCAACATTCCCCTGTGGATCTCGAGCTACGTCCTCGATCTGCGCCAGCCCGATGTGAGTTTCCTGGTCGAGAACATCGCCGACTTCGTCAGCGCGTTCATCATCGGCAACCTGCTGCAGATGGCGTTCCGGTTCTGGGCGATGCGCCGCTGGGTCTTCCCGGACGAGATGAACGAGATCGTCGCCGAGCTCGAGGACCTCATCGAAGAGGAACAGGAACCGCTCGGCCGCAGCTGAGTCAGCGCGGCTCGGTGAGGGTCGCGTTCGGCGACCGGTTGACCTTCGAGCCGAGGAACACCGCGAACAGGGCCGGGCGGCGGCGCTGGAGTTCCAGCCGGCCACCGTCGGCCTCCACCAGTGCCCGCGCCAGCGCCAGGCCGACACCGGTCGAGCCACCGGCCGAGAAGCCGCGGTCGAAGATGTGCGGCGCGAGCTCGTCGCGCACGCCCTCGCCCTCGTCGGCCACCTCCACGCAGACCAGCGGATCGCGCGAACTCATGGTCGGCACCGTGCGCACCGACACCGTGCAGGTGCCGCCGCCGTGCATCAGGGCGTTGTCGACCAGCACCGCGACGGCCTCGCGCAGCCGGGAGCCGGTGATCGGGGCACGCAGGGACTCGTCGCCGATCAGGCGCAGTTCGCGGCCCTCCTCGGTGAACGGGTGCGCCCATTCGGCCATGACCCCGCGCAGCTCGGCCATCACCGGGACCGGATCGCGGTCGGCGGCGTCCTCGTCGCGGGAGGCCCGGACCAGGTCGTCGATGGCCTCGGTGAGCCGGTCGACCTGCGCCATCGCCTCCTCGGCCTCGTGCACCACCTCGGGGTCGGCGTGGGTGGACAGCTCGTCCAAGCGCAGGCGCACCGCGGTCAGGCGGCTACGCAGCTGATGGGAGACGTCGGCGACCAGCGCGTGCTCGCGTTGCAGCCTGCCCGCGATCTCCACGGTCGCCGAATCGAGCACGTCGGAGACGCGGTCCAGCTCGGCGATGCCGTGCCTGCGCGGGTCGGGGCGGAAGTCGCCCATGGCCAGCCGGGCGGCACGGGCGGCCACGTCGCGCAGCGGGTCGGCGACCCGGCGCGCGGTCACCACCGCGACCGAGAACGCGGCGCCGAGCGAGGCGAGCACGGCCAGCGCGACCGCGGCCACCGCCTGCTCCTGCCGGGAGTGCATGGGCCCGGCGGGGACCTCGAGCCGCAGCGACCCGGAGGTGCCCATCGACAGCGATTCGACGAGCGGATCGTCGACGTGGTCGACACCGATATCGGTGCGCGCGGCATTGTCGAGCGGCGTCGGGTAGACGATCGTCAGTTTGCCGCCCTCGGGCACCAGCGCCCGCATGGCGCGCACGTCCAGGCCGTCGTGCACGGTGCCGTCGCCGCGCTCCTGGGCGATCACCTCGGCGGCCACCCGGTCCAGGCGGCTCTGCAGGTCGTTGCGGGTGATGTCCTCGACCCAGAGCCAGGCCGTGTAGATCAGCGGAACGCCGAGCACCACCGTGGTGATGGTCAGCACGGTCAGGATCGAGCGCAGGATGCGGCGGCGCACGGCCCTGATCAGCCTCGGCCCGCGCTCGACGGCCCGTCGGTGTTGAGCCGGAACCCGACACCGCGCACCGTGACGATGCGACGCTCGGCCATCGGGCCCTCGTCGCCGATCTTGCGGCGCAACCAGGACATGTGCATGTCCAGGGTCTTGGAACCGCGCAGGTCGGCGTCACCCCAGACCTCGCGCAGGATGGTCTCGCGCGGCACTACCTGCCCGGCCCGGTCGATGAGCACCTTGAGCAGCTCGTACTCCTTGTTGGCCAGGTTCACCTCGGCGCCGTTGACCAGGACCCGGCGCGCGGCCGGTTCGAGCCGGATCCCGCCGACTTCCACCGCGTCGTCCCCGATGCCGCTGCGGCGCAGCAGGGCGCGCACCCGGGCCAGCAGCTCGGCCAGCCGGAACGGCTTGCCGACGTAGTCGTCGGCGCCCGCGTCCAGCCCGACGACGAAGTCGACCTCGTCGGTCCGCGCGGTGAGCATGAGCACCGCCAGATCGGCGCCGCTGGCCCTGACCTGCCTGCACACCTCCAGCCCGTCCATGCCGGGCAGACCGAGGTCGAGGATCAGCAGATCGTGATCGCCCTCGAGGGCGCGGCGCAGCACCGCGGGACCGAACCGTTCGACGGTGACGGTGTAGCCCTCGCGGCCGAGGGCCCGGGACAGCGGCGCGGCGATCGCCTCATCGTCTTCGGCGAGCAGTACGGCGGTCATGTGCTCAGATTACGGACACCGGTCCCGGTGGGCCGGGAGCTCACCGATAACCGCCCCAGGTCTGGTCACGGCGGCTGCTGCCCGCCTCGAAGACCTCGTGGTAGAGCAGCGCGTGCACCTGCTGCACCTGGGGGATGTCGTCGTATTCGAGCGGTTCCTCCGACGACGAGCCGATGATCAGCGTGCCGGTACCGAGCATCCGGTCGAACACCCCGTGCTGGAACTGCACGCTGGAGATGCGGCTGAGCGGGATATCGATGCCGGTGTGGGTGAGCACGCCCTGGCGGACGAGCACCCGGCGGTCGGTGATGATGAAATGGGTGGACTTCCAGGCGATCACCTTGCCGACGCAGCGCCACAGGATCAGCCCGAGCCAGATCAGCCCGATGAGCAGCAGCAACACGGTGCGCACGTGCCCCTCGGTATTGCGCCAGGCGAGGCCGCCGAGAAAGCCGGCGACAGCGGTTCCGGCGATGAGTGTGACGACCGGCCACACCAGCATCTTCCAGTGCGGATGGCGGTGCAGGATCAGCTGTTCGTCGGGCGCGAGAACGTCCTCCGGGTACCCCATGGCCGAACGATACCCCGTTGGGACGCCGCATTTCCCGATGCCACGGCCGAGGCGATACTGTGGCTTCCACGCTAGATGCCAGGTTTTGCCCATATCTGCTTGCTCGACACCCGACAGTGGAGGCACGCGTGACCAAAGCTCTGACTCAGCTCGAAATCCTGACGGCCCTGGAACCGGTGGCCGAACAGAATCTCAACCGGCACCTCTCGATCGCCAAGGACTGGAATCCGCACGATTACGTCCCGTGGGAGGAAGGCCGCAATTTCGCCGCGATGGGCGGAATCGCTTGGGAGCCGGAACAATCCAGGCTCTCCGACGTCGCCAAGGCGGCGATGATCACCAATCTGCTCACCGAGGACAATCTGCCGTCCTACCACCGGGAGATCGCCGAGAACTTCTCCCAGGACGGCGCCTGGGGCACCTGGGTCGGTCGCTGGACCGCCGAGGAGAACCGGCACGGCATCGTGATCCGCGACTATCTGGTCGTCACCCGCGGCGTCGACCCGGTCGCCCTGGAAGAGGCCAGGATGATCCACATGACCCAGGGCGCGCACGCGCCGGACAACTGGGGCGGGTTCCTGGTCAACGTCGCGTACGTGACCTTCCAGGAGCTGGCCACCCGGGTCAGCCACCGCAACACCGGCCGCGTCTGCGACGACCCGGTCGCCGACCGGATGCTGGCCCGCGTCGCCACCGACGAGAACCTGCACATGATCTTCTACCGCAACCTCTGCGGCGCGGCCCTGGACCTGGTCCCCGATCAGGCGATGCCCGCGATCACCAAGGTGCTCACCAACTTCCAGATGCCCGGCGCCGGCATGCCGAACTGGCGGCGCAACGGCGTGCTGATGGCCAAGCACGGCATCTACGACCTGCGCCAGCACCTCGACGAGGTCGTCCAGCCGGTGCTCAAGCAGTGGAACATCTTCGACCGCACCGATTTCGGCGCGGCGGGCGAGGCGGCGCGCGACGATCTGGCGCAGTTCATCGACAAGCTGGAGAAGGACGTGCTGCGGTTCGAGGAGCAGCGCGACCGGCTGCTGGCGCGTGAGCGCGAGGTGGCCGAGCGCAACGCGAGCGTCGCCGCGCGCTGATCGGGGCCGAGCGGTCCCGGCCCGCCGGGACCGCTCACCTCAGTACTGGCCGCGCAGGTGGCTCACGTCGCCGGCGGAGACCGCCTCGGCGCCGATAAGCAGCCGGCCGGTGTCGTCGATGCCGGTCGCGACCCCGGTGACGGTCTTGCCGCCGGGCAGCTCGGCCCGTACTTCGACGCCGAGGGTGGCGCAGCGCTCCCGATAGGCCGCCGCGAGCTCGTCGCTCGCCCACCCGGCCCGCTCCCAGGCGGTGAAGCGGCGGGCGAACTCGGTGAGGATCGCCGCGACCAGCGCGGTCCGGTCGAGGTTCGCGGCGCCGGCCAGCCGCAGCGATGTCGCGTGCGGGACAGGCAGTTCCGCCTCGTCGAGGTCGACATTGAGACCGATCCCGACCACCACGGCGGGCGCGACGCCGGTCGCGGCCACCTCGGCCAGGATGCCGGAGAGCTTGCGGCCGTCGAGCAGAACGTCGTTGGGCCACTTCAGTTCCGGCGCGACCCCGGCCGTGCCGCGCACCGCGTCGACGACCGCGATCCCGGTCAGCAGGGGCAGCCAGCCCAGCGCGCCGGGGTCGATGCCGGGCAGGCGGACCAGGATCGACAGCGAGATCTGCGCGCGCGGCGGGCTCACCCAGGTGCGGGCGTGCCTGCCGCGGCCGCGCACCTGTTCCTCGGCCAGCAGCGCCTGCCGGTCGACGGCCGGATCCGCGGCACGGGCCACCAGGTCGGCATTGGTCGATCCGGTCGATTCGACCACGTCGATCCGGTCGTAGAACGCCGGTGCCGGGGTGGCGAGAGAGCTGCGCAGACGTGGCGCGTCGATCGGTGCCCTGTTCATTCCGGGAACGCTACTCGGCCGCGTAGGGGCAACATTGTGACCGTACCTAGCTGGGGTTTCTGTACTGGCCGGTAGGCGAGACTGCCGTAGTGCGACGTGGTGTCACTCGTTACACTCGCAACCCATGACGAGTGTCCAGCAGCAGCCCGCATCGGATTCGGCGGGCACCCCCGATATCCACACGACCGCCGGGAAGCTGGCTGACCTGCGGAATCGGCTGGAAGAAGCGCAACACCCGATGGGTGAGGCCGCGGTCGACAAGGTGCACGCCAAGGGCAAGATGACCGCCCGCGAGCGCATCCTGGCCCTGGTCGACGAGGGCTCCTTCGTCGAGCTCGACGCCCTCGCCAAGCACCGCAGCGTGAACTTCGGCCTGGAGAACAACCGCCCGCTCGGCGACGGCGTGGTGACCGGGTACGGCACCATCGACGGCCGCGACGTGTGTCTGTTCTCGCAGGACGTCACCGTGTTCGGTGGCTCGCTGGGCGAGGTGTACGGCGAGAAGATCGTCAAGGTCATGGACCTGGCCATCAAGACCGGCCGCCCGCTGGTCGGGATCAACGAGGGCGCGGGCGCGCGCATCCAGGAGGGCGTCGTCTCCCTCGGCCTCTACGGCGAGATCTTCCACCGCAACGTGCAGGCCTCCGGCGTGATCCCGCAGATCTCGCTGATCATGGGCCCCGCCGCCGGTGGTCACGTGTACTCCCCCGCGCTCACCGACTTCGTGGTGATGGTCGACCAGACCTCGCAGATGTTCGTCACCGGTCCCGACGTGATCAAGACCGTCACCGGTGAAGAGGTCACCATGGAGGACCTGGGTGGCGCGCACACCCACATGACCAAGTCCGGCGTCGCCCACTACGTGGCCTCCGGCGAGCAGGACGCCCTCGACTACGTCAAGGACCTGCTCAGCTACCTGCCGAGCAACAACCGCGCCGAGGCGCCCCGGCACGCGCCGAGCGACCCGATCAACGGCGCGATCGAGGACTCGCTCACCGACGAGGACCTCGAGCTCGACACGATCATCCCGGACTCGCCGAACCAGCCGTACGACATGCACGAGGTCATCACCCGGCTGCTCGACGACGACGAGTTCCTCGAGGTCCAGGCCGAGCGCGCGATGAACATCATCTGCGGCTTCGGTCGCGTCGACGGCCGCAGCGTCGGCATCGTCGCCAACCAGCCGACCCAGTTCGCCGGCTGCCTCGACATCGACGCCTCGGAGAAGGCCGCGCGCTTCGTGCGCACCTGCGACGCCTTCAACATCCCGATCATCACCCTGGTCGACGTTCCCGGCTTCCTGCCCGGCACCGGCCAGGAGTACAACGGCATCATCCGGCGCGGCGCGAAGCTGCTCTATGCCTACGGCGAGGCCACTGTGGGCAAGATCACGATCATCACCCGCAAGGCCTACGGCGGCGCCTACGACGTCATGGGTTCCAAGCACATGGGCGCCGATGTGAACCTGGCGTGGCCGACCGCGCAGATCGCCGTCATGGGTGCCTCCGGCGCCGTCGGCTTCGTCTACCGCAAGCAGCTGTCCGAGGCCGCCAAGAACGGCGCCGACGTGGACGCTCTGCGCCTCGAGCTGCAGAACGAGTACGAGGACACCCTCGTGAACCCGTACGTGGCGGCCGAGCGCGGCTACGTCGACGCGGTCATCCCGCCCTCGCACACCCGTGGCCAGATCGTGTCGGCGCTGCGACTGCTCGAGCGCAAGATGGTGACCCTGCCGCCGAAGAAACACGGCAACATTCCGCTCTGAAAGCGCGATATCCCCGGTAGGCCGCGCACACTTGTTGCTATGACGCAACTATTGATCGTCGCGTCCCTACCGGGAATGATCGCGTCTACCGCGCTGTAGGACATCGGAGTACCACAGCTTCGCCACCGGGGAAGATCTCCCGGACGAGGCAGGAAGGATCTGGCACTGTGACAACTGTGGCAGAAGAAGACGTGTTGACCGCCGCCGAGCTCGAGCTCGCCGTCGAACCACTCGTCGACGAGGTCGAACTGTCCGCAAGCGCGGTTGCCGTCGAGCCCGCGGAGAGCCTCGGTGAGCCGATGTTCCGCATCGTGAAGGGCTCGCCGACCGATGAGGACATCGCGGCGCTGGTCGCCGTGCTGAGCGCGGCGGCCGCGAACGCCCCCGCCGGCGGCGCGACCGGCCCGACCGACAACTGGGGCAGGGCGACGCTGATGCACCGGGGCACGTCCCCGTTCTCGCCGTACGCGTACCCGCTGCTGTCGCACCTGCGCTGATGCACCGGTGACCCGGCTGGTTCTGGCCTCCGCGTCCCCGGCCCGCCTCGGGATCCTGCGTACGGCGGGTATCGATCCCGTCGTGCGTGTCTCGGGCGTCGACGAGGACGCGGTCTCGGCCGCGCTGCCCCCTGACACCTCCTCGCACGACGTCGTCGTCGCCCTGGCTCGCGCCAAGGCGGTCGACGTCGCCGCGTCGATTCCCGAATTCGCCGCCGACTGTGTCGTCGTCGGCTGCGATTCCATGCTGCTCGTCGACGGGCAGCTGCAGGGCAAACCGCACACGCCCGAGGTGGCGCGTGCCCGCTGGGCCGGCATGGCCGGTCGCAGCGCCGATCTGATCACCGGGCACTGCGTGCTGCGGCTGCGGGACGGCGCCGTCGTCGCCGAGTCGGCGGAGTGCAGCAGCACCACGGTGCATTTCGCCAAGCCTGCGCCCGACGAGCTCGACGCCTACATCGCCACGGGCGAGCCGCTGCAGGTCGCGGGGGCGTTCACCCTCGACGGGCTGGGCGGCTGGTTCGTCGACCGGATCGAGGGCGATCCGTCCAGCGTGATCGGGATCGGCCTACCGCTGTTGCGCAGGCTGCTCGAAGACGTCGGCGTCGGTGTCACGCAGCTGTGGCGGGACGCGCGGGCCTGACGGCGCGATCACCGGCTGCTCCCCGGTCGCGACCGGTCCGGCGGCCCGCTCCGGCGCGGAGTTCTCCGCGCCGAGGGTGAGTTCCAGGCGGGCCGTGCACAGTTCCGGCTCGACGAACGGGTGCAGTTGCACGTCGACCCGTCCGCGCGCGCCGTTGCGCTCGAGCACCTCCCGCATGAGCCCCATGTGCACCCCGCACACCACTTCGGCGTGCGAGCGGGCCAGTTCCCGCAGCGGGCAGGCGGTGAGGTTGATCTGCACGTGCTCGGCCGTCTCGCCGACCGGCTCCTTCTCCGGCGCGAAGCCGAGTTCCGACATCAGCGACATGGTGATGTCCCTGGCGTCGGCCAGCGTCTCCACCGGGTGCGTGCCGATGTCCATCCGGGCGCCCCAGGCGCGACCGGCGGCTACCGCGGCGGCCGAGCGGGTGACGGGATCGGGGCCGAGATGGTCGGCGAGGACCTGCGCGAGCTCCTGATAGCCCACCGAGCGCTGCACGGCGCGGTACCCGATGCGGGGACGGCCACGGCCGCGGGGCGGCTGCTGGAACTGCCGGACGAGGGATTCGCGGGTGAGGACATCGAGATGGAATCGGACGGTGGTGACATGCTGTCCGGTGATTCTGGCCAGTTCCTGGGCGTCGAGGGGCTCGGTGGCGCCACGTAGGATCGCGAGCAGTCGCCGTCGCGGCCAAGAATCGGACATAGCTCACCCCTCCTCTCCAGAGACTTTATCGGACAGCTCTGCGCTTTATTCGACCATTGTGTCGATTCGTGATGTGCCAACACAGACATACCATCGGCTACGACCCCAGCACACTGTCGCACCCGCCCATACTCTCGCGTGAAGGACCACACCGTGCCCGTCGCCCCGGATCCGCACCCCGCCTTCGGTTCCTACGCAGTCCCGCACCGATTGGTAACCACAGAATGGCTGTCCGCAAACATCGGTGTACCCGGTTTGAAGATCATCGAGTCGAACGATGACATCCTCCTCTATGACATCGGCCATGTGCCCGGCGCGGTCAAAATCGATTGGCGTGGCGACCTGAGCGACCCGGTCACCCGCGATTACGTCGACGGCGCCCGGTTCACCGAGCTGATGCGCGCCAAGGGCATCCGGCGCGACGACACCATCGTGATCTACGGCGACCGCGACAACGCGCAGGCCGCGCACACCGCCTGGATCTTCACCCTCTTCGGCCACGAGGACGTCCGCCTGCTCGACGGCGGCCGCGACGCCTGGATCTCCGAGGAACGCGACACCACGTTCGACCTGCCCTATCCGGCGCCCAGCGACTATCCCGACGTCGAGCGCGACGACACCGCCGCCCGCGCGTTCCGCGAGGAGGTGCTCGCCCGCCTCGGCAGCCCGCTGGTCGACGTGCGCTCGGCCCAGGAGTACTCGGGCGAGGGCGAGGACAAGCCACTCGACCAGGAGTACGCGACGCTGCGCGGCGGACACGTGCCGACCGCGGTGAACATTCCGTGGGCGCACGCCTGCGCCACCGACGGCCGGTTCCGGTCCAGGACCGAGCTGGACGAGATCTACGGCGCGCTGCCCGCCGAGGATCTGGTCGTCTACAGCCGGGTCGGCGAGCGGTCCAGCCACACCTGGTTCGTCCTGACCTTCCTGCTCGGCCGCAGGTCGGTGCGCAATTACGACGGCTCCTGGATCGAATGGGGCAATTCGGTGCGGCTGCCGATCAGCCGGGGCCTCGAACCGGGCAGCGCGAACCGGATCAATTGAAACGTGTTCACATCACAGCGCGCCGAGTACTGTGACCTGCGACCTACTCGACAGTAGGGCTAGCCGAGTTCGGGTCCAATTGGCAGACTGCCTACACTCGCCCGAGACGAAAGTTGTCGATACCGGGCACGGGGCCTACACGGCGACCCGTCCCCCGAAGCGACCAAAGATTGCACACAGGAGGCTCAGTGCCCAGCCATGCCAGCGCACGGATCACGAAGGTACTCGTAGCTAACCGCGGCGAGATCGCGGTCCGCGTGATCCGGGCTGCCAAGGACGCGGGGATCACCAGCGTCGCGGTGTACGCCGAGCCCGATGCCGACGCTCCCTTCGTGAAGCTCGCCGACGAGGCGTTCGCCCTCGGCGGTCAGACCTCGGCCGAGTCGTACCTCGTGTTCGACAAGATCCTCGACGCCGCCGCCAAGTCCGGCGCCGACGCGATCCACCCGGGATACGGCTTCCTCTCCGAGAACGCCGACTTCGCCCAGGCCGTCCTCGACGCCGGGCTCATCTGGATCGGCCCCTCGCCGCAGTCCATCCGCGACCTGGGCGACAAGGTCACCGCGCGCCACATCGCCGAGCGCGCCAACGCGCCGATGGCCGCGGGCACCAAGGACCCGGTCAAGAACGCCGACGAGGTCGTCGCGTTCGCCAAGGAGTTCGGCGTCCCGGTGGCCATCAAGGCCGCCTTCGGTGGCGGTGGCCGCGGCATGAAGGTCGCCTACACCATCGAGGAGATCCCCGAGCTGTTCGAGTCGGCGACCCGTGAGGCCATCGCCGCCTTCGGCCGCGGCGAGTGCTTCGTCGAGCAGTACCTGGACAAGGCCCGCCACGTCGAGGCCCAGGTCATCGCCGACCAGCACGGCAACGTGGTCGTCGCCGGTACCCGCGACTGCTCGCTGCAGCGTCGCTTCCAGAAGCTCGTCGAGGAGGCGCCGGCGCCGTTCCTGTCCGACGACGTCCGCGCCAAGATCCACGACTCGGCCAAGCGCATCTGCCGCGAGGCGGGCTACTACGGCGCAGGCACCGTGGAGTACCTGGTGCAGGGCGAGACCGTGTCCTTCCTCGAGGTGAACACGCGCCTGCAGGTCGAGCACCCGGTCACCGAGGAGACCGCGGGCATCGACCTGGTGCGTCAGCAGTTCGCGATCGCCAACGGCGAAGAGCTCTCGATCAAGGAAGACCCCACCCCGCGTGGCCACTCCTTCGAGTTCCGGATCAACGGTGAGGACGCCGGTCGCGGCTTCCTGCCCGCCCCCGGCCCGGTCAGCGTCTACCGCGAGCCCACCGGCCCCGGTGTGCGCGTGGACTCCGGCGTCGTCGAGGGCAGCGTCATCGGCGGTCAGTTCGACTCGATGCTGGCCAAGCTGATCGTCACCGGCGAGAACCGCGACCAGGCGCTGCAGCGCGCCCGTCGCGCGCTGGCCGAGTTCGAGGTCGACGGCCTGGCGACGGTCATCCCGTTCCACCGCGCGATCGTCGAGGACCCGGCCTTCGTCGGTGACGGCGAGAAGTTCGAGGTCTACACCAAGTGGATCGAGACCGAGTGGAAGAACACCGTCGAGCCGTTCACGGCCGGCGCTCCCGCCGACGACGAGGACGAGGATCTGCCCCGGCAGAAGGTCGTCGTCGAGGTCGGTGGCCGTCGCGTCGAGGTGTCGCTGCCCGGTCAGTTCACCCTCGGTGGTGGCGCCGCCGGTTCGGCCGGTAACGGTGCCGGTGTCATCCGCAAGAAGCCGAAGGCGCGCAAGCGTGGCGGCGCCGGTGCCGGCGCGGCCTCCGGTGACGCGGTCACCGCGCCCATGCAGGGCACCGTCGTCAAGGTCGCGGTCGAAGAGGGCCAGACCGTCGAGGCGGGCGATCTGATCGTGGTGCTCGAGGCCATGAAGATGGAGAACCCGGTCAACGCGCACAAGGCGGGCGTGGTCACCGGCCTGGCCGTCGAGGCGGGCGCCGCGATCACCCAGGGCACCGTCCTGGCGGAGATCAAGTAGCTCCCCCGCCTCCCCGCGACTCTTGCCGGTCGTAAGGAGGCAGCTCCCAATGCTCCGGGCCGCCTGATCAGCGGTGGTCCGGGGCTGGGTGTCCCCGACGAGTTACCCATGTGCCATCGAAATCAGTTGGTGCGTGAGTGAACGGCACCTGAAGACCCGTTGCCTTGGGCAGCGGGTCTTCTTCATTCAGGCATATCGTGAACTGATGACCAGCAGTGCGCGTATCGATCAGGACCCATCGGCACCGGGTCCGGCCACGGTCGCCGAGGTGATCCAGTCCCGCAGGCGCGCCGGGACCAGGGAGGACGGCCATCGCCTCGCGCTGGTGATCGAGGGCGGCGGCAGCCGCGGGGTCTACTCCAGCGGCATGGTGCAGGCGCTCGAGGAGCTCGGCCTGTCCGCGGTGTTCGACGCCGTGTACGGCACCTCGGCGGGCGCGATCAACGGCGCGTGGCTGCTGTGCGGGCGCGCGGCGACGGGCATGCGGTCCTGGACCGATTCGACGATCATGCGGCGCGTGGTCGACCCGGTGCGGATCTTCCGCGGCCGCCCGGTGTTCGACCTGCGCTACCTGGTGCACCAGGTCTACGACGGCATCGAGCCGATGGACTTCCCGGCCATCCTGGCCAACCCCACCACGTTCCACCCGATCGCCACCGACGTCCATACCGGGCAGTCGGTGGACCTCGGACCCCACATCGTCGACAAAACCACCCTGATGACCGCGCTACGGGCCTCCGCGGGCCTGCCCCTGCTGGCAGGTCCCCCCGTCGACCTCGGCGGCCGCAGCTACTTCGACGGCGGCCTGTCCGAGACCGTCCCGATCCGCAGCGCCGTCGCCGCGGGCACCACGCACGCGCTGGTGCTGCGCACCCGCCGCACCGACGAGGTCCGCCCGCCCGCGCCGCTGCTGCACCGCATCGTCGGCGGCGGCTACATGCGCGCCATCGCCCCCGGCGCCTTCCGCGCGTGGTCGCAGCGCCCTGGCCAGCAGGCCGTCGAGGACGACTTCCTCGCCGGCCTCGGCGACCGGGTCCTCCAGGTGCACCCGCCCGCCGACTCCCCCGCCATCGACAGCGCGGCCCGCGACACCGACCTGCTCACCCGCGCCCTCGACATCGGCCGCACGGCCGTCCACTCCCTGCTCGGCGCCCAACCCCGCCTGGCCTGACCCCGCCCCCGAGTTGTCGGGGCACCAACATTTCCGGATTCCCCAGTTCCCCACGCTCCCCTAGCGTTTCACCGGCACGACGGCCGACGGAGGAGTGATGGGTGCGTACAGAGGTGTTGACTCGACCGGAGTCCGAGGTCACCGGTCCCGGCCCCGCGCCGGAAACGACGCGATGGCACCCGGCCACCCGCATCCTGTTCCGGTTCGGATTCGTGTCCGTCGGCCTCGGGATGGCGGGGACGTGGCTGCTGCACGCGCTGCTGCGCACGCTGGGCCTGTCACTGGAGACCGTGACCGCGGTCGACAAGTGGACGACGCTGTACCCGCTCACCGAGTGGCTCGGCACGACCCTGTTCGGCATCCGGGTCGACTACACCGTCACCGGTAGCGGCGACACCGCCGCCAAATGGCTGGCCGCGTTCACCGTGATCCTGGTCGCGGTGCCGGTCACCGCCGTCTGGTCGGTGCTCGACCGCCGCCGCACGCACTACGTGCGCCTGGCCGTCCTGTTCCGGCTCCTGCTGCGCTTCGCCCTGGTCAGCGCGCTGCTGCTGTACGGGATGATCAAGATCCTGCCGACCCAGATGTCGTTCAATCTGGAGCGGCTGGTCGAACCGTACGGGCACATGAGCCCGATGGCGGTGCTGTGGGCGCAGTCCGCGCTGTCCGAACCCTACGAAATCGCGCTCGGCGCAGCCGAGGTCACCGCCGGTCTGCTGCTGATCGTGCCGCTGACCGCGGGGCTCGGGTCCGTGCTCGCGGTGCTCGTCGCCCTGCAGGTGGTGCTGGTGAACCTCACCTTCGATGTGCCGGTGAAGCTGTTCGCCCTGCAGATCCTGCTGTACGCGCTGGTGCTGGCCGCCCCCGACATCGTCCGGATCGTGCGGGCGCTGCTCGGACACGAAGTCCCCCCGCGGACTTTGCCGCGCACCACACCGCGCGGCGACCGGATCCTGGTGGGAGCCCAGGTGCTGCTGGGGTTGTGGCTGCTGGTCGCCACGACCGTCGAGGCCTACGACGGCTGGCACACCTACGGCAGTGCCCGCCCGAAGTCCCCGCTCTACGGCATCTGGGACGTCACCGAGTACTCGATCGCGGGCGAGCAGGTCCCGGCGCTCGTCGACTTCCGCGCCCCCACCGAGGGCAAGCCACCCAGCGCCACCGAACGCTTCCGCCGCATCATCTTCGATATCCCGCAGGGCATGACCGCGCAGCGGCTCGACGATTCGATCGTCTCCTTCCCCGCCCGGATCGACACCGATCAGCACACCATCACGCTGTCGCGCGACACCGCGCACCAGTGGAAGCTCGCGACGTTCGATTACACGCACACAGAGCCCGGTCGGCTGATCCTGGAGGGCACGCTCGGCGGTCGTCCGGTCCGGATGCGGCTGGACCAGGTCGACCTGGAGCGGTTCCCGGCCGTCGCCCGCGGATTCCACTGGGTGCAGGCCACGCCCTACTACCGGTAGCCGTCGCAGTACGCTGCCGGAGTGGAACCGATCGAGATCAACGCGGGCGCCTGGTACCTGCGCGCCCTGCGGGCCGACGAGCGCATCGACGACCGCCCCGCCCTGGCCGACGGTGGCATCACCGATCCCGGCTACGTGGCCACCCGTTCCGCGCAGTGGGCCGACGAAACCCACTTCTCCTGGGCCGTCTGCGTCCCGACGACCGCCGAGCTGGTCGCCGAGATCGGCGTGACGCCCGGCCCCGACAGCACGGCCACCGTCACCGGCTGGGCCCGCCCCGGCGAGGACGAGGCGCTGGCGGCGGGCCTGGCCTCGGTCCACCGGTTCGTCGCGGGCGCGCTGGGTCTGACCGCCGTCCCCGCCTGACGCGCGCTACCGCATGACCCCCGTGTGCCCGGTGGAATAGCGCCCTGGCTGCGGCCACACCGTCAACCCGTGCGGCCCGTGGTCGACGGGGATGCGCGCCAACAACTTCCAGTTCGCGATGTCGACCGCGTACACCTCGTTGTTGTGCCGCCCCGACACCCAGAACACCCGCCCGTCGGCGGAGATGTTGCCCATGTCGGGGCTGCCGCCGCCGGGGATGAACCACTTGTGCACCAGCCCGTTGGTGGCGAAATCCCACACCGAGATGCTGCCCTCGTGCCGGTTGGTGATCAGCATCTGCCGGGAGTCGCGGGTGATGTAGAGCCCGTGTGTCCCCTTGCCGGTGGGGATGAAGCCGGTGTTCTGGAAGGTGTGGGCGTCGATCGTGTAGATGCCGTCGGCCATCATGTCGGCCACGAAGAAGACGTGCCCGTCGGGCGAGAGCTTCACGTCCTGCGGCATGCCGCCGCGTCCGCCCGGCAGGTCGATCATCGTGATCAGGGTGCGTTGCGCGACGTCGAAAACCGCCATCCGCCCGATGAATTCGCAGCTGGCCACGGCGAAGCGGCCGTCGGCGGTGAAGTCCATGTGGTCGACGCCCGCGCACTCGGGCACCGGCAGCGCGTGCAGCTTCTGCCAGGTCACCGGGTCGTAGAAGTCCAGCGACTTGTCCGCCTCCGCGACGACGAGGGCGAACTGCCCGTCGGGCGTGTAATACATGTTGTAGGGATCGCGGACCGGGAACGCCGGGCCCGCGGGCGCTCCGGTGCGCGGGTCGATCGGCAACAGGCTGCCGCCGCCGATCGGCAGATCGTTGGTGGCGTAGAGCGTCTGCAGGTCGTACGACGGCACCACGTGCTGCGGCTCGGCGCCACCGGAGGAGAACGTGTCGAGCACCTGGAAGGTGTTCTGGTCGATCACCGTCACGGTGTTGGACTTGCTGTTGGGCACGTAGACCAGCGGCCGATGATCGGCGACCGCCGGGCTCAGTTCCCGGTTGGCGGCGTAGATGTCGACCGGGGACAGCGGCGGCGGCATGCCGGGCAGCAGGTCGGTCATGTGCGGTGGCATCGCGGTCGGCGTGGTGGTCGAGGTCGGCGGCGCGGCGGACGTCTCGACCGTCACGGCCTCGCTGTTCGAACAGCCCGCGGTCACGGCGAGCAGCAAGGCGGCAGCAATTTGTCCGATTCGCTCGGTTCGGCGGTTCACGCGCTGCACCGTTCCACGCCGGGATGAAGCCCGAATGACATGGAAGGGAAGCCTAGAAGCAAGCCCAGCGAAAATCTAGCAATTCGGACAGTGTGCCGCCCACAGCCACGGTGCGTCGTCGGTCGACACGCGGTGAACCGGCTATGGCGGCACCCGTTGCGCTACAGCTGCTCTCGCATCAGCACCGCGTCCAGCGCGTCGACGGCCCGCTCCAGTTCCTCCTCGGTGACCGTCAGCGGCGGCCGGAACCGGATGCCGCTGGTCCCGGTACCGAGCAGCAGCACGTGCTGACGTTCGCGCAGCGCCGTCACCACCCGGTCCCGCAGGTCCGGGGTGGCCAGCGTGATCGCGCACATCAGGCCGCGCCCGCGCGGTTCGCTCACCTTGTCCGGGTGCGCGGCGGCGAGCTGACCGAGCTGGTCGAGCAGGTAGGCGCCCAGCGGCACCGACTTCGCGATCAGCCGATCCCGTTCCAGCACTTCGAGAATGCGCCGGGTGCGCACCATGTCGGTGAGGTTGCCGCCCCAGGTGGAGTTGAGCCGTGAGCTCACCCGGAAGACGTTGTCGGGCACCTCGTCGACGCGACCGCCCGCCATGATGCCGCACACCTGGGTCTTCTTGCCGAAGGCGACGACATCGGGCTCGACCCCCAATTGCTGGTAGGCCCAGGTGGTTCCGGTCATCCCGACCCCGGTCTGCACCTCGTCGAGGACGAACAGCGCGTCGTTGTCGTGGCACAGGCGCTGCATGGCGCCGAGGAACTGCGGCCGCAGGTGCCGGTCGCCACCCTCGCCCTGGATCGGCTCGGCGATGAAGCAGGCGATGTCGTGCGGATGGTCGGCGAAGGCCCGCGCGGCCTGCGCGATGGCGTCGGCCTCCAGCGCGGCGATGTCCGGGCCGGCGAAGGTGTGCGGTGTGTCGATGCGTGGCCAGTCGAACTTCGGGAACCGCGCGGTCTTGACCGGGTCGGTGTTGGTCAGCGACATCGTGTAGCCGCTGCGGCCGTGGAAGGCGCCGGTCAGGTGCAGCACCTTGGTGCCGAGTTCCGGTGACCGGCCGTGCGACTCGTTGTGCCTGCTCTTCCAGTCGAACGCGACCTTGAGCGCGTTCTCCACCGCCAGCGCGCCACCGTCGACGAAGAACAGGTGCGGCAGGCGGGGGTCGCCGACGACGCGGGCGAAGGCCTCGACGAAGCGGGCCATCTCCACGGTGTACATGTCGGAGTTGCTCGGCTTGTTCAGCGCGGCCGTGGCCAGCTCGGCACGGAAGCGTTCGTCCGCCGCGAGCGCGGGGTGGTTCATCCCGAGCGCGTTGGAGGCGAAGAAGCCGAACATGTCGAGGTAGGCGGTGCCGTCTCGTTCGTCGATCAGTGTCCGGCCGTGCGACTTGTGCAGGTCGAGCACAAGGTCGAAGCCGTCCGCGAGGATGTGCGAGGACAGGATTTCGTGGACCCGGTTGGCGGGGGTGACCGCCGCGCCGGGGCGCTCCAGTTCGATGGTCACAAAACCGAGGGTACGCAAATATTTACGGAACCTCTACGGAATCGCGGAACAATTACGAGGAATCGTTACCTGTCGTAGAATGTCTGCAGGATGATGGTGCTGCGCGTCCGCACATTCGCGGTGGCCCTGATCTCCTGCAGCAGCTGTTCCAGGTGCCGCGGGGAGGCCACCCGGACCAGCAGGACGTAGCTCTCCTCGCCCGCCACCGAGTGGCACGCCTCGATGCCGGGGATGTGCTGCAACAATGCGGGCGCGTCATCGGGCTGGGACGGGTCGAGAGGAGTGATCGCGACGAACGCCGACAGCAGGTGCCCGAGCGCTTCGGGATCGACGTGCGCCGCGTACCCGCGGATCACTCCGCGCGCTTCGAGTCTGCGCACCCGTGACTGCACTGCCGAGACCGAGAGGCTGGCCTTCTCCGCCAGGTTCGACAACGTGGCGCGACCATCGCTCATCAGTTCTTTGATCAATAGTCGGTCGATGTCGTCGAGCTGGGGTCTAGCCGGTGTATCCGCCATCAGCGAAGGCTAACGCAGCACGGGGGTTGCGCGCGGAAAACTTCTTTCTGTTCCCCCACCGAATTCCACCGAACTTTTCCGTGAGCCCTACCAAACAGCAGAAGGTGAGCAGCGATGACCGACACCGTGACCGAGCACTTCTCCGAGCAGCTGGCACTGCGGGCCAGGGCGCTGCTGCACGGACTCGGCGCCGACTTACCCGAGTCCGGTGACCTGCGCGCCCGCACCCCCATCTCCGGCGGCGCCCTGCCGCAGCTCACCGCCGACACCACCGACGGCGTCGACGCCGCGATCGAGCGGGCGGCCACCGCGTTCCTGAACTGGCGCACGGTACCCGCGCCCGCGCGGGCGGCGCTGGTGCGCAGGCTGGCCCAGCTGCTGGTCGCCCACCAGGGCGAGCTGGCCGAACTGGTCACCCTGGAGGCGGGCAAGATCGGGCCGGAGGCGCTGGGCGAAGTGCAGGAGATGATCGACGTCTGCGAGTTCGCGATCGGGCTCTCCCGCCAGCTCTACGGCGCCACCATGCCCTCGGAGCGGCCGGGCCACCGGCTGATGGAGACCTGGCACCCGCTCGGCGTCGTCGGGGTGATCTCGGCGTTCAACTTCCCGGTCGCGGTGTGGGCGTGGAACACCGCGATCGCGCTGGTCTGCGGCGACACCGTGGTGTGGAAGCCCTCGGAGACCACCCCGCTCACGGCGCTGGCCTGCCACACCCTGCTGCGCCGCGCCGCCGTCGACGTCGGCGCCGATCCCGAAGTGCACCAATTGATCCAGGGCGACGCGGCGGTCGGCGAGGCCCTGGTCGACGACCCGCGGGTCGCGCTGCTCAGCGCCACCGGCTCGGTGCGGATGGGCGCCACTGTCGCCCCGCGCGTGGCCGCCAGGTTCGGTCGCTGCCTGCTGGAACTGGGCGGCAACAATGCCGCGATCGTCGCGCCGAGCGCGGATCTGGAGCTGGCGGTGCGCGGGATCGTCTTCTCGGCGGCGGGCACGGCGGGTCAGCGGTGCACCACCCTGCGCCGGGTGATCGCGCACCGGTCCGTCGTCGATCAGCTGGTCGATCGACTCACCGCCGCGTACGCCCAGCTGCGCGTCGGCAATCCGCTCGACGACGGCGTGCTGGTCGGCCCGCTGATCAACGAGCGCGCGTTCATCTCGATGCAGAAGGCGCTGTTGCAGGCCGAGGACACCGGTGGCGAGATCGTCTGCGGCGGTGCGCGGGTCGAGCTGGTCGGGCCGGACGCCTACTACGTGCGCCCCGCGATCGTGCGCATGCCCGCGCAGACCGAACTGGTCCGCGAGGAGACCTTCGCGCCGATTCTCTACGTCCTCGTCTACGACAACATCGACGACGCGATCGCCCTCAACAACGGTGTGCCGCAGGGCCTTTCCTCATCGATCTTCACCCTCGACCAGCGCGAGGCCGAGCGCTTCCTGGCCGGGTCGGACTGCGGCATCGCCAATGTCAACATCGGCACCTCGGGTGCGGAGATCGGTGGCGCGTTCGGCGGCGAGAAGCAGACCGGTGGCGGACGCGAATCCGGCTCCGACTCGTGGAAGGCCTACATGCGCAGGGCCACCAACACCATCAACTACTCGGCCGAGCTGCCACTGGCCCAGGGGATACATTTCGGCTGATCAGAAACCGATTTCGTCATCCACGCCGCGCCGTGTACAGTGGTGTTTACGACGCGGGATGGAGCAGCTCGGTAGCTCGCTGGGCTCATAACCCAGAGGTCGCAGGTTCAAATCCTGTTCCCGCTACTAGACGAAAGCCCCGGAGTTTCGACTCCGGGGCTTTCGTCGTTTCTACGAACCGCCCAGGCGCAGGGTCCAGTTGCCGCGGTAGTGCAGCCGGGTGACGCTCGCGGGCGGAACATCCATGCGCCAGAACGACTTCGGCGGCGCGTCGAGCACCACCAGCAGCACCGCCCTGACCACCGCCGGATGGGTCACCGCCACCGTGTCACGGCCCGCCGAAGCGATCTCGGCCAGCCAGAACCGCGCCCGCTCCACCAGATCGGTCACCGATTCGCCACCGTGTCCCCGGAATTCGGGGTCGGTGAGCCACGCGAACAGCTGATCCTGTGCCAGCCCGCTCATCTCGGTCCCGCGCCACGACCCCGCGTCGAGATCCCGTAATCGCGCGTCCAGCTCGCCGACCACGCCCAGCGCCTCGGCGGTCTCCCTGGCCCGGCGTTCCGGCCCGGTCCGCACCTGCGCGCCGTCGGGCACCGAATACGCGCGCAGCGCGTCTCGCCCCGACTCGTCCAGTGGTTCGTCGACAGGGAATCGCGCCTTACGTACCGCCTCGGTCAGGCTGTGGCCGACGAGGTCGACTCTGAGCACCGTTTGCACGAGAGCCCAGAGTAGCGTTCGTCACATTCACGCTGCCACCAGCCCGCCACCGGGCTCGGTGTGGTGGGGGCGCGGGCCGCGCGTCGACGGGGGTTGTCGGTGGGCCGGTGCACACTGAACGCTATGGATCGGTTCTCGCCCGCTACCGCGCAGTGGTTCGACGGGGCCTTCGCTGGGCCGACGTCGGCCCAGCTCGGGGCGTGGCGGGCGATCGCGGACGGGGAGCACACACTGGTCGTCGCGCCCACCGGGTCGGGCAAGACGCTCTCGGCGTTCCTGTGGGCCATCGATCAGCTGGCCACCCGGCCCGCGCCGGAGCCGGGGACGCCGCGCGGGACGTCGGTGCTCTACGTCTCGCCGCTCAAGGCGCTGGCGGTGGACGTCGAGCGCAACCTCAGGGCGCCGCTGGTGGGGGTCACGCAGACGGCGAAGCGGCTGGGGCTGGACCCGCCGGCGATCTCGGTGGGGGTGCGCTCCGGCGACACCACCCCCGCACAGCGGCGCGCGATGCAGCGGACCCCGCCGGACATCCTCATCACCACGCCGGAGTCGCTGTTCCTGCTCCTCACCTCGGCGGCCAGGGAGAGCTTGGCCCAGGTCGGCACGGTGATCGTCGACGAGGTGCACGCCATCGCCGGCACCAAGCGCGGCGCGCACCTGGCCTTGTCGCTGGCCCGGCTGGACCAGCTCACCGAGCGGCCCGCGCAGCGGATCGGCCTGTCGGCGACGGTGCGCCCGCCCGAGGAGGTCGGCCGGTTCCTGGTTGGCGCGGCGCCGATCACCATCGTGCGCCCGCCCGCGCCGAAGACCTTCGACCTCTCGGTGCGGGTCCCGGTGGCCGATATGACCGATCCCGGCGATTCCGAGCAGCCGGGGTCGATCTGGCCGCATGTCGACGAGGCCATCGTCGACCTGGTGCTCGAGCATCGGTCCTCGATCGTGTTCGCGAACTCGCGCAGGCTCGCCGAACGGCTGACCGCGCGGCTCAACGAGGCCTACGCGGCCCGGCTGGGCGAGCCGGTGGACACCGAGCACGCGCCGCCCGCCCAGCTGGGCCCGTCCACCGAGGTGATCCACGGTGCCGAGCAGCTGCTGGCCAGGGCCCATCACGGCTCGGTCAGCAAGGAGCAGCGCGCGATCATCGAGGACGACCTCAAGAGCGGGCGCCTGCGCTGTGTGGTCGCCACCAGCAGCCTCGAACTGGGCATCGATATGGGCGCGGTCGACCTGGTGGTGCAGGTGGAGGCGCCGCCCTCGGTGGCCAGCGGGTTGCAGCGGGTGGGCCGGGCCGGACACCAGGTCGGTGAGGTCTCGCGCGGTGTGCTGTTCCCGAAGCACCGCACCGATGTCATCCACTGCACCGTCGCCGCCCAGCGCATGCTCGCTGGCGAGATCGAACTGCTGCAGATCCCCGCGCATCCCCTCGACATCCTGGCCCAGCAGACGGTGGCGGCGTGCGCGCTCGAACCGATCGATGTCGACGGCTGGTTCGACATCGTCCGCGGCACCGGCAGTTACGCGAACCTGCCCCGCTCGGCCTACGAATCCGTACTCGACCTGCTCGCCGGCCGTTACCCGTCCGACGAGTTCGCCGAACTGCGCCCCCGGGTGGTCTGGGACCGCGACGCGGGCACCCTCACCGGCCGCCCCGGCGCACAGCGCCTCGCCGTCACCTCCGGCGGCGCCATCCCCGATCGCGGCATGTTCGCGGTGTTCATGGTGGGCGAGAAGGCTTCCCGGGTGGGCGAACTCGACGAGGAGATGGTCTACGAGTCGCGGGTGGGCGACGTGTTCGCACTCGGCGCCACCAGCTGGCGGATCGAGGAGATCACCTTCGACCGGGTGCTGGTCTCGCCCGCCTTCGGGCTCCCCGGCCGGCTGCCGTTCTGGCACGGCGACAGCCTGGGCCGCCCGGCCGAATTGGGCACCGCCCTGGGGGAATTCGTGCGGACGGCGGGTCAGGTGTCGGCCGACGAGCTGTCCCGGATCGTCGCGGACATGGGCGTCCGTCCCGGATCGGTTGCGTCACAGGACAATTCGACGACGCTCGGCGTACCCGCACCGAACGGGAGCGCGAAGAAGTCCAGTGGCGCGAAAGGCGCCGAGCGCCCGGACACCGCCGCGGCCCGGCTGGAACAGCTGGTCCGCACCGCGGGCCTGGACCAGAACGCGACCGCGAACATGGTCGGACTGCTCGAGGAACAGCGCGCCGCCACCGGTCGGCTGCCCACCGACCGCACCCTGGTCGTCGAGCGTTTCCGCGACGAACTCGGCGACTGGCGCCTGGTCCTGCACTCCCCCTACGGCACTCCGGTGCACGCGCCGTGGGCCCTGGCCGTCGGCGCGCGGCTGCAGGAACGCTTCGGCATCGACGCGGCCCCGACGGCGTCCGACGACGGCATCGTGGTGCGCCTGCCCGACACCACCGACGACCCGCCCGGCGCCGAACTGTTCGCCTTCGAACCCGACGAGATCGACGACATCGTCACCGAGCAGGTCGGCGGTTCGGCGCTGTTCGCCTCCCGGTTCCGCGAGTGCGCGGCCAGGGCCCTGCTGCTGCCGCGTCGCGATCCGGGCAAGCGCGCACCGCTGTGGCAGCAACGCCAGCGCTCGGCCCAATTGCTGGATGTGGCACGCAAGTTCCCGGACTTCCCGATCCTGCTGGAGACCGTGCGCGAATGTCTGCGCGATGTCTACGACCTGCCGTCCCTGCGCGACCTGCTCACCAAGGTCGCCCGCCGCGAGGTGCGGCTGATCGACGTCGAGACGGCCAGCCCGTCCCCGTTCGCCAATGCCCTGCTGTTCTCCTACATCGGCCAGTTCCTCTACGACGGCGACAGTCCGCTGGCCGAACGCCGCGCCGCCGCCCTGGCATTGGACTCGAGCCTGCTCGCCGAACTCCTCGGCCGCGTCGAATTGCGCGAGCTCCTCGACCCCGCCGTCATCGCCCTCACCGAACGCGAACTCCAGCGCCTCACCCCCGAACGCTGGGCACGCGACGCCGAGGGGCTGGCCGACCTGCTGCGCCTGCTCGGCCCCCTCACCCCCGCCGAGGCCGCCGCCCGCTGCGTACGGCGCGGTGGCGCCGCGCCCGACGCCGAAGCTCGGGACCGCGACGCCGCGCTCAGCGGCCCGCACGATCCGGCAGCCGACGGTCCTTCCCCTGGCACAGGCACCGCCGCGGCCGAGAGCGACACGGCCGATCGCCGATCGCCGATCGCGGACGCGCGCGACGACGACGACGCCGAGCACCCGTCCGACGTGCTCGCCAACTCCGACGCGCTCGCCAACTCCGACGCGCTCGCCAACTCCGACGCGCCCGCCGACTTCGACGCGCTGGCCAACTCCGACGCGCCCGCCTGGTTCGCCGACCTGCGCGATGCCCATCGCGCACTGGAGGTTTCGTTCGCCGGCCGCACCTGGTGGGTAGCGATCGAGGACGCCGCGCGCCTGCGCGACGCGCTGGGTGTGCCGCTGCCGATCGGTGTGCCCGCCGCGTTCATCGAACCGGTCCCCGACCCGCTCGGCGACCTCGTCGGCCGCTACGCGCGGACCCACGCGCCGTTCGGCACCGCCGACGTCGCCGCGAGGTTCGGCCTCGGCTCGGCGGTCGCCGCCACCGCACTGCATCGGCTGCTGGCCGAGAAGCGCGTGGTGGAAGGCGAATTCACGCCCGCGACGGCGGGTACCGAATGGTGCGATGCGCAGGTCCTGCGCCGGTTGCGCCGCCGGTCGCTGGCCGCCGCCCGGCACGAGGTGGAGCCGGTGTCGACCGCGGCGCTCGGCCGCTTCCTGCCCGCGTGGCAACACGTCGGTTCCGGCGAGCTGCGCGGCATCGACGGCGTCGCCACCGTGGTGGAACAGCTGGCGGGCGTGCCGATCCCGGCCTCGGCGTGGGAATCGCTGATCCTGCCGATGCGGGTGCGCGACTACTCCCCCGCCATGCTCGACGAACTGATGGCGAGCGGCGAGGTGATCTGGTCCGGGCACGGCGCGATCACCGCCCGCGACGCCTGGATCGCCCTGCACCTGGCCGACCAGGCTCCCTTCACCCTGCCGCCCCCGGACGACATCGACCCCACCGACATCCAGCTCGGCCTCCTGGCCGCCCTCGGCGCACAGCTGGAGCCATGGCCACCGCGCACCCCGCAACTGCCCACGGTCGACCTCGACGCGCCGGCGGCGTCCGGGCCTGCCGAATCCGAGGCCGCGCCGACCAACGGCGCCACCGCTCCCCTCACCACCAACGGTGACACCACCCGCAAGGCCCGCGGAAACGGCAGCACCGCCCGCGGAAACGGCAGCACCGCCCGCGATTCGGCCGCCGCAGCGACCGCGGGCCAGGACAACCCCCGCCTGCCACCCACCCTGCACGGCGGCGGCGCCTACTTCTTCCGCCAGCTCGCCGACACCACCGGCCTGCTCGACGACAAGGCCGTCGGCGACGCG
This sequence comes from Nocardia sp. NPDC058244, assembly GCF_042882065.1. Classification (NCBI taxonomy): domain Bacteria; kingdom Bacillati; phylum Actinomycetota; class Actinomycetes; order Mycobacteriales; family Nocardiaceae; genus Nocardia; species Nocardia sp. NPDC058244. Next base: position 382,649 of record NZ_JBHVWX010000007.1, on the reverse strand, counting down.
CTCTGGCAACTGGTGTGGGCCGGGTACGTCTCCGGCGACACCTTCGCCCCCGTGCGCGCCCTGCTCTCCGGCACCGCCCGCAGCACCACTGCCCACCGCACCCCGCGCCGAGCCCCGCGCGGCCGCGCCTACCTGCCGCGCCCGTCGATGCCGACCCGCTCCGGCCCGCCGACCCTGGCCGGGCGCTGGTCGATCCTGCCGGAACGGGTGCGGGACAACACCCTGCGCGCCCACGCCACCGCCGACCAGCTCATCGAGCGCTACGGTGTGCTGACCCGCGGCTCGGTCCAGAACGAAGGCGTGCCCGGCGGTTTCGCGCTGATGTACCGGGTCCTGACCGAGTTCGAGGACCGGGGCCGGTGCCGCCGTGGCTATTTCGTCGATACCCTCGGCGGCGCCCAGTTCTCCACGACCGACACCGTCGACCGGCTGCGGTCCTTCGACACCGACCGCACCGCCGCCCAGCCCGGCGTCGCACTGGCCCTGGCCGCCTGCGATCCGGCCAACCCGTACGGCGCCGCGCTGCCGTGGCCGAAGGGCGACGCCGAGGGCGGCCACCGGCCCGGCCGCAAGGCGGGCGCCCTGGTGGTCCTGGTCGGCGGCGAGCTGGTGCTGTACGTGGAGCGCGGCGGCAAGACGCTGCTCAGCTTCACCGAGGACCCCGGGCTGCGCCGGCTGGCCGCGACCGCGCTGGCCGGGCTGGTGCACGACCGCCGGGTCGACGGCCTGGTGATCGACAAGATCAACGGGGAGACCGTGCACGGCAACACCTTCGCCGACGTGCTGGTGGAGTCCGGCTTCTCGATGACCCCGCGCGGTCTGCGGCTGCGCAGGCAGGTGTAACCGAATGCCCGAGGGCGACATCGTCTTCCGCACGGCCGAGCGCCTGCGCACCGCCCTGGCCGGGAAGACCCTCACCCGCAGCGACTTCCGCGTCCCCCGGTACGCGACGGTCGACCTGGTCGGCGATCTGGTGACCGAGGTCGGCAGCTACGGCAAGCACCTGTTCGTCCGCACCGACCGGGTGAGCATCCACACACACCTGAAGATGGAGGGCGAGTGGCGGGTGTTCCACTGCGGCCAGCGCTGGACGAAGCCGCGGGTCACCGCGCGCGTGGTGCTGGCCAACGACGAGGTCGAGGCGGTCGGCTTCGCCCTCGGCAAGGTCCAGGTGCTGCCCCGCGCCGAGGAACACACGGTGATCGATCACCTCGGCCCCGACCTGCTCGGCCCGAACTGGGACGCCATCGAGGCCCTGCGCAGGCTCGACGAGTACCCGCGCCGCCCCATCGGCCTCGCCCTGCTCGATCAGCGCAATCTGGCGGGCATCGGCAACATCTACCGCAGCGAGATCTGCTTCCTGCGCCGCGTCCATCCCGCGACGCCGGTCGGTGACATCGGCGACCTGCCCGCCCTCGTCGACGAGGCCCATCGGGTGCTCGGCAAGGCCGCGCACCAGCCCCCGTGGCGGCCGATGGCCTACGGCCGCACCCGCCGCCCCTGCCCACGCTGCGGGACCGCGATCGTCTCGCGCCTGCTCGGCGAGGACGACCCCGCCGATCGCATCACCCAGCGCGAACGCGGCATCTACTTCTGTCCCCGCTGCCAACCCGAGCCAACTAACTAGACCGGTCGTCATACTCGAGCTACGCTGAGCCGGTGACCCCACGCACGGACTCCCGGCAGCGTTTCCTCGACGCCGCCGCCGACCTGTTCCATACCCAGGGCTACCACGCCACCGGCGTCAACCAGCTGGTCAGCGCGGGCGGCGCGCCCAAGGGCTCGTTCTACTTCCACTTCCCCGGCGGCAAGGAACAACTCGCCGCCGAGGCCATCGTCCAGTCGGCCGACAGCCTGCGCGCACTGCTCACCGCCGCGCTCGAGGCGGGCGATCTGGACGGCGTCTTCGCCGCCCTCGGCGCGATGCTCACCGACTCGGACTTCCAGCGCGGCTGCCCGATCGCCACCATCGCCCTCGACGCGGGCGGCGACAGCGAACCGATCCGCGAAGCCTGCGTCACCGGTTTCGACTCCTGGCGCACCGCCATCGACGAATTCCTGCGCGCCAAGGGAATTCCCGACGCGCGCGCCGACGAGCTGTCCACCGTGGCGCTGGCCATGCTCGAGGGTGGACTGCTGCTCGCCCGCACCCGACGTGACCTCACCCCCCTGCGCGCGGTGGCCGACCACCTGCGCGCCACTCTCGAACAGGAGCTCTCCTGATGCGTCTGCACCACCTCGACGGCGGCACCATGCGTCCCTTCGGCGGCCGTCTACTCGACGGCGTCGGCGGCCTCACCCGCCGCGCCGAAATGGTCTGCCACTGCGTCCTCGTCGAACTCGACGACCGGCTGGTCCTGATCGAGACCGGCATCGGCGAGGGCGCGGTCCGGCGTCCCGACGAATGGCTGGGCCGTCGCTTCATCCGGATGACCCGCCCCGTGCTCGAGCTCGAGGGCACCATCGCGCGCCGGATCGAGGCGCTCGGTTACCGCCGCGAGGACGTCACCGACATCGTGCTCACCCACCTCGATCTCGACCACGCGGGCGGGCTCGCCGAATTCCCCCAGGCCACCGTGCACGTCTACCACGAGGAACTGCGCGCGCTGGAAGGGCACTACGGACCGCGCGAGAAGTTCCGTTATCGCGCAGCGCAATTCGCGCATCAGCCGCGCTGGCAGAGCTACGACGAACTCGGCGAGCCGTGGTTCGGCTTCGGCGCGGTGCGCCCATTGCGCGGCCTGCCCGCCGAACTGCTGATCATCCCGCTGGCCGGGCACACCCGGGGCCACGCCGGTGTCGCGATCGACACCGGGGCGGGCTGGAAGTTCGCCGTCGGCGACGCCTACTTCCACCCCGGTCAGCTCGATCTCGAGCACCCGCACCAGCCACCCGCCGCCGCGCTGTTCGAACGCCTGATGCAGACCGTCGGGCCTGCCCGGATCGACAATCAGGAGCGGCTGCGCGAACTGCTGCGCGGCCACGGCGACGAGGTCGAGGTGTTCTGCGCGCACAACGCCGTCGAACTGGCCGCCCTGCAGCGGGCGACCGTCTAGCGGCCGCTCACCGATCCTGCGGTACCGGCTCCAGCAGCTGGGGCCGTGGCTCCGGCGCCGCCGCCCGCAGCGCGTCGGCGGAGATGTCGTCGGGCTGGGTCTGCGATTCGATCTCGGCCCGCACCCGCGCCTGGTACGTGGTCACCTCGCGGTCGATCTCGTCGGCGTCCCAGCCCAGCACAGGCGCGACCAGGTGCGCGACCTGTTCGGCGCAGTGCGCGCCGCGATCGGCGTACTCGATCGAGATGCGGGTGCGCCGGGCCAGGATGTCGTCGAGGTGCAGCGCACCCTCGGCGGCGGCCGCGTACACCGCTTCGACCTGGAGGTAGGCGGGGGCGTCGGTGATCGGTTGCAGCAGTTCGGGTCTGCCCGCCGCCAGCGACAGCACCTCGTCGACCACCGAGCCGTAGCGGTCGAGCAGGTGGGTCATCCGGTAGGGGTGCACGCCGTAGTGCTCGGCCAGCTGCACGGTCTGGTTCACCAGGGCGAAGTAGCCGTCGGCGCCGATCAGCGCGACCTTCTCGGTGATCGACGGCGAGACCCGGGCCGGAATGTCCTGTGCCGCTTCGTCCATCGCGTCGGCGGCCATCACCCGGTAGGTGGTGTACTTGCCGCCGGCGATGCTCACCAGGCCGGGCGCGACGCGGGCCACCGCGTGTTCGCGCGAGAGCTTGGAGGTCTCGTCGCTCTCCCCGGCCAGCAGCGGCCGCAGGCCCGCGTAGACGCCGTCGATGTCGGCGGGGGTGAGCGGGGTGACCAGCACCTCGTTCACCCGGTCGAGCAGGTAGTCGATGTCGGCCTTGGTGGCGGCGGGGTGGGCGAGGTCGAGGTTCCAGTCGGTATCGGTCGTGCCGATGATCCAGTGCGCGCCCCACGGGATGATGAACAGCACCGAGCTGGTGGTGCGCAGGATGATCGCGGCATCGCTGACGATCCGGTCGCGCGGCACCACGATGTGCACGCCCTTGGACGCGCGCACATGGAACCGGCCACGCTGCCGCGACAGGCTCTGCACCTCGTCGGTCCACACCCCGGTCGCGTTGATCACCACATTCGCACGCGCCTCCCCGGTGCGCCCGTCCTCGGTGTCGCGCAGCTTCACCCCGACGACCCGGTCGGCCTCCCGCAGGAACCCGACGACCTGGGTGGAGGTGCGGATGACCGCGCCGTAGTGCGCGGCGGTGCGGGCCACGGTCATGGTGTGGCGGGCGTCGTCGACGACGGTGTCGTAGTAGGTGACACCGCCGATCAGCGCGTCCCTGCGCAACCCCGGCGCCAGCCGCATCGCGCCGTGCCTGGTCAGATGATGCTGTCCCGGAACGGATTTCGCGCCGCCCATGGTGTCGTAGAGGGTGAGACCGGCGGCCACGTACGGACGCTCCCACACCCGGTGGGTCAGCGGGTACAGGAATCGCAGCGGCTTCACCAGGTGCGGCGCCAGCGTCGACAGCGCCAGTTCGCGTTCCTTCAGCGCCTCCCGGACCAGCCCGAACTCGAGCTGCTCGAGGTAGCGCAGGCCGCCGTGGAACATCTTCGACGACCGGCTCGAGGTCCCCGACGCCAGATCGCGGGCCTCGACCAGCGCGACCGACAGGCCACGGGTCGCCGCGTCCAGCGCGATCCCGGCGCCGACCACGCCACCGCCGACGACCAGCACGTCGAACTGGTCCTTGCCGAGCCGCTCCCAGGCGGCGCGGCGCTGGTCGGGGCCGAGCTGACCGGGCCCGAGCCGTTGGCCGCCCGCGACCAGTTCCCCCGGGTGCAGGAACGGAAACTCCGGTGTCTGCGACATGCTCGACTCCTCGCCGCCGACCGCGCTCGGTCGGAATCAGCCGACAGTGGGTCGACGCCGTCCACGGTCCCGGCGCCGCTGCGTACAACCTCAACGTAGTGCCTGCGCGGCGCGCGGGCCGACCGTGGCGGGGCGTGGCAGCGAATTCGGTGCGGAAAACCAGCGAGCGCCGGCGCGGTGGTGTCATCCGACGAAGCCGGCGCAGCGCCGGTCCGGGGTTCGGTAGCCTGCATCAATGCGTCGCTATGTGGCCGCCATCGATCAGGGCACGACCTCGAGTCGCTGCATCGTCTTCGACCGGCAGGGCCGGATCGTCGGGACCGCGCAGCGGGAGCATCGCCAGATCTTCCCGAAACCGGGCTGGGTCGAGCACGCGCCTGCGGAGGTGTGGCGCAACACCGAATGGGCGCTCGGCGCGGCGCTGGGGCACGCGGGCTGCTCGGCGGGCGACCTGGCCGCCATCGGCATCACCAATCAGCGCGAGACCACCGTCGTCTGGGATCGCGCCACCGGCGAACCGGTGTACAACGCGATCGTCTGGCAGGACACCCGCACCGATCAGCTCTGCGCCGAACTCGCGGGCGATCAGGGCCCGCAGCGCTACGCCGAGCGCACCGGGCTGCCGCTGTCGACCTATTTCGCGGGCCCGAAGCTGCGTTGGATCCTCGACAATGTCCCCGGCGTCCGCGCCCGCGCCGAGGCCGGTGACCTCTGTTTCGGCACCATGGACAGCTGGGTGCTGTGGAACCTGACCGGCGAGCACCGCACCGACGTCACCAACGCCTCGCGCACCATGCTGATGGATCTGCGCACGCTGCAATGGGATCCGCGGATCTGCGCCGAGTTCGACATCCCGATGTCGCTGCTCCCGCAGATCCGCAGCTCCTCGGAGGTCTACGCCGAGATCACCCGCGGACCGTTCGCGGGCGCGCCGGTGGCCGGCATCCTCGGTGATCAGCAGGCCGCCACCTTCGGCCAGGCGTGCCTGTCGCCGGGCGAGGCCAAGAACACCTATGGCACCGGCAATTTCATGCTCCTCAACACCGGGACAACGCCGGTGATCAGCAAGCACGGGCTGCTGACCACCGCCTGCTATCAGCTCGGCGACCAACCCGCCGTCTACGCGCTGGAGGGATCGATCGCCGTCACCGGTTCGCTGGTGCAGTGGTTGCGCGACAATCTCGGCATCATCGCCTCGGCCGAGGAGGTGGAGCCGCTGGCCCGCAGCGTCGAGGACAACGGCGGCGCCTATTTCGTCCCGGCGTTCTCCGGGCTGTTCGCGCCGCGCTGGCGACCCGACGCCCGCGGTGTCATCGCCGGCCTGACCCGGTTCGTCACCAAGGCCCATCTGGCCAGGGCCGCACTGGAATCCACCGCGTTCCAGACCCGCGAGGTCGTCGACGCCATGCGCGCCGACGCCGCCGCCCAGCAGCTCGATCTGGAACTGACCACCCTCAAGGTCGACGGCGGCATGACCGGCAACGACCTGCTCATGCAGTTCCAGGCCGACATCCTCGACGTCCCGGTGGTCCGCCCGGTGGTCCGCGAGACCACCGCCCTCGGCGCCGCCTACGCGGCGGGCCTGGCCGTCGGCTACTGGTCCGGCCTCGACGACCTGCGCGCCAACTGGACCGCCGACCACACCTGGACACCCACCATGTCCGACGACGAGCGCATCCTGCGCTACACCGAGTGGAACAAGGCGGTCGAACGCACCTACGGCTGGGTCTGACGACTCAGAGCGCGCGACCCAGCCGGGCCACGGCCTCGGCCAGGGTCGCCTCGTCCGAGGTGGTGAAGCACAGCCGCATCGACGAGCGGTAGGCGTCCGCGACGGCGAAGGCCGCGCCGGGGACGTAGGCCGCGCCTGCGTCGAGGGCCTTGGGGAGCAGATCCGTGGTGTCGGTGCCGTCGGTGAAGTCGACCCAGACGAACATGCCGCCCATCGCGTCGGTGCTGCGCACCCGCTCGCCGAAGGTGTCGCGGACCGCCGAGACCAGCGCGCGGGCCCGGCTGCCATAGGCGGCACGGACCGAATCGACGTGGGCGGCAAGCCAATCGGTGTCGGTCAGCAGCTCGGTGGCGATCTGCTGGGTGAGCGCGGAGCCGCAGAGATCGGCGCCCTGCTTGAGCAGTTCGACGGCGCGACAGACGTGGTCGGGGGCGACCATCCAGCCGACCCGCAGGGCGGGCGCCAGGATCTTGGACGTGCTGGAGAGCCGGATCACCTGGGGCGAGTAGCTCGCGACCGGGTCGGGCGCGGGCCGGTCGAACCAGAGCTCGCCGTACGGGTCGTCCTCGATCACCCAGAAGCCGTGCGCCTCGGCGAGTTCGGCGAGGCGGCGACGGCGTTCGGGCGCCAGGGTGACCCCGCCCGGGTTGTGGAAGTTGGAAACGGTGTGCACGACGGCGGGACGCTCCCCCGCGGCGAGCAGCTCCTCCAGCGCGTCGACGCGCATGCCGTCGCCGTCCAGCGGCACCGCGACGATCCGCGCGCCCGCGGCCCGGAACACTTGCAGCGCACCGACATACGCGGGGTCCTCGACGATCACCAGCGCGCCCGGATCGAGCAGCACCTCGGCGAGCAGCGACAGCGCCTGCTGCGACCCGTGGGTGATGAACACGTCCTCCAGCGGCACCGCACGCCCGATCCGCGCGGACTCCCGCGCCGCGATCACCGCGCGCAGCGCGGGCCAGCCGGGCGACTCGGTGTACTGCAGCACCGCCGCGTCAGCCAGCGCGTTCTGCGCGGCGGCGGCGATCCGCTCGCGCGGCATCAGCGCCGCGTCGGGCAGCCCGCCCGCGAGGCTGATGATGTCGGCGCGCGCGGTGAGCTTGAGCAGGTCCCTGATCGCCGAGCTCTGCAGGCTCGCGAGCTTGCTCGCCAATGCTGGAGTTGTCGACAACATGGAAACCTCCCGGGAACGCCAAGGAACCGCAATCATCCCACGATTGCATACCGCTCGCCAGAATGTGAAATAGAAGTCTCAGATAGTGAGACTTCTACCGCGCCGTGATCGACTTGACCTGCCATTTCCCATCGGTGTTGGTGGTGACGATCTCCTGCTTGTAGACGATCGCCGAACCGTCGGGATGCCACTCGCGCAGTTCCACGTCGTAGCGGCCGGTGGCCGTCTCGCGCATCTTCACGCAGTGCTTGGAACCGGCGGGGATGAGCTCGTCGATCGCCTTCTGGATGGTCTCGGCCGTGGAGATGTTCTCCGCGTCGGGCGCCACGTAGTCGCGCACCTTCGCGCCGGACCGGTCGACGTAGAAGGCGTACTGGAAGCCCAGGATCGCCTTCGCGCCCGACGAGGTGTCGCCGGGGCCGTTGCCGACGGTGACGGCCGCCTCGGAGACCGACTTGCACTCGGTGGGCGAGGCGATCGACGGGATCGGGGCGGCGGTCACGCCGGGATCGCTGCCGCCACCGCGCTTGACCAGGGCGATCGTCAGGATCAGGGCGACGACGAGGAGCACCGCGGCCGCCGCGCCGCCGATGATCCAGCGCAGGCGGCGCTTGTCGGTGTCCTGCTTCTCGCTGACCGGTGTCACCGGGGTCTTCGGCGCGAGGCGACGGGCGATCGGGTCGTCGGCCCAGGACAGTCCGGGCTCCGACGGCGGCTTCGGGACCGCGCCGCCCTCGTCGGGACTGTTCCACCAGGCCTTGTCGTCGGACCTGGGCTCCTCGGCGATCGGCGCGCGCACCGTCTCCGGCGCGGGCACCCGCACGGTCTCGGGCGCGGGGGTGTCGGCGGGCGCCTGGGCGCGGGGTGTCGGCCGCTCGCGCCGGATCACCTCGGTGTGCTCCCGGCCCGAGTTGACCGGGACGGAGTCACCGAACGGCGAACCCTCCCGGCGCGGCAGCTCACCGGTGAAGCGGACCGTCTGGTCCTCCGACGGCGCGCTCATGCGCGGATCGGGGGCGCCGAACGGCGAGGAGGACTGCGGCGGGGTGGCCACGGCGTCACCGAAGACGGAGGTGGGCGCGGCGGGCTGGACCGGCGGGCGCGGGGGCATGGTCGGCGGACCGGGCGGCGGCGGGACCGGCGGCTGCCCGGCGATCGGCGCGCCGAACGGGCCGGGCGCGGACGACGGCGCGGCGGCCGGGCGCCAGCCCATCTCCGGGTGACCGCCGGGCGGCGCGGGCGGCGGCGCCGCGGCGAGCGGGCCACCGAAACCGGTGGCCGCGTCGTCCACGGGCGGCCCGAAATCGCCTACGGGAGGACCGAATCCGGCGGCGGGTTGCTTGTCGCCGCGCTCGTTGTCGTCACCGTCGGTGCCCAAATCCAATCCTTTCCCCAGGACACACGTGTGGGGCGGTCGCCATCCGACCGCCCCACACGACGTACTGCGTGTCAGTACTGGAGCGAGCCACCCCACTGGGTGGTGACACCTGCGACGTTCACCGTCTGAAGCAGCTCCCCCGGCACCGGAAGTGTAGCCTTCGCGGCCGCTTCCATCGCGGCGGCGCCACCCGGCTGCGCCTTGATCCAGTTCTCGACCGCCGCCTTGGCCAGGTTGGCCTGGGTGGTGTCGAGGACGGTCACGGTGGTGTTGTCGGCCCGGCCGTCGCCACCGTTGTAGGTGGTGACCTTCACCGAGTTCTCGCCGACGTACTCGACCGAGACGCCCGCGTCACCGAAACCGGTCGGCGTGCGGTAGCCGACGGTGCCGACGTAGCCGGAGGCGTTGTTGTAGTGGTGGGTGTTGACCACACCGGGCAGCACGCCGCCGCCGTCGATGGAGACACCGACCTCCTGGTGCGGGCCCTCCATCTCGACGACCGGCGCGGCCGGAGCGTCGGTGAAGTGCGGCGCCGTCCAGGTGGGCGTCTGCACGAGCTGGTCGGAGCCCTCGCCCTCGGTGGCCGTGCCCTGATCGGACGGCACGCTCGGCTGGGCCTGCGACGGCTGCGCGGGCTGACCCTGCGACTGCTGACCGGGCGTGGTACCCGGCTGGCCCGGGGTGGTGCCCTGCTGGCCGGGAGTGGTCTCCTGCTGCGGGGTGGTGCCCGCGCGCTCCGGCTGGACGGCCGGCTGCGCCTGGCTGCCCTGGCCGGTCTGACCCGGCACCGGCAGCGGCGCGACACGGGGGCTGGTGACACCCGGCTGGCTCGGGGTCGGGGTGGCAGGCGTGGCCTGACCCGGCTGACCCGGCGCGGGGCTGGTGACGCCCGGCTGGGCCGGCGTCGGCTTGGTCTGTCCGGGCTTGTTCTCGCCCGGCTTCACGTTCTCCGGCGTCTCCGGCTGCGTCTGCTCGGGGCCGCCGGTCTCCGGCGCCTCCTCCGAGGGCTGCTGGGTGCCCGGCTGCGCAGGCGCCGGGGTCGCGGGAGTGGTCGGCTGGTCGCTGGGGACCGCGCCGGCCGGAGCCGCGAGAATGGTTGCCACGGCGGCCGCAGCGGCCAGGGGCAACGACGTGCTGGCCATCGCTCGCTGCGCCCGACTCGGCTTACGATGCTTCACTTTTCGCTTATCCCTTTCCCGGAGGGAATCCCCCACTGCTCCACCACGCGACCACAACTGATCACGCCTCGGCCGTGAGTCAACCACATGAGCGCGGGACAGGCAACGCAGCAGTAAGTTTCGCACCGCCGCCGCTCCGCCTGCGGAAACACGCTCCGGGACCACCATCGGGAATCGACGACCACCGTTGTCGAACAAGACAATTCGAAACCTCGCCGATCAGTGATCCGACTCACATTTTTCGGCGCGGCGCTCAGTCCAGGTCGTCGTGGCGCATCAGCAAACGCCCGGCTTCGGTGACCGAACCGGTCAGCGACGGATACACCGAGAACGTCTGCGCGAGATCGGTGACGGTGAGGTTGTTCTGCACCGCCAGCGCGATCGGCAGGATCAGCTCCGAGGCGATCGGCGCGACGACAACGCCGCCGATCACCACGCCGGTCGCCGGGCGGCAGAAGATCTTGACGAAACCGCGCCGCAGCCCCGACATCTTCGCGCGCGGATTGGTGTTCAGCGGCAGCATCACCGTGCGCGCGGGCACCTCGCCGTTGTCGATCGCGGTCTGGCTGACCCCGACGGTCGCGATCTCCGGCCGGGTGAACACTGCCGAGGCCACCGTCTTCAGGCGGATCGGGCTCACGCCCTCGCCCAGCGCGTGATACATCGCGATGCGGCCCTGCATGGCGGCCACCGAGGCCAGCGGGAGCAGGCCGGTGCAGTCGCCCGCGGCGTAGACGCCGGGCACCGAGGTGCGCGAAACCCGGTCGACGCGAAGGTATCCGCCGCGATCGAGTTCGATGCCGACCCGGTCGAGGCCGAGGCTGTCGGTGTTCGGCGTCGAGCCGACGGTCATCAGCGCGTGCGAACCCGTCACGGTACGGCCGTCGGACAGCTTCACCACGATGCCGTCGGCGGTGCGCTCCACCGCGTCGGCACGGGCGTGCTTGACCAGTTCCACGCCACGCTCGGCCAACGCTTCCTCGAGCACGAGCGCCGCGTCGGCGTCCTCGCCGGGCAGCACGCGGTCGCGGCTGGAGACCAGCTTCACCCGCACACCCATCTCGGTGTACGCGGAGACGAACTCGGCGCCGGTGACACCGGACCCGACCACCACCAGCGTCTCGGGCAGTTCCTGCAGGTCGTAGAGCTGGCGCCAGTTCAGGATGCGCTCGCCGTCCGGCTCGGCGCCGGGCAGCACGCGCGGGCTGGCGCCGGTGGCGATGAGCACGACCTCGGCCTCGAACTCCTCGGTGCTGCCGTCGGCCAGCATCGCCTTGACCCGATGCGCCAAACCGGTCGCGGGACCGACCAATTCGCCCCGGCCCGCCAGCAGCTGCACCCCGGCGGCCTGCAACTTGGCGCGGATGTCGGCGGACTGGGCCAGCGCGAGCGCCTTGACGCGGCCGTTCACCTCGGGCAGGTGCACCTGGGCCTGGCTGGCGTCGAGGGTGATGCCCAGATCGCGGGCGCGGCGCAGATCGGTGCGCAGACCGGTGGAGGCGATGAAGGTCTTGGACGGAACGCAGTCCCAGAGCACGCACGCGCCGCCGATGCCGTCGGCGTCGACCAGGGTCACCGAGGCCCCGTGCTGGGCGGCCACCAGGGCTGCCTCATATCCCGCCGGTCCGCCACCGATGATCGCAATCCGTGCCACAGCCACGCTCCCTGTATTCGCCTGATCGGCCGCGTCCCTTGTGGGGACCCGTCCGTACTGTCGCTCCATCATTTCAGGTGCGTTGTGACGGTCCGGGGTCGGATCGGTGAACAAGTTCGGCGTGTCGAGACCCGCCACAACTGTGACCGTCAGCCGATCTGGGTGGGAGACAGGAATTCCGCTGCTGTTATTGGCTACAGTTCGTCAGGTGCCGATCTATGCCGCTTACGGGTCCAACATGGACTCGACGCAGATGCTGGAACGCTGCCCGCATTCGCCCATGTCGGGGACCGGGTGGCTGGAAGGTTGGCGCCTGACCTTCGCCGGTGACGACATCGGCTGGGAAGGGCCGTTGGCCACCGTCGTCGAAGATCCGGGCTCCCGGGTGTTCGTCGTCCTCTACGACGTCTCCCCCGAGGACGAGGACCGCCTCGACCGCTGGGAAGGCTCGGACTTCGGTATCCACAAGAAGATCAGGATCCGGGTCACCGGCACCCAGGGCGAGTCGCGGCTTGCGTGGCTCTACGTCCTCGACGCCTACGAGGGCGGGCTGCCCTCGGCGCGGTACATCGGCGTCATCGCCGACGCGGCCGAAAAGGCAGGCGCCCCCGAGGATTACGTCCATGCCCTGCGCACCCGCAACAGCAAGAACGTAGGCCCCGGCGCTTGAGCTGGACCGCCTCTCCGCGTATTTTGGCCGGACTCGCCAGCCGCTGACGTTGCGTCGGCGGCCGGCGGTCAGGAGTGGGTCGGGTCAGCCCGTGCCCGGTGAGTTACCCATGTTCTTCCGTGCTGCTATGCCTGCAGGATGATGTTCGTCAGGGTGCGGACGCCCACTGCCAGGGCGCGTTCGTCGATGTCGAACGTGGGCTGGTGCAGGTCGAGCTGGTCGCCGGTGCCGGACCAGACGCCGAGGCGGGCCATCGCGCCGGGGACCTCCTCCAGGTACCAGGAGAAGTCCTCGCCGCCGCCGGACTGCGGGGTGTCGGCCAGGGCGTCGGGGCCCATGGCCAGGACCGCGTTCTCGAACATCAGGGCCGAGGTCGCGTCGTTGACCACCGGCGGGACGCCGCGCTTGTAGTTGAGCTGGTAGCGCACCCCGGTCGGGGCGAGCAGGCCGTCGACGATCTCGCGGACCAGCGGTTCCAGCAGCAGCCAGGTGGCGTGGTCGCCGGTGCGGACGGTGCCGGTGAGCATGCCGGTCTGCGGGATCGCGTTCGGCGCCTTGCCCGCGCTGACCGCGCCCCACACCATCACGGTGCTGGTCCGCGGATCGACGCGGCGGCTCAGCAGACCGGGCAGGCCGGTGATGACCGTGCCGATCGCGTAGACCAGGTCGCTGGTCAGGTGCGGGCGCGAGGTGTGCCCGCCCGGTGAGTCGAGCACCAGCTCGACGGTGTCGGCGGCCGAGGTGATCGCCCCGGTCCGCAGCCCGACCTTGCCGACCTCCAGCCGGGGATCGCAGTGCAGCGCGAAGATCCGGTCGACACCCCGCATCGCCCCGGCGGCGACGGCGTCGAGCGCACCGCCCGGCATCACTTCCTCGGCGGGCTGGAACACCAGCCGCACCCCGACCGGCAGCGTGTGCTCGGCCTCGGCCAGCGCGAGCGCGGTACCGAGCAGCACCGTGGTGTGCGCGTCGTGCCCGCAGGCGTGCGACACGCCGGGCACGGTCGAGGCGAAGCTCAGGCCGGTGAACTCCTGCATCGGCAGCGCGTCCATGTCGGCGCGCAGGGCGATCCGCTGGGTGTCGGTCGGCCCGAGATCACAGGTCAGGCCGGTGCCGCCGGGCAGCACTTCCCAGCTCAGCCCGGCCTTGGTCAGCCACCCCGAGACGAACTCGGTGGTGGCGAACTCCGCGCGCGACAATTCGGGGTTGGCGTGGATGTGCCGCCGCCATTGCACGAGGTCGGCGGTGTGCTCGGCCAGCCACGCGTCGACGATCTCCGCTCCTGGCATATCGGTTCGTTCGGTGTCCGGCATGGTCGGACAAACCGCGTTCTCACGCATCATCGAGTGGGCTCCCACGCCCATCGATAGCGCGTCGGCGCCTGCGCGCGCGGTGCCCGAATAGCCGGAAATGCTCACCGAATGTCCTCCTGTCGTTCGACCAGCCGTTGCAACAACCTGTCCCTGTGTACTTCATCGCGCGCTATCGCGACAGCGGTACGCGCCAGTGCGCGGGCACCGTCGAGTACCGCACGATCGGCCGAGGCGTTCACCGCGGCGGCGGCGAAGTCCGGCTGATGGGTCACCGCGCCACCGGCGTCGATGCCGATCACCGGGTGGATACCGGGGATCACGTTGGTGACGTTGCCCATGTCGGTGCTCCCGAGTGGACGCAGCACCTCGAGCTCGGGCGCGATCGGCACCCTGCCCAATCCGGTGATCTGCGCGCGGTAGACAGCCGAAAGAACCGGATCGGGGGTGAGCTCGGTATAGGTGGGCGCGAGCGTCCGTATGTCGTGAGTGCAGCCGGTTGCCAGGGCGCCCGCCTCGAAACACGCCTTCGCTCGTCGCATCAGGTCGTCGAGTGACGCGGAATCGGCCGCGCGGAGGTAGTACAGCAACTCCGCCCGTCCGGGCACGATGTTGGGGGCTACGCCACCGTCAGCGACTATACCGTGCAGTTGCTGGCCAGGGCGTAGATGCTGGCGCAGCAAGCCGACGGCAACCTGGGTCAGGGTCACCGCGTCGCCGGCGTTGCGGCCGAGTTCCGGCGCGGCGCTCGCGTGCGCCTCGCGGCCGTGGAAGACGATCGACAGGTCGGCCAGGGCCAGCGAGCGGGCGCCGACGATGTCGGCGGGGCCGGGGTGGACCATCATCGCCATCGCGATGTCGTCGAAGGCGCCCGCCTCCAGCATGAGCACCTTGCCGCCGCCGCTCTCCTCGGCGGGCGTGCCGAGCACGACGACGGTCAGGCCGAGCTCGTCGGCGACCTCGGCCAGCCCGATCGCGGCACCGACCGCCGACGCGGCGATGATGTTGTGCCCGCACGCGTGCCCGATCTCGGGCAGGGCGTCGTATTCGGCGCAGATACCGACCGTGAGCGGGCCGCTGCCGTAGACGGCGCGAAACGCGGTCGGCAGGCCCGCCACGCCGGTGGTGACGAGAAAACCGCGCTCGGCCAGCGACGCGAGGATCTTGGCGACGCTGCGCGTCTCGGCGAAGGCGAGCTCGGGTTCGGCGTGGATCGCGTGCGAGAGCCCGATCAGTTCATCCGCCGCCGCGGTGATCGCGGCATCGGATGCGGTGGCCGAGAGTTCGCCGGTGCGCGAGGGTGCCATACCCCCAGTCTCGCATCAGGGGGTGTCAGCGGCGCACCGGCGAGCGGCTCAGTTCCCGAACGGGAGGTTCTCGGCGGTGACCGGGGTGGCCAGCGCGGCGAGGGTCTCGGCGTGCAGCGCGGTCTTGATGACGGGGGTGATCGGCTTGCGCAGGCTGGTCAGCGCGGCGGCGCGCTCGATCGCGGCGGACAGCACCTGCTCGGCGTCGGCCTTCGCGTCGACAATGCCCGCGGCGATCGCCTCGTCGGCGGCGAACCGATGACCGGTCGTCATCGCCTGCACGCACACCTGGTTGCTCAACCGGCCCTTGAGCAGGCCGTTCATGCCGATGGTGAACGGCATGCCCAGGTGCACCTCGGGCAGCGACCAGAAGCCGCGGTCGCCGCGCATCACCCGGAAGTCGTGCGAGGAGGCCAGCATCGCGCCCGCGCCGAACGCGTGGCCGTTGATCGCGGCGACGGTGGGCATCGGGAAGGTCAGCAGCCGGGTGTACAGGGTGTGCACGCGGTCGAGGTAGCCGTGGATCTTGTCCAGGTTGCCGAACACCCAGTCGGTGTCGAGACCGTTGCTGTAGTACTTGCCGGTCGCGACCGTGACCAGCGCGGCAGCGCCCTCGGACGCCTCGACCTCGTCGAGGGCGGCGTGGAAGGCGTCGATCCAGCCCGGCGAGAAACGGTTCTCGTTGTCGGTCTCCCCCTCGTTTCCGAGGTACAGGACGAACACATCACCGGAGCGCTCCAAATACGGCATGACGGGAAGGATAAACCGCAGCTCGGCAGCTACCTACTTGCGGGTAGCCACCCGCCCGCCCCGCAGCCCTCCGGTGCCGCGAACACGCGGCGCCCGCGCCGCATAGACTCACCTCATGCTTGCCGAACAGGCCGCTCAGGCGATCGCCGAACGTACGGGAGTGCCGCGTCATCGCGTGGCCGTGGTGCTGGGATCGGGGTGGCAGGAGGCCGCCGCCGAGATCGGCGCGCCGCAGGCCTCGATCCCCATGCCCGAGTTACCCGGCTTCGGGAAACCCAGCGCGCAGGGCCACGGCGGCATGGTGCATTCGGTCACCGTCGACGACAACGACGTGCTGCTGCTGATGGGCCGTCAGCACCTGTACGAGGGCTACACACCGCAGCAGGTGGTCCACCCGGTCACGGCGGCGATCGCGGCGGGCGCCGAGATCGTGCTGCTCACCAATGCCGCGGGCGGGATCAGGCCCGGCCTGCAGGTCGGCGAGCCGGTGCTCATCGCCGATCATCTCAACCTCACCGCGCGCACGCCGCTGGAAGGCGCCCGCTTCGTCGACCTGGTCGACGCCTGGGACCCCGAACTGCGCGCACTGGCCAGGGAGATCGACCCCAGCCTGACCGAGGGCGTCTACGCCGGGCTCACCGGACCGCAGTACGAGACCCCCGCCGAGATCCGCATGCTGGCCACGATCGGCGCCGACCTGGTCGGCATGTCGACGGTGCTCGAGGCGATCGAGGCGCGCTCGCGCGGCGCGCGGGTGCTCGGCATCTCGCTGGTCACCAATCTGGCGGCCGGGGTCACCGGTCAGCATCTGTCGCACGCGGAGGTGCTCGCCGAGGGGCAGGCGGCCGCGCCCCGGCTCGGCAAGCTGCTGCGCGGGATCCTGGAGCGCGTGTAGATGCTGCGCTTCGGGACCGCGGGCCTGCGTGGACCGCTGCGCGACGGCCCGGACGGCATGAACGTGACCACCGTGTCGCGGGCGAGCGCCGGGGTCGCGGCCTGGCTGCGTGAGCGGTGCCTCGGTGGCGGCGCGGTCGTCGTCGGGCGCGATGCCAGGCACGGCTCGGCCGAGTTCGCCACCGCCACCGCCGAGATCTTCACCGCGGCGGGCTTTCCGGTGACGCTGCTGCCCGACCCGGTACCGACGCCGGTGGTGGCGTTCGCGGTCCGGCAGCTCGGCGCGGTGGCCGGGGTGCAGATCACCGCGTCGCACAATCCGCCGGCCGACAACGGCTACAAGGTGTACCTCGACGGCGGGTCCCAGCTGATCGCGCCCGCCGACACCGAGATCGAACGGTGCATCGACGCCGTCGTGGAACCTGTTGCGCGGGAGTCTGTTTCCCCGTCCGGTGCCGAACTGGTCGACCGCTACCTCACGCGGGTCGCCGAGCTGCCCGGCGTGCTCGGCGGCGCGGGTGAGCGGGCGCCGGTGCGAATCGCGCTGACCGCGCTGCACGGTGTCGGCGGTGCGCTCGCGGTGCGGGCACTGGCGGCGGCAGGGTTCACCGATGTGCACGTCGTCGACGAGCAGTTCGCCCCGGACCCCGACTTCCCCACCGTCGCCTTCCCGAACCCGGAGGAGCCCGGCGCGGCCGACCTGCTGCTGGCCCTGGCCGAGCGGGTCGACGCCGACCTGGCGATCGCGCTGGACCCCGATGCCGATCGCTGCGCTCTCGGCGTGCGCGGCGCGCGGGGCTGGCACATGCTGCGCGGCGACGAGACCGGTGTCCTGCTGGCCGATTACGTGCTGCGCACCGCCGCCGCCGACCCCCTCGTCGCGACCACCATCGTCTCCTCGCGCCTGCTGTCGAAGCTGGCCCCGGCCCGCTCGGCCCGCTACGCCGAGACCCTCACCGGCTTCAAATGGCTGGCCAGGGCGGGCGAGGGCCTCATCTACGCCTACGAGGAGGCGATCGGCCACTGCGTCGATCCGGCCACCGTCCGCGACAAGGACGGCATCTCCGCTGCCGTCTCGGCCGCCGACCTGGTCGCCCTGCTGAAGGCCCGGCACCGCACCCTCCAGGACGAACTCGACTCCTACGCCGTCGAATTCGGCCTGCACGCGGGCGACCAGGTGTCCCTGCGCCTGGCGGATCAGGCCGCGGCGGGCGCGCTCGCCGCCGCCCTGCGCGCGGACCCGCCCAGCGAGATCGCCGGAACACCGGTGAAATTCACCGACCAGGCCCAGGTCCGCGGCCGGATGCGCACCGATGCCCTGATCTTCGACGCCGACGACTTCCGCATCGTCGTCCGGCCGTCGGGCACCGAACCGAAACTCAAGTGCTACCTGGAGGTCTTCGCCCCGGTCGGGGAAGCCGCCGACCTCCCGCGGGCTAGGGCGTCCGCCGCCGACCGACTCGCCGAGCTGGCCGCGTACTGCCGGTCCCTCGGTCCGGCGACCGGGTAGCCACCCCCGTCACCGGGTGCCGCGCACCGCCGGACCGTCGAAGAATCCCAGCGCTGCCTCGGGCGGCTCGGCCACCGGCAACGGCTCGGTCGCGCGGTGGCCCCGCTCTATCGAGCAGTGCCGGAACGGCCCCGACGACGAGAGCAGCACGCGGACATGGGGATCCATGTGATCGAGGAGCCACACGCTGATGCCGAACCCGCCGCCCCGCCGCAGGTCCTCCCACGCCTTCCACAGCGCGTCGAGCCGGACCACGGCACCGGCATGTCGCCACCATTCGGGGCACCAGTGCACCTGCTCACCCGGCCGGTATCCCACGCTGTCGCCGGCCAGCGCGACGAAATACCCCGACACCCACTCCATCACATCGGCGTACACCGGATCGACCGGTTCGTCCACACTCCCCATAGAGGCAGGATGACACAGATCGCCCGGTCGGCGACGGGATTTCAGCGGGGGCCGAACTGGCGGTCACCCGCGTCGCCGAGGCCGGGGACGATGTAGGCGTTCTCGTTGAGCTTCTCGTCGACGGCGGCGGTGACCAGCCGGACCGGCAGACCGGAGTCGGCCAGGGCCGCAATGCCTTCGGGAGCGGAGACGACGCAGACGGCGGTGATGTCGGTGGCGCCACGGGCGACGAGCAGCTCGAGGGTGTGGCGCATCGAGCCGCCGGTGGCGAGCATCGGGTCGAGGACGAAGACGGGCAGGCCGGTCAGGTCGGCGGGCAGCGATTCCAGATAGGGCACCGGCTGGTGGGTCTCCTCGTCGCGGGCGATGCCGACGAAACCGACCCGGGCCTGCGGCACGAGATCGGCGGCGGCGTAGACCATGCCGAGACCGGCGCGCAGCACCGGAACCAGCAGCGGCGGCGCGGCCAGCCGGACACCCTCGGTGACCGCCACCGGCGTGTCGATCGGCGCACGCACGACGGGCGCGTCGCGCAGCGCCTCGTACATCAGAATGCCGGTGAGGTCGCGCAATGCCGTGCGGAAGGCGGCGTTGTCGGTACGGGCGTCCCGCATGGTGCTCAGCAGGGTCGCGGCCAGCGGGTGGTCGACGGTGTCGGTGCGCATGAAAAAACGATAGGGTCACCAGGCGCTCCGGGTACGGCTGCTGGGGAAATTTTCGCGGTCGAGGGAACCGAATGCGGCCTCGGTGCGTCCAAGCAATGGAGTGACGTACTCTGCCCGGGAACTCGAGGATGGGGGAAGTTCGATGACGAAGATGTCGGCCGATGCGGAGGGCATCGTCGCCTACAGCGCGACCGCTGGGGTCATGTCCACCGACCTGGCGACGGCGGTCGCCGGATCGGTAGCCTCCGCGCCCGGCTTGCTCGGCCCGATCATGGGTCTGATCGGCGGCGATTTCGTCGCCGCGTACTCGGCGGCGCACGCCGGTCACGTGGCCGCGATCGGCCAGCTCTCCGCGGTCATGGCGAGCATGAGCGCGGCCACCGCGAGCGCGGCCACCACTCTGGTCGACACCGACGCCGACTTCGCGGGCGGGCTCGGCTCGGCGGGCGAGATCGGCACCGACGCATGATCGACCTCAGCGGACTGGCCCAGCCCCTGCTCGATCTGCTGTCCAGCTTCGGCACCGGCGTGCTCGGCACCGACGGCACGTCCGACGGCCTGCGCTCCACCTCGACCAATCTCGACCAGATCTACGAGCTCGGCCGCAACAGCATCAACAACGTGAACACCGCCTGGGACGGCATGGCGGTCGACGCGGCCACCTCCAAGGCGCTGCGCGTGCAGACATCCTCGGCCACCCTGTCCGACACCGGCAACGAGATGGCGACGGTCGTCGACCAGGCCGCGGCCTACGTGGAGACCGGGCAGAAGGATCTCGACACCATCGTCAACTCCTTCCTCGCCGACGTGTCGGCGCTGAGCCCCACCCTGGCCACGCCCGTCGGCCTGGCCGCGGTGGTCAGCTCGGCGATCGACCACATCGGTCAGGGGCTCGGCGTCGTCAGCCGGGTCGAGGAGGAGCTGGGCACCCAGACCGCGGCGATCCAGGAGCTCACCCCTGCACCGTCGAGCACCTCGCTGGCGAGCACGTCCTCGGGCATCTCCAGCCTGGCGTCCTCGGCCTCGAGCCTGCTGTCGGGCACCGGCGGCTCGGTGCTGAGCGCCGTCACCTCGGGTCTGTCGAGCGCGCTGAGCGGCACTTCGAGCAGCTCGAAGTCGACCACCACCGGCACGACGAACAACGGCAGCAAGACCTCGACCGGGTCCTCGTCGGGATCGTCGACCGGGTCGACCGGCACCGGGGTCAAGATCACCCTGCCCGACGGCAGCACCGTCGAGGCGCCCAACGAGGAGGCCGCGACGGCGGTGCGCTCGGCGATCAGCGCCGTCGGCACCCCGTACGTGTGGGGCGGCAACAGCCCGGGCTCCGGCATCGACTGCAGTGGGCTCACCCAGTACGCCTACGGCGAGGCGGGGGTCGACCTGCCCCGGCTCGCCCAGGAACAGCACATCGGACATCCTCAGGTGTCCCCCGGTGACCTGATGCCGGGCGATCTGGCCGTGTGGGACGGCCATGTCGCCATGGTCGTCGGCAACGGGCAGCTCGTCGAGGCAGGCGATCCCGTCTCGATCAGTTCCATCCGAACGGAGAACAGTGGCATGGAGTTCTACGGCTTCTACAGGCCTACCGCATGACCGGCACGCCGATCCCCGAGGTTCCCAATGTGGAGTCCGCGGTCAGCACCAACCGGTCCGGAACCATCTCGGTCCGCGCGACCAGCATGGGCCTGCCGATCGCGATCAAGTTCGAACGCAGCGAGTACCAGTACGGCGCCCAGGCGCTCGCCGATGAGATCCTCCGCCTGACCAGGCGTTCGACCATCGCCGCCGCGGCCCGCCTGCGCGAGATCTACAGCGAGCAGGCCGAGATCCCGGACCACCTGCTGGACCGGATGAACCTGCCCACCCGGCGCCAGGCGGTCGACGAGCTCGATCGCATCGACGACGCCGACACCGGTCAGACGAGTTGGATGAGGCCACTGTGAGCGCGGAAATGGATGCCCTGGTCGCCGGGGTGACCGGAAAGCTGGAGGCGCTGGAGGCGGCGCTGTACGGGTTGAAGCAGGTCAACGGGCGATTCACGACCGAAGACGGACTGGTCACCGCCGAGGTCAACAGCGACGGCGCCCTGGTCGCGCTGTCCCTGGACGAGGGGATCACCGCACTGGCCCCCACCGAGGCCGCGCAGCTCATCCTGACGGCCTGCAAACAGGCGACCGAGACCGCCGGTGCGGCACGTTCCAACATCATTGCGACACTGAACGAATCGCTCACCGGGTCCGCCCCGCAGGGGTCGGAGCAATTAGCACCCGGGCCGGATAGTGCCCGGCGCTGAAGGTCGATAGGCTTCGCGTCATGGCTTCTGGAGACATCGTCCCGATCGAGCTCGGTCTGACCGATGGCGATCTCGTCACCCTGTGGGCACCGCGCTGGCGCGACGGTGACGACGAGTGGGAGGCGTTCCTCGGTCACGAGGACGACCTCTACGGATTCGAGTCCGTGGCGGAGCTGGCGGCGTTCATCCGCACCAACTCCGACAACGACCTCGTCGACCACCCGTCCTGGGCGATCATCGCCGGTCTCTCGGCCGCCGAGCTGGAGCCGGAGGAGAACTTCAGCTTCGATCTGGTCGCCGTGCCCGAGCTGGCCGCGGGCGACCCGGACGTCGATGTCGTCGGCGAGCTCGAGGACACCCTGGCGATGGTGCGCAACATCGGCGAGGTGTGCGAGCTCGACGTGGTGACCAAGTTCTTCGGGTCCAACCCGGTGCTCGGCGCGCTGGCCAGCGGCGCGAACACCTTCGTCGGCCGCGACGGCGAAGAGCTGTGGGACCAGGTCGGCGCGGCCATCGTCAAGGGCTGGGACGACGTGCTCGACGCGATCGACAGTGTCGTCAGCACGCCCGAGGTCGACGCGGCCGCGGTCGCCGTCGCCGAGGCCGAACTGCTGGCGGCCGAGGAGAACGAGGTCGACGCCGACGACGCCGCCGAGGAGGACGAGGAGTTCGAGAACGTCGACCTCGACGCCGAGGACGACGACGAAGAGGACGAGGACGACTCCTTCTGGCACGAGGTCGGCATCGACCCGGTCAAGATCGTCACCTCCGACGGCGAGCACTTCACCCTGCGCTGCTACCTCGACGACGAGCCGATCTTCCTCGGCGACGGCCGCACCATCACGGTGTTCGGTTCCGAGCGCGCGCTGGCCCGCTACCTGGCCGACGATCACGAGCACGAGCTGGGCCGGGTCTCCACCTTCGCCGAGGTGCAGACCGCGGCGGTGGACGGTTCGCTCGAGGTCGAGGTGACCGACGAGAACGTCTACGTGCTCACCGGTCTGGTCGATGATCTGGCCGAGGGCCCGGAGGCCGTCGACATCGAGCAGCTCGACCTGGCCGTCGAACTGTTCAGCGACGCCGCCGACTACGCCGACGACGACAGCGTGGAACAGGCGCTGGCACAGTCGAATCCGCTCGGCTGGTACGTCTCCTACCTGCTGAACCCGGACCCCAACCGGATGGCGCCGAACCCGCCGTTCGCCGCGGAGGCCCAGCAGTTCCGCGACCTGCAGCGCGCGTTCGAAGCGCGGCTCACGCAGCAGTAACGAGCTCGACGGAACAGGGCGGTGCCGAGACGGCACCGCCCTGTTCGCGTTTCAGCCGATGAGCACGGCGTAGCCCGGTTTGATCACCTCGTCGATGATCTTCAGCCGGTCCGGGAACGGGATGAACGCCGACTTCATCGCGTTGATGGTGAAGCGTTCCAGGTCGCTCCAGCCGTAGCCGAAGGTGTCCACCAGCTTGAGCATCTCCGCGCTCATGGTGGTGTCGCTCATCAGCCGGTTGTCGGTGTTGACGGTGACCCGGAAGCGCAGCCGCGCGAGCAGGTCGAACGGATGCTTGTCCAGCGAGGGCACCGCGCCGGTCTGCACATTCGACGACGGACACAGTTCCAGCGGGACGCGCATGTCGCGCACGTAGTTGGCGACCAGGCCGAGCTGGGCGTCCTCGATATTGCCGGGCACGGTGATGTCGTCGGTGATCCGCACGCCGTGGCCGAGTCGATCGCAGCCGCAGAACGCCAGTGCCTCGTGGATCGACGGCAACCCGAACGCCTCACCCGCGTGAATCGTGAAGTGCGCGTGATTGGCTCGCAGGTATTCGAAGGCGTCGAGGTGGCGGGTGGGCGGGAAGCCCGCCTCGGCGCCCGCGATGTCGAAGCCGCCGACGCCGCGATCCCGGAAGCGGACCGTGAGCTCGGCGATCTCCCGGGACCTGGCCGCGTGCCGCATCGCGGTGAGCAGGCAGGTCACCCGGATGAGGTCGCCCCGCTCGGCCGCGATCGCCTCGCCCTCGCGGAAGCCGGCGATGGTGTGCTCGACGACCTCGTCGAGGGTCAGGCCCTTCTCCAGGTGCTGTTCGGGCGCGAACCGCACCTCGGCGTAGACCACGCCGTCGGCGGCGAGGTCGATCGCGCACTCACGGGCGACCCGCCGCAGGCCCTCGGGGGTCTGCATCACGGCGACGGTGTGGGCGAAGGTCTCCAGGTAGCGCTCCAGCGATCCGCTGTCGGCGGCATCGCGGAACCACGCCCCGAGACTCTCGGCATCATGGGCGGGTAATTCGTCATAGCCGCAGTCGGCGGCGAGCTCTAGCACCGTCTCGGGCCGCAGACCACCGTCGAGGTGATCGTGCAGCAAAGCCTTCGGTGCGCGTCGGATCGAAGCAAGGTCTAGGGGCGCCGGTCCAGTCATGTATCGACGGTAGCGGGGCGCGCGGCTTCCGGCAGCGAACTCGCCCCGTGGCAACCGTCTCGTTGATTATCCGCCCTGCGACGGACTATTGCGGGTCACCCGCGCGGGCTTCGGCCGGGCAGTTCCGGCACGGCTCGACCGGTCGGCTCGGAACCGGCGCCTTCGCCCGAATCCGGCCATCCGCGCCCGGCGTTCTCAGCCGATCCGGTCGATGACCAGGTCTCCCGGCTTCGTCTCGTCGGTCGGCGCGACGGTGACCGCATCGACGAGGGCGGCCAGCGCGCCGTCGAAGGCCTCCGGTGTATCGGTGTGCAGGGTGAGCAGTGGCTGGCCTGCGATCACGGCGTCGCCGGGTTTGGCGTGCATCT
Organism: Nocardia sp. NPDC058244; assembly: GCF_042882065.1. NCBI lineage: Bacteria > Bacillati > Actinomycetota > Actinomycetes > Mycobacteriales > Nocardiaceae > Nocardia > Nocardia sp. NPDC058244. The sequence continues at coordinate 358,087 of NZ_JBHVWX010000007.1, read as the reverse complement.
CGATCCCGGCGCCCGCCTGGACCCGCTCGCCCTGCCGGGCGCGACCGGCGCCGAGGCGCCAGGCGGCGATGCCGACGCCCATCGCGTCGAGCCGGGTGAGGACCCCGGTGGACTCGGCCCGGACGACCTCGGTGTGCCGGGCGACCGGCAGCGGCGCGTCGGGGTCGCCGCCCTGCGCCTGGATCATCGCGCGCCAGTGGTCCATGGCCCGTCCGTCGGCGAGGACGTCGGCCGGGTCGACGTGCAGTCCGGCTTGGGCGACCATCTCGCGGGCCAGGGTGAGCGTCAGCTCGATCACGTCGGCCGGGCCGCCGCCGGCGAGCACCTCCACCGACTCCGCGACCTCGAGCGCGTTGCCCGCGGTCCGGCCGAGCGGGGTGTCCATCGCGGTGAGCAGCGCGACCGTCCGCACGCCCGCGTCCCGGCCGAGCTCGACCATCGCCGTCGCCAGCTCCCTGGCACCGTCGACGGTCTTGAGGAAGGCGCCGGAGCCGACCTTCACGTCCAGCACCAGCGCCGCCGTCCCCTCGGCGATCTTCTTGCTCATGATCGAGCTCGCGATCAGCGGGATCGACTCCACCGTGCCGGTGACATCGCGCAGCGCGTAGAGCCGTTTGTCGGCGGGCGCCAGATCGGCACCCGCCGCGCAGACCACCGCGCCGATCGCGGGGTCGGCCAGGATCTCACGCATCCGCGGCACCGTGACATCGGCGCGCCAGCCCGGGATCGACTCGAGTTTGTCGAGGGTGCCGCCCGTGTGCCCGAGCCCACGGCCCGACAGCTGCGGCACCGCGGCACCGCAGGCCGCCACCAGCGGGGCCAGCGGCAGCGTGATCTTGTCGCCGACCCCGCCGGTCGAATGCTTGTCCACGGTGGGCCGGGGCAGGTCGGTGAAGTCCATCCGGCTGCCCGAGCCGATCATCGCCGCCGTCCAGCGGGCGGTCTCGCGCCGGGTCATCCCCCGCCACACGATCGCCATGGCCAGCGCCGACATCTGCTCGTCGGCGACGATCCCCCGGGTGAAGCCATCCACCACCCAGTCGATCTGCGCGTCGGAGAGCTCCCCGCCATCGCGCTTGCCAGTGATGACCGATACCGCATCCAGTGCCGTCATGCGCCAAGTCTGGCACCGCGGCGGGACACGGGCAGCGCGGGAGGGCTACCGGCGCCCGGCCGCCAGATCGTCCGGTCCGAACGCGTACGGCAGCAGCTCGCTCAGCGGCTTGGGTCCCGCGGCATGGTCGACGAGCAACTCCGCGCCGCCGTGCTCGAACAACAGCTGACGACAGCGCCCGCACGGCATCAGGATTTCGCCCCGGGAATCGGTCACCGAGACGGCCACCAGACGGCCGCCACCCGAGGCGAATAAGTTACCGACGAGTACACATTCGGCACACAGCGTTAGCCCATATGAGACATTTTCCACATTGCAACCGCTCACAATTCGGCCGTCCGCCGTGAGAGCCGCCGCACCGACCGGGAAACCCGAGTACGGGGCATACGCCGACCCCATAGCGCGAATTGCCATGTCATGCAAGGTATTCCAGTCGATTTCGGGCATCGCGAACCTCCAGCCGATCCCGCCGAACGCGTCGACAAACGGGCCTTCGCACCAGTATCCGGCAAGGAGAAAGGTAAACCTAACTCGGCCGATTCGCACGCAACGCACGGCACGCCGAATTAGTTCCGCGAAACAGAGAGGATTAGAGTCAGCCGAAGATCGGTTCAGGTTCCCGGCGGCGGGCCAGCGCTCGCGAACACAGCGCAGCCACCTGGGCATTTGCCTCTCCACGCACGCCGGCGTCGGATCTGTGACCGGGTCCATCAACGACGTTGGAGGCACCGCACTCTATGACCACGATAGAAGCTCCGGCTCCGGCCCAGCCGAAGCGGAAGACGCTGTACCGCGGCGACCCTGGCATGTGGTCGTGGGCGCTGCACCGAATCACCGGTGTCACGATCTTCTTCTTCCTCTTCGTGCACGTGCTGGACACGGCACTGGTCCGGGTCAACCCGGTCACCTACGACGAAGCGATCGAGCTGTACAAGAACCCGCTCGTCGCGCTCATGGAGATGGGTCTCGTCGTCTGCGTGCTGTTCCACGCTCTCAACGGCGTCCGCGTCATCCTGGTCGACTTCTGGTCGCAGGGCCCGCGCTTCCAGAAGCAGATGCTGTGGATCGTGCTGACCATCTGGGTTCTGGTCTCCGCCGCCGGCGTCGGCCGCCAGTTCTTCTACCTGCTGACGGAGCACTGATATGTCTGCACCTGTCCTCGGCAAGTCCTACGACCGCCCGGCCAGCCTCGACGCTCCCCGCTCCCCCCGGGCCAAGGCGAACGGCAACTTCGAGAAGTACGCGTGGCTGTTCATGCGCTTCTCCGGCCTGCTGCTCATCGTGCTGGTGCTCGGCCACATGTTCATCATGCTGATGATCGACGGTGGCGTGAACCGGCTGAACTTCGCCTTCGTGGCCGGTCGCTGGTCCAGCCCGTTCTGGCAGTTCTGGGACCTGACCATGCTCTGGCTGGCCCAGCTGCACGGCGGCAACGGTCTGCGGACCGTCATCGATGACTACTCCCGCAAGGACTCCACCCGGTTCTGGCTCAAGACCATTCTCGCGGTCTCGATGATCCTGGTGATGAGCGTCGGCACGTACGTCATCTTCACCTTCGACCCCAACATCACCGGTTAGGAACAGGCCACCTCGCATGAGTGAATCCCGTCCGATTCAGGAGCATCGCTACGACGTCGTCATCGTCGGCGCCGGTGGCGCGGGTATGCGCGCGGCGATCGAGGCCGGTCCCCGGGCTCGCACCGCGGTCCTGACCAAGCTGTACCCGACGCGCAGCCACACCGGCGCGGCCCAGGGCGGCATGTGCGCCGCGCTGGCCAACGTCGAAGAAGACAACTGGGAATGGCACACCTTCGACACCGTCAAGGGTGGTGACTACCTGGTCGACCAGGACGCCGCGGAGATCATGGCCAAGGAGGCCATCGACGCGGTGATGGACCTGGAGAAGATGGGCCTGCCGTTCAACCGCACGCCCGAGGGCAAGATCGACCAGCGTCGTTTCGGTGGCCACACCCGTGACCACGGCAAGGCGCCCGTGCGTCGCGCGTGTTATGCCGCCGACCGCACCGGTCACATGATCCTGCAGACGCTGTACCAGAACTGCGTCAAGCACGACGTCGAGTTCTACAACGAGTTCTACGTGCTCGACCTGGTGATGACCGACACCGAGCGTGGCCCCGTCGCCACCGGCGTCGTCGCCTACGAGCTGTCCACCGGCGAGATCCACGTCTTCCACGCGAAGTCGATCGTGTTCGCCACCGGCGGCTCGGGCCGCATGTACAAGACCACCTCGAACGCGCACACGCTGACCGGTGACGGCATGGCGATCGTGTTCCGCAAGGGCCTGCCGCTCGAGGACATGGAGTTCCACCAGTTCCACCCGACAGGCCTCGCGGGCCTGGGCATCCTCATCTCCGAGGCTGTTCGTGGTGAGGGTGGCATCCTGCGCAACGCCTCCGGTGAGCGCTTCATGGAGCGCTACGCCCCCACCATCAAGGACCTCGCGCCGCGCGACATCGTCGCCCGCTCGATGGTGCTCGAGGTGGCCGAGGGCCGCGGCGCCGGTCCGAACAAGGACTACGTCTACATCGACGTGACCCACCTCGGCGAGGACGTGCTCGAGGAGAAGCTCCCCGACATCACCGAGTTCGCGCGCACCTACCTGGGCGTCGACCCGGTCAAGGAGCTCGTGCCGGTCATGCCGACCTGCCACTACGTGATGGGCGGTATCCCCACCCGCATCCGTGGCGAGGTGCTGCGCAACAACACCGACGTGGTCCCCGGCCTGTACGCCGCCGGCGAGTGCGCCTGTGTCTCCGTGCACGGCGCGAACCGCCTCGGCACCAACTCGCTGCTCGACATCAACGTGTTCGGCAGGCGCGCCGGTATCGCCGCCGCCGAGTACGCCCAGCGCACCGAGTTCGTCGAGATGCCCGAGGACCCGGCCAAGATGGTGCAGGACTGGCTGGCGCTGATCCTGTCCGACCACGGCAACGAGCGCGTGGCCGACATCCGCACCGAGCTGCAGGCCACGATGGATGCCAACGCGGGCGTGTTCCGCACCGAGGAGACCCTCAAGAAGGTCCTCACCGACATCCACACGCTCAAGGAGCGCTACACCCGGATCACGGTGCAGGACAAGGGCAAGCGCTACAACAGCGACCTGCTCGAGGCCGTCGAGCTGGGCTTCCTGCTCGAGCTGGCCGAGGTCACCGTCGTCGGCGCGCTCAACCGCAAGGAATCGCGTGGCGGCCACGCCCGCGAGGACTACCCGGACCGCGACGACGTCAACTTCATGCGGCACACGATGGCCTACAAGGAGGGTCCGGAGCTCATCTCCGAGATCCGCCTCGACTTCAAGCCGGTGGTGCAGACCCGCTACGAGCCGATGGAGCGTAAGTACTGATGACTGCTGTAGCCGAACCCACCACGCAGAAGCCGGCTCCCGTTCCCGAGGGCTCGGTCATGGTCACCGTCAAGGTGGCCCGGTTCAGCACCGAGGACGACAAGGGCGCGCACTGGGATTCGTTCCAGGTGCCGGTCCTGCCGACCGACCGTTTCCTCAACGTGCTGATCTACATCAAGTCCTACCTGGACGGCACCCTCACCTTCCGGCGCTCCTGCGCCCACGGTGTGTGCGGTTCGGACGCGATGCGGATCAACGGCGTGAACCGGCTGGCCTGCAAGGTGCTGATGAAGGACCTGCTGCCCAAGGGCGACAAGACCCTCACCATGACCGTCGAGCCGATCCGCGGCCTGCCCGTGGAGAAGGACCTCGTGGTCGACATGGAGCCGTTCTTCGACGCGTTCCGTGCCGTCAAGCCGTACCTGATCACCTCGGGTAACGAGCCCACCCGCGAGCGCATCCAGAGCCAGCACGACCGTGCCCGGTTCGACGACACCACCAAGTGCATCCTGTGCGCCTGCTGCACCACCTCCTGCCCCGTGTACTGGAGCGACGGCAGCTACTTCGGCCCGGCCGCGATCGTGAACGCCCACCGCTTCATCTTCGACAGCCGTGACGAGGCCGCCCGCGAGCGTCTCGACATCCTCAACGACGTCGAGGGCGTGTGGCGCTGCCGCACCACCTTCAACTGCACCGACGCGTGCCCCCGTGGCATCGAGGTCACCAAGGCCATCCAGGAAGTCAAGCGGGCCCTGCTCTTCACCCGCTGACCCTCCCCCGGTCCACGAAGGCCGCCTTCATCTTTCGAGATGAAGGCGGCCTTCGTCGTCGGTCAGCCGTTGGAGCCGAACACCGGGTAGTGGTCGCTGTAGTCGGTGTAGGTGTACGTGGTGCCAGCGGCGGTGACGCTCCAGGAGGGGCTCTTCACGCGGCGGGTCTCGTTGACGTAGCGCTTGGGGACGGGGTGACCGTTGATGGGCAGCACGTAGTCGAGGTGCTCGGAGGCGTATTCGGGGCCGTACTGGTCGAGGCAGACCGAGTTGTCGGCGCAGTCCCACGAGTGCGGGTGCCCGGTGTGCTCGGGACCGACGGCGCCGAGTTCGGCGAGCATGGCGGGATATTCGGCGCTGGATTCGATGACGTTCATATCGCCCGCCACGTAGACCGGCTCGCCGGCGGGGATGCGCTCGGCGGCGAGGAAGGCGGTGATCTGCGCGCGCTGCTTGGCCCGCACGTGACCCGGCTGGCCCGCGCTGCACCCGTCGTCCTCGGACTGCATGTGCGTGCCGATCACATGGATGGCACCGCCCGGCGCGGCCAGCTTCACGTAGGCGAAGCCCTTGTTGGAGAACCAGTCCGCGCCGCACGCGTCCTTGTACACGAACTGCACCTTGCGACTGATCGGCCAGCGGCTGACGATGGCGACACCGCCGTCCTCGGGCGTGGTCGCGGAGTACGAGCCCTGGGTCGCGTCCCAGCCCGAGCGCGACCGGCCGACCACCGACGTCTGATTCGGGTGGGTCCGCCGCAGATCGTTCAGCAGCCGGTCACCGCCCTCGTTGTGGAACAGCTCCTGGAGCACCACCACGTCCTGATCGGCCAGTACGTTCTGCTGCGCGATCAGATCGGCACGCTGCTCCTGCCCCCAGTTGGGGTAGAGCGCCTCCGGCAGCATGAAGACGTTGTAGGAAGCGATCTTCGCCGGTGGGCCCGCGTGTGGCGCGGCGCCGGCGGGAGCGACGGGGAGCAGTGCGGCCGCACCGCACAGAGCGGCGAGTGCCAGTCGTTTGAACATGAGGCATTTTGATCATGCGCCCACCTTCGCGGCCGACACTCGGGAAGCTCTACATCTAATCGTTACAGGAAACGTAAATCTGTAATCCTGAATCCAGGGGCGTCACGACGCGCTACCGATCCGCCACGAAGGCGGTGATCGCCGCGGCGAGACCGGCGGTATGGGTGAGGGCGAGACCGTGGTCGGCGTCGGCGAACAGCACCGATTCGGCCCGCGGGAACCAGGTGGTGATCAGCTCGGCGACCTCGGCGAACCACGGGCCGCTCGCCGTCCCGCCGAGGTAGAGCACCGGCGCCTGGACCCGGGCCGCGTCGGTGGCGGTGAAGGTCCAGGTCAGCAGCGCGGGCAGGTCGGTGGCGAAGAAGATTTCGGCGTCGGCCGTCGCCTGTTCCCGCGCCCCGGGCAGCTGCCGATCCAGGAGGTCGCGCCAGCCCGATCCGCTGACGATGCCCATCAGGTGGTCGAGGGCGACGGCGCTCCCCGCCGCCCGGTACTCCCGCTGGAGTTCGGCGTTGACGGAACGGAATTCGGCGACGTGGACCGGCGGCGGCTCGATCAGGACGAGCGAGCGGACCCGCTCCGGCGCGTCGGCCGCCAGCTGGAGGGCGACGGCCCCGCTGTAGGAGAGCCCGAGCACGTGCGCGGAGTCGATACCCAGCGCGGTCAGCAGGGCCGCGCAGTCTCGCGCGTCGCGGCCGATCGAGCCGGGGCCCGACACCGGGTCGCTGCCCGCGTACCCGCGACGGTGGTAGCGGATCGTGGTGAAGTCACGATCGAGCGCGGTCGCCAATGGCGCGCATTCCTCGGCGAGCAGCCCGGTTTGGATCAGGACGAGCGGCGCCCCGGCGCCACCGATGATCACCTCCAGGCCGACCTCGCCCGCACGCACCCGGCGAGCACCGCCGCGATGGCTGGACATAGCGGCCACCTCGATCCATCGAGCTTGCTCAGCCAGTCTATCCGGGCAGCGGCGATCGACTCGCTATCGATAGCGCCGCGCGGCGTCGAGGACCGCCGCACGGTACGAGCGGCCGAACAGGGCGGCGTGGACCAGCAGGATCGGCAGGGTGTGGAGCGCGATGCGGTCCTTCCAGCCGGGGGCGAGGGGATGGATCTCGTTGTAGGCGGCGATGATTCGGGACAGGTGGGGGGCACCGCCGAAGAGGGTGAGGGTGGCCAAGTCGGTTTCGCGGTGGCCACCGTGGGCGGCGGGGTCGATCAGCCAGGGGGTGTCGGCGCAGCCCCAGATGATGTTGCCGGGCCACAGGTCGCCGTGGATCCGGGCCGGGGGTTCCGACGGCGCCTCGATGCGGATCGTTGCGACGAGCGCGGCGTCGGCGGGGTCGAGACCGCCCGCGTCGACGGCGAGTTCCAGCAGCGGCAGGATGCGATTCGCACGGAACCAGGTCGGCCAGTCCTCGCCCGGGGTGTTGTCCAGGGGCAGGCCCGCGAGGAATCCGGCCGGCACGGCGGCATCGGGCGTGCGGGAGGGCTGCCCGGGACCCGACGGGGCGGGGTGGAGTGACACTGCCGCGCCGAAGCAGGGCGCGCCCGCTCGATGGGTGGCGGCGAGCCGGCGCCCGAAACGCTCGGCGGCGGTGGCACTCGGCTCGGCGTGCTCGATCCACTCCAGGAGCAGCAGTTCGCCGGTGACCGCGTACACCTCGGGCACCGCGACCCCGCCCGCCTCCCGCAGCCAGCGCAGCCCATCCGCTTCGGCCGCGAAGAGACCGGCGGGCGCGGCGGTGGCCTCGGCCGTCGGCGCGGCGGACACGCCGCCCGGCCAGGTCTTGAGAAACAACTGGGTGCCGTCGTCGAGCCCGATCCGCTCGGCGACGCTGATCGAGCCGCCCGGCACGGGCGTCGTGCGCAGCCGCTGGTGCGCGAGAAAGGTCGGCAGCAGATGCGGGTTCGCGCGCAGAAACGGCAGGTCCACGCGGTCATCTTGCCCAGCGGGCGGGGATCGCGGACGGTGAACCGCCCGATTCTGTTCGACAGGTTTTGTAAACAGGTATTACTAAACACTGTTCATAAACGGGTCGGACGTGGTTTCATCATCACGAACGTGTTCCACATCACGTTGTGACGTCCGCGCACCGGACCGGAGGAGACAGCCGTGACCAGCACCAACATCCCCGCGGGGTTCGATTTCACCGATCCCGATCTGCTCGCAAGCCGACTGCCGATCGAGGAGTTCGCGCAGCTGCGGCGCACCGCCCCGGTCTGGTGGTGCGCCCAGCCGGACCGCGCCAGCGGATTCGACGACGGCGGCTACTGGGTGGTGTCCAAGCTCGCCGACATCAAGGAGATCTCCAAGAACCCCGACGACTTCTCCTCGCACGAGAACGGCGCGATCATCCGGTTCAACGAGGAGACCACCCGCGAGCAGATCGACATGCTCGGCAACATGCTGATGCTGAACCTGGATCCGCCGCAGCACACCAAGATCCGCCGCATCGTGTCCAAGGGCTTCACCCCGCGCGCGGTGGAGAACCTGCGCGCCGCGCTCACCGAGCGGGCCGAACGGATCGTCTGGGAGGCCAAGAAATCCGGGCGGGGCGACTTCGTCGAGCAGGTGGCCGTCGAACTGCCGCTGCAGGCGATCGCCGAACTGCTCGGCGTCCCGCAGGAGGATCGTCGCAAGATCTTCGACTGGACCAACCAGATGATCTCCTACGACGATCCGGAGTTCGAGGGCAACCACCACGTGGCCACCGCCGAGGTGATGGGCTACGCCTGGAACATGGCCGAGCAGCGCCGGGGGTGTCCGGCCGCCGACATCGTCACCCAGCTGGTCAACGCCGACGTCGACGGCGAGCACCTGGGTTCCGACGAGTTCGCCTTCTTCGTCATCCTGCTCGCCGTCGCGGGCAACGAGACCACCCGCAACTCGATCACCCACGGCATGAAGGCCTTCGTCGACAACCCCGCCCAGTGGGAGCTCTACAAGGAGCAGCGCCCGCGCACCGCGCCGGACGAGATCGTGCGCTGGGCGACCCCGGTGACCGCGTTCCAGCGCACCGCCACCCGCGACCTGGAACTGGGCGGGCAGCAGATCGAGAAGGGCCAGCGGATCGGGCTGTTCTACAGCTCGGCCAACTTCGACGAGGAGGCCTTCACCAACCCGTTCGAGTTCGACGTGCTGCGCAACCCGAACCCGCATGTCGGCTTCGGCGGCACCGGCACGCACTACTGCGTCGGGGCGAATCTGGCCCGCCTGGAGATCGACCTGATGTTCAATGCCATTGCCGACGCGATGCCGAACCTGCGTCAGGTCGCCGACCCCGTGCGGCTGCGCAGCGGCTGGCTCAACGGCATCAAGCGCTGGGAGGTCGAATACGCTTGAACCGAAACATGATCGAGGGGGTGGCCGGGTGACGGGCAAGGCGCGTGGGCGCGCGCCCCTGGTGACCGACGCCGATATCCGGCGGGTCGCCAGGGCGCTGCTGGCCGCGCAGGGACCGGACGCGGTCACCCTGCGCGCGATCGCCCGCGAGCTGGGCGTCACCGCGCCCGCGCTCTATCGGCACTACGCCTCGCGCGACGAGCTGATCGAGCGGTTGCGGGTGGAGTTCTGCACCGATCTGGCCGCGTTCCTCTCGACCGAGATCGCCGTGCTGTCCGACGACGGCGCGGTGCAGTTCCTGGCCATCTGCCGCGGTTTCCGGCGGTGGGCGCTGGCGAATCCCCGGGAGTTCACCCTGGTGTTCGCCTCGCCCACCTCGGGCCGGTCGATGATGCGCCGGTTCGACGAACCCTTCGGCCGGATCTTCCTCGCCGCGGCGGGCAGGCTGCTGGTCGGCTTCGAGATCGCCACCCCGCCCGGTGAGACCATCCCGCCCGCGCTGCGCGAGGATCTCGTCGCCTTCCAGACCGATCTGCTGGCGATGCTCTCGGAGTCCGGCCAGAAGTTCCCGGCCGAGAAGCTGGATCTGGGCGTCACCTATCTGATGGTGCAGATCTGGGCCAGGCTGTTCGGCCACGTCACCCTCGAGGTGTTCGGCAACTACCCCATCCCGCTGGCCGACCCGGAGATCATGTTCGACGCCATGCTCGCCGACCTGGCCAGGACCACCGGTTTCGCCGACTGAGTGACCGACGCCTCGACAGTGTCGGTGCCGTCGGTCAAGATCGACGGTAACCGACAGGGACGGGGAGTGACGCGGCGATGGAACGCGAGCAGTTCGTGGAAACCGTGATGACGACTGTGCGCGCGCACGGGATCGGCGACGCCGAGTACTCGGCCGAGGACTTCAGCGTGCATCACAGTGACGGCCGGGTGATCTTCCTGGACAACATCTTTCGTGAGTGCCAGCAGCTCGGCGCGGCGGAGCGGGAAGAACGCATCACCGCGTTCATCGCGGCGATGACCGGATCCGACGATGTGCCGGGCGACTGGGAATCGGTGCGCCCGATGCTGCGTTCGGTCCTGCGTCCGGTGACGCTGGGCCAGGACGGCCCGCGGCCGCTGCACCGCGCGGCGTTCCCGTTCATCGACGAGATCGTCGTCGTCGATCTGCCGCGGACCAGGTCGTTCGTGTCCGTCGATCAGGTCGCGAGCTGGGGTGTTGACGCCGAGCAGGTCTTCGCCGCGGCGCGCGACAATCTCACGGCGCTGAGCAAGCCCGGCTCCCCCGCCGAACTACAGATCCTGCGGTTCGTCGACGACGGCGATTCCTACTTCGCCTCCTGGCTGCTGGTGCCGGGCTGGCTGGCCGGGTACGCGGGTGGCGAGGCAAGGCCGGTCGCGTTCATCGCCGAGAACGATTCCCTGCTGGTCGTTCCCGACGATCCGGAGCTGCTCGTCGAGGTGTTCGAGATGATCGAGCAGCAGTACCGCGACGCGGCCCGTCCGGTCTCGCCGCAGGGCTACACGGTCGACGAGCACGGCACCGTCGTCCCCTTCGACGAGGCGGGCCCGCACCCGTCGATGCCGCTGGCGCTGCGGGCGCGCGCCGGCCTGGCCGCGACCGAATACAGCATCCAGACAGACCATTTGAACGACCTGTTCGAGGAGTACCTGGAGCTGCCCGACCTCGACATCGCCCCCGCCTACGCCGCCACGGTCAACTACGAGGAGTCCTCCGACGGCGCCTTCACCTCGGTGGTCTGGGGCGAAGGGGTGGAATACCTGCTCCCGGAGACCGATGTCGTGCGCTTCCTGCGCCGCGACGACAACGACGAGGTCGAACTGCTCTGCACCGTTCCCTTCCCCACGGTCGTCGAGATCCTCGGCCTCACTCCCCTTCCCACCATCGAGCCCACCCGCTTCGAAGCCCGCCACTGGCCCGACCCCACCGCCCTGGCCCGCCTCCGCGCCGCCGACATCGAGCAGTAGGGGTCAGTCCAGAGGTGGGGCGGTGGACCAGGATTCGCCGGCGATGACGAGGTGGTCGAGGTAGCGCAGGCCGACGAGGTCGGCGGCGCGGGCGAGCAGGGTGCCCGCGCGGCGGTCGTCGGCGCTGGGGGTCGGGTCGCCGGAGGGGTGGTTGTGCACGACGGCGAAGGCGCGGCCGTCGTGGCGCAGGACGGTATTGAGGATTTCCCGGACCGGGACGGCCACGTGGTCGATGGCGCCCTCGGCGACGAAGGCGCGGTGGCGCAGGCGATGCTGGGTGTCGCAGATCAGCACGAGCAGGCGCTCGACCCTGGCGCCGGCGAACAGCGGCACCGCGACGCGGGCGATATCGGCGGGTGAGCTCAGCCGCGGCACCGATTCGGTGATCCGCGAGCGGGTGCCGAGATGGAACGCGGCGATCACCGTCGCCGCTTTGGCCGGACCGATGCCCGCCCTGCGCGCCAGCTCCTCCGGGCGGGCGGCGGCGAGCTCGGCCAATCCGGCGTACTCGCCGAGGAGCTGCGCGGCGAGCTCCAGCGCCGACTGCCCGCGCGTGCCCTGCCCGAGCAGCAGCGCGAGCAACTCGACATCGCTGAGCGCGTGCGGGCCGAGCAGCAGCAAGCGCTCACGCGGGCGTTGGGCGACGGGCAGATTCGCGATCGGTACCGACATCGTTCCCCCTGCGGATCGGCGACGGGACCGATGATTCCAGCGGGCACCGACACATTCGCGCCCGAGCTATCCTTCGGCCACCCCGTCCGCGGCCATGATCGGCGCCTGCTGGTCCTCCCGCGGGGTGCTGAAGATCGAATCGGCCATCAGCCGTTCGAGATTGCGTAGTTGCCGCTCGTGTACGACGATGCGCCGCAACGCCTCGTTGACGGTCGCGTTGCTGTCGGCGGTGCCCATGATGTCGGCCGCCGCGGCCAGCAGGTGCTGATCGAGATCTATCCGCAGGGATCGCAATCGTCCTCCTTCGTCGATCGCAATCTTGCGTTATTCGCACCGGGCGCGTGCGCCGATTCACCGCGTCGTTACCGAATACCCGCGTTCGCAAGTCCGCACAGCGATCGGCGGCGGGCACCGCGATCGGTCGCCAGCAAGCGCACAGAAAACCCTGATGATCGCCGGAATCAGCGAATTTTCGCCACGATAACTGTGCAGTTTGCGCAGTTGTGCGCGTCGTTGTTGTCGACGGGAACGCGCGGTGCTTGCCTGGAGGCATGTTCACCGAGGCCCAGCTGTACTCGCCGGTGACGCGCGAGCGCGACGGCGATGTGACCGTGCATCTGAGCGCGGATCACCCCGGTGTGAACGACGAGGACTACCGCACCCGCCGCAACGCCATCGCCGCGATCGCGCTCGACTACCGGCCGGGCGGCCGTGTCCCGCAGATCGCCTACACCGAGGACGAGCAGCGGGTGTGGCGGATCGCCTCGGCGGAACTGGCCCGCAAGCACGAGATCTACGCCTGTGGCGAGGTCCGCGACGCGGCGGCGGCGCTGGCCCTGCCGCGCGATCACATCCCGCAGCTGGACGAGGTGTCGCGCCTGCTCGCCCCGCTGACCGGCTTCAGCTACGTGCCCGCCGCCGGGCTCGTCCCGCTGCGCGAGTTCTTCGGTTCCTTCGCCGAGCGCACCTTCCACTCCACCCAGTACATCCGCCACCACTCGGCCCCGCTCTACACCCCCGAGCCCGACGCGATCCACGAGATCATCGGCCACGCGAATCAGATCGCGAGCCCGAGATTCGCCGCGCTCTACGAGACGGTCGGCGCCGCGGTGGCCCGGCTGGAGACCGAGACGGCGCTGAAATTCCTGGCCGACGTCTTCTGGTTCTCTTTGGAGTTCGGCGTAGTCCGTGAGGCCGGCGAGATCCGCTGTTACGGCGCCGGATTGCTGTCCTCCTACGGTGAGATCGATGAATTCCGGCACGCCCGGCTACGTCCGCTCGACGTCGCCGCGATGGGCACGATCGACTACGACATCACCCACTACCAGCCGGTGCTGTTCTGCGCGGAATCGGTGGATCAGATCGTCGGCGTGCTCGGCGAATTCTTCGCGACCATGGATGACGAGACCCCGGCCCGCCTCGGGCACCATCCCCACCCCGTCGCATAGCGTTTCCGAAAACGTTGTCACAGAACACAGTTCGACATTTCGCGATTCTCATCTGCTGAGACGCGGCAGGCGCGGCGGAGCGGTCGCTGTTACCTTCGACCGGTTCTACGAGCTTTTCCGAAAGGGTCGGGTAGACCGAAAATGACTGTGGATGTGACAGATACGCAAGCCGATCAGAATCCCGAGCCGGAGGCCCCGCTGTGGCTGCAGGGCCGCGAAGCGGTGATCGCCGCGGCCGCGCCGACCGAATGGCGCGGCAATGTCCCGGACTACGAATTGAGCCATGAAGTCATCCCGCGCGAGCGCACCACCGAGCACGCGCCCGGCTCGCTCGAGGCGATCGTCGAGGACCTGGTGAAGGTCTTCGAGATGGAGGTCTCGCACAAGGGCGATCCGGCCACCTGGCTGTCGGTGGTCGCCGAGCAATACCGCGGCCGGGTCAACGGCGGCGAATGGCAGGACGCCGAGGAATTCGCGCGGATCGGCAGCTACAACATCCTGATCGGCGACAACCCCTACTACGAGGCGGCGAACGAGACCTTCGAGTCCTCGCACCACGTCTTCCACACCGCGTTTCCCGGCGGCTTCTTCTGGGAGGTCATCGAGGTACTGTCCGGTCCCCCGACCGTGAGCTTCCGCTGGCGGCACTGGGGCAGGTACGAGGGCGAGTACAAGGGCCACCAGCCCACCGGTGAGCAGATCGAGATGTTCGGCGTCACCATCGCCCGGGTCAGCGAAGACCTGCGCATACTCGAGCTCGAGCACTTCTACGACAACAACAAGCTGCTCGGCCCGCTGGCGCACGGCTGCCCCGTGCAGCACGGCACCGCCGACTAGTCAGCTCCGGTCGCTGCCGTTCGGTCCGTCGTCCGGGCCGAACGGCAGCCCGGCTTGCAAGAAGCTCAGGGCGTGGCCGACATTCTCGGCATTGACCGGCGTGGCGGTCACGATGGCCAGCATGGTGCCGATCATCGCGCCCGCGGCCACCCGCACCTCGAAGTCGTCGGCGGGCCTGCCGGTGTATTCGGCCATCAGTTGCGCCGCCAATTCGATGCTGCGCTGGAATTCCAAACCGATCGCCGGACGCAGTTCCGGGACGTGGTACAGCAGGGCGTGCCGTTCCTGCTCGAAGGCCATATCGGCGGCCGACATAGCCGAGAACACCGCCGTGGTGGCGTTGCGGAAGGCGGTCAGCGGGTGCTGACCGCGCGGCTGCGCGGCCAGGGCCTCGATCATCAGCGCGTCCTGATCGTCGGCGATGACCAGCTGTTCCTTGGTCGGGAAGTAGCGGAAGAAGGTGCTGGGCGAGACCTCGGCGGCCGCCGCGATCTGTTCCACCGTCGTCTCGGTGTAGCCCTGCTCCCGGAACAGCCGGAACGCCTCGACCCGGAGGGTGCGACGGGTCCGCTCCTTCTTCCGCTCACGCAGCGACATCTCAACCGACATGCATCGATTCTGCCGCATCCGGCGCGGCGACCGACGCCGCCGCTCGCCCACGCAGTACCCAGGCCGCCACGACGGCCGCCCCGAGGCACAGCAGGGCGCACACCCCGAGCATGGTGTCCATCCCCGCGACGAAGGCGTGCCGCACCTGCCCGAGCATCGCCGGATCGCCCGCCCGGTGCGCGACGGCGACGCCCGCGGTGACCCCGTCGGCGATCGGCTCCCGGTTCAGCGCGCCGAGCTCGGTCCGGTACGTGGTGGCCAGCACCGTGCCGAGGACCGCGACGCCGATGGTGCCGCCCGCCTGCCGAAGTGCTTGCAGCAGGGCCGAACCCGAGCCGGAGCGGGCGGCGGTGAGCTCGCCCATCGCCAGGCCCATGGCCGCGGGCATGACCAGACCCATGCCTGCGCCGAGCACCGTCGTCCACAGCGCGGTCAGCCCGTAGCCGCTGTCCACCCTGGTCAGCGCGCCGAGCCCGATCCCGCCCGCCAGCACCAGGAAGCCCGCGGTGAGCACCACCCGCACCCCGAGGCGCGGGAGCAGTACGTCGACCAGTCTGCTGCCGAGCACCAGCCCACCGATCATCGGCAGCAGCCGCAGCCCGCTGCCCAGCGCGTCGACCTCGAGCACCGCCTGGAAGTACTGCGGAACGGTGAAGAACATGCCGAACATGGCGAAGCTGACGAGAATGGAGAACGCGGTGCCCCAGCGGAATCCGGGCGCGGCGAACAGGCCGACATCGATGAGCGGGTGGGCGCAGCGACGCTGCCACCACAGGAACGCGCCGAGCAGCGCGACGCCACCGGCCACCGCGAGCCAGCCGACGGCGTCGGCCCAGTCGCGTTCACCGATCCGGATGAAGCCGTAGGTCAGCCCGAGCATGCCCGCGGCCGAGAGCGCCGCACCGGCCGGATCGATGCGAGAACCGGTGTCGCCGCGCGATTCCGGCACCAGCGTCGCGACCGCCAACGCACCGGCGACCACCAGCGGCACATTGATCAGGAACACCGAGCCCCACCAGAAGTGCTGGAGCAGCCAGCCGCCGAGGATCGGGCCGAGCGGCAGGCCGACGGCGGTCGAGGTGACCCAGATCGTCAGCGCGCGCTGACGCTGCGCCGGCTCGGTGAACAGCACCGGCAGCACGGCCATCGACAGCGGCATCATCGCCGCGGCCGCGACACCGAGCGCGACCCTGGCGGCGATCAGCTGACCGGCCGTACCGGCGAACGCGCAGGCGAGCGAGGCCACCCCGAAGACGAGGAGCGCGCCGAGCAGCACCTTCTTGCGCCCGTAGCGGTCGCCCAGCGCACCGGCGGGCAGCATCAGCGCGGCCAGCGCGAGGGTGTAGGCGCTGCTGAACCATTGCAGCGCAGCGGTATTCGCGTCCAAGTCGACCGCGAGGGTCGGCAGGGCCACCGTCAGCACGGTGACGTCGAGTCCGATCGTGAGCATCGCCAGGGCGAGGGCGCCGAGGGCGAGCCAGCGGCGGGTGGCTTCCGTCCGCATATCTCCTCCAAAATGATAGTTACAGTCATTTGCTAGTAACTCTCATTTAGTAGATTCTGTCAAGAGTTGCGCCCGGCCGCCGCACCTCGCCTCGATCGGCTCGCTACGCTCTGTGGCGATGAAGATCCGCGAACTCGGCGTGCGCGCCGCCAGCACCCTCGGCGCCGCCGCGATCGCCGCCACCCTGGTCTGCGCCCCCGCCGCCACCGCCGTCCCCGGCTCCGACACACCGCCGGGCAACGGCGCGAGCACGACGACGACACCCCCGTTCACCACGCCGAACACCGACAGCTGCCCGCAGAAGTCGCAGCCGCCCGCCCCCATCGACACCTCCGAGGTGCCCGCGCCGGGCGAACCGACGCCGAGCGCGCTCCCGGTGCCCGACGCCCCGATCGGCGGCGACCGGATGAGCGAATGCGGCGTCGTGCTGCCCAAGGGCGCGCCGCCGCTGCCCGCCGACCTCTCGGCGACCGCGTGGATGGTCTCCGACCTCGACACCGGCCGGGTGCTCGCGGCCAAGGACCCGCACGGGCGCTACCGGCCCGCCAGCACGATCAAGGTGGCGCTGGCGATCGTCGCGCTGCGCACCCTCGACCTGGACAAGGTGGTGACCGGCACCCAGGCCGACGCCGACGTCGACGGCACCAGGGTCGGCATCGGTCCCGGCGGGCAGTACACCAACCGTCAGCTCATGCAGGCGCTGATCATGTGCTCGGGCAACGACGCCGCGCACGCGATCGCCACCCAGCTCGGCGGCGACAAGGCCACCGTCGCGAAGATGAACGACGTGGCGAAGTCGTTGCGCGCGTTGGACACTCGGGCCGCGACCCCGTCCGGCCTGGACGGGCCAGGGATGAGCACCTCGGCCTACGACCTGTCGGTGCTGTTCCGCGAGGCGATGAGCATTCCGCTGTTCGCCGAACTCATCCACACCGAGCAGGCCGATTTCCCCGGCTACCCGGCCGATCCGAAGATCCCCGACGACAAGGACCATCCCGGCTTCCCCATCGCCAACGACAACCAGCTGCTCTACAACTACGACGGCGCGATCGGCGGCAAGACCGGTTTCACCGACGACGCCAGGCAGACCTTCGTCGCCGCCGCCGAGCGCGACGGGCACCGGCTGGTCGTCACGCTGCTCAAGGCCGATGTGCGCCCGATCCGGCCGTGGGAGCAGGCCGCCCGGCTGCTCGACTACGGTTTCGCCCTCGACGCCGACGCCCGGATCGGCAAGCTACCCGAATCGGGCAGTGCGGCAGTGCATCCCAGCGTGCCGCTGGCCACCCCGCCGCCGCGCGCCGACGGGACGCAGGCCCAGCCGCAACAGCAGCCGCATCACGCCGCACGGGTGGCGACCCTGATCGGCGGGCCGATCGTGGTCATGGTGCTGCTGCTGTGGGCGCGGCGGTCCTACCGGCGCAGGCGCTGACTCAGCGGCGCCTGCCGAACAGCAACAGCGCCAGCGCCGCGACCGCGCCGGCGCCGAAGTAGGCGGCGCCGGTGCCGGTCGCGATGCTGTGGTCGACCACGCGCGGCCGGATGACGACCGCGTTCGGCGGCGCGATCTCGGCGGCGCGGTCGTTGTCGGACGAGGTCGCCGCCCAGGCGGTGGCGAACAGCAGGATGCGGTAGGTCGTGTAGCTGAACACCATCAGACCGATGATGGAGCCGAAGGTCGCGCCCGCCGGACTCCGCAGCACGATCTGCAGGTAGATGGCGGCGATCTGCTTGAAGATCTCGAAGGCGATCGCCGCCAGCGCCGCCGCGCGCGCCGCGCTGCGCAGCGAGACCGGCTCACGCGGCAGGCGGGCGATCATCCAGGCGAACACCGCCCACGTGGCGAGCAGGCCGAGCGCGATCGAGACCACGGTGAGCACCACGGTCGCACCGGGCAGGTGATCGGCCCCGAGCGCGGCGAGCACCTGGGCGCCGAGCCCGCTCGACGCGATCGCGGACAACCCGAGCGAGACCACGAACGCCAGGCCGAGGCCGACCAGCGCGCCCAGATCCGACAGCTTGCTCCGCCACCACGGACTCTCGGGGCTCTGCACCTCCCACTGCTCGGTCAGCGCCGCGCGCAGATTCGCGATCCAGCCGAGCCCGGTGTACAAGCCGACGAGCAGACCGAGCAGACCGACCGTGCCGCGCGAGCTGATCGCCTGATCGATGAGGTCGTTGATCTGGGTGCCGAAGGACCCGGGGATGTTCTCCACGACGCTGTCCTGGAGCCGGGTGAGCAGCTCGGGCTGCCCGGCCAGGATGAAACCGGCCACCGAGAACGCCACCATCAACAGCGGAAACAGCGACAGCACAGTGAAGTATGTGATGCCCGCGGCGTAGTAGTCACCGCGCTGCCGCTGGAATCGACCGCCCGCCCTGACCAGATGATCCAGCCAGGGCCTGCGCCCGATCTGCCGCTCGACCGCGGCCGAGATGTTGTCGACGAGCTGCATGGCACGCGCCCCTTCAGCCGAAAGCCGCAGGCGCACACCGGGTCAGCGAGCCAGGAAGCCCACCCGGTCGTACACCTGCGCCAGTGTGTTGCCTGCGATCTCGCGCGCCCGCTCGGCACCCGAGGCGAGGATCCGGTCCAGTTCGGCCTGATCCGACAGGTATTCCTGCACCTTCTGCTGGACGGGGGTGACGAATTCGACCAGCGCGTCGGCCACGTCGGCCTTGAGATCACCGTAGCCCTTGCCCGCGAAATTCTCTTCGAGGGTGACGATCGGGGTTTCGGTGAGCGAGCTCAGGATCACCAGCAGGTTGCTCACGCCCGCCTTGTGCTCGGGGTCGTAGCGGATCTCGCGCTCGGTGTCGGTGACCGCCGACTTGACCTTCTTCGCGGTGACCTTGGGATCGTCGAGCAGGTTGATCAAGCCGGCGTCGGTGCTGGCCGACTTGCTCATCTTCGCGGTCGGATCCTGCAGGTCGAAGATCTTCGCCGTGCCCTTGACGATGTGCGGCTCCGGCACGACGAAGGTCTTCTTGAAGCGGGTGTTGAAGCGCTGGGCCAGGTTTCGGGTCAGCTCCAGGTGCTGGCGCTGATCCTCGCCGACCGGCACCTGGTGCGGGCGGTAGAGCAGGATGTCGGCGGCCATCAGCACCGGGTAGGTGAACAGGCCGACGGTCGCGTTGTCCGCGCCCTGCTTGACCGACTTGTCCTTGAACTGGGTCATCCGGCTGGCCTCACCGAAACCGGTGATGCAGCTCAGGACCCAGGACAGCTCGGCGTGCTCGGGCACCTGGCTCTGCACGAACAGGGTCGACTTCTTCGGGTCGATGCCGAGCGCCAGCAGCTGCGCGGCCGCGGCCTTGGTGCGGGCCCGCAGCGCCTTGGGCTCCTGGCTGACGGTGATCGCGTGCATGTCCGGGATGAAGTACAGCGCGTCGTACTCGTCCTGCATGGTCACCCAGTACTGCAGCGCACCCAGGTAGTTGCCGAGGTGGAAGGAGTCGCTGGTGGGCTGGATGCCCGACAGCACCCGCTGCTTGCGTTCGGCCGTCGCGGCCGGGGCAGGACTGGACATGCCCCCGATCTTTCCATGTACCTCAAACTGTTTTGTCGGGCGGTGCGCCCCGAGGGCCCTGCGTGGTTACACTGCGCTACCGCCTCCGGGCCCGCCGGTCACACCGCGAGATTTCGCTCCACCCAGTTACGCGGATCGACCCCCGGCATGCTCGGCTTGCCCGCCTTGACCATTCGCTGTTCGCGGCGGGCCAGCAGCTGATAGGAGGGTGTGCTCGGTCCGGCCAGCGCGCCGGCCAGCACCCGGGGCGCCAGCGGCGGGGCGACGTGCGCGGTCCGCAGGCTGCGGCACAGCGCGCGGTAGGCCACCTGATCGGCGATGCCCCACTCGATGCCGTACATGGCCCGGATCCGGGCAGGCAGGCTGCCCTGCACCAGCAGGTACAGCGCCGAGCCGACCTGCTCGGCGGGCGGGCGCAGACGATAGGCCTTGCGGTGGCCCGCCAGATACGAGCCGACCAGATCGGCCTCCTCGGTGAGGAACAGGTCGGCCGAGTTCAGGTAGTCGTCGAAGTAGCGGCGGAAGGCCGGGTAGTCGGCGGGCGCGGCGTCGCGCGGCATGCCGAACAGCTCGCCCCAGCGGACGTAGTCCTGGTAGAGGTCCTCGCGCTCGGTGGCGGTGAGTTCGCGCACCAGCCGGTCGTACATCGCCTCGGCGGAGTCGAAGGTGAAGGCCATGGTCATGAACATCAGGTGCGGGTCGTGGGCCGCGTAGGCGGTGCCCGCCGGATAGTGCTCGCCCGCGTCCTCGGGCAGGGTGCCGACCACCTTCTCGTGCTTGCGCCGGGTGAAGGCCAGGGCCCGGTCGGCCTCGGTCTTGCTGCCGAGGAAGACCGCCTCGAACAGCGCCCCGGTGATGGCCAGCCGCGTGTACGGGGTCGCGCGGTGGGCGGTGTGCTCACTGGTGCCGACGAACAGCAGCGGGTGCACCGCGCCGATCACCAGTGCCCGGACACCGTAGGTCAGCCCTACCGCCCGCTTGCTCATCACCCGTCGGATCATCGAATCGTCGGCGAAATATCCGGGTTCGCCCTGCCGTGCGGCCATGCTGCGCCTCCTCGTCGAGTGCATCTGGCAATAGAATCCACCAGATTTGGTAATCTGGCAAGAGTCTCTACCAGAAAACCTCCCCGCGACGGCAGGACGCAGAATGGGAGCTGTGGCAGCACAACGCACCTACGGTGGCGTCTCGGCCGAACAACGACAGGCCCAACGCCGGACCGCCCTCCTCGACGCGGCGCTCGACATCGTCGCCGAAGACGGGCAGGCCAAGCTCACCGTCGCCGGGCTCTGCGCCCGCGCCGGACTCAACGAGCGCTACTACTACGAGAATTTCGAGCATCGCGAGAGCGTGCTGGAGGCCCTGCTCGATCGGATCGCCGAGGAGTTGACCGCCGCGATCGTGACGGCGCTGACCACCGCCGCCCCCGACAGCCGGTCCCAGTCCCGCGCCGCGATCGACGCGGGCATCTCGGTGCTCATCGACGATCCGCGCAAGGCGAAGGCCGCGCTGATCGCGGGCATGGCGACGCCGGAACTGCGCGCCCGCACGGCCCGCACGGTCCGGGCGTTCTCCCGGCTGGTCGCCGCCGAGGGCTCTGGTTTCTACGGGGTCGAGGTGCCGCAGAAGCTCGTCGACTTCCGCGCGATCTACCTCATCGGCGGCTTGACCCAGACCCTCACCACCTGGCTCGCGGGCGATCTCGATCTCACCCGCGAGGAACTGATCGACCAGGTCACCGAGGTGTTCGTCCTCCTCGGCGACGACCTGGCCGAACGCCACCGCTGACGACCTACGTCACCGCGGCGGGCAGAGACCGGCGGGCGCGGTGCAGGGTTCCGACGATCCGTTGGCCAGCCAGAGGATGGCCTGATTGATCGTCACCACCAGCTCGGGCGACAGCACCGACGACCCGCTGTCGGCGATGGGCTGGGACGCGCGGCTCGGCTGCGCGTCGGCCGTGGCCGGACCCGCCGCGGTGGTCAGGAACGCGGCGAGGATGCTCGCGCTCACCAGAACTCGCTTCATCGTGTTCTCCTCATCGGCGGCCTCGGCAGCCGCTCGGCGAGAACGCTAAGCGGACCGGCACAGTGGTGGCAGCCGCCAATTCCGGTGGCAATGGATCAGTCGGTCAGCGCCACCGCGCCGAAGGTGTCCGGTTCGCCCTGGAGGACGACGCGGAAGACGACGTCGCGGCGCGACCAGTAGGCGGCGCAGTCGCGCATGGCGCTGTCGAACCAGGCGCGCTCGGTGGGGTCGTCGGCGAGCAGGTCGGCGGCGGTGCGCACCACGACGACGTAGCCGGGCGCGTCGCCGACGAAATCGTCGAGGTCACGGAGGCATTCGTCGAAGGCGTCCTTGTTCGCGCCGAAGTAGTACGGGAACTGGAAGGCCGCGGCGAACTCGTCGAAGAGCTCGGCGGTGGTGCGCATCTTGGGGCCGCGCAGTTCGCGCACGCGGTAGTCCGCGGGCGCGTCGTAGCGCACGCCGCTGAACGCGGCGGGGTCGACGGGCAGGGCGCCGAGCACCGGTCGCGGGGCGGCGGGCGCCTCGAGGGTGGGACGAGCAAGGAACTGCGACAGCGTCATTCGCGTCGTCATCAGCGCATCCTCGTGAAGGTCTCGTAGTGGTCGCCGGTGTACCAGGCGGTGCCGTCGCTGCCGGTGACGATGCGTTCGGCGTCCCGGCCCCGGTTGCGCTGCTTGGGGTTGACGTCCCACTCCTGGTAGGTCACGGCTTTGCCCGCCGAGTCCTTCGGCGGCAGTTTGGTTCCCCGGTTCATCCACTGCTCACCGCCCTTGGTGCCGGGCGCGTTCGCCGAATCCGGCCAGCGTCCCGCGTCGATCTCCACGAGCGTGACGTAGGCCCGATCGGGCACGCCCGCCGCCTTGGTGACCGGCGCCGCATTGGCAGTGCCCGCGGGCGGGCCGGGTTTCGGCGCGGCCTTGGTGGTGGTGATCCCGGCGGCCGCGCGGGTGCTGGTGGCCGCGGTGGTGTCGTTGCCGCCGCGCCCGGTGAGCAGCGTGAAGCCCACCGCGAGCACGATGAGGACGAGCCCGCCGAGCAGGCCGAGGGTCTTGCGCGAGAGATTCACCGGTACTGCACCGTCACCGGAGCATGGTCGGACCAGCGCTGATCGTAGGCGTCGGCGCGCTCGACGACGGCCTGCTTGGCGCGCCCCGGCAGCTCGCCGAGGGCCAGCTGGTAATCGATGCGCCAGCCGGAGTCGTTGTCGAAGGCGCGGCCGCGGTAGGACCACCAGCTGTAGGGGCCCGCGACGCCGGGGTGCAGCGCGCGCACCACGTCGACGTAGCCCGCCGCCAGCAGGTCGGCGATCCAGGCGCGTTCCTCGGGCAGGAAGCCCGCCGACTTCTGGTTGCCCTTCCAGTTCTTCAGGTCGACCTCGGCGGGCGCGATGTTCCAGTCACCGCTGACGACGAAATCGCCGGTGCGCGCCTTCAGGTACGCGCCGAACTCGGCCATGAACCGGTACTTCTCGTCCTGCTTGGGGGTGTTCTCCTCCCCCGAGTGCACATACACGCTGGCCACGGTGACCTCGCCGAAGTCGGCCTCGAGATAGCGTCCCGACTCGGCGAACTCGCTGCTGCCGAAGCCGATCCGCACCGCGTCGGGCGTCCGGCGCGACAGGATGCCGACCCCGGCGCGCCCCTTCGACTCCGGTTCGGCGTGCGAGAGCACCCACCCCGCGTCGAGCGCGGGCGCCAGCGCGGCGGCGACCTGGGCATCGGTCGCCCTGGTCTCCTGCAAGCACACGATGTCGGCCTCGGTCGCGGCGAGCCAGGGCAGCATGCCCTTGGTCGCCGCGGCGCGCACGCCGTTGACGTTCACTGTTGAAAGGATGAGAGCCACCGGTCGACCGTACAATGACAGGTCAGGAATGCTCCCCCGGACACCGTCGTCCAGGAAGGGGTGATTGACGATGACGTCACGCACCGCCAAGTCCACTGCCCGGCCGTCGCCCGTCGCGGCGCTGCATCTCGGGTCCGGTGACCCGGTTCTGCTGTTGCACGGGTTCATGTTGTCGCCGCACTGCTGGGAGCAGGTGGCGCGGCGGATGTCGGCCCACTGTGAGGTGTACGCGCCCGCGTTCGCCGGGCACTGGGGCGGGCCGAAGGTCGAGGGCTGGTCCCTGGACGTGTACGCGCTGGCCGATCAGATCGAAGATCAGCTCGACGAACTGGGCTGGCGGACCTGCCATATCGCGGGGAACTCGCTGGGCGGCTGGGTCGGCCTGGAACTGGCGCGGCGCGGGCGGGCCCGCACGCTCACCGCGATCGCGCCGGCGGGCGGCTGGAGTACGCCCTCGTTCACCCAGCTGCGGGTCGGCGCGAAGTTCGCCTCGATGGTCCCGTTCGTCGAGGTCGGCAAGCGGCTCGGCGGCCTGGTGATCAACAACCCGGTGGTGCAGCAGGTCGCCGCGCTGATGCTGAGCAAGCACACCGGCGCGGTGGCCCGGCGCGACCTCGCGACGATCATCGCGGCCGTCCTGCACTGCGACGCGATCATCCCGATGCTGCTCGGCGGCCTGCGCGCGCCCGCGATGGACGACCTGAACGAGCTGTCCACCCCGGTCCGCATGCTGCTCGCCGAGTACGACCGGATCATCCCCAACCACGTCTACGCCACCCGCTACCTGCGCGAACTCCCCGAATCCGCGGACCGCATCCTGGTCAACGGCGTGGGTCATGTGCCGATGCTGGAGGCACCGGACCGGATCGCCACCCTGATCGCCGAGCACATCTACGCCAGCCGCGGTCACCTGCGCGCGGTCTGAACACGCGCGAACCCGGCCGCGCGACACGCGCGCGGCCGGGTTCGGCTTCGTCTACTTGCCGAGCAGACCCTTGGCGATGTGGGTCACCTGGATCTCGTTGCTGCCCGCGTAGATCATCAGCGACTTCGCGTCGCGCGCCAGCTGCTCCACCCGGTACTCGCTCATGTACCCGTTGCCGCCGAACAGCTGCACCGCCTCCATCGCGACCTCGGTGGCCGCCTCGGAGCAGTAGAGCTTCATCGCCGACGCCTCGGCCAGGCTCGGCGGCTTGCCCGCCTTGCCCCGCTCGAGCACGTTGAACACCATGTTCTGCACATTGATCCGGGCGACCTCCATCTTGGCCAGCTTGAGCTGGATCAGCTGGAACCTGCCGATCTCCTGTCCCCACAGCGTGCGGGTGCGCGCGTAGTCGACGCAGAGCCGGTGGCACTCCTCGATGATGCCCAGCGCCATGAAGCCGACGCCGATCCGCTCGGCGGTGAAACTGGCTCTGGCGCTGTCGCGTCCGTCGCCGCCGCGATGGTCCTCGGTCTCGCCGAGCAGCCGGTCGCGGCCGAGCCGGACATTGTCGAAGAACAGTTCCCCGGTGGGCGAGGAGTGCAGGCCCATCTTCTTGAACGGCTTGCCCTGGGTGAGTCCTTCCATGCCCTTGTCCAGCACGAAGGTCAGCACCTTGCGGTCGCGCTTGTCGGCGCCGTCGCCCTCGTCGAGCTTGGCGTAAACGATCATCACGTCGGCGCACGGGCCGTTGGTGATGAAGGTCTTCTGGCCGTTGAGGAGGTAGTCCTCGCCGTCGCGCTCGACCCGGGTCTTCATGCCGCCGAAGGCATCCGAGCCGGAATCGGGCTCGGTGATCGCCCACGACGCCACCTTGCGCAGGGTGACGATGTCGGCGAGCCAGCGCTCCTTCTGCGCCAGGGTGCCCCGCGACATGATGGTGGTGGCGCCCAGGCCGATGCTGACACCCAGCGCGGACACCAATCCCATACAGACCCCGGACAGTTCGCTGATCAGCACCGCCATCATCGACTGCTGCCCGGCGAACGGCGATCCACCGCCGCCGCCGGACTTCTCGCCGGGACCGGCCGCCTCCTTGGCCAGCATCTTGGTGACCGCGTCCTCGCCCATGGCGTCGATCCCGAACTGGCTGAACAGTTTCCGCAGGATCGGGTAGGGCAGCAGCTCACCGCTGTCGAGGGCGTCCAGATGCGGACGGACCTCCTTGTCGATGAAGGTCCGCACGGCGTCGCGGATCATCAGATCGGTTTCGGACCATTCGATCATCGTCGTCTCCCGCGCTCAGGGCAGCCGCACGGCGATGTCGTCGATCGCCCACGGCCCTTCGGTCTCGATCGTCTTCACATCGTGCCAGCCGGCCAGCTCGGAGATGGCGCCTCCTTGCACGGCGAACACCTTGCCGGTGATCGGGCACTTGTCCGAGGCCAGATAGGCGACCAGCGGCGAGATATTGGCCGGGCTGAACGCGTCGAACCCACCGGATTCCTCGGCCGCGGCGGCCTCGGCGGCGAACATCGCGCCCATGCCGGGCGTGGCCAGGGTGAGCCGGGTGCGGGCGATCGGCGCGATCGCGTTGACCCGCACGCCGTAGCGGCCCAGTTCCTCGGCGGCGACCTGGGTGAGGGCGGCGATGCCCGCCTTGGCCGCGCCGTAGTTGGCCTGGCCCGCGTTGGGCAGCGTGACACCCGAGGCCGACGCGGTGTTCACCACGGCGGCGTTGGGCTGATTGCCCGCCTTGCTCTGTGCCTTCCAGTAGGCGGCGGCGTGGTGCAGCACGGCGGCGTGACCCTTGAGGTGCACCGCGATCACCGCGTCCCACTGGGCCTCGTCCATCGCGGCGACGAAGACATCGCGCAGGATGCCCGCGTTGTTGATGACGATGTCGAGCCCGCCGAGCTCGCCGACCGCCTGGGCGATCAGGTTCCGCGCACCGTCCCAGGACGCGACGTTGTCGGTATTGGCGACGGCGACACCACCCGCCGCGACGATCTCGTCGACGACCTGCTGCGCCGGACCGGAGTCGGCGCCCTCGCCGGCATTGCTGCCGCCGAGATCGTTGACCACCACCTTCGCGCCCTCGCGCGCGAACAGCAGCGCGTGCTCGCGGCCGATGCCGCGGCCCGCGCCGGTGATCACGGCGACCTTGCCCGCCAGGGAACTCATGACTGACTCCTTATCTCGGCGAGGCCGTCACTGAGGACGACGTCCTCGCCGCGCACTGTCTCGAAGGCGTAGGTGGTGATGCCGTCGGCGCTGGTCACCGGCCAGATCCGGGTCCGCAGGTCGTCACCGGGGAAGACGAGCTTGGCGAAGCGCACCGCGAAGCGCCGCAGCCGGTGCACATCCGAGCCCGCCGTCGCGGTGAGCACGCCCCACGACGCCATCGCCATGGTGCACAGCCCGTGCGCGATGATGCCGGGCAATCCGGCGTCCTTGGCGACCTGCTCGTCCAGGTGCAGCGGCATCGGATCGCCCGAGGCGGGCGAGTACCGGAAGGTCTGGTCGTCGTCGACGTGATGCTCGACGACCGCGAACGGTTCGCTCGCGCGCAGGCTTTCGTCGAAGCGATGCGCCGGCGCCTGCTCCCCCACCGACTTGCCCGCGTCGATATTGCGGAAGAAGGCGGTGAGGTACTGCTCGTTCACCAGTTCGCCTGCCGCGTCCCGGCATTCGACCAGGATGGTGACGGTCGTGCCGGTCGACTTGCTGGTGTAGCCGACCGCCTTGGCCCGCGACACCAGCTGCTCACCGGGCCGGATCGGCCGGTGGAAGTGGAAGTCTTGCTCGCCGTGCACCACCCGGCCGAAGATGTCCATCGGCGCCACGTCGATGATCGGCATCATCATGGACTCGAACACCGGGACGATGGCGAAGACCGGCGGTGCGACGGTGCCGTCGCGGTGCGCCTGGATCGGATCGTTGGTCGCGGCCGCGTAGTCCGCGATCCGGTCCGCGGTGACCGCGAATTCCTCGGCGTCACCCCATTTTTCCAGGCCGGCGTCGTCGAACTCGACGATGCGGCCGGATGCGTGCGCTGTCATTCGAAGCCCCCTACGCCGAGGCCAGCGCGTCGAGCTGGTCGAGCGATTTGTCCAGCTGGGTGCGGCCGTCCTTCTCCACCGCCTTGCCCAGCGCGCCCTTGATCAGCGCGCCTTCGAAGTCGCCGGAGACCAGGATGGTGCTGCCCGCTCCCGATGGCTGGATGTCGAAGGTGAATTCGGTACGGACTCCGGCCATTCCGGCGCCGGTGAGGGTCAGCCGGTTCGGCACCTCGACCGCCTTGACCGTCCATTCCATCTTGTTGGCCATGCCGAGCATGACGATCTTGGCGACCAGCGCGGCGCCCTCGGCCAGCACGGCGGGGGGTTCCTCCATGAACTTCTCGTGGATGGTGAACCACTTGTCCCAGGTCTGCGGGTCGGAGACGACCGCCCACAGCGCCTCCGGGGTGGCGGTGACGGTCTTGGTGGCTTCGATGTGTCCCATTGCGGTACTCCTCGTGCTGGTCAGCGCACCGCGCGCTGGTAGGCGGTGACCACGGCGGCGCCGCCGAGGCCGATGTTGTGCTGCAGGGCGGCGGTGACGTCGCCGACCTGGCGTTTGCCCGCGGTGCCGCGCAGCTGCCAGGTGAGCTCGGAGCACTGGGCCAGGCCGGTCGCGCCGAGCGGGTGCCCCTTGGAGATCAGGCCGCCGGAGGGGTTCACCACCCACTTGCCGCCGTAGGTGGTCTGGCCCGCGTCGATCAGCTTCCCGGCCTCGCCCTCGCCGCAGAGTCCGAGGGCCTCGTAGAGCAGCAGCTCGTTGGCGGAGAAGCAGTCGTGCAGCTCGATCACCTGGAAGTCGTCGGCGCCCAGGCCCGCCTGCTCGTAGACCTTCCGCGCGGCGGCGACATTCATGTCGTAGCCGATGAGGTTCTTGGCGGTGCCGTCGAAGGTCGAGGCGTAGTCGGTGGTCATCGCCTGCCCGACGATCTCGACCGCCCGCTCCGACAGATCGTGCCGGTCGACGAACGCCTCGCTCGCCAGGATCGCCGCGCCGGATCCGTCCGAGGTCGGCGAGCACTGGAGCTTGGTGAGCGGGTCGTAGATCATCCGCGAGGCCAGGATGTCGTCGAGCGAATACTCGTCCTGGAACTGCGAATACGGGTTGTTCACCGAGTGCTTGTGGTTCTTGTGACCGATCTTGGCGAAGTGCTCGGCGGTGGTGCCGTAGCGCTTCATGTGCTCGCGCCCGGCCGCGCCGAACATCCACGGAGCCACCGGGAACAGCACCTCGGAGATCTCCGCCAGCGCCAGCACGTGCTTGGCCATCGGCTGTTCGCGGTCGTCCCAGGTGGAGCCGAGGGAACCGGGCTGCATCTTCTCGAAGCCCAGCGCCAGCGTGCACTCGGCCAGCCCGCCCCGGATCGCCTGCGCCGCCAGGTAGAGCGCGGTGGAGCCGGTCGAACAGTTGTTGTTGACATTGACCACCGGGATGCCGGTCATCCCGAGCTCGTAGACCGCGCGCTGCCCGGAGGTCGACTCGCCGTAGACATAGCCGACATAGGCCTGCTCGACCTCGCGGTAGTCGATGCCCGCGTCGGCCAGGGCCTTGGTGCCCGACTCCCGCGCCATGTCCGGATAGTCCCAGGCCCGGGTGGTTCCGTCGGCCTCCTCGACCAGCTTGCGGCCCGGCTTCTCGAACTTCGTCATCCCTACGCCGACCACATAGACCTTGTTCGTCATCGAACTCCCATCCTCAGGCTTGCGCACAAACATACAGCTCTGCATGTATCTTCACAACGGTTTCCGTGACCCCGGTCACCATCCGCCCGCGTAACAGCGGCGTAACGGTTCGGAAAATTGGTGTCTACATCCATCGAGCACCGTCGGTGAGCCGCCGAATTCGACGGCCGCGTGGATGAGGGAGAGGGAAAATGGCCGGAGCGGACACCGCTGCCAAAGAAACACTCGAGGACTACACGCTGCGTTTCGCCCCGCGGAGCTACCGCAAATGGAGCCCCGCGGTGGTCGGCATCTCCGCCCTCGGCGGCATCGCCTATCTCGCCGATTTCGCGATCGGCGCCAATATCGGAATCGCGCACGGCACCGGAAACGCGCTGATCGGCATCGGTATCTTCGCCGTCGTCGTGATGCTGACCGGATTTCCGCTCGCCTATTACGCGGCGCGCTACAACATCGATCTGGATTTGATCACGCGCGGTAGCGGATTCGGCTACTACGGCTCGGTGATCACCAATATCGTGTTCGCCTCGTTCACCTTCATCTTCTTCGCGCTGGAAGGTTCGATCATGGCCCAGGGCCTGGAATTGGGCCTCGGAATTCCGCTCTGGATGGGCTATCTGGCGTCGACGGTGATCATCTTCCCGCTGGTCATCTACGGCATGAACACCCTGGCCAAGCTGCAGGTGTGGACCACTCCGCTGTGGCTGCTGCTGATGGTGGCGCCGTTCGGCTTCCTGCTGGTGCGCCACCCCGATTCGGTGGGCTCGTTCTTCGCCTACGGCGGCGAGAACGGGGGCGGCGTGAGCGTGTCCGGCGCGCTGCTGGCCGCGGGTGTCTGCCTGTCGCTGATCGCCCAGATCGCCGAGCAGATCGACTACCTGCGGTTCATGCCGCCGCGCACGCCGGAGAACCGGGCCAAGTGGTGGGGCTGGATGCTGCTCGCGGGTCCCGGCTGGGTGCTCTTCGGCGCGGCCAAGCAGGTCGTCGGCCTGTTCCTCGCGGTCTACCTGATCGCCAATCTGCCCGCCGCGCAGGGGATCGCGAACCAGCCGGTGCACCAGTTCCTGGAGATCTACCGCGATATGGTGCCGGGCTGGCTGGCCATGACGCTGGCGGTGGTGCTGGTGGTCATCAGCCAGATCAAGATCAATGTCACCAACGCGTACTCCGGCTCGCTGGCCTGGACCAACTCCTACACCCGGGTGACCAAGACCTACCCCGGTCGCCTGGTGTTCCTGGTGGTGAACCTCGGTGTGGCGCTGGTGCTGATGGAAGCGAACATGTTCGACTTCCTCAACAACATCCTGGGCTTCTACGCCAACTGCGGCATCGCCTGGATCGTCACCGTGGCCACCGACATCGCGGTGAACAAGTACCTGCTGAAGATCTCGCCGAAGGTGCCGGAGTTCCGGCGCGGCATGCTCTACGACTTCAACCCGGTCGGCCTCGTCGGCTTCGGCCTGTCCGCGGTGCTGTCGATCATGACCTTCTTCGGCCTCTTCGGTGAGCTGCTGAAGCCGTACTCGCCGCTGGTCGCGGTGCTGGTGGCCTTCGTGGCGACCCCGCTCACCGCGATCGCCACCAAGGGCAAGTACTACCTGCGCCGCGCCGACGACGGCATCGAGCTGCCGATGTTCGACGAGCACGGCAACCCGTCGGGCGACCTGCTGCCGTGCCACGTCACCGGCATGGAGTTCGAGCGCCCGGACATGATCGCCTCGGCGATCCCCGGCCCCGAGGGCGAGATCCAGTACATCAGCTCGCTGGCCCTGTCCACCGACCGCGAGGGCAAGCACCTACTGCCCCGCCAGCACTGAGCGAACGAAGGCCGTGCTCAGAGCAGTTTGCGGACCACCGGCAGCGGCAGGGTGCGCAGGGCGAAGGCGATGGGGATCCAGGGCCAGTCGGGGACGTAGGCCTTGGCGCGGCGCTTCTCGATGGCGGCGACCATGGCGCGGACGCCGGTCGCGGTGTCCACCATGAACTTCGGCTCGTGTTTGATGCGGTCGTTCATCTCCGAGCGGATGTAGCCGGGGTAGATCACCGAGATGTCCACGCCGGGGACGGCTTCGGCGCGCAGGCCCTCGGCCAGGGCAGCGACGCCCGCCTTGGTCGCGGCGTAGGTGGTCAGGGTCTTGGGCATGCCGCGCAGGCCGGAGATCGAGGAGATCATCACCAGGTGGCCGCGGCCCTGGGCGCGGAAGATCCCCATCGCGGCCTCGGTCTGGGCCAGGGCGGCGAGGAAGTTCACCACAGCGGTCTCGCGATTGGCGGCGTGCCTGCCGGTACCCAGCGGCGCGCCCTTGCCGAGTCCCGCGTTGACGACGACGCGGTCTATCGCGCCGAATTCCGCGGCGAACTCGTCGAAGACGGTGAACACGGCGGCGTCGTCGGTGACGTCGAGCTGCTTCACCGAGACGGCGCGGTCGGGATGCGCGGCCAGGATCTCGGCGCGCAGTTCGTCGAGGCGTTCGGTGCGCCGGGCGCACAGGCCCAGGTCGTAGCCGAGGGCGGCGAACTGGCGGGCCATCTCCGCGCCGAGGCCGGAGCTGGCGCCGGTGATCACGATGGTGCCCCGGCTCACGGCGCTACCGCCGGTGCCGGTAGGGGCTCGATGTGCGATTCCATGTGCTCACGCTAGTCATCCGGTGCCCACCGACGGAACCTCTCGCCGTGCCCCGGGGTCAGCGGGACCCGGCGGCGATCACGGCGGCCGCCGCGGCGCGCAGGTCGACCATGGCGCGACGCCAGCGGCGGTGTGCGCGTTCCGGGTCGGGGACGACGAAATTGGCGACGAGGATGCCGCGCAGTGCGTCCATCGCGGTGTAGGCGAAATCGCGGGCGCCCTTGCGGCGCAGGTCGTCCGGGATCACTTCCGCGACCGCCCGCAGCACCGCGGCGTTGACCAGCGGTTCGACCTCTTCCATCGCCGCGGCCAGCACCGGATCGGTCCGGCCCGCCACCCACAGTTCCACCGTGGCGATGAACAGCGGGCCCTGATGCAGGTCCCACAGGAACTCGAGGGCGGCGCCGACCGGGTCGTCGCCCACCCTGACCTGTGCCATCTCGCTCATGGCCGCGGCCACCCGGAGCTCGGCCAGGTGCTTGATCGCGGCGACGACCAGGTCGTGCTTGGAGCCGAAGTGGTGCACCTGCGCGCCCCGGGTGACCCCGGCGCGCTCGGCGACCCGGGGCGTGGTGGTGCCCGCGTAGCCGTACTCGACCAGGCAGTCGATGGTCGCGTCGAGCAGGCGGACGCGCATCTCGGTGCTGCGCTGCTCCTGCGTCCGGCGCGGCGGCTTGTCGGCTGCGGTGCTGGTCATCGGCCGATCCTACCGCTTACATACAGACCTGTTGGTAAGCGGCAGTCCGCGGGTGCACCGGAATACCGCCGTGGCGACGCCGCGCGTGTGCGGCATCGGCACGAGCGGCACCCCGCGCGTCACCGCACAGCGACCAAGCGCGCGGTGTTCGCAGCGATGTCGTCGCCCGCCTGGTTGGCGGCCAGCTCGGCGTGCACCCGGTCGAAGTAGCGGTTGATCTCGGCATTGGCCGTCTCGTCGTCCCAGCCGAGCAGCGGTGCGATCAGCCGCGCGATCTCCGGCGCGGCCGCGAGCCCGCGATCCGGAACCTCGATGGAGATGCGGGTGCGGCGGGTGAGCAGGTCGTCGAGGTGCAGCGCGCCCTCGTGGGTCACCGCGTAGACGACCTCGGCGGCCAGGTAGTCGGGCGCGCCCGGCAGCGGCTGACGCAGCGCGGGATCGCCGGCGACGAGGTCGAAGATGTCGGTGGCGAGCGAGCCGTAGCGGCCGAGCAGGTGCTCGACGACCTCGACCGGCAGTCCGACTGTGGCCGCCAGTTCGGCTGTCTCGGTGAGCATGTCGCGGTAGCCCTGCGCGCCGACGATCGGCAGCCGCGCGGTCGCCGAGGCGGGGATGTCACCGCCGA
Organism: Nocardia sp. NPDC058244; assembly: GCF_042882065.1. Classification (NCBI taxonomy): domain Bacteria; kingdom Bacillati; phylum Actinomycetota; class Actinomycetes; order Mycobacteriales; family Nocardiaceae; genus Nocardia; species Nocardia sp. NPDC058244. Next base: position 324,394 of record NZ_JBHVWX010000007.1, on the reverse strand, counting down.
GGCGCGCGGTGACGGCGTCGACGACGTCGGCGGCCATCACCCGGTAGGTGGTGTACTTGCCGCCCGCGATCACGAACAGGCCGGGTGCGGGCTCGGCGACGGCGTGCTCGCGCGAGAGCTTGGCCGTCTCCTTCGACGCGCCGGTCATCAGCGGCCGCAGCCCGGCGTAGGTGCCGACGATGTCGGCCCTGGTCAGCGGCTCGCGCAGCAGCGCGTTGACGTGGTCGAGGATGTACTGCACGTCGGCGGCGGTGGCGGTGGGGTGGTTCTTGTCCAGCGACCACGCGGTGTCGGTGGTGCCGATGATCCAGTGCTCGGCCCACGGGATCACGAACAGCACGGACTTCTCGGTGCGCATGATCAGACCGGTGTGCAGGTCCAGCCGGTCGCGCGGGACCAGGATGTGCACGCCCTTGGACATCCGCACGTGGAACGGGAAGTCGACGCCGGTCATCTTGATCATGTCGTCGGTCCACACGCCGGTCGCGCTGATCACGCTGCGGGCCCGGATCGTGTGGGCGACACCGGTTTCCAGGTCGACCACGTGCGCGCCGACGACCTGCTCGCCGTCGCGCACGAGGCCGGTGACCCTGGTGCGGGTCAGCACGGTCGCGCCGTGGTCGGCGGCCGTCCTGGCGATCATCATCGTGTGCCTGGCGTCGTCGACCTGGGCGTCGTAGTAGCGGATCGCGCCGGTCATCGCGTCCGGGCGCAGCGCGGGCGCGAGTTCCAGTGCGCCGGAGCGGGTCAGGTGCTTGTGCATGGGGACGGCCCGCGCGCCTCCGAGGGTGTCGTAGAGGGCGACGCCGGCGCCGATGTAGGCGCGCTCCCAGACCCGGTGCTGGAGCGGGAACAGGAACGGCACCGGACGCACCAGGTGGGGCGCGAGCGAGTTCAGCAGCAGCCCACGCTCTTTGAGTGCCTCGCGGACCAGCGCGAAGTCCAGCTGCTCCAGGTAGCGCAGGCCGCCGTGGATGAGCTTGGACGACCGGCTCGAGGTGCCCGCGGCGAAGTCGCGGGCCTCCACGAGGGTGACCGAGAGACCGCGCGAGGCGGCGTCGAGCGCGGCACCGGCACCGGTCACGCCACCGCCGATCACCAGCACGTCGACCTCGTGGTCGCCGAGTGCCGCGATCGCCTTGTCGCGGTAGAGGGAGTCCAGGGGAACGGACACGGCTTGCTCCTTGTCGAGGTGATCGTTCATCAGTCGAGTTCGGCCCAGTCGAGGGTGCGTTCGACGGCCTTGAGCCAGCGGCGGTAGCCGCGCTCGCGCTGCTCGTCGGACCAGGAGGGGAACCAGCGGACGTCTTCGTGCCAGTTCGCGAGCAGTTCGTCGGTGGAGTCCCAGACGCCGACCGCGAGACCGGCCGCGTAGGCGGCGCCGAGCGCGGTGGTCTCGGCGACGACCGGCCGCGAGACCGGGACACCGAGCAGGTCGGCCTGGATCTGCATGGCCAGCTTGTTCATGGTCACGCCGCCGTCGACGCGCAGCGTCGCCAGCCGCACGCCGGAATCGCGCTGCATCGCCTCGACCACGTCGCGGGTCTGGTAGGCGATGGATTCCAGGGTCGCCCTGGCCAGGTGGGCGTTGTTGCTGTAGCGCGAGAGGCCGACCACCGCGCCGCGGGCGTCGGGTCGCCAGTACGGCGCGAACAGCCCGGAGAACGCGGGCACGAAGTACACCCCGCCCGCGTCCTCGACCTGGCCCGCCAGGTCTTCGATCTGCGCGGCGCCCGCGATGATGCCGAGCTGGTCGCGCAGCCACTGCACGGCCGAGCCGGTGACCGCGATCGAACCCTCCAGCGCGTAGACGGGTTTGTCGTCGCCGAACCGGTAGGCGACGGTGGTGAGCAGGCCGTGCGCCGAGCGCACGATGTCGGTGCCGGTGTTGAGCATCAGGAAATTGCCGGTGCCGTAGGTGTTCTTGGCCTCGCCCGGCTGGAAACACACCTGCCCGACGCTCGCGGCCTGCTGGTCGCCGAGCACCCCGGCGATCGGGACCGCGCCCTGGAACGGTCCGTCGGGGTCGGTGGTGCCGAAGCCCGCCGGGTTCGACGACGGCGCGATGGCGGGCAGCATCCCGCGCGGGATGTCGAAGACGCGCAGCAGTTCGTCGTCCCAGGCCAGCGTCTCGAGGTCCATCAGCATGGTGCGCGAGGCGTTGGTGGGATCGGTGACGTGCACGCCACCGCGAACACCGCCGGTGAGGTTCCAGATCAGCCAGGTGTCGAGGGTGCCGAACAGGGCGTCGCCGCGTTCGGCGTCGGCGCGCACGTCCTCGACATTGTCGAGGATCCAGCGCAGCTTGCCGCCGGAGAAGTAGGGCGCGGGCGGGAGTCCGGTGCGCCGGCGGATCAGGTCGGTGTGACCGGCGGCGTCGAGCGCGGTGATGATCCGGTCGGTGCGGGTGTCCTGCCAGACGATGGCGTTGTAGTACGGGCGGCCGGTGTGGCGGTTCCACACGACGGTGGTCTCGCGCTGGTTGGTGACGCCGATCGCGGCCAGGTCGGCGGCGGTGAGGTCGGCCGCGGCGAGCGCGGTCTTGACGACGGTGCGGGTGCGTTCCCAGATCTCGTCGGGGTTGTGTTCGACCCAGCCGGGTCGCGGCATGATCTGCTCGTGTTCGAGCTGATGCCGGGCGACGACGGCGCCGCCGTGGTCGAAAACCATGAAACGCGTCGAGGTCGTGCCCTGGTCGATCGCGCCCACATACCGATTCATCGTGGTCCTTTCGCGCGGGCTCACCGTCGAGCCCGACACCACGCTAGGAACGGCCCGACCGCGCCGCCACGGCTGCCGTTCGACAATGCTGAACACTCGGGCTGATAGGTTCGGGCGGTGCCGGGTCCGATCCAGTCGATCGAGCGAGCCGCCGCTGTGCTGCGGCTGCTCGCGCGCGGATCGGGACCGATGGCGGTCGGCGAGGTCGCCGCCGCCCTCGACCTGGCCAAACCCACCGCGCACGGCATTCTGCGGACCCTGCTCGGGGTGGGGTTCGTCGACCAGGATCCGGCGACGGGGCGGTATCTGCTCGGGCCCGCGCTGGGTGAGCTCGGGACCGATCACCTCGATGTCAACGAACTGCGCTCGCGGGCGATCCACCGCGCCGACGCGCTCGCGTCGCGGACCGGCGAGTCGGTGCGGATGGCGGTGGCGCGCCCCGCCGGGGTGACGGTGGTGCACCACGTGTTCCGGCCGGACAACACCGAGCAGGTGCTCGCGGTCGGCGAGGTGCTGCCCGCGCACGCCACCGCACTGGGCAAGGTACTGCTCGCCTACGACGCCGCGACGAATCCCGGTGCGCTGCAATCATTCACGCACCGCACTATCGTCGACCCGACAGCGCTGGACCGCGCGATCGGCGAGGTCAGGCGGACCGGCTGGGCCGGCGAGGTCGAGGAATACCGCTCCGGCGAGGCGGGCATCGCCGCACCGATCCGGGCCAGAGGAGGACTGGTGGTCGCGGCCATCGGGATCTCGGGGCCGACGGATCGGTTGTGCGACAACCGGTTGCGGATCCGGCCCGCCGCCGTGGAGCTGGTGCGCGCCGCCGCTCAGGCCGTGCACCGCGATCTCGGCGCGGCGCGATGAACGGGAGGCTCCGGTGACGCAACGGTATGTGCTCGCCCTCGACCAGGGCACCACCTCCACCCGCTGCATCGTCTTCGATCGGCACGCCAGGCTGGCCGGGCTGGCCCAGCGGACCCACCGTCAGCGCTATCCGCGCTCGGGGTGGGTCGAGCAGGACGCGCTGGAGATCTGGCGGACGGTCGAGAAGATCGTGCCCGCGGCGCTGCGCGATGCCGGGATCACCGTCGAGCAGGTGGCGGCGATCGGGATCGCCAATCAGCGCGAGACCACCGTGGTGTGGGATCGCGCGACCGGGGTGCCGGTGCGGCCCGCCATCGTCTGGCAGGACATCCGCACCGAGGAACTCGTCGAGCGGTTCCGGGAAACGCCCGGCGCGCACCGGATCACGGAGCTGAGCGGGCTGCCGCTGGCCACCTACTTCGCCGCGCCCCGGCTGCGCTGGCTGCTCGACCACGTCGACGGACTGCGGGCGCGAGCCGATCGCGGCGAGGTGCTGTTCGGGACCATGGAGTCCTGGCTGATCTGGAACCTCACCGGCGCGCATGTCACCGATGTCACCAACGCCGGGCGCACGCTGCTGATGAACCTGGCGACCCGGCAGTGGGACGCGGAACTGTTGCGGTTCTTCGACATTCCGCGCGCCATGCTCCCCCGCATCGAACCATCGACCGGCGATTTCGGGACCGCCCGCACGGTCGCGCCCGGCGTCCGGATCGGCGCCGCCCTCGGCGACCAGCACGCCGCGCTGTTCGGCCAGACCTGCTTCGCGCCCGGCGAGACCGAATGCACCTACGGCACCGGCGGATTCCTGATGATGAACACCGGCGCCGAACTGATCCGTTCCCGGCACGGACTGCTCACCACCATCGGCTACCAGGTCGGACCCGACCCGGTGTACGCGCTGGAGGGCCCGATCGCGGTCACCGGATCGCTGGTGCAGTGGCTGCGAGACATCGTCGGCCTGATCGCCACCGCGCCCGAGATCGAGACCCTCGCGAGCACCGTCGACGACAACGGCGGCTGCTACCTGGTCCCCGCCTTCTCCGGGCTCTACGCACCGCACTGGCGCAGCGACGCGCGCGGGCTGCTGATCGGGCTGACCTCCTACGTCACCAAGGGCCACCTGGCGCGCGCGGTGCTCGAGGCCACGGCCTGGCAGACCCGCGATGTCGTCGAGGCGATGAACGCCGACGCCGGTCTGCGGGCGACATCGCTGCGGGTGGCGGGCGGGATGGCGGCCAACAATCTGCTCATGCAGATCATCGCCGATGTCCTTGGCGTTCCGGTGATGCGTCCGCTGGTGACCGAGACGGTCTCGCTCGGCGCGGCCTACGCGGCCGGGCTGGCCGTCGGGTACTGGCCGGATCTGCAAGGGCTGCGGCGCAATTGGCGGGTGGCGGCGCAGTGGGTGCCGCAGGCCGAGCGCGCCGTGCGCGACGAGGAGTACGAGCGGTGGCAGCGGGCGGTGCAGCTCAGCGTCGGCTGGGCCCGACCGGCGGGCGGTACGTCGGCCGAGCGATAGGCCCGCACGATTCCGACCGGTCGTTCACGAATACGGACGTGGACTCAGCCCAGGATCGAGACGGCCACCCGGCCCGCGTCACGCAGGCGGGTGGCGGAATTGGGCGCGCGCTCGAGCACCCAGACGCCTTGGAAGAAGACGACCAGGAAGCGGGCCATGGCCCTGGTGTCCGCGTCGGGCGGCAGTTCTTCCTGCGCGCGGGCGCGCGACAGCGCGGAGAACAGCGCCGTTTCGGTGCGCGCCCAGCTGGATTCGACCAGCCGGGCGACATCGGCGTCGCGGGCGGCGAGCTCGACCGCGGCGGTCGTCACCAGGCAGCCGAGGAATCTGTCCGGTGCGCAGGACTCGCGCACGACCCGGTCGACCAGCTCGCGGATCGCGGGCAGCGCCGGTCCGGGCTGGGCCAGGACCGCGGTAATCATCTCGTCGACCCGTTCCAGGTGGCGTTGCAGCGCCATCATGAACAGCTCGTGCTTGCTGCCGAACGTGGCGTAGATACAGCCCCTGGCGATCCCGAGATGCTCGATCAGATCCGCGATCGAGGTCGTCTCGTAGCCGCGCTGCCAGAACAGCTCCAGCGCGCGGTCCAGGACCACATCGGGGTCGAATTCTTTGGTACGCGCCACTTTCCGAGCATACCAACGTCTATTGCGACCGATTGGTCATGTATGCGAGACTGCGAGTCCCGCACTGCCTGTCCGCGGCGGGTTCGTGCGCGCACTCGCCGCCGGGGCGGTCGGCGAGTGCGCGACGCGCGTCAGCCCAGTGCCGCGAGGGCGTCGACCTCGAACAGCATGCCCGGCAGCGCGAGCGCGGCGACCCCGAGCAGGGTCTGCGCGGGTGGACGGTCACCCCAGATCTCGGCGATCTTGGCGCCGAGCACCTGCAACTTGTCCAGGTCGTGGTCGACGATGAACGTGCGCAGCTGCGCGACGTCGGCGTAGTCCGCGCCCGCGGACCGCAGGGCGATCCCCAGATTCGCGAACGCCCGGTCCACCTGCTCACCGAAATCGGTACTGGTGGTGTGCCCTTCGGCGTCGGAGTCGTACTGCCCCGCGATGACGACCAGATCACCGGTCACCCGCGCGACATGGCTGTACCCGAACCCCGTCGGATCGTGCAGCTCGGACGGGTTGCTGATCACTACTGACATGACACCTTCTCCTCTTGCCGAATGTTGCGCACCGAGAAGACGATGTGGCGGGGCGAAGTGTGACACCCCGCCCGTGGTGGATCAGCAGGGGGCGTCAGTCGAAGAGTTCTTCTGCCCGCGTGGCGGTTACGGCCTGCACCAACCATGCGTTGAGCTGATCGATATCGGTGCATTCGGCGAGCATGGTGCGTTGCGCCACGGACAGCTCGAGCCCGCGGGCGGTCAGCACGGTGCGAACGGCATGGGCGGCTTCCTCCGCACGCCCTTCCTCGCGGCCTTCTTCTCGGCCTTCTTCACGGCCTTCTTCACGGCCTTCTTCACGGCCTTTGGCCACATACTTGGTGGCGATGCGGCCACGGTATTCGGGAGAGCTCTTCACAAGTTCCTCCAGACGTCGGCTCGCCGCAACGGTCAACTCGTCGTCGACCAGATCAAGGTACATTTTCACACGTTCATCGTCGGTTTTCATCAGCCCGGCGAGAAAGGCCGAGAGCACCTCGTCCATGTGCGGACCGGCCCCGTGCGCGATCGCCGACAGCGTCGCGCGTTCTGGACTGCGCCGGGCTTCGTCGGGATCGGTCACGATGGGAAACCGGTCGGGTCCGAGCACCCGCGGGTGGATGACCGACCCGTTGGGATCGAGTTCGATCGGATTCGAGGCCCACCTCGCGACCTGTCGGCTGGGCGTCACCACCAGCAACACGGCTTGGCAGTGCAAGCGTGATCGCAGCGTGGTGACGTAGACGGGCCATTTCCAGCGCCGATCGTCCTTGCAACTCAGCTGGACCTCGACGCATACGCCGAGGACCGGCCGATTTCGGTCATCGCAGGTGCTGAGCGCGAAATCGCCGCGATACTCCTTGGGCCCGATGTCGGTGAAGTCGCACGGCTCCGCCCGCATCTCGGCTTGCTCGGGCAGCCGCATTCCGAATTGTTCGACCAGCAGCGACGGAGCCAGGGTGATGTCTGTGCGGAAGAGGTCAAGCAAGCCTTCGTGCAGGTAGCTCGGCATGCAGCGCACCGTATAGCCGAGGAGCGGAGGGCCGAAATCGGTACGGCGTGTTGTGCACGACGCCGGAGTGGGGCTTCGAGCCGGGCGGTCAGGCCGAGCGGCGTCCTGCCCAGACGGTGACGGTGAAGAGGGCGACGCCGAGGATTGCCAGGAGGGCGCCGACGGCGGCGGGGGCGGTGTAGCCGAGGCCGGCGGCGATGACGAGGCCGCCTAGCCAGGCGCCTGCGGCGTTGGCGATGTTGAGGGCGGCGTGGTTGAGGGCGGCGGCGAGGGTCTGGGCGTCGGCGGCGACGTCCATCAGGCGGGTCTGCAGGCCGGGGGCCAGGGCCGCGCCGGACGCGCCGACCAGGAAGGCGCCGATCGACGCGGTGATCGGGTTGTGCGCGGCCAGGACGAAGCCGGCCAGGATGACCACCATCGCGATCATCCCGACGAAGATCGAGCGGTCGACGCCGCGATCGGCCAGCACGCCGCCGGCGATGTTGCCCGCCACCATGCCGAGGCCGAACAGGGCCAGCACGATCGGGACGGTGCCGATCGCCATGCCCGCCACGTCGGTCATCGTGGTGGCGATGTAGGTGTAGACGGCGAACATGCCGCCGAAGCCGATCGCGCCGACGGCCAGGGTGAGCAGCACCTGCGGGCGGCGCAGTGCGCCGAGTTCGGTCAGCGGATTGGTGACCTTCATGCCGGTCAGGCTCGGCACGAACCGCCACAGCGCGGCCACCGTCGCCACGCCGATCACGGCGACCACGACGTAGGCATCCCGCCAGCCCAGATGCTGACCGAGCCAGGTCGCGCCCGGCACCCCGATCACGTTCGCCACGCTCAGCCCGAGCATCACCGCCGCCACCGCCTTGGCCCGCTGCCCGACCGGCGCGAGGGTGGCCGCCGCCAGTGAGGCGACACCGAAGTACGCGCCGTGCGGCAGACCGGAGACGAACCGGGCGGCCACCAGCGTGCCGAAGGTCGGGGCGAGCACCGTCGCCGCATTGCCCACGGTGAACGCGGCCATCAGCGCGATGAGCAGCTTCTTGCGCGGCACCCGGGCGCACAGCGCCGCGATCAGCGGCGCACCGACCACCACCCCCAGCGCGTAAGCCGACACCGCGTGCCCGGCCGCCGGCTCGGAGATGTCGAAGTCGGCCGCGATATTCGGCAGCAGCCCCATGGTCACGAACTCGGTCGTCCCGATCCCGAACCCACCCAGCGCGAGCGCCAGCATCGCGGGCACATGCCAGCTCGTACGCGGCGTCTCGACGAGACCGGGCGCGGAAACGGAAGAAGTCACGCCTCCATGCAACGGGCCCCACTCCCCGATCGCTACCCGAGCCGAACGTGAGTTATCCCACCCGCTTGGCTCACGCCCCGCCGAGCTCGCCCGCCCGGACCCGGTCGAGGCCGGTCTCGGTACCGAGTTCGCGGCGACGATCGGCATCGGCGCGATAGAACTGGAGCAGGTGATAGAGCAGGGCAGGGTCGATGCGGTGTGCGATCGCGTTCACCCGCATCGCGGTGGCGGCGGCACCGTTGCGCCGCACCAGCCGGGTTCGCCGCACCGTGACGAGGTCGCGCGAGTGGACGACGACCACCCGGTGGCGGTTTTCCTCCGTGGGCACGATGGCGGCGATGTCGTCCCAGCCGGTGGTCTGGTGGATGAATCCGGACTCGACGGCGAGACCCTCGGGTCCGAGGCGCACCCCGAGCCGATACCGCAGCCAGTTGGCGATCGCCCAGCCGCCGTAAGCACCCAGCAAGCTCAGCGACAAGGCGGCCAGGAGTACGCCGTAGTTCCACACATGGTCGAGTTCGCGAGCCGGTTCCCGAATCGTGAGGACGAGCACGAGCACGCAGGCCGTCCACACACTCGCGCCGAGCACGACGCCGAGCGCAGCGATCATCGTGCTCCGCCGAGCGGGGAGGTACATCGCGGGTTCCTGCGTGATGGTCATTCGAGGCACGCGACGCCGCCGCACCCGCAGGAACACGGGCAGCACGAACAACCCGGACCCACACATCAGGGCTCCCGCACCACAGAACACGGCCAGCAGCGGATCGGACTCGTCGACCGCCGAGAAGACGCCCGACAGGAACAGCAAAGTCCCCGGCACGAAGAACCCCGCGATCACGGCGGCCATCGGATAACCGGGCCGCTCGGACCCGAAGCCCGCAGGCCATGGCAGCAGATCACGATCCACGATCCCCCCTCGACAACGAACGACCCGATGAGTTGATCACGACGGAAAAGGCGCTCGCATCGGGTTCGATGCGAGCGCCTTTCTCAGCCGTGCGGGTTCCGCGGTTCGGCGCGGAGCCTCGGCTATCTCACTTCAGCGCGCGGGCCAGGTTGACGTCCAGGGCGCCGAGGAATTCCTCGGTGCTCAGGTAGCCCTGGTCGCCGCCGACGAGCAGCGCCAGGTCCTTGGTCATCTGGCCGCCTTCGACGGTCTTGATGACGACGTCCTCGAGCGCCTGCGCGAAGCCGATCACCTCGGGGGTGTTGTCCAGCTTGCCCCGGTGCTCCAGGCCACGGGTCCAGGCGAAGATCGACGCGATCGGGTTGGTCGAGGTGGGCTTGCCCTGCTGGTGCTGGCGGTAGTGCCGGGTGACGGTGCCGTGCGCGGCCTCGGCCTCACAGGTCTTGCCGTCCGGGGTGAGCAGCACCGAGGTCATCAGGCCCAGCGAGCCGAAGCCCTGGGCCACGGTGTCGGACTGCACGTCGCCGTCGTAGTTCTTGCAGGCCCAGACGTAGCCGCCCTCCCACTTCATGGAGGAGGCGACCATGTCGTCGATCAGGCGGTGCTCGTAGGTCAGGCCCGCCGCGTCGAACTCGGCCTTGAACTCGGCGTCGAAGACTTCCTGGAAGGTGTCCTTGAACATGCCGTCGTAGGCCTTGAGGATGGTGTTCTTCGTGGAGAGGTACACCGGGTAGTTCTGCTGCAGGCCGTAGTTGAACGAGGCCCGCGCGAAGTCCTCGATGGACTTCTTGAAGTTGTACATGCCCATGACGACGCCGCCGTCCTCGGGCATCTTCACGACCTCGTGCACGATCGGCTCGCTGCCGTCCTCCGGCGTGAAGGTCAGCGTGACGGTGCCCGCCTCGTAGACCTTGAAGTCGGTGGCGCGGTACTGGTCGCCGAAGGCGTGGCGGCCGATGATGATCGGCTTGGTCCAGCCGGGCACCAGGCGGGGCACGTTGGAGATGATGATCGGCGCGCGGAAGATGGTGCCACCCAGAATGTTACGGATGGTGCCGTTGGGCGAGCGCCACATCTTCTTGAGGCCGAACTCCTTCACCCGCGCTTCGTCGGGGGTGATGGTGGCGCACTTCACGCCGACGCCGTACTTCTTGATGGCGTTCGCGGCATCGACGGTGACCTGGTCGTCTGTCTTGTCGCGGTACTCGATGCCGAGGTCGTAGTACTCGAGGTTCACGTCGAGATACGGGTGGATCAGCTTGTCCTTGATGAACTGCCAGATGATCCGGGTCATCTCGTCGCCGTCGAGTTCTACGACGGTACCTTCAACCTTGATCTTGGACATGGATCTTCGTGTCCTCCTAGGATGGTGCCCTCATTGCACGGCCAGGCGAACACGCTTGTGAGCGGACCCCAGCTGTTCCAACAGACAACGTATATGCCCCGCGTTGTCTGCGGGACGTGTGGTGCAAACAAGACGAGCGTACTGCTGCCCCCTACCTCACCGCGATGGGAGGGCCCGCTGTGCGGGACTCCGCCTGCGCAGCGGACGGCAAACGGGTCGCAAGTGACCGCGGGCACTGTCGGGTGATGACCGACATACGCTCGACTCCCAACCTACTCGGCATGCGCCTGGCCCATCGCGCAATGCTCGCCGATACCGCCCGGTTCGCCGTTCTGGCCGGGGAGCTCGGCGCAAACCGGACACCTTGTCCGCCGCAGCGGGCCCGCGCGATCGCGGGCTATCTCGGGCTGCTGTGCGACTCCATCCACCATCACCATCGCATCGAGGACGAGGTGCTCTGGCCGGCGCTGACCGCCGCCGCGGGCGACGCGATCGAGCTCAGGGAGCTCACCGACGACCACGCCCAGCTGGACCCGGCGCTGGCCGAGATCAGGACGCTCTGCGCCGACCTGGTCGCCCGGCGCCCGGGGGCCGCCGCCGCGCTGGCCGAGCGGCTGACGCGGCTGCACACCGTGCTCGACGAGCACATCGCCGACGAGGAGCGGACGGTCTTCCCGGTCGTCACCGAGTACCTGACCACCGCGCAGTGGGCCGAGGTCGAGGCGGCGGCCCGCAAGGGCGCGGTGCTGAGTTTCGAGGTGCCGCGGATGGCGGCGGTCTGCACGCCCGAGGAGCTGGCCGAGGTGACCGGGGACGGCGGGTTGCCGTTGCGGGTGATGCTGAGGGTGTTCGGGGTTCGGTACCGGCGGCGCGAGCGGGTGCTGGCGGGCGAGTGAGGGCCGCTGCCACGTCCGGTGGCAGCCGTGCGCGGGCGGGTCGCCGAGGGGTGGCTACGCGGTCGCCGACGGCCCGTCGCCCGCCTGGTCTGTGGCGGCGCCCGCGTTGTCGAGTGCGGCCAGTTCTCCGGCGACGGCGGCGAGGACTTCGCCGGCCGCGACGCGGTGCCGGACGGCGGCGGCGTGGTCGCCCAGCCGGTCGGCCAGTTCGGCGAGGACGATGTCGACCGGACCGAACGCGACCGACCCGGAGTCCATGCCCGCGATGGTGCCCGCTCTCGGCAGCAGGTCCTGATAGAGCCGCCGGGCCGCCTCGACCGTGCCGATCCGGGCGACCACCCTGGCCTCGAACACCGACATCGCGCACCAGTAGTAGTCACGCGGGACCGGAGCACCCTCGCCGAGCAGCGCGGCCGCTCGCTCGGTGTCTCCCGCGTCGAGCAGGGCCAGCATGTACGCGGACCTGAGCGCGTGCGGTGCGGCCGCGTTCAGCGCGGCGTAACCGTCGAGGCCGGGTGCGAGGTCGCCGCGCGCCCAGCCGGTCATCATCTCGGCCAGCAGGACCAGTTCGGCGCCGTTGGCGTGACCCGCCGCGATCATCTGCGCGCTGAGGTCGGCATCGATGGCCCTGGCGGTCGCGAAGTCGCCGCGCAGTGCGGCGAGCACCGCCAGATGCGCGGTGGAGACGACCAGCAGCGGGCCGAGCTGGCCGCCCTCGGCGCAGTCGAGCGCCTTGGCGATCTCGGCCCGCGCGGCGACGATCCTGCCCGCACCCGAGGCGACGAGGAAGCGCACGAAATGCGCGACCGCCTGGTACTCCGGCAGACCTGCCTCGGTCGACACGCGCAGCAGTTCGTCGGCCAGGTCGCCGCGTTCCGGCCACAGGTCGGGGCCGAGCGCGACGAACGCCCTGGCATTGAGTGCGGCGCACAGCGATTCGGGATCTCCGAGCTCGCGCGCCGCGCGCAGGGCCTCGGCGGAGCAGGCGAAGGCGTGCGGGTTGTCGAAGCCGACGACTTCGAAGGCGGTGGCGACGAGCAGCCGGATTCGCAGGTCGGGCGCTGTCGTGCGGGTCAGCGCGGCGGCCAGATCGGCTCGCATGGCACGGTCGGGAGCACCGCGTTCCCGGCTGGTCCAGATCGTGGGGGCGCGCCAGCAGGTGAGCACGGCGACGACGGGATCGGTGGCGATCCGGGCATCGTCCCCGGTGACGGGCTGCGCGTCGGCGCCGGGCGCGAGGGTGCGCGCGGTCGCCAGGGCTTCGGCGCGCAGGATGCGGGCCTGTTCGTCGTTGCCGCCGTAGGCGAGGGCGTTGATCAGCGCGCAGGTGGTCGACAGGGCCGCGAGGCGATCCGCGCGCGGCGCCGTGGCGTCGACGTGTCCTGCGCGCGTGTGTAGTTCGAGGGCGGATCGCCACAGTGGCTCGGCGTCCTGGTGGGCGCGGCGGGCGGTGCGCCTGCGGGCGGCGGCGCGGACGTAGCGCAACGCACGGGTGGCGTTCGCGGTGCCGGCGCCGGCGATGGCGTGATGCGCCATGGCGTCGAGGTCGACTGTGGCGGTATCGGATTCGAGGTCGGCCGGGGTCGCGGCGGTGCGGCGTTCGAGGAGTTCCAGGGCCGACCAGTGCAGCCGGGCGCGGCGCAGGGCGGGGATGTCGCCGTAGACGGCGTCGCGGATCAGGGCGTGGGCGAAGGTGATCCGATCGGTGCCGGTGATGCGGACGAGCCCGGCGACGGTGACGGTGTCGACCAGGTCGATCAGGGTGTCCTCCGGCTCGGCGGTCAGCTCGAGCAGGGTGTCGAAGTCGATGTCGTCGCCCCAGACGGCGGCCAGGCGCAGCGCCCGGGCCGCGCCCGCGGGCAGCCGGGCGATTCGGCGGCTCAGCACATCGCGCACACCATCCGGCACGGCATGTAGGTCGCCTACCGCCGCAGCGAGTTTGGCGACCTCGCGGACGAACAGCGGGTTGCCACCGGTCCGCTCGCGCAACCGCTCGGCGGTGTCGTCATCGATGGACCCCAACCCGGCACGGGCCGCGACCGCGCGCACGGCCGCGGTATCCAGACCACCCAGCTCCAACCGGCGACCGGTCGTGGCCGCCAGCGCCGCGGCCGTAGCCCGCACCCCCGCGTCCGCCTCGGACCCACGAGCGGTGACCAGGACCAGCACCGGCCGATGTGCGAGCCAGGCCACCAGCTGCCGCAGGATCTGCAAGGTAGCGCTGTCGGCGCGATGGACATCTTCGAGAACCACCAGCACAGGCCCGCCGGCCAGTCGCTGCCCACACGCCAGGGCCACCGCCTGCGCGATGGCGAACGGCCCCGCCTGCGCGCCGAGCCCATCCGGCACCGGACCTGCCGACGCCCGCGCGCCGAGCCCATCGAGCAGATGTACCCAAGCCCAGGCGGCGGGCGCGCCGTCGACTTCGGGACACGCCGCGCTCACGACGGTCCACCCGTCGGCGGCGAGTGCCCAGGCCAGCGATTCGGCCTGGGTGGTCTTGCCCGCGCCCGCTTCCCCTTCCAGCCACACCACCCTGGCCCGACCGTGCGCCACCACCTCGGTGGCCTCGGCGAGCAAAGCCGCCCGTTCGGCGTCGTAGCCGACCGCGACGCCGCCGAACCGCGCGCGCGTGCCCGGCTGATCCGAACCGCTGCCGACCCCGGCGGCTTTCGCCGCACCCGCTCCCGCACTCGCCGAGGCCTCCGGGGCGTCGCCGACGAGTCGCGCGGGCTGTCCCGCGAGGTGATCGGTGAGCGATCCGGCCTTCGCGAGTGCACTCGTCGACGTCACCGGGTCCGCGTCGTCGGCGGGCCCCACGGCTTCGGCCGAATTGATCGCCGAGCCCCTCGAATCTCCACCATCGGTGGCCTGTGCTCGTCCAGCAGACGGTTGCACCGGATCGGGCTGGACCAGTCCGGCCGAGGGTCGCGCCGGATCGGGCTGCGCCGGTCCCGCCCAGGGCCGCACCAAATCGGCCTGCGCCAGTCCCGCCGCTGGTCGTGCTGGATCGGGCTGCGCTGATCCAGCCGATCGTCGCACCGGGTCGGCCGGGTGATCAGGGCCGGTCGACGACTTCTCCGGATCGGCGGGGTGCCTCGCGCCGGTCGAGTGGGGCGGCTCGGCGGTCGGTGGCAGGTCCAGTTCCGGGGCGTGGGTGAGGATCGCGGTTTCGAGGGCGGCGAGGGCCGGGCCGGGGCGGACGCCGAATTCGGTGTCGAGGTAGTCGCGGACCCGGCGGAGGGTGGCCAGGGCGTCGAGCTGGCGGCCGAGGCGGTAGTGGGTGAGCGCCAGGAGGCGGGCGGCGTGCTCGCGGTCGGGGTGGTCGGTGACGTGGGGATGCAGCAGGGCCAGCGCCTCGTCGGGGTGGCCGAGGGCCAGTGCCGCTTCGGCGCGGCGTTCGACGGCGACGCGGCGGAGTTCGTGCAGGCGGGCGGCTTCCGGGAGCACCCAGTGGGCCGTGGCGAAGGCGGCGTACGGCTCGCCGTGCCAGCACGACAGCGCGTCACCGAGCACCCCGTAGCGCCGCGCCGGGTCGACCCGATCGCTGTCGGCCAGCAGGCGTTCGAACTGCCACGCGTCGACCGCGGACCGGTCGAGACGCAGGGCGTAACCAGGAGCCTCGGAGATCAGCACGGTGGCCGGGGCGCGGGGCGGGCGATCGGGTTCGAGGGCGCGGCGCAGGTAGGAGATATGGGCCTGGAGGGCGCCGAGGGCCTTGGGTGGCGGGTCGCCCGCCCACAGGTCGTCGATCAGGCGATCGGTCGACACCACCTCGCCGCTGGCGAGGACCAGGCGGGCCAGGAGCGCGCGCTGACGCGGTCCACCCAGATCGGCGGGCCGCTCCCCCACCTCGACCCGCAGCGGGCCGAGTACTTCGATGCGTACGGCGGGCGTGCCGCCGTACGGTCCCTCGTGTTCGATGTGGTCAATTTACCTGGCGATACGCACCCCCGCGATGCCGATCGCCACACCCTGGGCGACGGTTCCCGGGATGATCCACCACCCTTCGGCGCCCGGCAGCACCCCGGGCAGCATCGCCGCGAGCGTCATGGCCAGCGTGCCGAGGATGATCAGCACGCCCGACCAGCGACCGAACACCGCGGCGGGCCGGATCAGCGCGTACACCGCGAGCAGTACGAACCCGAGCAGCAGCGCCAGCGACAGCGGCGCGAGCACCGCGGCCGACGCGTCGGAGATCTCGGCGGCGGTGTGGTGGTCGAGCTGGGTGCTGACGAACACCTCGTGATAGGCCCCGATCGGGATCACCACCGCCAGCCCGGCGAACAGCAAGCCGTGCGCGAGCGTGAGCATCTTGCTCGGCCACTCGTCACCCGGCCCGCGGATGGCCCGGATCAGCGCGGGTAGCCCGACCGCCATCAGCACCGCGCCGACGGCGAAGGTGAGATGCGCGGCCGCCCAGGTCGGCGCCTGCTCGGCGGACTCGACGTGTTCCAGCGGGTGCATCAGGTTGCCCACCACCCACAGGAGCGCGCCGACGGCCAGGACCAGGGCCCGGCCCCGGTCCCGACTCCCCGGCGGGACGGGGCTCGACGCGCGGTCGACCGGATGCGTGTTGTTCGCCTCAGCGGCGGTCTCGATAGTCATGAACAGAGCGTGCGCACCACCGATTGGCGCCCACTTGCGAACGAATTGCGATCGCCTCGACCGGTGGACGCACCGGAACCCCCGCGGACCGGAAAGGCCCGCGGGGCTCGGCGCGCCGGACTCAGACCGCGATCGGCACCCGGGCGGCGTGCTCGTCGCCTTCGATCAGGTTCTCCGGCTTGTCCCTGATCATCACCGCGATCACCACGGCGGCGACGAGGAAGAAGCCGGCGCCGACGTAGAACGCGACGTCGTAGCTGTAGATCGAGGCGCGCTCGACGAGGTGGTCGACGGTCGGATTGTCGGTCGCGTAGTTCTTCGCGGCCTGCACCGACAGCGTCGTCAGCAGCGCCGTGCCGACCGCGCCGCCGACCTGCTGGGCGGCGTTGAGCAGGGCGCTGGCCACCCCGGAGTCCTCGGCGTCGACCTGATGCAGGGCGACGGCCTGCATGCCGACGAACAGCGGGCCCATGCCGAGCGCGATCAGCAGCTGCGCGGGCAGCACGCTCAGCGCGTAGCCGTCGCCGTAACCGAGCTGGGCCAGCCACAGCAGGCCGACGGTGCCGAGCAGCGCGCCGACGACCATCAGCGGACGCGGGCCGAGCTTGGGCATCAGCGCGCTGGTGACGCCGGCCGAGACCGCGATGCCCACCGGGAACGGCAGGAACGCGACGCCCGCTTTCAGGGGCGAGTAGCCGAGCGTGTTCTGGTAGTAGAAGCTCAGGAACAGGAACATCGCGAACATGGCGATCGGGATGAGCAGCGCGGCCAGCAGCGCGCCACCCCGGTTGACCTCCCCCGGAATCCGCAGCGGCAGGAGCGGATTCGACGACCGCGCCTCGATGACGACGAAGGCGATCAGCAGCGCGAAGCCCACCCCGAGCAGGCCGAGCGTGCTGCCGGCGAGCCAGCCGTCCTCGGCGGCCCGGCTGAATCCGTAGACGATCGACACCAGCCCGAGCGTCACCGTGACGGCGCCGGGCAGGTCGTAACCGCCGAGGCGCGGCGCGGGCACATCGCGCACGATGACCGCCAGCGCGCCGAGCAGCGCGACGATCGCGACCGGGGTGTTCATCAGCAGCGTCCAGCGCCACGACACGTACTCGGTGAGCGCTCCGCCCACGATCAGCCCGAACGCGACCCCGCCTGCCGAGATGCCGGCGAACACCGCGAACGCGCGGGCCCGCTCCTTCACGTCGGTGAACGTCACCGACAGCAGCGACAGCGCCGAGGGCGCGAGCAGCGCGGCGAACGCGCCCTGCAGACCGCGGCCGAGGAACAGCTGCAACCCGTCCTGGGCGAGTCCGGCCAGGGCCGACGCGGCGGCGAACCCGACCAGGCCGATCAGGAAGATCCGCCTGCGCCCGAGATAGTCGGCCATCCGGCCGCCGAGCAGCAGCAGGCCGCCGAAGATCAGCGTGTAGGCGGTGAGCGCCCACTGTTTGTCGCCCTCGCTGATGCCGAGGTCTTTCTGGGCGAACGGGAGCGCGATCGTCACGACGGTGGCGTCGAGGATCACCATCAGTTGCGCGGAGGCGAGCACGGCCAGCGCCCACCAGCGTCTCGAATTCGATTGCGGATCAGTCTGTTTCGCTGCTGTCTCGATGCCGGTCACCACGGACTCCTAGTCACTCGAAGGCTCGCGCTCAATCCTGGCACCGTGGGACAATTGGCGTCAAGAGCAAAATGTCTGACTGCGCCATTTGTCGTGAAAAGACAGACGAATCGGGCGGGACGGTAGGCTGGAGAGATGCTGGACTCGACCACTCCGATCACCGGCGACCGGATGACCGAACCGGCAGGCCCGCTCGCGGCCCGCCACGCCCCGACCGGCCTGCGCGAGCGCAAGAAGCGCCAGACCAGGGCCGCCATCGTCGAGATCGGGCTGAGCCTGTGCGACGCGCAGGGATTCGACGCCACGACGGTCGAGCAGATCGCCGCGGGTGCCGACGTCTCCCCGCGCACGGTCAACCGGTACTTCCCGATGAAGGAAGACATCGTGCTCGCCCCGATCGACGATTTCGGGCTCACCGTGGCCGAGGCGCTGGGCGAGCAGCCGCGCACCGGCGACGAACTCGGCGCGCTGTGCGGCGCCTACCTGCAGGTCGTCGATTCCGAGGCCGACGCCGACGGCGTGCGGTTCCTGCGCCAGTTCCTGCAGATGCAGCGGATCATGCGGTCCAGCCAGGCCGTGAACGCGCGCGCGCTCGAGTACGCCGAGAAGAAGAACGTCGCGGTCTGCGCCCAGCTGGCCGAGCGGATGTCCACCACGCCCGACGACTTCTCGGTCCGGCTGGTGGCGGGCACCTGGCAGATGCTGTGCCACCTCTCGATCGCCGCGGTCGAGGACGGGCTGCTGAGCGCGACGCCGGAGGCCGCCGCGCAGGTCACCAAGGCCGCCATCCTGCGCGCCTACCACGAGCTCCGCCGCATCTGCGGCGCCCGGCCCGAGGCCGACACGCCAGGGCTCGGCACACCGGCGGCGGAGTGATCCAGGCGACGAAACCGGGGGAAGTTTCCGCGCGGACGCAACGGCCGGTTAACATGACGGCAAGGTCATGAGTACCAGCGCCAAGCCCCGGCTCGCTGGTCGGCAACCCTCCAGCTGCGGTGGGGTGCTCCGGGTGATGACCGGGCTCCCGAAGGCCGGGAGCAAGCGCGCATCGCAGGAGGCCCCCATGTGTTGTTGTCCGTCGATCCAACCCATCTGACGCGATACCCCGGCGAACAACCCTGGAGCTTTTCATGACCGACTCTGCCCTGCCCGAGAACTGGTCCTTCGAGACCAAGCAGATCCACGCGGGCCAGGCCCCCGACGCGGCCACCAACGCGCGGGCGCTGCCGATCTACCAGACCACCTCCTACACCTTCCGCGACACCGATCACGCCGCCGCGCTGTTCGGGCTCGCCGAGCCGGGCAACATCTACACCCGGATCATGAACCCCACCCAGGACGCGGTCGAGCAGCGCGTCGCCGCGCTCGAGGGTGGCGTCGCGGCGCTGCTGCTGGCCTCGGGCCAGGCCGCCGAGACCTTCGCGATCCTGAACCTCGCCAACGCGGGCGACCACATCGTGTCCAGCCCGCACCTCTACGGCGGCACGTACAACCTGTTCCACTACTCGCTGCCCAAGCTCGGCATCGAGGTCTCCTTCGTCGAGGATCCCGACGACCTGGCGCAGTGGCAGGCCGCCATCCGGCCCAACACCAAGGCGTTCTACGGCGAGACCATCGCCAACCCCAGCAGCGCCGTGTTCGACATCCCCGGCATCGCCGAGATCGCGCACAAGGCGGGCATCCCGCTGATCGTCGACAACACCGTCGCGACCCCGTACCTGATCCAGCCGCTGGCCCACGGCGCCGACATCGTCGTGCACTCGGCGACCAAGTACCTGGGCGGCCACGGCGCCGCGGTGGCCGGCGTGATCGTCGACGGCGGCACCTTCGATTGGACCGTGCGTGACGCCGACGGCAACGCCCGCTTCCCCGGTTTCACCGAGCCCGACCCCAGCTACCACGGCGCGGTATTCGCCGACCTGGGCGCGCCCGCGTTCGCGCTCAAGGCCCGCGTGCAGTTGCTGCGCGACCTGGGCGCTGCGGTGTCGCCGTTCAACGCGTTCCTCATCGCCCAGGGCATCGAGACGCTGAGCCTGCGGGTCGAGCGGCACGTGGCCAACGCCGAGGCCGTGGCGAAGTTCGTCGCCGAGCAGCCGGGCGTCGAGGCCGTCCACTACGCGGGTCTGGAGACCTCGCCGTGGCACGCGCGGGCCAAGCAGCTGGCGCCCAAGGGCGCGGGCGCGATCGTCGCGTTCGAGCTGCGCGGCGGTGTCGACGCGGGCAAGAAGTTCGTGGACGCGCTCAGCCTCCACAGCCATGTCGCTAACATCGGTGATGTGCGTTCTCTCGTGATTCACCCGGCGTCCACCACGCACTCGCAGCTGACGCCCGAGGAGCAGCTGGCTTCCGGCGTCACTCCGGGGCTGGTCCGGCTCGCCGTGGGCATCGAGGGAATCGACGACATCCTGGCGGATCTGCGCGCCGGTTTCGCGGCGGCGAACACGTGACTGTGAGCACCGAATCGCCGATCGCCCGTCCCGCAACCGGGGTGGCCCTGCTGCCACCGCCGGACGGGCGACTCGGCGTGGTCGCCATCGGGGAGGTGGCGCTGGAGAACGGCGCCGTCGTCCCCGATGTGCGGCTGGCGGTGCAGCGCTGGGGTGAGCTCTCGCCCACGCTCGACAACGTGGTGCTCGTCGAGCACGCCCTCACCGGCGACTCGCACGTCATCGCCAGCGCCGACAACGCCCAGCCCGGCTGGTGGGAGGGCATGGTCGGCCCCGGCGCGCCGATCGACACCGACGAGTGGTGTGTGATCGCGACGAACGTGCTCGGCGGCTGCAAGGGCAGCACCGGACCGTCCTCGCTCGCGCCCGACGGCGCGCCGTGGGGTTCCCGCTTTCCCGACCTGACCATTCGTGACCAGGTCACCGCCGAGGCGCGGCTGCTCGATCTGTTCGGGATCGAGCGGCTGGCCGCCGTCGTCGGCGGGTCGATGGGCGGCATGCGGGTGCTGGAGTGGATTGTCGGACAGCCGGGACGGGCCGCGGCCGCGCTGGTGCTGGCCGTCGGCGCCCGCGCCACCGCCGACCAGATCGGTACCCAGACCACCCAGATGGCCGTCATCAAGGCCGACCCCGACTGGCAGGACGGCGATTACCACGGCACCGGCCGCGCGCCGATGACCGGCATGGGCCTGGCCCGGCGCATCGCGCACCTGACCTACCGCACCGAGGGCGAGCTCGACCACCGCTTCACCAATCGCCCCCAGGGCGACGAGGATCCGTGGACGGGCGGGCGCTACGCGGTGCAGAGCTACCTCGAGCACCAGGCCGAGAAGCTGTGTCAGCGCTTCGATCCGGCCACCTATGTGCTGCTCAGCGAGGCCATGAACCGCCACGACATCGGCCGCGGCCGGGGCGGGGTCGCCGCGGCGCTGGCCGCGACGACGGTGCCGGTCGTGGTGGGCGGCGTCGATTCCGATCGGCTCTACCCGCTGCACACCCAGGCCGAGCTGGCCGAGGGGCTGCCGGGCTGCGCCGGGCTCGAGATCGTGCACTCGCGCGACGGGCACGACGGCTTCCTCACCGAGGCCGCCGCGGTGTCCAAGCTGCTCACCGAGACCATGCGGCTGGCCCGCGAGAACCGCTGACGCCCGGGCTTTCTCAGTCCCGCGTCGTCCCGGCCAGCAGCGTCATGATCGATCGCACGTAGTCCTGGAGCCGTTCGCGCGGATACTCCTGCGGCTCGCTGACCGCGAGCCTGCCGAGCATCTCGGCGACGGTGAGGGTCGAGTTCGCGAGGAGTCCCGCGTCCATCGACGACCAGCGCGGCGACATCGCGATACCGACGCGGACCAGCGATTCCGCGCGGGCGAGGATATCAGCGCGCGCCGTCCGCAGCGCGTCGCGGTATTCGTCCGGCGCGCTCGCCGGGGTCGCCAGGATCAGCCGCCAGCGGGTCGGATTCGCCAGTGCCACACCGACGAACGCCTCCACCGTCGCCGAGGCGGCGGCGAGCGGCTCGGTGTCGAGCAGATCCGCGGGCAGGGTGTCGGCGATCTGTTCCAGGCCGCGTTCCCGCTCCCGTTCCAGCAGCGCCTCGACGAGCTCGGCGCGGGTCTTGAACACGGTGTAGAGCACCGGCTTGCCGACGCCTGCCTCCTGCGCAACGGCCTCCATGCTCAGCTCGTGCAGTTCCATCCGCCCGAGCACGGTGAACGCGGCGTCGAGGAGCTGCGCCCGGCGCTCGTGCGGTGGCAGGCGCGGGGCATAGCGGCGCCGCGGTCGTTGTTCCTGCGTCGCGGTCACGCGCTCCTCCTGTCGTCGTCTGGACGATACCCCGCCCGCGGGCCCCCGGTATCAATCCTACGCAACCGTTGTATTCATTTCGCGTGATTGCTACGGTGGTGTTGTATTCATGCGCGAGGGACGTCCTCGGCAACTGCAAAGGAGCAGGTGCAATGGCATTCGATCCGTCGACTCTGCGGCGCGACGACTACGGCTTCTTCGGGCCGGATTCCCCCACCTGGAAGGTGTGGGCGGCGCCGACCGCGCTGATCGGCTTCCAGCGCGCGGTGACGCTCGAGCACTTCGATCCGTTCCTCACCGCCGCGGTGGCCGATTCGCACGGGATCTACGACAATCCCGCCACCCGCCTGGACCACACGTTGTCCTACTTCCTGCTGGTCGCGCTCGGCGACGGCCGCACCGCCATCCAGGCCGCCGAGCACCTGATGAAGGTGCACGCGCCGATGACGGGCATCGAACCGATCAGCGGCAAGCGCTACAGCGCCAACAATCCCGACTCGCAGCTGTGGATCCACGTCACCGGCTGGCATTCGGTCCTCAAGGCCTACGAGATGTTCGGCCCCGGCCCGCTGAGCCCCGCCGAGGAGGACCGGTACTGGGCCGAGTGCGTGATCGCCGCCGAACTCCAGACCTGCAAACCCGAGGATGTGCCGCGCAATCGCGACGAGGTGCGCGCCTACTTCGCGCGGGTCCGGCCGCAGCTGTGCGTCAGCGAACGGGCAGTGCGGGCCATGCACTTCCTGCTGTGGCCGTCGGTGGACAAGGGCATGACGTTCGCGGTCGGCGGCCGGGTGCTGTCACTGGCGACGATCGCCACGCTGCCCGCCTGGATGCGCAAGCTCGGCCGGTTCGACCTGCCCGGCATCGTCGACGCGTCGGCCCGGCTGCCCTGGAAAGCGCTCGTGTGGGCCACCGCGCTCCGTGGCAATCGCGGGCTGATCCTGGCCAGCCCGTTCGTCGCGAAGATGACCGGGCAGATCCTGGCGGCCCACACCGCCGCAGGCACGCCGCGCACCCCGGCGACGATCAGCCCGGCCGACGCCCGCGAGCGCTACAGCAGCACCGGCACCCGCAGCCTGTGGGAACACCGGGTCACCGAGTCCGCCTGAGCGACAGGCCCGGCGCCTCAGCCAGACGTCGCGCACCGGGCCCGCTCGATCCGGTTGATATTCGTCTCGACCCACTCCCGCAGCGCCGCGATCGGCTCCCGCAGGCTGTGCCCGAGTTCGGTGAGGGTGTACTCGACCCGCGGCGGCACCGTGGGATACACCGTGCGCGCGACGAATCCGTCGTGCTCGAGCTGACGCAGGGTCTGGGTGAGCATCTTCTGCGAGATGCCGTCGATGCGCCTGCGCAGGTCGGTGTAGCGCAGGGTGCCGTCGGCGAGGGCGTCGACGATCAGCACCGTCCACTTGCCCGCGATGTGGTCGAGGACCTCGCGGGTCGGGCATTTGGCCGAGTAGACGTCGGCGGGCAGGCCGGTGGCCTCGTGAATCGTGCGCACCTCGCCGAGTCTAACGCACAAAAAGGTGCCTACTTCCCAAAGGAGAGTGACTCTCCGATAGTAGGAATCATGAGCACACAGACACTTTCGGTCACCGAAGCCATCCACACCCGCCGGACTGTCCGCCACTACCGGCCCGATCCGCTCGACCCCGCGCTGCTCGACGAACTGCTCGACCTGGCGGTGCAGGCGCCGAGCGCCTGGAACATGCAGGACCGCTCGATCGTCGTCGTCACCAGCGAGGCGGGGCGCACGGCGCTGTCGGAGGCGGCGTTCGGTCAGCCGCAGCCGCTGGAGGCGCCCGCGGTACTGGTGTTCGTCGCCGATCCGGGGGCCTGGACCGGGACCAATGCCGACATCGCCGAGCAGGCGACACGGAACGGGGCGTGGAACGAGCAGTTCCTGGCGAAGTTCGACTCGCGCGCCGACTACCACTCGATGCGCGAGCGCGGTCTGCTGCGGGAGAACGCCGTGAAGAACGCGATGATCGCCGCCACCTACGTGATGCTCGCCGCGACCGGGCTCGGGCTCGATTCCGCGCCGATGAACGGCTGGGACGAAGCGCTGGTGAAGCAGGCGATCGGCATCGACGCCGACGCCGAGCCCGCGATCGCGGTGCTGGTCGCCGTCGGCTACGGCACGGGCACCCCGCCGCACCCCGGCCGCAGGCCGCGGGAGCGCGCGGTGTTCACCGAGCGCTATCTCAGCTGACGCCGAGGGTGTTGATGGTGGCGGCGAGGAAGACGATGGCGCTGCCGAGAGCGGTCAGGGTGGCCACGTCGAACGGTCGGCTGCGGACGGCGAGCAGGCCGACCTGCACCGTCGGCAGGCACAGCCGGAAGGCGGCGGCCACCAGGGCCGCGCTGCCGAAGATGATCGCCCCGCGCCGCCACCGATCCCAGGCGACGAACACGACCGCGACCAAGATCAGCGCACTCACCACGGTCATCGGCAGGTGACTGCGCAGGTACTGCTCCCCCGCGCTCAACCGCACGACCCGATGCTTCCCGGTCGTCTCCGCCTTGTTCACGGCCCCGATTGTTCCAGACGCGCTCGCCGGGCGGGCGCCCCGCGCCCGATCGGTGGGGCGAGCCGAGCGCGCGCGCCCGGCATGACAGAGTGATGCGCTGTGCTGCACCTGATCTTTCACAACCCCGTGATCCCCCCCAACACCGGCAACGCGATCCGGCTGGCCGCGGGAACCGGTTGCGCGCTGCATCTGATCGAACCGCTCGGCTTCGACCTCTCGGAGGCCAAACTGCGCCGGGCCGGGCTGGACTATCACGACCTCGCGGTGGTGACGGTGCATCCCGACCTGACGACAGCGCTGACGACCATCGAACCCGGCCGGGTGTTCGCCTTCACCACCCAGGCCACCACCCGCTTCACCGATGTCGCCTACCGCGACAACGACGCCCTGCTGTTCGGCACCGAACCCACCGGCCTCCCCGCCGAGGTCCTCGCCGACCCCCACATCACCGACCAGATCCGCATCCCGATGCTGCCCGGCCGCCGCTCGATGAACCTGTCCAACGCCGCCGCCGTCGCGGTCTACGAGGCCTGGCGCCAACTCGACTTCCCCGGCGCGGTATGAACTGTTGCCGCCGTCGTCCGCCCCGCACAATAGACACGTATCGCATGTAATACGTGTCTAGTCTGTCGTTCCCGAGGACGAGGGTGGTGCGCGGTGCGCTTGAACAGCAAGGGACAGGTCACGATTCCCGCCGAGCTCCGGCGGAAGTTCGCTTTCGAAGAAGGCGATGAGGTCGAGGTGATCGAGGTCGGCAACGCACTGCAGATCGTGCGCAGCGAGGGCGCACAGCGCCGCGGAAAGCGGCTGACCGGACACATGCGCGGCCGGGCGACAACGGGCATGAGCACGGACGAACTCATGGAGCTCTTCCGTGGCGACTAGCGACCGCGGCGCCGGTCGTCCACTGCGACTGGCCGATGAGCAGCCCATCACCCTGGTGGACTCGTGCGTCCTTCTCGATGTGCTCACCGATGACCCCGAGTGGGCGGACTGATCGGACGACGCGCTGGCCGAAGCTCGAGATGCCGGACCGACCGTCATCAATCCGATCATCTACGCCGAGGTGGCGGGCGGATTCGACACCATCGAGGACCTCGATGACGCCCTTCCGGAGACCGATCTCGAGCGAATCCCGCTGCCGTTCCAGGCCGGATTCGTGGCCAGCAAGGCGTTCGTCGCCTACCGGCGGCGAGGCGGGGAGAAGCGCAGCCCACTCCCGGATTTCTACATCGGAGCGCATGCGGCGTATTCGGGCTACCGGCTGCTCACGCGAGACGCCACCCGATTCCGCACCTACTTTCCGCGGGTGCCGCTGATCACTCCCGACGGCGAGTAGTCAAAGGTCGATCTGGCGCTGTTTCAGCGCTAAAATAGCGCTATGGCTACCATCCAGGTCAGGGACATTCCCGACGAGGTCGCCGAGGTGTTCCGCCGACGCGCCGAAGCCGAGGGCATGTCGTTGCAGGCGTACATGCGACGAGAGTTGATCGCCGCCGCCCGTCGCCGTTCGAAGACCGAGGCGATGGCGGCCATTCGCGAAGCGCTGGAGCGCGATTCGAGCGCGGGCGCCGACCGGGAGTCGATCCTGAGCGCTTTGGACGACGCCCGTGGCGAGTGACGAGTATGTGCTCGACGCGTCGGCCGCCTCGACAGCGCTGCTGCGCAAGGACGCCGTCGGGATCGCCGTCGGGCGGTTGATCGAGACCAGCACCTGTCACGCGCCGCATCTCATCGACGCGGAGGTCGGCAATGTGCTGCGCCGCCATGAGCGCAAGGGCCTGATCGACCCCGATACCGCGACGATCGGCCTGCGCATGCTGGCGACGATGGTCGATCGGCGGTATGCCCACCAGGGCTGGCTCAGCGAGCAGGCCTGGCTGCTCCGCCACACGATCACGTTCTACGACGGACTCTATGCCGCGCTGGCGGCACGGCTCGATGTGCCGCTGCTCACCAGCGACGCGCGGCTGAGCAAGGCGCCGGGGTTGCCGTGCCGGGTCGAAGTGATCGACTGAGCGTCAGCCGTCGACGTCGAAGCGTTTGAAGCGGGAGGTGGCGCCGCCGGTCAACCGCACCGCCGACTTGGCGACGCCGAAGTGGTCGGCGAGGAGTTCGATGGCGGCCCTGTTGGCCTTGCCCTCGACGGCCGGGGCTCGGACGTAGAGGGTGAGGGTGCCGTCGTCGGCGACTTCGACCAGCGGGCCTTTACGGCTGTTCGGCTTGATCGTCGCCCGGACGGTCGGCATCGGTCGGTTCCTCCTTCGGTCCGGCGGCGGGCGCGGCCGCGGTGGCCTTCGCGACGGGGCGGCGACGGCGCAGGGCGGTCCGCAGCACCAGCCAGATCGCGCCGCCGAGGACGGCGAGGAAGCCGAGCCACGGCAGGGCCTTGCCCAGGAAGACGATCGCGTCCTGGAGCCAGTCGATCAGCGAGTTCCAGCCGGCGACGATGCCGTCCCAGAAGTTGTCCGGGTCGCCGGGGGCGTCCTTGTCGTCGGCGGTGAAGGTGATGGTGAGCGTGGACAGCGCGACCTGGTCGTCGAGGGAGCGCTTCTGCGCGGTGAGGCTGTCGAGTTCACCCTGCCTGCTCGCCAGCGCCTCCTCGGCGGCGATCAGGTCGGCGGTGTTGGTCGCGCCCGCCATGAGCGCGCGCAACCGGTCGACGGAGGCGCGCAGGGCGCTGATGCGGGCGTCGAGGTCCTGCCACTGCATGGTGACGTCGTCGCGGTTGGTGCTCACCCTGGTGACGGTGCCGACCCCGTCGAGTCCGGTGATGAAGGCGTCGGTCTTGTCCGCGGGCACCCGCACACTGAGCACGGCGCGCGGCGTGCGGTCGTCGGTCCCCGGCTGTTCGGTGCGGCTGTCGATCCGCCCGCCGAGCACCCGCACCTGCTCGGTGACCTCCGCTGCCGCCCCGATCGGATCACCCGAGGTCACGTCGACCGACCCGGTGATCACCTCTTTCCGGTCCGAATCCGGCGGCGCCGGACTCTCTTTCGCCGGCGCCCCCTCCCGAAACCCGGGCGCCACCGCCGCGGCGGGCCCCGAAACCGTCGGCGAGGACGCCTGATCAGCCGGACTCCCGCTCCCGTCGTCCCCACACCCGGCCAGGAACAGCAGCCCGAGCACCCCGATCATCACCACGGCAAGCTTGCGCATGATCGCAGCGTAATCCGCCGACCGCCCGTGCGGGCGCACCCGCGGATCTCTAGGTCAGCGGGGGCGGGTGGTGTAGCGGTCGAGTTCGGCGAGGCGGGCGTCGAGGTGGGGGTGGGTGGAGAGGAGGGTGGGGACCTCGCCGGAGCGGGTGGGGTTGTTCGGGTGGTGGTGCAGGGTGTGCAGGACGACGCGGAACTCGGCGAGATAGCCGAGGTCGGCGACGACGCGGTCGGCGAGGTATTCGCCGCGCTGCCACAGCTGGGGGCGGATCAGCAACTGGAGGGCGGCGACGCTCAGGGCGATGGCGGCGGTCCAGGGGCCGAGGAGCAGGGCGAAGGCCACGAAGACCAGGCAGGCCGCGCAGCCGTAGGCCAGCACGGCGGGGGCGGCGAGGAGTGTGGTCGCGGTGACCAGGCCCAGGTACGACCAGCGCAGGGACGCGATCACCCGGTCCGAGGTGACCGTCAGGCGCGGGAGCGCCCGTCCCATGAGCAGGTCGGCGGGCGCGAAGAGGGCACGGACCAGCCATTCGAACGGCCTTCGGTACCACCAGATCACGTATCGCCAGGTCGCGGTGCCCTGGAGCCGGTGCCCGAGTTCGTGGGCGAGCAGCGCTTCGAGCTGGTGCTGGGTGAACGTGTCGACGGCCTGCCGGGTGACGGACAACTGCCCGCCGGAGTGCAGGGCGCCGTTCACCGCACCGGAATTCATCACCCACACCCTGGCGGTGTCGACGGGCAGACCCGCGGTGGCGGTGACGTTCACCCACGCGCGACGCACCCGGTCGTGTTCGTCCGGCAGGTGCTGCGCCGACCACTGCGCCATCGCCGCCAGCACGAGCCGGCGCCACCACAGCACCAGCGGACCCGACCCCAGCCACAGTCCAAGGACCAGCACCGCGACCCAGTTCGCCAGCAGCGCGGCGGTTCCCACCAGCAGCCAGCCGCTGAGCACCAGCGACGGCAGCGAGGCGAGCAGCTCCGCCACGGCCCAGCGGTAGCCCTGCCGGTACGTCACCGACAGGCTGTTCGGTTCGGAGTTCGACATGTGGCCCCCACGCTCGATGGCCTCACTTCCTTGATACCGCAGCGACTCCCGGATGTCCGGCATCGATTCGGCTGCTGATCAACGGAAGTCGCGGGAGCGGGCGGCGATCGTGAGGTCGAGGTGTTCGAGGTGGTCGGCGAGGACACTGGCCGCGCCCTCGGCGTTCTGGACGCGGCCACGGATCAGCAGGGCGGTGGCGTTCTGGGCCAGGCGGCGGTAGCGGGCCCAGAGGCCGACCGAGCAGACGACATTGACCATGCCGGTCTCGTCTTCCAGATTGAGGAAGGTGACGCCCGCCGCGGTGGCGGGACGCTGACGATGGGTGACCGCGCCCGCGACCAGGATGCGGGTGCCGTCCTCGACCAGCAGCAGGTCGCACGCCGGGACGACGCCGAGCGAGTTCAGGTGCGCGCGCAGGAATTCGGTGGGATAGCTGCCGGGTGAGATGCCGCTGGCCCACACGTCGGCGGCGGCGAGCTCGAGTGCGCTCATGCCGGGCAGCGCCGGGGCGACGGTCGCCGGGCCGGTGCCGGGCAGCAGGTGTGGACGCTCCCCCGCCGCGGCCCCGGCGGCCCACAGCGCGGCCCGGCGCACGCTGCTACCGCGGTCGGTGACCGGTGGCTCCTCCGGTCGGGTGGCACCCTCGGCGCTACGCCGGGACCGCGCGTCGACCAGAGTGTCCAGCGCACCCGCGGTGGCGAGCGATTCCGCCTGCGCGACAGTCAGTTCCACACGACCGGTCAGATCGAGCATCGACGTGTACGGACCCGACGCGCCACGTTCGGCGACGATGCGATCGGCGAGATCGGCGCCGATGTGCCGGACCCCGGCCAGCCCGAGCCGGATCTCGGTGCCCGCGTTCTCCAGGGTGGCCTCGGCCAGGCTGGCGTTGATGTCGGGCCCGTGCACGCGCACACCGTGGCGCCGGGCGTCGGCGACCAGTGACTGCGGGGAGTAGAAGCCCATCGGCTGGGCGCGCAGCAGTCCGGCGCAGAACGCCGCCGGGTGGTGCAGCTTGAACCAGGACGAATAGAACACGATCGAGGCGAAGCTCTGCGAATGGCTCTCCGGGAAGCCGAAATTGGCGAAGGCGTAGAGCTTCTCGTAGATCCGGTCGGCGACCGCGCCGGTGATGCCGTGCAGGTCGCGCATGCCCTGGTAGAGGCGGTCCTTGAGCCGTTCCATCTTCTCCGGCGAGCGCTTGGAGCCCATGGCGCGGCGCAGCTGATCGGCTTCGGCGGGGGTGAAACCGGCCACGTCGATGGCCATCTGCATCAGCTGTTCCTGGAACAGCGGCACCCCGAGCGTGCGGGCGAGCGAATTCTCCAGCGCCGGATGATCGCAGCGGGGCTCCTCCAGCCCGTTCCGCCTGCGGATGTACGGGTGCACCGACCCGCCCTGGATGGGGCCGGGCCGGATCAGCGCCACCTCCACCACCAGGTCGTAGAAGGTGCGCGGCTTCAGCCGGGGCAGCGTCGCCATCTGCGCGCGCGACTCCACCTGGAACACCCCGATCGAATCGGCGCGCTGCAACATCTCGTAGACGGCGGGTTCGGCGAGATCGAGCGCGTGCAGTTCGACCGTCTCGCCCTTGTGCTCGCGCACCAGGTCGATCATGTAGTGCAGCGCCGAGAGCATGCCGAGACCGAGCAGGTCGAACTTCACCAGGCCGACGGCGGCGCAATCGTCCTTGTCCCACTGCAGCACGCTGCGCCCCGCCATCCGCGCCCACTCCACCGGGCAGACGTCGGCGATCGGCCGATCGCAGATCACCATGCCGCCGGAGTGGATGCCCAGATGCCGTGGCAGGCCGTCGAGTTCGCCCGCGAGTTCGAGTACCGGCGCCGGGATATCGGTGCCCTGCTCCGCCGACACCCCCGACCAGCGGCTCACCTGCTTGCTCCAGGCGTCCTGCTGCCCCGGCGAGAACCCGAGCGCCCGTGCGGCATCGCGCACCGAGGACTTGCCGCGATAGGTGATGACGTTCGCCACCTGGGCGGCGTAGTCGCGGCCGTACTTGGCGTAGACGTGCTGGATGGCCTCCTCGCGCCGATCGGATTCGATGTCGACGTCGATGTCGGGCGGCCCGTCGCGCTCGGTGGACAGGAACCGCTCGAACAGCAGGTTGTTGCGCACCGGATCGACATTGGTGATGCCGATGGCGTAGCAGACCGCGGAGTTGGCGGCCGAGCCCCGGCCCTGGCACAGGATGTCGTTCTTCTTGCAGAAGGCGACGATGTCGTGCACCACCAGGAAGTACCCGGGGAAGGTCATCTTCTGGATCACCGCGAGCTCGTGCTCGATCTGCGCGTACGCCTTCGGATTCCGCTCCGGTGGACCGTAGCGCTCCGCCGCGCCGCGATAGCTCAGCTCGCGCAGCCAGGAGTCTTCGTCGTGCCCGGCGGGGACGTCGAACGGCGGCAGCTTCGGGGCGATCAGGCGCAGGTCGAAGGCGCACTCGCGGGCCAGTTCCACCGCGTTGGTCACCGCGTGCGGATGCTCGGCGAACAGCGCGGCCATCTCCGCGCCGGACCGCAGATGCGCGCCGCCGGTGGACGGGAGCCAGCCCGCCATCGCGTCGAGACTGCTCCTGGCCCGGATCGCGGCCAGCGCCATGGCCCGGCGGCGCTGGGCGGGCGCGGCGAAATGCGCGCCGGTGGACGCCAGGACCGGCAGCCCGACGCGATCGGCGAGCGCGACCAGGTAGTCGTTGCGCTCGTCGTCGGTGGCGATGCCGTGGTGGGTGAGCTCGACGCTCACCCGGTCGGCGCCGAAGCGCTCGATCAGCTCCCGCAGGGCCGCTTCGGCTTTCGGGAGCGCGGTATCGCCCGCGTGGAGGTCCTGTGCCACGGCCAGGCGCAGCTGCCCCTTCCGGCACCCGGTCAGGATGTGCCAGTGCCCGGCCGCGGCCGCGGTGAGCGTGTCGAGGTCGTAGCGCAGGACACCCTTCTCCCCCGCCGCCATGTGCGCCGCCGACATCTGTCGCGACAGCGTGCGATAGCCCTCCTGCCCGCGCGCCAGCACCAGCAGATGCGGCCCGTGCGGGTCGGGAGTTCCCGTGCGCGGCAGTGTGTCCGGGGCGTTCTCGTGTCCGCCCGCCGCGCCCTCCGGGTCGCCGATCGGCCGTAGACCGCCCCGGGGAACAGAACGGCGCCTGACCGCATCCCCTCGGCCAGGCGCCGCCTCCGCATCGGTTCCCAGTGACAGTTCGGCACCGAAAACCGTTGGCATTCCCCATTCTCTGGCCGCCTCGGCGAACCGGACCGTCCCGTAGAACCCGTTGTGGTCGGTGAGCGCGAGGGCCTCCAGCCCCAACCGCACCGCCTCCTCCACCAGTTCCTCCGGCTGACTCGCGCCGTCGAGGAAGCTGTAGGCGGAGTGGGCGTGCAGCTCGGCGAAGGGCACCGTCGGCGTGGCGGGCCGGTCGACCGAATGCGCTTCGTACGCACCGCGTTTGCGCGACCAGGCCGGGCTGTCACCGCCGTCGCCGGGATGCATCTCCTCGGCGGGACGGCGAGACGGCTTGCCCGAGAGCACCCGCTCCAGTTCCGACCAGGTCGGCGGTCCGTTGCTCCAGCCCACCAGCCCACTCCTCTCCCGGCCCCCGCGTCACCTCCCCTGTCGATCGCGGTTGCCCGACCCCTCAACTCGCGGGCAAACGCTCCATCGACCTGGACTCCAGCGCGGCCTCCACATGACCGAGACCCGACCGGATCACCGCGCCGTAGGCATCGTTGGCGAGCACGTCCAGGTGCCCGCGCGCGATGGCCAGCTGCATCCGCGCCATGTCGAAATCGCCGACGCGGCGGTGACTGTCGGCCAGGTTCAGATACAGCGAGGGCAGGAACCCGCGCAGCCCCTCGTCCAGCGGGATGCCCGGCCCGAACACCGCGGCCAGCGCCCGCTGATCCCAGAGCAGCGCACCCTCCGGCAACTCCTGCACATCCGCCAGGTGATGCGCGATCACGCAGCGATGCAACGGGTCGCCGCCTTCCCCTACCTCGTCCCAGAGCCTGGTCAGCGCCGCGCGCGCCGCATCCGGGTCGCCACCGCCGAGCCGCACCGCGGCATAGATATCCGCCATCCGATCGTCCGCCATGCGGCCAAGTATCGCACATACGTTCGAACATTGGCGAGAGGCGTTCGAACATATTTTCGAGTTTTTCGCCAGGCCTGGTCCCGGAACTTACTTTGGAGTAAGTTCGAGGGAACGAGCTGCAAAGGAGCAGTGATGTCACAGGTTTCTCCCGGTGCGCAGGGTCGTCGCGGTCGGCGGCGGCGCGATCTGGCCGGCAGTCATGTCGTGATCACGGGCGCGTCGTCCGGGATCGGGCGGGCCGCCGCGCTGGCGGTCGCCGACAAGGGCGCCGTCGTCTTCCTCCTCGCCCGCCGCGGTGACGAACTGGGCGCCGTGGTCGCCGAGATCGTCGACGCGGGCGGCCGGGCCCACGGCTATCAGTGCGATGTCACCGACGCCGAGTCCGTCGAGTCGACCGTCGCGGCGATCCTCGACCAGCACGGCCACGTCGACATGCTGGTGAACAACGCGGGCCGCTCCATCCGGCGCGCCATCCACCGCTCCACCGACCGCATGCACGACTTCGAACGCACCATGGCGGTCAACTACTTCGGCGCGCTGCGGATGACCCTGGCCCTGCTGCCCCAGATGCGCGAACGCGGCTTCGGCCACATCGTCAACATCTCCAGCGCCGGCGTGCAGGTCGCCACCCCGCGCTTCTCCGCCTACCTCGCCAGCAAGGCCGCGCTGGACAAGTTCACCGAGGTCGCCGCCGTCGAAACCCTCGCCGACGGCGTCACTTTCACCACCATCCACATGCCGCTGGTGCGCACCCCGATGATCACCCCGAGCGGCGACCAGGGCCCCTCCGAATCACCGGAGTGGGCCGCCGCCACGATCGTGCGAGCGCTCACCGAGCGCCCCAAGCGCATCGATGTCCCGCTCGGCACCTTCGCCGAATACGGCGCCCTGCTCACCCCCAGGCTCCGCGACCGCATCCTGCACCGCTACTACCGCGCGCTGCCCGACTCACCCGCCGCCAAGGGCGAATCGGTCGAGTCCGCCGCACCGGCCGACGAGCCGACGGCGCCGGATCCCGCGCCGAAACCGAAGTCGCCCGCGCGCAAGGCCACCGGCAGCGCCCTCCGACGCGCCGCGCGGTGGGTACCCGGTACACACTGGTGAGTCGCGCCAAAAGTACTGTGTATCAATAGGATTCGATCATGCGTTCGGTTTCGCGGCGGCGCGGGCGGCGTAGCCTGGGATCATGGCGGCGAATCACTCGGGCCCTACGACGGTCGAGACCATCGGCAGCGATTTCTACGACGATCCGCATTCCTACTATCGACGCTGGCGCGAGCGGGGAATCGCGCATCGGGTCCGGTTCCCGGACAACATCGTGCGCTGGGTGGTGGTCGACTACGCGATCGGGCGGGGGCTGCTGGCGGACTCACGGCTGCACAAGGGCATCGCGGAACTCGCCGCGACCATGGCGAGCCGGACGGGCACGCTGGTCGACAGCCGGGCGCTGGTGCTCTCGGATCACATGCTCAACACCGACGAGCCCGGCCACACCCGGCTGCGCAAGCTGGTGAACAAGGCCTTCACCACCCGGCAGGTGGCGGTGCTGCGACCGCGCGTCCAGGAGATCACCGACGCGCTGCTCGACGGGTTCGCCGACGCGCACGAGGTGGACCTGATGGCCGCCTTCGCCAATCCGCTGCCGGTGGCGGTGATCTGCGAGCTGCTCGGGGTGCCGTTCGCCGACCGCGACCGCTTCCAGGCCTGGACCCGGCTGCTCGTCGGCGTGCACCGGCTCACCCAGGACGGCGCCACCGCCGCGATCGCGATGCACACCTACCTCTCGGAACTGGTGCGCGCCAAGCAGGAGCGGCCCGCCGACGACCTGCTCTCCCGGCTGGTCCTGGCCGACGACGACGGCGACCGGCTCACCGATCAGGAACTGGTGGCGATGGCGTTCCTGCTGCTCGTCGCCGGGCACGAGACCACGGTCAACCTGATCGGCAACGGCACCCTCGCGCTGCTGCGGGCGCCCACGCAGTGGCGGGCGCTGCTCGGCGATCCGGCCGGTGTGCCCGCGGCGATCGAGGAGTTCCTGCGGTTCGACGGCCCGGTGAACATGTCGACCGAGCGGGTGACGGCCGAGCCGATCACGGTGGGCGACATCGAGATTCCCGCGGGGGAGTTCGTCCACGTCGCGCTCGTCGGTGCCAATCGGGACCCGCTGCGTTTCCCCGATCCTGACGAATTGCGGGTCGACGGCGCGGCGGGCGGCCACCTGGCCTTCGGCCACGGCATCCATTTCTGCGTCGGCGCGCCGCTGGCCCGCCTGGAGGCCGAGATCGCCTTCACCACGCTGCTGGCCCGCTTCCCCGGGCTGACCCTGGCCCCCGGCGCGCACGATCCGCGCTATCAGACGAGCACGCTCATCCGCGGGCTGACCGAGCTACCGGTGCGCCTGCACTGACAGTTCTTCCACCGCCACGGTTTCCAGGTAGGTGGCCGGTTTCGGCGCGCCGCCGCAGCTGGCCTGCCGGGGCGGGGCGGGAACCGTCCGGGCGGTGACCCGCCAGCGGCGGCCGTCGCGGTGGGTGACGATAGCGGCGCCCGCGAGGGTGGGGTCGTCGGTGTGGCTCGGCTCGGGCTCGACGACGAGCGCGTCGGCGGGCAGTGCCGGGAACTGTTCGCGGACGGCGACTTCGGCGAGCTGACCGATCGGGTCGTAGCAGCTGCGGCCGCGCAGTCCGGCGAGGGAGACGACGCCGGTGTCGGCGGCGGCGAGCGCGGCCTCGGCGGCGGCGGTGTCGACCCGGCCGTAGGTGAGGCCGGACGGGAGCAGGACGACGGCGGGCGCGAAGCGGTGACCGCCGGTGTGCGAGGCCTCCCAGACGCGGCCGGGATGGGCGGCGGCCATGGTGGCGGCGATCGGGCGGCCGAGCCGGGCGCAGCACTGGTCGCGTTTGCCGTGCGCGCAGACCAGGACCAGCGGATCGTCCACGCGCACACCGATTCCCGGCGGCGGCCCGTCGACCAGGTGCAGGTCGATGTCGAAGAGCTGACGCAGGTCGGTGATCTCGAACCGCTCGCACCAGGAGCCCTCGGGCCGCGAGCTGACCAGCAGCACGGTGCGGGTGCCGGTGAACTCGTTGCGGCCGGGGCGGCGGATGAGGGTGGGCCGGACCTTCGCCGCGGTGGTGCGCGCGGCCAGTTCGGCGGTGATCTCCGGGCCGAGCACCTCGTCGCCGATCACGTCGTGGCCCCAGGCGCCGGGATGCTCGACGCACAGCCAGCCGGTGACGTGCGCCGCGGTGCCGAGCAGGGACAGGTCCGTCGCGGCGACCGAGCACGACATGCTCTCGAACGGGTTCATGACGGCTCCTTCCGCGACCGACGTCCGGCCGATCCGGAACAGGCGTCGTTTCACTGTAGAACCGCCCCGCCCCGCCGGTAAGGGCACCCTGTGTTCGACCTATTCGTAGACGCCCTCGGCGTGCCAGGTGGCGGCGTCGTAGACGAGCAGGACGGCCCTGATCTCGGTGGGCTCGGCGTCGAGCTGGACCTGGGCGCGGGCGGCCGGGCCCGCCTGCTCGGCGGCGGCCCACCAGCGCTCGTCCACCGGCCACGGGCCCGCCCAGCCGAGCAGCGCCCACTGCCTGCGGCCCCAGCGCAGCCGGGCCGGGTCGGCGGTGAACAGGCCGCGGTCGGTGACCTCGACGGCGGTGCCGTCGGCGGCGGTCAGGTGCACGACGGGGCGGTGCAGGAGCAGCAGCGTCGGCGCCGGTTCGGGGAGCCGGCCGGGCCAGGGCTGGGACGGGTCGGCGGCCGGGGTGAGCTCGTCGCCCAGGGCGATCATGGTGATCCGCTCGGCGGGCCCGCGCCCGCCACTGAGCACGCCGACGCGCACCGCCTCGCCACCGAGCAGGCCCTGCACCCGGACCAGCGCGCGGCGGGCCCGCTCGGTCTCCTCGCCCTCCCCGCCCCACAGGCCCAGTTGCAGCGCACCCGCGGCGACCACCTCGACCGGCTCCAGCCGCAGCGTGACGATCGGGGCGGTCGGGCGATCGCGGTGGGTGAGCCAGCCGTCGAGCTGCCAGCGGATGCGGTCGGCGGTGTCGGGCGGGGTGAGCGGGCGCGCGCAGCGCCAGATCCGCGAGAGCTCCTCCCCCGCCTCGGTGCGCGCGGTGACGGCCAGCCGGGTGCAGGCGACGCCCGCGGCGGTGAGGGCGGTGTGCAGCCGGGTCGCGAGGGTGCGCCCGGCGAAGGCGGCGGCGTCGACCCGGTCGATCGGCGGATCGCAGTCGAGGTCGACGGCCAGTTCCGGCGGTGGCCGCCGCGCCGAGGGCGGCCGCTCCGGCAGGCCGCGGGCGACACGGTGGGCCAGCGCCGCGTCGGCGCCGAAGCGGGAGGCGACGTCGGCGGGGGTGAGCCGGGCGAAGTCACCGACGCGGCGCAAGCCCAGGCGGTGCAGCAGGTCGACCAGGTCGGCGCGTTCCGGCGGCGCCAGCGCGGGTTCGGCGGCGAGCTCGGCCACCGGGAGCGGCGCCAGATAGTGGGCACCGGCGCCGACCGGGACGAACGCGGCGCGCCGCGCCGCGAGCACGGCGGTCGACAGGGCGTCGGCGATGCCGATCTGCGCCTCGGCGCCCGCCACCGCCACCGCATCGATCAGCTGGATCGCCGCGGCCTCCTCGGAGCCGAAAAACCTGGTGGCGCCGCGTGCTCCGAGGACGAGGAGTCCCGGGCGCAGCACTTCGACACCGGGCACCGTCGCGTCGACCGCGCCCGCGATCGATTCGAACAGCCGGGCGTCCCGGTCCGGATCATCCTGGGCGACAACCAGATCGGGGCAGCGCGACTGCGCCTCCCTGCGGGTCACGCCCTCGCGCACCCCCTCCGCCCTGGCGATCGCCGACGACGACACCACCCGATTCCCGCGCAGCACCGCCACCGGGCGATCCGCGGGCACCCCGGCCGCCGCGGCCGCCGCCACCGCGGGCCAGTCGGGACACAGCAGCGCCAGCACGCGCTCCGCCCGCGTCATCGCAGGCCGGTCACGACACGGCCTCCCGCACGTCGGCCGCCTCGCGGATCTCCGCCTCGCGGGCGCGCCATTCGGTGCGACCGGCCTTGGCGCACAGGTCTATCCGGCCGTGCCGGGGTGGCCCCGCCTTGGCGCTGACGCGCACGTCCAGGCAGACCGAGCGCAGGCGGCCGCGGCCCGCGCCGAGACCGCGGTAGCCGGTGACGCGGGTGTCCAGGCGCAGCGACGGATTGGTCCAGGTGCCGCCCGCGACGACCAGGGTGGCGCCGCGGTTGCGGGCGCGGGCGGCGAGCACCCGGCAGCGGGCGGGTGGGACGGCGACGCCGTCGAGCCCGAGGACGACCAGATCGAGGCCGTCGAGCAGGACGGCGGCCACTTCGCCCGGATCGGGGCCCGGGTCGGCGATCACCGCCAGCCGGGACAGCTGCGCGCCCATCTCGGCGGCGGCCAGCAAACCCAGCCGGGGCAGCCCGACCACCGCGGCGTGGCCACCGCCGCCGGTCACCGCGGCGAGCAGACCGGACAGCAGCGAGTGCGCGCCGGTATAGGCGACCACGGCCCCCTTGGGCAGTCCGCCGTCGGGCAACAGCTCGGCGAGCGGGGCGGGCACCGGCAGCAGATCACGGCGTAGTGGCTGCTCACGAGGGATATGAGCGGTGGCGGACTCGCCGCGGCCCGGCACCGCGGCCATCCGCCTGCGCAGTTCGTCGAGCGTGCGCGCCCGGGCCGCCACCTCGGGCGACAACGCATCCGAACCCATCAACACCACCTACTTCCACGATGGACCCGCGAGCGGAGAGCCGCCCAGCGCCGGAACGGCAGCACCGTTTCAGCTATCGATCGTATTCGAATATACGTTCGATCGCGACCAGGGTGACACCCACCCCCGGCCCGTGTCCACAGCGGGGCCCCTTATACCCGCGCGTCGTGATACCGGCCAGTCATCGGCATATTCGACTACCCTCGCACCCGTGACCGAACGTGCTCGTCCCCATATCGGCCCCGACTACCTCGTCGCGGGTCGTTACCGCCTGCAGTCGAAACTGGGCGGCGGTGGCATGGGTGCGGTCTGGCTCGCGACGGACCGGTTGCTGAACCGCGAAGTCGCCATCAAGCAGGTGCTCTCCACGGCCGGATTGAGCGAGGCCGAGGCCGAGCGCATCCGCAGCAGCATCGTGCACGAGGGCCGGGTGGCGGCCAAGCTGTCGCACGAGCACGCGATCGCCGTCTACGACGTGGTGATCGAGGCGGGCGAACCCTGGCTCGTCATGGAGTACTTACCCTCGCGCAGCGTGGCCAAGGCGCTCACGCTGTTCGACACGCTGCCCGCGGTCGAGGTCGCCCAGATCGGCGCGCAGGTGGCCGACGCGCTCGCCGCCGCGCACGCGGCGGGCATCGTGCACCGCGACATCAAGCCGGGCAACATCCTCGTCGCCGATCGCGGTCCCGATCTCGGCAAGGCCAAGCTCAGCGACTTCGGCATCTCCCGCGGCGCGGGCGACACCCACGGCGACGACCCGGAAGGCACCATCACCGGCACCCCCGCCTACCTGCCGCCCGAGGTCGCCCGCGGCGCCAGGCCCACCGAGGCCAGCGACGTGTTCTCGCTCGGCGCGACCCTCTACACCGCGCTGGAGGGGCAGCCGCCGTTCGGTTTCGACGACGACGAGAACGATGTCGTCACCCGGGCCGCGATGGGCCGGATCATCCCGCCCAGCCGCAGCGGCATCCTCACCCAGCCGCTGCTGCACATGCTCGAACCGGCACCGCAGCGCCGCCCGACGATGGCCCAGGCGCGCGACGAGATCCTCACCGCCGCCTTCGGTCCCGGTACCGCCGCCTACATCCTCGGCGTGCCGCTGCGCACCGAGGACGGCACCATTCCCTCCTGGGCCGCCCGCAACTCCGCCAGCGGCCTGCGCAGCCCGCATTCCGCCCCGCTGCCGCGCCCGCAGCGCGCCCCGCTGGCCGCGCCCGCCGCGCCGCAGCAGCGCACCGGCAGCTTCGTCGACAACCTGCCCAACGGCGCGCCGCTGGCCATCGGCGCCGGCGTGCTCATCGGGCTGGTCATCCTGATCGCGATCATCATCGCGGTGATGTAGCGCCTCAGTCCGTCGTCGCCGGTGGTCGGTAGGCCGCGAGGAACGCTTCCACGCCCGCGTCGGCGTAGTGATCGAGTTCGGCGTCGCTGAAGCGGGTTTCGTCACCGCAGAACATGACCTTGTTGACCGGCACCGACACCACCAGCCAGGTGAAGTGGTTGGCGGCCAGTTCGTGTTCGACGGTCCGCAGCAGGCCCCGCTCGGTCAGCTGGGCGAAGCACGACGCCAGCATGGCGTGCACGCGTTCGGGTCCGGCTTCGAAGTACGCCCGCCCCAGCTGGGGAAAGCGGCCCGCCTCGGCGATGACCAGCCGCCGCACCCGGAGCTGCGCGGGCCGGGTCAGCAGATGGACGAACCGGTGCGCCACCATGCGCAGCGTGGTCTCCACGTCGTCGGCGGAGGCGAGTTCGCCGATCGCTTCCCGGAAGACCTGGTCGATCCCGCCGAGCCGGTCGAACACGATCTCCTCGAACAGTTTGTCCTTGCTGCCGAAGCGCTTGTAGATCGTCTGCTTCGACGAACCAGCGACCTTGGCGATCTCGTCGGTCTTGGCCCCGAGGTAGCCGTCGCGCAGGAACACCTCCATGGCCGCCTCCATGATCCGGCGGCGCGCCTGTTCGGCGGCGCTGCCCTCCACGAGATCGGGCGCTGTTTCGGTGCGGGGCATCGGGCCTCCCGGAAGTACGTCGTCACCACGACGCTGACGGAAGCGACCTGGAACAACACCGAGATCGTCACCGGCGACATCGAGGCCGAGCTGACCGCGCTCAAGGCCACCGAGGGCGGCGACCTCGCCATCACCGGCAGCCTCACCCTGGTCCAGTCCCTGCTGCGCTCGGGCCTGCTCGATCAGTTGCAGTTGTTCGTCCACCCGGTCGTGCTCGGCAAGGGCGCGCGCTGGTTCGACAAGCTCGACGGCCAGGTCGAGCTGAAGCTGGCCTCGGCCGAGGCGTTCGGTTCCGGCGTGCTCAACCAGATCTACGTCCCCGCGAAATAGCCGCCCTCACTCGATCCGGCGGCGGTGGGCCCAGCGGGTCAGGGCGTTGCGGTTGGACTGCTGGGTCTTGCGGAGCACGTTGGACGCGTGGGTTTCCACCGTCTTCACCGAGATGAACAGGGTCTCGGCGATCTCGCGGTAGGTGTAGCCGCGGGCCAGCAGGCGCAGCACCTCGAGCTCGCGCGGGGTGAGCGAGTCCAGCTCGGGGTCGAGCGGGGGCTCGGGCACCGGGGAGCGGCCGGTGAACGAATCGAGGACGAAACCGGCCAGCCGGGGGCTGAACACGGCGTCACCGCCGGCGACGCGGCGGATGCCGTCGGCCAGTTCGGCGCCGGAGATCGTCTTGGTGACATACCCGCGCGCGCCGGCCCTGATCACCGCGATCACGTCCTCGGCGGCATCGGACACGCTCAGCGCCAGGCACACCGGGCCGTCGGCGATCCCGGTGAGCACCGCGACACCGCCGCCGTCGGGCATGTGCACATCCAGCAGCACCACATCCGGCTTCGCCGCATCGATCCCGGCGACCGCCTCGGCCACCGCGCCCGCCTCGCCGACGACCTCCATATCGGTCTCGCGGCTCAGCTCGGCGCGCACGCCCGACCGGAACACCGCGTGATCGTCGACCAGGAACACCCGAACACTCACTGACAGCTCACTCTCATCCCACCGGCGATCGACTTGTTCTCATCGGTACCACACGACCGTGAATATCGGTTCGGACCGAGGCGGGAGAGCCCGGCGGCAGGGCGCGAAACGCCCGTGGCCGAACAGGATCCGCCGCCCGGGTCGGCGCGGGGCCTCACACCTCGGACGGGTCCGGCGCGTCGGCGGCCGGGTCCGAGTCCGTGGTGCCGGAGTCCGAGCGCGGCATCACGATGCGCACCTCGGTGCCGCGCCCGATGGTCGAGTCGATGACGGCGGTGCCGCCGCGACGCTCGATCCGGGCGCAGATGGATTTCGCGACACCGCGCCGGTCGGCGGGCACGGCGGCGGTGTCGAAACCGGCGCCGCGGTCGCGGACGAAGATGCTCACCTGGTGCGGTTCGGTCTCGGCGAACAGGTCGATCTCCGGGACGCCCGCGTGCTTGGCCGCGTTGACCAGCGCCTCCCGGCTGGCGCCGAGCAGGGCGGTGAAGTGTTCCTTGGGCAGGCCCGCGCCGGTGTCGCCGGGGTCCATCGCGACATCGCCGACGGTCACCGGGGTGACCTTCACCCCGTGCTGGTCCTCCACCTCGCCCGCGATGGTGCGCAGCGCGGCGGCCAGGCTGGACTGGGCGGGGGCGGTGTCGTCGAAGAGCCATTTGCGCAGTTCGCGTTCCTGGCTGCGGGCCAGGCGCAGCACCTCCTGCGGGTCCTCGGCCTGCCGCTGGATCAGCGCGAGGGTCTGCAGCACCGAATCGTGCAGGTGCGAGGCGATCTCCTCGCGCTCCTCGTTGCGGATACGGGCGCCGCGCTCGGCATTGAGCGCGCGGACCATGCGCAGCCACAGCGGCACCGTCA
Source organism: Nocardia sp. NPDC058244 (assembly GCF_042882065.1). Classification (NCBI taxonomy): domain Bacteria; kingdom Bacillati; phylum Actinomycetota; class Actinomycetes; order Mycobacteriales; family Nocardiaceae; genus Nocardia; species Nocardia sp. NPDC058244. The sequence continues at coordinate 281,782 of NZ_JBHVWX010000007.1, read as the reverse complement.
GCAGACCGGCGCCGACCAGCGTGACCGCGACCGCGATCAACGCCGAGCCGAGTGAACTCAGATCGATCCTGGCCAGCACCACCACGCCGAGCCCGACCACGATCAGCGTCGCCCCGGCCACGATCCGCGACCAGGTGACCACCGACGGTCGCGCGGGCAGCCCGAACAGCGCGCGCGGACCCGGCGCGGCGACGTCGTACTCGCGCCAGACCAGCGCGGCGCCGACCGCGACCACCACGATCGGGGCGATCACCTTCGCGGCGGTGCCCTGGAACAGCCAGCCGACGGTCACCGCGAGGCCGAGGCCGAGCAGGGCGAGGCCGATGGCCTGCCTGCGCTCGTCGCCGGTCGGTTTGGCCGCGTCGTTGCCGCCCGGGGTGAAGATCCACAGCAGGCCGTAGGCCACCAGGCCCGCACCGACCAGCGCGGACAGCAGCACGAACGCCATCCGCACCTTGAACACGTCGACGCCGAGATGATCGGCCAGGCCACCGGCGACGCCACCGACCACCCGGCCACCGGTCCGGCGGACCAGTCGCGGGGTCTGCGGCAGCGGCGCGCCGACGGGCTCGGGCCCCGGCGTCGGCAGCATGCCCGGCCGGTAACCACGCGGCACCCCGTACCCCGACTGCGTCGGGTATCCGGGGTAGTAACCGGGCGGGGGCCGATACTGCGGCGGCGGAACGTAGGGGTGCGGGGTGCCGTAGACGGCCTGACCGTTGCCGAGCGCCCGCGCGACGAATCGCTGCGGGCCCTTGGGCTGCCGGTGCCCGCCGGGATTCGTCGCGGCGCCGGGGCCGCCGGGGTAGTGGGGTGCGCCGCTCGGCGGCGGCGCGGCGTTCCCCGGTACGACGTTGTTCCCCGGTGCGACGCCATACCCGCGTGGGGCGGCGGGCCCCGGGGCGGCGGCACGGGTGGGAACAGACGGATCCATGCTTCGATACTGGCACGCGCGAGCGGGTGCCGACATCAGGAAAGTCCCTGATCTCCGCCCCGATGCCGGCGATCAGGCGCCGACCTGGGCCGATGCCGTCCGGTCCGGACAGAAAACACGTCTCACCTGGGCATACGCCCAGCCATGAAGAACGGGTCGCCGACGCGCTCGCCGCCGGACCGGACAACCGGTCACGGCATCCTCACCAGCGATTATCAGCTCACTCGAGGGTTCACCCCGAGACCCGGCTCAGGCCGGATTCCTACCGTGATGGCAGGCCGGAATTCGCGGCCTTCATTGCAGGGGAGGAACATTGAGAATCGTCACCACCGTGCTGGGTGCCACGGCCATCGCACTGGCCACCGTCGGGATCACGCCGACGGCGGCCGCGACACCGATGGCCCCGCACGAGACCACCTATCACGGACCCGCGGGCTTCGATCTGACCCTCGGCCACACCGATCAGTCCTACCGGCAGGTGCCCGCGCTCAACGCCATGCCGACCAACCGCGAGGTGTTCCTCGACAACACCGCGTACGTGACGCCGCCCGCCGGGGCGACCGGCACGCTCGAATCCGGCTATCTCGTCGCCTGCGCGGTCGAGGTGACCCTCTCGGTCGGACTGGACGGCGGGATCTCGGTCGGCGCGGGGGCGAGCATCGGCTTCGGTTCCTCGGGTCCGGACGTCTCGGCCGACATCGGTCCGTCGATCTCGGCGGGGCTCGATCTGAGCCTGTCCCTGGCGCCGGGGGAGATCGAGAAGATCGATGTGGGGAGCATGCCGTTGGGCCCGGGCACCACCTACCTGGTGAATCGCGACTTCCATCTGATGGTCGGCGACTGCGGCGGTCCGCTCAACATCTACTCCTGGGCCACGGTCACCGCGACCACGCCGCAGGTGAGCGCGACCAACTCGGTCTTCGGCGACACCATGTTCCTCTGACCGGATCGGGACCCGGCGCCGCGCCGGGTCCCGCTGCACCAAATATCATTCCCCTCGGTCGTTTTCACCGAACGGGGGGTTCTTTGACCATCAACGAGACGGAGTTCTCATCGCCGCGTGCTGTTTTCGCGCAGCGATTCGCCGAACTCTATGCCGCGGCGGGCAATCCGACCTTGCGCCGCGTCGCCGCCGCCACCGAACGGCGCATGCGCAATACCCAGTCGGGCACGCCGTCGGCCCAGCGGATCAGCGACTGGAAGGCCGGGCGCAACGTGCCCGCCCGCTTCGAATCGCTGCTACCGGTGGTGCTCACGCTGGTCGACCTCACCGAGAAGGCCCAGCGTGACCTCCCCCGCCGCCTCGCCGACCCGCACGAATGGCGCCGCCTCTGGCAGGAATCGGTGACCTGGACGGCCACCGCCACCGACGGCGACACCTGCCCCTACCCCGGCCTGCGCGCCTTCCGCGCCGACGAGCGCGCCCTGTTCTTCGGCCGCGAACAGGCCACCACCGAATTCGTCGACCTGGTCCGGGCCGCCACCGGCATCGTGGTGCTGATCGGCGCCTCCGGCGCGGGGAAGTCCTCGCTGCTCGCCGCGGGCCTGCGCCCCGCCCTCGACCTGCCCTCGGCCACCATCACCCCGGGTGCCACGCCGATGGCCGCGCTCGCCGTCGTCGACACCGACGCGCCGCGCGTCCTGGTCGTCGACCAGTTCGAGGAACTGTTCACCCTGTGTCCCGACGAGGCCGAACGCACTGCCTTCCTCACCGCACTCGCCGACCTGACCACCCGCGCCGCCGCCCCGCTCACGGTCGTGCTCGCCCTGCGGGCCGACTTCTACGAACGCTGCCTGCACCACCCCGTGCTGCGGGACAGCCTGCGGCGCAACAACTATCTGCTCGGCCCGATGTCGATGGACGAGGTGTCGCGGGCCATCACCGGGCCCGCGACCGCCGCCGGACTCACCCTCGAGCAGGGCCTGGAAGAGCTGGTTCTCACCGAACTGCGCGGCCTGGGCGCGCACGCCGACACCGACGCCTACGATCCCGGCTCGCTGCCGCTGCTCTCCCACGTGATGGCCGCGACCTGGCAGCAGCGCGAGGGGCGCAAACTCACCGTCGCCGGGTATCGCACAGCGGGCGGGGTGGCGGGCTCGGTCGCCGAGACCGCCGAACTGGCGTGGAGCGAGCTGACCCCGGTCCAGCAGGAGGCCGCCCAGGACCTGCTCGGCGCACTGGTCACCGTCGGGCAGGACGCGCGCGACACCCGCCGCACCGCAGCCCGCGGCGAACTGCTCTCCCGCGGTACCGATCCCGAGGCCACGGCGGAGGCACTGGAAGTCCTGGCCGCCAGCAGGCTCGTCGCCCTCGACGCCGACTCAGTCCAGTTCACCCATGAGATCGTCCTCACCGCCTGGCCCCGCCTGCGCGGCTGGATCGCGACCGACCGCGTCGGCCACCTCGTCCGCCAACGCCTGGAAACCGACGCCGCCGAATGGGAGAGCACCGACGACCCCGCCCTGCTCTACCGCGGCACCCGCCTCGACAGCGCCACCGAGCATGCCAACGGCACCACCAGCCCCCGCTCCCGCGCCTTCCTCGACGCCGCACGCCGCTCCGCCCGCCTCGGCAAGCGCTGGCGCATCGGCGCCGCGATGATCGTCGTCGCCCTCCTCGGCACCGGTGTCGTCGCCTGGGACCGTGGCAAGCTCGCCGACCAGCGCACCGCGGATCGGGACTACGCGGAACTGGTCGCCGCGGCGCAGCGGATCAGAGCGAGTGATCCGTCGCTGTCGGCGCAGTTGTCCCTGGCCGCCTACCGGATGCGGCCCGACCCGTCCACCCGCGCGCAGCTGCTGACCACCCAGGAATTCCCGCTGGCCACCTCCGTGCCCGGCCACGCAACCGATATCGACGCACTCGTGGCGCGCTCGAGCGACGGCATGCTCGCCTCACTCGACTACGACGGGAAGGTGTTGCTCTGGGACACCACCGATCCCGCCCGGCCGCGAAAGATCAGCGGGGAATTCGGGGTTCCGGTCGACCGGCTGATCTTCGTGCCGCGCGGCACCGACGCGGTCACCGACGGCCCGGCCGGTCTGCAGCTGTGGGATCTGGCCGACCCGGAATCCCCGCGGCTCCGGCACAGCCTCGGAACCGAGAAGCGGAACTCGATCGCCGCGGCGCCGGACGGCACGCTGCTCGCCGAAGCCGGTGAGAGTTCGTTCACGCTCTGGCGGATCGGCGACCGCGCCGACCCGACGCGCGCCGCCAGGGTCGCCCTGCCCGAGGCGCGCGCACAGGCACACCTCGTCGAGTTCAGCCCGGACGGCAAGCTGCTCGCGGTGGGACGGGTCGTCCACGACGCCGGTGTCGCGGACAGCATCCAGCTCTGGGACATCCGCGACCCCCGCACCCCCCGCACGGTCGGATCACCGATATCGACCGCGCCCGATGCCTACCTGAGCGACTTCGCGTTCAGCCCGAACGGCGTTGACCTGGCAGTCGCCGTCTATGGACCGACGGAGACGAACCCGGCGCGAACAGGCCGGGTCGACCTCTGGCGAACAGCGGGTGCCGAGCCACGCCGGCTCGGCGCCATCCACACCGACGACAGCACGCTCGGTTCGATCGACTTCAACGATGCCGGAACCGTTCTCGTCACCAGTTCGGCGAATGCGGGGCGGCTGTGGAACATCACCGACCCGGACCACCCGGTGCAGGCGGCGCCGACGCTGTCGACCAGCCCACAATCGTGTGACCGGGGCCCGGCATCAGTGTGCGCCACCGGGCTGCGGTCGCTGACCTTCCTGTCCGGCAGACCGCTGCTGGCCGGAGCGGGCAGGAACGGCGCCCTGACCGTGTGGACGCTGCCGTCGTCGCTGGTGGATGTCTCGCCCGGCTCGCCACTGTCGCCGGTCTTCGACAAGGCCGGGAACCGGATGGTGATCGCGGATCTGGCCGGTGCCATGGCCGTGTGGGATACCACCGATCCCGCGCACCCGACCCGGCTGTCGACCGTTCCCGGCGGGCCGAATCGCTTCGGCCCCGAGCTCAGCCCCGACGGTCGCACGCTGTCGATCCAGGACCAGCCCTCCGGCCACCGACTCGTCTTCGATCTGGCGGATTCCCAGCGGCCGCGGCCACTGGCCGGCTGGCCCACCGGGTACGTCGTCCAATCACAGGTTCGAGCGGGGCGCATGGTGACCGCGGATTCGCACGAGGTCCGGATATGGGATGTCAGCGATCGGCTGGCACCGGTCCGGGGCGGGACACCGATTCTCCCGACCGAGGGCGCCGACCAGGTGTTCGTCAACGCGCTGTCGGCGGACGGCACGCGCCTCGAGGTGATCGCCTACGACCAGCAAGTCACCGAGATGCCCTATGCGACCCAAATATGGGACATCGCTGACCCGAACCGCCCGATTCTGCTGGGAACAACCGAACCCGACGGGCAGACCGCCCTGTTCAAACTGTCCGAGCTGCCCGACAACCACACCGCCGTCGTCGCCGGTTCCGATTCTTTCGAGGTGTGGCGAACCGAGGCCGAACCAGAGCGGCTCACCGCACCGATCCGCACCGAGAGCACCCCGATCATCACTATGTCGACCGCGTCCGACCACACCTTGGCCATCACGGGCAGCGACCGCACCACCGAGCTGTGGGACATCGCTGATCCCCGGGCGCCGCGTCTCGTCAGCGCGCCGATCGGGCGGAACGATGTGCGCAATCGCCTCTCCGCCCTGCACCCGGACGGCGGCCATCTCGCCGTCGTCACCGACAGCGGCCAGTTCGGGATGTGGGACCTCGTCCCGGAGCGGGTAGCCGACCGGATCTGTGCCGCTACCGGCGACATCCTCACCGAACAGGTCTGGAAACGCCAGCTCCCCAATGTCCCGTACGCCCCACCTTGCTCCTGAACCCGGGCAAACCTCAGGGTTCACCCCGATGTGCGAAAGGGCTGGTCGAGCACACCATGGAGGACATGAGCAGAACGAGCTTCGGTGACCAGATCCAGCAGATGTGGCATACGCGGCCCGTCCGGCTGCCGCGGCAGGGGCCGATCGCCGGCGTCGCGGCCGGGTTCGGGCTGCGGTACGGCGTCGATCCGGTGTTGTTGCGGGTGGCGTTCGTGGTGTCGACGATCTTCGGTGGCGCCGGCATCGTGCTGTACCTGCTCGCGTGGCTGGTGTTGAGTTCCGCGGGGAACGAGGCGTCGGCGGCCGAGGCGCTGACCGATCACGCGCGCGGCACGCATTCGCAGACCAAGACGATCGTGTTGATCGTCGCGCTGGCGATCGCGGTGTCGACCATGGGTCCGGTGGGGCTCGGGATGGGCGGCTCCGGGGTGGTCAGCATGGGGCTGATGCTGGCGGGCTGGTGGATGCTCTACATCCGGCATCCCGAGCTGCCCACCGGTTTCGACACCGTCCGGGCCGAATCATTGGGCACGGCAGGCTATCCCGCCGCGGGTTATCCGACCGGCGTACCGGTCCGCGGCTACCCCTACATCCCGGACGTGCCGCCGACCGGCATGTACACGCCCTACACCAAACTGCCGGACGCCTACGTCCCCGATCCGGCCGCGACCGTGCCGCCCCGCGCGGAAACCCGCGCCGACACGGCCGAGTCCACGCCGCTGCTGCGCGTCGACGCCACCGACACGATCGTCCTGCACAAGGACGTGGCCCCGGCGGCCACCGCCGAACCGCCGGCAGGCGCCACGGCGGCCACCGCACCCGAATCAGGCTCGGCGGCCATCGCAGCCGAGTCGAGCTCGGCGACGATGAAAGCCGAGGCTCCCACATCGACCTCGACCGATTCGGCCGACATCGTCGACGCGGTCGTGACGACCGAATCCGCCGCCATCGTGGTCGACACCACCTCGACCACCCAGGCCGACGACGCCACCCCGGCGCCTCCCGCCGACTCGGACACCGCATCGCCCGACCTCGAGACCGGCGCGGACGCATCGCGCGCCACGGCGACCGATCTGATCCCCGTGGACTCGAGCGATCCCACGATGACGATCGATCTCGACAAGCGCGACGGATCGCCCGAGGTGGCGACCCCCGAGCCGATCCAGGACCCCGCCCTCGGCGCGACCGCCGTCCTCAGCAAGGACCTGCCCTCCCCCACACCGGGTTTCCCGCGCACCGGCGCGCAGGTCCCCAGCGGCATCGATCCGCTCGGCATCGCGCCGCTGGCCTGGGAACTGCCCGAGGCGGCGCCGCGCTACGCCGTGCAGGTGCCGCCACCGCCGCCGAAGCGACCGCGGTCGCGGCTCACCCCGATCACCATCGGGCTGGCGATCCTGGCGGCCGCGCTGGCCGGCGCGGCGGCGGCCGCCGGCGTCGAATGGATGACACCGGCGCGGATCGCGGCGTTCGCGCTCGCGGTCGTCGGACTCGGGCTGATCGCGGGCGCGTTCCTGCGACGCGGCTACGGACTGCTGGTGCTGACCGCGCCGCTGGCCGGGTTCGTGCTGCTGGCCTCGCTGATCGGGCCGATCGACTTCGAGAACAACGGCGCCATCGGCGAACGCGTCTGGGCACCGACCTCGGTGACCGAATTGCAGCCGCGCTACGCCCTCGACATCGGTTCGGGCACGCTGGATCTGCGTGGCCTGAACCTCACCGAGTCACGCAGCGTCGAGGTCGCGGTGAACATCGGCGACGCGAAAGTGCACCTGCCCGAAGGGATGACAGTGAACACGACATGTGACATCCGGGTGGCCGACGCGACCTGCGTCGAAGGCCTGAGCGGGCCGCAGACCCCGGGCGCCCCGGTCCTCGACCTGCACATCAAGATGCACCTGGGTGACGTGGAGGTGACCCGTGGCTGATCCGACCGGCACCGAAACCCGCCGCCGACCGGCGTTCTCCCTGCTCAGCACGGGCCTGATCGCCCTGGCCCTGAGCGTCTGGGCGCTGCTCGGCGCACCGACCCCCGACAACGGCGGCATCCTGCCGATCGGCTGGGGTGTGGTGATCGCGGCGATCGTCATCGGCCTGCTGCTGACGATCTCCCCGCGCCGCAAGCGGCACTGACGAAAGCGCACCGACCCCGAGACACGACAATGGCCCGTCACCGTGACGGGCCATTGTTGTTGGAGGACAACGGCAATGGACGAATCCTCAGTAGACCGGCAGCCCACTCCGCTGGCGAAGACGCTGCCGCCGACCGCCCACCGGCCGCCCGGCGGCTTCCTGCTCGGCAGACTGCTGCTCACGCAGGTGACGCCGCCACAGCGACCGGCCTAGCGCGTCACTCCCATTCGATGGTGCCCGGCGGCTTGCTCGTCACATCGAGTACCACACGGTTGACGTCGGCCACCTCGTTGGTGATGCGGGTGGAGATGCGCTCCAGCACGTCGTAGGGCAGGCGGGTCCAGTCCGCGGTCATCGCGTCCTCGCTCGACACCGGGCGCAGCACGATCGGGTGACCGTAGGTGCGGCCGTCGCCCTGTACACCGACCGAGCGCACGTCGGCCAGCAGCACGACCGGGCACTGCCAGATCTGCTTGTCCAGGCCGGCGGCGGTGAGCTCCTCGCGGGCGATGGCGTCGGCCTGGCGGAGCAGGTCGAGCCGGTCGGCGGTCACCTCGCCGACGATGCGGATCGCCAGGCCGGGACCGGGGAACGGCTGCCGGGCGACGATCTCCTCGGGCAGGCCCAGCTCGCGGCCCACGGCGCGGACCTCGTCCTTGAACAGCAGGCGCAGCGGCTCGACCAGGTCGAATTCGAGGTCGTCGGGCAGGCCGCCGACATTGTGGTGGCTCTTGATGTTCGCGGTGCCGGTGCCGCCGCCGGACTCGACGACGTCCGGGTAGAGCGTGCCCTGCACCAGGAACTCGACCTTCGGGGCGGCACCGGCGGCGGCGCCCTCCTCGAGCACGATGCCGGCGACCGCGTCCTCGAAGGAGCGGATGAACTCGCGGCCGATGATCTTGCGCTTCTCCTCGGGATCGGAGACGCCCTTCAGCTCGCCCAGGAACTTGTCGACCGCGTCGACGGTCACCAGCTTGGCGCCGGTCGCGGCGACGAAGTCCTGCTGCACCTGCTCGCGCTCGCCCGCCCGCAGCAGCCCGTGGTCGACGAACACACAGGTGAGGCGGTCACCGATCGCGCGCTGCACCAGCGCGGCGGCGACGGCGGAGTCGACGCCACCGGACAGACCGCAGATGGCGTGGCCGTCACCGATCTGCGCGCGCACGTCCTCGATCAGCGCCTCGGCGATATTGGCCGGGGTCCACTGCGCGGGGATGCCGGCCAGCTCGTGCAGGAAGCGGCTCAGCACCTGCTGACCGTGCGGCGAGTGCAGCACCTCGGGGTGGTACTGGACACCGGCCAGGCGGCGGGCGCGATCCTCGAACGCGGCGACGGGCGCGCCGGCGGTGGTGCCGGTGACCTCGAAGCCCTCGGGGGCGTCGGTCACGGCGTCACCGTGGCTCATCCACACCGGCTGGATGGTCGGCAGGCCGCCGTGCAGCACACCACCGTCGATGTTGAGCTCGGTGCGGCCGTACTCGCGGGTGCCGGTGTGGGCCACCGTGCCGCCGAGCGCCTGCGCCATCGCCTGGAAGCCGTAGCAGATGCCGAACACCGGCACGTCCAGGTCGAACAGCCGCGCGTCGAGCTGCGGGGCGCCCTCGGCGTACACGCTGGACGGGCCACCGGACAGGATGACCGCCAGCGGCCGCTTCTCGGCGATCTCCTCCACCGTCATGGTGTGTGGAATCACCTCGGAGAACACGCGCGACTCGCGCACCCGGCGAGCGATCAGCTGGGCGTACTGTGCGCCGAAGTCGACGACGAGGACCGGTCTCTGAGTTTCTGCCACCGGGACAGTTTAGTGACGGCGCACGACGGCCGAGCAGCGGGCATCGGTGCACGCACACGCGTTGGGAGAACATTGCGCAATACCCGGTCGACCTGGCTATCCTCGTCCTCGTGCCATTCGCCCGCGCGATCGATGCCGACATCTACTACGAGGACAGCGGTGGCACGGGGCCGGTGGTGTTGCTCGCCCACGAATTCTTCATGGATCGCACGATGTTCGCCTCGCAGCAGGCCAGCCTGGCACCCGAGTTCCGGATCGTCGCCTGGGACGCCCGCGGGCACGGCCGCACCAAGGATCAGCGGTTGCCGTTCACGTACTGGACCGCCGCGCGCGACGCGCTGACCGTCCTCGACGACATCGGCGCCGAACGCGCCGTGGTCGGCGGCACCGCGCAAGGGGGCTTCACGGCCTTGCGGACCGCGCTGGTCGCGCCGGAGCGGGTCGCCGCGCTCATCCTGATCAGCACCGAGGCGCACGGGCCGACCAGGGAGCAGTCCACCGCGACCCAGCGCTTCCTCGACGAATGGCACGACAAGGGGTCACGCGCGGAAGCCGCCGACCGCCTCGCCGACTGGCTGATCGGCGACGACGCCTGGCACCGCGACGTCTGGACCAAACGCTGGGTCTGCGACGCGCACCACGGCCTCGACGCCGCCGTCGGCTGCCTGCTCGGGCGCGACTCGGTGCTGGACCGGCTGCGCGAGATCACCTGCCCCGCGCTGATCATCCACGCCACCCACAGCGGCATCGCGGGCGAACGCGCCCGCACGCTGGCCGACGGGCTCACCGCCTCCACCTTCCTGGAGATCGATGGCGCCCGCCTGGCCGTCACGATGACCCACCCGGAACCGGTCAACGCGGCGATCGCGCGGTTCCTGCGCGAGCGGGTCTCGCTGACCCACGTGCGTTAGCGGACGCTGAGCCCGACCTTCTGGAATTCCTTGAGGTCGGAGTAGCCGGCCTTGGCCATCGAGCGGCGCAGGCCACCGACCAGGTTCAGCGAGCCGAACGGGTCGTCGGAGGGGCCGTAGAGGACGCGCTCGAGGTTCGGGCGGGTCACCGTGCCGTCGGCGCCGTCCAGCCAGGACTCGTCGACCGGCAGGAACGAACCGCGCGGCACCGAGGGGTGCGCGGTCGCCGAGGGCCAGTACCAGCCGCGTCCGGGCGCCTCGGCCGACACCGACAGCGGCACACCGAGCATCACGGCGTCGGCGCCACAGGCGATGGCCTTGGCGAGCTGGCCGGAGGTGGCGACGTCACCGTCGGCGATGACGTGCACGTAGCGGCCGCCGGTCTCGTCGAGGTAGTCGCGGCGGGCCGCGGCGGCGTCGGCGATCGCGGTCGCCATCGGCACGCCGATGCCGAGCACCTCACCGGTGGTGGTGGCGCCCGGGTAGGAGCCGTAGCCCACGATGACGCCAGCGGCGCCGGTGCGCATCAGGTGCAGCGCGGTGCGGTGGTCGCTCACGCCACCGGCGACGACCGGCACGTCCAGCTCGGCGATGAAGGTCTTCAGGTTCAGCGGCTCGCCGTCGCCGACGTGCTCGGCGGAGATGATGGTGCCCTGCACCACCAGCAGGTCGACCCCGGCCTGCACCAGCGCCGGGGTCAGCGCCCGCGCGTTCTGCGGGCTGACCCGCACCGCGGTGGTCACGCCCGCAGCGCGCACCTGCGCGACCGCGGCCGCCAGCAGGTCGGGCTGCATGGGCGCGGCGTGTAATTCCTGCAGCAGGGAGATCGCGCGTTCGTAACCCCCCTTGTCGACGAGATCGATCAGCTGGTCGATCTTGTCCTGGACATCGGCGTGCCGGGCCCACAGGCCCTCGCCGTTGATCACGCCGAGGCCGCCGAGGCGACCCAGCTCGATCGCGAACTCCGGGGAGACCAGCGCGTCGGTGGGGTGCGAGAGCACCGGGATCTCGAACCGGTAGGCGTCGAGCTGCCAGGCCAGCGAGACCTGCTTGGACGACCGGGTCCGCCGCGAGGGGACGATGTCCACGTCGTCGAGCTCGTAGGTCCGCCGAGCGACCCTGCCCATTCCGATTTCCACCATGTCGCGCACAGTTGCTCCCTGTGTTCGGGCGCGCGTGTGCGCGCGTTGTCGCGGTCAGGACGACCGCATGGCTGTGCGCCGGGAGCGTACCTCCCGGCGCACAAACGCATCTATTGTACTCAGCCGCGCCCGGTGTAGTTCGGGGCCTCGACGGTCATGGTGATGTCGTGCGGGTGGCTCTCCTTGAGGCCCGCCGCGGTGATCTGCACGAACTGCGCGTTCTGCAGGTGCTCGATGTTCTGCGAGCCCGTGTAGCCCATGGCCGCGCGCAGGCCGCCGACGAGCTGGTGGATCACCTGGTTGACCGGGCCGCGGAACGGCACGCGTCCCTCGATGCCCTCGGGGACCAGCTTGTCCTCGGCGAGCACGTCGTCCTGGAAGTAGCGGTCCTTGGAGTACGACTTGGCCTGGCCGCGGCCCTGCATGGCGCCGAGCGAGCCCATGCCGCGGTAGCTCTTGAACTGCTTGCCGTTGACCAGGATCAGGTCGCCGGGGGCCTCGGCGGTGCCGGCGAGCAGCGAGCCGAGCATCACGGTGGAGGCGCCTGCCGCGATGGCCTTGGCGACGTCACCGGAGTACTGCACGCCACCGTCGGCGATCACCGGGACGCCGGCGGCCTTGCACGCGGCCACGGCCTCGAGGATCGCGGTGATCTGCGGCGCGCCGACACCGGCGACCACGCGGGTGGTGCAGATGGAGCCGGGACCGACACCCACCTTGACAGCGTCGACGCCCGCCTCGACGAGCGCAGCGGCGCCTGCACGGGTGGCGACGTTGCCGCCGACGATCTGGATGCGATCGCCCACCTCGGCCTTGACCTTGGCGACCATCTGCAGCACCTGCGACTGGTGGCCGTGCGCGGTGTCGACGATCAGCACGTCGACCTGGGCATCGGCCAGCGTCATCGCGCGCGACCAGGAGTCCTCGCCGACGCCGATCGCGGCGCCGACCAGCAGGCGGCCGTCGCGGTCCTTGGTGGCGTTGGGGTACTGATCGGTCTTGACGAAGTCCTTGACCGTGATCAGGCCGCGCAGGCGGCCGTTGCCGTCGACGATCGGCAGCTTCTCGATCTTGTGGCGGCGCAGCAGACCCAGCGCGGCCTCGGCGGTGACGCCCTCCTGGGCGGTGATCAGCGGCGCCTTGGTCATCACCTCGTCGACGCGGCGCTCCTGATCGACCTCGAAGCGCATGTCCCGGTTGGTGATGATGCCCACCAGCGCGCCGGTCTCGTCCACCACGGGCAGGCCCGAGATGCGGAACCGGGCGCACATGGCGTCGACCTCGGCGAGGGTGTCGGTGGGACGACAGGTGACCGGATCGGTCACCATGCCCGCCTCCGAGCGCTTCACCGTCTCCACCTGGGCGGCCTGATCGGCGGCCGACAGGTTGCGGTGCAGCACGCCCATCCCGCCGGCCCGCGCCATCGCGATGGCCATGCGGGCCTCGGTGACGGTGTCCATGGCCGAACTCACCAGCGGGGTGCGCAGGGTGATCTCCCTGGTGAGCCTGCTCGAGGTCTCGACGGAACTGGGGATGAGATCCGAGGCGGCGGGCAGCAACAGCACGTCGTCGAACGTGAGGCCGAGCATGGCGATCTTGGTCGGATCGTCGCCACCCGTAGGAGGGCGCACCGCGATTCGTTCGCCCGACACGGGATTACTCATTCGGATCGACCCCTCCTGGTCGTCGGTAGCAACCGACGCCGAAGATGCAGCGCGACGGTGCTGAGCGGAAATGATTGATGGTCGGTGAGAACAAGCTCGCCGACGCCTGCATTCCATGGTATCCGGCGGGCGAACACGCCTGTGAAGTGAGCCCCGCGGCAAACTTGCCCGGTGCATCGCTGGCGCAGACCACCAAGTACTGCGTACCGTGGGGATGTGCGTGACCATCTACCACCTGGCCTGCCGCCGGATCCCTTCGCCGGAGACCCCTCCGACCCGTCTGCCGCGCTCGATGCGATCGAGCCCGGTGAGCCGCTGGATCCTCATGAGCGCCTCGCGGTCGAGGAAGATCTCGCCGACCTCGCCGTCTACGAAGCCCTGCTGGCCCATCGCGGCATCCGCGGGCTCGTCGTCAGCTGCGAGGATTGTCGGCAAGATCACTACCACGACTGGGACATGCTGCGGGCGAACCTGCTCCAGCTACTCGTCGACGGCACCGTCCGTCCGCACGAGCCCGCCTACGACCCGACGCCCGAGGCGTACGTCACCTGGGACTACTGCCGCGGCTACGCGGATGCCTCGATGAACGAGGCGTTCCACGGCGACGGATTCGACGGCTTCGACAACTGAGCCGCCCGCGCGGCGTCGCTCCCCCGCTCCGGTCACGCGTGCGCGGGGGACGATGCCGCACGGCATCCGCGAACACAACGACGAAGGCCCCGAACCTGAGGTTCGGGGCCTTCGTCGTGGAACGAGACGATCAGGATGACGGCACCGCGGGCGGTGCGGGCAGGATCGTCAAGGCGGGTGGCGTCTGCAGGGTCGGCGGCACCGTCGGCGGCACGGGTGCCGACGTCGGAACCACCGTCGGCACGGTGACCGGCGGCGGCACGGCGATGGTCGTCTGCGGCGTCGTCGGGTCGACCGTCACCGGGGGCGGCGAGGTCGGCACCGTGGTCACCGGCGGCACCGTGGGTTCGGTGGGCTCGGTGGTGACCGGCGGAACGACCGGCTTGGTCTCCGAACCGGGGCCCGGTGTCTGCATGATCACCGGCGGCTCGGACGACGGATCGGTGGTCCCACCGGGACCGGTCGGCGCCACCGGAGCGGTGCTGCCCGGGTTGGTCGTCGGCGAGGCGGGCGACGGCGAGGTCGGCTTGGTCTGTCCGGGCGAGGTGGGCGCCACCGGTGCCAGCTGGGCGGCGATCTCCGGTGCGCGCTTGGCCAGCTCGTCACGCAGCAGGTTCCAGCGGGCGACCAGATCCTCCCGCTTGCCCTGGTCGTTGACCTGGCTCGCGGTGGCCGAAGCCTGTTCCAGCCGGGCCCGCGCCTGCTCCGGATTACCGGATTCGAGCAGGTTCTGCGCGGCGACCAGATCGTCGTCGGCACGTGCCACGACGGTCGACTGCGCCTGTTCGCTGAACACGACCTCCTTGACGCGCCACAGCGGATCGCCGGGTGCCGCGCTGTAGGAGAACGCTGTGATACCGCCGAAGACCACGGCCAGTGCCGCGGCCGCGCCGAGAAGGGGGCGTACCAGCCGCAGACGTCCGCGCGAGGAAGCTCCGACTCGAACCTGCCGCGCGCCGATCTCCTGGTTGACCGCCGCGAACACGGTGTCCAGATCTGGACCCGCGGGCATCGGCTCGGCCAGCAGGTCAGCTCGCCAATCCGCGAGCAACGACGCCAGCTGGAACTCCTCGGGGCTGTCGGTACGCACCGGGCCGTCGCTCGCGATCGCGTCGATCAGCGCATCGTCGCTGCGCACCGCCGCAATGTCGACCGGACCGGAATCACCGGCATCCTCGGCGGCGTAGGGACCGCTGTCGTGCGACCCACGCCAAACCTTCCGGTCGCCTCGACCGCGCTCGCCATCCCTAGCCATACATTTCACCTGCCCTCGCCACTTGTGACTTCAGTTTCGCGAGTGCCCTGTGCTGGGCTACTCGTATCGCCCCCGCCGTGCTGCCCACGGCGACTGCGGTTTCCTCTGCTGACAGACCCATGACCAAGCGCAGGATCAGGATTTCCCGATGTTTCTCGGGGAGCGTGGCCAGCAGAGTGTTCATCTGCCTGCTCGTCTCCGAGTCGAGAGCTCGCTGCTCCGGTCCCTGGTCGGTGGATATGACATCTGGTACTTCGGCCATCGCCTCCGCCTTGTTACGGGCGGCGTTGCGATGGGCGTCGGCGACCTTGTGCGAAGCGATTCCGTATACGAAGGCCATGAAGGGCCGACCCTGATCCTGATAGCGGGGCAGGGCGGTCATCACAGCCAAACAGACCTCTTGCGCAACATCATCCGCGGAGAGCTGCCCGCGCTCCGCGGCACCGATCCTGGCCCGGCAGTAGCGGACTACCAGCGGTCGGATCAGTTCCAGTACCTGAGCTAAAGCAGTCCTGTCGCCCTGCGCAGCCGCAGCGACGGCGAGGTCCAACTCTTCGCCCATATGCGTCATCGTCAGAGATTTTCCTGGCGTTACGAGTGGCGCGGTCCAATGTGACCGAGCTTCCACCGAAGGGGCGGAACGGAACTAACAATAGCGACCCGTTGATCACCCGCCAGCGGGCCTGGTCCCTTCTATGAGACCTCTCAGGAAGATCACCGGGAGCGGGTCACGAGGACGGCAGGGTGAAATCCCCGCCCCACCCGCGGATCCGGGCCGCATGATCTGCGGCTTCGGCCGCGGCGACCTGTGCTTCGGGCTGGTCGCACACCCCGGCGCGCAGCATCGCGGTGGCCCAGCGCAGTGGCAGCAGACCGTGTTCGGCGCAGTCGGCGTCGACCGCGCGGGCCCGCAGCGCCGAGCCCGCCGGGTCGCCCGCGGCGGCGGTCGCGGCGGCGACGAGCAGTGCCGATTTCACCCGGTGCCGGACCGACGGCAGCGCGGCGGCCAGTGCCACCGCGGTCTCGGCGTCGCGCAGTGCCGGCGCGGCCGTGCCACCGGCGAGCGCGGTCTCCGCGCGCACCCAGTGCCAGCGCACCGCGCAGCGGGCGGGCGCGTCGGCCAGCAGCGGTTCCACCCGGCCGAGCAGCCTGCGCGCCAGGGCGAGCCTGCCGGCGCCGAGGGCGTCGGCGGCCAGGCCGGTGTAGGCGTCGGCCAACGCCTCGGCGCGGTCGGCTCCGGCGGCGCCGAGGGCGAGCGTCGCCGCGCGGCCGTCGAAGGCCGCGGCCGCGGCGTGCCCGCCGAGCTGGCGCAGCAGCGAGCCGCGGGTGCTCTCGACGCGCGAGCGCAGCGCCGGATCGATCCGCGCGCGAGACAGCGTCGACAGGTCCGCCCTGGCGGCGGCGTAGCGACCCTGCGCCCCGAGCGCGACCGCGCGATACCACTTGTCCAGGGGGGTTGCCGGCGTCGGCAACTCCGCAGCGGCGGTGCCGGGGGTGGGCCCGAAAGCAGTCGAAACGAGTATTTCGGAACCGATACCCGCGGGTGAAGCCGTTGTCTGCACGCCGAGACTGTAGCCGCCACGGGCGCCGGGCCGTTCTCGTGATATGTCACCACGGCCCCGACACAGCTACCGATCAGCTTTTCCGTCGGCGGTGCATGTTGCCATCAGGTAAATCTCCGCCCGCCGACTCCACTACCGCAAAGTTTCGAATTCACATGCGTTTCGCGCAATTAACCTCGGCGCCCCGATTACGCCATCTGCACCCCGTCCGCGGACGACCCCCGTTGTGACCCGCAACACCCGCCCGACCGGCGGCTCTGTCGGCCGAAACCGGCTCTGCCTGGCGCGACCTGGGGAAATGCCGTACGCCGCGAGCACCGCGCTGGGACCCGGCCATAGCCAACCGAACAGTATGGACGGACCGGGCATGAAATGTAAACAGTGCGCAGGTTAAATTTCAGCGTTGCGGATTTGCGGTACCAATGCGTCGAACTATTGACGGAAATTCCCGCGTGCACCTAACGTAGCTCATCGCCGGGGTCGGCGCCGCGCGAAATTGCAGCGACCACCTACGGCACCGTCAGGCACCGTCGAGCCGGCCGCCTCCGCGCGAGGTGGCACGAAGACCTGCCGCACCACGTCGCTCGACAACGCTGACGAGCTCGCACCACAAGGAGTTCACCATGCCCATGCCCACTCACCTTCCCGGCCCGAACGCCGATGTCTGGGATTGGCAGATGCGCGGCTCGTGCCGCGGCCAGGACTCCGCGGTCTTCTTCCATCCCGACGGCGAACGTGGCCGCGCCCGCACCGCGCGCGAGATGCGCGCCAAGGAGATCTGCCGGGCCTGCCCCGTGCTGATGCAGTGCCGTACCCACGCGCTCAAGGTGAGCGAGCCGTACGGCATCTGGGGCGGGATGTCGGAGACCGAACGCGAGATGCACGCGCGCCGCAACCGGCGCCGTATGGCCGTCTAGATACTTCGGCAAATCAACTCCCATCCGCCCGGCGTGGCGTGCCGAATCTCTAGCAAACAGCTGGCACCCGAACAAGGCACCCCCGGGCGGAGGGAGGTCATAGCCGCGGGCTACATTCGTGACCGATGACACAGAATGGGTTCCGAAGCGAAGCCTTCCCACCGAGCGTGGATTCTGCGGTTACCGCACGCGCGGCCGAAGGAGTCGAGCTAGCTGCACTGTTGGAACGATGCGGCCTGTCCGACCAGCAAGCCTTTGCCGAACTGTACGACCGGACGTCTGCGCGCGTCTTCGGCCTGATCCTGCGGGTCCTGCACGACCCGGGGTACGCGGAGGAGACCACGCAAGAGGTCTATCTGCAGATCTGGCGCACCGCAACGAGTTTCGACCCCACCAAGGGGTCGGCGGTGACCTGGCTGATGACGTTGGCGCACCGGCGAGCGGTCGACCGGGTTCGTGCCGAGCAAGCCCACACCCAGCGCGAAGTCGCCTACGGGATCCGGGTGCTCGGCAACGAATTCGACGAGGTCACGGAGGAGGTGGAACGCAGACTCGAACAACAGGCCGTCCAGCGCGGGCTCTCGACATTGACCGAGACGCAGCGCGAGGCGATCTCGCTCGCCTACTACGGCGGGCGCACCTATGCGGAGGTAGCTCAGCACCTCGGCATCGGACTACCGACCGTCAAGTCCCGTATTCGGGACGGACTGACACGACTGAAGAAAAGTTTGGGGGTGACGTGAGATGAACGAAGCCCAGATCGATCTCGCGCACACCGTCGCGCTCGGATTGATCGACGACGAAGACCATCACGCGATCCAGACCATCATCGATACCGAAGACTCCGTCCTCTGTACCGAGTTCCTCCACGAGATCCGCGGCACCCGCACGGTTCTCGCCGAACTCGGTGCGAGTACACCGACCCCTCCTCCCCCCTCCCTGCGTGCGCGCCTGCTGGCCGCGATCGACGCCGAAGAGCCCCCGGTAGCCAGCTAGCGCGCGAAACGAAAGGCCCCCGAACCGCACCGCGGTCCAGGGGCCTTCGTCATGTCCGGCTCAGTGCGCGTGACCGTGATGCCCGTGGTCGTCGGCCTCCTCGACCGGCTTGTCCACGATGGCGCTCTCGGTGGTCAGGATCATCCGCGCGACCGACGCGGCGTTCACCACGGCGGAGCGGGTCACCTTGACCGGATCGACGACACCGTCGGTGAGCAGATCACCGTAGGCGAGGGTGGCGGCGTTGAAGCCCTCCTTGCCGTCGGCGACCTTGCTGACGACGACGGCGCCGTCGACACCGGCGTTGGTGGCGATCCAGAACAGCGGCGCCTCGAGGCCCTTGCGGACGACCTCGACGCCGACGGCCTGATCACCGGTCAGCGAGTCGCGCAGCTCGACCAGCGCGGTCGCGGCCTGCACCAGCGCGGTGCCGCCGCCGGGGACGATGCCCTCCTCGACCGCGGCCTTGGCCGCCGCGACCGCGTCGTCGACGCGGTACTTGCGCTCCTTGAGCGCGGTCTCGGTGGCCGCGCCGACGCGGATCACCGCGACGCCGCCGGCCAGCTTCGCCAGCCGCTCCTCGAGCTTCTCCCGATCCCAGTCGGAGTCGGTGGCCTCGATCTCGCGCCGCAGCTGCGCGCTGCGGGCGGCGACGTCGGCCTCGGTGCCCGCGCCGTCGATCAGGACGGTCTCGTCCTTGGTGACGACGATGCGACGCGCCTGACCCAGCTGCTCGATGGTGGCCTCGCGCAGGGTGACGCCGAGATCGGGGTTGATCACGGTGCCACCGGTGACGACGGCCAGGTCGTCGAGGAACGCCTTGCGGCGGTCACCGAAGAACGGCGCCTTGACCGCGACGGCCTTGAGGGTCTTGCGGATCGAGTTGACCACCAGGGTGGACAGGGCCTCGCCCTCGATGTCCTCGGCGATGATCAGCACGGCCTTGCCGGACTCGGCGATCTTCTCGAGCACCGGCAGCAGGTCGGGCAGCGAGCTGATCTTGTCGCGGTGCAGCAGGACGTAGGTGTCCTCCAGCACGGCCTGCTGGGTCTCGGGGTCGGTCACGAAGTAGGGCGAGAGGTAGCCCTTGTCGAACTGCACACCCTCGGTGATGACGAGTTCGGTCTGCGTGGTCGAGGACTCCTCGACGGTGACGACGCCGTCCTTGCCGACGGTGGTCAGCGCCTTGCCGACCATCTCGCCGATTTCCTCGTCGCGCGAGGAGACGGTGGCGACCTGGGCGATGGCCTGCTCACCGGAGACCGGGGTCGACGCGGCGAGCAGCACCTCCGACACCTTGTCGGCGGCCAGCGCGATGCCCTGGCCGAGGGAGATCGGGTTGGCACCCGCGGCGACGTTCTTCAGGCCCGCGCGCACAAAGGCCTGGGCCAGCACGGTCGCGGTGGTGGTGCCGTCGCCGGCGACGTCGTTGGTCTTGGTGGCGACGCTCTTGACGAGCTGGGCGCCGAGGTTCTCGAAGGGGTCCTCGAGATCGATGTCACGCGCGATGGTGACACCGTCGTTGGTCACGGTCGGGCCACCGAAGGCCTTCGCCAGCACGACGTGGCGGCCACGGGGACCGAGGGTCACCTTGACGGCGTCGGCGAGCTTGTCGACACCGCGTTCCAGAGCCCGGCGAGCCTTCTCGTCGAACTCGATCTGCTTTGCCATAGAGGATTCAGCTCCTGTGTGAGAACGCAATCCGCCCCGGGTCGCTGGACGACGCCGGGGCGGAACGCGAATGCGGCGTTGGCCTACTTGGTGACGACGGCCAGGATGTCGCGCGCCGACAGGATGAGGTACTCCCCACCCTGGTACTTGATCTCGGTGCCGCCGTACTTGCTGTAGATGACGACGTCGCCTTCCTTGACGTCGACGGGGATGCGGTCACCCTTCTCGGTGATCCGGCCCTCGCCGACGGCGATGACGGTGCCCTCCTGCGGCTTCTCCTTGGCCGTGTCCGGGATGACCAGGCCGGAGGCCGTCGTCGTCTCGGCCTCGTTGGCCTGGACGAGGATCTTGTCCTCGAGCGGCTTGATGTTCACGCTCGCCACGTTGAGCCCTCCACTTTCAGGGGAATTCGGTCGTCCGGAACTGTTGTCCCGGACCGGGTTTCGGTCAGCTTGCGACTCTGCGCGTTCGCCCCGTCGTCGCGGGTGCCGGGACCCCTGCCCAGTAGTCGACTGGCACAAGCACAGCTACACAGTGCCGACTAGCACTCTATACGTGAGAGTGCCAGCGCTCAAGGCCGGGTTCTGCCAATGTCGCATTTTCGACACGCCCACACTCGCCAGTGATCTTCACATCGCTTGCCACAATCTGTAACGTTCGCATAACAGGCTGTGAAAGGATATGTATAGCGTTCCATTCGAGATGGTCGGCATCACAGAACCATCCACGCTCGAAGGGAGGTGAACATGCGAACATCCCTCGGCATTTCCGCCGGAAACGAGGTGGTGTGCTCAGCGCTGGTCGCCACCGGTCCCGCCGGTGAGCAGAGCTTCGACTACCGCGTCGTCTCGGCCGACGCGGCCCACTCCGATCTCGGCGATCTCGTGTCGTCCTCGATCGAGCTGATGACCACCCAGCTGCCCGTCACCCAGGGCGCCGCCATGGCGGGCGAACCGCTCGGGCGCTATTCCTCCGGCGCGCACCGCCGGGACGAGCCCGCCCGTTCGCGCCCACCGACCAGTGTCGCCGTCGCCTTCCGGAACCGGGAACAGGCCCAGGCCATCCGGGCCGCCACCACCCGACACCGCGATCTACGGCTGGTGCCCGAGGGCACCGCCGCCATGACCTACTTACGCGACACCGGCCTGCTCGACCGCTACGCCACCGTCGCGGTGGTCGACCTCGGCGCCACCGGGCTCACCGTCACCGTCGTCGACTACGCGGACGGCACGATCCTGCACACCGAGCGCACCCCTACGCTCAGCGGCAACGCCATCGACGAGCTGATCTACCACCACCTCGTCGACCTGCACTACGCCCGCCGGGGCACCAGGCCCAACCGCGGCACCCTGACCAACCGGGGCCGGGCGGCCAAGGAGCACCTGTCGATCGCGCCCGCGGTCACCATCGACCACGTGGCCGGGCAGCCGCTCAAGCTCACCCGCTCCGATTTCGAGGAACTGATCGGCGGGCTGCTGCGCAATATCGCGCTGTTCACCGCGTCGGTCTTCACCCGGGCGCCGAAGTACCCCGAGGCGGTCGCGGTGATCGGCGGGTGCGCCAACATCCCCGCCGTCGTCGAGACGCTGCACGGCAGGCTGGACGTGCCCGTCATCACCGTGCCCGATCCGGAAGCCGTGATCGCCAAGGGCGCCGCGCTGGTCGCCGACGCGGCGGCGCCGTCGGCCCTGCAGGTGGCCGCACTGGGCGACGCCCCGAACAGCACTTTCACCAAGGTCGCCGGGACGCTGGCCGGCGCGGTCGTGGTGGTCGGCCTGGTGATCGGCTACGGCGTGCAGGCGGTCTCGCCCGACCCCGCCGATGTCACCCCGGCGGGCACCAGCAGCACCGTGCGGCAGCCACCGTTACCCGTGGTGCCGCAGCAGGCACCGACACCCACCAATCGCGAGAGCACCGACCGCACCGGCGTCACCAACGCGCCGCCCACCACCGAGGTGCCGACCACCCAGGTCCCGACGACGACCACACCGCTGATCGCGCCGCCCCCGCCACCGACGCCGGGACAGGTCGCGCCGTCGACCACGGCGCCGACCCTGCGGCCCGATCCGAACCTGCCGCAGATCCCCTATCCCGAGTCCCCGCTCGGCCCGATCGACAGCGGGTCGTCGGGCGGCAGGCAGCAGCAGCGGCCGTCCACCCCGAACACCTCACCGAGCCAGCAGCGGCCCGCCCAGAGCCTGCTGCCGATCCCGCCGGCCGCGAGCACGCCGAGCGAAGCACCGCTCCAGCTCATCGACTAGCCGGGACAGGACCCACGGTCCTATCGGCGATTCAGCCGCGCAGAGCGCTCACCGATACCGGCAGACCCGGATCCGTGGCGACCGTCAATTCCGCGGGCTGCGCGCCCGCCGCGATCACATGCGCGCCGAGCGCCGCGATCATCACCCCGTTGTCGGTGCACAGCCGCGGCTTGGGCACCCGCAGGGTCAATCCCGCTGCCGCGCAGCGCTCCTCGGCCAGCGAGCGGATCCGCGAGTTCGCGGTGGCGCCGCCGCCGAGCACGATCGTGTCGACGCCGATATCGGTGGCGGCGCGCACGGCCTTCATCGTCAGCACATCGGCCACCGCCTCCTGGAAGGACGCGGCGATGTCGGGGATCGGCAGCTGTTCGGGGCCGATGCCCTGGCGCTGCGCGGCCTCGACATAGCGGGCGACCGCGGTCTTGAGGCCGGAGAAGGAGAAGTCGTAGCGAGCGTCGCGCGGACCGGTCATGCCGCGCGGGAACGCGATCGCGCGCGGATCTCCGTCCTTGGCGGCCGCGTCCAGGTAGGGGCCGCCGGGGTAGCCGAGGCCGAGCAGCCGGGCGACCTTGTCGAAGGCCTCGCCCGCGGCGTCGTCGACGGTGCTGCCGAGCTCGGTGATCGGCGAGCCCAGATCGGTGACCTGCAGCAGGTGGGTGTGCCCGCCGGAGACGAGCAGCGCCACCGCGGGCGGCAGCGGACCATGCTCGAGCGTGTCCACCGCGACGTGCCCACCGAGGTGGTTGAGCGCGTAGAACGGCACATCCCAGGCGGCCGCGTAGGCCTTGGCCGCCGCGACGCCGACCAGCAGCGCACCGGCGAGGCCGGGCCCGATGGTGACGGCGAGCGCGTCGGGCTTGCTGATCCCGGCCGCGGCCAGCGCCCGGCGCATGGCGGGCACGATCGCCTCGAGATGCGCGCGCGAGGCGATCTCGGGGACCACGCCGCCGAAGCGCGCGTGCTGGTCGACGCTGGAGGCCACCTCGTCGGCGAGCAGTTCCAGCGAACCATCCGGGTGCCGCGCGACGATGCCGACTCCCGTTTCGTCGCACGAGCTTTCGATGCCCATGACGATCACGACAGCACCTCGTCCTGCCTGCCGCGCGCGGCCCATTCGTCGGCCGCCACGGTGAGTTCGGGCCGCCGCATGGTGTACGCGTCGGCGCCGCTGGGGTGGTAGTAGTTCTTGCGCAGCCCGATGATGTGGAAACCGTGCTTGGCGTAGAGCGCGATCGCGGGCGCGTTGTCGGTGCGGACCTCGAGGAACACCGGCCCGCCGCGTTCGGCGGCGGTGGCCAGCAGCGCCTCCAGCAGCAGGGTGCCGATACCGCCGCGATGACAGTCCGGATCGACGCCGATGGTGTGCACCTCGGCCTCGGGATGCGCGGCGTCACCGAGCAGCGCGATGCCCGCGTAGCCGACCATCGCGCCGTTCGCGTCGCGGGCGGTGATGTAGCGGTTGTGCGCGCCCGCCAGCTCGGAGCGGAACGACACCGCCTGCCACGGGTCGTCCTCGGGGAACAGCAGGTGCTCGAGCTCGACGCAGCGGTCGATGTCGTGCACCGTCATCGGTTCGATCCGGTAGTCGGACACGGCGTTCACGCCCCGGTCCGGTCGAGGGTGCGGAAGCTGTTCTCGACGGCGTCGGGCCTGCGCAGGTACAGCGGGACCAGCGGCTCGGGCGCGGTACCGGCCAGCAGCTCGGGCGCGGCGACGGCCACCAGCCCGGCGGGCGACGGCGTCTCGCTGGGCAGCACCGGCAGATCGAAGTAGTCGACGTGGGCGGCCGAGCCCGCGATCGCGACGGCGTCACCGAGGGGCACCTCGGCGGGCTTGCACACCTCGGGTCCGGCGCTGCGCGCCCCGTTCAGGTAGCGGGCCCAGTACACCTCGCGCCTGCGCGCGTCGGTCACCACCAGCAGTTCGCCGCTGTCGCGTTGCTCACCCGCGGCCTCGGCGGCGATGGCGTCGAGACTGCACACCCCGTACACGGGCAGACCCAGCGCGTCGCCGAAGGCGGCGGCGGTGGCCATCCCGACCCGGAGACCGGTGAACGGGCCTGGCCCGACCCCGACGACGAGGGCGTCGAGCTGGTCACGGCGCACTCCGGCCTCGGTGAGGCATTCCAGGATCTGCGGGGTGAGCACTTCGGCGTGGGCGCGCGCGTCGACCTTGACGCGGGCAGCGAGCGTCGCCACGGCGGGCCGGGTGTCCGCGTCGGCGGCAGGTGACAGATGCACCAATCCCGCTGTAACGGCGGGTGTCGCGGTGTCGACTGCTAGTACGAGCATGATTGTCTCAACAATACCGGGTGGTTTTCGCGCCCGGCGCGCACCGGTGCCCGCCGGTCCACGGGTTATTCGATCCACTCCCAGATGGCCGTGCGCACATCGGATTCCGGTTCCCGGGCGAGTTGCACCCGCAGGTGCCGTTCGGTGAGGTGTTCCACGACACCCTTGCCCCATTCCACCACCACGACGGCGTGGTGCAGGTCCGTGTCGAGGTCGAGGGCGTCGAGTTCGTCCAGGTCGCCGGCGAGCCGGTAGGCGTCCACGTGCACCAGCGCGACGCCGGGCGTGCCGTCGGGCCGCTGCCCGGCCTTGTGCGCCCGCGCGATGATGAAGGTCGGCGAGCTGACCCGGCCCGCGACACCGAGACCGGCCGCGATCCCCCTGGTCAGCGCCGTTTTCCCGGCGCCGAGCGGACCGTCGAGAACCACCAGGTCACCGGCGCGCAGGGTCGCGGCCAGCTCCCGGCCGAAGGCTTCGGTGTCCTCGACCGTGGCCAGGACACGCTGCTGCGGGTCAGCCACCGACGGCCTCCCCGCCCCGCGCGCCACCGAAGCCGGCGGCGGCCAGCAGCCGGTCCAGTGCGTCCAGCGTCACCTCGGGGTACTGCAGGTGCGGCATGTGCGCGGCCGCGCCCATCCGCACCAGCTCGCTGCCCGGCAGGGCCGCGGCCAGCGCGCGCGAGTTGCGGAACGGGATCACCATGTCGTGCGCGCCGCCGAGGACGAGCACCGGCAGGTCGGCCAGCACCGGCAGCGCCGCCGACTCGTCGTGCAGCTCAATCGCTTTCAGGAACTTCTCGATGGTCGCCACGGGCGTGCGGTCGATCATCATGGTGGTGAAGCGCGACAGCGTCGGGCTCACCGGCCCGTGGAACGAGCTGACGTGCAGGATCGGCGTCACCAGCTGCTTGCTCGCGGTCCGGCTCACCTGGACGACGGCGGGCGCGGTGCGCACTGCCATCCGGAACCCGTCGATCGCCGGATGCCGCAGCAGCTGCGGCAGCCCGGTCGCGGTCACCTCGGCCGCGGCGGTGCAGAACAGGCCGACCGCGCGCACCCGCGCCGCGAAGAGTTCGGGGAACTGCGCCGCCGCCGCGAGCACGGCCATCCCGCCGAGCGAGTGCCCGACCAGCACCACCGGCCCGGTCGGCGCGCACTCGCGCACCACGGCGGCGACATCGTGGCCGAGCTGCGCGACGGTGCAGCTCTCGGTGCTCGGCGTACCGGAGCGGCCGTGCCCGCGCTGGTCGAAGAAGACCAGCCGGACCCGCGGGCCCCATTCGCGGGCGAGGTCGCGGCGCTGGAAGTGGAAGGACTCCATGCTGTTGCAGAACCCGTGCACGAAGACGACGGTCACCTCGGCGGACTCGTCACCGTAGGTCCGGGTGGCCAGCGACACACCGTCGTCGGCGATCACCATGCCCGGCTCGTCCTCGTCGATCAGGGCGAAGTTCTCGTCGCGGTACTCGTCCCGTTCGGCGGGCCAGCGCACCCGCGCACCGATCCGGCGCAGCGTGTGCGCGACGGCGAGCGCGCCGAGCAGGCTCGCGGTCGCCAGGCCGCCGCGCAGGATCACCTTGCCCCGCGTCATCGACCGGTCCCCACGTAGCGGCGCACGGCCCGGCCGCGCGGCGAGCAGACCACCTCGTAGTCGATGGTGTCGAGCAGCCTGGCCCAGTCGAGCGCGTGCGGGTGCCCGGCGCCGCCGCCGAACAGCACCGCCCGGTCACCCTCCCGCACGCCGCCCGGGTTGTCGCCGAGGTCGACCATGAATTGGTCCATGCACACGCGCCCGACATTACGGTGCCGGGACCCGCCCAGCCACACCTCGAAACGCCCACTCAGCGAGCGGAATACACCGTCGGCGTAGCCCGCGGGCACCAGCGCGACGGTGGTGTCGCGCGGCGCGATCCAGCGGTGCCCGTAGGACACGCCCTCCCCCGCGGCCACCCGTTTCACCAGGGTGACCTCGGCCTGCAGCGTCATCGCCGGCCGCAGCCCGAAGTCACCGAGCTCCGGGATCGGCGACAGCCCGTACACCGCGATGCCCGGCCGCACCAGGTCGAAGTGCAGGTCGGGGCGGGTCAACGTGGCCGCCGAATTCGCCAGGTGCACCTGCTCGGGCTCGAGGCCCTGTTCCTTGGCCTGCGCGATCGCCTCGACGAAGCGTTCCCGCTGCCGGTCGAGCATCGGATGCTCGGGTTCGTCGGAGTGCGCGAGGTGGGAGAAGATCGCCCGGAACCGGACGACCCGCTCGTCGACGAGGGCGCGCAGGGCCCGCAGGACCTGCGGATACTCGGTGACCGACACCCCGTTGCGGTTCAGCCCGGTGTCGACCTTGAGCGTCACGACGGCAGTCCGGCCGCTCGCGCGCGCCGCCCGCTCGACCGCCCGCAGCTGCGTGAGCGAGGACACCCCGATCTCGACATCGGCCGCGATCGCGGCGCCGAAGTCGGCGTCGATGGTGTTGAGCCAGCACAGGATCGGCGCGGTGATCCCGGCGGCGCGCAGGGCCAGCGCCTCGGCGACCGTGGTGACCCCCAGCTCGGTGGCCCCCGCCGCCAGCGCCGTGCGCCCGACCTCGACCGCGCCGTGGTTGTAGCCGTCGGCCTTGACCACCGCCATCACCCCGGCGCCCTGCGCGAACTCGCGCAGCACACGCACGTTGTGGGCGATGGCATCCAGGTCGATGACAGTCTCCACTTGCGCATTCACGGCTTCGATCCTGCCAGGACCCGCCGGATTCGCGGAACCTGCCCCCGCGCGGCCCGTCCGCCGCGGCGATGGTCCCGCGACAGCGGTCGCCGCGATCTCGCCCGCGTCTGCACCACCGCCGCGGGCGGCCCCGCCCTCATTCGCCGGCGAGCTCCCGCAGGACACGGATGGCGGGACGGATATGCCGAAGCAGCGGCGACGCGGAGATCGGCGCGGCCGCCGGTTCCCCGTCATAAGCGGCCAGGTTGGCGGCCAGGGCGTGCACGCGCGCGGCCGCCGCGGCCGCCATCGCGGGTGGGCGACCCGCCGCCAGCAGTGCGCCGAGCAGGCCGGACAGGACATCGCCCGAGCCCGCCGTCGCGGCCCAGGACCCACCCGCGTCGCTGACCAACGTCGGCTCGCCGGGCGCGGCGATGATCGTCGCGCGTCCCTTCAGCAGCACTGTCACCCGCCACTCGTCGGCGAGAGCGCGGACCGCCTCCACCCGATCCGGGCCGGGTTCGGCGCCGGTGAGCCGGGCGAACTCGCCCGCGTGCGGCGTCAGCACGGTCGGCGCGGTGCGGCCCAGGACCAGGGCGGGTTCGGCGGCGAGCAGGGTGAGCCCGTCCGCGTCGACGAGCACCGGCAGATCGGTGGCCAGCACCTGCGCGAGCCGGTCCCTGGCCGCGGCATCGGTGCCGGCACCGGGACCGAACACCCAGGCCTGGACCCGCCCGGCCCCCGAGATCGTGTGACTGGCGACGACTTCGGGATACGTCGCCAGCACCTCGGTGTCATCGCCGACGTAGCGCACCAGCCCCGAGGTCGCCGCCACCGCCGCACCGGCACTCAGCACCCCGGCCCCCGGATACTTCGCGCTCCCCGCGCACACCCCGACCACGCCCTGACTGTATTTGTCGTCCGCCGCGCCGGGCACCGGCCAGTCCGCGCCGATCGCCGCGGCCGCCAGCTGCGCGAGGTCGGGTTCGGGCAGCCGTAAACCGATCGGCACCAGCACGATTCGCCCGCACCACGGCGCGGCCAGCGCGTGCACCGGCTTGTACGCCCCGAACGCCACCGTCACCTCGGCCCGGACCGCGGGCCCGGTGACCGCGCCGGTATCCACATCGACCCCGCTGGGCAGGTCGGCCGCGATGATCGGAACATCCACGGCCGCAACCAGCTCCGCGGCCGCCGGGCGCAGCGGTCCCCGCCCGGAGATCCCCACGATCCCGTCGATCACCAGATCCACCGCGTCGAGCCGGTCGACCACCCGGCCGCCCGCCTTCCGCAGCGCCGCGAGCCCGTCCGGATGCGCGCGTTCGGGACTCAGCAGCACCGCGCGCACCGCCACCCCGCGCCGCGCCAGCATCGACCCGGCCCACAGCGCGTCGCCGCCGTTGTCCCCCGAGCCGACCAGCAGCCCGACCGCCCGGCCCGCGACTGCGCCGGTCCCCGAACGCAATTCGTCGGCCACCACATTGGCCAGCCCGTACGCGGCCCGACGCATCGGCATTCCGGCGGGCACCCGGGTGAACAGCTCCGCCTCGGCCGCCCTGACCTGGTCGGCGGTGAAGTAGCCACGCCGATCCGTCATCGTCGCCTCCCGGCCGCCCGCGCGGCCCACGACAGGTCCGCGATCGTTCGCAGACTACGCTCCAGACCCATGTCGATGGTTCGTCACCGCGCCGCATCCACCCGGGTTGTCGCCGGATTCGTCGTGGCCGCCGCCCTGCTGATCGCCGGTTGCTCCGGCGACTCCGGGGACGCCGCCTCCACCACCACCCGCAAGCCGCGTCCGGTCACCACCACGACCAGCCAGACCGAGCACAAGCCGACCAACCTCACGGTCGACGTCTCCGGGATGAAGTACTCCCCCGCCGACGCCACCATCAAGGTCGGCGAGACCGTCACCTGGAAGTTCGCCGACAAGGCCCCGCACAACGTGCAGGGCATCGGCGACAAGGCGATGGGCATCAACAGCCCGATCATCGACAAGGGCGAATGGTCCTACACCTTCACCCAGCCCGGCACCTACCGCTACCTGTGCAGCCTGCACCCGGACATGCGCGGCACCATCACCGTCCAGTGATCGGGGCGGCCGGTCCCGCGACCGGCCGCGCACCCGCTATTCGACGGTGACCGACTTGGCCAGGTTGCGCGGCTTGTCCACGTCGTAGCCACGCGCCTGCGCCACCTCGGCGGCGAAGATCTGCAGCGGCACCGTCGACAGCAGCGGCTGGTACAGCGTCGGCGCGGCCGGGATCTCGATCAGATCGTCGGCGAAGGGCCGCACCGTGTCGTCGCCCTCCTCGGCGATCACGATGGTCCGCGCGCCGCGCGCCTGGATCTCCCGGATATTGCTGAGCAGCTTCGAGTGCAGCACCGGACGGCCCTTGGGCGACGGCATCACCACGATGACCGGCAGCCCGTCCTCGATCAGCGCGATCGGCCCGTGCTTGAGCTCACCGGCGGCGAAGCCCTCGGCGTGCATGTAGGCCAGTTCCTTGAGCTTGAGCGCACCCTCCAGCGCCACCGGATACCCGACGTGGCGGCCGAGGAACAGCACCGTCGGCACGTGCGCCAGCTCGCGCGCGATGGCCCGCACCTGCGTACCGGTCTCCAGCACCCGCGCGATCAGCTTCGGCATGGCCTCCAGCTCGGCGAACTCCCGCGCGACCTCGTCGGGGTACTTGACCCCGCGCGCCTGCGCCAGCGCCAGCCCGACCAGGTAGTTGGCCGCCACCTGCGCCAGGAACGCCTTGGTCGACGCGACGCCGATCTCCGGCCCGGTCCTGGTGTAGATGACCGCGTCCGACTCGCGCGGGATCTGCGCGCCGTTGGTGTTGCAGATGGCGAGCACGCGCGCCTTCTGCTCCTTGGCGTGGCGCACCGCCTCGAGCGTGTCGGCCGTCTCGCCGGACTGCGAGATGGCCACCACCAGCGTCGACCGGTCGAGCACCGGGTCGCGGTAGCGGAACTCGCTGGCCAGCTCGACCTCCACCGGCACCCGGGTCCAGTGCTCGATCGCGTACTTGGCGAGCAGGCCCGCGTGGTAGGAACTGCCACACGCGACGACGAACACCTTGTCGAACTCGCGCAGTTCCTGATCGGCGAGGCGCTGCTCGTCCAGGACGATCCGGCCGCCGTTCTCGTCCACGACGAAATGCCCGATCAGGGTGTCGGCGACCGCGGTCGGCTGCTCCTCGATCTCCTTGAGCATGAAGTAGTCGTGGCCGCCCTTCTCGGCGGCGGCGAGATCCCAGTCGATGGTGAACGGCCTGGTCACCACGCCTTCGGTGTTGCCGGCGAAGTCGGTGACGGTGTAGCTGTCGGCGGTGATCACCACGGCCTGGTTCTGCCCGAGCTCGACCGCCTCGCGGGTGTGCTCGATGAACGCGGTGACATCGGAGGCGATGAACATCTCGCCCTGCCCGACCCCGACCACCAGCGGCGTCGACTGCCGGGCCGCGACGATCGTGCCCGGGTGATCGGCATGGGTGAAGACCAGCGTGAACGCGCCCTCGAGCCGCTGCAGCACGGCCAGCGCGCTCGCGGTGAAATCGCCAGCGGTGGGGCCCTCGGCGTAAGCGCGCGCGACCAGGTGCACCGCGACCTCGGTGTCGGTGTCGCTGAGCAGCTCGATGCCCGCGTTCTCCAGCTCGCGGCGCAGCGGCGCGAAGTTCTCGATGATGCCGTTGTGGACGACGGCGAGCTTGCCGGACGCGTCCCGGTGCGGGTGCGCGTTGCGGTCGGTCGGCGCGCCGTGCGTGGCCCACCGGGTGTGCCCCATGCCGCTGGTGCCCGCGAACCGCTCGGCCCTGGCCTCGCCCAGCTCGGCCTCCAGATTGGCCAGCTTGCCCGCCTTGCGTTCGACCGCGATCGACCCGTTTCCGTCGAGGATCGCGACGCCCGCGGAGTCGTATCCGCGATACTCCATGCGTCGCAACGCGTCGACGACAACGCCGAGCGCGTCCCGGTACCCGACGTAGCCCACGATTCCGCACATGGTTCTCCACCCTACTGATCGGATACCCTTCTCGCCGTGTCGGTGTCTGTGAAGTCGCTCCTGAGCACCCTGTCCGCGCGCGGCCCCCACCGGGTGTTGCGCGGAAATCTTGGCATCGCGGGCCAGCCGGGTGTGGTGTTCACCCCCGAATCCGGGCTGAGCCTGCCCGCCGTCGCGTTCGCGCACGGCTGGCTGACCAGCGCCGAGAACTACAAGAGCCTGCTCGAGCACGTCGCGTCGTGGGGCTTCGTCGTCGCGGCGCCCGACACCGAACGCGGCCCGATCCCGTCACACCTCGACCTCGCCACCGACCTGCTCACCACGCTCGACATCGTCAGCAAGGTGCGCCTCGGCGACGGCACCATCAGCGTCCACCCCGACCGCCTCGCCCTGGCCGGCCACGGCATGGGCGCCGGCGCCGCCGTCATCGCGGCCGCCCAACGCCGCGTCGCCGCCGTCGCCGCCCTGTTCCCCTCCCCCACCTCCCCCACCGCGGAGAACATCGCCCCCGAGCTCGACACGCCCGGCCTGATCCTGGCCGGCGCCACCGACCTCGACTCGGTCAACTCCAACGCCCGCGCCCTCGCCACCGCCTGGGCGGGCCCCTCCCTGCTGCGCACCATCGACGGCGCCTCCCACAACGGCATCATCGAGGGCCGCCGCCTCTTCGCCGCCCTCGGCGCCGGCCGCTACGAACACAAAACGGAGAAGACCACCCGAGCCCTCCTCACCGGCTACCTCCTCAACACCCTCCTCGGCGACAAGACCTACGCCCCCTTCACCGACCCCGAAGCCGACCTCCCCCACACCAAGGTCGTCGACCCCACAGCGGTAGTCGAAGAAGAATCCCCCAAACTCTCCCTCGGCACGGTCGCCAAACTGATCCGGAAGTAGTCCCGTCAGGGACGGATCGGCACGAGCCTTGGGCACGATCACTGCCTCGCCTAATATGTTGCCGACGCTGTGCGGCAAGGAAAGACGTTAGGGAGGGGTCCATGGGCGGTCACGTGAAGGTCGATCCGGAGCAGCTACGCAAGCTCGGCGGCAATCTGACCACGTCGGGGGGCACGATCAAGACGCTCAACAAGGACATCAGCGGTTGGTCCTTCACCGCGGCACAAGCGGGGCGGGCATACGGCGACGAGGGCACCAAGTTCGGTGCCGAGATCGTGAACATCGGTGCCTGGCTGACGCACTGGGAGACCGCGGTGACCAAGTCCGGGAACACGTACACGACCAGCGCGAATACCTATTCCACGGTCGAGGATGCCAACGTCACCAAGATCACCGCCGCTGGGGTGAACCTCTGATGGCGTGGACAGCCGATGAATCAGGCGTCATCAAAGACGGCAAGGCGAATACAGACTGGGAACACAACATTTCCGGCTCGGTCGGAAATGCGGACAAGATTCTCAGCGAAGGAGCCGAAGGGCTCGAGTACTTCAAGTACTATCTTCCGCTCTATAAGCGCTGCGTCGATGAACTCCACGTCGGAAATGCCGATATCGCCCGCCGCGAATACTATGAACTCTGCGGAAAATACGATACCGAAAAGGGTATGGATATCGATGCGATCGACAGAATGTCGAGCGCGCTCAAAGCAGCACTACCGAAGCTCTTCGAGGAGCTTCAGAAGCAACAGACCCAGCGCAACGCCATCCAGAGCATTTGGCAAGGCGATGCCGGCGATAACGCATTCGCGATGCTGAACGAACAGGTTCGCCGGGCCGACGAAGACTACAACCATGCCAAGACCGCTTCGCAGGAGCTGGGGGAGCTGGCGACCGCGCTACGCAATATCGTCGCCGAGAAGGCATCGGACGTGAGAGGCTACTGGCGCGATCCGGGCACCGCCGATTTTCACCATTCGACTTCGACTTCCGGCTATGACTGGCAAACAATCAAGAATGCGATCGAGGGCTACGATAGCCCGTACAACAAGAGGGTAATCGACGAATCGTTCGTCCCGCAGTTCGAGGCCACGGTTACTCATTTCGATCAGATGTGCAGCGAAACATCCCGGGTGATCCGCGAGGTATTCAAGCAAGCGACCACAGCACTTGCCGCTGTCGAAGCCGCCGCCTACCCGATGCCGCAGGACGCCGCGGTTCCGGACAACTCCAAGCAGAACGTGCCCAACACCGGTAATCCCTCCGGCGGCGGCGATACCTCGGCCGCATCGACCGGCGGCGCGACCACGACGGACGACGACACGAAGACCGAGACTGCGGGAACAACGAATCCGACAACCACCGACGATGACGACGACGGTGATGACGACGACAGCTCGTCGACCGATCTGAGCAGCCTGTTGTCGACGGTCTCGAGCGGTCTGTCCACCTTGAGCTCCGTGGTGAGCGAACTGTCGAGCCTCACCTCGGGATCGACCGATTCCGCGGAATCCATCGCCGAGTCGATCGGGACCGGTCTGAGTTCGCTCGGCACGTCCATCACCAGCGGTATCGAGCAGTTGAGCAGCCTGTTCAATGGAAGCGGCAACGGCTCGACCGAGTTCACCATCGCGGGCACCACACTCAGTCTGGGAACCGGAGAGAACGGACTGACGCTCACCACTACCGACGCGACGGGCACCGCCCACGAGTACGGCCTCACGCTGAACGAGAGCGGCATCCCGGTGATCACCGACACCACCCTCGCGGAGCCGAATCCGAACGTCGAGGCCACCACCGCGGCGGCCGACGAGGAACCCGCCGCCACCGAGAACACCACCGGCCAGCCGAGCGGAATCCCCGCATCCAACTACGGCCGAGTCACCGGCACCGACACGGAGACCGAACATTGGTCGTCCACACCCGACCCGGAACCCCTCGGCGACTCCGGCGCCGAGCTGGCTGAGGCAGGCCCCCTGTGAGCTACTCCCGGATCGAGGACCTGGTCACCGAGCATCTCGCGCGAGTTCGCATGCTGCGGGTCGAGTTCGAAGACGAACGAGCCCGCCTGCAGGCCAAGGGCGAGGAACTGCTGGCCACCGCGCGAGCCGCCGAGGAGCGGGCCGCGGAGCAGGAAGCCACGGCGCAGCAGGAACCGGCGACCGAGCCACACCCCGTCATCGACATCGCCGCCATCCGCCGCGAAGAACAGCTACGCGAGGCGATGGCACAGGCCGCGGCCGAGCAGGCCCGGATAGCGGCCGCGGAGCAGGCTCAGGCCCTGGCCGCCGAGCGACAGACCGCCGGGCCTCGGCATGCCGCGCCGAGCTGGCCACCCGGCGACGACGCGGCCGGCAGTCACGAGGACGAACTGCGCGAGGCACGGGCGGCGATCGCCCGCTCGGCAGCTGCCCGCCGCGCGGCCGAGCGCGTCGAACCGATCGACTACGACGGCTACGACCAGGAGAGCGAGTACTTCCGGGGCAAGAATTGGTTCGGATAGTCGGTTCGCCGAACGCGCAAGGGGATCGCCGGCGGCAGGACCGGACCCACAGCTGGGTGTAAATTTCCCCGGTGGGGCGGGAGCGGACCGGCCTGTGACCGGAACGAGGAGTTGATCGATGGATCGCGGGGCAGTCGTGCGGATGGTGGCCGTCGGCGGGGCATTGACGATGTTCCTCGGCGGGTGCGACTCGGGGAACCAGGGTGAGGCGCAGCCGAGTTCCCCGGCAGCGAGTACCACCCAGGAATCGGTGTTGCCCACCGGGTTCGATGGATGCAACTTGCCGCAGTCGGTGATCGATGCGGAGGAGTTGCGGAACCCGAAGAAGGACGACGGCTGGACCACCGGGCGCAACAAGTGGTTGGGCTGCAGATGGATACAGCCGCGCAGCTACAGCGCCACGATCACGGTATCGACGATCACCATTCAGCAGGCAAGAGAAAGCACCGAGAACACCATTGGTGAGGAACTGACGATTTCCGGCCGTCCGGCAATCACCTACTATCCGGCCGCACAGGCCGGAAAGTGGTGCACCATCAATGTCGAGATGAAAAACGGCAGCATGGAAATCGGCATAAACATGCAACCGAAGCCGGAGAAGTCGATCGGTCGCCATCCTTGCGGTATCACCAAGGATCTTGCCTCGATGCTCGCTCCAACTATTCAGCCCGGAAGCTGACACGATCTATCATCTCAGGGGGTCCACGTGGCTACACCATTGGAAAGCATCATCCAAGAAGCGAAGACCGGCGGTTTGAGCGTCTCGTTCAGCAACGACGTTCGAGTGAATGCCGATGAGTTCGTGTACATGGAGCGGGACTGCGAAGCATTTCTGGACATCATCGAGGACTTGCAGGCGCAAGCCATGGGGATCGCGAATCGCGAAAGATGGGGCCTGGGCGAGAAGACCCAGGGCCTGACTTCGGCAACCACCCTGGTGGACCGGTTTCGCAGCAAAGCCGGAAAGTCCGGCAGTGCAGCGGATTCCGACAACAACCTCCACGACATCCTCCAGCAGCACCACGACATCGTCGTCGACATCCGAGACCTACACCGTGAGATCGCGAACAGGTTCAAGGCGGCAGACCAGGAGTTCGCCGCCCGCTACAACGAACTCTCCGCGAACGTTCCACCATCGGCCATCGGATCCACCGGGGACCATGTGTAATGACCGGCAACGAGAAGGCACGAATCGGCGAGCCGGAGAAGCCCAATACCTGGGAGCACTGGGCGATCTACCGAGCATTCAATCCGCTGGATACCACCGAAGCGAACAACGCTCGATCCGAGTACCAGAAGCTCGCCTCGGACTGGTCCGCCGCGGTCGAGACGTTCGCCGCCCGGATCCGTCGTTCGAGCTCGTCGGCCTGGGAGGGCGCGGCGGCAACCGCCTCGCAGAACGCGATCGCCGACTACGCGACGCGCGCGCTGGAGTTGACACCGGCGTTGAACTCGTTGGCTCAGCGCGTCACCACCACGGTCGACGGCGTCGACAAGACCCGAACCAATGTCGACGAACCGCAGAACCGGCCCGACAGCATCTGGAATCTGGACGGCCATGATTTCTGGTTCGCCGAACCGGGCAGTCGCTCGATGACCGCGATCAACAAGGCCCGCGACGACGCACGCGACGCGATGCAGAACTACTACGTCACCAATTTCGTTGCCGCCGACGGACAGATCCCCGTCCTGCCGCACCCGGAGAGCCCGACTTCGCCGCTCACCACCTGGAAGCCGACCGGAGCTGACACCGACACGAACGGCGGGAACAACGGCGACAGCTCGAACCCTGGGGACACGAACAGCGGACAGCCGAACGAGACGACCCAGCCGACTACGGAGGATCCAGCAACTACCGACAACCCCACCGACACAGACGATTCCAGCGACGACGCCACCGCGTCGACGACCGAGGAATCGGAATCGCCGGGCTCGACAACACCAGCTACCACGACAGATACGACCCCGGCCGGGGTCAGTCCGTCGGGGACGCCGGGGTCGGGGTCGCCGGGATCCGGTTCTCCGGGAGGTGGCAGCCCGGGTGGCGGTGGCGCTCCGAGCAGCCCCACTCCGGGCGGTGTCACGACCGGATCTCCCGCCGCGGCAAAGGCTCCCACCGGTGCGACCGCCGCAACGGCCGGCGGCAGCACCGGCAGGGCGGGCGCACCAGGAATGGGCGGCATGGGAGCCGGTCGCGGTGGCGGCAAATCCGAAGACGACGAAACCCATCAGATCCCGGATTGGCTCAAGAACATGGAGAACACCGAGGAACTACTCGGCGAGATGCCGCGCACCGTTCAGGGCGGCGTGATCGGCGGCCAGGTCGATGAGTGAATGGACCTGGGAGCCAGATGATTTCGCGGCTCTCTGGATCAACGACGCGCGCGACCGATTTCCGAGTCCACTCGGCTATACCAGCGCCATTCCCACCGTCAGCGAGGAACGAGCGTTCCGGGCGGCTGTTCACGCCCGTTATGACCACGAGGAGCACGAGCTGATCCAGCTCGCCTTCCACACCCTGAGCGACTGCGTCCTGCAGATCAGAATCGTCGGCGAGTCGACCCGGCTCGGCGGCAATCGACGTCGAATGTATCGACTCCTCGCCGCGCAGACTGCCCATCATGCGGTCCTGCTGTCCCAGACCGTCACCGACGACGTCGAGGAGCGCATTCGGTGCAGGCTGTTCCGACCCGACAACCTGCCGGGTCGCATCGCCAAGCTGCTGCCCGAGTTCGGACCGGGACGCACCGCGAGTCAGACGTTCCACCTCGATGAGGTCACACGACGCGGCGGCAACAGCTCCCGAGACACGCCCCGCACCCCGATCGAACGGCTCCTCGGCATGCCACGTGACGGAGTCGGTATTGCCGAACTCCTCCCGGGACCACTCGAGGCACGGTCCGAATCCTGGTACAGCGCACAGTGGTTCGACATCACCGGCGATGGCCGCTACCTGGTCCGACGCGACCGCGACCAGGCGCAGATCCGCCCGATCGCCGGCGACGACCTGCGCGCGCTCTTCGGGAACTGGATCGACCGCACCCTCACCAGATTGCGCGAGCGGGAGAACGAACACGCCTGGTGACAAGGCCTGCGCGACAGCGAACAGGATGACCGGCAGACAAGGACTTACGGTGGACAACTCGGGGATTTCGACGATCTTCGCGGGATATGGGGTCGAGCGAATCCTCGGCCGAGGCGGAATGGGTACCGTGTACCTCGCCAGGCACCCGAGGCTGCCCCGCCATGTGGCTCTCAAGATCCTCAACCAGGACATGCTGGGCGACCACGAAATTCGGCAGCGTTTCGAGCGCGAAGCCGATCTTGTGGCGCGGCTCGAGCACCCCAATATCGTCGCGGTGCAAGATCGCGGGCTGGAGGGGAAGAACCTGTGGATCGCCATGCAGTATGTCCCCGGTTCCGATGCCGGAGCAGTCGGTATCGTCGATCCCGCCAGGGCAATCCGAATCATCACCGACGTCGCCGCGGCACTGGACTTCGCGCACAGCCGCGGCATCCTGCATCGCGATGTGAAACCGGCCAACATCCTGCTGTCCGCCCCGGAACACCATCAACCCGAACGTGTGCTGCTGGCAGATTTCGGGATCGCCCGGCTCCGCGATGACGTCAACGGCCTCACCCAAACCGGGGCGTTCACGGCCACCCTGGCCTACGCCTCTCCCGAACAACTCGCCGCAGGCACCCTGGACCACCGTAGCGACCAATATTCCCTGGCCTGCACGCTTTTCACCCTCCTGACCGGCACCGCGCCCTTCGCGGCAACCAACCCGGTAGCGGTGATCGGCGCGCACATGTCCGCACCGCCGCCCTTGGTTTCGGAACGGCGTCCGGGGTTGCCGCCCGGACTGAACATGGTTATCCAGCGGGCGCTGGCGAAGAACCCCGCCCATCGGTTCAATTCCTGCACCGAATTCGCGCAGGCCGCGGCCCAAGCGATGTCCCAGCGGAGTTTTGCGCCGATGGCGAATCCGCAGGCAGCACCGGCATGGACGCCGGAAAGGCGGCCTGGCAGGTTCGCCGCCGATCCAGGATACGAGCGGCGTCCGCTGATACGGAGTGGTCGCGGCCCGCTCCTGTTGGGACTGTGGTGTGCGTTCTTCTCGCTCGTACTCGGGTCACGAGGATTGACCTATCTGGCGCAATGGACAGAGCCCTATGTGGCTGGGTGCGCACTCCTACTGATCACAGCTTCCCCGTTCCTCGGATCACTGCTGAGCCGCCTCATGGGCGCTCGCATCGTGTGCATAGCCGGCCTCACGATATGTGCAGTGGGCGGCCTACTGACGGCGGCTCTGGGTGAATCGACGTTCTTTAAAGCCGCGGCTAGCGCCGTGCTGATAGTGTCCGCTGCGATGACGATGGGCCAGGCGATGTCGATCATCACCGGCGCCACACCGTCGCAACAACGGGGAAGCGATTGGCGGGTGGCAGCTGCACTCGCCGGAGTACCGATCGTGCTGCTAGCGTCCGTCGAGCTGCTCTACATATCGCATGATCAGAGCTGGTGGAGTTGGTGGTCAGAATTCCACCTCTTGCAGCTTCCGGTGGCTTCGCTGACCCTACTCGCATTGATCTTGATCATCACACGGGTCCCCTCCAGTCCTGCCCAACTGGATACGACGACCCCATTGACGTGGCTTATCGGCGCAGGATCAGCAGCATTCGTCCTCTCCGTTCCGGTGATGTACACATTCAACGAGAGCCCTTTTGTCCTATGGGTTTTCGGATCGCTTGCGGTCATTCTCGTCACTTTGCTGGTTCGGCTGACAACACGAGACCGACGATCGCAGTAGTCCAGCCGATCGCAAGCACGACACGATCGTCTCCACACGCGGCCGCCAGCCCTCGCCCGTCGACGGGCGAGGGCTGATCAGACCAAGTCAGTCCAGCCAGGTCGAGCGACGGTAGTACTCGGACTCGGAGTCGTAGTCACCATCCGACGGCGCGACTGTCGATCTGGCCTGCCGGGCCGCCTTCGCCCGGGCGACCGCTGCCCTGATCTCGGCTTGCTGCTGCTCAGGAGACAGGCTCGGGTTCGCGACATACGGTGTGGGCGGTGGCAACTGCTGTGCGGGCACGATTCGCTGTGCCAGTTCTTCCGGAACCGGTTGCGGTTCAGGGGTTTCGGGCTCCTCGTCCGCGGATTCCTGTT
This sequence comes from Nocardia sp. NPDC058244, assembly GCF_042882065.1. Taxonomy (NCBI): domain Bacteria; kingdom Bacillati; phylum Actinomycetota; class Actinomycetes; order Mycobacteriales; family Nocardiaceae; genus Nocardia; species Nocardia sp. NPDC058244. Next base: position 241,495 of record NZ_JBHVWX010000007.1, on the reverse strand, counting down.
CGGCCAACTCGCGGAGCCGCTCGGCGGCGTCGGCGGCGAACTGTTCTGCCCGGAGCGAGGTCTGGCGATTGATCTCGTCGATCTCGTCCATGAGCATCGCCGAACGCCGACGCGCGTCCGCCGCGATCTGCTCGATCTCTGCCGCGTAGTCCACGGTCGATCATTCTCCCGGTCTCGTGTGCCGGTCGCCACCGGTCACCGGAGTCACAGCGGTCCCGCCTCGGCGAGGACCGCGCCGCTGTCGCCCGGATCGCTCACCGGGTGATCCTCGACGCTCGGCACATGCTCACCATCGGTCTCCTGCTTGGTCGACCGCGGACCGACGGGTACTCCACCCGCGACGGAACCCGATGACTGCTCGCCCGAACCGATCTCGCTGGTGACCGGAGCGTTCGTGAGGTCGGGGGTCTCTGAAGTGGTCGCATCCGCGCCACCGCGGCCTCCGGTTCCGGCATCGGTGAGACCGGCTTCGCCCTGCCCCGTGCCAGATTCCGGTGTGCCCGAACCCAGTACGCCCGAGGTGTCGTCCGTCTGGCCGGTTGTCGAACCGTCGGTCGACGTGGACTCCTGAGTCAGCACCGGCAGCCCGTTCTCGTCCAGCGTCAGCTTGTATTGCGTCGAACCGCCGTTGGCGTCGGTGGTCGTCAACGACAGCCCGTTCTCGCCGGCTTCGATGCTCACCTTGGTGTCACCGAGCTGGAAGGAAGCCGCGCTCTCGCCGGACAGCAAGCTGCTCGCCTGTTCGGTCATCTGCTCGATGCCATCGCTGATCGACGTGCCGACCGACTCGATCGCCGAAGTGAGCGTGTCACCGAGATCGCCGGTCAGCGCCTCCGAGAGCGTAGTGCCGAGCTCGCTGATGGTCGAGGTCAGCGTGCTCAGCGCCTCGCTGGTATCCGAGTCATCGTCGTCGTCGCTGCTGTCGTCGTCCGTGGTGCTGGTGTCTTTCGTTCCGGTGGTCGTCTTGACGGTCGACCCGGTGGTCGTCGTATCGCCGGACTGGGTCCCGGCGGCCGTCGTCTGGCCGCCGTTCGACGTCGTCTGGTCACCCGCCTGGGTACCCGCCGGGGTCGTCTGGTCCCCGGTTGTCTTCGGCTGGTCGCCCTGTGGCTGCTGTTTGGTTTCGACTGGTGCGGTGCCGGTTCCGGACACGGATGGGTAGCTTCGTTCGACGATGCCTGCGGCAGCGGTCTCGGCGGCGTTGAAGAGAGTTTCGACAGCTATCTTCGTCGTAGTGCACTGATCACTGAAGATCTGCGCCTTGCTGTTGTAGTCGGGCATGAAGACCACTGACAGCCACCGCTTACAGATCTCCTTGATCGCGTCCTTGTATTCCGATGAAGTTCTGTTGCCGATCCCCGCAGCACTGTCCGGCACGTCCTCCGCACCAGCCGCATTGCGGTGCCCGGTCATGATGGCCAGTTCGTTATCCAGACTGGAACCGTCCTTCGACCCCTTGATTACTCTGCCGATGGCGTCCGGATCCAACCCACCGACTGTCGGCCGCGCCGTTGGCTTTCCCCCGACGTACTTCTGCACCGAACCGTCCATCAACTTCAAGACCGTGTCAGCCTTGGCTTTGACGAGCCCGGGGATCTCAGCCGCTGCCTTCGTCAACGCCGCTTCGAACTTGCGCACCGCATCGCGGTCCTCGCCGGCCATTGTCGCGATCCGGCCCAGCTGACCAGCCGCGGCTTCAGCGGCCGCTCCCTGCCAGCCCGTCTGCATCGACTGGGCAGCCGACTGCTGAGCGGTGATCTTGGAATCAGCTGTCGTCAGCAACTGCCGGAGCGCATTGGCGGCGGCATCGAGCTTGGTGATGTTCATATCGCGCTCGTTGTCGTACGGCCGCACGAACTCGTAGAAGTTGAAGCTCCCGCCGAAGGCCTCGACGTAGCGCGGGCCCAGCTGTTCGAAGTACTGGAGACCGGGAGCTCCGTCGTCGAGGAGCTCGTTCGTGGACTTCGTCATGACCCTGCCTCACTTCGCGGGTGCCGGCGCGGCACCGTCGAGTCCACGGGCGGTCTTCGTGTCGACATCCGTGTACTCGACGGCCGCCTTCCCGATCGCGTCGGCGAGCCCCTCGGACGCGCTCGTCCAGACCTTCGCCCAGCTGACGACCCGATCCAGAGCAGCATCGATCTTCTGTCCGCTGCCGGTATAGGCCCGTCCGGCGTCGGCAGCCACCCACTCCGCCGTCGCGACCTGCTTCGCCGAGGTACGGGTGGTCGACACCGTGTCCTTCAAGCTGTTGACCGTCTGCGTCATCGCGGCCTGGTTCACCACGAGTCCGCCCGAAACTGTGTCGCCCATTCCCCCACCTTCAGCCGATTCGAGCACGCCACGGCGGCGCACTACCTACTTCGACGCACGACCCGGCCCACCGGTTCCCTCACCGGCGGGCCGAGGTCACTCACTTCCCCAGGTTCCCCTGGTCGGTCCGCCGCCACTCCGACGTGCCGTCGGGATGTCGGTGGTACTCCCACGCCGCGTAGTCGCCGTCGGCTTCGACGACAGTCACATGGTCGGCGAAACCGTCGTGGTCGTAGTCGGACCAGATGGTGGTGTCGTGGGGGGTGGCGTCGGTGAGGGAGTCGACGACTCCGTCACCGTCGAGGTCTTGGGACGGGGAATGGAGCTCGACCGGGCCGAGGGCGCCCAGGGGGGAATGGGCGTCGATGTCGGGTAGGCCGAGGCCGGGGATGTCGCCCGAGGTGACCATGGGACTCCTCCTCAAACGGAAAACTCGCGGATGACGGCGCGGCGGGGTTGCCACCATCCTGTCATCCGCGAGCGGTTACCGGAGCGGTCGGGCCTTACTTCTTGGGCATGATCAGCCACAGGACCAGGTAGAGGAGGAACTGGGGGCCGGGCAGCAGGCAGGAGACCACGAAGACCAGGCGGACGACATTGGCGTTCCAGCCGAAGTACTCGGCGATGCCACCGCAGACGCCTGCGATCCATTTTTCGCTGGTCGAACGGGTGAAGCGGCGGGCGGGGGCAGTCATTGTGTGTTGCCTTCCTCGGGAAGCGGTGATGACTCCACTATGCCGAGACCGGACCCCGGCCCGCATCGGTCGGCAGACCCATCCGCACCCTGATTTCCGGAGGGCCCGTCTCGGGGTCCGACCCCGAGACGGGCAGACTTAGGCGGTGAGCACGACATTGCAAGCCACCGGTCTGTCCGCGGGCCACGCCGAGCGGACGCTGTTCGCCGACCTCGATTTCACCCTCGCGCCCGGCGATGTGATCGGGCTGGTCGGGGTGAACGGCGCTGGCAAGTCGACGCTGCTGCGGATGCTGGCCGACGGGGCGGCGGGCGAGGGCAGCATCACGCTCAGTCCGCCGGACGCGACGGTCGGGTATCTGGCGCAGGAGCCGGAGCGGATCGAGGGCGAGACGGTGCTCGGGTTCCTGTCCCGGCGGACCGGGGTCGCGCACGCGCAGCGGGTGATGGACGCCGCCGCCGAGCGGCTCGGCGACGGCGGGGACGACGAGTACTCGCCCGCGCTCGAACACTGGCTGGCACTCGGTGGCGCCGACCTGGATCAGCGCGCCGAGGAGGTGGCCGCCGATCTCGGGCTCACCGAGGGGCTGGCCGGCGGCCTGGACACCCCGATGACGGGGCTGTCGGGCGGGCAGGCGGCCCGCGCGGGCCTGGCCTCGGTATTGCTGTCGCGCTTCGACATCCTGCTGCTCGACGAGCCGACCAACGACCTCGACCTGGACGGCCTGGACCGGCTCGAGCGTTTCGTCAAGGGCGTCCGGGTGCCGCTGATGGTGATCAGCCACGATCGGGAGTTCCTGGCGCGCACCGTGAATCGGGTGCTGGAGCTGGATCTGGCCCAGCAACAGGTCGGGCTCTACGACGGTGGCTACGAGTCCTATCTGGCCGAACGCGAGATCGCCCGCAGGCACGCGCGCGAGGCGTATGACGAATTCGCCGACACCAAGGCGGGTTTGGAGGCGCGGGCCCAGATGCAGCGCAACTGGCTCGAGCACGGCGTGCGCAATGCCCGGCGCAAGGGCAAGGGCGACTCGGACAAGATGGGCCGCAAGACCCGCGCCGAGTCCACCGAGAAGCAGGCGGCCAAGGCGCGCCAGACCCAGCGCCGGATCGAGCGGCTGGACGTGGTCGAGGAGCCGCGCAAGGAGTGGGAACTGCGGATGGAGATCGCCACCGCGCCGCGCAGTGGCGCGGTGGTGGCGACCGCCGCCAACGCCGTCGTGCGGCGCGGTGACTTCACGCTCGGGCCGATCACCACACAGATCGACTGGGCCGACCGGATCGTGCTGACCGGCGCCAACGGTTCGGGCAAATCCACGCTGCTGGGGCTGCTGCTGGGCAAGATCGCGCCCGATTCCGGTTCGGCCGCACTGGGTTCCGGGGTGCTGATCGGCGAGGTGGACCAGGCGCGCGGACTGTTCCGTGGTCGGGACACGCTGGCCGCCACCTTCGGCGCCGCCATGCCGGACTGGCCCGACGCCGAGGTGCGCACGCTGCTGGCGAAGTTCGGCCTGCGCGGCCCGCATGTCACCAGGGCCTGTGACACGCTGTCGCCCGGCGAGCGCACCAGAGCCGCGCTGGCGCTGCTGCAGGCGCGCGGGGTGAACCTGCTGGTCCTGGACGAGCCGACCAACCACCTCGACCTGCCCGCCATCGAACAGCTCGAGCAGGCGGTCGAATCCTTCACCGGCACGCTGATTCTGGTGACGCATGATCGCCGGATGCTGGATTCTGTTCGTGCGACCCGCCGTTGGCACATGGCGGGCGGGTCGCTCACCGAGGGTTAGGACGGTCCATGGACCTCACACTTGGCATCGACACCCGGGTCACGCTGCTGGTCACCGGGCTGATCTTCCTGAGTGCCCTGCTGCTCGGGGTGTGGAAGTACCACGGCATCCGCACCTCGCCCGATGGCGCGGCGCACGTCTATGTCGACATCGCGCATCGCGCGGCGCTGCTGTACGCCTTCGCCGGCGTGCTGCTCGCGGTGTTCACCGAGCTCAGCGCCTGGCCGACGATCGTCAATCTGACCGCCGACCTGGTGATCCTGGCGTTCTTCGCGGGCGCGATCGCCAGCTACGCGCTGCACGGATGGCGGCGCGACACCACCAACCAGTTCGCCGGACGGATCCCCGCCGAACTGCGGCTGTCGATGTACGGGCTGATGGCGGGCGAGGTCGGCGGGTTCCTGGTGCTGTTCAGCGGATTCGCCGTCGGCCAGTTCTGATCAGAACGACTGCGTCACCGCCGGTGCCGGGGCACCGAACAGGTCGATGTCGGACCCGAGTTTCGCGCCGATCAGTCCGGCGGCACCGGTCACGAAGAGAATCGCCACGACCACGATGAACGACCGGGACCGCGGCATCCGCGGCACCGGGAACGCATAACCGCGCGACGGTTCGGGGACCGGCTCGTAGTGCTCGACCGGCTGGCCGTAGCCCTCGTCGCGGATCGGGACGGTGTGCGAATACCCCTGCGGCACATCACGGCACCCCGGCCTGCCGCACGCCCCGCCGCAGCGGTGATACGGATCGGGCTCGCCGTACTCGACCGGGTAGCGGTCCTCGTCGCGATAGTTCCGGGCAGGCAGCGGCGGCACCATGAATCGGCCCCCTTCGAATCGTGCTGCGCGCCAAACTATCCGGTGCGCCGAGCAGCACACGCGCCACCGGCACACAGGTCCATACGGCGTATGCCGATAGTAGATGGGCCGGGCGCGACCCGCCAGGTGGAGCTAGACGGCCGCGACCCGCTTGGCCAGATCGTCGGCGAGCTGCCGCGCCTGCGCCGGATCGGTGGCCTCGACCATCACCCGCACCAGCTGCTCGGTTCCGCTGGGCCGCAACAGCACCCGGCCGGACTCACCGAGGATCCGCTCGGCCTCGGCGACCGCGTCGCGCACCTCGGGGGCCACGGCGACCGCGGCCTTGTCGCTGACCGGCACGTTCACCAGCACCTGCGGCACGGTGCTCATCACCGCGGCCAGCTCGCTCAGCGGACGCCCGGTCTGGGACATCCGCGCCATCAGCCGCAGCCCGGTGAGCACGCCGTCACCGGTGGTGCCGTAGCGCGGGAACACGACGTGCCCGGACTGCTCGCCGCCGAGGCTGTACCCGCCGCGACGCAGTTCCTCCAGCACGTAGCGGTCGCCGACGGCGGCGGTGAGTACGGTGATGCCCGCCGCGCGCATGGCGATGTGCAGGCCCAGGTTGCTCATCACGGTCGCGACCAGGGTGTCGGCGACGAGCTCGCCCGACTCCCGCATGGCCAGCGCCAGCACGGCCATGATCGCGTCACCGTCGACGATCTCGCCCGCGGCGTCCACCGCGAGGCACCGGTCGGCGTCGCCGTCGAGGGCGATGCCGAGGTCGGCGCCGTGCGCGAGGACCGCGGCGCGGACCGCGTCGAGGTGGGTCGAGCCGCAGCCGTCGTTGATGTTGAGGCCGTCGGGTTCGGCGTTGATCGCGATCACCGTCGCGCCCGCCTCCCGGTACACCTGCGGGGCCACCTCCGAGGCCGCGCCGTGCGCGCAGTCGACGACGACGGTCAGCCCGGACAGGTCCTGGCCGGTGGATTCGAGCAGGTGCTCGACATAGCGTTCGTGGGTGCCCTCGACGGTGTAGTCACCGCGCACGCGGCCGATGCCCGCGCCGGTCGGGCGCACCGTGACGCCCTCGGTGATCAGCGCTTCGATCCGCTGTTCCACCGCGTCGTCGAGCTTGTGCCCGCCCGCCGCGAAGATCTTGATGCCGTTGTCGGGCATGGGATTGTGCGAGGCGGAGATCATCACGCCGAAGCACGCGTCGTAGAGGCCGGTCAGATACGCGACGGCTGGGGTGGGCAGCACACCCACCGAGAGGACATCGACACCGACGGACGTCAGGCCCGCGGTCACCGCGGCCTCGAGCATCTCGCCGCTGGCCCGCGGATCACGGCCGAGGACCGCGACCGCGCGCTTCTTGCCGCGCGAGAGCACCTGCGCGGCCGCACCCGCGACGCGCATCGCCAGTTCCGGGCTCAGCGACTCGTTGGCGAGCCCACGAACACCGTCTGTGCCGAACAGCCGTCCCATAAAACCCTCTACTGGTAGTAGGTCCCCGAATACAGCACGAGAGCAGGCGACCAGCCGTGCTGGAAGCCTGCTCTCGCACACGAGCTCCGCCGACCGGGCCCCTCCCCGCTCTCGCGGGGGAGCATACCTAGCGTATGCGCGGGACGGTGGTCGGCAGTGCGTAAATCAGCGCTTCGAGTACTGAGGCGCCTTACGGGCCTTCTTCAGACCGTACTTCTTACGCTCGGTGGCACGCGGGTCACGGGTCAGGAAGCCGGCACGCTTGAGCGCGGGGCGATCCTCGGGGGTGACCTCGATCAGCGCGCGGGCGATGGCCAGACGCAGAGCGCCCGCCTGACCCGACGGGCCGCCACCGACCAGGCGAGCGTAGATGTCGAAGCTCTCGACACGCTCGACGGTGACCAGCGGGGACTTCACGAGCTGCTGGTGCACCTTGTTCGGGAAGTAGTCCTCGATGGTGCGGCCGTTGAGCACGAAGTTGCCCGAGCCGGGAACCAGGCGCACGCGAACGACGGCTTCCTTACGGCGGCCGACGGTCTGCACCGGGCGATCGATCACGATCGGGGCGTAGGTGGTCTCCTCGACGTACTCGGCCTCGTAGCCTTCGCCGTCTTCGACAACCTCGACCACGGTCTCGTCGACCACGTCGTACTCTTCGTTGAACTCTTCAGGAGCGGTCACTGGGCCACCTGCTTGATCTCGAACGGAACCGGCTGCTGCGCGGCGTGGGGGTGGTTCGGGCCTGCGTAGACCTTCAGCTTGCCCGCGATCGCGTTACCCAGCTTGTTCTTCGGGATCATGCCCTTGACGGCCTTCTCCACGAGACGATCGGGACGGGTCGCCAACACCTCGCCGACAGTGCGCGACTTGAGGCCGCCCGGGTGTCCGCTGTGGTGGTGGATGAGCTTGTCCTGCTTCTTGTTGCCGGAGATGGCAACCTTGTCCGCGTTGATGATGATGACGAAGTCGCCACCATCGACGTGCGGTGCGTAGGTCGGCTTGCCCTTGCCGCGCAGCAGGCCAGCGGCCTGCACGGCGAGACGGCCGAGGACTACGTCAGTGGCGTCGATGACGTACCACTTACGGGTCACGTCACCCGCCTTGGGGCTGTACGTAGGCACAGTCGTTCCCTGTCTGTCGTCGGTGTTGCCGGCCACGGGTGTGGTTCGAGAGCGTCCCGGCGGCCGGTGGAGACCCGGGACATCGAGGAGACGCCGATCCGCGAACGGTTCGACGTTCCACACGCCAGCGAGCAACGATACCAGCTACGCATGACGCCACCACAATCGGGCGAGCGGCTAGATCACCACCGGCGGTCCGGGGTCGGTCGCGCCCGCGGGCCCGGGGATCAGGTAGCGCAGCGTGTCGATGCCAGGGGTGACGCAGGCGTTGTCCTCGATCAGGCCGCCGCCGCGCGCGCTCGCGATGCCCTCCGGCGGGACCGTGTTGGCGTACGGGGTGAACGCGCAGGTCACCCGCTCCCCCTCGGCCGCGACCGCGGGACCGGCGGCGCCGGCGTGCAGGCCCGTCGCGGCCAGCGCGACCATGCCGAGCACGGCCGGTGCGCCGAAGAAGCCCTTCTTGACCTTGCCGATCAGCTTGCCCCGGCGATCGTCGTCGTCGGGCTCGGCCAGCGCGTGCCGCGGCGATCCGCTCGCCTGCGCCGGCGGTCCGGCGACGATGCCCGCTGGACTCGGCGGCGGACCGGTCTGCGGCGCCGGGGCGCCCCAGCCGACCTGCGCGGCGTAACCCTGGCCGGGATGCTGCGACTCGGGATAGTCGTCCTCGTCCAGCTCCGGCTCGGTGACCAGCAGATGCGCCGCGCCGAGCACCAGCGCGTGCATCGGATGGTCGGCCACGTGCAGGCGCTGGCCCAGGTGGTTCTGGAAGGCCAGGCGCAGCGCGTCGTTGAAGCAGACATTGCCCGCCAGCAGCACCGTCGAGGTGTCGGCGCCGATCGAGCGGGCCGCCGCCATCGCCTCGATGACCACGTTGTCGGCCGAACGGGCGTCGCGCAGCGCCTCCGCGGTCACCGCGACCTCGACCGATTCGGTCGGCTGGTCGTCGTCCCCGTGCACCGCGACGACCAGCAGGGCGCGGCCGTCGGAGTACACGCCGGTCGCGCCGATGCCGTGCCGGTGCCGCTCACTGGGCGGCGAGACCAGCCCGAGCGCGCGCACGTAGCCCGACAGGGCGACGCTCTCCGGCAGCGGCTCGACCACCACGTCGAGCTGCTCGACGAGCGCGGCGTAGGTGTCGACCTTCTCGTCCGGCCAGCTGTCCGGATACGGCAGCGCGACCAGCTGCGGCTTGCCGCGCAGGTACTTGCCGACCGCGGCCAGCGGGTTGTACAGCCGGGCCCGGAACACCAGCTCGGCGGGCCAGGTGGCGCCGGCGATGACGATCTGCGGGTGCCCGAGGATGTCGCGCACGTCGGCGATCGCCATGCCGAGATCCGGGCGCTGCCGGTCGACACCTGCGGTGTGCAGCCTGCCTGCGGCATCGGCGAGCAGATAGGCGGGTGGGGTGTAGGTGCCCTCCACCTGAACCGGGCGGATCGGGGTCTCACCGCCGCCCGCGGCAACGGACACCACATCCCACCCCAGATGCAGGGCCCCAACTCGAACGGTCACAGGCTCAAGTGTGCCCGGTCGGCGAGCGACACGCGCAGCATGCCCGCCGATACGGCCCTGACCTCGCGATCCCCCGTCACGCCTGCGACTTCTTCAGCCGTAGGCGGCTCCACGTGATGACCGCCAGGATCGAGGTGATCACGATCAGCAGCACGATGTCGAGGATCCAGATTCCCGGCTTGTGTTCCCAGAGCGGGTCCTCCTGCGCGCCGATGACCAGCTCGCGCAGGTCGACGGTCGCCGCACCCGCGGCATAACCCCAGCGCGACGGGAACAGGTACGACACCTGCTCGAGGCCGACCCGGTCGGTCACCGGGATCAGGCCGCCCGCCATCACCAGCTGCACCATGATCATCACCACGAGCATCGGCATGACCTGCTCGTTGGACTTGGCCAGACTCGACATCAGCAGGCCGAACACCACACAGCAGACCGCGGTCATCGCGATGTCGAAGTACAGCTCGACACTGCCGTTCGGGATCAGCGCGCCCTCCGGCGGCGCCTTCTTGCCCAGGAAGGTGATGCCGACCAGCACCGCCGACTGCAGGAACGCGGTCACGCTGAACACCACGATCTTGGCCATCAGATACGCCGACGGCAGCAGGCCGACCGCGCGCTCGCGATAGAAGATCGACCGCTCGCCGACCAGGTCACGCACGGTCAGCGTGGCGCCCATGAAGCACGCGCCGAGGATGAGCACGACCAGCAGCTGCTGCGCCTCACCGCCACTGGATCGCGCGAACGAGCCGTCCGGTTGCGCGATCAGCGGGCCCTCGGTGAAACCGTCGCTACCCGGCACCACCAGCGACAGCGCGCCGAGGATGAACGGCAGCACCACCAGGAAGATCAGATAGCCGCGATCGGCGAAGATCAGCCGCAACTGCCTGCGCGCGAGCGTGCTGAACTGGCGCATCCCGCTCGACTGCGGTGGCGCGCCCGCGTTGCCGCGCTGCATCGGCGCAGGCGGTGGCGGCGGTGGCACATACGCCTGCCTGGATCGATAGGCCGCGAAGGCCTGGTCCGGGTTGGCCGCGACCTTGGCGAAGATCTCGGCCCAGTCGGTCGTGCCGAGCGCGGCGCCGACGCCACCGGGATGACCGGCGAAGGCGGTCTTGCCGCCGGGCGCGAGCAGCACCACCTGGTCGCACATGTCCAGGCAGGCGACCGAGTGGGTCACCACGATCACCACGCGACCGGCGTCGGCCAGTTCGCGCAGCATCTGCATGACCTGCCGGTCCAGCGCCGGGTCGAGGCCCGAGGTCGGCTCGTCCAGGATCAGCAGCGACGGACCGGTCAGCAGCTCCATCGCCACCGACGCGCGCTTGCGCTGACCACCGGAGAGCCGGTCGACGCGGGTGTCGGCGTGCTGGGTGAGCGAGAGCTCCTGCAGCACGCCGTCGATCACCTGCTGGCGGTCGGCCTTGGTGGTGTCGGGCGGCAGCCGCAGTTCGGCGGCGAAGCCGAGGGCTTGGCGGACGGTGAGCTGCCGGTGCAGCACGTCGTCCTGCGGGACCATGCCGATGCGGGAGCGCAGCGCCTCGTACTCGGCGTGCAGGTTGCGGCCTTCGAAGGTGACCACACCGCCGGAGGGCTGGGTGCTGCCCGCGATCAGCTTCGACAGCGTCGACTTGCCGGCGCCGGACGGGCCGATCAGCGCGGTCAGCGTGCCGCGGCCGGCCTGCATATTGACGTCGACGAGCAGCTGCTTGTTGCCCTCGACGGTGAATCCGACCCCGTGCACCGTCAGGCCGAGCTCGGCGACCGGCTTCTGCCGATGCGCCAGCGCGCCCTGGGTGACGACGAAGTCGATGTTGCCGATGGTGACGATGTCGCGCTCGCGCAGCACCGTGCGCTGCTGCCGGTGACCGTTGACGAAGGTGCCGTTGGCCGACCCGAGGTCCTCGATGACCAGGCCCTCCCCCGAGGACACCAGGCGCGCGTGCTTGCGCGAGGCCAGCGGATCGTTGACGACGATCTGGTTGTCGGAGGTACGGCCGATGCTCAGGCCGCCGGGCGGAATACGGTCGCCGCGCGCCACCGGCTCGGTCGAGGCCGACTTGCGCACGGGCGGCAGCATCGAGGAGTCGGCGCGGCGGGTCATGTTGATGTTGTCCTGCGGCGCCATCGGCTGGGACGGCAGCTGCGAGGTCGGCACGTACTGCGGTTGTTGCGGCTGCTGCTGCGGCTGCTGCGGCGCCGGTCTGGACGGTGGCTGGTAGGGCTGCTGCTGCGGACGTTGCGGCGGTCGTTGCTGTTGCTGCGGCTGTGACGGCGGTGCGAGCATCGTCGCGGCGTGCCGCGAGGACGGCGCCGCGGGCACCAGATGCAGCAACGGCCCACTGATGGCGTCCCCCAGACGCACCTGTGTGGGCCGATCGATCGAGACAGGCTGGCTCAGCCTGCGCGCGTCGACGAAGACGCCGTTGGTACTGCCGTTGTCGGCGAGTACCCACGCGCCGTTCTGGAAGCGCAGAGTGGCGTGCACGCGCGAGACCAGCGGACTGTCCACGAACAGCGTCACTTCGGGCGCCCGGCCCATGGTGATCTGCTGACTCGCTTCGAAGACTCGTTCGGTTCCATCATGGCGCACGGTGATGGTCTGCGCCCCCGGTGAAGACATGGAGCGGATACTATGCCATCGCCCGGACATCGGCGGTGCCCCCGAGACGGCTTCAGTCCCGATCCGGCGATCGACCTGCACAAGTATCCGGCCGACCAGGGGGACTGATGCCGAAACCCCAAGTGCTCATTGCGATCACCGCCGTGCTATGCGCATTGCTGAGCACCGGCTGCACGCGGGCGATCGAGGGCCACGGGGTCTCGATCTACGACGATCCGTTCCAGGTGGCCGGGCTGCCGACCACCGGTGGCCCGAACGGGCCGCGGCCGAACGTGCCGGATTCGGCGCTGACCGCGTCCAACGGGGACGGCGGCGAGGTCGACGCGCTGGCGCTCAACGCGATCGACGACATCCAGGCGTACTGGAAGGACGCCTTCGGCCTCGAGTTCCGCGGCGAGACCTTCGAGCCGGTGGAGAAGCTGGTGTCCTGGAACGCCAGGGCCTCGCGCAACCAGGCGGTCGATTTCTGCAAGGAGACCACCTACCACCTGGTCAACGCCGCCTACTGCCGCAGCGACAACTCCATCGGCTGGGACCGCGCGATGCTGCTGCCCACCATGACCGAGACCTTCGGGAAGATGTCGGTGGTCATGGTGCTGGCGCACGAGTACGGCCACGCCATCCAGACCATGGCCAAGCTGGTCACCAAGAAGACCCCGGTCCTGGTCAAGGAACAGCAGGCCGACTGCTTCGCGGGCGCGTTCATGCGCCACGTCGCGGAGGGCAAGTCCAAGCACTTCACGATCAACACCTCCGACGGCCTGAATTCCGTTCTCGCCGCCACCGTTTCGATCCGCGACTCCGACCCGGACGACCCCGAGAGCGTGCACGGCTCGGCCTTCGAGCGCGTCACCGCGGTGCAGATCGGCTTCACCGACGGCCCGCGCGGCTGCAAGGGCATCGACGACGAGGAGATCGACCAGCGCCGCGGCAATCTGCCGCAGAGCTTCTCCGGTGACCAGGGCCGCGGTGAGTACCCGATCACCAAGGAGAACCTGGTCGAGCTGAGCAAGGCCCTGCAGTCCATCCTGCCGGTGAAGGAATCCCCGGCCTACGAGTACTCCGGCGCGAAGATCGACTGCAAGGACGGCACGGCGACCGAACCGGTCACCTACTGCCCGGCCAGGAATGTCATCGCCACCGACGTGCCCGGCCTGGCCCAGCGCGGCTCGGCCGACACCGACGACGACGGCCCGCTCCCGGTCAAGGTCAGCGGCGACTACAACGGCTACGTCGTGTTCATCTCCCGCTACACCCTCGCCGTCCAGCGCAGTCACGGCCAGGCGCTGACCGGCGCGAAGACCGGCCTGCGCGCGGCCTGCCTGTCCGGCGTGGTCACCGGCAAGCTGGCCCAGCCCGGCCGCCCGGCCAGCCAGGGCGACATCCAGCTCTCCGCGGGTGACCTCGACGAGGCGGTGTCGGGCCTGCTCACCGACGGCCTGGCCGCCAGCGACACCGAGGGCAACACCGTGCCGAGCGGATTCTCCCGGGTCGACGCCTTCCGGGCGGGCGTCCTCAACGGCGAGACCACCTGCCTGTCGCGGTACTCCTAGCCGAACGGCGGCGGCGCGGCGGGCTCGTAGCGCAGGACGCGGTTGCCGATCATCACCTCGGTGCCGGGGATCAGCGCCATCGGCTGATTCGCGGTGAGCCGGATCCAGTCGCGGTAGCCGGGCAGGCGGGTGCGGGTGCCGTTGGTCGACCCGCGGTCGACGAGCTGGACGTCCCAATTCACCAGGTGCACTTCGGCATGCGCGCGGGACATGCCGCCGGAGGTGTCGTCGACGCGCAGCGGGATGAGCCCGCGCTGGGCGGCCTCGGAGTTCTCCGGGTCGCGGCCGATCACCGCGTCGGCGGCCAGCAGGTAGGTCATGCCGTCGTCGAGGACGAGCATGCCCAGCGGCGGGCGCACCACCTCGCTGAGCGCCTGGGTCTGGTCGACCGGCATGCCGCAGACCGTGCAGAAGGCCGAGCGCGGATCGCTGGGATGCGCACGCGCGCACTTGAATCCCATCACCTTGACGGTGAGCACCGTCGACCTGGCCGTCGCCTCGAGCCGTCGCTGCAGGTCGGGGTCGGGTTCGGGCGCCGGGTTGGTGCCCGCGTTCCTGGTCTCCGCGGTGTGCGGGTCGACGGCTTGGTGCGCCGGTCCGGTGGCGCTGGTGGCCGCGTCCATCAGTGACGTCGCCGGCTGCATTCCGGTGGCGGGCGGCTCGACCGGCCGCGAATCCGCTTGCGCCGGGCGCGGTTCCCGATCGATCCGGGCGGTGGGCGGTGGTGGCCTGCGGGTGCCCGCCGCGGGGTCGGCGGTGCGGACCCGGGAGCGGGTCCCGTTGGACCACATCACGGCGCCGCCCGCCTGCGCGATGCCCTCGACCAGCCACCCGACACCGCGCTCCGGCGGCAGATCGGGGATGCGGCCCTTGGCGTCGTCGACGAACAGCGCGACCGCCGTGGCCGGTTCGGACGCCACCCGGTCGACGGTGAACGCGGCGTCACTGCCCCGGTAGTACTCGGTGGCGCCGTCCCCGGCGAGCACCGCCGTCACCGCACCGTGCAGGAAGATCGCGACCCCACCGTTGTCGGCGGCCGAGAGCACCCCGAAATCGATCGGCGTGCCCGGCGAGATCTGCTCGGCGTACTTCATCAGCCAGCGCGTGGCCTCGCGCGCGACCACCGCGCCGGGGCCACCGGGAACTTCCTCGGCGGCGGCGCGCACAAGCTCGGCCAGCGACTCCAGCGCGACCGCCGCGGTGTCGTCAGGGGTGAGCCTGCCGTGCCCGCGATGCGCGACGACGATCACCGCGCCCGCGACCCGCGCGACAGCGTGACTTCCGAGCACGACTTCGACCTGCCGATCCCTCACAGGTATCGGCCTCCACCGGAACTGCGCAGCAGGGTCGTCGCCATGCCCTCCAGACTATGGCAAACCCGCCCACATAGGTCCCCCTGGGCGGCCTTGGTCCGGTAACTTCAAGGGACCGCGGGAGGAACATCAAGGGGCACCGATGATCTATTCGACGAAGATCCGCATCGCGTCCGCACTCTGCTGTGCCACGATCGCCGCCGCCCTGACCGGCTGCGCGGTCACCGGGACCCCGGTCGCCGCCGAACCCGATGTGCGCGGCCTGGAGACGGGCACCTACGCCACCGATCACCACAGCTACGACGACACCGCGGGCAGCCTGGGCGCGCTCGTCGAGGGCACGCGCATGTCCGCGGCCGTCGTGCCCGCCGTGCGCATCGATCCGTCGCTGTCGCACGGCCGCGGCGGCACCGTGGTTCCCGATGTGGAGCGGGCGCTCGATTTCGTCGCCAATGTCTCCAAACCCGTTCTGGAGAACCGCAAATTCGTCACCGGGTACGCCGCGCTCGGCTCCGACAAGGCCGATCCGTCGGGTCAGAAGCGGCCCGCGGCCGACGCGACCGCCGTCACCACCGCCGTCTTCCGCTTCCCGGACGCCACGGCGGCCACCCTCGCCGCCCGTGAGCTCGAGGATGTCGACCTGGCGGTGTCGCCGGACAACCGCAAGCTGCCCTCGACGAAATACCCCGAGGCCTATGTCCATTGGCGTCCGAACGTGCCGACCATCGGCGCGTTCCTGGCGCACAAGGAGTTCGTGATCTCGCTGTTCATCCAGCGCCCGCGCGCGGATGCCGCCGACCTCACCGCGTGGGTGGACAAGACCCTCGCCGCCGAGCTCACCCAGCTCGCCACCTTCTCCCCCACCCCGTTCGACGAACTCGGCGACCTCCCGATCGACCCGGAGCGGCTGCTCGCCCGCGCCGTCGTGCAGGACCGCGCCGCCGAGCATCCCGACCAGCACTCCTTCGCCGTCTACAGCCCCGCCCACCTGGTCAACAACGCCGACGACCAGACCACCCGCCAACGGCTGGTCGACACCACCGGCGCCGAGAGCATCGCCCTCGTCGACGGCGGCTCCATCACCCGCGTCCGCGACCTGGCCGCCGCCAATGCCCTGATGACCGGCCTCATCGACAGCGCGGGCCACTACGACACCCTGCCCGCCCCCACCGATATCCCCGGCGCCAAATGCCTGCAACTCACCAACGAGGGCGACGCCGAGGAGGAGTACAAATACCGCTGCTACGTCCCGTACAAGCGTTATCTCGGCATCGTCAGTTCCGACCAGGAACCCGACGTCCGCCAGAAGATCTCCGCCCAGTACGCCCTGCTCGCGAATAGTTTGTGAGACCGGGCCGCGCACCAGCGCCGCCCCATCCCCGAATTCGGTGACGTAGTATTCCGCCGACCATCGTTTCGGGGAGGAATGATCGTGTTACGAGCCACGAGACCAGTCAGGACCGCGTGTGCCGCCTTGGCGGCCACGATGCTGGCAGGTGTCGTCGCGGCCTGTGGCACCGGCGACCCGGCAGCCGGGGCGACCGATATTCCGGTGGACCTCACCACCCTCGACGTCGGCGCCTACGCCACCCAGCCACGCCAGGTCGGCACGGTCGCGAACCACGATCAGGCGCGGTTCATCGAAGCCGAACGGCTCGGTGACCACGTCCCCACGCCCGCCGACATCGATCCGCGTTTCGTCCACACCAACTCCTCGATCGCCACGGTGTTCATCGATGCCGAGGCGTCGCTCGGCAAGATCATGGCGGTCGATCGTTTCGGCGAGATCGCGCCGGACTTCATCGGCGGTTTCGTGAGTTCGGCGGAGACCGCGGCCCACAACAAGGGCATCGACATGGTCAATGCCGTGATGATCTTCCCCGACGAACAGAAGGCCGCCGCCGCGGCGACCGCGCTCGAACGACTCGATTTCGGTTACGCCCCGAACAATCAGCCGATCGAGATTCCCGGTTATCCCGCCGCGAAAGCGCATTGGCAGCCCGACCAGCAGTCGATCGGATCCTGGTTCGCCACCGGCC
The DNA here is from genome assembly GCF_042882065.1 of Nocardia sp. NPDC058244. Lineage (NCBI taxonomy): Bacteria > Bacillati > Actinomycetota > Actinomycetes > Mycobacteriales > Nocardiaceae > Nocardia > Nocardia sp. NPDC058244. The sequence continues at coordinate 224,258 of NZ_JBHVWX010000007.1, read as the reverse complement.
ATCTCGTGATCTACACCTGGTTCTACGACTACCTGAAGATCTATCTGGAGAAAGTCGACAAGCAGGCGCTGCTCGACCTGACCCGCAAGAGCCTCGACACCATCGTGCCCGCGGTCGCGAAGTTCACCCCGACCCCCGTCGACCAGCTGATGACGCTCCAGCGTGATCGCGAGAACATGCTCGGCCGCACCGCGCCCCGCCCGCGCGAGGATTCGTGGATCAACCCGCCGGGTGTCTACGCGGGTCGCACCGCACGGCATTTCTCCTCCGATCCGGAGAGCACCACGAAGATGATCGACGACAACGGCGTGGACCTGTTCGCCAACGACGGCTCGGATGTCTACCGCGCGCGCGACATCGCGGGCGCGCGGGCGGTGCGCGACGAACTCGGCGGCCTGACCCGCAAGTTCACCGCCGCGGACCCGCCGAAGAATCTGCCGAGCGCCCGGTGCAAGGAATACATCGGCCGGGAGAAACTGGCTGTCCGTTTCTACTGCGCGGTGTCCTACGACCGCTACGCCGCCTACGTCTGGTCGAACCAGCTCCTCGATGCCCAGCAACGCATCTCCGCCCAGTACGCCCTGCTGGTGAACGCCCGATGAGCAGCCCGAAGCGCACCGCGACGGTGCTGATCGCCGCCCTGCTGACCGCTGTCCTCACGGCCTGCGGTGCCACCGTGTCCGGCTCCGGGGTACCCGGTGAGATCGATGTCCGCTCGCTCGATGTCGGCGCGTATCCCACCGAACCGCCCAATGCCCACGACGACGATCCGATTCCGGCCTTCTACGAGATGTACAAGCTGGCCGCCATGCGGATCGCCGACTACGCGATCAGCGCCTACGACATCGATCCGCAAATGATCTACGGCAACCGGGCCGACGCGAACAACGCCCGGCTGATGCCGTCGGAACTCGGCAACGAGACGGCGATGTCGGCCATCGCGCAGAAATACAAGATGCTCTACGGCTTCCATTCCAGCGGTGCCTCGAAGGATCTCAGCGTCAGCACCAGCGGTACCTGGCCGACCAAGAAGGACAACAACTGGTTCACCGCGACCACGATGATCCTGCAATTCCCCGACACCGAGCGCGCCACGGCGGCGGCCAGGGAATTCCACGACGCCGACTTCGCCGCGCAGGAGGGGCGCAACCAGCCGGTGTCGCTGCCGAAATACCCTGCCGCCCATGCCCAGTGGCGTCCGGACTCGCCGTTCGTCCGGGTGCTGTTGCCGCACGGTCCGTATGTGATCGCCTTCCTGCTGTCGGTGGCCAGGCCCGACCTGCCCGCGCTCACCGCCCTGGCCGAGTCGGCGCTGACCAAGCAGATCGAGGCGCTGGCCGCGACGACGCCGCTGACCGACGAGCAGCTCATGACCCTGCCCTGGGACCCCGATCACGTCCTCATGCGGACCCTCAACCCCGATGGGCTGACCGGCCCCGAGAGCTCGTATTACCTGGTCACCGGCGCGCGCGGCATCCAGCACTACTCCGGTGGCCCGCTCCCCGACCACCGCGAGTACATCGGGCAGCAGCTCACGAAGATGAACGCCCAGCAGGTCGCCATCTCGTGGGGCTCGATCGGCATCCGCACTCCCGACGCCGAGTCGGCCCGCCGCGCGGTCGCCGAGAAGCTGTTCCTCTGGCCCACCGCGACCGACGTCGCGCCCCCGCCCAACCTCACCGACGCGACCTGTGTGGAGAACAAGCAGCTGGCCGCGAAAAAGCGCTTCAGCTGCATTCTCGCCTACAAGCAGTACGTCGGGATCGTCAGCAGCGAACAGCTCCTCGACGCTCAGCAACGCGCGGCCGCGCAGTACGCCGTCTTCGCCAACAGCCGGTGAGCTGAGGACTGCGCGTCGACAGGGCGGCCAGTATGCTCCCGCCGGAGCGCGGCACAGCAACGAGTCAGGAGACCGAAAGAGATGACGATGAGCCCGGGCACCATCGTCGGTGGCTACCGAATCATCCGCAAGCTGGGCGCGGGCGGCATGGGCTCGGTCTATCTGGCCGCGCATCCGAGTCTGCCGCGCACCGACGCGCTCAAGATCCTCAGCCCCGAGCTCAGCCGCGACCCCGAGTTCCGCGCCAGGTTCGAACGCGAAGCCAATCTCGCCGCAGGCCTCGATCACCCGAACATCGTCTCGGTCTACAACCGTGGCGAGGAGCACGGCCAGCTGTGGATCGCGATGCAGTTCGTCGAGGGCACCGACGCCGCCGCCGAACTCGCCCGCGACCCGCACGCGATGACCCCGCTGCGCGCCCTGCGCATCACCACCGAGGTCGGCAAGGGCCTTGACTTCGCGCACCATCGCGGCCTGCTGCATCGCGACGTCAAACCGGCGAACTTCCTGCTCTCGGACACCTACGGCGACGACGAGCGGGTGCTGCTCACCGACTTCGGCGTGGCCAAGTCGACCGACGACGCCTCCGAGCTCACCCAGACCGGCAGCTTCCTCGCCACCATCGCCTATGCCCCGCCGGAGCAGCTGTCGGGTGGTCATCTCGACCACCGCGCCGACGTCTACAGCCTGGCCTGCGCCTTCTTCAAACTCCTCACCGGCCAGAACCCTTATCCCGCAACACAACCGGCCCTGGTGATGATGGGGCACCTGCACGAACCGCCGCCCCGCGCGACCGCTGTGCGTCCCGGCCTGCCACCCGCGATCGACCAGGTCTTCGCCCGCGCCATGGCGAAGAACCCGAACGAGCGGTTCTCGACCTGCCGTGAATTCACCACCGCCGCGACCGCCGCCCTCGTCCCCGGCTCGCATCCCACGGGCCAGCACACCGCGCCGACCTACCCGATCCAGACGCACACCCAGTGGTCGCCCAACGCCGTCACCGCGATCGGCGCGACGAATCCCGGTGAACCACCGAAGAATTCGAAGAACCGGCTGGTCCTCACCGTCGGCGCGCTGGTCGCCGTCGTCGCGGTGGCCGCCGGGATCGGCATCTGGGCCGCCCGCGGTGACAGTCCGTCGGTCGGCGGCTCGGGCACCACGGCGGTCCCGACCGCCGCGCTGAGCCCGATCGAGCAGGCCCGCAAGGACAACCCGGCCTTCACCGGCAAGACCGTGCTGATGGTCGACGTCGACGCCGACAACAAGGTCGCGACCTACCTGGGCGGCACCCTGCAGACCAAGTTCCTCGAGGACCTGGGTTTCGTCTACAACTTCAACTACACCAAGTCCGGCGAGGAACCCTCCCCCCGCCCTGTCGCCAACACCTTCGACCGGCTCAACGTCGCCGAGGACAGCTACATCCTCGCCGTCCGCAGCGACGCCAAAGCCGGCGGCGGCGGCCTCCTGGGCCTCCCCTTCCAGATCACCGGCTCCCGCGCCACCGTCATCCCGGTCGACGACCCGATCAGCGTCACGGCCCTGCGCTCCTGGACGTCGAGCTCGGAACAGACCCTGCTGTCCCGGCTGCTCCCGGTCCTGAAGAGCCGCGTGAAGTAGCGCACGCTCGGCGGTCGTTCGAGCCCGGGGAGGGCGGGATCGGCCGATCCGCGCAGCTCGCTGGCGTGGTAGCGCCGCCGACGGGTGCGCTACTATGCCCGCGAGCCAGATCACCGGGGAAGGGTGGGCCTTGGACTCGGTCCGAGTCGGTCCACGATCGGATCAGTTGGTCAGTTGGAGGGGGAGAGCGTGCTGCTCAACCGTGGTGCATCGAGAGCGCGCGGAGCGATTCTGGCGGCGGTCGCCGTCGTGGTCGCCACCGCCGTGGTCGGGTGCGGATCACCGGTGTCGGGGAGCGCGACGCGCATCGAACCGGACAAGTCGGACCTGGATTTCGGTAACTACCAGACCCAGCCGCGCACCGTCGGCAACGCCAAGAGCCTGAACCAGGGTCGGGCGTGGGAAGCGCAGCGGCTCGCGGACTACGTGGCCGTGCCCTTCGAGATCGACCCCGCCTACGTCTACGACAATCGCCGGGAATCGCTGGTCCATCCCACGCAGATCGTGCTGAATCGCAAGGGCCTTGGCAAGCTCATCATCAACGACACCTTCGACGAGGTCGCCGAGGATCTGGTCGCCGGCTGGCTGAACACCTGGGCGACCGGGCCGAGCGGAGGCGAGCCGCGCCGCAGCCTCAATCTCTCGGTCCTGATCTTCCCCGACGCCAAGACCGCGGAGACCGTCGCGCCGATCCTCGAGCACGACGACTTCACCTTCAACAGCGACAACGAGTCCGTCTCGATCACCAAGTACCCGAAGACCTACGCGCATTGGCGGCCGTCGGTCTCCTCCATCGGTTCCTGGACGGTGCACGACCGCTACGTGATCTTCATGAAGATCGATGACGGGACCAAGGCACCCGACCTGCCCTCGCTGACCGCGCAGGTCGAACGAGCACTCGCGGTGCAGATTCCGCTGCTGGACAAGTTCGTGCCGACCCCGTCGGACCAGCTCGAGCGGGTCCCGCTGGACCCGACCGGACTCCTCGGCCGGACCCTGCCCTCGGACCCGTCGGCGCCGGTGCGCGCACAGCCCGACGGATACTCCATCGGACGCGGCGCACTGAGCCTGTTCGCCGATCCGGACGCCGATCTGCTGAACACGTTCACCAAGCACGGCATCGACCTGATCACCTTCGGCGACTCGGTCGTCTTCCGATCCACCACGGCCGCGGGCGCGAAAGCCCTGGTCGACGAGTGGAAGAAGCCGGAGGCGGACTCGAAGGAGGCGGCGGCGCCGTCGAAGCTGGCCGACGCGGTCGCCTGCCGGGCCAACACCTACGAGTCACAGGGCGAGGTGAAAACCTCCGATTACATCTGCTACCTGCAGGTGGACCGCTACGCCGCGCAGATCCGCGACGGGAACCTGCAGGATCTGCATCAGCAGGTCGCCGCCCAATACGTTCTGCTCACCCGCCGATGAGGATGCCCGAGATGAAGAACACCCTGCGGCTGGCCGGGCTGCTCACCATCCTGATCGTCGGATCCGGTTGCGCGGCGCCCATTTCCGGCCAGGCCAAGCCCGGCATGACGCCGGTCGACCTGGCGACGCTGAAAACCGGCGCGGCGGTCACCGAACCGACCGCCTTCGATCTGAAGTACTCCGACACGGCGAAATCGGTCAGGTTGATCGAGGGGCGTCGGTTGCTCAATGTTCTCGTCCAGCCGATCGATGTCGACCCCGAACTGACGAAGCGCCTCACCACCAAGGTATTTGCCGACGGCACGGACATGTCGAAGGACGACGGGCTCCCGGCGCAGTTCAAGGCAGCGGTCGACGACAACAGCTTCATCGCCGGCGTCACCGCGTCACGCACGAACGGCAGCGTGCGCGATACCAAGGGCCTGCACCTGAGCGTGCTGCATTTCGCGACCGCGCAGGACAGCAAGAACGCGGCCGCCGCGATGTACCAGGTGAGCACGTCCGGCGAGAATCCCCGGCAGCCGGTGACGATCCCGGGCTACGCCGAGGCCAACGGGTCGAGCAAGGACGGCACGGCGGTCAGTGTCTTCCAGGCACACGGCCCGTTCGTGATCGCCGTCAGCATGTCGCAGGAGACCGCCGATCCGGCCGGTTTGGCCACCAAGATCAAGAAGACCCTGGATCTGCAGCTGCCCGCTCTCGACAAGTACCGGGTCGTCGCCCCGGACGACCTGCTCGACCTGCCGCTCGATCCCGACGGGATCATGCGGCGGGCGACGGGCAAATCGCCGTCGGGCGACCCATACGGCATGAGCTACCACGAAGAGGACTTCGGCACCTTCGAGCCGTCCGGGATCCTGCACTTCGAGCGGAACCCCGCCGAGGCGAGGAAGGCGTTCGACGCGGCCGGCGTCGATCTGGTCGGCCGGCGCTTCAGCACCGTGTACCGCACCCGCGATGTCGAGGCCGCGTTCACGCTGCAAACCGCCCTCGCCAAACGAGGTAAGGGCGATTCCGAACTCGCTCCGCCCCCCGGCATCGCCGACGCCCAATGCCTGCGGCTCGAGGACGAGGACCCGAACCGTGGCTACAACGGGATCTGTGTTCTCGTCTACGGCCGCTATGTCGCCGTTGTCATGTCGCTGGCGAGCGTGTCGAAGGCGGCGCTGCAGGTCGACCCGATTCTGCAGGAACGGACCGCCGCGCAGTACGCGATCCTGAAGAAGAGTGAGTGAACGATGATGCGAAAACTCCGCCTGAGCAGCGCATTGCTGACACTCGGATTCGCGCTGGCCGCGTGCGGCGGCTCCGATGCCGCCGCACCGCAGACGCCGGCTGTCGACGTCACCAAGCTGGACTCCGGTAACTACCCGACGAAAGCGGTCGACCTCGAGCCCAGCCGGGTGCCGACGTCGGGCGCCCTGCGCGAGGCGATCCGGATCGGTGCCGCCACTCCGATCGCCTCCCAGTTCGATCCGCGATTCGTCTTCGCGACCGGCTACAGCGGTGGCAGGCACATCACCGCGATCGACCCGCCGTACTTCGGTGGCTCCGGCATCGAATCCACTGATTTCAACACCGTCGTTCCCGGTGTCGTCGCCGGGTGGGACAGCTCCGCGAATCGCCGGGATCAGCTCTACGCCGGCCGCGAGGTCTCGACGATCACCCTGCGTTTCTCGACGCCGGACCAGGCCAAATTCGCGGCGACCGAACTCTCGAACCGCACGCCGAGCTCGGCCTATCAGATCCCGAACTACCCCGACAGCCTGGCCAAGCTGGAGGTCAAGACCGATCCGCTGCGGCTGCAGCACCTGCGCGCCTGGCTGGTGCGCGGCGACATGCTGCTGTCCATCGACGTCACCGATCCGATCGGCCTCCCCTACGACCCGGCCGCGGACGCGGAAGTCGTGCGCAAGTATTTCGACAAACAGCTCGACATGCTCCGCGCCTATACGCCGACTCCGCTGAACGAGATCGACAAACTGCCGCTCGACACCGAGGGCTTGCTGAGTCATGTGCTGCCCACCGAGGCGGCGAAGCGCCCGAAGAAGGGAACCAGCAGCTCCGCGGTCTATCCGCTCCAGGCTGTCCTGCATCTCGAGGAGCACCCCGCGGTCCTGGGTCCCGCCTACACAGACGCCGGAGTCGACATCATGGCATTCGACACCGGCTCCGTGTTCCGCGCGCGGGACGAGGCGGCGGCGGGCCGATTCCGGGCGGCGATGGACAACGAAACGACCGGAAATACCGATTACATGAAGGTCGACAGTCCGCCGAATCTCCCGGTCGTGAATTGCTTCAACGCGAAACCCGAAGTGAAGTACGCGTCCGACGCACCCCCGACGTGTCACGGTGTGATCGGCCGATATGTCTTCGGTGTCTCCGGCACCAACCTGCAGGACGTTCACCAGCGGGCCGCCGCACAATACAAGCTGCTGGTCGGGTTCAGCTGACCCGCACGAGCACTGTGGGGTGCGACCGCACCTGCTAGATTGCCCTGTTGGGACGTGCACTGCGGGGCGCGCGAAGGATTGAGGAGACGCGAATGGCCTTGCGGCCCGGCGCAATTGTGGGTGGCTACCGAGTGATCAAGGTACTCGGCGCCGGTGGCATGGGTACCGTATACCTCGCCCAGAACCCCAGCCTCCCCCGTCGCGACGCGCTCAAGGTGCTCAGCGGTGACCTGTCCACCGACCCCGAATTCCGCGGGCGATTCGAGCGCGAAGCCAATCTCGCCGCCGGCCTGGACCATCCGAACATCGTCGCCGTCTACAACCGCGGCGACGAGGACGGCCAGCTGTGGATCGCCATGCAGTACGTCGACGGCACCGACGCCTCCGCCGAGGTCGCCAAGGGTCCGAGCGCCATGCCCGCGCACCGGGCCCTGCGCATCATCGGCGAGGTCGGCAAGGGCCTCGACTACGCGCACCGCCGCGGCCTGCTGCACCGCGACATCAAGCCGGCCAACTTCATGATCGCCGCGGCCGAGGACGGCGACGAGGAACGCGTCCTGCTCACCGACTTCGGCGTCGCCAAGTCCGCCGACGACGGCCAGGACCTCACCGCCACCGGCAATTTCATGGCCACCGTCGCCTACGCTCCCCCCGAGCAGCTGATGGGCACCAAGCTCGACCACCGCGCCGACATCTACAGTCTCGGCTGCTCCCTCTACAAACTCCTCACCGGCCAGAACCCCTACCCCGCCACGGTCCCGGCCATGGTCATGATGGGCCACCTGCACGAGCCCCCACCCCGCGCCACCGCCATCCGCCCCGACCTCCCACCCGCGATCGACCACGTCATCGCCAAGGTCATGGCCAAGGACCCGGCCCACCGCTACAACACCTGCCGCGAATTCATCCAGGACGCCCACAACGCCCTGTTCGGCGCCCCGATGCAGGCGCCGGCGTCCCAGGGGTTCCACACCGCCCCGCGCATGCCGATCAACGGCCCCATCACCACCGCCACCGACGTCGTCCCCCAGCAATGGGGCACCGACCCGAGTCGCTCCGTCGTCGGTTACGCGCCCCCGACCGGCGGCGTCTCCGAAAATGACATCCTCACGGCCCGCAATCCCACACCGCACCGGCCGAAGCGAGGCCGAAAATTGTTGATATCCGGGCTCATCGCACTTGTCGTTGCGGCATTGGTCGGAACCGGCATTTTCGTGATGTCCCAGTCCGGTAGTTCACCCAACGGCGGCGGTGACCCGATGGCGCAGGCCCGGACTGAGCACCCCGAATTCAGCGGGAAAACCATCACCGCCTACAACTTCGGCAACTCGTCACTCTCTGCGGTCCTCAACCCGAGTGACCAGTGGAAATTCTTGCGCGACTTGGATTTCGACTACAACTCGCAGTACAAGGCCGTTGGCGACGAGAAATCGCCTCGCCCCCTGTCCGTCGGAGACTACAACGTCAAGAATGACACCGATGTGGTCATCGTCTTCCGAACCGACAGCCAGGCGGGCAACGGAGGGTTCCGTGGGCTCCCCTTCTCCTTGACCAGCGGGAGGGGAGACGTCGTCGTCATCGACGATCCATCGGCCGTTCAGGCGTTTCAAGTATGGAGCGATCAATCCCAACAGATTCTGATCGAAAAGGTCGTTCCTGCCATAGCAAAGGCAATGAAATAGAAAGTTGCGCTCACGATGACCGAATCTCCTTGGCTAATGGCCGGGCTGCGCACGGCACTGATCGTTGGGCTTGTCACTACCGCAAGCACGGGGTGCGGATCAGAAGTCGTAGGAAATCCAGTCCCCGGCGCCACAGGCGTTGACATCAAACTTCTGCGCACCGGCCCTTTTCAAACCGATCCCGTCGCGTTCGAAATCGAATCCGGAGCACGAGGACCGGAGCAAGTCCGGCTTGCGGAGGGGCGTCGGCTTCTTAATTTCCTCGCACATCCATTCGATGTCGACCCGGACCTCGCGATACCCGGCCAGACTCGTATTTTCGGCGACCAGAACTCCGTCCCTACCGTGGGCGGGATACGCGACGAGCACCGACAAGTCTTCAAAGACAGCGTCGAGTTTGTGACCGGCGTTTCAACTAGTCAATCGAACGGCAGTGTTCGCAGTCCCAAATCGGTCTCCATCGCAGTTCTCCGATTTGTATCCGACACGGTGAGCGCAAAGACAGCCGACGAACTCGACCGGATTACGATGGCGTCAAATCCGCGCCGAGTCAGCACTCCAGGCCACCCTGACGCAAAGTCGTCCATGAGCGACGACAAGTCGGTCGTCACATGGTTGGCGCACGGCCCCTACGTCGTAACGGCTCATGTCAGCACGTCCGCTCCCGAGGCAGAGCAGCTCGTAGCATCGGTCGACAAGATCCTTGAATTGCAGACTCGATCACTTGATCAACAACACCCGATCCCCCTTGATGATGTGCTCGACCGGCCGATCGATCCAGAAAATCTGGTGCGCCGCACTATGGCCTGGGACATTAAGCGCGACTCGACTCAATCGGATGAAGATTACGGCACATTCGAACCTTCCGGAATGTTGCATTTCGAACGAAACCCAGCCGAAGCCCGAAAAAAGTTCGAAGAAGCCGGCGTCGATATGATCGCACGCCGCGGGAGCACCGTTTACCGCACCAAAGATCTCGCATCGGCGTTTCAGTTGCAGACCTTCCTGTCCAGGCGAGGCAAGAATGATGTAGCCCTGGAGCCACCGCCGGGAATCGCCGATGCCCAGTGCTTGCGATTGGACGTTCGGGATGCGAGCCGAAAATACGACCTCATGTGCGCAGTGGTTTACGACCGGTATGTTGCCGTGGTAACAGAGACCTCGATCTACTCGACCGCACAAGTTGATCATTCATTGCAGGAACGGACAGCCGCACAGTACGCCATTCTGAAGAAATGCGAGTGACGAAATGCGCAAATCTCTGGTAGTCGCACTCGCGACGGTCACCGTCCTTACAAGCTCCTGCGGTGATTCCCAAGATTCCACTGCTTCAATCGACATCGCGAAGCTGGATTCCGGAAACTACCCCACCACCCCGGTAGACATCACATCCGTCAGGACTTCACAATCCGGCGCAATCCGGGAAGCGTTGAACATTTCCAGCCTTACGCCGATCCCATTCGAATACGACGACCGCTTCGCATATGGTTCGATATTCAACTACCGGCAACGCGTAACATCCGACGAGCCGCCATATTTCGAATTCACCGGAATAAAGGAAAGGGATTTCGCAAACGAGGCCCCCGGGCTGGTCGCCGGATGGCGCACATTCGGCCAACGCCGCCAGTGGCCAACTCTTGGTCGAAACCTGGAGACTTACACACTCCGATTCGACACCTCCGCCCATGCCGTCAACGCGGCGCAGAAGCTTTTCGACCGCACGCCGGGCGACACTTACGCGATACCCGGGTATCCGGACGCACTCACCAAGATCATGGGTCAGGATCCATTCGGCGGCGCAAAGATGCGCTCTTGGCTTGTGCGCGACGATATCCTGATGTATCTGGAGCTCGACGATCCTGTCAGTCGGCCACCGGACCATTCAGATTACTCGAATACAGTCAAGAAATTCTACGACAAACAGCTGAGCCTGCTGCCCAATTATCGCAGAACTTCACTGAACGATATCTCCACACTCCCATTCGATATCGACGGCATGCTCAGCCGGACTATGCCAAGCGACCAGAAGGCCAACGTTCCTCAGGTATATCCCGCACGCGCAATTCTATCGACTACCAAACGCCCGCTGGAGATGTCGCGAGCATTCGAAGATACCGGCGTGGACTATGTTTCAGATGCCGGGGGTGCCATGGTTTACCGCACTCGGGACGCCAAAGCAGCCGAAAGACTATCAGCCGCTTTCGGCTCCGGTGCCCATGACATGACGGGTCTGATGCCACCGGAACCGCATCCGGAAATTCCGACATCAGCTTGCTACGCCGTCGATACAGAGGACGAAACCTACAGCAACCTGCGACCACAGTGCCGGATTGTCGTGGGCAGATATGTGGCAAGAATCGTTGGTACCAACCTGCAAGATACCTATCAGCGAACCGCCGCCCAATACAAGCTTCTCGCGAGCGCCGAATAGACCTCGAACACAGAGACGGCGGGTTCGGGCGCCAGCCCAAACCCGCCGTCTCTGTTGCGATCAGCCCTCGAGCATCCTGGCGAGCGCGACGTCGGTCGCCTTCATGTTCTCGGAGCCGGACAGAGTGGTCGCACCGATCTTCTGAAGGCTCGTGTTCAGATCCATCGACTGCTGCTGCCACTTCGTCTGCATGATCGCGAAGGCGGTCGAGCCCTCACCCTCGGACCAGTGCTCTTCGATGAAGCGCTGGAACTCGTTCTCGTAGTCCTGGAGAGCGGTGGTGATGTTCTGCGCCTGAGACTGCAGACCCGCACCCGCGTCGTTGATCGCGTTGAAGTCGTACCTGATTGAACCGATGTCAGCCATCGTGAAACCTCTCGATTGTCGGGGAGCTAGGTAAAAGTTGTTTAGGTCATGTTCAGCTGGGGAGCGGAAGCTTCGCTGCTCTTCAAGATCTGCGCAGCGTTATCGACTTCCGCGTCGGAGATCTTCCCCGCGATCGCGCCCACCGTGTCGGCGGCCTGATCCAGCGCGTCGTTCAGCTTCTTGGCGTTGGCGAGGTACTCCTGCATCGACGACTGAAACGCCTGGCCCGCCGAACCCTGGAAGGAGGGGTTGTTGACGTCGCTGGCATGCCCCTCGGCGCGGGTGATCATCCCCTGGATGTCGGCGTGCTTCTGGTTCATCTTGTCGGAGAACGTCCTGATCTGGTCAGGAGTTGCGTTGAAACCCATCTTCTGGCTCCTTCGTGGTCAAGGTGGACCAGACCCCCCTGCTGGCGATCTGAGCCCTTCTACTTAGGTTCGACGCACCGATGGTGCGTTCGGTTCCATCAAGTTCGGAGAAATTTCCGAAACCTACGGCGAGATCGACACTGATCGCATCACTTCCTCGCACGCAGTACTGACAGTCCCCCATCCTCCCGAGCCGTGCTGGCAGCCGACGTTGGTCTGGACGCCATGGTCGAGAAGGACGTACCACCTGACGACGGAACCGTCGCCAGGAAGCTCTTGGTAACCGATCCCCCGGCGCCCGGCGAACACCACATCGCGTTCCGGCGTACCGAACCGCCCGGGCTCGGCGCGCGAGATCCGCGCGGTGATGTCCCTAAGCACTTCATCATATCCAGCCTGCTCCGCGACAGTGTTGTACGTCACAGTAATTCGGCCGGGGGTGGCTGTCTGCGGAACGAGCGCGGCTCGGTCCGCCGGTGAGCCGGTGGCGAGGCGCCAGCCGGACGGGATGTCGAAGGTCACGCGGCCCATCGTGTGCTGGGCGGGAGTCGCGGCCGGCTGGGTGGTCGATGGCTTCGGAGACAGGGGCTCCGGTGCGGTGGACACCGTTGTCGGCGTGCCCTGGGTGGCCGTGGCCGCGTCGGCGTCGCTGTCGCGGGTCGCCACGACCGCGACGATGCCCGCGGTGACGACCACCAGTGATATCGCCGCCGCGGCAATGATTTTGGCGGTGCTGTGGCGTGGCGCGGGCGCGGTGGCTGCGGCGCGTTCGCGGAGGGTGCCCACCCATTCCGCGTTCTGCGCCGGGATCGGGCGTGCCCGGTCGTCGGTGAGTCCGGATTGCGGCAGTAGCAGGGCGGTGAAGGCCACTGGCTGGACCAGCGGAGTGGGCTGGGTGGTCCAGGTTTCGGCGGCGAACTCGCGCAGGCGCTCCAGCAGGTGATCATCGGTCGGGCCGACGATCAGCACCGAGGTCGGCTTGGAACCGTCGGCGACCTCGCCGATCATGGCCGCCAGGCGATCGATGTCGTCGTCGTTCCAGTCGCCCGCGCCCAGGGTGGGTTCGTGCGCGCAGGCCGCGACCGAGATCTGGTCCCGGGAACGGTCGACCGCGCTCACCGTGACGGCCAGCGGGTCGATTTCGACGACGACGACGAACTCGGTGGTCGCGAGGGGCTGGCGCAGCCGGGCCACGCGGGCCGCGATCGGCTCCAGCGCGACCGAACCCGAGTACCTCCCGAACGAACGGGCGAAGCTGGAGCGGCGGGCCGTCGACCACGAACTGGGATGCGCGACACCGATACTCGCGCCGGGCGGCGTCGGTGCGACGCCGGCGAGGACATCGTCGACGACCGCGTCGGTGGCCGCGGCGATGGCGAGCGGCTGCGGCTCGTAGCCGATCCATGCCGAGTCGGCCAGTGACAGCGCCGAGATCGCCGGTTGCGACGGGCCGGTGGGCGCGCCGACCAGGATGCCGTTCGGCACCGGCATCACCGTGGGAGCGACATCCACGTGCCGGGCCGCGGTGCGCGCCAAGACGCGCGCATCGCTGACCACGACGTCGATGTCGGTCACAAGGCCGGTGCCCATGCCAGCTGCACCAGATCGATCGCGTTCCTGGTGACCAGGGTTCCGCGGCCCGGCGGCATCGCGCTGGCGCGCACCGTGCCGAAGAGCTGGCCTTCGTCGCGGCTACCGCTCATCACGAGGCCGATGCAACCGACGTCGCGCATCCGCGACACCACCGGCTCGTACAGCGCCCTCGACGCGCCGCCGGATCGGCGGGCGATGATCAGGTGGAAGCCGATGTCCTTGGCGTGCGGGATGAATTCGACCAGGGGCGAGAGCGGGTTACCCGACGGGGTGACGACCAGGTCGTAGTCGTCGATGATCAGGTAGAGCTCGGGGCCGGTCCACCACGAACGCGCGCGCAGTTCCTGCTGGGTGATGTTGGCACCCGGCATGCGGGACTTGAGGATCCCGACGACCTGCTGGACGAACGGGGTGAGCACTTCCGCCGAGGGCGCGTAGCCGGCCAGGTGATTGGTCTCGATGGTGCCGAGCAGGGTGCGCCGGTAGTCGCCGAGGATGATCTTGGCCTGCGCCGGTTCGTTCGACTCGACGAGGCCCTGCACGATGCCACGCAGCAGCGCGGTCTTACCGCATTCACTGTCACCGAAGACCAGGAAGTGCGGCGTATCCGCCAGATTGAGCATGACCGGCGCGAGCTCGGACTCGTTGACACCGATCGGCACCAGCATGTTCGGCCGCGACCGGTCGACCTCCGCTGGCCAGTTGCGCATGCCGCGCAGCAGGTCGGTGCGGTCGAGCAGGTCCGGCAGCGTGCGGGTACCGGGGGCCGGGCGGCCGGGGGTGCGCTGGGCGATCAGTTCGACCGCGTGCGCGACGCCGGCGCTGAGGTCGAGCGGGTCGGAGCTGCCGTCGACCCGGGGCAGTGCCATCAGCATGTGCAGCGCGTCCGGCGTGATGCCGCGGCCGGGACGGCCCTGCGGCACGAGAGCGGCGAACTTGCGGCCGATGTCGGAGTCCATCGGGTCACCCAGGCGCAGCTCGATGCGGGTGGCGATCTGGTCCTTCAGCGCGGGCCGGGCTTCCATCCAGCGCGACAGGCCGATGACGACGTGCACGCCGTACGAAAGGCCTTGCAGGGCAAGGTTGGTGATCTGCTGTTCGAGTGCCTCGTAGTCCTGGCGGATCGTGCCGAAACCGTCGATGACGAGGAAGGCGTCGCCGTAGGGGTCGGCGTGCGCGCCCGCCGCGGCGGGGCTGCTGTTGGGGTCCATCGCGCGCAGGCGCCGGTACTCGACCATGGACTCGATGCCCAGCTGGTGGAAGCGCTGCTCGCGCTGCCGGACCAGGGTGCTCATCTCGGCGACGGTGCGGCGGACCTTGTCCGGATCGAGGCGGTTGGCCACGGAGCCGACGTGCGGCAGGCCCTCCAGGCTGGACAGCGTGCCACCACCGAAGTCGAGGCAGTAGAACTGGACCTGCTCGGCGGTGTGGGTCATCGACATCGACATGACCAGCGAACGCAGGGCCGTCGACTTGCCCGACTGCGGACCACCGACGATCGCGACGTGGCCGCGGGCACCCGACAGGTCCAGCATCATCGGGTCGCGACGCTGGTCGTACGGGCGGTCGACGATGCCGATCGCGGCGCGCAGGGTGGCGATCGGCGAGTACTCGCCGGTGATGATCGAGCGCGGGTTCAGCTGGTCCAGGGTCGGCGCGTCGTCGAGCGGCGGCAGCCAGATCTCGTGGGCGGGGCGGCCGTGGCCGCTGATCCGGGACACCAGCATGTTCAGGTTCGACATCTGGTCGGCGTCGTCGCCGGTGGGCTCCGGCTCGTACGTCGATTCCGGGGCGACCGGGACGCGGTCGGAGGTGCGGAAGGCGACGTGGTTGGCGCTGAACGGGCGTGCGTTGACGTCGATCTCGCCGCCGACGATGCCCGCGCTGGTGACCTCGCGCTGCGAACCGCCGCCGACGTAGGGGCCGGAGACGTAGGAGGCCTGGAAGCGCTGGATCTCGCCGGAGTCGGCCTTGAGGTAGCCGCCACCGGGTGAGTTGGGCAGGTTGTAGGCGTCGGGGACGCCGAGGACCTGGCGGGACTCGTTGGCGGAGAACGTCTTCAGGCCGATGCGGTAGGACAGGTGGGACTCGAGGCCCTTGAGCTTGCCCTCTTCCAGTCGCTGCGAGGCGAGCAGGAGGTGGACGTGCAGCGAGCGGCCGAGGCGGCCGATCATCACGAACAGCTCGGCGAAATCCGGGTGCTGGGTGAGGAGTTCGGAGAACTCGTCGAGCACCACGAACAGGGCGGGCAGCGGATCGAGGTCGGCGCCCGCGGCGCGGGCCTTCTCGTATTCGGAGACGTTGGCGAAGTTGCCCGCCTGGCGCAGGACCTCCTGGCGGCGGTTCATCTCGCCCGCCAGCGCGTCCTTCATTCGGTCGACGAGGTCGGCCTCGTCCTCCAGGTTGGTGATGACCGCGGCGACGTGCGGGACGCCGTCGAGGCCGAGGAAGGTGGCACCACCCTTGAAGTCGACCAGGACCAGGTTGAGCTGGTCGGGCGAGTGGGTGGCGAGCAGGCTGAGCACCAGGGTGCGCAGGAACTCGGACTTACCGGAACCGGTGGCGCCGATGCACAGGCCGTGCGGGCCCATGCCGTTCTCGGCGGCTTCCTTGATGTCGAGTTCCACCGGAGCGCCGTCGGCACCGAGGCCGAACGGCACGCGCAGCCGCTCGCGTCCGTAGCGCGGGCGCCAGGCGCTGGCCGGGTTGAAGTTGCCGATGTCGCCGAGGCTCATCAGCTGCGACCACGTCGAAATGGTCTCGGAATCGTCGGTTTCGACGTCGCTGCTGCGCTGGGTGGCGGCGCGGTAGGGGGCGAGGCGGCGGGCGGCCTGCTGGGCCTGCTCGGCGCTGACGCGGTCGATGGTGGCGAAGCGCTCCTGGTTGCCGGTGGCGCCACGGCCGAGGCACTCGCCGTCCTCGACGACCATCTTGATGCCGCGCGAAACGGCAAGGCGGGGTGCGTAATTGCACAGGTCGATGATGGTGACGCCCTCGAAGCCGGATTCGCGGAGCTGGTCGTCCTCGGCCTCGAGCAGGCCGCCGTCGACGACGATCACCACGTGCACCAGGTTCGGGTTGTTCGGCTGGTTACGCGAGTAGCGCACGCGGTTGCCGAGCAGCGGGTGCAGGCTGCTCAGTGCCTCGCGGATGGAGCCGTAGAACATGCGCTGGGTGCCGATGCCGTCGGAGACGTCGGGATGCTGGGTGTGCGGGAGCCACTTGGTCCACTCCCATTCGCGCGCGGTGTCGGGGCCGCAGACCACGGCGACGAGCACCTGGTCGGGCGCCTGGAACATGCACAGCTGCAACAACATCGCGCGGGTCATGTCGCGGGCCTGGGCGCGGTCGCCGTCGAGGGCGATGGTGCCGAAGCCCTTCACCGCGATCGCGGTGGGCAGGTCGGGGACCGTGGAGTGGGCGCGGACGAAGCGGCGCAGGGAGACCGCGGCGATCGGTTCGAGCTCTTCGACGGGGCCGGTCTCCGGGGCGACCAGGCGGGTGGCCAGGCGCTGACCGCCCAGGCCGATGCGGGCGTGGCAGAAGTCCTTGTCGCCGGAGCGGCGCTCCCACATGCGGCTGGTGCCGGCGAGCATCCAGATCAGGCCCGGCTCGGGGTGGCTCCACTCGACGGCGGCGCGCTGCTGCTTGGCGGTGTCGTCGACGTCCTTGCGGACCTGATCGAGGTAACGCAGGTAGTCCTTGCGGTCCTCGTTGGCCTCGGCGGCCTTGGCGCCCTTGCCGCTGCCCTGGCCGAACATGGTGACCATCGACATGATCATCATCAGCGGGAACATCATCGACATCGGGTTGGACAGCATGCCGCTGCCCTGGGTGAACATCAGCGCCATCATGCCGACCATGCCGACGACCATGACGACGGGCATCATCTTCATCAGCAGGTTGCCGGGCGTGATCCGGGGGATCTCGGGCGGCGGCTGCAGGGTGACCTCACCGCCGGGCGTGCGTGGCATCTCGCGCCGGGCACGGCGCTGGAACCGTACTGTGCTCATGGTCGAAGACTCCCCCTGCTTGACTACTCGCTGTCTTCCCTCGCGACGGGCTCAGTGTAGAGGTCGCGGCCGACATGTCGTATGGTTCGTCAGGCATTCTGCTGTCCGAACGGTGAGTTCCGCAAACTGTCGATCGCCCGAGGGGTCGAGCGGAAACACGAGGTAGAGACGGAGTTGGGGGAGTTTTGACGCACGCGCGACTCGATCATCTCGAGGAGGATTCCGCGCGCGGCATTGTTCGCGCACCGGATCTGGCCCGAGTGACGATTCTGGCCAAGCACACGCAGGTCGATATGGCGATTCCGGTCGACGTGCCGGTCGCGCTCGTCATTCCGAGCGTGGTGGACATGGTCGCTCAGCACAGCCGGTCCAACGATTTCGACAACGACGGCGAGCGCTACGAGCCCGCCGAATGGGTGCTCGCGCGCATCGGTCATCCGCCGTTCTCGAATTCGCTCAGCCTCGGCGAGCACGGGGTGCGCGACGGCGAACTCCTCATGCTGGAGAGCGCCTCGCACACCGCGCCGACGCCGCTGTTCGACGACATCATGTACAACGTCGCGATCGCCGACGCCGATCACTACCGCAGCTGGACCCCGAAGACCGCGCGCATCACCGGTTCTGTGCTCGCCGCGGTCACCATGCTGGTCGGCTGCTTCGGCCTGCTCGCCGCCCCGGACGCGTTGCCGTTCTGGGTGACCGGCTCGCTCGCGCTGCTGGTCGCGATCCTGTGCGTGGTCGCGGGCACGGTGCTCAGCCGCATGTACGGCGACACCTCGGCCGCGCTGGTGCTCGGCGGCTGCGCGCTGCCGACCGCGTTCACCGCGGGCATGCTGCTGGTCCCCGATCATTACGGCTGGGCGCATCTGCTGCTCGGCGCGACGCTGTTCGGCGCGACCGCGGTGCTGGCCTGGCGGGTCACCGGGGTCGGCCTCGCGCTGTTCATCGGCGCGGCCGCGGCCTCGGTGTTCGTCATTCCGGCGGCGCTGGTCGGGCTGCTCACCGAGCAGCCGGTCAAGGCCATCGGTGCCGTCGTCGCGGCGGTGGGGCTGGCGGGGCTCTCGCTGTCGCCGCGGGTGTCGATGCTGCTGGCGAAGTTGCCGCTGCCGCCGGTCCCCTCCCCCGGCACCCCGATCGACCCGACCGAGGACGATCCGGACGACCACCGCGCGCTGCCCACCCTGGACGCGCTGCGCGCCAGGTCGGAGCGGGCCCGCAACTACCTCGCCGGACTGGTCACCGCGACCACGCTGGTCACCGTCGTCGGCGCGCTGCTGGCGATCGACGCGACCGCGGACGACCCGTACTGGCCCGGCATCGCGCTCGCGCTGGTCTGCGCGGCGGTGCTGATGTTCCGCAGCCGCACCTACGCGGGCGCCGAACAGGCGATCGTGCTGATCGCGGGCGGCGCGTCGATCGTGCTGATCATGCTGGTGGGTGTCGCGCTCGAAATGCGCCAGCCGCTGGTGGTTTTCGGTGCCGCGCTGGCGATCCTGGTCGCCGCGCTGGTGATCGGCCTGATCGTGCCGAACCAATCGGCGACGCCGCCGATGCGCCGGGCGGTCGAGCTGGTCGAGTACGCGTTCGTCGCCGCGGTGCTGCCGCTGGTGTTCTGGGTCGCCGAGCTCTACTCCCTCGTCCGCGGGCTGTGAACGCGAGCCTGCGCGTCGCGGCGGCGGCCGTGGCGCTCGGTGTCGGCGCGTCGTTCGGGCTGGGCGCGGCGCCCGCCTCGGCCGACCGGCCGCCCGCCGCCGATCCAGCGAACCTGCCCGCCGGTGATCCGGCCGCGCCGCCGGAGAAGACCGAGGTCGGTTCGAACGCGGTGTGCACCACGGTGGCCACCGGTGGCGACGGGCCCGCCATCCCGGACGCGCAACGATCCCTCGATCTGGCGCGGGCGTGGGAGTTCTCCCGCGGCGCCGGACAACTGATCGCGGTGATCGACACCGGCGTGAGCAGGCACGATCGCCTGCCCGACATGATCGCGGCGGGTGACTTCGTCGCCAATTCCGGTGACGGCGCCGAGGATTGCGACGCGCACGGGACCTTCGTGGCCGGGTTGATCGCGGCGACCCAGGTGCCCGGTCAGGGCTTCGCCGGGGTGGCCCCGGAGGCTCGGATCCTGACGATCCGGCAGACCAGCAAGATGTATCAGAAGGAAGGCGCCAACCGGAACAAGGCGCCCGAGGACCTGCCCGACGGCTACGGCAACCTGAACACGATGGCCTCGGCCATCCGGCGCGCGGCCGATATGGGCGCGGGCGTCATCAATGTCTCCGAAGTGTGGTGTGGCACCAACAAGGACGTCAACGACCGGGCGATCGGGGCGGCGCTGCAGTACGCGGTCGAGGTGAAGAACGCGGTTCCCGTTGTCGCGGCGGGCAATTCGGATACCTGCAAGACCGCGAACACGGTGGTCGACCCGCTGGAGCCGAACGCGGACCCGTGGACCAAGACCTCGATGAACGTCAGCCCGGCGCGCTGGGACGACTACGTGCTGGCCGTCGGCTCGATCGACGCGAACGGCGCACCGTCGAAGTTCACCGTCGCCGGACCGTGGCTCAGCGTCGCGGCGCCCGGCGAGAACATGACGTCGCTGAACCCGCGCGGACCCGGCACCGCGACCGGAACGGTGAACCAGCAGGGTCAGACCGGCCCGATCAGCGGCACCAGTTTCGCGACCCCGCTGGTGTCCGGCGTGGTGGCGCTGGTGCGGGCGCGGTTCCCCGAGCTCAGTGCCAAAGAGGTGATGAAGCGCATCCAGGCGACCGCGCACGCGCCCGCCGAGGGCTGGAACCAGTACATCGGGTACGGCAGCGTCGATCCGATCGCGGCGCTCACCGCCGAGGTCACCGGGCCGCTGCCGCCCAAGCGGCCGTCACCGGCCAAGCAGGTGCAGCTCGCGGTGCCCGCGCCGGCACCGGTGCCGGACAACACGGCCAGGAACGTCGGGTTGATCGGCGCGGGTGTGGTCGGGCTGCTGTTCGTGCTCGGCATGCTCGCCTCGTTCCCGATCCGGCGTCGGTTCGGCGTCCGCGAGGACACCTGAGGTAGCCGACGCGGTACCGTCCTGGTTCAGCGCACTCCGCGCAGCCCGTCGACCCAGGTAGCAGCATGGATCCGTTGACCACAGAGCAGCGCCCGCAGACCCGCAGACAGCGGTGGGAGCAGGCGACCAACCTGCCGATGATGGTGCTGGCCGTGCTGTTCCTGCTGCTGTACGCGTGGCGGGTGCTCGACACCGATGCCTCGCCGACGCTGGACGCCTGCCTGGTGTGGGCCGATATCGGGATCTGGGCGGTGTTCGCGGTGGACTTCGCGGTCCGGCTGCGGCTGTCCACCGATCGGCGCCGGTTCGTCCGCAAGCATCCGCTCGATCTGCTCGTCGTGCTGGTGCCGCCGTTTCGCCCGCTGCGGCTGGTGCGCGCCGCGCTGCTGTTGCTCGACACGCTCAACCGGGCGACGCATCCGCGGACCCGGCTGGTCACCTTCGTCGGCACCAGTTCGCTGCTGATCCTGCTGCTGTCGAGCCTGGCGTTCTTCGACGCCGAATTCGGTGCGCCCGACAGCAAGATCAAGAGTTTCGGTGACGCGCTGTGGTGGTCGGCGGTCTCGGTGACGACCGTCGGCTACGGCGACGTCTACCCGGTGACCGCCGAGGGCAGGCTGGTGTCGCTGGTCCTGATGACGCTGGGCATCGGCCTGATCTCCTTCGCCATCGGCACCATGACCAGCTGGGTCGTCGAGCAGCTCAAGACCGTCGACGACGCGACCGACCGCGCCGAGCGCACGCTGGCCGAACTCGTCGACGAAGTGCGCGAGTTGCGTTCGGAGGTCGCCGAATTGCGGGCGGCGCGGTCGCAGCCGCCGCCCGTCGGCTGACTACTTGCTGTTGGCGACGGTGGCCACCGGCTGCTTGGCCGGTGACGAGTCGGGGGCGACGCCGTCGTGCGCGACCATCGCGTCCTCCCGGCCCAGGCTCGGGCCGCCGGCGAGCAGCCCGACGATCGGCCACGGCGCGGGCTCGGCCTTCACGTTCTCCAGCCCGAGGGCCTTCACCGCGTCGGAGTTCTTGATGCCGAAGCGGACTCCGGTGTCGGCGATGTAGAACAGGCTGTCCTTGCGACGGCTGTCCGGTTCGATGCCGGTGGTCTGGACGTAGGCGCCCGAGGCGGGCGGGATGTAGACCGAGTCGGCCTTGGGGCCGGAGCCGTCGGCCTGGGCGAGGCTGACCAGCTTGGCCTTGTCCGGGATGGGCAGGTCGATGCCGGTGAGCACGGTCAGTTCGGCGCGCGCGGTGGCGTCGTTGTTGTCGATGGCGCCGGGGATCGGCTTCCAGGACAGGCAGCTGACCGGCTGGTCCTTGGCGGTGACCAGGGTCGGCCGTTCCTTGGGGTAGTTGTCGACCTTCAGTGCCTGCGACACCGGCGCGTTCACCCGCTCGGTGTTCTGGATGGTGGTGCCCGCCATCGTCGAGTTGACCGAGTTGCGGATGATCTGCGCCGTCACGGCCGAGATGGGCTGCAGGCCGTCCTGCAGGACGACGAAGTCCTGGTTCGGCGCGTTGAACACCTGGACGACATCACCGATCCGGTGGCCGCTGACGTTGTAGGTCGGCACGCCACCCGGGTTGGCGATGACCGGCGAGATGACAGGCAGCACCTCGGGAATCGCGTTGAGCACGCCCTCGCTGATGGTGCGCGGGACGACACCGGCGATACCGAGCGCGAGCGTGACCGCCGGGTCGCTCATGTTCACCTTGGCGCGCTTGCCGTCGAAGACGAGGAAGACATCGTCCTTGGCCTTGACCAGCAGCGCCTTGTTCGACGGCAGCACCGAGGCCTTGTCGCCGAGATCGAGCGAACCGGCCAGCACCGAGGTGGTCAGATCGGCGGTGCCGTCGGACTTGAGCTGATCGCACACCGACCACTGACGGCCCTTGCCGTCCTTGTCGTACAGCAGCGACGTCGGGGCACCGGGGATGCCGATCAGCTGACCGCGCGGCTTCTTGCCGAGCTCGGACTCCTTGACGATGACGGCCTTGGCCGCCTCCCCGGCGGCGAGCCGGGCCGAGGCCAGGTTGAGCGCGGGGTGCACGACGTTCTCGATGACGACGTAGACGCCACCGGATTCCTTGCCGATCAGGATCTTGTTGTCGCCGATCTTGTCCTGCGGGCGCAACAGCGCGAGGATGCCGCATCCCGCCAGCACCACCAGGCCGAGCACCAAACCCACCGCGTAGGCCCGGGACTGGGCGCGCATCGGATCGTGCAGCATGCGCACATCCCGGCGCACCAGGGCGTGCTCCATCCGCCGCACCAGGAAGCGGTAGCCGCTGACCTGCCAGCGTGTAGTGGGTTTTGAAGGCATGGTTCCTCCCCCGAACAGTGCTCTCGTCCGGGCAACACAGTACAGTTCCCGGCAGCACTTGTTCACATTCGGGGGAGGAACCAATGGCCGAGTACACCGGTGCTGGTCCACGTCCACTGTTCGGTCGCATCTCGTTGGCGCAGCTGCTCATCGCGCAGGTGCTCGGCTTGACCGTCGGGCTCATCGCCCTGGTCTGCGGCCTCGGACCCTTCCCCGCCCTCGGCATCGCGGTCGTCGTCGCGGTCATCCCGTTGATCCCGATCGGCAAGCGCACCGTGTTCGACTGGCTCGGCACCATCCGCCGCTACCTCGGCAAGCGCGAATACACCCTCGGCGACACCGTCGACTTCCGTGACACCGACGGCCGCTCGCTCGGCCTGTACTGGGACGGCAGCCGGGTGGTCACCGTGGTCGAGGTGCTGCCGCCCAAGGGCGGGCTGACCAGGATCGCCCGCAACGCCGTGCACGCCTCCCACCTGCTCCCCCTGCCCGAGCTGGCCGCCTGCCTGCACCAGCACGACATCCTGCTCAGCGGCATCGACATCATCAGCCACGGGCACCGCAGCCGCTCCGGCACACCGGCGGGCGCGATCTACGAGTCGCTGCTCGGCCCGCTGCCCGCGACCGCGCACCGCACGGTCTGGCTCGCGATCAGCTACGACTCGGTGCAGTGCCCCGACGCGACGGCCCGGCGCGGCGGCGGAACCGACGGCGCGTCGCGCGCGGTCACCATCGCCACCCAGCGCATCATGCGCACGCTCGAAGACGCCGATTGCAGCGCTCGTATCCTCACCGCGCCGGAGATCCGCAAGGCCGTCCAGCAGATCACCGCCGGTCTCGACCCGCGCACGCTGACCCAGCGGTGGAAGTTCGCCGAGATCGGCAACACCGTCAATATCGGCAGCGCGGTGGATCCCAAGCAGCTCGGTTCGGATCTGCTCGCCCAGCTGTGGGTCGCGCCCTCGCGCGGCACGACGGTCGCGGTGCGGCTGCGGCCCGGCAGCGACGCCGAGTCGGTGAGTGTCGGTGCCGCATGGCGTTTGACCGCGCGTGAGCTGCCGGAGAAGACCACGACCAAGGGCATGGTCTCGATGAACGGCCGCCACCGCGACGCGCTGCTCGCGCACCTGCCGCTCGCGGTGCCCGGCGTGGACGACACGGTGCCGACCACCGAGTACCCGATCGATGTCATCGGCGCGCTGCACCTGCCGTCGGCGGGCTGCGGCCAGCTGCTCGGCTCCGACGACGAGGGCAACGGCGTCGCCACCAGGATCATCGGCGCCGGTATCTCCTCGGTCTACGTGGCCGGCGAGCTGTATCTGGCCCAGCAGCTGGTGTTCCGCGCGCTGGCCGTCGGCGAGCGGGTGCTGGTGCGCACCGATCGCGCGCACGCCTGGGAGCAACTGGTCAGCACGGTCGGCAATCCGGAGCGCCTGACCATCGCGGTCGAAACGCACCAGTCCGACGCGGGTTTCACCGCCACCGTCGTCGACGGTGTGCTGGCGCCTGCACCGCACGCCGGTGTCACCACCATCTACCTGACCGGCGATCCGAACGGCTGGCCCGCTTCCCGTCCCGACCTGGAGATCTTCCAGCCGGGCGCGATCGGCAACCGGGTGGTGCTGCGCACCGGGACGACCAGGGTCAACCTCACGCTGGTGTCGATCCCGCGCGAGGCGACCTACATCGGGCAGCCGCGCGGACAGCGCACGATGGCGCCGGCCTGACCGGTCAGCCCGGGTAGGGGTCGGCGCTGCGGGCAGCCCGCAAAGTCCGTCCCCACCAGGCCAATTGGCCGAGCATCCGTGCACTCGCGTCGATCGCGGCGTGGTCGTCGGTGCTGCCGTCGGCGCCGAAGCGCCGCTTGGCCTGGGCGAAGCTCACCGATTCGCGCACCGAGACCATGTGCAGTTCGGCGACCACCTGACGCAACTGCTCGACGGCCCGCAGGCCGCCCGAGAGTCCGCCGTAGGAGACGAAGCCGATCGGTTTGGCCCGCCACTCCCGTTTGGCGCTGTCCAGGGCCGTTTTCAGGGACGCGGGATATCCGTGGTTGTACTCGGAGGTGACGACCGCGAAGGCGTCGGCGGCGGCGAGCCGCTCCCGGAACGCGTCGACCTCGGGGGTCTCGGTGAGGTCGACGGGCAAGGCGATGTCACGCAGATCGAGGACCCCGACCTCGAATTCCGGCCGCTCGGCGAGCACACCGAGGAACCAGTCGGCCACCACGGGCGCGAATCGCTCCGGGCGGGTACTGGCGACGACGACCTCCAACCGCAAC
Source organism: Nocardia sp. NPDC058244 (assembly GCF_042882065.1). Classification (NCBI taxonomy): domain Bacteria; kingdom Bacillati; phylum Actinomycetota; class Actinomycetes; order Mycobacteriales; family Nocardiaceae; genus Nocardia; species Nocardia sp. NPDC058244. The sequence goes on along the minus strand of NZ_JBHVWX010000007.1, from coordinate 198,822 downwards.
GGTGTGTCCATACCGCGAGCTTATCGATGGACCCCCGCCCCGCGGCGCGCGGCGGATCGGGCACGATGGGCGCAGGCGATTTGGTTCGATATCCGCAGGTGGGGAGTGAACGAAGGGGGCAGCACAGGTGATCATCGGGCAGTGGCAGCTGGTCGAGACGCTCGGCGCGACGTGGTCGATGCTGAGCACGGGGACGACGCCGCGCGAGTGGGCGTCGTATCAGCGCGCGATCCCGGCCGCACTGCAACCGATGATCGCCACCGCCCACGATTCCGGCACCCCGGTCGACCGGGTGCTGCCGAAATCCCGGCAGCCGTGGTCGGAGTTGCGGTTACGGGCCGAGCCGGTGGTCTGGCCGGGTGCCGGGACCCACGCGGTGAAGGTCTGGGTGGGTGAGCAGGCGCCCACCGACGATCTCGGGGTCGGGATGTTCCGGGTCGACGCGCAGGCCAGGGTGGTGCACACCCGGCCCGCCGGGCTCGGCGCCCATCTCGGTTCCGTGCCGCTCGAATTCACCGGCGCCGAAGCCTTCCAGCGGATCGAGCGATTCGATCGCGCGCTGGATATCGTTGCCGCCCTGACCCGTTCGGAACCGGACAGCCGGTGGTCGGCCATCGCGACCGTGCACTCGACGGCGGGGCCGCGGTCGCTGTTCGTCGCGGCTCGCAACGGGACCGCGGCGCAGCGGTTCTCGTGGCGTGGCCTCACGGTGGACGTCACCGACAGCATCGCCCCGCAACCCAAGTCCTTCGAGGCCGCCACGCTCGCGCTGCTGCGCGACACCCAGCCGGGTCTGTATCTGTGCATCCTCGACACCGCGCAGGTCCGGCAGGTGCGCTGGGTCACCGAGCCGGTGCCCGGCCTGCGCTGGCGCGGGATCGACGAGCGGCTGATCCCGCACCCCGAGGACCGGGCCCGGATCGTCGCGGCCAGGGCGGAGATCCTGGCGGGCGCGGCGCGCGCGGGCATGACCGGGGTGCGGCTCGCGGCGGAGTCGGGCGGCTGGCTGATCGCCGACGTCGAGGTGACGCCGCTGCCCGCGGGCGCCGACGGCGCGGCGCCCGCGTTCGTGCTGGCTCAGTTGCAGGTCACCGCGCCGGCGCGGTGATCAGGGCAGTTCGAAGGGCAGCGACACCCCGGCGTGCACCCGGCAGCGCTCGCAGGTGTCCTCGCCGTCGACCGCCGCGACCGCGCGCCGCAGCAGTTCCTTGAACGGGCCGAGGTTCTTCTTGAACTCGGCGAAGACGTCGACCGCGTGCACGCCGTCGCCTTCCTCGAGGCCCGCGTCCAGGTCGGTGATGAGAGCGACCGCGGCGTAGCACATCTCGAGTTCGCGGGCGAGCACGGCTTCGGGGTGGCCGGTCATGTTGACCAGGTCCCAGCCCTGCCCGGCGAACCAGCGGCTCTCGGCCCTGGTGGAGAAGCGCGGGCCCTGCACGACGACCATCGTGCCGGAATCCTCGACGCGCAGATCGTCACCGGCGGACTTCACCGCGGCGGTGCGCAGGTCGTCGCAGTAGGGGTCGGCGAAGGAGACGTGCACGCCGCCACCGTCGAAGTAGGTCTGCGGGCGGCCCGAGGTCCGGTCGACGAGCTGATCGGGCACGGCGACGGTGCCCGGCCCCCAGTCCGCGCGCAGGCTGCCGACGGCGCACGGCGCGAACACCCGGCGCACGCCGAGCGAGCGCAGCGCCCACATGTTGGCCTGGTAGGGCAGGGTGTGCGGGGCGAACTCGTGCTGCTTGCCGTGCCGCGGCAGGAACGCGACGGCGCGACCGTCGACCTCGCCGATGGCGACCGGGGCGCTCGGCGCGCCGTACGGTGTGTCGACCTCGACGTGCACCGCGTCGTTGTCGAAGAAGTCATAGAAACCGCTGCCGCCGATGACGGCGAGTGCGGGCCGGGGAAGCGAACTCATACCGGTGATTCTCCCGTCCGGGCAGGTCGCGCGCATCACCGGGACCGCGACACCGGCCGCATCTGACATTTCCCGCCGGAAACTGTACCCTAGGGGGGTATCAGCTCGGTACTCCGAGCACCCCGTCAGGCGAGGAGACCTCCGGTGACCGAACCCACCCCCGACACCACGACCGGCGGCGAGCACACGGGCCATTCGGGCCACGGCTACATCACCGCCAAAGAGGACTACCTCAAGCGTCTGCGCCGCATCGAGGGCCAGTCACGCGGCCTGCAGCGGATGGTCGAAGAGGAGAAGTACTGCATCGACATCCTCACCCAGGTCTCGGCGATGACCAAGGCGCTCCAAGCCGTCGCGATGGGCCTGCTCGAGGACCACATCTCGCACTGCGTCGTCGACGCGGCCGTAGCGGGCGGCCCCGAGGCCGAGGCCAAGATCAAGGAGGCGACCGACGCGATCGCGCGCCTGGTCCGCTCCTGACCGCCCTCAGCAGGCCCGCATGAATCCCTGACCGTCCGTCCACGGGTTGGCAGACTCGTCGACGACGAAGTCGGCGAACAGCAGCCCGGGTCGACCGGGTGGCAGCGGCCGAACCAGGTCGCGGCGACGTGGACCTGCTCCCGCCACAGGTCCACGCGCCTTTCCGGGCACAGATGATCGGTGCCGCCGAGGACACCGATGCGGCCCAGCTCCGTGTGGTGCACCACCGGCGGCGCGATGCCGTCGGCGAACACCTCCCGCTCCAGCGAGGTGGGTGATTGCCTGTGCGACACCAGGACCCGGCCGTCGGGCGGTCTCGCGTTCGCCAGATCACCGCCGCGTCCTCGATGAAGTCGATCGTCTGCGCGTCCCCGTCGGGCAGGTGTAACCACGTCGGCTCCGCCTGCACGGCCGCGGCGCGAACCCGAATCGCCATGGTGCTCGCTCCCCTGTACTCGCCTGTGAGATCCAGTGTCGTGCAGCGACTACGGCGATCCACAGACCTGCAGCGCCATCCCACTGACAACCAGTGCCAGCCGATGGCTAGGCGAGGTGGGTCCGCCGGTACTCGCGCGGAGTCATCCCCGTCTCCTGGTGGAAGACCCGGTAGAAATGCCGTTCCGAGGCGAACCCCGACGCGAACGCGACCGCGGCGGGCGCGTGGAACCGCTCGCAGGCGATCAGCTTCTCGGCATGGCGGATACGCAGCCGGCGCAGGGTCGTGTGCAGGCTCTCACCCGGACCGTCGAAGAGGCGGAACAGCGTCCGGCGGGAGATATGGCAGGCCGCGGCGATCTCGTCGGCGGTGAGGTCGGCATCGGTGTAGTTCTCGCGCAGGAAGGCCAGGACGTGCTCGCGGTGCAGTGCCGCGCCGGGGGTGTCGACGGGCGCGGTGCCCGCGGCCAGCAGGACGGCGGAGCCGAAGAGGTCGACGGCACCGCGCGCCAGCAGGTCGGCCTGGTCGGGCGCGTCCTGCTGCAGCCGGGCCAGGTCACGGAAGAAGGCGGCGACCACCCCGGCCGCGCCGGTCGCGGGCAGCGTGACGGCGGTCGGCATGGCCAGCCGGCCGAGTCCGGGCAGCTCGCGCAGCAGCCGGATCGGCACCTGCACGTTCACCTGCTCGAACCGCTCCCCCTCGGTCCAGTGATAGGGCCGCGACGTGTCGAAGAAGGTCATCTGACCGGGCAGGATCAGGGCCGAGCGGCCGTCCTGGTCGAGCCGGGCGCGGCCCTCGGTCTGAATGCCGACGAGCAGATACTGCTCACCGGATCGGGCGATATGGCCGGTGTCGCGGCGGAATTCGTGATTGCGGCCGGTGAGCGTCGTCAGGTGACAGTCGGGCGCGCCGGCGAGCGCCCTGGTGACGACCCGGCCGTAGAAGGGGCGATCCGCGTAGGGGTGGACGGCGAGGGGTTCCGGCCGCTCCCATCGATCGCAGGCCACCGGACCAGCGAAAACCTCGCTGCGCAAGCCTCTTTCGACCAGCGGGCGGTGCGCCCGTTCAGGCGCCCGCCAGCTCGGCCCGCACCGGTTCCCGGCGGGCCACCCGGCCGCTGGGTACCCGGAAGTTGTCGCGCTCGCCGCAGGTGGGCGGGGTGGGGCGCAGACCGCGGGTGAGGTCGAGGTCGGCGTAGAGGAGGCCTTCGGCGCCCTCGGCCAGTGGGGTGGCCAGCTCCAGGCCACCGGGGCCGAAGATGCGGGAGACACCGCCACCACCGCGCAGCAGCCGGCGATCGGGCAGGCGGGCGTCGACCACTTCCCAGCCGGCGACCGGCACCACGGCGACGGGGGCGATCACGTAGGCCGCGCCGTCCATCGCGTAGCGCACGCTGGCCGCGGTATTGAGTTCCGGGCCCCATTCCTTGCCCTCGCCGTAGTACACGGTGAAGCCGGACCAGGACGCGATATGGATCTGTTCGCGCTCCTCCTGCATGCGGGCGCGCAGCGCGGGGCGCATGTGGTCGGCGCCGCCGAGCACGCCGATCCGGCCGTGTTCGGTGTCGCGCACCAGCACCTCGTCGTCGGCGGCGCTGAAGACGGTGCGCTCGAGGCCGGTCGGTTCCCCCTTGCGGGCGACCGAGATCTCGCCCTGCACGTCGATGAGCGCCTGCGACATGAACACCTCACGACCCGCGCGCTCGGCGAAACCGATCGACACGTGAATGCCTTTGCGGCGCGCGGCATAGGCGATGGCACGCAACTCAGGGCCGTCGGCGGTGAGCGAATTGGCGAGATAGCGCGCGAGGAACTCCTCGCCCCAATCGACCGAGTTGAGCCACATCCACCACGGGAATCCGGGCAGGAATGTCTCGGGAAACGCGACCAGCCGCGCACCACCGTCAGCGGCCTCGTCGATCAGCCCGATGGCCTGCTCGACCCCGGCGGACAGGTTCAACCACTTCGGCTCGGCTTGCACCGCAGCAACGCGTACCCGACCAAACATCGTGACCCCTTGTCGCTCAATCCTTGAAAGGTGTTCGATTCACTCTCTCGCAGATAGCGCGGACATAAACTGTCATAGCGTGCCACTCGACTGACCGTCCGTGCCAAACCGGCGATACTCCCCGGGAGTCCGGCCTGTTTCCCGACGAAAGGCCCGGTAGAACTGCCGTTCCGTGGCGAAGCCCGACGCCACGCCGATGGCAGCGAACGTCAGGTCCGGTCTGGAGACCAGCATTCCACACGCACGCCGCACACGAAGCCGCCGCAGCAGATCGGTGGGTGATTCACCGTGCTCCTCGAACACGCGGTACACCGACCGCCGGGAAACGAAACACGCCGCCGCGAGGGAATCGATCGTCAGCGCCGGATCGGTGTAGTTGGCCCGCAAATAGGCCAGCACTCCTTCGCGCGTCAGCGAATTCTCCGCGGGCCGGTTCAGCGGCCGGCCCGCCACCAGCGAGGCCGCCGAGGCGAGCAGGTCGATGGCGGTTTCGGTGAGCGCGGCGGCCTGGGCGGTGTCGCGATCCTGTAAGCGCGCCAGGTCGGTCAGGAACCCGCTGACGATCGCGACCGGCCCGTCGGCGGGAATGGTGCGGGCGGTCGGGATCCGGACCGTCGACATGCCCGGCCTGCGGTGCACGGCGTCCATCGGGATCTGCACGATGACCTGCTCGATGTCCTCGCCGACCCGCCATTCGTAGGGCGCGTTCGATTCGTAGAACACCATTTCCCCCACCGCAACCCGGGTACTGCGGCCGTGCTGGCTGAGCACGGCCGATCCCCCGGTGTGAATACTGACCAGCAGATACTCCTCTGCTGCCCGCGCGATCAGCGACCGCGTCCTGGTGACCTCCTGGGCGGTCGAGGTCAGCCGGGACAGGCCGAAATCCGGATAGGCGTGGTGCGCGATGCGGCCGTGGAACGATTCCGCGCCCGCCGGGCGCGCGGCCAGCGGCACGTAGGTCTGCGTCAGCATGGCTTCCCACTGCTGGAACTGTTCCCCGGCGCCGGCGTCGGCGCCGACGGCGAGCACCCCGGGAAGACGGGAACGATCAACTGCTGCCGGAACATCGACTGTCATGGGGACACCTCGTCGTATTCGTATTCACACGACGTAAGACTCGTCGAGTACCCCCCTCGACTGGGAAGAGGATATCACCGACGGAAAAGAATTCTTTTCAGAAACGGATCGATGGTGACAGGCCCCACTCGGCGGTCACAGACCGGAACACATCGCATATCCGGCGCGGTATTCCCCCGGCGCCATTCCGAATTCCGCGTTGAACGCCCGGTAGAAGTGACGTTCGGCGGCGAATCCGGCCGCCGCGGCCACTTCTTCGATCGGTCGCATACGCCCGTCGCGCAATAATTCGCACGCGTGTTCGAGACGCATCCTGAGCAATCGGCGGGCCGGGCTTTCCTCGCCCTCGAACAGCCGGTACAGGGTGCGGCGCGAGATCGCGAAGCGCTGCGCGACGGTATCGACGGTGAGGTCGGCGTCGGCGAACCGGCGCCGCATGAAGGCGAGGATCCTGGCGCGGGTCAGCTCGGCGGCCGACGGGCCGCGCGGCACCGACCCGGCGGCGAGTTGCAGCGCCGAGGCCAGCAGCCCGACGCCGTGGCGTGCGAGCTCGGCGGCCACCTCCGGGTCGCCGTGCTGCATGCGGGCCAGCCCGCGGAAGTACGCGCCCACCGCGGCGGCGGGATGCTCGGGCCCGAGCGCGACCGCCGACGGGATCGTGGCCAGGGGCGCGCCGACCGCGGCCAGCGCGTCGATCGGCACCTGGACCACCACCTTGTCGAAGTCCTCGTCGATCTCCCAGCGATAGGGTCGCGCGCTGTCGTAGAAGACCATGCTGCCCGCGTCCACATGCGCGATCCGGCCGTCCTGGTGCATCACCCCGCGCCCGCCCAGGTAGATGCTGGCCAGGATGTGCCGGTCGGCGCCCGCCTCGACCAGCCGGGGCGTGCGCCGGACGGTCTGCGCGCCTGCCTGCACCGAGGTGACCAGGAGGTCGTCGTAGGCCGTCGCCGCGATCCGGCCACCGAAGACCTCGGTGCGATGCGGCGCGACGGCGAGCGGAATGTAGGTCTCGCTCATCAGCGATTCCCACCGCTCGACCACTCCGCGCTGGGACAGCTCGCCGCCGGCTCGAACAGCCACCGTCGTCCGTTGACTCATGACCGCTCAGCCCCCTCCGTCACTCGGCTCCGAGTGCGCTCAGTATGCCACGGGAATACGGACATAACGCCCAGGAAGTGCGGGGTCACGCGGTATGGAGCCGGGGCTCGCCACCCGGGGGCATATGCCCGGTGACCAGGCGGTATTCGCCCGGAGTCATCCCGGTCTCGACCCGGAACGCCCGGAAGAAGTGCCGCTCGGAGGCGAAGCCGGAGGCGAGCGCGATCGAGGCCGTCGCCCGGGTGGTGTCGCGCAGGAGCAGTACCTGCGCGCACTCGACCCGCATCCGCCGCAGCACCGTGCTCAGGCCGTCACCGGCCTCGTCGAAGAGGCGGTACAGGCTGCGCCGCGACACCAGGCAGGCCCGCGCGATCTCGTCCACCGTCAGCGCCGGATCGGTACATCGGGCCCGCATGAACGACAGCACCTGCTCCCGCGACAGCGCCTGCGCCGACTGCCCCGTCGGCAGCGTGCCACCGGCCAGGGTGACCGCCGAGGCCAGCAACTTGACCCCGTTGTCGGCCAGCACCACCGCCTGCTCCGGCGCGCTCTGCTGGATGCGGGCCAGATCGCGGAAGAACCCGGCGACCACGCCGGCCGGACTCTCGGCGTGCACCGTCGTCGCGGTGGGCAGCGCGCCGCGCCCGGTCGGCACGTGCTCGCCGAGCACCGACAGCGGCACCCGGGCCACCACCTGCGACCAGGAGCCGTCGATGTCCCAGTGATAGGGCCGGGTGGTGTCGTAGAAGACCATGTCGCCCGGACGCAGCACGGCGATCCGCCCGTCCTGGTGCAGCCTGCCGAAGCCCTCGGTGAGGATGCTGACGAACAGGAACTCGCCGTCGGTGCGCGCGATGCCGCTCTTGGTACGCCGAATGCGCTGACCGCTGGCCCCGACGGTCGACAATTCGAACCCGGGCAGACTGCCGCGCACGATGCGGCCGTGGAACACCTCGTCGCGTTCGGGGTCCACCGCGAGCGGCACGTAGCTTTCCGACAGCAAGGATTCCCACTCCGCGAAAGCCTCGCCCGCCGCCAATTCCGGACTGTCGTTCAGTTTCAGCTCGACGAGAGGCTCAGACGACTCCACGCCAACCACCCCGCTTTCCTGCGAACCGACCAGCAAACCGTGGGCGCGACAACGAATCACCCGTCACCCGGTGTCCGAGCCTGCCAGATCGACCGGGTCGTTGCCAACGAGTGATTCACAATGGAAATATCGCCGCAGCTCAAATCTTCAACCGACCCCGGCGTTTACAGGTGATTCGGCCCGCGCCGCCCAGTGACCACCGCAACCTTGTGACGCTAATCACCGCAGCGTGCGGTTCGTCGTGTCGCGCTCAGCGCAGCGCCACGCGCGCCCGGGCAACCATCCGGTATTCGCCCGGTGTCATTCCCGTGATCTCCCGGAACACCCGATAGAACTGCCGTTCGGTGGCGAAACCGGAGGCTGCGGCGACCGTCGCGATCGAGCCGATCTCCCCGGCCTCCAGCAACTTTCGGGCGCGCTCCACCCGCAGCCCGCGCAGCACGGCGCCGAGTCCGCCGTCGAACTCCGCCACGATGCGGTACAGCGTCCGCCGCGACACCCGGCAGGCGTCGGCGATCCGGTCGACCGTCAGGCCCGGATCGGTGTAGTTGGCGCGCACGTAGTCCAGCACCCGCTGACTGCTCATCGCCTCCGCGTGCGCGTGGCCGGGGCGACCGCCCGCGGCGATCACCGCGGCCGCGCCGACGAGATCGATCCCGCTGCCCGCCAGGATCGCCGCGGCGTCCGGATCGGAGTGGCGCAGTTCGGCCACCCGCTGGAAGAAGCGGGCGAGCGTGGTGCCGACACCGCCCGCGCCGAGCATCAACCCGGCGGGCAGCGCCTCGGCCCTGATACCGAGGAAGTCGACGACCCGCTGGCGGGGCACCCGGATCGTGAGGTCCTCGATGGCCCCGGTCGAACGCCACAGGATCGGGCGGGAGGTGTCGTAGAAGATCATCGACCCCGGCGTCAGCACGACGCGATGCCCGGCGTGCTCCACCTCGGCCCGGCCGGCGAGCACGACGCTGCCGATGACATGGAATTCGTCGGCCCTGGCGATGTGCCGCCGGGTGCGGCGCAGCTCGTGCCCCTGCACGCGCACCGTTCCCACGGCGACCTCGCCGAAGTCGGCCGAGCGGATCCGGCCGCCGAAGGCACCGTCGACCGTCGGCGCGATCGACACCTCGGTGAGCGCACTCCCGACCAGGTCCGCCCAGAATTCGAACGCGTCCGGCGTCGCCGTCCGCTCGGTCGAGCAGACTTCGGGAAAACCCTCGAACCCCTGCATCGCCCGATCGTTGCACCAGCGCCGACCCCGTGTCAGGAAATTTGGCGAACATCACCGTTCGCCTAGCTAACGATGGGTGTGGCCTGTAGCTTCTCCCGGAACTCACCCGGGGTCGTGCCGGTCGCCACCCGGAACACCCGGTAGAAGTGACGTTCCGAGGCGAAGCCCGCCGCGGCCGCCACCGCGCCGAACGGCCGCGCCGGATCCGCCCGCAGCAACGCCTTGGCACGCTCGATCCGCATGCTGGACAACCGTGCGCGCACACCGCCATCGGCACTACCGAAGACGCGATACAGCGCCCGTCGCGAGAGCGGCCGACGAATTCGCCGCGATCGTGAGCGCGGCGGGCGTGGTCGGCTCGGTCCAGCCACCCCGCTCGGACAGCACCGGAATCGGCACCTGGATGACGATCTGCTCGAACAGCCCATCGGACTCCCACCAGTTCGGCCGCCTGCTGTCGACGAACACCATGTCGCCGGGCCGCAGTTCGGCGAGCCGGTCGTCCTGGCGCACCCGGCCCGCCCCGCTCAGGCAGATGCCGACGTAGAGCATCTCCGCGCTCGACCGGGCGATCAGCCGTTCGGTGCGGGTCACCCGCTGCCCGCTCGAGCGCAGCGTCGAGAACTCGACACCGTCGACCGCGCCGTAGGTGAGGGTGCCGCGGAAGAACCGCATCCCGGGCAGCGGTTCGACCGCCACCGGCACGTAGGCGTTGGACATGACGGCTTCCCACTCGTCGAACGAGTCCACCGAGGCGACGGCAGGGCCGACCATGCGCTCCGCCTTTCCGCGTCGGCCGTTGCTTCGACCCTCGACACCACCGCCCGGACCGTTGTCGCCCGAGGTGGTGCACTTTATCCGGAATCACCGCTGGCAGGGCTATCAATCCCGCGCCCGAAGGTGTCTTTCGTCATGCCGCCCGGCGCGGATGGGCGAGGATCTGCAGCGCCAGCAGGGCCACCACCGCGAACGTGGCGATGAGCACAACCACCCACACCGTCGGGTAGTCCCAGAGCAGGAACACCGCCGCGGCGACGATCAGCACCACGGTCCGCAGCACCCCGAGGTTCGCGGCGACGACACCGGACACCCGGCCGCCCTCCCCGCGGCGCATCCGCGCGATCGCGCCGTCGAGGGTGTCGCGCGACTTGGTGGCGAGTGCCGACGGCCCGGCCAGGTAGGCGCCGACCGCCGTGAGCGCACCGATCAGCGCGATCACGCGGGTGCTCACCCGCAGCGGATGGACGAGCGTGTCGTAGACCGTCCTGGCCACCTCGACCGAGATCGACCGCGCCGACAGATGATCGAGATAGACCGCGCGCGCGATCAGCAGCGCGGCGGCGAGCACCACCATCGACACCAGCACACTCAGGCCGACCGCGAGCAGCGCGCGGCGCCGGGAACCACGCCCCGCCACCAGCACCGCGCCGATCGCACAGGCCAGCGTGGCGATACCGAACGCGATCGCGCCCCGGTCGAGCAACCGCGCGGCCCGCTGGGCCTTCGCCAGATCCTCGGATTCGACCAGGACGAATTCGCCGCGCGATTCGAGGTCGAGACGAGCCAGGGCGAAGCCGCGCTCCTCGAGCTCGGCCTCCAGCTGCCGCAGCATCGGTTCCAGCGAGATCGAGACGACACCCTCCGTATTCACCTGCAGCACACCGTCTTCCCGGCCGGTGAGCGCCGCGACCATGGCGCGGTGAGCCTGCCGGTTCGCCGTCTCCCACAGCCGCGCGAAGCGGTCGCTGCGCACCAGCGCGTCCGCCGCGTCCCGCACCAGCTTCTCGGACTGCGCGGTCAGCAGGGCGGGCACACTGCGCAGCGCCGCCTCGACGCGCGGGTTGCGGTCACGGCGCTCGGCGAAGGAGTCGACCAGTTCGGTCGCGGCGCCCTGCACGTCGACGCGCGTCATGACCGCCTCGGTCAGCCTGGCCGCGAGGGCGTCCTGGACCACCGGGTCCTCGGCCAGGGGCACCATGGTCTCGACGTAGTGATCGGTATCGAGGAGTTCGGCGCGCACGAAGCCCGCCACCACGGTCGTGAGGGTGAGCAGGCCGGTCACGCAGACCAGCAAGGCCACGGCTATCCGCCTGGTCGTGCGAGCAACTCCACCAGAACCGTCTGCCATCTGCCCGGCTTCCTCGCTGACGTCGAGGAACCCATCGTATCGCCGACCGACCGGCGAGGACAGCAACTACACAGCGGCTACTCGCCGCAGCACCCACCGGCGGCGGGCAGGGTCCTGGTCTCCCTGGTCTGGGCGTTGCGGGCGGCGAGGTCGGCGTCGGCCGGGTAGTCGACGCGGACCAGGCTCAGGCCGTGCGCGGGCGCGACCGTCACCGAGCTCGATCGCTCGGTCTCGGTCAGCAGGCTCGCCACCCACTCGGGCGTGCGGCGGCCCTCGCCGACGGCCAGCACCGCGCCGACCAGGCTGCGCACCATCGACCAGCAGAACGCGTCCGCGCTGACGTGCGCGTTCAGCAGCTCGCCGTCGCGCTCCCAGTCGAACCGCTGTAGCTCACGCACGGTGGTCGCGCCCTCACGGCGGCGGCAGAAGGCGGCGAAATCGTGCAGGCCGAGCAGCTGCCGGGAGGCCGCGCGCATGGCGTCGAGGTCGAGACCGGGCTTGGCGGCCACCACACTGCGCGCCCGCAGCGGTTCGGCGCCGTAGCGGGCGGTGGTGAGCCGGTAGACGTAGTGGCGACGGGTCGCGGAGAAGCGGGCGTCGAACTCCGGCGGCGCGGGCGCGACCTCGGTGATGCGCACGTCCTTGGGCAGGAACCGCGCCATCCGGTACAGCAGTTTGTCGGCGTCGAGGTCGCCGGTCGTGTCGAAATGCGCGACCTGGCCCTCGGCGTGCACCCCGGCGTCGGTGCGCCCAGCGACGGTGAGCTGGATCGGCTCGCGGAACACCTTCGACAGCGACTCCTCGAGCGTGCCCTGCACCGTGCGCAACCCCGGCTGACGTGCCCAGCCGGTGAAATCGGTGCCGTCGTAGCTGATCCCGAGCCGCACCCGGATCGCTTCCCGCTCGGTGTCGTCCATCGCTTCCTCCGCGCCTGCTGTCACTGGCAAAAGAACGAGCCCGTCACCCACGAAGGGTGACGGGCTCGGCCGGAAACCTGAGAATCAGGCGTCCTTCTTGTCCTCGGTGGCCTCGTCGGCGGCCGGGGCGTCGGCCACGGTCTCCTCGACGACGGTCTCCTCGGCCTCGGCGGCCGGGGCGGCCTCGGCCTTCTGCGAAGCGGCGACGCGACGGGCCCGGTCGGCCTCGTTGGTCACGGTCTTCTCACGGACGAGCTCGATGACGGCCATCGGCGCGTTGTCACCCTTGCGCGGCAGCGCCTTGGTGATGCGGGTGTAGCCACCCTCGCGACCCTCGAACGAGGGGCCGATCTCCGCGAACAGCGCGTGCACGATGTCCTTGTTGCGGATGACCTTCATGACCTCGCGACGGTCGGCAAGGGTGCCGCCCTTCGCCTTGGTGATGAGCTTCTCGGCGTAGGGGCGAACCGCCTTGGCCTTCGACTCGGTGGTCGTGATACGACCGTGCTCGAAAAGCGCCGTGGCCAGGTTGGCGAAGATCGCCTTCTGGTGCGACGCCGACCCGCCGAAGCGAGCACCCTTCTTGGGCTTAGGCATTGGATTCTCCTTGGGAAAGGTTCACCGGGGGTGCCCCCCTGGCGACCTAGAGCTGTTCGGTCTCGGCGTAGTCCTGCTCGCCGCCGTCGGTGTCACTGAACGTGCCGCTGTCGCTCCACGTTCCGGTGCTCGCGTCGTAACCCACCACGGAGGACGGGTCGAACGACGCCGGGCTGTCCTTGAGCGAGAGGCCGAGCGCGTGGAGCTTGACCTTCACCTCGTCGATGGACTTCTGGCCGAAGTTGCGGATGTCGAGCAGATCCGACTCGGTGCGGGCGACGAGCTCGCCCACGGTGTGCACACCCTCGCGCTTGAGGCAGTTGTAGGACCGGACGGTGAGGTCCAGGTCCTCGATCGGCAGACCGAAGGAGGCGATGTGATCCGCCTCGGCCGGGCTGGGGCCGATCTCGATGCCCTCGGCTTCGACGTTGAGCTCACGGGCCAGGCCGAAGAGCTCGACCAGGGTCTTGCCCGCCGAGGCGAGCGCGTCCCGCGCCGTGATGGAGTTCTTGGTCTCCACGTCGAGGATGAGACGGTCGAAGTCGGTGCGCTGCTCGACACGGGTGGCCTCGACCTTGTAGGTCACCTTGAGCACCGGGGAGTAGATCGAATCCACCGGGATCCGGCCGATTTCCGCACCGGTCGCCTTGTTCTGCACGGCGGGCACGTAACCGCGGCCCCGCTCGACGACGAGCTCGATCTCGAGCTTGCCCTTGTCGTTCAGGGTGGCGATGTGCATGTCCGGGTTGTGCACGACGACGCCGGCCGGAGGCACGATGTCACCAGCGGTGACGGTGCCGGGGCCCTGCTTACGCACGTACATGGTGACCGGCTCGTCCTCTTCGGAGGACACGACCAGACCCTTGAGGTTCAGGATGATGTCGGTGACGTCTTCCTTCACACCGGGAACGGTGGTGAACTCGTGCAGGACACCGTCGATGCGGATGCTCGTGACCGCAGCCCCCGGGATGGAGGACAGCAGGGTACGACGCAGCGAGTTGCCGAGGGTGTAACCGAAGCCCGGCTCGAGGGGTTCGATGGTGAACTTCGAGCGGTTCTCCGCCACAACCTCTTCGGTCAGTGTCGGACGCTGGGAAATCAGCATGAGGATCTACTTCCTGTTCAGGGCATCCGCTATTTGATGCCTCGTCAGTGAGTGCGGGGGTCGCCCTGTGCGCGACCCCCACCAAAAGCGCTTACTTCGAGTAGTACTCGACGATGAGCTGTTCCTGCAGCGGCACATCGATCTGCGCGCGCTCGGGCAGCTGGTGCACCAGGATGCGCAGGCGGCCGGGGACGACCTGCAGCCAACCGGGAACCGGACGCTCGCCGACGGTCTCACGCGCGACCTGGAACGGCAGGGTCGGCAGCGACTTCTCCTTGACATCGATGATGTCGTACTGGGAGACCTGGTAGCTCGGGACGTTCACCTTGACGCCGTTGACCACGAAGTGGCCGTGGCTGACGAGCTGACGAGCCTGACGACGGGTGCGCGCCAGACCGGCGCGGTACACGACGTTGTCCAGACGCGACTCGAGCAGACGGAGCAGGTTGTCGCCGGTCTTGCCCTTGAGGCGGTTGGCCTCTTCGTAGTAGCGACGGAACTGCTTCTCCATGACGCCGTAGGAGAAGCGAGCCTTCTGCTTCTCCTGCAGCTGCATCAGGTACTCGGATTCCTTGATCCGCGCGCGGCCGTGCTGGCCGGGCGGGTAAGGACGACGCTCGAACGCCTGGTCGCCTCCGACGAGGTCGACGCGCAGACGACGCGACTTGCGGGTGATGGGGCCGGTATAACGTGCCATTTTAAGCTTTTTCCTTTCCCGCTGTTAGACGCGACGCCGCTTGGGCGGACGGCAGCCGTTGTGCGGCTGGGGGGTGACATCGGAGATCGAGCCGACCTCCAGGCCAGCGGCCTGCAGCGAACGGATCGCGGTCTCGCGGCCCGAACCCGGGCCCTTCACGAACACGTCGACCTTCTTGACACCGTTCTCCTGCGCCTTGCGGGCAGCGTTCTCGGCGGCGAGCTGCGCGGCGAACGGGGTGCTCTTACGCGAACCCTTGAAGCCGACGTGGCCCGACGACGCCCACGAGATGACATTGCCCTCGGGGTCGGTGATCGAGACGATGGTGTTGTTGAACGTGCTCTTGATGTGCGCGTGGCCGTGCGGGATGTTCTTCTTATCCCGGCGACGCGACTTCTGAGTCTTCTTCGGGCCAGCGGCCCGGCTCTTCGGAGGCATACGCTATCCCTACTTCTTCTTGCCGGCGACGGTCTTCTTCGGACCCTTACGCGTACGCGCGTTGGTCTTGGTGCGCTGACCACGAACGGGCAGGCCACGGCGGTGGCGGATGCCCTGGTAGCAGCCGATCTCGATCTTGCGGCGAATATCGGCCTGGACCTCGCGGCGCAGGTCACCTTCGACCTTCATGTCAGAGGCTTCGATGTAGTCACGAAGCTTGGTCAGGTCGTCGTCGCTGAGATCCTTCGAGCGCAGGTCCGGGCTGACGCCGGTCTGAGCCAGGATCTCGGTGGCGCGGGTGCGCCCGATTCCGAAAATGTAGGTCAACGCGATCTCCATGCGCTTTTCGCGCGGGAGATCGACGCCCATCAGACGTGCCATGTGGCAGGTTCCTTAATGGTTGCGGAGGTCTGCTCCCTGTCCGTCCCCCCGTCTTTCAGGTGGGGGCACCGGCCTCCGTACCGGTGGTTGGCGCGCACAAGTACGTGCGTGCTGGAGCTGGGAGTTCTTCTTTTTCGGTCAGTCCGATCAGACGATCGGTGCCCGGTGGTGCTGCTGGATCAGCCCTGGCGCTGCTTGTGGCGCAGGTTGTCGCAGATCACCATGACCCGGCCGTGACGGCGGATCACCTTGCACTTCTCGCAGATCTTCTTGACGCTCGGCTGAACCTTCACGTCCGTCCAATCTTTTCTTGGTCCACAAGGGTCTGTGAACACAGTTTTTCCCCAGCCGACGACTGGGGAAGTCTTGTAGCGCGCTCCGGCCGGGGCCGGAACACCAGGCGACGCCGCGTGCCGTCAGGCTCGCGGCGTCGAGCAGGTCTCACTTGTAGCGGTAGACAATCCGGCCGCGGGACAGGTCGTACGGCGACAGCTCGACGACCACGCGGTCTTCCGGAAGGATGCGAATGTAGTGCTGCCGCATCTTTCCGCTGATGTGCGCGAGAACCTTGTGACCGTTCTCGAGCTCGATCCGGAACATCGCATTGGGCAGCGGCTCGACAACTCGACCCTCGACCTCGATGGCCCCGTCTTTCTTCGCCATATCCTCCGCGATCCCGGTTATGCTTCTAACCTGAGTTTGGATTGCCTCGTAGCTGCCCGCTGGCATGCGAACAGTCGGCGCATAGGTGCACCGCCGCTCAAGCTTACCGGTACCGCACTCCAGAGGCAAAAACGCCCCGAACCGGCCACCGGTCCGGCGCGGTCGGCCGACCGGAGGCGCCCACCACCGTGCCGGGGTTGTCGCGTAAACTCACCGGCGTCGGAGATGTGGGTCGAGCAGATCGGGGGACCCTGGTGAGCGGAACGCGCCGGTGAGTCGTAACAACGACAGCCTCCCCATGTTGCCGCCGTGGCTGTCGGAGAGCGAAGTCACACAGGTCGGCTACGAGGCTCCGGTGGAGAACCTCCCCCAGGACGATCTGATCGACGAGGCACCCAAACGCCGCCGCTTCATGGGCCGCGGCGGGAACGACGATGCCAAGAAGGACAAGCGCGGGCGTCGGCGCAGGGGTGAGGACCAGCCCGAGCAGCATCAGCCCGTCGCCGAGCAGGCCGATCAGCGTCCGCCCGTGGAGCAGCGTCGGCCCGCCGAGCAGCGTCCGCCGGTCGAGCAGCCGCCCGCGCGGCAGCCGTGGCCGGGCGAGGCCGCGAACCCGCTCATCCCCGGCGACCAGCCCAACGGCTGGCAGGGCGGCCCGGCGGGCCCCGGCACGCCGCCGCCGTGGCCGTCACCGCACAACGGGAGCAGCGCGGCCGTACCGCCAGCTCCCGGGCCCTCCGCCCCGGCGCCGATGGGCGATCCGTCGATCCCCACCGGCCCCTTCGCCAACACCCCGCCGTCGCACGGCGGCCCGAGCACCGCGCCGACCGGTGCGCACGAGAGCTCCGCCACGGCATATGCCGACCCGACCGCACAGGCCGGTGACCATTCCGGTCTCTCCCTGCCGACCCGGACGCCCGCGCCGCCGTCGACCGGGTTCACCCCGCTCGGCCCGGGCCAGCAGCAGCGTCAGCTCCCCGACCTGCCGCCGCCCCCGCCCCTGCCGGATCCGCCCGCCCGCCCCCGCCACACCGAGGCGCCACCGCGCCTGACGGCACCGGGCGAACCGTCGATCGGCGCCCACGCGGACCCGCTCCTCGGCCCGATTCCGACCCCCGCCACCGAATCGCCGGTGTCGTCGACCACCGCCGACCCACTCCTCGGCCCGGCACCGACCACCACCGGCGCATCCGCACCAGGCGTGGACCCCCTCCTCGCGCCTGCGCCGACCTCCACCTCCGGTACATCCGCACCCAGCGTGGACCCGCTGCTCGGCCGTGCGCCGACCACCGCCGGTACACCCGCGCCGGGTGTGGCGGACCCGCTGGTCCCTCCGGCGACCAATGCCGCCACCACTGCTTCGACCGGTGGCGCGTCGGCAGGCGGGTGGACGATGTCCGAGGAGGCGGTCGCCGAACTGCGCTCGCCGTCCCCCGACGCACGCACTCCCGACCAGGCACTGTCGCCCGACGCCGCTCGACGGCCGGATCCCGCCGACGTCGTTCCGCCGGAGTCCGGTGAACAGACACGGACCGGCCGTGGACGGCACAGCCTCGATCAGCCGGAGTCCGCGGCTGCGATCGGCGACGCCGCGGATGCCACGCGGACGCCTCCGCGCCTGCCGGAACCGCCCGCGCGCCTGGGCGATCCGGCCGCGACGGGTACCTCGCAGGCGGGCTTCGCGCCGTCACCCGACGCGACGACAGCTCCCCCGCCGCTGCCGGAACCGCCTGCGCGCCTTGGCGTTCCGGCTGAGACGAACGTGGCCGCCCGGGATGTCCTGTCACCTGACGATGCGGTGCGGCGGAACGAGCTCGCCCCGGAGGCGCCCGTCCACGACGGCAGGTCGTCTGCCGACCGCGCTGCGACGTCCCAGACCTCGCCCGACGCGTTCGCCGCACACGGCTCGACCGGCACGCCGTCGGCGCGCACCTCGCCCGCCACGGGCGATGCCATCGCATCGCCGCGGCCCGCGTCGACCAGCCCTACGGACGACGCTCTCAGCGGCCACGTCTCGGCGGGCAATGCGCCCTCGCCGCACGGCTCGACACCCCACGATGGCGCCGCCCCGTCGACGCACGGCTCCGCGCCCCTCGATGACGCCACGCGATCGACGCACGGCTCCGCGCCTCGCGATGGCGCCACGCCGGCGACGCACGGCTCGGCGGTCGGCGGCGGTAGCGCGGAAGACAGCGCGCCTGCCGACCGCACCACCCGGATGAGCCTGCCGACGGATCTCACCGGCCGTACGGGTCCCGCCACCGCGAGCGCCCCCGATTCCCGGTCGGCGTACAGCGCAGGCGAATTCACGCCGTCCACCGGTGCGGGATCCCCGTACCGGCCCGGCGAGTTCGTCGCTCCGCCGCAGGCGCCCGGGCCCGACCAGCCGTCGCACTACGTCTCGCAGACGCCGACCTACCATTCGTCGCAGTACAACGCGATGCCCGGCGATCCCTCGCCCGGTGCGGGCACCCAGTCTGCTCCGGACGCGCAGACGGAGATGTTCCGCGGTGACGACCCGCGGGTGCAGGCGGCCCGGAACCAGGCGCCCGGTGGCGAGTACGCGCCGCCGTCCTGGCAGAGCGGCACCGACCAGCAGGCCCACGCTCCGCAAACCGGTTACCGCTCCGGCGAATTCGCGCAGCCGGCCAACCCGTACCAGCAGACCCCGGGTCAGTACCAGCCGGGCGACCCCGCCCAGCAGCTGCCCGAGTCGTATCACCGCCCGGACGGCGGTCTCCCGCAGCCCGACGGCGCGCAACCGCCACAGGCCGAGGCGACGCGGCACTACCAGCAGCAGGACCCCTTGGCGCCGCGGCAATCGCAACCCGACGGCTCCCCCGCGCGGCAGTACCTGCCCGACGGATCTCCCGCGCCGACCCACCTGCGACCCGACGGCAGCCAGCAGTTCCTGCCCGACGGCAGCCCCGCGCCGACCCACCAGCGGTCCGACGGCGGCCAGCAGTTCCTGCCCGACGGCTCCCCCGCGCCGAACTTCCAGTACCAGCAGCCGGGTGACGTTGCGCCCCAGCAGTTCCAGGGCGGCCCGACCGTGGCGCCGTACCAGCAGGGCCCTGGCCAGTTCCAGCAGCCCGGCCAGTACCAGCAGCCCGGTTGGGGGGCCAACCCGCAGCAGGGATACCAGCCGCCGTCGCTCGACAACGTCCCGGTCAAGCGGGTCAAGAAGGCGCCGGGCAGTGGCTGGCGTAAAGCGGTACACCATGTTTCGGGTGGCGCGATCAACCCGGGGATGTCCGCGGAGGAGCGGCGCCTGCAGGAGCTGGTCGCCCGCATCCGCCAGCCGGTGCGCGGCGACTACCGGATCGCGGTGCTCTCGCTCAAGGGTGGTGTCGGCAAGACGACGACCACCACCGGCCTCGGCTCGATCTTCGCCTCGATCCGTGGTGACCGGGTGATCGCGGTCGACGCCAACCCCGACTTCGGCACCCTGTCGCAGCGGGTGGCGCTGCAGACCCGCTCGACCGTGCGCGACCTGCTGCTCGATCCGTCGATCGAGCGCTACTCCGATGTCCGCAGGCACACCTCGCAGAGTTCGAGCAGGCTGGAAGTGCTTGCCAGCGAACGCGATCCGGCCGCGTCGGAGTCGTTCAACGACGAGGAGTACCGGGCGGTGGCCCGGATCCTGCAGCGGTTCTACAACATCATCCTCACCGACTGCGGCACCGGCCTGATGCACTCGGCGATGAGCGGCGTGCTCGATCTGGCGCACTCGCTGGTGCTGATCTCGTCGGCGGCGATCGACGGCGCGCGCAGTGCCGCGGCCACGCTGGACTGGCTGTCGCTGCACGGGCACGACCACCTGGTCCGCAACGCGGTCGTGGTGATCAACCTGCCGCGTGAGGGGTCACCGAATGTCGGCGTGCAGCAGTTGCGCGAGTACTTCCTCTCGCGCTGCCGGGCCGTGCACATCATCCCGTTCGACGAGCACCTGTCCGAGGGTGCCGAGATCGATCTGCACCGCCTGCACAAGACGACCAAGCGGGCCTACGTGGAACTGGCGGCGACCGTCGCCGACGAGTTCGGCGTGGACCACCACCGCTTCGGCTGAGCTACGCCGCGGGCGGGCCGGTCACCATTCCGGCAGCCTGCGGCGCCCGGCGATCACGTCGCGGACCAGGTCGTCGTAGGCGTCGGCCAGCTCGGCGAGGTGGTGCCACGCGCCGTGCAGCATCTCGTCGTTGGCGGGCATGGTCATCAGGGCATGGTGCGCGCGGACCGAGGATTCGGCCAGCCGGTCGATGACCGCGCCGATCGTCTCGGTGTGCAGGGTCGCGCCGAGGCGGTGCTGCGGGACGGCGCGGTGCACCCAGTCGTCGATCGCCAGGACCAGTTCGGCTCGGCGGCAATCGATCTCACGCATCACCACCGGATCGGTGTCGACGAAGCCGCCCCGCCCGACGATGCGCTTCTCGTGCAGCACCGCGAGATCACGCGCGAACCACAGCAGTGGTCCCCCCACCACCCGATGTCCGCGACACGCCCGGACGAGAAGATCGGAGAGCGGCAGTAGACCGGTAGTCGCCGGCGGCCCGGCGGTATCGACACACCGCAATGTGTCGGGGAAAGCCATTACGACCGTAGAACTCTCCGAACCAGCCACGTTGCCTCGCCGTCGTCGCCGCACAGCACCGGATCAGGACGTTCATTACAATAAACCTCGCAAGCATCCTGTCAAGCATTACTCGGCCGTAGGTAACCCAGACGAGTACACTTCGTTACCTGCACGACCTACCGAGGAGCATGATGGCGGACGGTCCGACCTACCTCCGGATCGCAGACCTCCTCCGTGAGGAGATCCGCGCGGGCACGTGGAAACCGGGCGATCGGCTGCCCAGCCATTCCGAACTGGCCGAGCAGATGCAGGTCTCGATCACCACCTCGCGCAACGCGATCCAAGTGCTCGTCGCCGAAAACCTCGTCTACACAGCTACTTCCCGCGGCACCATCGTGCGAAACCAGGAAGTGCTGGAATCCGTGGTCACCGACCACATCCGCCCCGACCGGCCGCGGTCGGCGCACGACATCTTCGAGGAGATCGCCCGCGCCGCCAACCGCGAGCCTGCCAAGGAATTCAGCACCAGGATGGAGCCCGCCGACGACCAGGTCGCGCAGTGGCTCGGGATCGCCGTCGACTCCTGGGTGCTGGCCCGCACCGTGGTGCAGTACCTCGACAACGAACCGTGGTCGTGGGAGGTGAGTTTCTACCCACGCGATCTCGCCGAAGCCGCGAGCATCGACTCACCCCATGACATTCCCGAAGGCACGACCCGTCGCCTGGCCGATCGTGGCCACGGCGAGACCGCCCATCGAGACACCTTGACAGCGCGACCCGCCACCGCCGAAGAGGCGGCCGTGCTCGGCGTCGCCACCGGCACCGTCCTGCTCGACCACCTGCGCATCGGCGCCAACCACGAACGGGTCACCCGGGCGACCCGGCATCGTTGTCTCGCCGGCCGCAACCGGCTGGCCTACCAACTCGGCGACGCGGCGGGCACCGCCGTCATCGCCCGCACCCTCGGCATCGCACCCGGACCTGCCGTCGCCTTGCCATGACCGTGGCGATGCGCCCGGCCGCCCTGGGCGACCTGCCGCTGATCTGCCGCCTGCGGGTGCAACGCACCGCCTGGCTCACCGCGCGTGGGTCCGACCAGTGGACGGTCGCCGGTCGCGGCCGTCCCATCGAGATCTTCGCGGGCGCGGTCGGGCGGGCGCTGGACGCGGGCGAGACGTGGATCGCCGAGGTCGACGGTGAGCCCGCGGGCACGATCACCGTCAATCACCGGGCCGATCCGGGGCTGTGGTCGCCGTGGGAGCTGGCCGAGGCGGTGATCGTGCACTTCATGATCGTCGACCTGCGGTTCGCGGGCCGCCAGGTCGGGCATCGGATGCTCGCCCACGCCGCCCGGCTGGCCGACCAGAAGGACCGCGACTGGGTCCGGCTCGACGCCTGGACGTCCAACCAGCAACTGCACGACTACTACCGCCGGGCCGGCTTCACCCTGGCCCGCATCGCGGGGCCGTGCGCGGACGGCCCGTCCTGCGCCCTGTTCGAGCGCCGGACCGACAGCTGGTGCGGCCCGCCGATGTCCCGGCAGGCCCACCATCGCGCCGGTTCCCCGGCGCTGCCGATCGGTCGCCTGCCGGGCTGACCCGCTACAGCGGCGGCAGGTCGGCGATGTGGACCAGTTCGATGCCCTGACTGCGCGAGACCAGCGTGCCGCGACCGGGCGGCATCTTGCTCGGGCGCACGTCCCCGACCAGCTTTCCTTCGTCCCGCGACCCGCTCATGATCAGCGTCTGCACCGACAGGTTCTTCATCGCGCCGAGCACCGGGTCGTAGAGCGCGCGCGACGCGCCACCGATGCGGCGGGTGACGACGAGATGCAGGCCGATGTCGCGGGCCTGGGGCAGGTACTCGAGCAGCGGCGCGAACGGGTTGCCGGAACCGGTGACGACCATGTCGTAGTCGTCGACGACGACATAGATCTCCGGGCCCGACCACCAGCTGCGTTCGCGCAGCTGCTGCTGGGTGATGTCGGAGCCGGGGATCCGCTTGGCCAGGTAGCCGGCGACCTCCTGGATCATCGGCCCACACGTCTGCGACGAGGTCGAATAGCCCGCGAGCTGGTCGCCCTCGAGCACACCGAGCATGGTGCGCCGGTAGTCGATCAGGATCACCCTGGCCTCGGCGGCGGTGGACTGCTCGGCGATGCTCATCACGATATTGCGCAGCAGGGTGGTCTTGCCGCATTCCACGTCGGCGAAGGCCATGAAGTGCGGCTCGACACCGAAATCCAGGACCAGCGGCTGCAATTCGGACTCGCCGAGGCCGACGACGACCTTGGTGCGATCGAAGGTGACACCCTGTTCCCGCGCGGTGGCGATGACCTGCTCGCGCGGGAAGCTCAGCGGCAGCATGCGCACCTCCGGCGCGCGCCTGCCCGGGTAGAGCGCGATCAGTTCCTCGCGCGCCCTGGTGACGCCGTCGGCGATGGTCGACGGCTCGGAGTCGGAATCCAGGCGGGGCAGCGCGATCAGCATGTGCAGCTGCTCGGCCGTGAGACCGCGACCCGGCCTGCCGACGGGAACCTGGTGCGCGGTACGGCGATTCATCTCCGAATCGCCCGGGTCACCGAGGCGCAGCTCGAGCCGGGTGCCGATCTGGTCCTTGACCACCGGACGGATCTCGGCCCAGCGGGACGCGCCGATCATCAGGTGCACGCCGAACGAGAGGCCCTGGGTGGCGATGGCGTTGATCTGCGGTTCCAGCAGATCGAATTCCTCCCGGATGGCGCCCCAGCCGTCGATCACCAGGAACACGTCGCCGAATTGGTCGGCGGCCATCGGGTCGCCGGGCGCCGCGGTGGTGCCGTTGATCTGCCGGGCTTCCAGCGCGGAGAACTTGCGCCTGCGGAACTCGGTCATCGACTCGATGCCCAGCTCGGCGAACCGTTCCTCGCGCTGGCGCATCAGGGTGGTGAGCTCGGCGATGGTGCGGCGCACCCGGTCACCGTCGAGCCGGCCCGCGACCGAACCGACGTGCGGGACGCCGACCAGACCGGCCATGCTGCCGCCACCGAAGTCCAGGCAGTAGAACTGCACCTGTTCGGGGGTATGGGTGGCGGCGGCGGCCATGATGATGGTGCGCAGCGTCGTCGACTTGCCCGACTGCGGGCCGCCGACCACGGCGACATTGCCCTGCGCGCCCGCCAGATTGATGGTCAGGACGTCGCGGCGCTGCTCGTAGGGCTTGTCGATCACACCGATCGGCATCCACAGCTGACCGTGCCGGTTCACCGGCGAGCGCCAATCCGGGTCGGGCAGCAGCATGTCGGCGGTCGGCGATTCCTCCAGCGGCGGCAGCCAGACCTCGTGGGCCGGACGGCCGTGGCCGGTCAGCCGCTTGACGACCACGTCGAGCAGCGAGTCCGGGATGCCCTCCTCGGCGACGGGACCGCTCGGCGGTGGCGGCGGCAGTTCCAGCCTGCCGCGCAGGATCGGGTCGTCCTCGGTGTCCGGCTGTTCCGGCGCGGCCTCGGTCACCTCGACCGGCGCCGCGGTGAACACCACCGGCCGCTGGCCGCCCATCGGCGCGCCGTCGTCGTCGACGACGGTACCGACCGGCGCCACGTACGGACCGGAGACATAGCTCGCGTTGAACCGGAGCGGTTCGGACGCATCGCTTTTCAGGTAGCCCGCGCCGGGCACGCTGGGCAGGTGATAGGCGTCGGTGATGCCGAGCACCGCGCGCGACTCGTTGGCCGAGAAGGTGCGCAGACCGATCCGGTAGGACAGATGCGACTCGAGGCCGCGCAGCTTGTTCTCCTCCAGGCGCTGCGAGGCCAGCAGCAGGTGGACGTGCAGCGAGCGGCCGAGGCGGCCGATCATGACGAACAGCTCGGCGAAGTCCGGCTTCTGCGAGAGCAATTCGGAGAACTCGTCGACGACGACGAACAGCGCGGGCAGCGGATCGAGCGGAACGCCGGCGGCCCGCGCCTTCTCGTAGTCGTTGACATTGGCGTAGTTGCCCGCCGAGCGGAGCAGTTCCTGGCGGCGGTTCATCTCACCGGCGAGCGCGTCCTTCATGCGGTCGACCAGGGAGAGTTCGTCTTCCAGGTTGGTGATCACGGCCGCGACGTGCGGCAGCGAGTCGAGCCCGAGGAAGGTCGCGCCACCCTTGAAGTCGACGAGCACCAGGTTGAGCGCGTCCGGTGAGTGCGTGGTGACCAGCGAAAGCACCAGGGTGCGCAGGAATTCCGACTTGCCGGAACCGGTCGCGCCGATGCACAGGCCGTGCGGGCCCATGCCGTTCTCCGCCGACTCCTTGATGTCGATCTCGACCGGCGTGCCGTCCGGTGTGATGCCGATCGGCACCCGGAGCCGTTCGCGCGCGGTGCGCGGTCGCCACACCCTGGCCGGATCGATCTGGGCGGCATCGGGAATGCGCAGCAGGGCCATCAGGCCGGGGTCGCTGGTGGTGCCCTCCCCCAGGCTGACGATCTGCGCCGCCGTCGCCAGCCGGTACCTGGCCAGCGCGCGGGCGAACGCCTCGGCCTCGGCGACGCTGACCTCGTCGGCGGTCGCGAAGCGCTCGACGCCCGCGGCACTGCGCGCCGACACGGCCCCGTCACCGACGACCAACTGCAGACCGCGCCGGGCCGCGAGGCCGTTCTCGGGCGCGGTCAGGTCGAGCACGGTCACCGAGTCGAGCCCGGATTCGCTGATGATGCGTTCGTTGCCGCTGATGTAACCGTCGTCGATCACGACGACCACGTGCAGGCGTCCCTGGGTCGGCTGCGGGTTGCGCATGAACCGGCCGCGTTCCATCAGCTCGGTCTGCAACGCGGATTCGAGCTCGCCGAGCGAGGTGTACATCATCCGGGCCGAGCCGAGTCCGTCGCGCACCGACGGATGCTGCACGTGCGGCAGCCATTTCGCCCAGGCCCAGTGCCCGTCCGGGTCGGCGCAGACGATCGCGACGACGAGGTTGTCCGGGCCGTGGAAGGTGGTCAGTTCCATCAGCATGGCGCGCACCAGTTCGCGGCCCTCGTCGAGGTCGCCGCCGATATTGATGGCGGGGAACGCGCGCAGCGAGACCGCGGTCGGCAACTCGTGCACCACCGAGTGGGTGCGCACGAATCGGCGCAGGGCCACCGTCGACACCGGCTCGAGGTCTTCCAGCGGTCCGGTCTCCGGGCGGGCCAGCTTGGTGGCGAGGCGATGGCTGCCGACGCCGACCCGCACGTGGCCGAAGTCCGGGTCGTTGGGACGGCGTTCCCACATCCGCCTGCTGCCGATCAGCGCGGGCAGGTCGGCCGGTTCGGGATGACTCCAGTCCAGCGTCTCCAGCTGTTTGACGCCGGTGTTGCGCACGTCCTTGCGGACCTGGTCGAGGTAGCGGAAGTAGTCCTTGCGTTCCTCGTTGAGCTCGACGGCGCGCTTGGGGCCGCCGCCGCGCATGCCCGCCATCATGCCGACCATCGACATGAGCATCATCATCGGGAACATCATCATCATCGGATTGGCCAGCAGATTGCGGCCCATCGAGACCATCATCGCGATCATGCCGACGACCGCGACCACCATGATGACCGGCATCAGCTTCATCATCAGCGGTGACGGGATGGCGCGCTGGATCTCCGGCGGCGGGGTGAGCGCGACTTCACCGCCCGGCGCGCGCGGCGGCGCGATCCGGGGGCGACGGACGAAACCTTCGGTAGCCATCGATCCCTCTACTCGAATTCCTGGTTGAGGTCGGCGCCGCGCCTGCGGAACGGAAAGGCGAACGCGGCGCCGATGCCCAACGCGGCCAACAGGGTCAGCGCGCCGATGATCGCGACCCGGCGCGGTCGCGGATCCGGTTCGGGGGCCGCGTAGGGCGCGGCGATCGCGTGCCCCACGTCGGCGCCCCTGCTCGGCGGCTCGGCGGCCAGCGGC
The DNA here is from genome assembly GCF_042882065.1 of Nocardia sp. NPDC058244. NCBI lineage: Bacteria > Bacillati > Actinomycetota > Actinomycetes > Mycobacteriales > Nocardiaceae > Nocardia > Nocardia sp. NPDC058244. The sequence goes on along the minus strand of NZ_JBHVWX010000007.1, from coordinate 172,098 downwards.
GCGGTGAGCGCCGCCAGCGGATCGATCAGTCCGGCGCCGATGGCGTCGTCGCGGCCGCGGCCGGGCGCGTGCGAGGTGCGGGTGATCCGTTCGATCACCTGCTGCGCGGACAGTTCCGGATAGCGCGACCGGATCAGCGCGGCCAGCCCGGCCACATACGGTGCGGCGAAACTGGTTCCGTCGACCGGTTGTACGCCCTCCATCGTCTGGACACCGTCGACCAGCCCGGCACCGCCCGGCTTGCTGTCCAGCGACACGATATTGCGCCCGATCGCGGCGGCCCCGATCCACGGACCGCGCAGCGACAGCGCGGAGGGCTTGCCGTCGGCGTCGACCGAGCCGACCGCGAGCACGTAGGGGGCGAACCAGGCGGGCGAGGCCACGGTGGTCACCGAACTCCAGCCCGAACCCTCGTTCTGGTTCTGACACGGGCCGCCCTGTTCCACATTGCCCGCGGCCGCGACGACCACCACATTGCGGTCGTAGGCGTACTTCACGGCGGCGCCGAGCGCACCGTCGGAAGTGTTGGAACCGGCTGGGGTGCAGGCCACTTCGGAAATATTGATCACCGTCGCACCCATGTCGACCGCGCGCACGACGGCGCCGGCGAGGGTGAGGACGCTGCCGTAGCCGTCGCTGCGTAGCGAGCCCTGTCCCTTGTCCGCGCCCCGGTCCTTGGCCTCGTAGGCGAGGCTGAGCTGACGGATGGTGAGGATCTCCGCCTCGGGCGCGACGCCGACGAACGCGTCCTCGGGGACGGGACGCGCGGCGATGATGCCCGCCACCAGCGTGCCGTGCCCGTCGCAATCGACGGTGCCGTCGGAGTCGCTGACGTAGTCACCGCCCGCCTGGAGCGCGGGCAGCCGCGGATGCCGGTTGACGCCGGTATCGATCACCGCGACCTTCTGGCCGGCACCGCGGCTGAACTGCCAGGCCGCGGGCAGGTCGAGCACCCGCTGCGCCATCGGCGGCTCGCTCGGCGCGCTGCCGCGCAGCACGGGTTCGGCGCACAGTTCGCGCTGTTCGGTGGGCTCGAGCGGGGCGGGCCTGCCGCTGAGCGCGAGCGCCGCGTCGAGCGCGCCCTGGTCGATCCGGGGCGGGGCGATCGCGCCAGCGGGCGCCGGGAAGCCCGCGACCGTGCCGAGCACGGTCGCGGCACAGGCCAGCCGCAGGACCGCGCGCCGCAGGGGTGCGCGGGTCATATGTTGCGGGCGGTCGAGTACACGTCCATGACCCACAGCGCGAGCGGGACCATCGTGATGATCAGCAAGTACTCGAAGATCTCGATCATCCGCCTGGTCACCGGGGTCACCTCGAGATGCGGGCCGATCACGCCGAATCCGATGACGCTGCCCGCGGTCAGCAACAGCAGCGCGACCGCGACGAATTCCAGCGCGTCGTGGCCGAGCCCGAGACCGGTCAGCAGCGCGATCATGATGAGCGCGCCGGTGGTGATCAATGTCGCGGCCTGCACCAGGTCGGCGTAGGAGCGTCCGCGCAGGCAGAGCACGATCGCGGCGACCGCGGCGAGCGCGACGCCACCGGAGTGGAACGGCCCGAGCGGATCGGCCGCGCCGACGGCGCCGAACAGCGCGGCCACCGCGCAGGCGACGACCAGTCCCGTCTGGATCTGATTGGCGACGCGAGCGCGCTCACCCAGGCCCGCCGCCGAGGGCAGCGCGATCGCGCCGACCGCGCCGATGCCCTCGATCGTCGGGCGCTGTTCGTGGTCGGCGGGGTCGATCGCCCCACCGGCCGTCGGCACCGGCGGAATCGGCAACCGGGCCGCCACCGCGGCCAGCCGCGGCACCGACGACAGCAGGATCACCGCCGCGACGAGCACTCCGGCGAACAGCTTGGCCAAGCCCGGATGCCACAGCAGGTAGACGGTGCCGGTCACCGCGCCGAACACACTCAGCGTGATCGCGGCGGCGAACAGGCCGGCCCCGATTCCGGTGATCCGGTAGCCGGCGACCGCCGCGACCAGCAGCACGACGCTGCCGAGCAGCACCTGCCCCGCGCCGAGCTGACCGGGCACGAGCAGCGCGCCGCCGCCGAACAGCAGCAGCAGGGCGTCGAGCGAAAGCCAGTTGGCGGTCATCGAATCGGTGAACTTGCGGGCGGCGATGCCGGCCGCCGCCGACGCGGCGATACCGGTGCCGAGCAGCGCGAACGCGGGGACCAGCGGATCGCTGTCGGCGCGCGAGACCGCGAGCAGGCCGAGCGCGGCCACGATCGCGATCGTGGCGATCACCAGACCCGCCCAGCGGGCCGCGGCACTGGACCAGCCGCGGAACTCGCCTGCGGTGAGCCGGGATACGGCATCGATCACGTCGTCGAAGAGCGCGGGCGCCTCTTTGCGCGTCACCGGGCTGAGCACGAGCAGCTCGCCGTCGTAGACCTCGGCCTCGGTGAGGGTGCGGCTGGGCGCGAGGGGGTCCTGCCCGAGCCGGGCCAGGGTCCAGTGCTGGGCCCGGACCGGGGCGGAGTCCTCGTCCCCGTCCGGCAGTCGCGGATCCCGGGAACGGATCAGCGCCACCAGGTCGCCGATGAATCCGGCGATCGGTACCGTGGCGGGTAGTCCGATGTCGAGCTGCGTATCACCCCCGATCACTGAAACTCGGCATAGTTCCGGCTCATTGCCCAACAACGTCGACACCAGTGATGAACTCTCAGTCGTAGCTGACTACTTCCGTTGCGACCACACGGCAGCGTTACCTAATCTAACGGACAGGGCAAACCGGCGCGATCGAAGTCCCGCCGCCGGATTGAACAGCAGCTGTCCACCAGACGAAGATTTCGGGGTCCGACACCACATGCCAGACATTCGCCAGGCGCAGCGTGCCTTCGACGCGGGCGTCCTCTCGCTCGGTCTGTCCATCGACGGTCAGGAGTCCGCGCGCGACGAGGAGTACGCGAAGCTGGCCTTCCAGCGCGCGACGGAATGGGATTCGTCGATGTGCGACGCGTGGCTCGGCCGCGCCGCCGCGGGCGAATTGACCAAAGAGGTGCTGTTCAATCTGCATCGCACCAGCCTCGATTCGCTCGGCCGCGAGCAGCGCAGGCTCGGCCTGGCGCCGCGGGCGATGGCGGGCCGCTTCCTGCCCGGCCTCTACATCGACTACCCGCTGGCCGGGCTCACCGAGATCTGGCTCGCCTGGGCCGCACAGCTGATCGCCGACAAGGACTACGACCAGGCCGAGCAGGTACTCGACAAGCTCGCCGAATTGCGCGCCGCCCGCGCCGACGATCCGGACAAGCAGATCGACGACCGGATCAGCTCCTACATCCGCGGCATCATGCACTACAACACCCAGCGCTGGCCCGACGTGATGACCGTGCTGGCAGGCTCGGCGGACTGGAAGGACCCGTACCTGGCCACCGGCGCGAACGTGATGGTCGGTACCGCCTGCGCGCAGCTCGGCCTGTTCGGTGAAGCCGTGCGGCGGATGGAACAGGCCGAGGCGGGCCCGATCCCGTCGGCCAGGTTCACCGCGATGTACAACCGCGGCCTGTGCCTGCGCGAGTCCGGCAACGAGGCCGAGGCCCAGAAGCTGTTCGAGCAGGTCTATTCCCAGCTGCCCGACTTCACCGCCAACACCAACGCCATGCGCGACCGCACCTTCCGGATCGTGGTCACCACCCGCGAGGTGATCGACGCCCGCACCGACAAGTGGGACCCCACCTCGGCGCCCTCGCTGGCCGCGATGAACGAGGCGGCCGCCGAGGATCGCGCGAAAACCGTCCTCGCCGAGGCACGGGCGCAGCTGGACAAGCAGGTCGGGCTGGCGTCGGTGAAGAACCAGGTGGCCAAGCTGCAGTCGTCCGCGCAGCTGGCCAAGATCCGCGCGGGCAAGGGCCTGTCGAGCCAGTCCAGGGGCCAGCACCTGGCCTTCACCGGTCCGCCCGGCACCGGTAAGACCACCATCGCGCGCGTGGTCGCCAAGATCTACTGCGGTGTCGGACTGTTGAAGACCGACAAGGTGGTCGAGGCCAAGCGCGTCGACTTCGTGAGCCAGAACCTCGGTGGCACCGCCATCAAGTCCGAGAAGCTGATCGACAGCGCCATGGACGGCGTGCTGTTCATCGACGAGGCGTACACGCTGATCCAGACCGGCCTGTCCGGCGGTGACGCCTTCGGTCGCGAGGCCGTCGACACCCTGCTGGCCCGGATGGAGAACGACCGCGACCGGCTCGTGGTCATCATCGCGGGCTACGACGGCGAGATCGACCGGCTGCTGGCCGCCAACGACGGTCTGGCCTCCCGCTTCGCCAAGCGTCTCCAATTCCCTTCGTACACCGCCGAAGAGCTGGGCCGGATCGGCGAGATCGTGGCGAACGGACGCGATTCGCAGCTGGCGCCCGCGGCGCTGGAGACCCTGATCGAGACCTGCGGGTTCCTCTACGACCTGGAGAGCACCGACCAGAGCGGGCAGCCGCGCCGCGGCGTCGACCTGGCGGGCAACGGCCGCTTCATCCGCAATGTGATCGAGGCGGCGGAGGAGGAACGCGAGTTCCGGCTGGCCAACACCGACGGCCTCGACCTGGCCGAGGTCGACGACGACGTGCTGATGCGGATCGAGGAGACCGATATGCGCACCGCGCTGACCGGCATCGTCGCGACGCTCAACGTGGGTCAGGTACCCAATCTGAGCTGAGCCCGAACGCGGCGGCGGCCGGGACCGCCGCCGCGTTCTCGGCTACTTGGTCGCGGAAGGCAGCGAATCGTAGCTGGTCAGAGCGTCTTTCGCGGAGAGCGTCGGGCCGGGGACCAGCTGTCCGATGATCGACCACGGCGCGAGTCGCGGCTTGTCACCCAGCCCCAGCACCGCGGCGGTCGCGGCGTCGGGAATGCCGTAGCGAATCCCGTTGTCGGCCACGTAGAACAGCGATTCCCGACGCAGGCTGCCCGGCTCGGTGCCGGTGACCTGCACGAATTCGCCGGTGCTCGGCGGCAGGTAGACCGCGTCCATCCGGTCGCCCGAACCGTCGGCGGTCGCGAGCGTCACGGGCTTGACCGAATCACTCAGCGGCAGCTTGGTTCCGGCGAGCAGGGTCACCGTGGCCCGTTCGGCCGGGCCGTCGACGGAGCTGCCCTGCGCGGCCGCGACACCCGGGTTCTTGGCCCAGTTCACACAGGCCACCGGGGCGTCCTCGGCCGCCAGGATGCGCGGCTTGCGCTCGGGGAAACCGTCGACCGGAAGGGTGTGCAGCACCGGCATCCGGTCCAGCGCGTCCGGGGCCAGTGCGGCGATCTCGCGCATACCCCGGGAATCGGCGTTGCGCAGCAGGTCCGCGGTGAACTCCGAGACCCGCTGGACCCCGTCGGCCAACACCACGTACATCGTCTCCTGACCGGCGGCCTGCACCCCGGTCACCGAGATGATGCCGCCGATCGGCACATTCGACAGCTTGCCGGGGCCCGGCTCGCCCGCGCGCTCGATCGTCGGCACCGCCAGCGGCGGCGCCTGCGTGGTGGCGCCCAGCACCGCGCTGCCGATCGGGCGAACCTGCTTGCCGGACAGGCCGAGGGTGCGCGCGACCACCGAGTTGTTCGGATCGAGTTCGGCCCTGGTCCCCTGGTACACCAGATAGGTCTTGTCGTCGCGGCGCACCAGCAGCGCGTCGTCGGCGCCGGTGGCGCCGATCCGGTCCCCGGTTTCCGGCTTGCCGACGATGGCGGTGGTGAGTCCGCCGGTGGCGCCGGACGCGCTACCGGAGGCCGAGAGCTGGGTGGTCTCGCACAGCGTCCAGTTCGAGCTCGCGCCCTGCTTGGATCCCGGCATGGCGGCGGGCGCGCCCGGGATGCCGAGCAGCGGGCCGCGTGGCATCGAACCGAGCTTGTCGTCCTTCACCGATTTCGGCGTCTGCGCGTCACCGGCGATCAGCCGGGCCGAGGCCAGGTTGAGCACCGGATGGAGCGTCTTCTCGCCTTCCTTGGCCTCGACGACCACGTACATCGCGCCGCTCTGCTTGCCGCTGACGATCAGCGCGTCGCCGATCGCGCCCTGCGGCTTGAGGAAGCCGAGAATGGCCGCGCCCGCCACGATGATCAGCCCGAGCACCGCGCCGACCATCATCGACCGGCTCTGCGACCGCATCGGATCGTGCAGCATGCGCACATCGCGGCGGACCAGCGCGTGGTCGAGCCTGCGCAGGAGGAAACGATAACCGTTGACCTGGGCCTTGGTTGTCAGCTGTGCCGGCACAGGGACTCCATTGCTGCGTTGATCACCATCTCGTCGGACACGGTACCGTAAATCCGGAATTGTCCTTCACCATGATTCGACGGATGCCAAGCAGGGACAACGATTTTGAACAACAGTATGAACGGCGGGCAAACCGCCGGCGACAATGCCTACGACACGCTGCGTGACCCGGAATTCTGGCTGTTCCGGATGTATCCGCTGCGCGCGTGCGTGCCGGTCGCGGTGCTCGCGGCGATCGTGGCCTGGGTCGTGCTGGCGACGACGAATTCGGGCTACGGGGCGATCGGCGGGGCGGTGGCCGTGCTGTTGATCGGGCTCGTCCCGATCCGGCGGCGCACGCTCGCCGTGCGATTCGGCGGCTGGCTGGGGCGCCGCCTGCGCGGTCGCACCGAAACCCTGGACCGGGCCCCCGCCTTCGACGTGCCGCTGCCCGAGGGCGGCGGCTGTGGCGTGCGCTGGGACGGCGATCTGCTGCTGACCATGCTCCGCATCGATCCGCCGCCGGACACGCTCACGCTGCTGCGCCGCGGCACCCTCAGCGCCGACCAGCTACTGCCGATGACCGAGATCGCGCGCTGCCTCGACCAGTTCGACGTGGAGCTGGTGAGCATCGACGTGATCGCCACCGGCGCGCGCACCGCGGGCACCGGCGCGGCCGCGCACCTGTACGACCGGATCCTCGGCCCGCTGCCCGCCATCGCGCACCGCACCTGTTGGCTCGTGCTGCGGCTGGACCCGGTGGCCAACGCGGCGGCGGTGAACAAACGCGGCGGCGGCGCGACCGGCGCCCTGCGCACCATGATCATCGCCACCCGCCGGGTCGCCAATCGGCTCGCCACCCACGGCATCGACGCCGCGGTCCTCACCGCCACCGAGATGAACAGCGCGGTGCGCGAACTGACCCACGGCTTCGACCCGCTGCGGCTCACCGAGTCGGCGCACGGCCTCGAGTCCGAGTTCGGCAGGCACCTGACCCACTACCAGCTCACCGCGCCGATGATCGGCACGAACGGGCTGGCCGAGATCTGGTCGCTGCCCTCACTCTCGACCACGGTGACCCTGCGTCTGCACCCCGGCGCCCGTCGCGTCGGACGCGCGTACGACAAGGCGGGGACCGTCGTGCTCAACGCCGTCGTCCGCTTCGATTCGGTGGCGCCCTACGAGCAGGCGCCGGTCGCCGGACTGCGCGAGCTCCCGGGCAGCCAGCGCCGCATCCTGCTGGACACCCTGCCCATCGGCGCGGCCGACGACCTGGGCGGCCGGGACGGCTACCGGGGCACGCTCACCGCGCTCACCGACATCTCGGTGCCGACCACCGGCTGTGGTCAGTTGATCGGGGCCGACGAACGCGGTCAGGGCATCGCGGTCCCGCTGATCGGCGCGGGCACCCGCCACGTCGACGTGATCGGCAACCTGGATCTGGCCCAGCAGGTCGTCCTGCGCGCCACCGCGCTGGGCGCCCATGCCGTCGTGCACACCGCGCGGCCGCAGGCCTGGCAGTCGATGGTCGCGAACCTCGCGACCCCACAGCTGCTCTCGATCGCGCCGAGGGCGGCGGGCGCGACTCCGCAGACCCCGCCGGGGCCGCCGCCGGTGCCCGCGGCGCCCTACCCGACGACGACCGTGCTGGTCTTCGACGGTATCGCCCCGACCAGCCATCTGGGTGGCGCGACCATCGTCGAGGTCCGCACCGCCGAACGCGATCCGGAGGCGCTCGCCCCCGACGTCACCCTCGTGCAGGACCCGTACGCGCCCAACCGGATCACGGTGCGGACCAGTACCGGCAGCGCGACGGTGTCGATGGTGACGACCCCCGACGAGATGCACTACATCGGCGAATCACTCGCGGCGAGATGAGTTCGGACTGATCGACGACCTGAGCCCGAACTCAGCGCCGATCAACCCCGCACGGGCCGACCTCGAGGAGGCCCCGCCCGCGCAGCGGGCGTAGCGGCCCGGCCCGACGAAAACGGGGCGAGACCATGTGCCGCAGGCACGAGTCTCGCCCCGTTTTCGTTGGGCCCCAAGGGGGCCGCGCTCGAGCGCGCCAGCGCTCCAACAACTCAGAAGTCGGCGAAACCGTCGCCGACCTTGCCGTCGGCCTCGAGCGCGCGGTTCAGCGCGGACTCGACCTGAGCGGCGAGCTTGTCGAGCTTGTCGAGGGTGTCGGTCAGCTCGGTGGTGACGTTCTTGTGCGCGGTGTCGAAGTTCGAGATCGCGTTGTCACCCTGCAGGTTGTTGCGGAAATCCGAAGCGGCGCCCTCGAGTTCGTCGATCTCGCCCTTCATCTTCCCGCCGTAGGTCTGCAGGTCGCTGAACAGCTCGTTCATCGCCGCGGGATCGTAAAGAATGGTCATGAGCTCAGTTCCTGTTCGTTTCTGATTCGCGGTCAGAGGTTGGTGTAGCTGCCGCCACCGCTGGTGGAACCACCGCCGGACAGGCCTGCGCCGTCCATGTTCACGAGGGTGGACTTACCGGTGTTGACCGCTTCGGTGAGCCGGTCGAACTTCTTGTTCAGAGCGTCGGCCTCGTCGTGCCAGGCCTGGGCGACCTTCACGAACTCGTCGGAGGCGTCACCCTTCCAGCCGCGGAGCACGGCCTGGGCCGCGTCGTCGATCTGACCGACCGACGTCCGCAGGTTGTTGATCGTGCCTTCGAGCTTGGAGACGACGCCGTCTACGCCGCCGGCTTCTACACCTACTGGTCCCTGAGGGGGCATGTGCCGAACCTTTCCTACTTGATGGTTGAAATGGGAGATGGCTTAGTCGGGCCGCCACCCCCCACCGGGAAGCCCCTCGAGGAGCGCACCGACGGCCTGGGTCAGGCGATGATCGGTGCCCGGCGTTATGGTCGACCACACCTGCCCGTCGGGCGCCGTCATCGGCGCGACGACGATCCGGCCGCGCGCGGTGTCGTACACCGCGACCGCGCCAGGGGCTCGGGTGGTCAGCCCGTCATGGTGGACGGTGGCGACGATCTCGGTGTAGCCATGGCAGGAGCCGAAGGCCGCGCCGAGGACGGTCGCCTCGTGCGCGTCGATACCGAGCGCGTACATCGCGTCCACGTACTGGGAAGTCGTTTCGGCGGCGTCCAGGCGCGCCGCCAGATCGTCGGCCGCGACGCTCACCGCCGCCACCTCCGCCGGCGCGCAGTGCGGCAGCGCGGCGAGCAGCAGGCGGGTCAGTTCACGGTCGGAACCGTCGATCGCCTTGGTGCCGATCTCGAAGCCGCCGCCGACGCGGACGGCGCTGGCGTGACCGGCGCCGCGGCGCGCCAGGCAGATCCGGCGCGCGTCGCGGTCACCGTAGCTGCGGGCGACGAGTTCGGCGTCGGGCTGGGCGAGGGTGTGCAGCGCGTCCGCCAGGTCGGGCTCGACGTCACCGTAGCCGTCGAAGATTCCGGCGGCGGTGAGTTCGGCGACCGCGGCGTCTCTGGCGGCGCGCCAGTCGTCGAAGCTGTCCTGCTGCGGACCCACCGCCAGGACCAGCGGCAGGGTCTGGACGCCGAGCCGATCGGCGACGGCCAGCAGCGAATCGTTGGTGAGGGTGGTCATGGCCGCCCCTCCGCCGTCGTCGTCGACGTGCCACCGGTCTGGGGTGCCGCGCGTTCGGCGACGCCGAGCACGGCGGGGGCAGCCTGGATCTCGCCTTCGGCGACCAGCTGGTCCGATTCCTCGTAGGCCAGACCCGCGCGCGGGAAGCGGGACCCCGCGTCGTGCCCACCGGCGCCGGGCGCCATCGCACCAGGGACGACCGGGGCGGCCGGTCCGGCAGGCGTGGCGACCGGTGTGGCCTGCGGCGCGGTGGTGACCGCGGCGGTGGACTGCACGAAAACCGGTGCGCGATACGCGGTCTGCACCGGTGCGGGCAGCGACGGCAACGCACCGAGGCCGATCGCGCCGAGCCCCGACATCCCGGCCGCACCCGGCGACGCGGGGGTTCCCGCCTGCGCCGACTGTTCGCCCGTCAGCGCGGTCTCCGGGGCGATCGGCGGTGGCGGCGCGTGCAGCCAGGGCGTCGCCAGCGGTTCGGTGGCCGCCTCGTAGCTGCGCATCACCCGGGAGGCGACCGCCTTCGCCACGTCGGCATCGGCGTCGGTCTGCGCCGCGATGGCCTTGATCGGGGCGCCGAGCGCGGTGCCGACCTGTTCCAGCGCCTGCTGCATCGCCGTGATGGCCGCGATGTCGGCGCTGTTCGGCATCGCCAGGGCCGCCACCTCGTAGGCGAGGACCTGGGCTTGCAGCCGTGCGGCATTGGCGGTCGCGGCGGCCGCGGTGTCGATCAGCCACTCCCGCAGGGTCGAGATCCGTTCCCACACCTGCTCGCTGCTCCCGGACTTCCAGGAGCCGCGCAGGGTTTGCAGCACCTGCTCGTAGTCGAGCACGGCCGCGCCGAAGGCCGCGGCGAGCCGCGTCCAGGCGGCGGCCGCGTCGGCCATCGGCATCGGTCCGGCACCGGTGGTGAGGTCGGTGGCGAGCTTGTGCGGCTCGCGTGCCTCCCACACCACTCCGGTGAAGCCGGGCTGCGGTGGTTCGATCATCGGTGATGGATGCCTTTACGCCGCAGGCCCGTTGAAGCCGGTGGTGTTGTCGGTTTCCATCTGGTCGAACTCCGAGACCTGTGCCCGCAGGGTAGCGGCGAGCTTGTTCATCTCGTGCGCGCCCGCCTCGGCACCGGTCAGGTAGTCGTCGGCGACGCCGTTGGCGGTGGTCGCGGCGCGCGCGGACACCTCGTCGACGCCCGCCGGGGCCACCCGGAGGGTCGGGGCGACGGCCGACAGCTCGGTGGTGAGCCGGTCGGCGATCCCGTCCAGTGCTGCCGCGGCTTTGCTCGCCGCGGCGGAATCGAATTCGAAGGTGTTGCTCATCTGCTGCTCCTGTCGTGGTCGTGCCGCGTCACAGTGAGAGTTCTTTGTCCGGTGGCGCTTCGGTGGTCACCGGTTCGGCGGCGCCGACGACCGGAGTCGCCACCCCCGCGATCTGGCCGACGACTTCGTCGCCGTGATTGCCGGTCACCAGCTGTGAGTGCACGGCCTCGCTGCCGCCACCGTCCACCGCGCGGGCCATCGGCATACCGGCACCCGCGCCAGCGCCCATCGGCATGTAGCCCGGCGCCGAGCCCGCCGAGGCGGTGGTCGTACTCGCGCCACCCGAGGTGGTGCCGCCGGTGCCGCCGAGCGCGCCGGTCGCCCCGACGGTGGACAACCCGCCGCCGCGTCCGCCCTGCCACGGGCTCAGCGGCGACGACGCCGCGCCCGCGCCGCCGATCGCGCCGATGCCGCCGATCGCACCGCCACCGCCGCCTGCTCCGGCCAGGCCCTCGGCGGTTTCGCTGTCGGCGTCGGTGATCTCGGTGCCGGTGCTCGCCGCGTCGTCGGTAGTGCCGGTGGTGCTCGCCGACAGCGAACTCACCTGCTCGGCCAGCGAACCCAGCGACGACACCGCGGTGCTCGCCGTACTGATCAACGGCGAGACCAGGCTCATCAGCTGGCTCAGCGAATCGCTGCTCGCGTCGACACCGGTGGGGGCGTTGGTGACCTGGACCTTCTCGCCCGCCTGCGCCATCTCACCGCTGCGCGCCACCATCTCGGCCTTGGTCTCGGCCGTGATAGCCAGGCCCTCGGCCATGGCCTCCATCGTGGCCGCGATCAGCACCGCTTGACCGCCCGGCGTCGCCGCGTAGAGCGGGGCCAGGGCCAGGGTGGCCGAATAGCGCGCGATCACCGCGGCCAGTTTGGCGCCACCCACGGCGACATTGCCCGCCGCGTGGGTGAGCACCGCCTTCTCCTGCGTGCTCTGCGTCGCCAGCTTGGCGCCGTCGGACTGCGCCGCGGTCGCCTTGTTCGTCGCCTCCATCGCCGCGGCGCTCTGCCACAGCTGCATCACCGTCTGCAACGCGGTCGACCCGAGCGACATCGCCGTCTCGAGCACCGAGGTGATGTTCGACAGCGCGTCGGTGGGATTCGACGACGTGCCGGACGTGGTGCCGGTGCCGCCGAGCGCGCCGGTGCCGAAGGCGGAGGCCAGTTCGGTGAGCGGCTGCATCAGCGCGGTCAGGTCGATCGTCGGCAGCGCGGGCATTTCCGGCAGCTGGATGAACTCCGGCAGTTGCGGCAGCTGCGGCAGCCCCATCGAGCTGAGCACCTGGCTCACCGGCTGGTCCAGCATCGGCGCCAGGGAACTGCCGCGCAGTAGATCGAGCACGGTCGGATCGACCGATGCCATCGCACCGGCCGTGCTTCCCCCGGGATATGTCATGGCTACTGATCGACCGCGGCGATGCCCAGCTTGGCCGCCCCGTCGGCGCCCTCGTAGGTCGACGCGGCCTGCGCGGCGGTCAGCGCGGTACCCGCGTGCACCGCGGCGAGCTGCGCCACCGAGGTCAGGTGGTTGGCCTGCGCGTAGGCGAACGACAGCAGGAATTCCTGGCCGATCAGGCCGAAGACGGGCACGGCGGCAGCCATCGTGGCGGCCTGGTCGACCGCGCCCGCCTGGGCGACCCCCGCCGCCATGGTGGCCGAGGCGCCCGCGTACGCACGAACTGCATCGGGAACTACCGCAACGTGATTCATGGCTCTCGTCCAATCTCGAAACAGCCCATGGTGTTTCGTTACTTTATCTACCCGTCGGAAACTCGCGCCACACAAATCGGTGGTTAAGACCAGTTGAATCTCACGTGCCGGTTCGGTTATACGCAGTTACCAGCTCGGCGCGCTCACCGAACGCCCGGTGCGCGGCGGCCTGCGCGGTCCGCACCAGCACCCGCTCGAAATCGGCCGGTGACAGCGTGCTGACGGCGGTGGTGAACGCCAGCCCGATCAACGCGCCGCTGCCGTCGACGGTCACCGTGACCGCCCCGTCGGGCGAGGTCTCCTGCGCCCTGATGCCACTGGTCGCCTCGGCCAGGTCCTGCAGACGATAGAGCTGGCCCTGCACCTTCGCGATCAGCTCGTCCATGGTTTCGACCATCGCCGTGTCCTCCCCGCTCCGCTCGCTAGACCGACCGTAGCCAGCTGTCCGGCTCGGTGTCGTACTCCTGCTCCTCGACGATCTCCGCCGCCGCGACCTCGGCCTCCGTCGGCAATCCGGTCGCGGCCAGCAGCGCCGGATCGAACCCGGCCGCCGCCAGCTGATTACGCCGCGCCAGGCCTGCCCGCTTGGCCGACTTCTGGCACAGCCGCAGGATCTCGGCCGCCAGATCGGCGGGATCGCGGCGCAATTGATCCGGGTCGACGGTGATGCCCACCGGCAAGCCCTGCTCGGTGGTGCGCACCGCGATCGCGCCGGTCAGCGACGACGCGCTGAACTCGGTCGGAAACTCGTCCATCGATTCCCCTCCCATCCGCCCTAGGCCCGATCATCCCTGATGGCTCTGACAACTTCGGCGATCTGGCTGTTGATCAGCGAGACCACCCGCCGGCGATCGGCGCCGACCGCCACCGGCGGCGTACCGGGAACGATCACGTAGCGACCGTCATCGGTCAGATCGCGCCAGCCGAGCCGCAATCGGAGGATCCCCCTCGGCCCGAAACGCGACCAGCCCTGCTCGATGTCGATGAAGCCGTCGCGGTCCAGCCGGGCCTGCTGAAAGGTCTGGGTCTGCACCGCGGCGTCGTCGTCGTAGTGCTGCACCAGCGAGCGGCCGTAGCTGCGGTCGAACTGATCGTCGCCCGGTTCGTCGAGGCGGATGTCCTGGCCACGGCCCGCCTCGGCCTCGGGCAGGTGATCGGCGATGATGTCGCCGAGGGACAGCGCGCTGTGGCGGGTGACGACGAATCCGGCCGCGTGGTAGAGGGTTTCACCGGGCAGCTGCCGGACCAGGTAGCCCAGCTCACCCTTGCGCACGGCGAGCATGCGCACCGAGTAGGCGGGATCGATCAGCTTCTCCCCGCCGCCGTAGCCGCGCACCGCGATCCGGATATCGGGGTGCGTGAGCACATCGATGATCTCGTCGAGCTCATGACCCCACCGCTGCCGGATCCGCGCCCACGCGTCCTTGCGCCCGAAATCGGCCTCGTCCGCGTCGCCCGGCGCGCCGGTGTGGATGAACGGGTCGGGCATGTACTCCTCGTCGAGACCCGTCCACAGCGCGTCGAACTCGTCGCCGGTGAATTCCCAGGTGGGCGTCACTGTTCCACCACCGGCCTGGCCACGATCGGCGCGTCACCGATGGCCTCGTCCAAGTGGTCCGTCGAGTCGAGGTAGTCGGCCCGCTTGTGTTCCTTCTGCTGGCCCTGGCCACCCGCGCCACCCATCGGCGACATGGGCATGCCGCCCATCGGCGAACCGGCGGCCGAGGAGGCCACACCCGTGCGGAAGCCCTCGGCCCCCGTGACGGCCGAGGCGCGCGGGAACAGCTTGGACGCGCTGTCCAGGCTCGGCGAGAGCGGTGCGGCGCCCGCACCCGCGCCACCGCCGCCTGCGCCCGAGCCGCCACCGCCGCCGCCCTTGCTCGCGGCGCTGAGCGCCTTCTTGGCCTGGTCCTGGAGTGAGCTGAGTGCCGAAGAACCCGGAATACCCGCCAGGGAGCTCTGTTCGGCGGCCGAGGACGCCTGTTCCAGCGCGGACTGTGCGGCCGAGCTCGCCTGTTCGAGACCGGATTGCAGTGCCGAGGTCAGCTGATCGGCGCCCGAGGAACCGCTCGAGCCGCTGCCACCGTTCTGGCCGCCGGAACCGTTCTGGCCACCCGTGGTGTCCTTGCCACCGGTGTCGCTGCCCGACTTCTGTCCCTGCAGTTCGGCGAGCGCGCGATCGATGGCGGCCAGGGCTTCACCGGATTTCGAGCTGGAACCCGAGCCGGAGCCCGAACCCGACCCCGAACCGCTGCCGTTTCCACTGCCGTTGCCGTTCCCATTGCCGTTTCCGTTCCCGGTGCCGTCGCCCGTGGTCGGCGCGGTCGGCTCGGGCAGCGTGGGGATATGGCTCGTCGTGCTGTTGAGCCCGGGGACATAGGTGTTCCACATGACCTGGCGGCCGTTCTTGGCGCAGGTCTCCTTGTCCGCCTGGGCCTGGGTGCCGTTGGGATCGGAATAGCAGCGGGGCAGCATGAGCGCCGTCGCCAGTCCCTTGGAGGTGGCGTTGATCCAGCCGACGGTGTAGTCGAGCGCGGCAGCCACCTGTTTGGTCTGCTCGACCAGCAGACCGTTGGCCTCGTGATAGGCCGACATCGCCGACATGGCGCGCGTGGCGCCGCCCGGGCTGGTCCAGCTCTTCTTGCTCGCTTCGACTTTGGCGTTCAGATCGTCGAAACCCGTTTTGAGCAGATCCGCCAGGTCACCCCAGAACAACGCGGTGTGCGCCAGATTGCCGGGAACCGTCGACAGCGACGACATGATCGCCTGGAGCTCGTTGTAGTTGTAGTTGGGGGTCTCGGCCTTCATGCCCGCCGGATCGAACGTCTTGCCGTCGGCCAGGATCTTCGGCAGATTGACCGCGGTCGCGACCGCCGGATACTGGACGACCGTCGGCCCCAGCACCACCTTCATGCTGGCGCTGCGGCCCTGCTCGATCTTGGTGCGCAGCGATTCCAGGTCTACTTTGCTGCCGTCCTCGGCGCCCTTGTAGTGCCGGGCCGCGTCGAGGAAGGTGTTCGCGACATTGTCGAGGACGGTCTCGTGCTTGCCGAGCACGGTCTTCAGCTGACCGGCCTTGCCTTCGAACTGCTTCGACAGTTGTTTACCCGACTCCAGCGAAGAGAAATCGGGCAGGTTTCCCACGCCCTCCGCGGCGGATTTGACGGAATTGACCCAGTACCGCGCGTTGTTGGCGGCTTCGACCAGGTTCGGCAGTGCCGACGGCTGGAGCATCAGCGATCCATCCGAGGCTGCCGATCGCAGCCCCGCCCACTGATCCTGCGCCGATGGTCCCGTCATGAAGTCGACCCTCCCTGTCCGTACCGGTGCCGCCTCGCGCCCCGCCTGGCACCGCTACCACGACACCGCCGATTCGCACGGCTTGCTAACGATTCTACGGTCTGACAGATGAATTCCGCATGTACAGCGGAGATCCCGCTGGTGGCGATGGCTCGACCATCCGCCGACGCCGACCTCACCAGCTGGCGTCGGTGGCCGTCCGCGATGGATCCCGCGAACCGTCCGCCTCGTCGGTCGAGAGCCGTTCCCGCTCAGGCGAGTTGGGCGGTTCCAGCGATGCCTCCACGGGCTGCGGAATGGCGAATCCGTCCATCCCGTCGACCAATTCGGTGATCTTCGGCAGCCGGGCGCGTTCGCGTTGCAGCGGCGCCATCATCTCCTGCGTCTTGCGCGCGACCTCGGTCGCGGCCTGCTGCGCCGCTTCGGTGACGGCCTTGGCGATCTCGGTGTAGGTGAGATCGTCGATGTCCGGGGTGAACTTGGTTTCGATGACCTTGTAGTCGGCGTTGACCGTGACGGTCACCCGCTTGCGCACGGTGGCACTGGCGACGATCTTCGCCCGATCCTGCTGGACCTGCGCGATCGCCTTCATCTGCTGCTGCACGGTCTCGAGGATGTCGGCCATCTGCGCCTTGGCGTGTTCGTTGGTCATACCCGATTCCCTCCGACTCCCGAGCCGACCCGACCAGCCCGTCGGTGAGCGAGCACACCACACCCGTCCCGCCCACGCAACAGCACGACCGGTCAGCTCACTGCGCCAAGCCCACGGTGTGCGTGCCGAGCAGACCGCCGAGATTCAGCTCGAACCAGGCGGCGTCGACGTGATATCTGTCGGCGGGGAAGACCCGCGTGAACGCCTCCCTGGCCACCGCCGCGCGCTCGGCGGCCTCGACCAGCCCGAGGACGGACTCCTTCTGCGCCTGCGACGCGTTCTCGCCGAGCAGTCCGGTCAGCACGTCGACGACGGTCCTGGTGTCCCACATCCCCGGCACCGCGGGAGCGAGCGCGTCGGCGCCCGCCGAGGCACCCCGATACCAGCGGCCGCCCTCCCACCAGTAGCAGAAGGTGAGCAGACCGTTCTCGGCCCGCCGGTTGATCACCGGTGCCGCGACCCAGTCGGGGGCACCGAGATAGAAGTCAGGCATCGGCAGGTCTTTGTTGTAGACGGCGTCGAGTTCCGGTGCGTTCCACACTCCGCCGGAGAGCACGGCGCGGTCGCCGGGGAGCAGGCACAGGGTGGAACCGCTGAACTTGGAACCCTCGAAGACATGGAACGCCGGCGTCACCCGTGGGCCCCACTTGGAACCGACCGCGACGAAAGCGGCGGCGATCAGGGCCCATCGGCGGGCCATCGGCACCAGCGCGGGGAACTCCACGTCCGGCGCCGAGCCCGCCGCGCTGCGGCCCGCCGCGAGATCCGCGCGCGCCCGCTCGGCCGCGGCCACCGGACCGCGCACCTGCCGGTTGTCGTGGCGGATGTAGGCGGCCAGCCAGATCGGCAGCTGCGCCCGCGGATAGATCTCGATGTCGGTGCGGTACACCGTCGGTGGGAACAGCTGATCGTCCGGGAACGGCTCGTCGCCGTAGTCGTAGTCGACCTCCATCTTGCCGGTGTTGGTCAACGTGAGCAGGTAGCGCCACCACGGACCGTCGCCCATCGAGGCGGAGAGGTGCCGGTGCTCGCGCAGCAGGTCGAGCAGCTCCGGGCTCGGGAAGACCCGGGCGAACCGCCCCTGCTCGTCGTGGAAGACGATCATCGACACCTCGGCCGCCGCCGTCATCGCGAACGACGCCTCGAGCTCGGTCCATCCCGGCGGGCCGAGCGCCGCCACGGTTTTCGCGATGCGATGGCTCAGTGCGGCGGCGCGCTCCGGAATCCCGTCGTCGGCGGCCACCACCGTGGTGAGGGTGAATCCGACATCGGGATCACCGGCCAGCTCGTCAGCCACTGCGCACTCCTTCGTCTAGTCCCGGTGCTCGCCGAACCGCGCGATCACGGCGCCCGACTCGTCCCATCGGGTCCTGGTGAGCAGCGCGCCGTCGGCGGCGAAGACGGTTTCTTCCTTGCGGTTTCCGGTGGGGAACCATTCGAGCCAGTGGCCGACCTCGTGCCGGTCGGCGTACTCGCTGGTGTAGCGCGGGGTGCCGTCGAGGTACCAGCCGCGCGCCGGCCCGTCGCGGTAACCGTCGGCGTAGGTGGCCAGCTCGGTGACAGGGGCGCTCGGCGCGGGGCGGCGGAACTCCTGACCGGTGAACGGCACGCCACGGTAGTACATGCGGGTTTCCGTTTCGTCCCAGCGCAATTCGGGGTCGTCGGACGGGACCGCGTCGGCGGCGACGCCTTTGCGGGTGAGCTCGTCGCCGAATTCGATCAGCGTTCCCGCCGCGTCCCAGACCGAGTGGGTCTGCAAGACGCCGTCGATGTCGTAGACGTCTTCGAGGCGGCGGGCGCCGTCGGGGTACCACTCCTGCCAGGTGCCGACCGGCCGGTTGCGGTAGAACTCGCCGTTGTAGCGCATGGTGCCGTCGGGGTACCAGCCCGACCAGTCGCCGTCCCGGTCGCCGTCGTCGTAGCTCCTGTACTCGCGCCAGGTGCCGTCGGGGCGGGTGTGGGTCACCGCGCCGGTGTACGGCTCGTCGCGATACGACAACCGGCCGGTCGCCGGATCGATCCGCACATCCGGATCGTCCCATTCGATCGGATCGTCACTCACCTGTGGACACCTCTCCGATCGGTCAGGCTCTGTCGCTGAACATTGTCATCCGGCTGGCCGGATCGGCAACTACGTTACGGATCAGCAGGCCGAGGTCCAGTTCCGGTGGGAGCGCGCGGTAGATCAGCTCGCCCATCGGCCTGCCGCCCACCGCGACGGTGAACCGCGTCATCCGCTGCGGCGAGCGCTCCCAGCCCACCTGCGCGGCGCCGCTGAGATCGATCGCCTGCGTACCCACCTGCACCATCAGCCGATCGGCGAGCCGGTAGAAGACCACCGTCACCCCGCCCAGATCGGCGTACAAACCGTCCGCGCCGATGTGCCCAGGCGGCGCGGGCCGCAAGGCCCCGGACCGCGGATCGAACTCGGCGAGCACACCACTGCCGTACGGACGCACGACCAGCACCACCCGCTCGATCGGCGCCTGATACTCGGGCCGATACGGCCTGCGCTGACCACCCTGCCCCGCACCCGGCGGCATCGCAGGCGGCGGATACATCGGTGCACCACCCGCCGGATAACCGGCCCCCGGCTGCGCCCCGGATTGCCCGTTACCCTGCCCATTCCCTGTCGGATACGGCTGACCATTCCCGGGCGACGGCTGACCATTCCCAGGTGGGTACGGCTCACCACTGCCGGGCGGATACGGCTGACCATTACCCGGGTGGAACGGCTGGCCATTGCCAGGCGGATACGGCTGACCACTACCCGGAGGGAAAGGCTCACCACTACCGGGCGACGGCTGACCATTCCCAGGTGGGTACGGCTGACCACTACCCGGCGGGAAAGGCTGACCATTACCGGGTGGGTACGGCTGACCATTGCCCGGCGGATACGGCTGTCCACTGCCAGGCGGATACGGCTGACCCGGCCCTGGCGGTTGGGGCACCCACGGCGGGAGAGGCGGCAGGTTGGGGCCACCGATCGGCGGGGTCGGCGGAACCGGCCACGAGGGGGGCGTCGGCTCGTGCGGAGTCGGTGGCACCGGCTGCTGCGGTGGCACCGGCTGCTGCGGTGGCACCGGCTGCTGCGGTGGCACCGGCGGACGCGGCGGATCGGGAACCTCCGGTGGGCACGGCGGATCCGGCCGGTCCGGCGGGCTCGGCGGCCACGGCGGGCGCGGCTGTTCGGGCGGACGCGGCGGCTCGGGCGGGCGCGGCTGTTCAGGCGGCCGCGGCGGCTCGGGCGTCGACTCCAGTGGGGGCACCGGCCATTCGACGGCGTCGAACCGCGGCACCTCGAGCTCCACCTCGTACTCGTGCGGCGGATGCGGAATGTGCGACCGGTAGGCCGACCCCGGCAACTGCCGACCCACACCCGGCCGATCCCCGTCCGGAGTACGCGGCGGCGTCTGCCCACCCAGATCGAAACCCTTGTCCGGTTCCTGCGCACCTTCCCGATCGGCATCCGAATCACCGGACCTGTCCCGACCACCATCGGTATCCGGATCACCACCCACCGGCGGCCGAGGACGCGAACCATCACCAGGCTCGAACGAATCCGCACCTCGATCAGCGTCGACTCCGGACTCATCCGGACCGCCAACCACCGGCCGACGAACACCGTAACCCGCCTGATGATCAGCCGGAAGACCCGGATCGCCCGGATCGATCACAGGCCTCAACACCGGCGGACGAGACGAATCGGCATCGACCGCAGCCTCATCCGAATGAACGGAAGACCGACGACTTGAACCATCACCCGACGGATCGACGCCTCGACCAGCATTCGACCCTGGCTCATCAGGATCACCAGCCGCGGGCCGGCGAACACCGTCACCAGCACGCTGATCCGTCGCGAGACCCGGATCGCCCGGATCGACCACGGGCCTCAGGACCGGCGGCTGCGATGAATCACCCTGACTGACAGCGTCACCCGGATCGGCGGGTGGACGTCGACGTGAACCATCACCGAAATCCGGCGACTCGGTACTCCGGTCTTCATCCACCCCGGACTCGGCCGGATCACGGACCACGAGACCGCGAACACCCTCACCCGCAGGCGGATTCGCGATACCAGGATCACCGGGATCAGTCACCGGGCTCACCACCGGGCGCTGAGACGGACCATTCTCGGACGCGACACCATCCGGATCAGCGGATGGGCGCGACTCGGCGGAGTCTCCCGACAGGCCGGGATGAGTGTGCTCCGCCGGAGGCCGACTCTCCGTGCCCATGGGCTGTCCGGACCCGGTGCTCTCCGCCGGAGGACGATTCTCCGAGCCCGCGGACTGTCCGGGATCGGCATTCTCCGTCGGACGCTGGCTCTCGGGGCCCGCGGGCAGGCCGGGACGTACCGGCGAAGCGTTCACGGACGGGCTGGGCGTCAGCGATCCATCGCGGTTCGGCCCCGGGGCTTCCTCGGCCGGTGCGTGCACCCCGGGCCGGTCCGGCCCACCGAGCTCGGGGTCGGTGACGAACGGTTCGGTGAGCAGCTCCCGCAGGCGGGCGATATCGGCTGCCGCCCGGCGGATCTCGTCGCGGATCTGCTCGTGGATCTCGGCGAGCTTGTCCAGGGTGAGGCGCTCGTGCTTGTCGATGCGGCCGTCCCGGAACCAGTCGTAGACCTTCGCGACCTTCTCGTCGTCGGCGTCGGCGAGGTCGGCGCCGAGCAGCCGAGCGTGGTCGCGGCTGGGACCGGGGACGGCGTCGCCGGGCGCGGGTGGCAGCGGCGACCGGTTGCCGAGATCGTCGGCGCCGACTTCCCGCAGGAAGTCCAGGGCGTCGCGGTCGTGCACCGGCGGATCGTCACCGACGGCACGCGGGTCCGTCTCCGGGTTGTAGACCAGATCGTCGGCGTAGGGATCGATCTTCGCCAGCGCTCGCACGTAGTCGGCGAGCGGGCCGGTCAGATCGTCGAGATCGCCGCGCGCCGCACGGTTCGACAGCGCCTCGGCCAGCGCGGCGGCATCCAGCGGCAGGCCACCGCGTGGCAACCCGAGATGCGGTGCGAGCGCGTCGCGTGCCGCATCAACCGCGGCCGGGTCGAACGCGCGCAACAGCTTCGCGTAGTCGGTGAGGTCCCTGGCGCGCTGGCGGTGCAACTCCACCCGCGTACCGGGATCGGCGAGCCGGTCCGCGACCAGGTCGGGGCCGAGATCGCCCGGCTCGACGCCGAACCGCAGCGCCAGCGCGCTGCGCGCATTGTGCAGGGCGTTGAAGTTGTCGACCGCGTCGACGCTGAGCGCGTAGTCGACGGCCGCTTCGAGCTGCCTGGCCCGCACCTGATTGGCCCGTTCCAGGTCGGCGAGCAGCTCGGTCAGGCGCTCGCCCGACAGATTCGACGGATCGTCGATGCCCAGCCTGCCCGCCACCTCGGCGAGCTCGGCGCGCACCTCGGCCAGCGAACGTGGTTCCCGCACCGGCTGATTCGCGTCCTCGGCGACGACCGGCAGGTTCGGCTCCGGCGTGGCGTGCCGGGGCGGGGTCTCGATCATCCTCCACGGGCCCGACCCGTCCCGCACCATGGTCGCGTCGACGGTGCGTCCGTCCAGTACACCCCGCAGGTGCCGGATCTCCGGAGCGTCGACCTCGAGGACGCGCACGCGCCCCTGGTCGTCGACGCCGACGATCCTGATCTGGACCTCGACCTCGCCGCGATTGAGCCGGTCGATGAAGTCCGCGTCGGCGTCCGCCAGCGCCCTGGCCAGCGCGGCCTCGTGCCCGGCACCCGTGTCGACGATCGCGATCGTGCCGTTCTCGGCATCGACCACCAAGCGATCACCGGTGTCCCCGGCATCGAAATCGGCTACCCGCTGGGTGAATTCACCCAGCACCCCGACATTGTCGTCGAGTTGCCCACGCAACCTGGCGATCTCGGC
Organism: Nocardia sp. NPDC058244; assembly: GCF_042882065.1. Taxonomy (NCBI): domain Bacteria; kingdom Bacillati; phylum Actinomycetota; class Actinomycetes; order Mycobacteriales; family Nocardiaceae; genus Nocardia; species Nocardia sp. NPDC058244. The sequence continues at coordinate 149,485 of NZ_JBHVWX010000007.1, read as the reverse complement.
ATCGAGATTCCGGACCAGCGCTTCCAGATCGGCGCCCGCCAGATGCGCCCACGTCGAGCGCTCGTCCCGCAGCCCCGCGCGGCGCAGCGCGTCGTCGAAGATCTTGCGGGCGTCCTCGGCGTGGACGGTCCCCGAACCACCGTCGTCGCTCAGATCGGGCCAGATGTCGACCCATTCGCCGCCGTTGTTCACCCCGCGCCAGTTCAGCATGTCGAAGCTGAACTCGTCGCCCCTGGCCGCGACGACTTCCTTCAAGTAGGCGCCCAGCGGGTCCTTACTGAAGAAGTTGGCGGGCCGGAACGGAATGTCCGCGTGCTCCTGGTTGAAGAACCGCGCGGCGGCCTCCAGCGCCTGGATCACACCGTCGCGACGCAACAGCCGGTACTCGGCCTCGGCGAGTGCCTTGCGCAGGCCCTCCTCGCTGAAATCGGTGATCCGCACGCCGAGTTCGCGGGCGAGCGCGTCGAGCACGGTGGCGTCGGCGATGCGCTGATTCACCGCGTCGACCACGTCCTGCAACCACGGTGGCAGCGGCTCGGCGACCGCGGGTGACTGCTCGGGTTCGCCCGTCAGCTGCTGCGGCTCAGCGGTTTCGGTGAGCTCCGGTGCTTCCCGCGCGGCCAGCTCCGACGGTGTCAGGCTTTCCGGTTCGAGCAGGTGCTCGAGCCCGGCATCGCGCAGATCCTGCTCGATCCGACGACGCAGTTCCGGATCGGCATCGGAGATCCACGGCTTGTACTCGGTGCCGTCGAGATTGCGCAGCGGCAGGAATTCCCCGGCCTGGTTCGCGATTCGCGAGGACAGATGCTTGAGAATCGGCACCAGCTCGCGCTTGCGCCACATCTCGATGCTCTCCTTGAGAACGCGCACCGGATTGAACTTGAGCTGGAGCTGTTCGTATTCGCCGCCCGGCGCGTCCGGGGTCGCGTCCTTCATCGTGGTCAGCGGCAGCCCGGCACTGTGGCCGAGCATCGACAGCGCGGCGCTGTCCTGGGTCGACCCGGACGGGTACTTCGGGTTCTCGCCGTAGAAGCCACGGTGGGCGATCCGGTCCCAGAGCCTGCGCAGCCAGTTCTTCTTCGGCGTCTCGACAGCCTTCTCCGCGGGCGGCGTCGGCGGCGTCGGCTCGGGCCGCGCGACGGGTTCCAGGTGCCAGGCGTCCGGCCCGTCCTCGATCCGCCGGACCAGCGTCTGGTCGCCGTCGACATCGACGGACAGCATCCGGTCGTCGAGTGCGGTGCGCGCCAGCCGATCCAGATGCGCGAGGTCGGCGGCGTCGCGGGTGACGCCGGCGCGCAACCGGGTGATGTCGTCGGCGGCGCGGACGAGACCGGGATCGGCCGCCAGCCCGAGCCGGGCCGCCCAGCGACGCGCGACGGCCTCGCGCACCGCCCGCTGCCGCGGATCGGTCGCCGCCTCGGCATGGCGCACCGCCGAGGCGAACGCCTCGACCGCACCGGCGCGCAGCAGCTGCCGGTAGCGAGCCCCGTCGAGGGAACCGGAATCGGTGAGGTCGACGCCGAACCGCGCGGCCAGCCGGTCCAGTGCCTGCTGGGCAGGCTCCATCCGCGGCCCGCCCGGCTGCTGGGTGCCGTCGGCGGGCGGCAGGATCGCGGTGGGGTGCAGCGGCTGGGCCTGCGGGTTCGGTTCCGGCTCGGTACCGAGCGACGGCCGGGAGTCGTCCTCGAGCCCGGCCCGGCGCAGGTCGTCGGCGACCTCGGCGCGGACCTCGGGATCGCCCTCGACCCGCCACTGGTCGACACCGTCCTGGAGCTGATCCAGGTTCAGCGGCGCGTAGTCGTCCGGGTAGCGCATCGGCGCGCCCAGTGCGGCGTCGGGATCCAGTGCGCTGTCCAGGAATCCGCGCGCCCTGGCCATGTCGGCGATCTCGGCCAGCGCGCCGAGAGGATCACGCTGACCCGTGAGCGCGTCACCCAGACCCAGCGCCTCGGCGAGCCTGCGCACCTGCTCGGCCTGCTCCGGCGTCAGCGGCGGGGCGTCGGCGTGGGTCGACGGCGGCAGATCACCGAGGTCACGCAGGAACTGCCGCACATCGTCGATCCGGACATCGCGCTGTTCGGCACGGCCCGGCGGATCGGCGGGCGCGTCGGCGCCCGGCCGATCCAGCCCGGCGGCATCGGGTACGGCGAGTTCGGCGGGCGCCTGCGGAATCCCCCGGTCGAACGGCGACGAAGTCTTCGACGGTTCTTCGGGTTCCGGGCTCAGCGCGGTCGGCGGATGCGCGGGCGGCTTCGACGGCGGACCGCCGGGGGCGGGTCGCGGCGCGGGCGGATCACCCGGATCGTCGTCGCCCCGCGATTCGGGACCATCGTCGGTCCCGTTCGCCTCGCGGTCGGCGGGCACGCTCGCGTCGCCGTGGAGGTCCCGCTCGGTGTTTCGCGCGGGCGGCGGGTTCGCTGAATCGTCGGCGGGAGTCGCCGGGTCACCCTCGGCGACCGGACCGGCGGGTAATCCGGCCCGCGCCGGCGAGCCGTGGACGGTCGGGGTCGGACTGGGCGGCGGTGCCCCCGGGACACCGTCCGGGCGTTCGAGCACGTGCCGGTCCGCGCCACCCAGCTCGGGATCGGTGACGAACGGTTCGGTGAGCAGCTCCCGCAACCGGGCGATATCGGCCGCGCGCTGCCGGATCTCGTCGCGGATCTCCGCGTGCACCTGCGCGAGCTGTTCGAGGGTGAGGCGTTCGTGCTTGTCGATGCGGCCGTCGCGGAACCACTCGTAGACCTGCGCCACGCGCTCGTCGTCGGCACCGGTCAGATCGACGCCGAGCAGCCGGGCGTGATCGCGGCTCGGACCGGGAACCGCGTCCTCGGGCGCGGGCGGCAGCGGCGACCGGTCGGTGAGATCGTCGGCGCCGACTTCCCGCAGGAAGTCCAAGGCGTCGCGGTCGTGCACCGGCGGATCGTCGCCCATCGCGCGCGGATCGGTCTCGGGGTTGTAGACCAGGTCGTCGGCGTAGGGATCGATCTTCGCCAGCGCCCGCACGTAGTCGGCGAGCGGGCCGGTCAGATCGTCGAGATCGCCGCGTGCGGCCCGGTTCGACAGTGCCTCGGCCAGTGCCGCCGCGTCCAGCGGCAGGCCACCGCGCGGCAGCCCGAGGTGCGGTGCGAGTGCGTCACGTGCCGCATCGACCGCCGCCGAGTCGAACGCACGCAGCAGCTTCGCGTAGTCGGTGAGGTTCGCCGACCGCTGCCGGTGCAGCTCCACCCGGGTGCCGGGATCGGCGAGCCCGCGGGCGATCACCTCCGGCGTGAGCGCCTCGGGCGGCACGCCGAAGCGCAGTGCCAGCGCGCTGCGCGCATTGTGCAGGGCGTTGAAGTTGTCGATCGCGTCGGCGCTGCGCGCGTAGTCGACCAGGCCCTCGACCTGCCTGGCCCGCACCTGATTGGCCCGCTCCAGCTCGGCGAGCAGGCTGTTCAGCCGGTCCCCCGGCAGGGTCGACGGGTCGTCGATCCCGAGCCGCCCGGCGACCTCGGCGATGTCGGCGCGCACCTCGGCCAGCGAACGCGGTTCGCGGACCGGCTGATTCGACTCCTCCGGCACGACGGGCAGGTTCGCCTCGGCCTCGGCAGCGCGCGGCGCCGCGTCGACCATCCGCCACGGACCGGACCCGTCGCGCAGCATGGTCGCGTCGACGGTGTGCACGTCCACCTCGGTGCGCAGGTGCCGCACCTCCGGAGCGTCGATCTCGAGCAGGTGCACGCGGCCCTGCTCGTCGATCCCGACCGCCCGGATCTCGATCTCGACCTCGCCGCGATTGAGCCGATCGATGAAGTCCCCGTCGGCCTCGGCCAAGGCCCGCGCCAGCGCGGCCTCGTGCCCGGCGCCGGTATCGACGATGGCAATCTTGCCGTTCTCGGTATCGACGACCAGTCGATCGCCGGTATCCGCGGCAGTGAAATCGGCTACTCGCCGGGTGAATTCACCCAGCCGTCCGATGTTGTCGTCGAGTTGCCCGCGCAGCTGGGCGATCTCGCCGTCGAGGTTGCGCACCAGCGCTTCCAGATCGGCACCGGCCAGATGCGCCCACGTCGACCGCTCGTCCCGCAGTCCGGCCCGGCGCAGCGCGTCGTCGAAGATCTTGCGGGCGTCCTCGGCGTGGACGGTCGGTCCGTCGCCGTCGTCGGAGAGGTCGCCCCACGGGTTGACCCACTCGCCGCCGTTGTTCACGCCGCGCCAGTTCAGCATGTTGAAGTCGAACTGCTCGCCCCTGGCCGCGACGACTTCCTTCAGGTAGGCGCCCAGCGGGTCCTTGCTGTGGAAGTTGGCGGGCCGGAACGGGATATCCGCGTTCTCCTGGTTGAAGAACCGCGCGGCCGCTTCCAGAGCCTGGATCACACCGTCGCGGCGCAACAGCCGGTACTCGGCCTCGGCCAGCGCCTTGCGCAGTCCTTCCTCGCTGAAATCGGTGATCCGCACACCGAGTTCGTGCGCGAGTGCCTCGAGGACGGTCGCGTCGGAGATCCGGTCGTTGACGGCGTCGACCACCTCGCGCAACCACGGCGGCAGCGGTTCGGCGACCGCGGGCACTTCCTCGCCGTCACGCGAGATCTGGACCGGCTCATCGGATTCCGGCAGCGCCTTCGTCTCCCGCGCGGCCAGTTCGGCGGGCGTCAGGCTTTCCGGTTCCAGCAGATGCTCGAGCCCGGCATCGCGCAGATCCTGCTCGATCTGGCGACGCAGCTCCGGATCGGCGTCGGAGATCCACGGCTTGTACTCGGTGCCGTCGAGATTGCGTAGCGGCAGGAACTCGCCCGCCTGGTCGGCGATCCGCGAGGACAGGTGCTTGAGAATCGGCACCAGCTCGCGGTTCTGCCACATGTACACGCCCTCTTTGAGGATGCGTACGGGGTTGAACTTGATCTGGAGCTGGTCGTATTCGCCGCCGGGCGCGTCGGGCGTCGCGTCCTTCACCGTGGTCAGCGGCAACCCGGCCTGGTGGCCGAGCAGCGACTGTCCCGCGCTGTCCTGGCTGGAACCGGAGGGGTACTTCGGGTTGTCGCCGTAGTAGCCACGATTGGCGATCCGGTCCCAGAGCCTGCGCAGCCAGTTCTTCTTCGGCGGCACCTCGACCGCCTGCTCGGTGGTCCGCGTGCGCGGCGCCGGCTCGGGATGCGCGATGGGTTCCAGATGCCAGCTGTCTGGCCCGTCGACCACGAGCCGCACCAGGATCTTCTCGCCGTCGATGTCGAGCGAGAGCACCCGGTCGCCGAGCTCGGCTTGCAGCAGATGATCCAGGTGGGCGAGGTCGCTCGCGTCGCGCGTCACCCCGGCGCGCAGCCGGTTGATGTCGTCGGCGGCGCGGGTGAGCCCCGGGTCGGCGGGCAGCCCGAGCCGAGCGGCCCAGCGTCGTGCGACGGCTTCCCGCTGTGCCCGTTGCTGTGGATCGGTCGCCGCCTCGGCGTGGCGCACCGCCGAGGCGAACGCCTCGACCGCACCGGCGCGCAGCAGCTGCCGATAGCGCGCGGCGTCGAGCGAACCGGAATCGGTGGGATCGACCCCGAACCGGGCCGCCAGCCGGTCCAGCGCCTGCTGGGCGGGCTCGAGGCGTGGGCCACCCGGTCGTTGCGCGCCGTCGTCCGGCGGCAGGATCGCGGACGGGCGCAACGGCTGCGCGGCCGCATCCGGCTCGGTGCCCAGAGACGGCCGGGAGTCGTCCGCCAGCCCGGCCCGGCGCAGGTCGTCGGCGATCGTGGCACGGTCGGCGGGATCACCCTCGACCCGCCACTGGTCGAGACCGTCCTGCAGTTCGTCGGCGTCGAGCGGTTCGTAGTCGTCGGGGTAGCGCATGGGACGCCCGAGTTCGGCATCGGGATCCAGAGCGCTGTCCAGGAATCCGCGCGCCCTGGCCATATCGGCGATCTCGGCCAGCGCGCCGAGAGGATCACGCTGACCCGTGAGCGCGTCACCCAGACCCAGCGCCTCGGCGAGCCTGCGCACCTGCTCGGCCTGCTCCGGGGTCAACGGCGGCGCGTCGGCGTGCGCCGACGGTGGCAGGTCGCTCAGCTCCTGGAGGAACTGATGCACGTCGTCGAGGAAATCGCTGCGCTGCTGGGCACGGTCCGGCCGGTCACCGGGCGTGGGCGAGTCGGCGTCGGGCAGGACGGCCGCGGACTCCCCCGGTACCGCCAGTTCGGCCGGTGGCTTCGGGACGCCGAAGTCGAACCGCGACGAACCCCTCGACGGCTCCTGGGTTTCCGTGGTCGTCGGCGGACGCGACGGCTCCTCGGGTTCCGGGCTCGGGGCCGTCGGCGGACGCGACGGCGGCTTGGACGGCGGACCGGCGGGCGCGGCCGACGGTGCGGGCGGGTCGCCGTCGCCGTCGTCGTTTGGCGAGCGGATGTCGTCGTCGGAAGTCCCACGACGCGTTCCGTCGTCGCCGGGAGAACTGTCGGCCTCGGCAGCCCCGTCGCCGACCGGCTCGGGCGCACCCTGCCGTTCCACCGCGGCAGCGAACCTGGCCGCCATTTCCGCACGGGCGGCGTCGAATTCCTGCTGCGCCCGCAGATAGGACTCCAGCGCCTGCTGGTCGGCGAGAGCCGCCGCGTCGAGGTCCTCCTGGCGGACCTGCGCCGCCTCCGCCAGCTCGGCGCGCAAGGCGTCGAACTTCTGCTGGGCCGCGAGATAGGACTCGAGCGCGGCCAGATCGGCGGCGCGCACCGCGAAGTCGGGGTCGGTGTCCTCGCCCCGCCGCGCGGCGGCCTGGGCGTCCTGGGCCGCCAATTCCTCGAACCGGGAGGCGATCTCGGCCTGCGCGGCGTCGAACTCCCGCTGGGCGCGCAGATACGACTGGAGCGCGGCCAGATCCTCGTCGACGGCGTCGAGCTCGCGCAGCGAGTCGTCCAGGGCGGCGTCGGCCTGGTCGGCCCGCCGCTGATCGGCCTGATCGGCGAGCCGGTTCTGGCGCTCGACGGCTTCGTCGATCCGCGCCAGCGGGTCGACGGGCTCGCCGGGCCCGACCAGATCGTCCAGCGAGGCGATCGGTTCGGCCAGCTCGTCGGCGACCTCGTCCAGCTTGCGCATGGTCTGGTCGAGCTTCGCGTCGGCCCGGTCGTCGAGGTCGGCACCGCGTTCCGGCGGCAGCCCGGCGTCCGGGTCGGTGCCCGAATCCGGTTGCTTCCCAGGCGGTTGCGAACCATCCACCGGCGGGGCCCCTGCGGGCAGCTCACGCGGCCCGCCCGGCAGCGCGTCGGGATCGGCGCCCCCGTGCGGCCTGGCCGAGGGGGAATCGGCGGGCGGCAGATCGGCGACCGGCCGGTAGAACTCGTCGGCCAGTGCCTTCAGCCGCTCGAGCTGCTCGGTCCTGAGCCGGATCTCCTCGCGGATCGCGGCGATCTCGGCCGCCAGCTTCTCCGGGCTGAGGCCCTCGTGCTTTTCGATCTTGCCGTCGCGGTAGGCCTCGTAGATCTCGACGAACTTCGCGTCGTCGGCGGTGGACACGTCGACGCCGACCAATCGGGCCCAGTCCCGATTCGGCTGCGGGCGTGGATCATCCGGGCCGACGGGCTGGTCGGCGCCATAGGAGCGGGCGACATTGTCGGCGATCTGCGCGGCGAGATCGACCGGGCCTGCGCCCGGCTCGGCCGCGTCGGCCGCCGCGCGCAGCCCGTGGATCGCGTCGAGGTCGTAGATGTGCGGATCACCGGTGGTGCGCGGATCGCGCGCCATGGTGCCCGCCGGATGGTCGGTGTACGGATCGGTGCGCAGCAGCGCGTCGGCGTACGCGGCGAGCGCGTCCCGCGCGAAATCGCCCGCGCCCAACCGGTTCAGCCGCGTGACGAGCTTGCGGAGCTTGGTCGGATCGATTCCGCTGTCGGCGGGTCCGTACGTCGGCTTGCCGAAGCGGTCGATCGTCGCGACAACCGGCCGCAGCCGGTCCGGATTGTCCGGGCTCAGCGCCCGGATCAGGGCTTCCTGCGCGGCTTTCACCGTGGCCGCGTCGACATTGCGCAGCTGCTGGGAGTAGCCGGCGGTCTTGCTCGGGTCGCGCTGCTGCCCGTCGAGCAGGTCCTCGAACTGCTGCTGGCGAATTCCGCGCCGCTGCTTCGGATTGGTCAGTGCCTCGGCGATCCGGCGCGGCGTGAGCTCGCCCTCCGGGATCCCGAGGCGCGTGGCCAGCTGTCCGCGCGCGTCCCCGATCAGATGGAAGGTCTCGATGTCGGCCATCGTGCGGGCGTAGTCGGCCAGTGCCTCGGTCTGCCCGGCGCGCACCGCGTTGTCCAGGTGCAGTGCGCGGATGGTGGCGTCGATATTGTCCGGGTGCAGCGCGGCCGGGCCGAGGTTCAGCTGCCGGGCCAGGTCGACGATCTCGCGCACCATGTCGGCGCGGTCGCGCGGTGCGGGCGGCGGTTCGGGCGCCGGCTGCACCGGCCGCCACTGCCCGTCCTCGTCGCGCAGCATCGTCACCTGCAGTTCGGCGCCGTCCACGGTGCGGCGGATGTGCTGCACCTCCGGGGTGGCCACCGGATCGAGGAACTGCCTGCCCGTGCCGTCGGCGTGCACCGCCCGGAAGTCCGGCTTCAGCCGCCCGTTGTCGATGTCGACGGCCAGCTCCGGGTTGTCCCGCAGCGCGCGGGCCAGCGCCTCCTCGCGGTCGAGCGCGCCGTCGACCACGAGCAGCCGGTCGGGTCCGCCGTCGGCGTCGGGCACCCGGGCGACCTGGTCGCCGTAGGACCTGCCGACCGGTTCCGCACCGTCGGCCTGCAGGACCGGCTGCGCTGCCGCGATGAAATCGGCGAGGTTCTGGGCCCGCTGCCGCGCGGAGTCGCGCAGCTCGTTCAGCGTCGGTTCCATCCGGTCGCCGGACAGATCGCTCAGATCACGGCCGAACATCGCTGCCCAGCTGGACAATTCGTCGCGCAGCTGGTCGCGGCGCAGCGCGTGCTCGAAGAACTCGCGGGCCCGCGCCTCGTCGCGCCCCGGTTCCCGGTCGTCGGAGAAGCTGGCCCATTCGGGCAGCCGGTCGGCGCCGTTGCCGACCCGGTCGTAGTCCCGCAGCGCGGTGACGCCCTCGAAGGCGACGATCAGGTCGCGCAGGAACCGGCCGAGCGGATCCTTGTCGAGGAAGCTGACCTCCCGCGAGAACGGCACCGGGCGCGGCGCGCTGGTGTCGCCCCAGTGACTCCGGGGTTCCGCCCCGGTGGGCTCGTCGTCGAAGTCGTCGAAGTCGTCGGTGTCCTCGCGCGGCTCGCCCGACTCCACTTCGCGCAGCCGGTCCGGGCCGGCGACCGACCGGTCGTCGGGCGCGGGCGCGGGATCGGCGGGATGGTCGGCCCGCCGGTAGGGCCTGCTCTGCTCCTCGTCGGCCCGCCGGGCCGCGTCGGCCAGCCCCTCGATCGCGCCGACCTCCCGCAGCAGCCGGTGGCTCTGGCGGTCGATCGCCCGGCGCAGGTCTTCCGGTCCGTCGCCGTCGAGCTCGATACCGAGCCGCTCGGCCATCTCGGCCAGCGTCTCGCCCTCGGGCGGCGGCCCCTGCTGCTCCGGCGTCGGGTCGGGCGCGGTCGGCGGCGTCTCCTCCATGACCCGCGCTTCGTCGGCATCGATGAGGCCGTTGAATTCCAGATCGTCGATCAGGTCCTGGCGCAGCTGCGGATCCCGGGCGGCGTCGAACAGCTCCTTCAGGACATCGCGGACCTCGTCGGGCTCCATCCGGTTCGCCCGCAGCTCGCTGACGACGGTCTCGCGCACGGCGTTCGGATCGGCGTCGCTGATCCACGGCCGGTACTCGGTGCCGTCGGGGAAGTACACCGGGCGATAGTCACCGGCCACGTCCGCCTGGCGGCCCAGCATCCCGCCGATGACCGGCAGGTGCTCCCGGTTGTGCCAGATCGTCAGGCCTTCCTTGCCGATCCTGGCCACATTCAGCGCGGGATCGCCCGCACCAGCGGGCGGCGCGCTGGCCACCGGACCGTCGACCGGGGGCGGCGCGGGGGCCGGGGCCGGCGCGGGCGGATCGGTCACCAGGTGCACGCCACCGGCCACACCGTCGCGAATCGCGGTCTGGCCTCTACCGTCGAGCCCCGACCCCGACGGGTACTTGAGATTCAACCCTTCGTAGCCGGCATTGAGCTGATTGACCAAGCGCCGCAGGGTACTCCGGGTATCGACCTCCGGAATGTCGTCGCGCCGTGCCGGGGCGTGCTCCGGCCCCTCGTCACCGTCGGTGCGCGCGACCACCCACTGCCCGTCGTCCAGTCGCACATGCAGCGCGACGACTTCCCCGTTGTCCCCGAGCTCGACCCGCACCTCCCGCTGCGGCGGTTCGGGATCGGCGAAATCGGGTGTGCGGTTCCGTGTTTCACCGTCCTCGTCGCCCATGTAGTCGATCGAGTCGTCGGCGGCGAGGCGAGTGAGCGTGTCCGGGTCGACAGGCAGCGGCACATCGGCAAGCACATCGATGCCGTCCCGGACCAGCCGCAGGTCGGTGACGCTCACCTCGCCCTTCGCCGTGGCGTGCACCAGCTTGTATTCGACCTTCAGTGTCCCGTTCTCGCGGGCCGCGAGCAGCTCCGCCACCGCTCGGCGGAACGCCCGGCCCTCAGGAGTGTCGGGGTCGATCCCCCGCGCGCGCATCTGCTCGGGCGTCTCGTTGAGAATGCGCCGCAGATTCTGATCCATGTCGAGCGTCCGTCGCAGGTACTCCGGCGAACCCTGCTCCGCCCGAGCGATTTTCGACCCGCCGAGCGTGGCACCGACACCCTTGGCCTCCACCACGAGCAGGGTCGGCGGGTCGCCGGGACGGGTCGGCGGCACGATCGAGGCCATGTCGACGACACCCGCCCCGTCGAAGGCGCCGATGAACGGAGTGAGCAGGATCGCGCCGGGCCGGCTCAGCGCGTAGTCGAGTCCGGCGGTCTCCCCGAGCAGCTTGGACAGGGCGACCATCTTCACGCCCATCGTGAAGTACTTGTTCGCCGTCGACTGCAGGGAGAGCAGCTTCGCCGCCTTGGCGTCCTTCTCGGCCTGGGACAGCGTCGCATCGTTGTCGACCGCGTCGGACAGCTCGGCGATCTTGCTCGCCACCTTGTCCGGCGCCAGATCGTTGCGGGCAGTGACTCCGAACTCGGCCATCAGACGGTCGAGCTTCACCCGTTGTTTGTCCCGCTGCGTCTGCAGCTCGAGCCGCTTGTCCGACGCCTCCTTCAGCTCGTCGGCACGGTCGGGATCCTGCATGGTGTGCGGATCGCTGTCGCCCTTCTGCACCTTGTACTCGTAGTCGACGCCCGCGAGCGGGTCGTCGTCGCCTCGGTAGAAGCCACCGGTGTCGTTCTGCAGCCGGAAGCGCTTGTCCCGGAAGGTATCCGCCGGATCATCGACGTGGTGCCAGGTGCCGTCCGGTTCGCGGTAGCTGTCCGTTCGGTCCCCCGGCCGATGCAGCAGCCCGTCGTCCCCACGGACCATCCCGGGCGGCACCGGATCACCGGCGGCGGGAGTCGGGCCGGCATCGTCGTCGTCGCCCATGAAGTCCATATCCGGGGGGTACTCCGGCGACACGAGCCGTGGCTCGATGATGTTGCCCTCGCCGGCGGCCCGTTCGATGTCGACGTGCCGGATCGGGTCGACGCGCGGAGCGCCCTCGTCGATGATGTGGCCCGCGGTGCTCTCGGTGCCCTGCACCACCCGGGTGCAGTTGGCGCAGCAGGGCGCCTCGGCGTCCCGGCTCGGAACGTAGGGCGAGTTGAGGATGGAGGCCAAGCCGTCGAAGTCGGTCGGCAGCTGGTCGCCCGGATCGCGTTGCTGGTTGAGCAGTTCCCGATCGTGCAGCGCGGCATTGGTGCCGCGGATCTCGGCATGTCCGAGCGGATTGTCGGTGTGCGGGAAGAACCTCGGGTCGCCGCCGTTGTGGTAGACGTCCGTGGGGTCCTGGTACTGGGAGACGTTGTCGTGCAACGTCGGATGCAGCTCGGACGGGTGGATGCGCTGGTCGGAGGTGCCGTTGGCGGCCTCGTACACGCGACCGGTGAGGCGGTCGATGGTGATCGACGAGACGTGGCCGCGCCGGGCGGCGGGAAGCCGGTTGGCCTCGGCCTTCTCCAGGCGCTTGGCGGGCGAATTGCCTGCCTCGGCTTCGGCCTTGTCGGCGGCGATGAAGTTGTCCAGGGCGGCCTTGGCCGCCTTGGCATTGTCCTTGGCCGCCGCCAAGTCCTCCTGCGCGCTGCGGACCAGCTGCTCGCCGTCCTCGGCACCGCGGTCTCGCGCGTTCTGGGCTTCCTTGAGCGCGATGGCCGCATCGCGCACCGCACGGCCCGCCGCGGCCTTCTCGGCTTCCAGCGCCTTCTGCTGGGCTTTGTGCTGCTCGTATTCGGCGACCAGGGCCGCATCCTGGGTAGACGCGTCGACGAACGCTCGGCCCCGCTCCTCGCTGAGCCGGTGCGAGAACTCGTCGATCGGTTCCCCGCCCACATGGGTGATCCGGGGCGGATCGCCCGCGGTCTGCACCATCGGGTCGTTCATGTCCAGCACGCCGAGCAGATGCGCGTCCACGCCGGGTGTGCGGCTGAACGGCGCGTTGGCGGTCCCGACCTCGGGGGTCAGGAACGACATGGCGGCGGGGCGGGTCGACGAGTCGTCGTCGCTCATGAAGTCGACCAGGTCGCGATCCAGCGGTGGCCCGTCACCGTCGAGGGTGTCGAGGTCGCTCGGATCGCTCGGGTCGGAATCCGGGCGCAGCGAGGAGATGTCGTCGGGCACGGTGGCCGATTCCGGGCTGAACGTGCGCCACTTGCCGCCGCGATCGATCACCGGAACGGAGTCGGGCTCGTTCTTCACACCGACCCGGTCGGTGGGCGCGGTGACGTCGACGCCGAGCTGATCGGCGATGTACTGGGCCCAGCCGTTGGCATTGCCCGCGTGGCAGGACAGCAGTCGAATGGGAGTGCCCGGCACGTAATTCGGATTCGAGCGGATCGCGTCGACGATGTCCTGCGGGTGGACCGCGTCGCCGTTGCTCGGGGTGACCGAGCCGTCGCGGCGGCCGTGCACCACCACGTCGTGGGCGCCGTCGTTGCGGACGTTGTTGCTCACGCGGTGGGTGCGCGCGTCCTCGCCGATCGCGGTCCCGTCGGGGTGGTGGACGACGCCCTGGCCATTGGGCAGCCGGGCGTCGTAGACCGGTCCGCTGTCGTTGTCGTCGGGCTGCGGCTGCCTGCGGTCGTCGCCGCCGTCGGCGCGATCGCGGGCGGTGTCGTCGGTGCCCGCGCGGCCGGGGCGGCTCGCGTCCGGTCGGGCCGGGCTCGCTGCCGAATCGCCGACGATCGGCACGACCGGCGCAATATCGGCGAGCGGATCCGCCCGCACCTCGGATTCCCCGGCGCGGACCGGCTCGGCGGTCGTCTCCGCTTCCGATCGGACCGGCGGCGCCTCACCGGGCGCGGCGTGCAGACCCTGGAGCGGGGTGTCGGCGAGACCGGCACCGCCGCGCGGTTCGGCTGCGCCCGCGCGGCTTTCGGTGTCGGCACGGGTGTCGCCCGCACCGTCGGTGTCGGCTCGCGACTCGTTGGTCCCGCTGTCCCCGAGGACTTCCGGTGTGGCGGAACGACTATCCGGAGTCGACTGGGTCCCGTCGGGTAGTCCGGTGCGGACATCCGGTGCACCGGGCCGGGCCCCGGGCTGCCCACCCTGCCCCTGGGTCGTCTGCTGACCGGGCGTTGCCTGCTGGCCGGGCGTTGATTGCGCTGGGGTGGAAGGTGATTGCGCTGGGGTCGCAGCGGGCTGACCGGTCGCGGGCGTCGCGGCTTGGCCGGTGACGGGCGCCTGACCGGTCGCCCCCAGGGTCGGTCCGCCGGTGGCCGCCGGGCCCGCTCCGGCCATCCCCGCCGCAGGAGCCGCGCCGACCTGAGAGGTGGTGTCCCGGTTGACCGTGTGGGTGTCGTTGGCCTGCGTGACCGGCTGACCGCCGGACTGCGCGTCGGTGCGGGTCCCGTCGTTGACGCCCGCCCCGTCGGCGTCCGCGTCGGCCTCACCGGCGCGCGAGGTGTCGCGCCCCGAATCCGACTGCGCCTCTGGGCCTTCGGCGCGGGCGCCACTGTCCTGGCTGCCACCGTCCTGACGCCCGCCGTCGCCGGCCTGCATGTCCCCGGTCTGCACCTCCGGCTTGGACTCCTGACGACCGCTCCCGGCACCGCCACCGTCCGAGGCGGTCTGCCCGTCGTCACCGGCGTGCTGATTCGCCTGTCCCGCACCGGTGTTCGTCGGACCGTCGCCCTCGGCCTCCGGCGTGGTACCGCCCGCCGGGCGCATGGACTGGCTGTCGTCGCCCGCGCCCGCCCTGGTCTCGCCCGCGCCTTCGCCGTCCATGGTGTCGTCGCCCGCACCGGCGCGCACGCCGTCGTCGCCGCCCGCACCGGTCGCACCGTCGTCGGCACCGGCGCGGTTCTCGCCGTCGGCGCCGGGACGGTTGGTCGAGCCGTCACCGCCCGCGGTGTTGCTGTCCTGCCCGAACGTCCCGAGGTCGTAGCCGGGTCCCATGGCCTCGCGTATCCGGGAACTGAAGCTGGGGCGCTCGAACAGGCCGGGGTTCATCTTGGACCACGCGGCGTTGGCGCCCGCCTTGTTCAGGCCGGAGATACCGCCGTTGGTCGCGCCCGCGCTCCACATGAGCGGGTCGGCGGCCGCGGTCTTGAGGTTGTCCCAGGCCTTGTCCCAGCCCTGGGTGAAGCCGTCGTAGGCGAACTGGCCGAGCATGCCGCCGCCCGCGCCGACCAGACCGGCGCCGGTGCCGGTGATCGCGCCCTTGAGCCACGGCGCCATGCCGTCGCCGAGCCGCTTGCCGAGGAAATTGCCGAACGGACCGGCCGCCAGACCACCCGCGGCGGAGCTGACCGCCGCGGCCTTCACCTGGTTCCAGTCGATCTCCTTGCGGTGGCCCTGATCCACCTGCCACTGCTGCACACCGAGTTCCTGCAGGGTGCCGAGCGCGGTGTCGATCGCCACGTGCTGGCCGATGAACTTCAGGACGCGGGTGATGACCGCCTTCGCGCCGTGGCGCAGAATCGCCGCGAGCACGCGGCCGAAGATCGTCCGTGCCACCACGCGGGTCGCCGCGATCGCGGCCGCCTCCACCGCGGGCGCCGTCGGCGGAAAGATCCACGCCGCAGCGATTTCCAGCGCCAGCAAGCCCAGCGAGGACAGGAACATGATCTTCGTGTATTCGATCTCGGTGCCGGTCTGATAGACCGAATCACCGAGGATGTCGAACAATTCGGCGAGCTTGGTCACCGACTGATCGCCGCGGGCCATCCCCTCGAAGGCCTTGAGCATGTCGTCGACACCCTCGCCTTGCGGATACGCCTTGAACGCAGCGTCTTTGGCGGCATCGATGTCGTCGACGAGACCACGAAGACTGTCGGCGGCCGTGCGCCAGTCCTCGGCCATGGCCCACATCTCGTCTTCATTGCCTTCTGGCCATTCCATGCCAGCGAGAATCGAGAGCCAGTGCAGCCCGGACGGCAGATCGATCATGGAGGGCTACGTCACCAGCTCGAGTCCGTGAACGTCGCCATCGCCCCTCATCCCTCCGCAGTGGTGCCGGATCGAGCACACCACAACTCGTTCGCCTGCGCAACAGAGTCGCAGGCACCGGCGAATCACCGGTGACGACAAAATGAACGCGAGAAGGCCGGAGCACCCCCTCGGCGCCGTCATCCACCTGTCGATACCGGTGAACTTGACGACCCGGCGGCGCGCGCGAAGGATCGAGTCGGCGGCTCGGGCTCGACCGATGGGCACGGACCGACGAGCACGAGAGCCGGGCACAAACTCCAGAACACCGAGAGCAGGACGCACGCAATGGAATTGAAGCCCGTGGCCATGTACCGCGAGATGTACGAGGGCGCGCACGACGAGCTGCCCTCGGTCCACGACGCGCCCACCGGCACCGTCGAGGCCGACCGCGAGCGAATCCTGAACTACATGCGTAAGGCCCGCGCCATCTTCGACGTCATGGGCGAGGCGCCCGACCTGTTCGCCGAGGGTGTCGACATCGAGGGTGGCCCCTCGCTCTATTCCGACGGCGTCTGGATCTGGCGAGAGGACTCCCTGAAATACCTCGCCGACCAGCCTCTCGTCCTCCCACCGGGGTTCGTCGACCACGTCCGCGCACTCGACTACACCCCGCAGAACTTCGACACGCGCGACCCCGATTTCGACGCCGCGTTCCTGTCGTACTTCTGACCGTGCCGTCCTTGCCTGTCGCGAGCCAAGAGGAGAAACCGTTGACCGACTTCCGCACCCGGACCCCCGACGAGGTCGCCGAGCTGGGCAGTCGACTGCGCGCACTCGACTGGTCCTGGCAGCTCGCCGACATACCCGAGATCGCCGAACAATTCGGCTGGCGCGTGGTCTCCACCTCGGAGGACGACGACTGGGCCATGCTCGACACCGGAATGGGCCTGGCCAGCGGAAAGGTCTTCGCCGACGACGGTGACGTCGAACAGATCGAGGTCAGCGCCAGCACCATCGGCCCCGACAGCACCGAAACCCACACCCTCGTCCAGCAGTCCTACACCGCGATGGGCGGGCGACTGGAGGCGACATTGGGCGCCCCCAGCGCCCGGATCGCCGACGACAATCCCCAGCTGCGCTGGACCGGCTCCGACTCGACCCTGATCCTCGCGGCACTCCCCCGCTCGATCACCCTCACCCTGGCCTCCAACGAATGGCTGGAACTCTTCGACGAAGGCGTCGAGCTCTCCCGGCAGGGGCAGCTGTGACCGACTGGACCACGTTCGCCGAGCACCTGGCGTCCGAGCTCGAGAACCTCCCGCTCGGCGCACGGGTGATCGTTTTCGAACCCGAACCGGCCCGCACCCGCCGCTTCGTTCAGTTCGCCCGCGACGAAGACGTGCTGTCCGCTCAGCTGATCGGTGACCGGTTCCTCGACGAGAACCGGCGACCCGATCCTGCCGGGTATCGGGCGATCACCGACGCCGGCTGGAACCAGCCCGACGTGGACAACGCCCATCTGTGGTGGGAAGACTTCGACGCACCGATCACGGCCGCAGACTGCCACCGCGCCGCAGACCTCGCCGTCACCGGCCTCCGCGACGGGTACGGCATCACCACCCCCGCCGGGCTCGTCTACGACGCCTGGACAGACCGCGCCGGTCATCCGAACCTCGACCTGCCCACCCTCGGCCTGAGCCGTCAGCCGATGCAGTAGCGGCCGGGCCGACGAGTGAGCACGTGGCGGACCCTTCCGATCGACGAGGCAGCCGAACTCGCGGGCGGACTGCACAGCCTGGATTGGTCGTGGGCTCTCGACGACGCGTCCACGATTGTCGAACGATTCGGTTGGCAGACCATCTCCAGCCGTCCGCGCTGGATCATGCTCGACGTCGGCTTCGGCGAGGGCAGCGGCACGATCCATGCCAAGAACGGCCAGGTCACCGGGATCGACCTGCAGCTCACCGACTTCGCCGACGCGGATCAGAATGCCGAGGTCTCCGCGGCGTTCGAAGGTTTCGCCGCGGCGATCACCGCCGAGCTCGGCGAGCCGACCGCGCGCGTCGCCGGTCCGCCCCCGCAACTCCGGTGGCCCGGGCCCAAGGCCACGCTTCTGCTCGAACGCTCCGCCGCTTCGGTGTGGCTGTACCTGATCACCAATGCGCGACTTGCCGCCGACGACCGCAATATCGAGCTCGAAGAGCAGGGGCTGCTGTGAGCGCCTACTTCAACCCGTTGCGGTTGCCCTGTTCCATCTTGTCGATGTAGTCGGCGCTCTCCGTCTGGCCGTCGGCGAAGTCGCCCATGGACTTGGCCATGGTCTTGACGTTGTCGCTGGTGTTGGTCCAGGAGGAGTCGTAACCGTCGTTGCCGCCGGGGCCGTCGTTGAAGCTCTGGCCGAGTTTGTCGTTGCCCCAGACGTTTCCGCGCCCGTTGAGCGAACCGTTCAGGGTGTTGATGATGTTGGTGAGTTGGGTTCCGACATTGCGCGACTTGCCTGCCGCGGTCCGGAAGTCGTCGGCGTCGTATTCGAACGTCATCGCCCTCATCCCTCCACGAGTGGTAGCACCGAGCACACCACAAGTCCTTCGCCTGCGCAACAGCTTGGCACGGCGGAGCGAACCCGGCATGACACCGTCGTGAACGGCCGGTACCTAGGCGTTCGCCTCCCAGTGGGACTCCACCCGCGACATCATCCGCTCGATCGAGGTGTTGACCGCGTCGACCAGATCCGCCCTGGACATCGGTGTGGCGACCGGGTTCTCGTTCGGCAGGCCGATGACGTAGCGACCGTCCTCGGGCAGGTCGCGCCAGACCAGGATGTCGCGATGCATGCCGCGGGATCCGAACATCGACTGGTTCTGCAGGATGTTGATCGTGCCGGTGCGCTCGGCGGGCCGATTCAGGAATTCGGCACTGCGATCGACGATCGAGGTGTCGGCCTCCTCGAAGAACATCGAGGACGGCCGCTGATGGTCGTCCTGGTCGGCGCCGGTGACCAGCGGGATGATGCCCCCGCGACCCGCGCCGGCGGCGGGCATGAGGTCGACGATCGCGTCGGCGAGCCCGTACGGCCCGATGTCGACGACGACGTAACCACCACTGTGGGTGGGGGTTTCACCGGGCAGCTGGTAGATCAGGTAACCGTTGGCGCCGGCGCGCGCGGCCCGCGCCTTGAGCCAGTACTCGGCGTCGCTGCGCGCGTCGTCCTTCCAGCCGCGCAGGCGCACATACGCTTCCGGCCGTTCGAGCACTTCGAAGACGGTGCGCAGCGCCGGGTCGGCGGTGTGCTGCAGGCGCTGCCAGACCTGGTACTTCTCGGCCTCGTAGTCCTCGTGCAGCCGGGTCGTGGTCTGGAAGGTCAGCGGACGTGGCAGGTCGGTACCGACGAAGCGCTGCCACAGCACCCGGAATTCGATGTCGGTGAGTTCCCAACGCTGGCTCACGCGCCGACCTCCGGCCGCGCGCGCGTGATCGTTCCGGGATCAGTGGCGTCGAGTGGTGCTATCGGCGCGTGGAACTCCTGGTCGGGCATCGAGAACGCCTGGTCGGGGATCTCGAGCACCGGGACGGACGCTTCGGCGCCCTCGGCCGCCTCGACCTGTGCGGGCGCCTCGGTCGACAGCGACTCCGCGACCAGACCGGTGAGGGGCGCGACGAAATCGTCCAGGCCGGACAGCAGGTTGGAGAAATCGGGCAGCGAGGCGCGCGACGCCGTGGCGGACGCTGTCGTCTCGCCGGGGACACCGGCACCGTCGGGGTTCGTGGTCGCGGTGTCGACGCCGAGCAGTTCGGCCAGCGGCGTCAGCATGGGGTTGCCCGCGATCAGTCCGGTGAGCTCGGGCGACTGCGCGAGCATCTCCTTCAGATCCGGGAACTGGCCGAGCAGGTTGCCGAGCTGGGTGAAATCGGGCAGGCCCGACGCGGTGGTCGAGCCGGTCGTGTCGGCCGAGATCTGTTGCAGGGCGGTGGCCAGCGAGGGCAGCGCCTGGGTGAGGGAACTGACGGCGGAGGTGACCGCCGACATCACCGAGGACAGGATGCTCGACATATCGCCCGAGCCCGAACCGCTGCTGGAGCCGGTCGAACCGCCCGACCCGGCGACCGAGCCGGTCGAGCCGTTCTGACCGGTCGAGCCGGTCTGCCCGTTGGCGGTCTGCGAGCCCTTGGTCCCGTTCTGCTGCAGCGCGGACTGCGCCTGCTGGGCCGCCTGCAACGCCGCTTGCTGGGCGGCCTGGCTGGCAGCCGTCTGCTGGGAGCCGCCACCGGAATTATTGCTGCCGCCACCGGAATTATTGCTGCCGCCGCCGTTGTTTCCGGCGTTGTTGTTACCGCCGCCGTTGTTATTGTTGTTGTTGTTGTTGTTATTATTGTTGTTGTTGTTATTGTTCGGCGTGGTCACCGGCCCCTTGGGGGCTGCGGGCTCCGCCGCCGCCGGGAACAGCTTCTCGGTATTCATCACCCCGTTGACATAGTGACGCTCGTACCGATCGCGGTTCTCCTGCAGATCGTCGTCGCACTTGTCCTCGGTCTCGATCGGCATGCACACCTTCGTCGCGTACAGCCAGTTCGCGGTGTACTCGAGGTTCGCCTGCATCATCTTGAAGGAATCACTGGCGACCATCGCGGACTGACCGAAGGTGGCGATCGCCGCCCGCGCGGTGTCGCCGCCCTGGCTCTGCCACCGGTCGGCGGTGATCCCGGCGAGCTTCTGGTCGAGGTCGTAGGCGGCGCCGTGCACCGCGGTGGCCATCGCCTCCCAGATCGGGGCGTCGTTGGCGACTTCCTGCCAGCCGATGCGCTGACCGAGGTCGTACATGTCACGCCAGGACATGTTCTCCGCCGCCCGCACCGGAATCCGCACCCCCACCGATTCCGCGGTCGCGGTGCCCGCGTGCTTGGGCACGTTCGCGGTCTCGATGTCGTAGTTGTGCTTCTCCATCTTGATTTCCATGCCGGTGCCCTGGCGTATCTTGACGTCGACTTCCCAGTGCGCGGGCGTGTAGCCACCGGCCTTGGTGACCTCGCCCTTGAGATCCTTGGCGCCTGGCGCGGACTTCACGTCCTTGAGCTGCCCCTTGAGCGCGGCGATATTGTCGCCCGAGCCCTTGTCGGTCTCGGTGTAGGACTCGCCCGCCGCCTTGAACATGGTGACCAGGTCTTCGAGCGAATCGATGTAGCGCCCGATGAGGTCCTTGGCCTGGGTGGCCTCGGTGATGAACTTGGTTCGCAGCGGCGGACCCGCGTCGACCTGGCTACCGCCGAGCTTCGACTCGTCGTAGTTGTTGAGATCGTGGTCGCGAATCAGGTTCTGACAGCCCTTGAACACCTCGATCGCCGAGCTACACGCCTTGGCGGCTTCGAGCGCGGCGCCCGTCTCCACCTTGATCTTGGCCTTGCTTGCCAACCCCTCGTAGGGAGAATCTCCCACGCCAACCGCTCCTCGCAGCGCCCCACCGACGACCCTCGCGCAGTCGGCTCGATCGCATGCATTCTAGTAAGCATTGCGAAATATGCACAGCCACAGGGAAACACCGGCTCGCTCGTGGATGAACATCCTGGTTCGCCGGACGGACCGGCAACCACCGCCGATCTGTGCCAAACTCGAACGACACACTGAACGGCCGCCCAACGGCCGTGCTCGAACGATGGATGAGGCCAGGATTGACGTCGCGATGGAACTGCTCATGACCGACCTGAGCGGCCTCGAACGGCGCGTCGCGGCCGACCGCACTGCCACCAGGAGCCAGACCCCCGCCGACTACCTGCGCCTGGCCGGATCCCTCGCCGAGCTGGCCCAGGGCCTGCTCACCACCCGCGACGACCCGTCCGGCCGCGACCGCACCGCCGAGGCGCTGGAACCGGCGCAGGAAGCGGTCGCCATCCGCCTGCACTGGCTGGTCGGCGGGTATGTCAGCTACGAGTACGCCGGCGCGCTGCAGGATTCGCTGCGGCTGTTCGAGCAGGCGACCCGGCTGGTCGGGCATCGGCAGCTGGCCACCAACACCATTCGCAGCGCGTGTCAGGCGTACCGGCAGGTCGCGCAGGACTATCCGGATGTGCAGCCGATGTGTGCCGACGGGCTGTCCAAGTGCGGCGTGTGGCTGATGCGGCTCGATCACGACGCGGCGGTCGCGGCGACCGAGGACGCGGTGCGGATCCGGGCCGCGATGTACGCGCGCACCTCCGAGCAGCCGGGCAAGTATCTGGCCAGCCTGAGCACGCTGCTGCGCACGATGATGGTCGGCCGGTCGCGCAAGCAGGCCATCGCGAGCTATCGCACGCTGTACTCCGAGGTCACCTCGACCGCGAGTACCGCGCGGTTGCGCGAGACCCGGGTCGAGGAACTCGATCTCACCCTCAAGACCACCCAGGCGCTGATCAAGCTGGGCGCGCCGACGCTGGAACGGGCGGGCAGGCTCACCCAGCAGCAGATCCTCTATCAGTCGGGTGGTGACCTGGCCACCATCGACGAGATCAACTGGCGGCTGGCGCTGGTCGGGCTCAAGCCGCTGGCGGCGGGCGCGATGCCGGAGCCGCCGTCGCGGCCGGTGGAGATCTCGGCGACCTACGGCGCGCTCGCGGTGCGCTGTTCGGCGCCGGACGCGCTCGAGCAGGTGCGGGCGGCGATCGTCGGGGCCTTCGCGCGTGACGGGGTCGAGCCGGTCGACGCGGGCCGGTTCGCCGGCGTGCACGAAAAGCACTGGGGAGTGAAGGAACCCGTCACCAACCCGGCGGTCGAGCTGTCCGCCGATGTGGTGCTGGTCGAGAAGTCCTCCGGCAGCTGGATTTCGGTGAAGAGCCTGAACTGGGAGATCGGCGCGCTCGGCAAGCATCCGCTCGCCGTTCGGCTCTCGGAGAAGTGGCCGGTCCTCACCGTCGCCACCATCGAGAAGATCTCCTACGAGCTGTGCCTCTACGACAACGGCGTCGCCACCCAGTACGCCGCGCTCGGCAGGCCGGCCGGGCAGGCGCCGCTCGACGCACCCCTGGCGCCGCTGGATTTCGCGACCCTGGCCGACTACGGCGCCGACTACGCCTCCGAGACGCAGGTCCGCGCGGCCTTCGGCAACGCGCCGATGTTCGCCAAGGTCACCGAGCTACCCGGCAGTGGCATCCGCCAGGCCGCCGAACAGCGCCCGCTCACCGAGTACGGGCCGGACATCCTGTTCTTCGGCAAACCCTGACCCGTCCGGCACCTGGCATGATCGGTGCCTGTGCGAGTACTGCTGCAGCGGGTGACCAGTGCCAAGGTGAGCGTCGACGACGAGGTGGTCGGGCGGATCGATCCGGCCGCGGCGGGGGTGCCGCACGGGCTGCTCGCCCTGGTCGGCGCCACCCACAGCGACACCGAGGCGACCGCGAAAGCCCTGGCGGACAAGGCGTGGCGGCTGCGGATCCTCGACGGTGAACGCTCCGCCGCGGATCTGCGCGCGCCGATCCTGGTGGTCAGCCAGTTCACCCTCTACGCCAACACCGCCAAGGGCAGGCGACCGTCCTGGAACGCGGCCGCGCCGGGCGACCATGCCGAACCGCTCGTCGACGCCTTCGCCGACACCCTGCGCGCCCTCGGCGCGACCGTGGCCACCGGGCACTTCGGGGCGCACATGCGGATCGAGCTGACGAACGACGGCCCGGTCACCATCCTGTTGGAAGGCTGACCGGGCCGTCGTCCGAAATCCTTTGCGCGCGAACTACTCCGGGCGCAGGGTGAGGATGCGGGGGCCGTCCTCGGTGACGGCGACGCTGTGCTCCCAGTGCGCGGCGCGGGTGCCGTCGGTGGTGACCACGGTCCACTCGTCGTCGAGGGTTTTGGTCTCGGTGGTGCCGAGGGTGAGCATCGGCTCGATCGCCAGCACCGAACCGACGACCAGGCGCGGGCCCTTGCCGGGGGCGCCCTCGTTCGGCAGGAACGGGTCCATGTGCATCTCGCGGCCGATGGCGTGCCCGCCGTAGCCGTCGACGATGCCGTACGCGCGGCCGTGCTCGCGCTCGGCAGCGCGGGTGCCGAGCTCGATGGCGTGCGAGACGTCGGTGAGGCGGTTGTCGGGCACCATGGCGGCGATGCCCGCCTCCATCGACAGCCTGGTCGCCTCGCTCAGCAGCGCGTCGGCCTCGATGATGGTGCCGACGCCGAACGTCCACGCCGAGTCGCCGTGCCAGCCGTCGAGGATGGCACCGCAGTCGATGGAGACGAGATCGCCCTCGGTGAGGATGTCCTTCGCCGAGGGGATCCCGTGGACCACACGGTCGTTGACCGAAGAACAGATCGAGCCGGGGAAGCCGTGGTAGCCCTTGAACGACGGGACGGCGCCCGCGTCACGGATGACCTGCTCGGCGACCTCGTCCAGTTCCAGCGTCGAGACGCCGGGCTTGGCCGCGGCGCGCACGGCGACGAGCGCCTGCCCGACGATCGCGCCCGCAGCCGCCATGGCGTCCAGCTCGCCCGCCGAACGAAACGGCACGACCTTCTTCTTACGGTTGAAGACCATCCGGCCTCAGTACTCCGATCGGTGGTTACTGACCGAGCGCCTTCAGCGCCCGCGTGTTGACTTCGTCGACCTCGCCGATTCCGTCGACGGTCACGACCAGACCGTCGTAGTACTCGAGCAGCGGTTCGGTCTCCTCACGGTAGACCCGCAGCCGGTTGCGGATGACGTCCTCGGTGTCGTCGGCGCGTCCACGGGCGAGCATGCGCTCGACCACGGTGTCCTCGGCGACCACGAAGCACAGCACCGCGTCGAGCGGGGTGCCGTTGTGCTCGAGGATCTTCTTCAGCGCGTCGGCCTGGTCGGTCGTGCGCGGGTACCCGTCGAGCACGAAGCCGTTCGACGCGTCCGGCTCACCGACGCGGGCCTCGACCATGCGGTTGGTGACGTCGCTGGGGACGAGGTCGCCCGCGTCCATGTACTTCTGCGCTTCGCGACCGAGGGCGGTCTGCTGGCTGATATTCGCGCGGAAGAGGTCTCCGGTGGAGATGTGCGGAACGCCCAGCTTCTCCGACAGCAGGACGGCCTGAGTACCTTTGCCGGCACCCGGCGGACCGAGCAGAACAACTCTCACTTGAGGAACCCTTCGTAATTTCGATTCATCAGCTGGCTCTCGATCTGTTTGACCGTGTCGAGACCCACGCTGACCATGATGAGGACCGCAGTACCGCCGAACGGCAGGTTCGCCGCTCCACCGGTCGCGCCCATGTCCAGGAACAGGTTCGGGAGGACGGCGACCAGACCGAGGTAGATCGAGCCAGGCAGGGTGATGCGGCTCAGAACGTAGTTGAGATAGTCGGCGGTCGGCTTGCCCGGACGGTAACCGGGAATGAAGCCGCCGAACTTCTTCATCTCATCCGCGCGCTCCTCCGGGTTGAAGGTGATCGCGACGTAGAAGTAGGTGAAGAACACGATCAGACCGAAGTAGATCGCGATGTAGACCGGGTTGCCCGGGTTCACCAGGTACTTCTGGATGATCTCCTGCCACCAGCTCGGGTCGGTCGCCGTGTTCGAGCCGGTCAGCTGAGCGACCAGGTTCGGCAGGTAGAGCAGCGAGGACGCGAAGATCACCGGGATGACACCGGCCTGGTTGACCTTCAACGGCAGGTAGGTCGAGGAACCGCCGTACATCTTGCGACCGACGACGCGCTT
Source organism: Nocardia sp. NPDC058244 (assembly GCF_042882065.1). Lineage (NCBI taxonomy): Bacteria > Bacillati > Actinomycetota > Actinomycetes > Mycobacteriales > Nocardiaceae > Nocardia > Nocardia sp. NPDC058244. The sequence continues at coordinate 124,385 of NZ_JBHVWX010000007.1, read as the reverse complement.
GGCGTACTGCACCGGGATCCGGCGCTGACCCTGCTCGACGAAGATCACGGCCACCAGGATCACCAGCACGGCGACACACACCAGGCCGAAGATCAGGCCACCGTCGGAGTCGAGGATGTTCTTGCCGTCGACCGGCAGGCGGGCGGCGATACCGGCGAAGATCAGCAGCGACATACCGTTGCCGACGCCGCGTTCGGTGATCTGCTCACCGAACCACATGACCAGCGCGGCACCGGCGGTCATCACCAGGACGATGATGATCATGCCGAAGATGCTGGTGTCGGCGAGGATGTCCTGCTGGCAGCCCTGCAGCAGCTGACCGCGCGCCGCGAGGGCGACGAGGCCGGTGGCCTGCAGGATCGCCAGGGCGATCGACAGGTACCGGGTGTACTGCGTCATCTTGGTCTGGCCTGCTTGGCCTTCCTTGCGCAGTTCCTCGAACCGCGGGATGACGACGGTCAGCAGCTGGATGATGATGCTCGCGGTGATGTACGGCATGATGCCGATCGCGAACACCGACAGCTGCAGCAGCGCACCACCGGAGAAGAGATTGATGAGCTGGTAGATACCGGCGGAATCACCACCGGAGACCAGCTTCACGCAGTCCTGGACCGCGCGATAGTCGACGCCGGGGGACGGCAGCGCGGCACCCAACCGGTACAGCGCGATCAACCCCAGCGTGAAGAGAATCTTCCGCCGTAAGTCCGGAGTCCGGAAGGCCGATACGAAGGCGGAAAGCACAGATCCTCCTGGCGAACGACATGGTCATGCCATGCGACTTCGGTTCTACGGAAACGTCAGCCGATGACGAGCTTGGCAGACAACACTTGAACTCTAACAGTGACACCGGACGAGCTCGCGACTCGTCCGGTGTCCACTGCTGACTAACAGTACCGTCAGGCCAGTTCGGTGACAGTGCCACCGGCCGAGGTGATCTTCTCCTTGGCGGAGCCGGTCACCTTGTCGGCGGTCACCTGGACCGCCACGCCGATCTCACCGTCGCCGAGAACCTTGACCAGCTCGTTCTTGCGAACGGCGCCGGCCGCGACGAGCTCGGCCTTACCGACCGTGCCGCCCTCGGGGAACAGCTCCGCGATGCGGCCCACGTTCACAACCTGGTACTCCACGCGGAAGCGGTTGGTGAAGCCCTTCAGCTTCGGCAGGCGCATGTGCAGCGGCATCTGGCCACCCTCGAACGCCGGGGAGACGTTCTTGCGGGCCTTCGTGCCCTTGGTACCGCGACCGGCGGTCTTGCCCTTGGAGCCCTCACCGCGACCCACACGGGTCTTCTCGGTCTTGGAACCCGGCGCAGGACGCAGGTGGTGCAATTTGATGGTCATGTCAGACCTCCTCAACAGTTACGAGGTGGCGCACGACGTTGATCAGACCGCGGTTCTGAGCGTTGTCCTCACGGACAACACTCTGACGGATCTTGCGAAGGCCCAGCGTACGCAGGGAGTCCTTCTGATTCGCCTTGGCGCCGATGGTGCTCTTGATCTGGGTCACCTTGAGATCAGCCATGGTCAGGCTCCCTGTCCCGCACGCGCACGCAGCATGCCCGCCGGAGCGACATCCTCGATCGGCAGACCGCGACGCGCGGCAACCTCTTCGGGACGCTGGAGCATCTTGAGCGCGGCAACCGTCGCGTGAACGACGTTGATCGCATTGTCGCTACCGAGCGACTTGGCCAGAATGTCGTGAATGCCAGCGCATTCGAGCACGGCACGCGCCGCGCCACCGGCGATCACACCGGTACCGGGCGAAGCCGGACGCAGCATGACGACACCGGCCGCCGCCTCACCCTGAACCGGGTGGGTGATGGTCGAGCCGATCATCGGGACGCGGAAGAAGCCCTTGCGAGCCTCCTCGACACCCTTCTGGATGGCCGCGGGAACTTCCTTGGCCTTGCCGTAGCCGACGCCGACCAGACCGTTGCCGTCACCGACGATCACGAGGGCGGTGAAGCTGAAGCGACGACCACCCTTCACGACCTTGGAGACGCGGTTGATCGCGACTACGCGCTCGAGCTGGTTCTTCTCGGCAGCGTTGTCCCGACGGTCGCCGCCACCGCGACGATCGCCACCACCGCGGCGGTCGCCACGGTTGCCCTCGGGGCCATTGCTGTTCTGTCCGGCGGGTCCGTTGCCGCCGTCACGCCGCTGACGTCCCGGCATCAGACGTTCCTTCCGTTCGAAATAACAGTCATCAGAACTTCAACCCGCCTTCACGAGCGGCATCGGCCAGCGCCGCGATGCGGCCGTGGTAGTCGTGACCACCACGGTCGAACACGACCGACTCGATACCGGCAGCCTTGGCACGCTCGGCGATCAGCTGACCGACCTTGGCGCCCTTGGCGGACTTGTCGCCCTCCAGCGCGCGCACGTCGGCCTCGATCGAGGACGCGGCGGCGATGGTCTTGCCGACCGAGTCGTCGACGAGCTGGGCGTGCAGGTGCCGCGAGGAGCGGTTGACCACCAGGCGCGGACGCTCGGTGGTGCCGACGACCTTCTTGCGCAGACGGAAGTGACGGCGGGTCTTGGACAGACGACGCTTGGTCGAGTTGTCCTTGCCCAGCGGAATCCGCTTGGCCTTCTGGTTAGCAGTTTGCGCCATGATCACTTACCCGTCTTTCCGACCTTGCGGCGAACGACCTCGCCGGCGTAGCGGATGCCCTTGCCCTTGTACGGGTCGGGCTTACGCAGTCCGTGGATGACAGCGGAGATCTGGCCGACCTTCTGCTTGTCGATGCCGGACACAGAGAACTTGGTGGGCGATTCCACCGCGAAGGTGATGCCCTCCGGGGCCTCGATCGGCACCGGGTGGCTGTAGCCCAGGGCGAACTCGAGGTTCGAGCCCTTGGCGGCCACACGGTAACCGACACCGAAGATTTCCATCTTCTTCTCGTAGCCCTTGGTGACACCCTCGATCATGTTGGCGATCAGGGTGCGGGAAAGGCCGTGCAGCGAACGGTTGGCGCGCTCGTCGTTGGGACGGGCGACCTCGAGCTCGTTACCCTCACCCTTGGTGACGGTGATCGGCTCGGCCACGGTGTGCGACAGGGTGCCCTTGGGCCCCTTCACCGTGACGACCTGGCCGTCGATGGTGACGTCGACGCCGGCCGGAATCTCGATGGGCTTCTTACCAATACGCGACATTAGTCCTGACCTCCCTTACCAGACGTAGGCGAGGACTTCGCCGCCCACGCCCTGCTTGGCCGCCTGACGGTCGGTGAGCAGACCGGTCGACGTGGAAATGATCGCCACGCCGAGGCCGCCGAGGACCTTGGGCAGGTTGGTGGACTTCGCGTACACACGCAGACCCGGCTTCGAGACGCGACGCAGGCCCTGCAGGCTGCGCTCACGGCTGGGGCCGTACTTCAGATCGACGACGAGGGACTTGCCCACGGTCGCGTCTTCGGTGCGGTAATCGGCGATGTAGCCCTCGCGCTTCAAGATCTCGGCGATGTTCGCCTTGAGCTTGGAGTGGGGCGCCTTCACCTGATCGTGGTACGCCGAGTTGGCGTTGCGCAGACGCGTCAAGAAGTCTGCGATCGGATCAGTCATGGTCATGGTTAGACCTCGACACCTTTCTCGCTGCGGTTCCCATGCAGCATCGGCGCGCTCTCGCACGCCGACCGTGGGCCTACAACAATTCGGCTGGTCCGGACGGCACTTACCGACCGGATGAGTTCTCTTTACGAGCTCTCGGCGCCTGGACCGTCCGCCCGCCTCACCTACAGTCGGCGAGGCGCCAGCGGACACAGAGGTGCCCAGGCAACCGCTCTAGTGTAGGCAATGCCGTGGTCAGGACAAAATCTGGGGCCGGGTCGCGGCCTTGGCTGTGAGCAGGATCGCCGCGCCGGAGACCGCGGTGGCCACGATCAGCATCATCTCGCCGCCGACCAGCATGCTCATGATGCCGCCGAGGAAGGCGCCGACGGCGAAGGCGCCGTACTGCGTCGCGTAGCCGAGCCAATCCCGGGCGCTACCGCCGCTGACATGGCTCTCGATGCCTTGACTCAGTTTCACCACCGTCCCGGTGGCATAGCTGAGCGGCACGCTGGTCTCGCCGTCCTTGACGAAGGCGGTGTTGAGCGCGCCGACCGCGAACGCGACGAAGGCGATGGGAATGAACCCCACCTCCTGCCCTCCCGTGCGGTCGAGCACCCAGTCGACGACGGCCGCCACGGCCAGCGCCGTCGTGGTCACCACGGCCGCGCCGTTCCTGCTGTCGCGCCACACCCGCCGTCGCAGCATCGAGGCGACGAACACACCGAGGCCGAACGAGAACAGCAGGGTGATCGCGCCGGTGGCCAGCACCGCGTCATTGTCGAACCAGCCGAGAACGGCCCGCTCGGTATTTCCGGTCATGAATGTCACGAAATATCCGGCGGAATGCGTATAGGCGGCGGCGCCGATAAATCCGGCCAATATCGAAAGAAAGGCGACCATCGGCATCGCACCTGCGGGCATCCCTCGTAGCGGCCGCCGGTGGCCCAGGTCACGCCCGGTTTTCTCTGTGGTTGCCGTCACAATCCCACATCCTCCACTTGTCCTGGAATCAGGGATCGTCTTTGACACCCGTCGCGCCGCATTTCCGCGCGATCATCCCGAGCGTAGCGACAGCACCGGAACCCGGCCAGTGCGATTTCGCGATTATCGGGAAGAACACAGAATTGGCCGCGAGATATTTAACCTCACGTTCACTGAACAATTCGAAACATATTCCGGAGCGGCGGACACCGAGCAGCCGGGCACCCCTGCCGCACGAGACCGGTACGGCGAATTCTGTTCGCCGCCAACTAGTTTCCCCAAGTAAGCATGTGATAGCTTCGCGAGGTTCGTCCGATCTGTGCAGGAGGCTCGGCAGTTGTATTCGCGCTCTGGGCGCCGTGGAACTCGCCGTAGCTGGACTCGCGTACTCGCTGTTCTGCTCGGTCTCGGCGCCCTCACCGTCCCGGCTCCCGCGCACGCGGCCGACCCGTACGTCGACCCGCTGGCCGAGGCCGCCAGCACCCCCGGCCTGCAGTGGTCGGACTGCGAGGACGGCTTCTCCTGCACCTGGGCGCAGGTGCCGCTGGACTATCACAGTCCGCGGGGTGAGCAGATCGAGCTGGCGGTGATCAAGCTGCCCGCGACCGACCCCGGTCGGCGCATCGGGACGTTGTTCGTGAACTTCGGCGGGCCGGGACCGTCGGGTGTCGACCGGCTCCGCGAGCGGGCGCGGTGGCCGTGGCTGTTCTCCGAGGAACTGCGGGCCCGCTTCGATCTGGTGTCGTGGGACCCGCGTTCGGTCGCGCGCAGCGCGCCGACCAGCTGTTTTCCCTCGCACGACGAGCAACAGGCCTACTTCGCGACGTTCCCCGGCACGCCGGAGCGCCCGGCCGAGGAGGCGGAGTTCTTCGATCGCTCCGCCGATATCGCGAGCCGCTGCGGCGCGTCCGCGGGCCCGATCCTGGCGCACGCCTCGACCGCGAACACCGTCCGCGACCTGGAGTTGCTGCGCCGCGCGGTGGGCGACGCGGCGCTGACCTATCACGGCATCTCCTACGGGACGCAGGTCGGCGCGGTCTACGCCAACATGTTCCCCGGCCGGGTGCGGGCGATGGCGCTGGACGGATCGCTGGACTTCGAGGGCAACGCGAACGGGCACGGCGGCGACGGCGCGAACCTCCCGCTGGACACCAGGCAGGGCGTGGCCGATGCCGTCGCCGAGACCTTCGACGCGTTCCTGCGGGACTGCTCGGCCGCGGGCCCTGGCTGCGCGTTCGCGGCGGGCGAGCCGAAACTCAAGTGGATCGCGCTCGCCGAACGCGCGCGTCTGGCGCCCATCGTCGTCGACGGCACCGCGTGGACCTACGGGCAGATCGTGGCCGCCGCGGGCAGCCTCGCGCGCCCGGAAACCTACCCCGACCTGGCGAGCCTGCTACAGCAGCTCTTCGACGCCGGTACCGCGCTGCTCCCGGCGGTGACACACGACGCGATCTTCGCGAAGGAGCAGCCCGGCAATCGCGTAGAGGCGTTCTATTCGATCCAGTGCGCCGACAGCGCCGTCCCGGCTGACCCCGCCGTGTACAGCCGGGTCGGCGCCATCGAAGACCTGCGGGTCCCGTATTTCGGCCGCACCGCCGTCTTCAACGCCACGCCGTGCGCCTTCTGGCCCGCGCGCGACGCCGACCGCTACAGCGGTCCGTGGAATCGCGACACCGCCGCGCCGATCCTGGTCCTGAACAGCAGATACGACCCGGCGACGCCGCTGCGTGGCGCCGTCGCGGGCGCCGCGCAGCTCGCCAACGCGCGGGTGGTCGTGGTGGAAGGTGCCGGGCACAGCAGCATGTACGTGCCCAGCACCTGCGCCGAACATGTCAAGCGCGACTATCTGTTCACCGGTCAGCTGCCCCCGGCCGACCTCCGCTGCGGGATCGACCGCTCCCCCTTCCGCTGACCCCGGATCAGCGGGTGACGCACACCATGCTGAGCAGCGGGCCGTAGGGATTCTCCGCGCTGCCCGCGAGGACGAGCAGTCCACCGATCGGGCTGCACAGCACATCCAGGCTCGACGAGCCGGTCCCCGCGACCGGCGCTTCGGCGTGCGCGGTGGCCGCGGTGACGGCGGGGGCGAGGAGGGACAGTGCGAGGGCGGAGGACACGGCAAGCTTCTTCATGGCTCTACCGTGCCGTCCGCCCCGGCGGTGCGCACGCCCCGAGTTGCCGGGGCATTGCCTCCGAGGGCACGAGCCCATGCCTTCGGCCGGTGTGGTTTCGCATCGAACCTCCTTGGCATGGCGGTTGTGCCCCTGTTTCCGGCGGAGGATCCTGAGTAGATCGGGTAGTCGGAGGCTGTTCGATGACACCTCGCACGATCGCGCTCATCAGTGGCGTGACGGCCTGCGCCGCCGCGTTGAGCGTCGCCGTGGTGCTGTCGGTCGACTGGTCGGAGGCGGCGCTCTACGACCCGGCCCGGATTTTGCTGCTCGGCCCGCGCGAGGCGTTCGCGGCGGCGCAGCATTCACCGAAGTTCGGCAGGCTGGAGCTCACGCTGTTCCTGCTGACCGGGGCGTCGTTCGTGGCGTCAGGACTGTTCACCTGGACGAACCGGCCGCACGATCTCGCCGGGCCGCTGTTCGTGCTCGCCGGTCTGGTCTGGCTGGCCTGCGGTGTCCGCCGATCCAGCGACCCGGCCCTGTTCACCGCGGGAGCGGTACTGACGAATATCTATCTGCCGGTGATGATTCCGGTGCTGCTCGGCTTCCCGTCGGGGCGGCTGCGGCAATCCTGGGAGCGCTGGTATGTGGCGGTGTGCTGGGTACTGGCCGTAATCGGGGTGTCGGCCGAGTGGCTATTCTTCGATCCGCGGGAGGTGCCCGCGCCGCACCCGTCGACCTCGGTCAATCTGTTGCTGATTCGCCACGACGCGGCGCTGGCCGATCGGATCCAGCTCACCGTCGGCGCGATCGCCTTCGTCGTCGCCGTGACCGCGATCGTCGTCGTGATCCGGCGCTGGCGATCCGGCACCGCGGCGTACCGATCGGGCTTCGCGCCCATCATGATGCTGGCGACGGTCGCCGGCGTGGCCATCCTGTGGATGATGCTGACCGCCATCCGGTTCCCCGGTTCGCTGCACGGCTGGACCCTGAATCTGCGCTACATCCCGATGGTGCTGCTGCCGATGGCCATCGCGTTCGGACAGGTGCGGTACCGGATGGCGCGCGCCGCCGTCGGTGCCGCGATGGTCGAGATCGGCGCGGCCCCGATCAGTTCCGGCTTCGCCGAGGCACTGCGCCGCGCACTGCACGACCCCACCCTCGCCCTGTGGACCTTCGACGCCGAGCGCGGCGGTTACGTCGACGACCAGGGAAAACTCCGCGAACTGCCGCGCGGCCCCGGCCACCGGGTGGCGACCGTCCTCGAACGCGACGGCGCCGCGGCGGCCGCCCTCGTCTACGACCGGCAATTGCGGAACGAACCTGAACTGCTGGCCGCCGTGCGCGGCGCGACCGAACTCGCGCTCGACCACGAACGCCTGCGCAACGATCTGCAGACCCAGCTCGCCGAGGTCCGCCGCTCCAGGGAGCGCATCGTGGCCGCGGGCGACGCCGAACGCCGCCGCGTCGAACGCGATCTGCACGACGGCGCCCAGCAGCGGCTGGTCGCCGCGGCACTGCTGCTGCGCCGGGCCCAGCGCGCCCCCGACACCGCGACCAGAGGCGACCTGGTCACCCGCGGTGCCGCCGAGCTCGATACCGCGCTCGGCGAACTGCGCGAGCTGGCCAGGGGCGTGTTCCCGCCGATCCTGGCCGAACGCGGTCTCACGGCCGCGCTGACCTCGCTCGCCGAACGCTCCCCCATCCCCGTGCGCATCCACGGCACGCTGGCCCCGCGGCCGCCGCCCGGGGTGGAGCTGGCCGCGTATTTCATCGCCGCCGAGGCGGTCACCAACGCGGCCAAGCATTCCGGCGGAACGCATGTCGATATCGACGTGGACGTCGTCGACGACGCCGTGCGGCTGGTGATCGCCGACGACGGCCGGGGCGGCGCCTGCCTCGGTCCCGGCGGCGGGCTCAGCGGTCTCGATGATCGCGCGGCGGCGCTCGGCGGCAGCCTGCTGGTCGACAGCCTGCCCGGCGCGGGCACGGTCCTCACCGCGACGCTGCCCCTGCACCCGGAGGACACGACATGAGCGACCTCGAACCCGGGACGGTCTTCGCCGGCTACACGATCGAGCGGACGCTCGGGTCGGGTGGCATGGGCACGGTCTACGCGGCCCGGCACCCGACGCTGCCCCGCACCGTCGCACTCAAAGTGCTGCATCCCGCGCTGACCGGCGACGACTACGTCCGCACCCGCTTCGAATTCGAAGCCGACCACGCCGCCCGCCTCGACCATCCCGCCATCGTGGCGGTCTACGACCGTGGCCGCGAGGGCGATCGGCTCTGGATCGCGATGCAGCTGGTGGCGGGCACCGATGCCGCGCGGCTGCTGCGCGACGGGCCGGTCGCGCCGGAACGGGCGGTGCACATCGTCGAAACGGTCGCGGCGGGACTCGACTACGCGCATCGGGCCGGGGTGTTCCACCGCGACGTCAACCCGGCGAACATCCTGCTGGCCGCGGCCACCGAGCCGAACGGGGCCGAACGGGTGCTGCTGACGGACTTCGGCATCGCCAAGGCGCTCGACGACACCGTGAATCTGACCGCCGCCGGGATGCTGGTGGCCACCCTCCGCTACGCGGCGCCCGAACAGATCGAGGGCAGGACCATCGATCACCGCGCCGACGAATACTCGCTGGGCTGCACGCTGTTCCACCTGCTCACCGGCAGTCCGCCCTATCCGGGACCGAGCCAGGCCGCCATCATGAACGGTCATCTCAACGGACCGATTCCGCAGCCGAGCGCCCTGCTGCCCGCCCTGCCGAAAGCCCTCGACGCGGTGCTCGCCAGGGCGATGGCGAAGAGTCCGGCCGACCGGTATCCGACCTGCGGCGAGTTCGCCGCCGCGGCCGGAGCGGTGCTCACCGCGGCCGCCGAGACCACCACCGAACACCCGGCCGAGCCGCGCCTGCGGGTCGTGCTCGCCGACGACTCCGCACTGCTGCGCCAGGGCATCGCCCGGCTGCTCGAGGACGAGGGCATGGAGGTGGCGGGCCAGGCGGCCGACGCGGTGGCCCTGCTGCGGCTGGTCCGGGCGCACCGACCTGATGTCGCCGTTGTCGACATCAGGATGCCGCCGACCTGCACCACCGAGGGCATCGACGCCGCGGTTGCCATCCGCCGCGACTATCCCGAGACGGCGGTGCTGCTGCTCTCGCAGTACATCGAGACCGAGAACGTGCTCGATCTGCTGTCCGGCGGCGCCCGCAGCCTCGGCTACCTGCTCAAGGACCGGGTCTCCGATATCGACGAGTTCGTGACGGCGCTGGAGCGGGTCGCCGCGGGCGGCTCCGCGATCGACCCCGACCTGGTCGGCCGCCTGGTCTCGCGACCGCACCACGGCGCCCTGCCGCTGGACGAACTCTCACCGCGCGAGCGCGAGGTGCTGCGGCTGATGGCCGAAGGACGGTCCAACCGGGCGATCGGCGCCGCGCTGTTCCTGGGCGAGCGCACGATCGAAACCCATGTCCGCAGCATCTTCGCCAAGCTCGGCCTCCAGCCCGAACCCGACGACCACCGCCGCGTCCTCGCGGTCCTGACCCACCTCCGGGTCGAGACCTGACTAGCCGACGATCATGCACATCAGGTCGTAGAGCGGCGGCTTCTCGACGCTGCCGGTGGCGAACAGCAACTGCGCGATCGGCGAGCAGATCAGCGCGGTCTCCGACGACCCCGACCCGCCCTGCGCGGACCCCGTACCGCCCTGCGACGACCCGGACTCGGCGACCGGCGCCGGCGCGACGGGAGCGGCGGAGGCGACAGCGGGCGCGGACAGCAGCGCGCAGGACAGGACAGCGGCGGTAGCGATCTTCTTCATGCGCCAAGAGAACACGACACCGCCGCGCCACAAGAGTGAAATCCGCATATTTCACCCATCTTCCGGTAACCGCGCTCACCCACCGGCCGAATTGTCGGTGCGGCCTGCGATCCTGGGGATCCATCGACCACGGGGGACGGATCAATGACCTACGACGACTGCGGCTGGCACTCGGACACCACCTCGGAACTCGGCCTGGACAGCGAGGCGGGAGCGACCCATATCGGGATGTTCTACGCGTGGGCGGTCGCCAACGACCTGCATTCGCCGACCGTGCTCGTCTGGGGCGAACCGGAACCCCGCCCGCAGCCGGAGCTGGCGGCGCTGCGCGAGCGCACGAAGACACCCGGCCGCTACCTACTCGACCACTGCTGCGGAGAACTGAACGAGGGCGACCTCAACGCCCGCGGCCAAGCCTTCACCGCGGCCGCCTACCGCCAGTACCTGCGCGCCTACGACTTCCTCCCCGAGATCGCGCGGTACGAGACCACCTACCACGTCCCCGACACCTGGGAAACCTACGACGCCGTCGCGTCCCTGCTCGACGAAGCCTGGGCGGAATGGCAGGCACACACCGGCTGACCCGTGCCGCGAACGCGCGAAGGCACGAACTCCCGGCACGGACAGCCTCGTGACCCACGAGTGATCCCGCACGAAAAATCGAGCGATTCCTGACATCACGCCGTGACCAGCCGTGGCGCCCACCGGTACCACGCTGGTCTACCAGTTCGGAATCATCGATGTTTGGAGGGATCGCGAGAAGGCTTGCCGCTGTGATTCTCGGAGTTGCCCTCGGCGCATGCGCCGTTCCCGGTTCGACCGCGTCCGCTGCACCCGGCGCCAGCTACCAGATGGGCGAAACCGCCGCCATCCCCGTCGTGAACTACAACGGTGCCGCGACAACGGTCACCGAAATCACCGTCGCGGATTGGAACTGCGACGGCCGTCGAGAAGTCTGCACCGTGTCGGTGCGCTTCGCACACCGCGGAACACAGTCGACCGACCCAGCAACAATCAGCTACAGCCTCTCCTTCGCCGACGGCAGGTCGGTTCCGGCCACAACCGAACCGAACGTCGGCTACCTCTATGACGGAACCATCGTGGCCGGGGTCGCGTCCTTCCCGCTCATCACCGAGCCATCGCCGCCGACTGCCGTCGTCCTGCGCGGCGAGGTTTCCGGCGACGTACTCGGCAGTTGGGTAGTGCCCTAGGGGCACCACAACGCAAGGGGACCCCACCACAATCCACCGCCTCGGGCCCTCTAGCGCCACATCGCCCGCCGGGCGTAATGCGGTGCCAGCGCGCTCGCCGAAGGGGGCCCTGCCTTCGTTCGTTGCCATCACAGCATCGACCGAGCGACCGGCGCGCAGATATACTTTTTGAAAAATAGATATCAACCGGAGGTGCAGATGGCACGGACAGTGGTCGACCTCGATGACGCCGCGCTGGCCGAGGCGGCTCGGTACCTGGGAACAACGACCAAGAAGGACACGGTCAACGCCGCACTGCGCGAGATCATCGATCGCCGCCGCCGCGCAGAGGCGATCGCTCGGATGCGGGCCCTGGTAGCCAGCGGCGAGATCGAGCTACCCGGAGCTGAATCGACACACCCAGGTAGTGAGTCGGCGGCGTGACCGAACGGTTTCTCGCGGACACCAGCGCCCTCGTACGCTTCTTTCGCGGGCAGACCGGCGCCCAATGGGACCAGTTGGCGAGCTCCGGCCTGCTGGGAATTTGCGAACCTGTTCGCCTGGAATATCTGCGCGCAGCAGGTGGGCGCCCCGCCCATTACGAGGCAGCCAGTCTGCTCCACGACATCTTTCCCTATTTCCCGATGCCCGATTCATGCTGGGAACAGTCCGCCCAGTTACAGGAACGGCTCGCGGACAACGGCTGGCATCAGTGCGCGGGCCCAGTCGATCTACTGGTCGCGGTCACCGCCGTTCACCACAAATTAACTGTGCTGCACGCGGATTCGGACTTCGAGACCATCGCCCGAGTCACCGGGCAGCCCACTCAACGAATCGACTGACTTGAACGCGCGAAGGCACGGACTCCCCGAGGGAAGTCCGTGCCTTCGTTCGTTATTCGCCTAGGCGGCTGCGCTCACGAGGAGCGCGGGCTCACCAGGAGCTCTTGTGCACGCCCGGGAGCTCGCCACGGTGGGCCATCTCGCGCAGGCACACGCGGCACAGGCCGAACTTGCGGTACACCGCGTGGGGGCGGCCGCAACGCTGGCAGCGGGTGTAGGCGCGGACCGCGAACTTCGGCTTGGCGTTGGCCTTGTTGACCAGTGCTTTCTTGGCCATGTGCTCAGTTCTCCTTGAACGGGAAGCCGAGGTGCTTGAGCAGCGCACGGCCTTCTTCGTTGTTGGTCGCAGTGGTCACCACGGTGATGTCCATACCGCGCGGGCGGTCGATGGAATCCACGTCGATCTCGTGGAACATCGACTGCTCGCTGAGGCCGAACGTGTAGTTGCCGTTGCCGTCGAACTGCTTCGGCGACAGACCGCGGAAGTCGCGGATACGCGGCAGCGCGATGGAGACCAGGCGATCCAGGAACTCCCACATGCGGTCGCCACGGAGGGTGACCTTGGCGCCGATCGGCATGCCCTCACGGAGCTTGAACTGCGCGATCGACTTGGTGGCCTTGCGGACCTCCGGCTTCTGACCGGTGATCAGCTCGAGGTCCTTGATGGCACCGTTGATCAGCTTCGCGTCACGGGCGGCGTCACCGACACCCATGTTCACGACGACCTTGACGACGCCCGGGATCTGCATCACGTTGGCGTACTCGAACTCGCTGTTCAGCGCGTCCTTGATCTCGGCGCGGTAGCGCGCCTTCAGCCGGGGCTGAGTCTGCTCAGAGGTGGTCATGTCAGATGTCCTTCCCGTTCTTACGGGAGATCCGAACCCGCTTGCCGGTCTCTTCGTCGGTGCGGTAGCCGACGCGGGTCGGGTTACCGTCGGAGTCGACGACCATCACGTTGGAAACCTGGATGGGGGCTTCCTGGGTCACGATGCCACCCGAGGACGCGCCACGCTGGTTCGCGGAATCCGCGACGTGCTTCTTGATGCGGTTCACGCCTTCGACGAGAACCTTGCCGGTCGCCGGGTAGGCCTGGATGACCTTGCCCTTGGCGCCCTTGTCCTTGCCCGAGATGACGAGGACGGTGTCACCCTTGTGCACCTTCATGGTCAGAGCACCTCCGGGGCCAGCGAAACGATCTTCATGAAGCGCTTGTCGCGCAGCTCACGGCCGACCGGGCCGAAGATGCGGGTGCCGCGAGGATCGTTGTCCGGCTTGATCAGCACGGCAGCGTTCTCGTCGAACTTGATGTAGGAACCGTCCGGACGGCGGCGCTCCTTGACGGTGCGCACGACGACGGCCTTGACGACGTCGCCCTTCTTGACGTTCGCGCCGGGGATGGCGTCCTTGACGGTGGCGACGATGATGTCACCGATACCGGCATAGCGACGCGACGAGCCACCGAGCACGCGGATGCAAAGGATTTCCTTCGCCCCGGTGTTGTCGGCGACGCGCAGTCGCGACTCCTGCTGAATCACTTCAGCACCTCCTGGACCTGGATGTATACGTACGCCGGATTGCCGACCCGACGCACATGGTCAGTCGCCCTCCGGACGCGCGCCTGCCAGCGGAAATACCTACCACTGGGGGTTCACTGCCGGATTGCGGGCGCAGAGCTCCCGCAGGCAACCGGTCTAGTGTAGGTGAATCCCCAGGTCGACCCAAATCGGGGGTCGCTCCCACGAATCTGAAGCAGATATGTTTCAAACTCCTGTGGGCGCGGTCACGCCGTTGCTACGGTCGCCCTGCTCGTCGAGGTACGAGCGGATGAGGAGTCGCACATGCACATCACCCTGCCGACCACCCGCCGGATCGCGACCACCGCGAGCGCCTTCGCCGCCGTGCTCGCGCTGGCCACGCCGCACGCCGCCGCGGGCCCGATCATCGACATGCTCACCGACACCCTCACCGTCGGCTGCACCTCCAAGATCGATGTCGTCGGCCTCGACGACTACGTCGGCGCGCAGGTGGACTTCGTCGCCAACGGCAAGTTCTTCGCCAGCGACACCGTCGACCTGGAGGTGACCGTCGGTGGCGCCACCGTGGCCAAGGCTACCGCCTACTACCACGTGGAGACCGAGGTCGAGGTGCAGCTCTCGCTGCTGCTGCACGCCACCGGCGCGCCGCTGGTCACCAAGCGGGTGCCCACCGTCGCGAAGATCCTGAACGCGGGCAGCGGCCTGGCCTGCGACCTGGCCACCGGCAGCGCCGGCCTCTCCTCGGACTAGCCCGCACCACCGCTACCTCCCCCGATCGGCCCGGCCGCCGGTAGCCTGGGCGGATCGCAACGAGCAGGGGTGCGGCTGCCGCATCGGGGAAGGAAAACCAGTGACATCGTCCGGTCGTCCGTCGGTCGTGGATCGGCGCGCATTCCTGATCGCCATGGGCCTGGTGCCCGTGGCCGCCGCGCTGGCCTCCTGCACGTCGGATTCCCCCGAAGTGCAGCTCACCGGCGTGGACATGGGCGGCGGCGATCCGGCGATCCGCCCGCAGGACGACCTGTACCGCCACGTCAACGGCGCCTGGCTGCGCGACTACCAGCTGCCGCCGGACAAGGCCTCGGTCGGCGCGATCACCGACGCCAACGACCGCACCCTCGCCCAGCTGCGCGAGATCATCGAGGGCATCGAGAACCCGAAGCCGGGGACCGAGGCCCAGCAGATCAAGGACCTCTACGACGCCCGCCTCGACCTCGACGAGATCGAGCGCCTCGGCATCACCCCGCTCAACGGCCTGTTCACCGCGCTCGACCAGGCCGCGGGCAAGCCCGAGCTGGCCAGGATCATGGCCGAGGCGCCGATCTCCGGGCTGATCGGGATGGGCATCGGCATCGACCGCAAGAACTCCAAGGCCTACATCCCCAGCGTCAGCCAGGCGGGGCTCACCCTGGGCGAGCAGTACTACCGCAAGCCCGAGTTCGCCGCGCAGCTGGCGGGCTACCAGACCTACCTCGAACAGCTGGCCAAGGGCCTGGGCATGGCCGACCCGGCCGGGGTCGCGCAGCGCACGGTCGACCTGGAGAAGCGGATCGCCGCCAACCACTGGGACAGCGTGCGCCTGCGCAACACCGACGCCACCTACAACCTGATGAGCTGGCAGGAGCTGACCGCGCTCGGCCCGCAGTTCGACTGGGATCCGTGGCTGGCGGGCATGACCGACCGGCCCAAGTCGCTGTTCGACAAGATGGTCGTCGGCCAGCCGTCGTTCGTCACCGCGGCGGCGCAGCTGTGGAGCGAGGTCGACGTCGCCCAGTGGCGCGACTACCTGAAGCTGCAGATCGCCAACACCTACGCGCGCTTCCTGCCCAAGGCGATCGCCGACGCGCGCTTCGACTTCGTCGGCCGGGTGCTCAGCGGCCTGGAGGAGAAGCCGGAGATGTGGCGCTCCGCGGTGGGCGTCGTCGACGACAATCTCGGCGAACCGCTGGGCAAGCTGTACGTGGACAAGCACTTCCCGCCCGCGGCCAAGGAACGCGCCATGGTGATGGTCGACGACCTGCGCGCCGCCTACCGCGACAACTTCACCAACTCGACGTGGATGTCGCAGCCCACCCGCGAGGCCTCGATCGCCAAGCTGGACAAGATCGTCGCCCAGATCGGCTACCCCGACAAGTGGGTCGACTACTCCTCGGTGCGGGTGACCCGCGGCAAGCTGATCGAGTCCCTCATCGCCATCAACGCGTTCGAGTCCAAGCGCGCGTTCGCCCGGCTCGGCACCGAGGTGGACAAGTCGGAGTGGAGCATGTCGCCGCAGACGGTGAACGCCTACTACAGCCCGACCACCAACCAGATCGTCTTCCCCGCCGCCTACCTGCAGCCGCCGTTCTTCGACAAGGACGCCCAGGACGCGGTCAACTACGGCGCCGTCGGCTCGACGATCGGCCACGAGATCGGGCACGGCTTCGACGACCAGGGTTCCAAGTACGACGGCGACGGCAATCGCCGCGACTGGTGGACCCCGGAGGATCGCGCCGCCTTCGACGCCAAGACCCAGCAGCTCATCGAGCAGTACGACGTCCTGGTCCCCGAGGGCGCGCCCGAAGGACAGCACGTCAACGGCGCCCTCACCGTCGGCGAGAACCTGGCCGACCTGCGCGGCCTGCAGATCGCGCTGGCGGCGTATCAGAAGGTCGCCCAGCGCACCGGCGCGCAGCCCGATTTCCGCACCATGTTCTTCTCCTGGGCACGGCAGTGGCGCGACAAGCAGACCGAGGAGGCGACCCTGCAGTCGCTGCAGGACACCCACTCGCCCAACGAGTTCCGCTGCAATCAGGTCGTCCGCAATATCGGCGAGTTCTACACCACCTTCGAGGTGAAGGACGGCGACAAACTGTTCATGCCGCAGGATCAGCGGGTGACACTCTAGGGACGATTCCCCCTCCGAAACCGACGTAGGTTAGCCTAGGCTGACCTACGCTGGAACCGGCTCACGCGAGCCGATCGAGGACCTTCCTCGATGAAGGAGGATGCAACGATGACGTCTGTTCGGACTTCGCGCGGCTGGCGGCGCGTGGCCGTGGCCGCACTCGCCGGTGCGCTCGCCTTCGGCGTCGCCGCCTGCGGTTCCAGCGACGATGCCGCGGGCTCGGGCGAGCCGGTCACCGTGACCCATGCCAGGGGCGAGACCACCGTCACCGGGACGCCGACGAAGATCGTCGCCCTGGGCAACCAGTGGCTCGACACCTCGCTGGCGCTCGGCGTCGTCCCCGTCGGCTACATCGACAACGTCTCCGCGGTCTCCAAGAGCACCCCGCCGTGGGAGCCGGAGAGCCTGAAGTCGGCCAAGGCCCTCAACACCACGGGCAGCATCGCCGAGCAGGTCGCCGCGCTGGAGCCGGACCTGATCCTGGCCGATCCGTTCATCGCCGACCAGAAGACCTACGACGAGCTGTCCAAGATCGCGCCGACGCTGCCCGCGCTGACCAAGGATGCCGTCAGCCCGTGGCAGGACCAGGTCACCGCGCTGGGCAAGGTGCTGCACAAGGAATCCGACGCGACCGCGGTGATCAAGAAGGTCGACGACAAGCTCGCCGCGATCAGCGCCGCCAACCCGGGCCTGAAGGGCAAGACCTTCGCCAGCACCTGGCTGGCCAGCCCCGCGCAGCTGATGGTGCTGACCGACCCCAACGACGGCTCGGCCAAGGTCTTCACCCAGCTGGGCATGGGGATCCCGGCCAACCTCACCGCGCAGCCGTCCAACCAGGGCCGCCTGGCGCTCTCGCCGGAGCGCGTCGACGAGCTGTCCGCCGACCTGCTGCTGGCCGGCTACTCCCCCGGCCTGGACGAGAAGTATCGCCAGCTGCCCGGCTACAACGAGCTGCCGTCGGTGCAGAAGGGCTCGGTGGTCTTCCTGACCACGCAGGAGATCAGCGCCATCAACCAGCCGTCCGCGCTGTCGGTGCCCTACATCCTCGACAAGCTGGGCCCCGCCTTCGCCGCCGCGGCGAAGTAGCACCTCCCCCACCACGTTCGACCCAGCAAGGACTGCGCTGTGCTCGCCTCCACGTATCCCGCCCAGACCCGATTCTCGCTGCGCGCCGGAGTCACCTGCCTCACCACCCCGGCCGGGGCGGTGCTGCTGAATCCGCCGCGCAACGTGAAGCTGACCGGACTGGGCGCGGGTGCGCTGCAGGCGTTGAAGACGCTGAACCAGGGCCCGGCGACGGCGGCCGAGATGTCGACCGCCGCCGCCGGTGACGACATCACCGGGCTCATGCGCAAGCTCACCGACGGCGGCTGGCTGGCCGTCACGGTGCGCGACGGCGGCCGCGACCTCTACAGCATCCGCCCGTTCGCCGAACCGGCGCCGCGCCCCGAGGTGGCCCTGCCGAGCTGGTCGGCGACGCTGTCGAAGTTCGCCGTACTGCACCGCGACGCCCAGGGTTTCGTGCTCGAGCACCCGCGGGCGTGGTGCGATCTGCGCGTCCACGATCCGCGGCTGCTCGCGCTGCTCGACGGCCCGATGGCGGCCGACTCGCCGGTGCCCGCCGCGGTGAAGTCGCAGTTCATGGCCGATCTGCAATGGTGCGGTTTCCTCGTCGACGGCGACGAGGAGGAGCACGAGTTCAGCACCCGCTCCTGGAGCGCCCCCGACCTGTGGTTCCACCGCCGCAGCACCCTCGGCGCCCGCACGGTGACCTGGGACGACTTCGGCCCGACCCGCTGGGCCGATGGCCGCTTCCCCGAATTGCCCGCCCGCCGCGCGCCGTTCGCCGGCGAGCCGATCGCGCTGGCCCGCCCCGACCTCGACGGCCTGCGCGCCGCCGACCCCAGCCTGACCGCCACGCTCGAGGATCGCGTGTCCACCCGCGCCTTCGACGACGCGGCCCCGATCACCGCCGACCAGCTGGGCGAACTGCTGTTCCGCAGCGCCCGCACCCGCGCCGACGGCTCCCGCCCCTACCCCTCCGGCGGCGGCGCCTACGAGCTCGAGATCTACCCGGTGATCCGCGATGTCGCAGGCCTGGACACCGGGATGTACCACTACGACTCGGCCGACCACGTCCTGCGTCCGGTCGCCCCCGTCGACTCCCCCGCGGTCCAGAAGCTGCTGAAGGCCACCTCGGCCACCCTGGCCGGCGGCGCCGAACCCCAGGTCCTGCTGCTGGTCTCGGCCCGCGCGGGCCGGGTCATGTGGAGCTACGAGCAGGTCGCCTACGCCAATATCCTCAAGCACGTCGGCGTCCTCATGCAGACCTGCTACCTCACCGCCACCGCCATGAACCTCGGCGTCGTCGCCCAGGGTTTCAGCGACACCACCGCCTTCGCCGCCGCCACCGGCCTCGACGAACTCGAGGAATGCAACGTCGGCAGCATCATCGTGGGCTCCCGGAGCGTCTGAAACCCGCACGAGATCAACATCACCTCGCGGAACCATCGGCGGGTTTCGCGCGTCCAACCTTTCGACGTGCTTCCTATCGGATCGAGGGGTTCATGAACGAGGACTGGTCGGCGCCGACCCGTGCGGCCAACGACGCGTTGCGCGCGCAGGTCGATGCGATGCTCGACTCGTTCACCGCCGACAAGTCCGCCCTGCTCGACGCGCAGCGGCGCGCGACCGAACCGGTCAGCGTCTGGTCGGAGGACAACCTGGTCCGGGTCACCGGCACCATCGCCGGTGTCAGCGAAGTCCACATCGAGCCCGACGCTTTCAAACGATCGACCCCGGACTCCCTCGGCCGCTCGATCACCGAGGCCATCACAGCCATGACCATCGAGGTTCGGCAGGTCCAGGAGCAGGCGATGGCGCCCATCGCGAATCTGACCGGCCAGCTCCCCGACCTGCCCGATCTGGTCCCCGGCGCCGTCAGCATGAAAGACCTGATCGCCCAGCTGACTTCGCCGCCCGCCGACACGGAGCCCGAGGCCCCGCGCCGTCTGGTCGAGGACTCCGACGACGACGAGGGTGACTACTTCCGCAACCGGAGCTACCTGCGATGACGCTGGAAGTCGACCCGCAGGCACTGCGCGCCACCCAACCGTCGTTCACCTCCGTCGCCGACACCATCACCACCGCGGCCGCCGCGCTGGCGAGCGTGATCACCGGCGAAGGCGAATGCTGGGGCACCGACGAGATCGGCCAGGCCTTCGCCAAGAACTACACCCCCGGCGTCGATTCCGGCCAGAAGGCCGTCACCGGATTGGCCACGGTGATGACCCAGCTCGGCGCGAACCTGGTCACCATCGCCACCGCGTTCGAGACCCAGGACACCACCAACGCGGGCGCGCTCGGTACGACCACCGGGTCCGCGTAATGGGCATCGAGATCCCCGATGAGCTGCAATGGGTAGCGAAATGGATTCTCGGCGCGGGTGATTGGCCCGAGGGCGACGAGACCGCGATGCGCCGCGTCGCCGACGCCTGGACGTCCATGGCGCAGACCCTCAACACCGTCGACGACAATGCCGCCGTCGCGCTGACCGCGGCGCTGACCGCCCTGGCCGAAGGCGAGACCCACACCACCGTCGCCGCCTTCCGCGACAAACTGCTCAACGGTGACGAGGCGACGTTCACCGCCGTCCGGAAATGGTGCGAGAAGCAGGCCGAACTGCTCAACGACGGCGCCAACGACATCGAGCACACCAAGCTGGTGATCATCGGCACCATGATCATCACCGCGGCCGAACTGGTCGTGGCCGGATTCACCGCGTGGACCGGGGTCGGCGCGGTCGCGGGCGCCGCGGCCAGGGTCGCCGGACAGATCGCCGTCCGGGTGGCGATCCGGCAATTGATCGCCCGCATGCTGACCCGCGGCGCCGCCAAGGCCGCCGCCCGGCTCGCCTTGCGCGGCGCCGCCTTCGAAGCCCTGGAAGAGGGCGGCACCGACCTGTCCGCCCGCCTCATCCAGGTCTACAACGGTGACCGCTCGCTGGCGAAATTCGGCCTGACCGACCTTGGCCTGGCCACCTTCGGCGGTGCCGTCGGCGGCGCGGTCGGCGGCCTCCTCGGCGGCGGCACCGGCGCCCTGGGCGACCTCACCTCCTCCACGACCGGCAAGCTCGCGGGCAAACTGGTCGGCGGCACCGTCACCGAACTCGGCGCCGACGTCTCCGCCCAGGTCGCCGCCGCGGGCGTCGGCGCCGCCCTCCTCGGCCAGGAATTCAAGCTCGACATCGGCCTGGAAACCTTCACCAGCGCGGGCGCCGGCGGCGTCCAGAGCACCATCGAATCCGGCGGCCACGGCGGCCCCGCCACCGCCCCCACCGTCCCCGAACTCGACACCGAAGCACCCGACACCACCACACCCGGCGACGACGCGGCATCGAATGATCCCGGTGCGACCAGCCCCGCCGGAACCGACACCGAGCCCGGCTCCACTACTCCCGACGGCGTCGACACCGAGCCCGCCGGCACCAATCCGGCCGAAACCGATGACGGCGGCGCGAATTCGCCCAACGGCGACACTGAAGGCGCGACGGCCCCCGCCTCCATCGGTGACCCCGACTCATCGCCCGACGATGCGCCCGCCCCACAGAACAACGCACCCGACACCGAACTCTCCTCATCCGACGGCGCTCCGTCCCCGGACGACGTCGCGCCGTCTGCCCCGGACAATTCGGCCCCCTCCACTGAAGACTCGGTGCCGTCCACGCACGACGACAACGGCCCCTCCACGGCACCTGATCCCGCGGAAACCGCACCGTCGACGAACCCGGATAACGCAACACCTGACACCGACGACGCCCCACCATCGAACCCGAACAACGTCCCCGCTGAAGCGCCGACCACTGACGACGCCACGCCGTCAGACCCGAACGGCAACGCCCCCGTCCAGGCACCTGCCTCCATTGAAACCACCGACGGCCAGGACAACCCGGACGCACCGACTGTCCCTTCTCCCGGCGACACCGCACCCTCGATCACACCCACCGACTCCACACCCGACCTGCCACCGCAGCCCCTCCCGGCCGACGCGGACCCAGCGAACAACCCACCCGCACAACAGGTTCCAACCACGCTGACGCCGAATGACCTGCCCCGAACGGACACGACGACAACAGCGAACCCACAAACCCAGCCGACCACTACCGACACGTCGACCGCCGCCACCACGACCACTCCGGCCTCACCAACCGGAACCGCGACACATACAACAACTCCGGCGCCCGCAACGACACCGTCGTCCACCCCGACGACCACTGCTCCCCCTGTGGCCCAGACCCCCACTACCACTACGCCGACGCCAGCACAGAGGCCGACCACCTCACCCCCGGCAAACACCAGAACCCCACAGTCCACGACGCCCTCGCCTGCGCCGAACTCGTCGGAGACCAACCCACCTTCCTCCGACCACACCACCAAGCCGGCCTCCACTGATTCACCGACATCGGCGAACCGGGATTCGACTTCATCCACTTCGACGACCACCGGAACACCTACCCCGACAACGCGGACACCGTCGACTCCCACCCAGTCGCAGGACCTCGGCACAAGTCCCACACCGCCGAACTCCCC
Organism: Nocardia sp. NPDC058244; assembly: GCF_042882065.1. NCBI lineage: Bacteria > Bacillati > Actinomycetota > Actinomycetes > Mycobacteriales > Nocardiaceae > Nocardia > Nocardia sp. NPDC058244. The sequence continues at coordinate 101,877 of NZ_JBHVWX010000007.1, read as the reverse complement.
GACCACGCACCCGTTCGGCCCGAATCCCACGCCGACGACCAGCCCCACCCCACAGACCACCCCGAATCCGCCGACCCACAACCAGGCACGCAGCCTGCGCGAATCGCTACGGAACCTGCCGTCCCAGGACGGCCGCACCAGCGCGGTCGACGCGAATCGAAGCCCATTCCTCCAACGCCCTCCCGCCTACCGGATTCGGCGCTTCCACCTGGGCGGCAATCAGTGGGTCGCGGTGGCCACTATTCGCGCCCACATTCCCAACGCCCACTCGATGTCTCCGGCTGAGCTGAGCCAGGCGATGGAGCGCATCCAGGCAACGGTCGACTCGACCTTCAACAACGGCTCCAGGCTGCTCGGCAGCAAGGACCGACTCCTGGTCGACGTCGAGTTCACGACCGATCCCGGGGCCGCGGACATAACCCTGGATCCCCACCAGCCCCCGAACACGACCGCCAACGCGCTGCGCGAGCACATGGGCCTGTTCCCCGCGCAGCCCGGCAGCCCGCTGAGCCCGGACGACCTGCGCGAGATCAGCAACGACATCGCCCGCGCGAACACTCCGGCGCGCTTCGGTGATCCGGCGGACACCCGAGTCGTCGATCACCGCCGCCTCGACGACGTCGAAGACCCCGGTTTCCAGACCGCCGTCGAGGATTCGCTCCGCGCAGGCAACAGCTTCATGCGCGGCGCGGACCCACGCACGCACCCGTACGGACAATCGGTCAACGACGGCGGCCGCAACGTTCCGGGCCGCGGCAACAACTGCGTGGACTGCTCCATCGCCGCCCTGTCGTCGTTCTTCGGTATCCCCCGCGTCTCCGCGCCTCGATGGCCGGACCTGTTGCCGAACGGCCAGCGGGACAATACGTCCGGTGAATGGGGTGGACGCGAGCGCGCCGGCGCCTGGCTGGGCGCGAACTGGGGGTCGTACTCCGGGATGTCGCTACCCGACCAGTACCAGGCCCTGCACAATTACATCGCGGGTTTGGGCCCGGGTTCCGCGGCGATGGTCGGGACCATGTGGCATGCCAGAGACGCGAACGGCAACAAGCTCTACAACGCGGACGGCACTCCGATGTATCGCGGTGGACATGCCACCGTGGTGGTCTTCCCACCGGGCGCCGCCGGGCCGGTGTGGTGGGACCCGCAGTCCGGTGAGACCTTCGACGCCCCACCTGCGTCGCTGACGAACAACGCAGCGTCCATGGAATGTATCCCGATCGACGCGAACGGAGGACCCGCCAATGGCGGAACCAGTACCCACCCGGGAACAGGCCAGACATTTGCTGGCCCGAGTGTTCGGACAGAACCTGGAGTTCAGCATTCTGGAGAGCCGGCACGGCTGGGTGTGCCAGCAGATGGTGTCCCCGGAGGAACAGGCCCAGTGGGGAATGGGCCTGGGCAACTACGTGATCGACAAACGTACGGGAGTGATCACGGCGCACTCGAGCATGGCGATGCCGGTGATCGGGGAGGAATTCGACGCGACGACGGAAGCCGGCCTGCCACCGCAGGGCTACCAGGTCTACCCGGCACAACGCCGGATCCAGCTCACCAGGATCTTCGAGAACCCGACCACGATCGTGTACCGGATTCGCCTGACCTTCCTGGACAAACCGAACGACCCGGCGATCATCAGGGAAGTCGAGATCAGCAAGAATCCGATCCGGCACCGTCCGACGGACCGCCTCTCGGCGGTCGCGACATCGTGGGCGTCGACCCAGAACGAGAAGACGGGAACCTGGCCCGTGGAGGGGACGATCGAGGAGTAGTCACCGCGCCGGTCGCGTCGCCACCGAGCGGCTCCACGCCGTTGAGCCCAACGGACAGCGACACACCAGCGCAGCAGGCGATCACGCCGACCAGCCCATCGGCCTCCACGTCTGCGCCCACTGCGCCGGAATCGGCGCCAGGACCTCGGCAGACGGCGGCATCCGCCGATCCGGTTCCGGCGCTGTCGTCGCCGACGCCGGGCACATCACCGACACCGGGCACCGCACCACCGCCCGGCCCCGGCCAGCAGCACGCGCAGGTCGTCCCGAACCAAGTGGCACCACAGCACAATGTGGCATCGGCGGAACACAACCGTCAGCGACGCAACCGATTCCGCAATCGGGCACCACAGGAATCGAACCAGGTCCAGAACACCCAGACCAACCGGAGTTTCCGCTGGGAACGCCATGACAACAAGGTCGACCCGCCTGTTTCGGTTATTCGGGTGCGAGTCTTCATCGCCGGCAACCTGCCGCCCAATGTGCGGGCGGAAATCGCGCATCACCTGTCCTGGATCACCGATACCGCTTTCGCGAATCCCGACGCGGAACTCAGGTCCGGCGATCCAGCCGTCGTCGACATCATGCCTGTCACCGATCCCGGCGACGCGGACATGGTCATCGACCCCAACCAGATCACCAATCCACAACAGCTCGAGTCAGTTCTCCGTCAGTACCTGGGCGTCAACCCACAGCTTGGGAGTCCTCTCACCTCGGAGGATCTCCGCTCGCTGAGCAATGATGTGGCGCAGGCGAATACGAACGCGCCTGTCACCGACCCCGGCCGATCGCGTTCGTATGGACCAACCCGACTCATCGACATCGAGAGTCCCTCATACCAACGCGATCTCGAAGATCTCTTGCGCGAAGGGAATTCGTTCACCGCTGGGGCTGATCCCCGCACGCATCCTTACGGCACCGCGATCAACGACGGCGGCACCAGCGTGTCCGGGCGCGGAAACAACTGCTTGGACTGCTCGCTGTCCGCCCTCGCGTCATTCTTCGGCGTTCCACAGGTATCGGCACCACGATTCCCCGACCCGGCACCGACCGGCGGCATCGACGAGCGGAGCGGCGAGAGCACCGGGCTGGGCCGCGCGGCGGCCTGGCTCGGGGGCGGATTACAGCCGATCGCCTCTGGAACCCCGATCGCCAATCAGTACGCCGCGCTGCACCAGCACATGACCGCGCTCGGGCCCGGCTCGGCAGCCCTGGTCGTCAATGCCTGGCACTTGCACATCGGAGGCGTCCCGCAGTACCACGGCGACGGGTCTCCGGTCATCGCGGGCTCGCACGCCACGGTGATCGTGTACCCACTGGGCGCCACAGGCCCGGTGTGGTGGGATCCGCAACAGGGTTTCACCTCGGACAGTCCCCCTTCCTGGATGGTGGACCGTTCTCTCGCACTGAGCTTTACCCCATTGACACCACACGGAGGGACTACCCATGGCGCAGCCGGTGCCAACTCTGGAGCAAGCCCAGCAGCTCCTCCGAGCAGCATTCAAGTCGAGCCGGGAGTTTCACCTGATCGAAACCCGGCGAGGGTGGGTAGCCCAAACAGTTCTGACACCGGAGGAACTGCGTCAGGGGAAGGGTCTCGGCCAGGGCAACTTCGTGATCAACAAGGCGACCGGGGTGATCACAGCGCACAGCAGCCTGCCGATGGACATGATCGGCGAACAATTCGACCAAGCGATCGAGACCGGCCAGCCGGTTCAGGGCTACCAGGTGTATCCCCCGCAACGCCGCATTCACCTGCAACGGACCTTCGAGGATCCACAAACGGTCCGGTACCGGCTACAGGTGACCGACCTGGCGAATCCGACTCTTCCGCCGACCACCGACCAGATCGAGATAACCAAGCACCCGCTCAACTTCCATCCGACAACCCGGACGCACGCCCTCGTAGCGTCATGGGCGGACCAGCGGAACCGGCTGACCGGGACGTGGCCGACGGAAGGGACAGTCGAGGACTAGGCGACCCGCCGGCCACCGCCGAACCCGAACCCACCGGCCCGGACCAGGCCGACGACGCGTTCACGGGTGGAGCTATCCGCCCGCGTGACGACGCGGCCGCGTTCGACTGGGCAGAGGACGCCTACTCCCGGTTCCGCGCCGATGACAGCGACATCGATGAGATGGCGCGACATCTGGCGGACCATCCTCGCGCGGACGGTTCTCGCTTCACGCGCGAGGACCTCGAACAAATCAAGAACCACGTGTTCCGGACGTCGCACCCGATGGTCGACTACGACGGCAACACCGTCCACCAGCGCTTCGATGCCAACCCCGACATGGCCGAAGCCTGGATCAGGCTCCGCGCCGGCCGCCCGCTCCCGGCCGATATGGTGCTTCTCGAACACGAGCTCACCGAAGCGGCATACATGCGGGCCAATCCTGGATCGACCTACCAGGAGGCACATGCCCACGCGAACACTCACCACAATTGGTCCCGAGACGTTCCGCCCAGCACCGGGGAACGGTACGACACACACTGGGGAGAAACGAATGGCCCTGCTGGTCTACTACAACCAGATCAGGAACGACCCGACCGAGGTGGAGTACCAGTTCGGGGAGACCAGGGACAATCTCCACCGGACCCTGGTCATCGACAAGACGAGCGAAGCGGCCCTTCCCGGCCAACCGGAGGACGCGATCTTCCGGACGACGGTGGGCAGGATCGTGCACCGCGCCCGCCGGGAGAAGGAGTGGCCCAGGAACGGGATGATCGCGTCCTAGATGCCGACGGCGGACGGGATGATCATGGACTTCCCGACCAAGGCGAGCCCGGACCAGATGTCCCACCAGAGGTCATGCGTAGCGACTACGTGGACCCGAACTCGCCGTATTCGCGGGAAGCAGTCGACCCGGAGCCGCCCGGAGACATCCAGCTCGACACCGATGAACACGCGTTCTTCGATCCAGATCTGACGACGGTCGGCTACGACCGCATGACGTCCCTGAATCGCCAGCTCACGGCACGCCTTCCGGGATACCACGACGTGATCGTGCACGGAAACGACCGTGGGTTCTTCTTGCCCGGTCGCCAGAACGCCGCTGGGGTCGATTTTCCGATGGGAGAAATGCACCCATCGCATATCGCGGAAGCGGTGCGAAACAACCCGAGCTACACTGGCCAACCGATCAGACTCATTTCCTGCCACTCGGGTCGCGTCCGCGACGATGTCACCGATATACCGGCTGCACAACAGCTGGCCAACGCGCTGGGCGTTCCAGTAATGGCACCAACCGACGAGGTCGGCGTGTACCCGAGTTTAGGCGAAGGTCAACAACCAGAAATACAAAATGACGGGTATTGGAGAGTTTTCCTACCGATCATATCCGACTAAAACTGGAGTCAGACATGAAGATAGCTGGGAATTTCGACGAGTTCTGGCCTACCGCAGAATCCAGCCTTGGACCGATTCGCAAGTTCGTAGCAAGCGACAACCCCCCCTACGATCCGAAGTTTCTGAGATATCTGGACGCGGGCCATATATTGTTCGCCGCCGTTGGCGCAACATCGGACGAACTCGGATCCGAAGCGCAGCTCCCGGGTGGCGCCTCCATACTTACCGATGGAGAATGGGTCTGGCGTGCGGATTTGCACTTCTATGCCGCCAGGTACCACGTCGACCTTCCCAACGAGTTCAAGGACCGGGTCGAGAAGCTGAACTACGAAGTTCCCGCGGTCGAACGTGACGACCTGATCCGTCTGACACATCAACTGAAAGAACTTCGTTCATCGCCAACGCACCCCAGAACAGAACTCGACTCGTAAGAGATGCGGATATGATATGACAGGCCTGGCGTGACCCTCGAAAGAGACACTGAACGTTGGAGGCCCGATCGAACGTGGACGCGATCGATCGGACCTCGTTATCGACCTGGACAACGCGGGGCGACTGATTCTTCCCTACTGGTCGAATCTATCGAGCATCCGAAGCGGAAACAAAATGAAAGAACAAGCCTTGGACTACTGGCGCGGCATAGTCAATGCGATTCTTTATTCGGTTCAGTTCGAGGCAAAGCTGGACGTGAGCGTGGCGAATCGGATTGCCGAGGGACTACTGGAGCGGCCGGTAGGGCTCTTGTCAGCTGACGACGAATACACCTCACTCGTCGCGGGACTCCGCTCCGGTGTGCCGCTGCCGACACTGGTCCAGTTGCGACAATCGGCGGACGAGGTGCGCGAGTTCCTGGCCCTGGTCGTCGACCGCATGGATTCGATGCGGCCATGGCCGATCCCTCCCTACGTCCAGCTACCCGACGAATACTTGATGGAGGTCCACGGAAGCCTGCCTATCGCCCGGATATCTCATAGACCTGACGAGACAGCAGCGCGACTCTCGCGCGGGTTCTCGTTCGACGGCCAAGGTATGCAGTACTTGCTACTACGTTTGAGATCCGGCATCGTGATCGGATTCGTGTCACCATACTGGAACGGAAGCGCCGACGTCGCTGTCTTTTGTACCGACCCGGATCGCAACGGGGACACCGCTCTTCGTGAGCTCATGGATACCGGCCGACTGCAACCGGAAAGCATCTTCGTGCTGGAGGAAGCCGGTGCCGTGCCGACTGCGACCAGGTACGACACGACACCGATGCATTCCGAATTCCGCGGCGAGAACCTCCCGGGGAACACGGTGTGGCGTGGAGCGCGAGTCGACTACTTGGACTACACAGCGCGACAGCCTTTCCGGCTGCACGGCTACGGTGGCGCGCTGCACGACTCCAAGGGCACACTGTTCGACACGACCGCAGCGGTGACGCTCTGGACGCCGCACGGCGGTCGGGCGATATTCGTCATGGATCACAACGGCTACTTGTACTCTGCACCCTTTCATGTCGTCGGAAAGTTTCATCCTTCGAGTTTGCTGGCAGGCGCCCCGGTCGCTGGAGCTGGGGAAATTCAGGCCGTGGCAGGGCAGGTCCTGTTGATCAGCGACAGGGGGAACCACTACCGGCCTGCCCGGCGCTACACGATGCAGGTCATCGACAGCCTGCGACGACAAGGGCTGGATGTCTCGAACTGCAGAGTCGAGTATCACTCCGAGCGTTGAGATGCCTTCGTCTACCGTTGATTTCGAGGAGAATTGCCGATGTCTTTTGATCAGCCGCTCGGTAGCGCGGAGCAGGTCGCGGAGTATCTCCGGCGAGTGCTGGACACACGGATCGAGTTCGACGTTCGGGAGACTCCGACGGTGTGGGTGTGCCAGGAGCGGCCGAATGCCGAAGACCTGCGGAGGGATGAGGAGATGGCCGAGCGTGCGTCGCGAGGGATTCCTCCTGAGCCCGGTGGTGGGTACATGGTGTACGGGGTCGAGAAGAAGAACTCGCATGTGTTTCATCTCGGCCAGAATCCGCCGGACCATCCGGCGCGGCTACTCGACCGATCGGCCTGGGACGACACGTACTTCGGGACCGGGCAGATTCATCCGAAGCCGTGGCAGGTGCGGATCGACCTGATCGGAAATGACGGGCGAACGCTGACATATCGGATCCGGGCTGTCTCCAGAGCGGATCCGCCGCGGGCGCCGATCGATCATTACGTCACCGTCGACAGCGTCAGCAGGCAGGTCGACTATCGCGTCGATCGGTTGTCGCGGTTTCTCGTCGACGCGGTGCGGCCCATCACCGATTCGCGATACCGTGGCGGACCCTGGTTGACCACCTCGACGTTCGACCTCTGAGCCGTGCGGACCACAACGATCATCGGCTCCTGATGCGAATCTCGGGATAGGGACAGTAGTGGCGATCTACCTGGTTGTTCGGCGGGCTTCGGAGACCGAGGAGACGGTGACGTATCGGTTCGGCGGGGCGGAGCATCGATTCGAGCGTGAGCTGACGATCGGCAAGACGGACTATTCGGTGGTGTTCGCGGACGGGCAGGAAGATCACCTCGGGGTGCTGGCGGCCGGTCTGGTGATCAGCCGCCACCGCGCTGAAGGGGTGTGGGCGCGATTCGTCAGCAGACAGTCATGAGCCATCGGCTCCGTGCGAAGCACCTCCGCCGGTGGTCATCAGGTCTGGGGTGGCGTTCACGGCGGGGCTGCCGCGAGGAGGTTGTGTTCGGGGCGGGTGGGTATCCGTATGGTCGTCGGGGATGGCGGACAGCTGCGGTCGGGGATGGAACCGGTCGGGGGTTGGGTGCGTCTAAGGATGTAGTGGCGGGGAACTGTCGCGTCTGACCAGGTAGGAGAGCTGTGCGAGGCGTTGTGGTGGTGCGGGCGGTGGCCTGTGGGCTGGCTGGTGTGGCTGTGCTTGCTGGGTGTGGGGATGGCGAGCAGGGAGCTGGCGGGCCTACGAAGGCGGCGGTCGAGGTGTTCAACCCGTGTCGAGGGGCGCTGTCGGACGACGCGTTGCGGAGTGCGGGGCTGGACCCGGCCACAAAGAGCGTCCTCACCGATCCGCCGAGTGGCGCATCGTCCTGGCGAGTGTGCAGTTGGAAGCCCCTCGACGACCGATTCGGCTCAGGTCGCCGGATGGTTGGTGTGTTCTCGACGAGCAAGACGCTGAGCGACGCTCGCAAGAAGGAAGGCGCCGTCGTGTTGCGCGATACCGCCGTCAACGGCAGGCCCGGGCTGGTTTCGCAGGAGACGAGCGACCCGGACTCCTGCTACGTGTCGTTCGAGGCTGAGCAGGGGATGTTCGAGATTCGGACATCGTGGTTGAGCAAAGAGGGTCCGCGCGTCGGTGATGCCTGCGAGATGTCGGAGAAGTACGGTGCGCTGCTCGAGCCGCACCTGCCGAAGTGAGGGGGAACGGCCATGACTCAGGACCATGCGAGCTACTGGCGCAACATGAAGGCGCAAGCGATCAGTGGTGAGTTCAAGATCGAGGACGGCCTCGGACAGGCGATCGCCGACGTTGTCAATCAGTACATCCTCGACTTGGAGGATCAGAGGAGCAATGCGACCGGTCTCGCTCGACTGAACGGATGGGGCGATCTTCCTTCCGCCACTGCCATCCGGGAAAAGCTCGAGGGCAAAGCCTCAGCCGACAACTCGGCAGTCAAGCGCCTGGACGAACACATCGCCATCGCCCGCGACCAGCGCGACACTTTCCTCGCCGCCATCGGCAAACTGCAGGCCGTCGACCAGCAGACCGCAGGCGCACTCGGAACAACAGGGGCGGGGATCTGATGTCGTTCTGGACCGATGGCACTATCGGCGAGTTCTTCTTCCACGCGGGCACATTCGGCATTTTCAAGGTCATGGACAACTATGACCGGGCCGACGAGTCCAGTCGGCTCGATCAGGACGGCCGGGAAGCGTGGGAGGGTGACCGGGCCATCATCACCGATGAGTGGTCGCGGCTGAGTGCCAATTCCGGGCTGACGATGGACAAGGCGGCGATCACCTCGCCCGAACCGTTCAGCACCTGGACGCATCAGCAGATCTGGCAGGCGCTCAACGGCAAGGACGGCAGTTCCGGTGTCGACGCGACGGCGGTGAACGCCGGCGCGGATGGCTGGCGGCGACTCACCACGGGGACCGAGACCGCGGTGACGAACTACCGCAACAGTTTCGAGCGAGTGCTGTCCGAGAAGTGGTCGGGGCAATCGGGTATCGCGGCGATCGACGCGGTGAAGAGCTATACCACCGACGCGACGAAGCTACCCACCGCATTTCAGATGGTGGCCAACGGAATAGACCACATGCAGGGGCTGCTCGGGCAGTCGAAGATCGCGATTCCGAAGCCGAACGAGGTGTCCGGCTTCGACGAGTTCATCAGCCACATCCCCGGCAACGGCGTGGTCAAGGCGGCGAAGCATCGGGCGACCGAGGCGGAGGAAGACGCGCGGCTCTTCATGATCGGCACGTATCAGCCCGGTTCGGTGATCGTCGACGGCAAGACCCCGGTGCTGCCGCTGCCGCAGAACAACACCGAGAATCCCGGCGACGGCGATCCCAGGACCCGTAACGGCAACGACGGCACCACCAACGGGACCACCGACGACAACGGCACCACGCCGGGGACCGATCCCGCTGGGACGCAGGAGAATCCGGGGACGACATCGCCGCAGACGACCGACACCGGCGACGATCAGACCGACGACGACGGCACCGAGGACGACTCCACCTCGCCGAGCGGTACCGATCCGTCGGCGACCACTCCCGCCACCACCACGCCGGGGACCGGCCAGCCGACGACTCCCGGTGACACCAAGGGCGGTGGGTCGGCGGGCGGCGGCTCGCCGGGGTCCGGTGTGCCCACGGGGGCGGGCGTGCCCGGTGCGGGGCGCAGTGTGTCGGGCACGCCCGGTGGCGCGGGCGCCGGTGTTCGCGCGGCGACGGCGGGTTCCGCGGGCGCGCGGGGCATGAGCGGGATGCCCGGCATGATGGGCGGTGGCGGGCGTGGTGGCAACGGCAAGGACGACGAGAACGAGCACACCAGCCCCGACTATCTCATCCAGGATCGGGAGAGCGAGCTCATCGGGCAGTTGCCGCCGACCCTGCCGCCGGGTGGAGTGATCGGCGCGTGAGCTGGGATCACGCCGTGGAGGAGCGCGAGCAGGTGCAGCTCGGCCGCTGGCGACTCGACCCGCACGCGTTCGCCATCGGCGTCGAGGGGCACGGGCGCGACCGGCTGCCGTATCCACTGACCTTCCGGCCGGAGTTGGCGGAGACGCTCGAGATCCACGCCGAGCGTCGCAGGGCGGCGGGGCTGCGCTTGCAGCAGGTCTATGACCAGCGACTGCACAGGGTGTTCCGGGCGCTGCTCGAACCGGAGGTCCGGGTCGAGATCGAGGGGTTGTCCGGTGCCGGCCAGACCGAGGTCGTGCGGGTGTACGCGGGGATCGTCGAGGATCACGCGGCCCTGGCGGTTCAGGCGCACGGGCCGACAAGGGAAGAAGGCGGCGATCTCACCCTGAGCATCGTGCCGCTGCCCGAACTGGCGGCGGAGATCGTCGCGGCGCTGCCGCGGGTGCCGGGTGGGACAACGCCACGCTTCCAGGGGCACCGCGGTGACCTCGACGCCGCCACCTACGCCCGGCATCCCACGCGCCTGTCCCCGGCCGAGCAGACGCAGCGGTTCTTCCGCCGCGCCCGCGTCGGCACGGGTGAGATCACCGTCTACCCGGGCTTCCAGCTGGACGCGCGCCCGACCTCGGACGGCAAGGCGTTTCTCTGGCTCGACTATCCCGACGACGGCCGCTACCTGCTACAGCACCACGACGCCGACGAGTTCACCGTCATCCCCGGCCCCGCGCCCGAACTCCAGCACCGGATCGCCAAACACCTGGCGATATTCACCGAGCGCCGTCGTTGACCTGACGCCGCGCGAGCGGCGATCCCGGATTCGACCGAGCCGAGCCGTGTGAGGCTACTTCCCGCGCAGGCCGAAGGGGTTGCCGTCGGGGTCGGCGAGGACACAGATCCGCAGGCCGGGGGCCACTTCGCGGGGGGCGGAGCGGTCGGTGGCGCCGTTGGCGAGCAGGGCGGTGCGCGTGGCGTCGAGGTCTTCGACGTCGGTCATGGCGACCGGGCCTTCCGCCACGTCGCCCTGGGGGTTGAGGCTCACCTCGAAGCCTTCGACGTTGTAGCCGACGTAGTAGGGCTCGTCGGTGTGTGGGGTGCCGTAGAGGGCGGTGTAGACCTTCTTGGCGGATTCCAGATTGGCGACGGGGATGACGACGGCGCCGATGGCTGGGCTCATCTTGGCTTCCTTCCGAAGGGTGTCGGTGAAGATCGTGATGCTCCGTCAGCCAGCCTAACCACCGGAAACGACGAAAGCGGGCAGCGTTGGCTGCCCGCTGTCGTCGGTGTCTCGATCAGAGGGCGTCGGCCAGGGCGGCCAGCGCGGCGGTCCAGTGTGCGGCGAAGCGTGCTGCCTCGGCTTCGGAGAACAGGGCCGTGCTCCAGCGGAAGTTGGTGGTCAGGGCCGGGCCGTCGGGGGTGGTGCCGATGCCGGCGATGACGTCGACCGCGTAGCGCAGCGGCAGATCGGGCTCGGGGTCGAGCGGCAGGGCCGTGTCGTGCGCGCCGACCAGCAGGGACCAGGGGTTGCCCTCGGTGCCGGACAGGTCGATGCGGCCCAGGTAGTTGAACTCGACCTGGGGTTCGGCCGCGCCGTGGAGTTCGGGGACCCGGTCGACGTAGCGGAGCAAGCCGTAATCGAGGCCCTGGTTGGGGATTTCGCGCAGGTGGGTCGTGACGCCGTCCAGCAGGGTGCGGGCGGCGGCCGGATCCGCTTGTACGCGAACGACATCCACCGCGTCGTCGCCGACGCCGAGGCGGACGGGGAAGACGCTGGTGAACCAGCCTAGGGTGTTGGCGGTGTCGGTGCCGAGTTCGGCGTCGGCGCGGCCGTGGCCCTCCAGCGCGATCAACGCGCCTGCGGCAGGGTCGTTTCCGTTGTCGGCGTGGACCGAGGCCATCGTCATGGTGAGGGCGGTGAGCAGCAGTTCGCGCACACCCTCGTCCTTGCCGACATGGGCCAGCAGACGTTCGGTCAGGGCGACCGGTGTCGCGACCGTGCTGACGCGCAGAGTGGACCAGGTGTCGGTGGCCGGGGCGGGCAGCCGAGCGCCGAGCGCGGCGTCGGGCGCGCTCACCTGGGCGGCCCAATAGTCGCGCTGGGCGAGCACTTCCGGTTCGGTGGCGCGCTGCCACAGGGCTTCGGACCACTGCCGGTAGGAGGTGAACTCGGGCAGCATCTTCGGTGTCACGCCGGACTGGACCTGCTGCCAGGCGGCGGCCAGGCCGTCGATCATGATGTGCCAGGACACCACATCGACGGCGAGGTGGTGGATCGCCAGCAGCAGGACACCTTCGGCGTCGTCGGGGAACCACACCGCGCGCACCAGCTCACCGGCGCGCGGGTCGATCGCGTCGTTGGCGGTGCGCGCGAATTCGGTGATGGCCGAGTCGAGTTCGGCACCGGCGAGGCCACGCGGCGCCTCGATGACGACATCGGCGGCCCGCACCGCGCCGGGCGCCCTGGTGACCAGGCGCGGTCCGTCGGGGGTGTCGGTGAGCACGGCGCGCAGGGTGTCGTGCGCGTCGAGCAGGGCTTGCAGCGTGGCGTCCAGTCCGGCGCGGTCGATGCCCGCGGGCAGGCGGAGCAGGGCGGTCTGGGTGAAGCGGCGGTAGTTGCCGTACTCGTACATCCACGACACCACCGGCAGCGGCGGCACCACACCGTAGGCGTCGGCACCGGACTGGGCGGCGACGGCCGGGCCGTCGTCGGCCGCGGCGGCGAGTTCGCGAATCGTCGGGCAGGCCAGCACCATGCGCGGGTTGAGCGCGATGCCGCGCCGCCTGGCCTTGTTGACCAGCGAGATCGCGACGATGCTGTCGACGCCGAGCTCGTAGAAGTCGGCGTCGACGCCGGGCGCGCGGCCGTCGAACAGTTCGGCGAAGACCTCGCTGAGCGCGATCTCGGTGGGGGTCTCGGCGGCGGCGCTGCCGTCGACCGCCGAGAGAGTCTGTTCGGCGAGTTCGTGCAGGGCGTGACCGTCGAGCTTGCCGTTGACGTTCACCGGCAGCTGTTCGAGGACGACGATCCGCGCGGGAATCATGTACGCGGGCAGGCGCTGCGCCAGATCGGCGCGCACCCGGCTCACGACCACCGCGCGCCCCGCCTTGCCGACCACGAAACCGACCAGCGACGCACCACCGGCGCGGCGCACCACGGTGACCGCGGCGGTGTCGATATCGGCCGAGCGGCGCAGCGCGGTCTCGATCTCGCCGACCTCGATGCGATAGCCGCGCACCTTGACCTGCGCGTCGGCGCGGCCCAGGTAGCCGAAGCGGCCGCCGGGCAGTCTGCGCACGAGGTCGCCGGTGCGGTACATGCGCTGACCGGGGCGATGCGGGTCGGCGCAGAAGCGGTCGGCGGTGATGGCGGGCTTGCCGAGGTAGCCGCGGGCCAGCTGCGCACCGGACAGGTAGAGCTCGCCGACGATGCCGGGCGGCACCGGGCGCAGCCGCGAGTCCAGGACGTAGCCGGCCATGCCGCCGTTGGCGGTGCCGATGGTCGGGATCTCCGAGGTGGCAACCGGAGCGACGACCGCCTCGACGGTCGTCTCGGTGGGGCCGTAGCAGTTGTAGACGGCGGTGCCGGGCAGGGCGCGCAGGCGGGCCCAGAGGGCGGTGTCGATGGCCTCGCCGCCGAGGGCGAGCACCGGCAGTTCCCGGTCGAGCAGGCCCGCCGCCGCCAGTTGCGCCAGCATGGACGGGGTGGTGTCGATCATGTCGATGCCGAATTCGGCCATGCCCGCGACGATCCGGTGCGCGTCGCGCATCTCCTCGGCGTCGAACAGGTGCAGGGCCTGACCGGCGAAGAAGCCGACCATCGGCTGCCAGGACGCGTCGAACCCGAGCGACCAGGCGTGCGCGACCCGCAGCGGGCGGCCGAGCTTCGCCATCGCGGGCCGGTAGAAGCGCTCCAGGTGATCGGCGAAGTACCCGGCCAGGGCGGCATTGGTGCCGACGACGCCCTTGGGCTCGCCGGTCGAGCCGGAGGTGAAGATGATGTAGGCGCTGTGCTCGAGCTCGCGGCGCACAGCGGGGGCCTGGGCGGGGCGCGCGGCGACGCGGTCGACGACGGCGGGGTCGTCGAGCAGCAATACCTCCATCGAGCTCACGCCTGCGTCGACGCGAGTCGACCCGGTGTCGATCACTGCCTGGCCGCCGAGCGGGTGCCGGTCCGCTGTCGAACCGAGTGCGACGCCGTCGAGCAGCGCACGATCCTTGCCGAGGATGACGACGAGGGCCGGGTTCGACTGACGCAGAATCGATTCGATGCGGCTCGCGGGCAGCGAAATGTCGACCGGCACATAGGCGGCGCCAGCGGCGAAGGTTGCCAGAATAGCGACGATCGATGCGGTGCTGCGCGGGAGCATCAGGGCGACAACGGTTTCCGGGCCGACACCGTGGGCGGCGAACTCCCCCGCCATCCGGCAGGCCTGAGCGTGCAGCTCACGGTAGGTGAAGATCTCACCGCCGGTGGTGGTGAGCGCGGTCGCGTCGGGGGTCGCGGCGGCCTGGCGCTCGAACAGCTCCCACGGCGTCGAAGTCGCCGCTGGCACGAGATCGGTTGCCGCCGCACGTAGTTCGGCGTGTTCATCGGCGGTCAGCAGGTCGATCGCGTCGAGCGTGGCCGCGGCGTCGAGCTCGGGCAGCGCGCGCAGCACCGCGACCAGGCGGGCGCCGAGATCGGCGGGGTCGAGGTGGCCGAGCAGGGCCGGGATCGCCTCGACGAGGACGAGCAGATCGCCCTCGCTCAGGTGCGAGACGACGGTGAGCGGGTAGTGCGCCAGGCTCTCCATCTCGATCGGCCGGAACCGCGCGCCGTCGGGGGCGGTGACGGTCTGGATGGCGTCGTCGATGGGAGCGTTCTCGAAGACGAACAGGGTGTCGAACAGCGAGCCGTGCCCGGCCGCGCGCTGCAATGCCGACAGGCTGAGGTAGCCGATGTCGCGCATGGCGGCCGAATCCCGTTGCAGGCGTGCGCACTGCGCGACGACCGGCTCGGCCGGGTCGAGCCGGTGCACGACCGGGACGGTGTTGATGAACAGCCCGACCATGCCCTCCACGCCCGCGAGCTTCTCGGGGCGGCCGGAGATGGTGGTGCCATAGACGACGTCGCGCCGATCGGTGATCCGGCCGAGCAGCAGCGTCCAGGCGAACTGGACCGCGGTATTGAGCGTCATGCCGTTGGCGCGCGCCCACTGCTGCAACCGCGCGGTCTCGGTGGCGGACAGACGAAGTCGCGTGGTCTGGGGCACGGCGGAGCCGCGCTCGCCGGTGCCGTCGGCCAGGACCAGCGGCGCGCTGACCTGCCCCAGGTACTCGGCCCATCGGCGGGCGGCGGCGTCGTGGTCCTGGGCGCCGAGCCAGCCGATGTAGTCGCGATACGGGCGCGGGGCGGGTAGCCCGGCGAGGCTGCCGCCCGCCTGGTAGACGGCGAGCAGTTCGGTGAAGAACACCGCCACCGCCCAGCCGTCCATCAGGATGTGGTGCGCGGTGAGGATCATCCGCCTGCGCGGCTCGGGCGCGTCGGTGACGTTCAGCAACAGCACCCGCAGGGCCGGGCCGCGACTCAGCGCGAACGGCACCCGGCGCTCGGATTCGGCGATCGCGTCGAAATCCGCTGTCCGCGCGTCGCGCTCGGCCCAGGGCAGCTCGGCGCGCGACGGGATGATCTGCACCGGCTTGGGCACGTCGGTGTCCCAGAACGCGGCGCGCAGGTTCGGATGCCGGTCGAGCATCGCCTGCGCGCTGCGGCGCAGCAGGCCGGGATCGAGCGGGCCATCGATGTCGACCACGAATTGCATCGTGTACAGGTCGATCTCGGTGCCCGCCAGACGCGACAGCGAGAAGAGCCCCTCCTGCAGCGGGCTCAGCGCCAGCACGTCCTCGATCTGCGGGGCACTCATGCGATGTCCTTCCGTACCTGCGTGTTCACTAGCCCTGCGCCTGCCAGGCCGCTGTCAGCGCCGACAGCGCGTCGGCTTCCAGGCCCGAGGCGCTCATCGGCGCGTGCGAGACCTGTTCGGGTTCCTCGGCATTCGGCTGCTCCGCCGCGGCGGCCGCGTCGACGGCGGCGGCCAGTTCGGTGATCGTGAAGTACTCGAACACCATCTGCGGGGTCAGCGGCAGGCCGAGGGCGGCGGCGCGGGCCGACCACTGGATCGAGATGACGCTGTCGCCGCCGAGGGCGAAGAAGCCGTCCTCACCGGTGACGTCGTCGATCTCGAGCAGTTCCTCGATCAGCGCGATGAGCTGACGCTCGGTCTCGGAGTCGGCCGCGCCCGCACCCGCGGTGGTGGCCGCGGCGAGCGGGGCCGGTGCGGCGAGCAGCCGGTCCAGGTGGGCCTGCGGCAGCACCCGCAGCTCGGCGACCGGCAGGTCCGGCGTCTCGGCGAAGGCGCGCAGGGTGGCGGCCAGCGCGTCCGCGATCAGGGCGGCGGTGGCCGGGTCGTAGAGATCGGCGTTGACGACGACGCGCACGTCCATGCCGCCGTCGGCGGTCACGTTCAGGCTCAGGTTCAGGTCGAGGAACGAGACGTCGAAGTCGGCGGGCAGCACGGTCACCGTCGAGGCGCCCGAGGACGCGAACGGCAGCGTGGCCGGTGCCCAGTCCGCACCACGGAAGTGGATCATGCTCTGGAACAACGGGTTCCGCGAGCGCGAGCGGCGCGGGTTGAGCGCCTCCACGAGCCGCTCGATCGGCAGCTCCTGGTGCGCGTTGGCGTCGAGGACGACATCGCGGGCCGCGCGCACGGTGTCGCGCAGGGTGGGCGCGCCCGACAGGTCGTTGCGCAGCACCACCATGTTGGCGAACAGGCCGATCAGGGCGGTGGTCGCCGGGTCGGTGCGGGCCGCGACGGGGGTGCCGAGCGAGATGTCGGTGCCGCCGCCGAGGGCGTGCAGGAGCGTGGCGACGGCCGCCTCGCACACCATGAACTCGGTGGCGCCACTGCGCAGCGCCAGCGCCTCCAGCCCGGAGCGCACGCTCGCGGGCAGCGAGAAGGTGACCACCTCACCGCGCTTGCCGAGCACCGGCGGACGCTGCCGGTCGTGCGCGACCGAGATCTCCTCGGGCACGTCGGCCAGCTTCGTCTTCCAGTAGTCGATCTGGGCCAGCGCGAACTCGCTCGGCGCGGCCTGGTCGAACAGCTCGCGCTGCCACAGGGCGTAGTCGGCGAATTGGATCGGCAGCGGGCTCCAGCCCGGGGTCCCGCCCTGCTCGGCGCGGGCCCGGTAGGCAACGGTCAGGTCGTCGAGCAGCACGCCGAAGGACGCGTGGTCGGCGACGATGTGGTGCACCAGCAGCGAGAGCACATGGGTGTCGGCGTCGAGGACGAGCAGTTCGGCGCGGATCAGCGGCTCACCGTCGAGGGTGAACGCGTATCCGGCGATGGCCGCGAGTTCGGCGGAGAGATCGGCGGGCGCGATCTCGCGGATCGGCAGCGGCACGGCGGTGGCGGGGTGCACCACCTGGTACGGGATGCCGTCGTGTTCGGGGAAGGTGGTGCGCAGCGACTCGTGCCTGGCGACGACGTCGTCGAGCGCCGAGCGCAGCGCCGCGATGTCGAGCGCGCCGTCGAACCGCAGGGCCAGCGGCAGATTGCCGACCGAGCCGGCGCCCTCCATCCGGTACTGGAACCACATGGCCAGTTGCGAGTACGACAGCGGGACGCGCTCGCCGCGCGGCCTGCCACCGATCGCCGGACGACCCGGATCGGCCTGCGGTGCAGCGGTATCGACCACCACCACCTGCTCCTCGACGACCTCGTCGTCGGAGTCGACGGCGTCGAGGTCGAGGTCGAACTCGGCCAGGAAGCGGGCCACCAGGTTCGCGGCCAGCGCGGCCGGGGTCGGGCTGTCGAAGACGACGCGGACGTCGAGCTCGACGCCGAACTCCGCGCGCACCTGGGCGACCAGCCGGGCGGCGAGCAGCGAATGCCCGCCCAGCTCGAAGAACGAGTCCTCCGCGCTGACCTCGTCGAGCCCGAACAGCGTGCCGAACAGGGCGCACATCTTGCGCTCGGTCGCGGTGGCCGGCGCGCGGTGGGCGCGCACGACGGCGGGAGTCGCGGTGGGCAGCGCGCGCTTGTCGAGCTTGCCGTTGACGGTCAGCGGGATCTCCGGGATGACCGCGAAGGCGCTGGGCACCATGTATTCCGGCAGCCCGGTCGAGGCGAAGGCGTGCACCTGCTCGAGGTCGATCGACGCGTCGGCGGGCACCACGTAGGCGGCCAGCATGGCGCCGACGGCGGGGTCATCGGTGACGATGACGACGCAGTGCGCGACGGCGGGATGCGCGGCGATCGCGGCCTCGACCTCGCCGAGTTCGATCCGGAAGCCACGCACCTTCACCTGCTCGTCGGCGCGGCCGACGAATTCCAGCTCGCCGAAGCTGTTGCGGCGCACCAGGTCACCGGAGCGGTAGAGCCGCGCGCCCGGGGTGAACGGGTCGGCGACGAAGCGCTGCGCGCTCAGCGCGGGGCGGTCCAGGTAGCCGCGGGCCAGCTGGTCGCCGCCGAGGTAGAGCTCGCCGACCACGCCGTCGGGCACCAGGTGCAGGGCCTCGTCGAGGACATAGGTGTAGACGTTGCGGTTGGGGATGCCGATCGGCACCACGCCGGTGCCCTGCGGGCCGGCGACCGGCATGTGGGTCGAGCAGACCACGGCCTCGGTCGGGCCGTAGTGGTTGCGCAGTTCGGCGTCGAGGGTGTTGGCGAAGCGGTCGGCGACCTCGCCGGGCAGCGCCTCACCGCCGACCGGGACCTGCCGCAGCGACTGCCACTCGCTCACCTCGGGCAGCAGCAGGAAGGTGCTCAGCATGGAGGGCACCATGTGCAGCACGGTGACCTGGCGGCGGGTGATCAGGTCGGCGACGTAGCGGATGTCGCGGAAGGCGTTGGGCTTGGGCACGATCAGCTGCGCGCCGACCGTGAGGGTGATGGCGATATCGACCAGCGAGGCGTCGAAGCTCACCGACGACGACTGCATCAGCCGGTCCTCGGCGGACATGCTCCAGTCGGCGGTGAAGCACACGATGTGCTCGGCGATCGCGGCGTGCGGCACCGGGACGCCCTTGGGCTTGCCGGTGGAGCCGGAGGTGTAGATGACGTAGGCGAGGTTGGCGGGCAGCAGCGGGCGCAGCCGGTCCGCGTCGGTCGGCGCGGTCGCGGGCAGCGCGGCCGCCGTCGTCTCCGCGGCCGCCAGCTCCACCGCGCCGAGCAGCAGCCGGGGACGCGCGTCCTCGACCAGGTACTCGATCCGGTCGTCGGGGTAGGCCGGGTCGATCGGCAGGTACGCGCCGCCCGCCTTCAGCACGGCGAGCACGGCGACGATGAACTCCACCGAGGTGCCAAGGCGCAGCCCGACGATGTCCTCGGTGCCGATGCCCTGCCCGATCAGCCAGTGCGCCAGCCGGTTCGCACGTGCGTGCAGCGCGGCGTAGCTGAGCTCGATGTCGTCGGAGGCGAGTGCGGGTGCGTCGGGGGTCGCGGCGGCGGCGGCCTCGAACAGCGCGACGAGGGTGGTCGCGGGCTGGTCGACGAGTACGCCGTGCGAGCGCTCCAGCAGCGCGGCGCGGTCGTCGGCGCCGAGCATGTCCAGGTCGGCGAGCCTGCGGCGCGGGTCGCGCAGGGCGGCGTCGAGGAGCCTGCCGAAGTGCGCGAGCAGCTGCTCGACGAGGGATTCGGCGAGCACGTCGGTCTGGTACTCGGCCTCGACCACGGCGGTGCCGTCGTCTTCGAGCACGATCGCCAGCGACAGCGGCACCTGCGCGCTCACCGC
This sequence comes from Nocardia sp. NPDC058244, assembly GCF_042882065.1. Taxonomy (NCBI): domain Bacteria; kingdom Bacillati; phylum Actinomycetota; class Actinomycetes; order Mycobacteriales; family Nocardiaceae; genus Nocardia; species Nocardia sp. NPDC058244. The sequence goes on along the minus strand of NZ_JBHVWX010000007.1, from coordinate 81,842 downwards.
GCCCAGTTCGAGCTGGGTGGAGGTGACGCCGTCGATGGCGAAGCCGTCGGCGCTCTTGCGCACGCTGAAGCCGAGGCGGACCAGCTGGTCCATGCCGTCCCGGCCGGCCACGCGGTCCGGATTCGCCTCGCGCACCACGCGATCGATGCCGACGCCGCGCCGGGCGAACCCGCCCGCGCAGGTGTCGCGCACGGCGGCGACGAGCTGGGCGAAGTCGTCCCGGTCGCCGAAGGTGGCACGCAGCAGCAGGGTGTTGCCGAAGTAGCCGATGAGCTGCTCGGTGCCCGCCGGGCGATCGGTGACCGGGATGGAGACGAGGAAGTCGTCGGCGGCGGTGTAGCGGTGCACCAGGGCGTCGAAACCGGCCAGCAGCACCATGAACGGGGTCGCGGCGTGCTCGCGCGCGAACTGCTCGGTGCGGGCGACCAGGTCGGCCGACAGGCGGTGGGTGCGGCGCTGGGCCTGCCTGCCGGGGGCCGCGGCGGGCGAGCCGGGCAGTTCCAGCGGTTCGGGCAGCGGGCGCAGGGCCGCGCGCCAGTAGTCGACGTCGGCCTCGGCGGCCTCGGCGGTGGAGGCGATCGCGGCGAACTGGACCGTGGCGCCCGCGCCGGATCCGGCGCGGTAGGCGGCGTTGAGCTCGGCGAAGAACACCGACCAGGAGTCGTCGTCCCAGCAGATGTGGTGGATGGCGAACAGCACGACGTGCTCGTCGGCGCCGGTCCGGATCAGGGTGGCGCGCACCGGCAGTTCGGTGCCGAGGGCGAAGGGGCGGCCGAACTCGCGCCGGGCCAGCACCTCCACCCGCAGGTCACGGCCGGATTCGGCGAGGTCGGTCAGGTCGTGGGTCTGCCACGGCGCGCGGGCGTCGTCGGTGAACACCTGGAACGGTTCGCCCTCGGCGTCCGCGCCGTAGGTGGTGCGCAGGATGTCGTGGCGGGCCACCACGGTGTCGAACGCGGCGTGCAGGCGCTCGCCGTCGAGCGGACCGGTGAGCCGGTAGGCGACACAGATGGACAGGGCGGTGTCGTCGGCGTCGCGGGTCTGCAGGAACCACATCCGGCGCTGGCCGGGGGTGAGCGGACGGCGCTCCCCCGCCGCGATGCGCGGCACGGCCACGGGTTCGGGGGTGGCGGCGGCCATGCCGCTCGCGCGCAGCTTCTGCTGGAGCAGCAGCCTGCGGCGCTCCGCGACGGACAGGGTGGCTTCGGTGTCAGACATGTTCGTTCGGCCCCTCAGCCCTGGTTGGTGTTCTGTGCCATCAGCAGCACGACGTCGTCGAGCGACGCGCCGCCGAGAATCGCCGCGACCGGCAGATCGCGATCCAGCTCCGCCTTGACCCGCTTGCGGAAGTCCAAGGCCTGCAACGAGTCCAGGCCGAGGGCGACCAGCGGCATGGTGGCGTCGATGGCGTCGGCGCTGTCACCGCCGATTACCTCGAGCAGTTCGGTGCGCAGGCGCAGGTCCAGCGCGACCCCGTCGGCCGGTGCGCCGACCGGCGCGGCCTGCGCCACGACGACGGGCTCGACCGCGATCGGTGCCGGCTCGACCGGCGGCGCGGGCACGGTCGACTCGAGGCCGGTGAGCACCGAAGACAGGCCGAACGCGCCGAGCACCTCGCGCAGGAAGTCCCAGTCGGCGGCGATGATCATGCCGTCGCGGGCGGGCAGCACGAGCCCGGCCTCGATCGCGTCGGCGGGCACCATCGGGAACACGCCGGCCTCTTCGACGCGCGCGAAGCCCGCGTCGTCCAGCGGACCGGCCACGCTCCACAGGCCCCACTGGAGGCTGGCCGCGTCGATGCCGCGGGCCCGCAGCCTGCGGGCGGCCACGTCGAGCATGCGGTTGGTCACCGCGTACAGGATCTGGCCGCGGCCGCCCAGGGTCGCGGCCATGGACGAGCACAGCAGCACGCGCGCGCCGTCCGCCAGCGGCGCGGCGTCGACGAGGTTGTCCAGGCCGCGCAGCTTGGCGCCAGCGGCGGTGCGCACGTCCTCGGCGGTGATCTTCCCGAGTTCGGCGTCGACGTAGTTGACGGCGGCGTGGATCACCAGGTCGACCGGGCGATCGGCGATCTCGGCGCCGAAGGCGGCCGCGGCCGCCGGGTCGCTGACGTCGCAGGCCCGCACCACGATCTCGGTGCCGCCAAGACCGCGCAGCCGCGCCAGTTCGCCCGCCAGCGCCGCGGTCTCGCCGCTGCGGCTGAGCAGGGTGACCCGACCGGCGCCGGTGCGCGCCAGGTGATCGGTGAACCGCAGCCCGAGCTGACCGGTCCCACCGACGATCACCACATGGTCGAGATCGGTACCGAGCGCGCCGGTGTCGGCGGCGGTGTCGAGCACCAGCCGCTTCACGAACACCTTGCCCGCGCGCAGCGCCAGTTCGGCCTCCCCCGTGGAGTGCACGGCGGCGACGATCTTGGCGGCCTGCGCGGCCGCGGGTTCGGACGCGGCGAGGTCGAGATGCCGGAACAGGATGCCGGGGTGCTCGATGCCGACACTGCGGAAGCCCGCGGTGACGCCCGACTGGAACAGCGCGGGAATCGGATCGCCGTCGTGGACGGACTCGCCGCCGACGGTCAGCAGCCAGCACTCACCGCCGGGACGCAGCGCGGACAGCGCCGTGGCCCAGGCGCGGTCGGCGTAGAAGCCGGTCAGCGCGTCGATGGCGGCGGCGGTGTCGTCGGCGGCGGTCTCGGGCAGCAGGACGACCACGGCATCGGCGGCCGAGCCGTCACCCAGGGTGAAAGCCGTTGCGCCGGAGGCCAGGTCGGCCGGGCCGAGGACGCGCGCACCGGCGCCGTGCCGGTCGGCGGCCGCGAGCAGCGCGGTGGCGAGGTCGGCGCATTCGCCGGTGTGGTCGACCAGCAGCAGGTTGCGCGGCGCGGTGAGCGAGCGGCGCTGCAGCGGGCTCCACTGTTCCACCAGCCGTTGCGGTTTCGGCGTGCTGACGACCAGCTCGGCCGGGGTCTCGTGCGCGCCGAGCGGCGCCCACAGCCGCTTGGGCGAGGTGACGGTGTGCGGGAAATCGCGCAGCGGCAGGGTGACGGTGTCGTCGACACGCAGTGCGTCCCAGCGGTAGTCGGCGTCGAGCACGGCGACCTGGGCCAGGTTGCGGGTGAATTCCGAGAGCCCGTCGGCCGAGCGCAGCGAGGTGCCGAGCACGCGGAAGTCACGCGGGGGCAGGCCGGGCCGGTTCGGGACCAGGCTCAGGTTCTCCTGCAGCGCCAGTTGCAGCACCGGGTGCTCGGCGACCTCGATCATCAGGTCGACGCCGTCGCTGCCCGCGCCGACCACGGCGCGGTCGAACCGGACGCGGTTGCGCAGGTTCCAGTACCAGTACTCCTCCTGCTTGAGGTCCGGCGTGATCACCTCGCCCAGGGTCGCGCCGTAGCAGGGGATCTCGGACGCGGTGAAGTTCGTCGCGCTCATCTCGCCGCCGAGGAAGCCCTCGAATTCGGCCCGCACCTCGGCGACGATGGAGGTGTGCGCCGGGAAGGCGACCCGGATCTCCCTGGCGAACTGGCCGCGCGCGGTGGCCGCTGCCACCAGCTCGACCACGGCCCCGCGTTCACCGGAGATCGCGATGATGTGCGGCGAGTTGACGACCGCCAGCTCGGCCCAGCCGGAGTTGCGCGCCATCAGCGCTTCGACGCTCTCGCGGTCCATGCCGAAGACCGCCATCGAATAGCCGCGCGGGGACAGCCGGTCCGCGAGCAGGGCGCGATGGGTCACCGCGAGCACGGAATCGCGCAGCGTCATCACCCCGGACACCGCGCCCGCGGCGAGCTCGCCCTGGCTGTGGCCGATGGTCGCGTGCGGTTCCACACCGGCGGCCCGCCACGCGGCGGCCAGACCGGTCATGTGGAACATCAACGCGGGCTGTACTTCCCACACCTCGTCCTCGTACTGCCCCTCGTTGCCGAGCAGGTAGTGCAGCGGCTTGGAGTGGCCGAAACGTTCGGCGTGGATGGCGGCGCACTCGTCGACGACGGCGCGGTAGGCCGGCGAGAGCTCGTAGAACACCGCGCCCATGCCGGGACGCTGGCTGCCCTGACCGGGGAAGACGAAGCCGACGCGGCGGGGCCCGGCGGGAACGTCGGCCCGGACCACGGAGGGATGGTCGGTATCGGTGGCGATCGCGTCGAGCGCGGCCAGCAGGTCGGTCCGCGCGTCGCCGGTGGTCGACGGCGGCGCCGGCACCAGGGCGCGGCGACGACGGGCCACCCGGGTGCGGAACAGCATGTCCGCCAGGCGTTCCGGGGTCACCTCGGCATGTGCGGCGACATAGGCGCGCAGGCCGGCGGCCTCGGCGCGCAGGCCGTCGACGCTGTCGGAGGACAGCAGGACGGGAACGGTGCCGTCGGGCAGACGGTACTCAGCCATGGTTGGTCTCCTCCAGCACCGGCAGGCCGACGATGGCGTGCGCGTTGGTTCCCGCGACGCCGAACGAGGACACCGCGCCGTAGCGCATGCCGTCCGCGCGCGGCGCCCAGTCGGTGAGTTCGGCGGCGAGCCGCAGACTGGTCGTGTCCCAGTCCAGGTCGGTGGTCGGGGCGTCGGCCCACAGGCTCGGCGCGATCGCGCCGTGCGCGCCGCACAGCAGCACCTTGATCAGGCCGAGCATGCCCGAGGCGGCCTGGGCGTGCCCCGCGTTGGACTTCACCGAGCCGAGCAGCGGTCCGTCGGCGCCGCGCTCGGGATCGCCGTACGTGGCGGCCAGCGCGGTCAATTCGAGCGGATCACCGACGGCGGTACCGGTGCCGTGCCCCTCGATCAGGCCGATGTCGTGCGCGCTGATCCCGGCGGCGGCGACGGTGGCCTCGATGAGCCGCTGCTGCGCCTGCGCGCTCGGCACCGCGATCGGCGCGCCCGCGCCGTTGTGGTTGACCCGCGAGCCGAGCAGCTGACCGTAGATCCGGTGCCCGAGCGCCCTGGCCCGCGATTCCCGTTCCAGCACGACGACGCCGGCACCCTCGCCCCACAGCGTCCCGGTCGGGTCGGCGGCGTAGGAGCGGCAGTGGCCGTCGGTGGCCAGGGCGTTGTTCTTGGAGAACTCGTAGAACGCGCCGGGCGAGCCCATCACGCAGACGCCACCGGCCAGCGCCCAGTCGCATTCGCCCGCGCGAATGGCCGACGCGGCCTGGTGCACGGCGGTCAGCGACGAGGCGCAGGCGGTGTCCACGCTGATCGACGGGCCGACCAGGCCGAGCCCGTGCGAGATGCGCCCGGCGACCGCGCCGAGCGCGGTACCGGTGGCCCGGTAGCCGCTGTAGTCGTTGACCCCGGCCACGCGCGGCCCGTACTCGGTCGCCGAGACGCCCATCCAGACGCCCGCCGAATCACCGTCGAGCGCACCGGGATTGATGCCGGCGTGCTCGAGCGCCCGCCAGGCCACTCGCATGGCCACCCGCTGCTGCGGGTCCATGGCGACCGCCTCGCGCGGGGTGATGCCGAAGTACTGGGCGTCGAATTCGGTGGCGCCGTCGAGGAAGCCGCCCGCGTCGCGCACGGCGGCCCAGCCGTCGAGCCTGCCGAGGGCGAGCAGCTCGTCGAGCGGCCACTCGCGGTCACGCGGGAACGGGCCGATCAGTTCGCGGCCCTCGGCCAGCGCCGACCAGAACGCGGGCAGGGTGTCCACGCCGCCGGGCGCCTCGACGCCCATGCCGACGATGACGATGGGGTCGTTGCTCGGCTCACTCATCGGGCGAGCGCCTGACCGGCGAGTACCTCGGCGATGCCGTCGATGTTCTCGTCGATGTAGAAGTGGCCGCCGGCGAACAGGTTCACCTCGAGCTCGCCGCTGGTGCTGGTCTCCCACGCGTAGAGATCGCGGGGGCCGACGAACGGATCGTCGTCGCCGCCGAGCACCAGCAGGGGCGCGGCGACCTGGACGTCGGTGCCGCAGGAGTAGGCGTCGAAGGCGCGGTAGTCGGCCTTGAGCACCGGCAGCGCCATCCGCATGACCTCACGGCTGGCCATCACGTCGGCGCCGGTGCCGTTGAGGGCGGCCATGTGATCGAGCAATTCCTCGTCCTCGGTGGGATGCCCGGGGAGCTCGGCGATCCGGTGCGGGGCGGCCGCCGCGGAGGCCACCAGCAAACGCACGGGCAACCCGGCGGCCTCGGCCAGCCGGACGAACTCGAACGCGACGATGGAACCCATGCTGTGGCCGAAGACGGTCAGCGGGGCGCCGGTGTCGTGGGCGGAGCCGCGGAAGGCCTCGAAGGCGCCTGCGGCGAGTTCGGGCAGGGTCTCGGCGGCGGCGTCACGCACGCGATCCTGGCGGCCGGGGTACTGCATCACCACGGTGTCGAAGTCCTGGGCCATACGCTTGGCGAACACCCGGTAGGCGGAGGCGCCCGCGCCCGCGTGCGGGAAGACGATCAGCGGCGGTAGGGAGTCGGTCCTGGGGGCCTGGAATTGCCGGATCCAGCCGAGTTCTCTTGCCATGTCGTTCTCCCTCACCGGTCGCGCACACACTGCGCGGCCGTTTCGCACTGTCCAACGCCGTGCCGACGCACGGGCCCGCCCGGCGCGGTCGTCCGGGACCGGGGCGAATCCTGTTGCGCCCGAGGCCGACCCGTTCGGTCGCACCCGGCAACCACCGGGCGATCGGTCGGGCAACAGTAACACCCGGGCATTAGTATAGGCTAGCCTTACCAATCCAGGTGACCAAGGTTACGATTGAACGGAGCACCCAGGAGATGACCCCCGCCGGGACCCCCTACGCGCTACCCCGCGAGCAGACCGATCTGCCCGCCGAGGTGGCCGCCACGCCGGCGCCGGCACTGCCGATCTTCGCGGCACCCTTCGCCCTGCGCGTCGCCGACCCGGACGGCACCGACCCCGAACTGCTCGCCGAGTGGATGGCCCGCCCGCACCTGCTCGAATCGTGGGAACAGGACTGGGACGCCGAGCGCCGCCGCGCCGACTTCGAGACCCAGCTGGCCGGAACCTATTCGCGGCCCTGCATTCTCAGCCTCGACTTCGCCGTGCTCGGCGAGCCGGAACTCGGCGTCCGCGACATCGCCTACATCGAGCTGTACCGCGCGGCCAAGGACGAGATCGGCAGGCTCTACGACGCCGCGCCCGGCGACATCGGCTTCCACATCGCCACCGCCGACACCAGGGTGATCGGCAAGGGCATCATGTCCGCCTGGATCTCGACCATGGCCGCGGCCGTCTTCGCCGCCAATCCCGAGTGCCGCCGGATGCTCGGCGACCCGGACCACCGCAACCGGGCCATCTGCCGCAGCTTCGACAAGATCGGCTGGCACCTCGTCGGCGAGTTCGACGTCCGCCCGACCCGCCGCATCGCGCTCTACGCGACCCCGCGCACCCCGGACGACCTCCCGGTCCCGCGCGGCTGAGCAGCCGACGGCAACAGCCCCGCGCCTTCCGGTGCGGGGCTGTTGTGCGTTCGGTGCCTCAGCGCGCGGCGAGGTGGTTCGCACCGGCGCGTGCCCGGGCGGGCTCGGTGCGCAGCACGCGGTCCGAGAGCTCGCCGAGGCAGCTGAGATTGGGGAAACCGGGGCCCTGGGCCATCGCGGCCATGTTCGGCAGATAGAGCTTGCCCGCCAGGCCGGTGACGGCCAGGTCGTAGCCGATCGAGGACTCGATCCGCTGCTGGGTCAGCGGGCCGCCGACGGCGAGCTCGAGCAGGTCGGTGCTCTGCTGATCGAACAGGTCGAGGAACCACAGCGGCTGACCGCCGGTGGCGTCGACCACCAGATCGAAGTTGTGCACCTGATCGGCGCGCAGCTCGTTGGACAGCGTGAGCGCCAGCGCCTCGCCCTGCGGCGCGATCTTGGTGACCCGGCCCTGCAGGTGGTGCACCCGGTTGTCGCCGAGCAGGCTTTCCTGCACGCGCACCGAGAACACCCCGCGGTCGGTGCGCCGGATGACATCCCGGCGTTCCTGGATGCTCAGCGCGTTCCACTTCACCGGATCGCTGAACAGCGAGTTCTCGAAGAAGCTCTCGCCGCGGGTGTAGAGGGTGGCCATCGGCGAGATCACCGAAATGGTGAGCATCTCGTGCCGGACCAGCTCGTCCAGGGCCGAGCCGGCGGTCTCGCCGCCGCCGATCACCGCGGCCCGCGAGGCGGCGGGCAGGCTGCGCTTGCCCGCGAGGTCCCAGAACTCGGCGATGCTGAGCACGCGCGGGTGTTCGGCCAGCGCGCGGCTGCTGCGGCCGGGGCCGGTGATCATCAGGCCGTCGGCGGTGAGCTCGGTGCGGGCGCCGTCGGCGTCGACCACGTCGACCTGCCACTGGTCGCCGATGCCGTTGCCGTCGTTGCGGATCCGCTCGACCCGGCCGAGCACGAGCTCGAGGTCGATGGACTTGGCCACCCACTGCAGGTACTTGGCCCACACGTGGTGCTGCGGGCTCGGCCTGCCGCGGTCGATCCACTCGGCGTAGGTGCCGTGCTCGATCAGGAACGAGGTCCAGCTGAACGCGGCCATCGCCTGGTCGATGTCGCGGTTGCGGCCGCGCGCCCAGGTGGAGTGGTACGGGAAGCCGATGTCCTTCTCGGGGCTGGTGCCGAGGCGATGCTGACCGTCGGTCCAGCCGCCGGTGGGCAGCCAGTTGCCGCCGACCGCGTGCGATTCGACGACGACCACGCGCGGCGCGGGCAGGCCGAGGGTGCGCAGGACATGCGATTTCGCAGCCACCGCAAGGGCTTTCGGCCCCGCGCCGACTACCAGGAGGGTTTCCACCGGTTCGTTCTCCACTCTCTCACGCATTGCGCGCCGGGATCGTCCACAGGGCGATTGCCCGGACACGGTCCCCATATTTGCATAGGCTTACCTTATCTGGCCAGTGTGACCCTCGTGCGCCTATGCAGACAAATTAGTGACCTTAGGCTAACCTAACGGCATGGGTAAGGGATTGAACGGCCTGATCACCAAGGCCTGGGGCGGCGCCGACTACAAGCTGACGGTGACATCCAACGAGCAGATCACCGACAAGTTCCTCCGGATCGGTGTCGATCTCGGCGGCCTGCTCGCCGATCACCCGGTGCACCCCACCCAGTGGATCCGCCTGTGGATTCCGGACGCCGAGAGCGACAAGCTGCACCACCGCGGCTACACCCTCGTCGACCCGGACCCGGAGACCGACACCGCCTACATCGACTTCGCGCTGCACAACGGCCCCGCGGCCGACTGGGCCCGGCGCGCCGCGCCGGGCGACCCGCTCGACGCCACCGTCCTCGGCTCGGACTTCCAGCTGCCGGAGCAGACCCCGAGCGAGTACGTCGTCTTCGGTGACACCGCCTCGCTGCCCGCCATCAACTCGCTGCTCGACGCCATCGGCGACACCCCGGCGCGGGTCTGGCTGGAGTGGCAGTACGAGTCCGACCAGACCATCCCGGTGCGCAACAAGCCGCACCACCAGCTCACCTGGCTGCAGCGCGTCGACGACGGCCGCCTGATGCGCGAAGCCGCGCTGGAGATCGAGTGCGCCGCGGACGCCTTCGCCTGGGTGGCCTGCTGCGGGCAGACCACCCGCTCGATCGTGAAGACCCTCAAGGGCCAGCACGCGCTGCCCAAGACCGCGATCAAGTCGCAGGCCTACTGGAAGTAGGTCATCCCCGAGGACGACCACCGGTCGGTCTCGGTGCTGATGCGGGCGTCGCGGACACTGCGGCAAGCTGATCGGACAAGTCGGGAACGCCCGAGCCGTCCGGATCGAATCGAGTGCCGTGTCCGTCATCGATGCCGTCCTGCTGGTTGCCACCGTGGCACTCGCGATCGCGCTGATCGCGTCGCCGCGGATCGGCAGGCGGGCGGCGCCGTTCGCCCTGCCGGTGCTGATCATCGGCGCGCTGCTGCTGTGGGTGCTCGAGGGCTACCGACACTGGTGGCCGCTCTATGTGCTGATCGTGCTCATGTTCGCGTTCGTGGTGACCGATGTCGCCGGGACGCGCAGGCGGGCGTGGTTCCGCGCGGGGATCGGCGCGGTGGCCGGGCTGTCGATCCTGCCGTGGGCGGTGCCACCCACGCCGGAACTCCCCGAGCCCACCGGACCGTACGCGGTCGGGTCGGAGATCTTCCGGTGGGTCGACGAGCAGCGGCCCGAGCCGGCGACCGAGGCCGAGGACCGGCGCAATGTGGTTGTCCAGGCTTGGTATCCGACGGAGGTGTCCTCGGGTCGGCAGTGGGTGTATCTCGCCGGGCAGGGCCAGTTGCCGTCGCGGGTGTCCGGGATTCCGAATGTCTTCCTGTCGAAAGACGGCATCGACACCCACGCGACCGCCGACGTCCCGGTGTCACCGGAACGGGACCGCTGGCCTGTGGTGCTGTTCTCCCCCGGCTACGGCGCGCCGCGGGCGTTCTATACCGGGCTGATCGCCGACCTGGCGAGTCGCGGCTTCATCGTGCTCGCCGTCGACCATCCCTACGAGGCCGGGGCGGTCGAGCTCGCCGATGGCACCGTCGCCACCGCCGTCGAGAACATTCCCGCCGATGACCCGGACGGCATCCGCTATATGACCGAGCGGCTCGAAACCCGCACCGCCGACCTGCGATTCGTGCTCGACCAGCTGGCCCGGCCGGAGGTGCTCGGCCCACTGGAGGGTCACGTCGACCTCGGAAACCTCACCGCGACAGGACATTCCCTCGGCGGCGCTACCGCGCTGTCGGCCCTGGCCGCCGACCCGCGGCTCACCGCCGCGGCCAATCTCGACGGCACCCTCTACGGCGACCTGCCCGACCGCGCGCTGGACCGCCCCGTACTGCTACTGGAGAGCGACCGCGGCGTGACCGACCACTCCCAGCGCTACCTGGACGGCAATCGCGGTGTGCTGGAACGCCTGCGCGCCCCCGGCTTCCGCTACGAGCTCGGCGACGCCGCCCACTACAGCTTCACCGATGTGCCCCAATTCCTCGCCCCGCCGGTGCGTTTCGTGGTGACCAGGATCGCCGGCGGATCGCGCCCCGCCGCCGACACCCAGCGCACCGCCAACGACATCCTGACCCCGTTCCTGCTCGGCCGGACCGCCGAGGTCGCCGCCGCCGCGGCGGATCATGCCGGGGTCACGGGTGGTCCGGTGCCGCGCTGACGAGGCGTGCTGGCGGGCACGGGCGATTTCGGCCAAGGTGGACAGCGGAACGCAGTACCGATCCCACACCCGCGAGGAGTACGCCGTGTCCGTTCTCGACAAAAGCACCCCCTTCGGCGCCACGGTCGCCCAGCGCCTGGCCGACGAGCACGTCCTCTGGCTGACCACGATCGGCGCCGACGGCACCCCACAGCCGAACCCCGTGTGGTTCCTGTGGCAGGACGGCACCTTCCTGATCTACACCATGCCCAAGGCCAAGCGGCTGCACCATCTCGCCCGCAATCCGCGGGTCGCGCTGAATTTCAACAGCTCCGCCTCCGGTGGCGACGTGGTCGTGTTCGCCGGCGCGGCGCGCGTCGGCGAGGCGGTGTCCGCCGCCACGGTCGCCGACTACAGCCGCAAGTACACGCAGGGCTTCGTGGACATCAAGATGACCGAGGCCGAGTTCTTCGACACCTACTCGGTCCCGATCCACATCACCCCGGATCATCTGCGCGGCTTCTGAGCACACGAAAGGGCCGTCTCGTCGAGCGAGACGGCCCTTTCGGCGCACCGATCAGACGGCGACGGGCTCCAGGCGCCAGCCGGTGGCCCGCTCGCGCTCGTTCCAGAACGCGGCGTAGCGGCCGCCGAGTTCCAGCAGCTCCTGATGGGTGCCGCGCTCGGCGATGCGGCCGCCGTCGAGGAACAGGATCTGGTCGGCGTGCGCGATCGTCGAGAGCCGGTGTGCCACCACCAGCACCGTCTTGTCCCTGGTCAGTTCGTGGATGCCACGGACGACGACGGCCTCGCTGTGCGGGTCCAGCGCGCTGGTCGCCTCGTCGAGCAGCACGATCGGGGCGTCCTTGAGCAGGGCCCTGGCGATCGACACGCGCTGGCGTTCACCACCGGACAGCGACGCGCCGCCCTCGCCGACCATGGTGTCGAAGCCGTCGGGCAGCCGCTCGACGATCTCGTCGACCCTGGCCGCGACGGCCGCGCGGTCGAGTTCGGCGTCGGTGGCGTCCGGCTTGCCGATGCGGATGTTGTCGGCGACCGAGCGGTTGAACAGGTAGACGTTCTGGAAGACCAGCGAGAGCTGGTCGAGCAGCGTGTCCGAGGGCTGTTCGCGCACATCGTGTTCGCCGACCGAGACCGCGCCGGAGCTCACGTCGTAGAAGCGGGCGGCCAGCCGCAGCAGCGTGGTCTTGCCCGCGCCGCTCGGCCCGACGATGGCCGTGGTGGTCCCGGCGGGCACGGTGAAGCTCAGCTCCGCGAGGACGGGTTCACCGGGCCGGTAGCCGAAGCTCACGTCGTCGAAGACCACGGCGGGCGCACCCGGCGTCACCGGCTCGGTGGGCGCGGGCAGGGTCGGCTCGGCCAGCAGATCGGTGATCCGGTCCGCGGCCGCGGCGGCCGAGCGCAGCGCGGCGCCGAGCTGGGCGGCCTGGTTCACCGGTTCGATGAAGCGCGAGCTCACCGCGATCAGCGCGATCGCCGCGGCCGCCGAGATCGAGCCGTCGGTCACCTGCACCACCGCGATGTAGGCCAGGACCAGGAACACGGCCTGCACGAACAGCGCGAAGACGATCAGTCCCGGCACGGTCGCGACCATCATCTTGCGCACCGCCGACCGCTGGCCGACCAGCGCGGCGTCGAGCGCCTTGTTGCCCGCGCCGACCGCCCCGAACGCGCGCAGCACCGGCTGCGCCTGGGCGAATTCCACCACCCGCGAGTCGGCCTCGGCCGCGGCGGTGTGCAGCCGGGCGTCGGCGCCGGTGTAGGCGCGGTTGGCGAGGTTGTTCACCAGATACAGCACGGGCGCGGCGAGCAGCATGGCCAGCCCGATCCGCCAGTCGATGAACAGCATGCCGATGGCCACCACCAGCGGCACGATGATGCCGGTGAGCACCTTGGTGAGCAGATAGGCGATCAGGCCCTGCATCTCGCGGACCTGCTCGACCATGACCCGCGAGAGCGGGCCCGCGTCCCGGTCGGAGAACCAGCCCAGCGGCAGCGCGTTGAGCTGATCGCCGAGCCGGGTCTGCAGGCCACGCTGCATGCCGAGGCCGATCCGCAGGCCGAGCACGGCCTGCAGGTAACCGAAGACGACCACGCCCGCCACGGCCGCGCCCATGCCGAGCGCCCACACCCAGGCGCCCCGCAGGTCGTCACCGAAGAGCGCTTCCAGTACCGGGACCAGCAGCAGATACGCGATGGCCTGGCACAGTGCCTGCACCACGATGGCGGCGAGCAGGCGCGGGATCAGCGGGGCGAACTCGTCGGGGACGAGGCGGAAAACCTTGCGAATCATCGTGTTTCCTCCACCAGGGCGAGCGTGCCGAGCGCGGCCTCGTTGATCTCCCAGAGCCGCTGATACAGCCCGCCCGCGGCGCGCAGCTCGGTGTGCGTGCCCTGTTCGACGAGCGTTCCGTTCTCCAGCACCAGAATCCGGTCGACGCCGGTGATGGTGTGCAGCCGGTGCGCGATCACCAGCACGGTGCGGCCGGCCACCAGCGCGGCCAGCGCGTCCTGGACGGCGGCCTCGGACTCCGGGTCGGCGAAGGCGGTGGCCTCGTCGAGGACGAGGATCGGGGTGTCGGCAAGCAGCGCGCGAGCGATCGAAAGACGCTGGGCCTCACCGCCGGACAGGGTCGCGTCGACGCCGATCTCGGAGTCGTAGCCGCGCGGCAGCGCCATGATCCGGTCGTGGATCTGCGCGGCCCGGCTCGCCCGCTCGATCGCCGCTTCGTCGGCGTCGGGGCGCGCGAGCAGCAGGTTCTCCCGGATCGAGCCGCGGATCAGGCGCACATCCTGGAACACGAATCCGACGGTGCGGTACAGCTCTTCGCTGGTGAACTCGCGAATGTCGCGGCCGTCGATGGTGATCCGGCCCGCGCCCACGTCGTAGAAGCGGGGCAGCAGTTTGGCCAGCGTCGATTTGCCGGAGCCGCTCGGGCCGACCAGGGCGGTGATGGTGCCGGGGGTCAGTTCGAGGTCGAGGCCGCGCAGCACGTCATGGCCGGTGCGGTAGGCGAATTCGACGCCATCGAAGCGGACGACGCCGTCCTGGCCCGCCGCCGGTGCGGCGGTCGCCGCGACGATGTCGAGTTCGGGCGTCTGCTGCAGTTCGTGCAGGCGCAGCGCCGCGGCGCCACCGGCGCGCAGTGCCTGCGACCCGTAGCCGAGGCCGAGCAGCGAGCTGCCGATACCCAAGCCCACCAGCAGGAACGGCAGCAGGTCGAGCGGATTCACCCAGTCCAGGCCGACGAACGCCAGCCCGCCGACGACCACGATCAGCATGACGAAGACCGGCATGACCACGATGTCGGAGGCCGACTGCACGCGCAGGATCGGCATCTTCATCCGATGCGCGGCCTGCACCTGACCGTCCACGGCGTGCTGGAACTCGGTGTGCGCCTTGCCCGCCTGGCCGAACGCCCGCACCACCTGGATGCCGTCGACGAATTCGATGGTGGCCTCGGCGGTCCGGCGTTCCCAGCGGGTGTAGACGGCGAGGCGGTCGCGGCCGTCGCGGTCCATGATCTTGCCGAACAGGAAGAAGTAGGCGATCAGCGGAATCAGCAGCACCAGGGTGAGCCGCCAGTCGACGGTGAACAGGTAGCCGAGGGTGACCAGCGGGACCACCAGCGCGCCGACGAACTCCAGCCGGGCATGGGCGACGAGGTAGTGCAGTGCCTCCACGTCGTCGCGCAGATAGGTCTTGACCTCGCCGGAGCTGCGCTCACCGAACCAGCCCAGCGGGACCCGGGTGAGCTTGTCGGCCAGGGCCCGGCGCAGCGTCAGCTGGTAGCCGGCGTCCAGCGCGTGCGACCAGGTGAGGGCGACGGCCTGCAGCAGCGCGCGCACGACCAGCACGACCACGGCCGCGCCGAACAGCCACCACACCCTATCGGTGTCGACCGGGGTCTCCAGCAGTTCCCGGCAGGCGGCCACGATCAGCAGGAACGGCACGACGGTGCAGACCGAGGCGACCGCGACGAGCAGGCTCGCCAGCGTCAGCATCCCCGACACCGGTGCCAGGATCTCCTTGCGCGCCTGCGCTTCCTGTTGTTTCTGCGCTTTCGCGGCCGCCTTGGGCAGCCGGTTCCCCGACTCCGCCCCCGGCGGCGGCGCTACCTGCACCGTCATAGCTTCTCGCCCTCTCGACCTGTCCACGGCAACGTGCCAAGGGTAGGTTAGCCTAAGTTGAGCGGTTGTGGCCGACCGGGGAAGCTTGTGTGAACTGGCGGTCAACCCCCTCGGCAATTCGACATTCCGGGCGTAATTTCTCCTCTACCTCCGAATCCTTTCTCGCGGCGGGAGAGCGAAAATGTTTGTCACGTCAATTATTTCGGCGACTGCGGACTGCCATATCGACCCCGGTCATCTGACACCCGACCAAGCGCATCGGGCCATGCAGATTCATCTCGAATGCAGCGTCGATCTGTGCCGGGTCCGCAGGCGCGCGCGGCACACCCTCGTGGAAGCGAAATTGATGGTCCTCGACCAGCGCGCGGGCTGATTGGCCGGGAGAATTCCGGGAAACCTTTTCTCGTGTTCACTCCCCTGCCCTCCGCGGCCGCCTGGACGCATCACGAGGCGCGCACCGGATTCGAAGTGACCTATTTCCGCGACGGCGAGCGCGGTGTGCTCATCGAGGGCTGCGCGACCGCCGTCGAGGACGGTCTCGCCTGGGCGATCGACTACCGCCTGCGGGTCGACGGCAGCTGGCACACCAGGTCGGCGCAGATCACCGGCCGCTATCCCGACACCCGGCGCTCGCTCACCCTGCAGTCCGACGGGCTCGGGCGCTGGCAGCTCGACGGAACGCCTGCCCCCGAACTCGACGGGTGTCTCGACGTCGACCTCGAGGCGTCGGCGTGCACCAACGCGCTGCCGGTGCACCGGCTGGGGCTGACGGTCGGCGACGCGGCCGACGCGCCCGCGGTGTACGTGCGCGCCGCCGACCTCGGGGTCATCCGGCTGCCCCAGCACTATCGGCGGATCGCCGACGGGGTTGGTCAGCGCTACGACTACCGCGCCGAGACCTTCGACTACCGCGCCACACTGGCCTACGACCCGGCGGGCCTCATCCTCGACTATCCGGGGCTGGCCGAGCGCGCCGCCTGAGCCCCGCGCGGGGCCGCCGCGCGGCCGGACAGGCAGTCGTCGGACACTGTGTACATGCGACGCAGGCAGCAGCCGCCGCTGCCCAAGCGGCACGGCCTCGATCCCGCCCGGCTCCGGCTCCCGGAGGACGGGCACTGGGCGACCGTGCGCGACCACCTGGTCGAGCGGCTGCCGCGGGTCGATCCCGCGCGGATCGATGAGATGCTGCGCGCGGGCGAGATCGTCGACCTGGACGGGCCGCTGGCGCCGGACGCGCCGTTCGTGCCGGGTGGAGCGGTGTGGTTCCACCGGGATCTGCCGGTGGAGACCGAGGTTCCCTTCGAGATCGGGATCGTGCATCGTGACGACGACATCCTGGTCGTCGACAAACCACACTTCCTGGCGACCATTCCGCGCGGTCAGCACATCCTCCAGACCGCGCTGGTCCGCCTGCGCCGTGACCTCGACCTGCCCGAGCTGATTCCGGCTCACCGGCTCGACCGGGTGACCGCGGGCCTGATCCTGTTCGTGGTGAACCCGGCGGCGCGCGGCGCGTACCAGACGATGTTCCATCGCCGCACCGTGCGCAAGGAGTACGAGGCCATCGCGCCCTACGATCCGGCGCTGGCGCTGCCGAGAACCGTGCGCAGCCGGATCATCAAGGAGAAGCAGGTGCTCGCCGCGCAGGAGGTGCCCGGCGAGCCCAACGCCGAGACCGAGGTGGAACTGGTCGAGCACCGCGCCGGGCTCGGCCGCTACCGGCTGCGGCCGCACACCGGGCGCACCCATCAGCTGCGGTTGCATATGAACAGCCTCGGCGTGCCGATTCTCGGTGACGATTTCTATCCGGTGGTCACCGACAAATCCGTCGACGACTACAGCCGGCCGCTGCAATTGCTGGCCGCCTCGCTCGAATTCACCGATCCGATCAGCGGGCAACCTCGGCGATTCGAGACCGGCCGGAGTTTGCAGGCGTGGACCGACCTGCCCGGATGGTCCGGATCGGCTGTCGAGTAGCTCACACGACGGTCCCGCGTGACGATCTTGATAGCGGTCCGCGTCGCCGGTCGACCCCGGTTTCCCTCGGCGATCGGGCGCTGACCTGCGTTCACTCGACCGTTTCCATTCCGTGATATTTCCGTACACTCGGTCGGGTGCCCGTCCCCGCCACCGTCGCCGATCCCCGGCCCAAGCTGCACGCCTACGTCGATATCGCCGTGGTCGTGGTGGTGCTGGCCTGCACCAACCTGATCGCGCACTTCACCACGGCGTGGGCCAATATCGTCACCGTGCCGGTCGCGGCGTTCGCGCTGCTGGCGCTGATGCGCAAGCGCGGGCTCGGCTGGGCCGAGCTCGGCCTGTCCCCCAGGCACTGGCGCCGCGGCACGATCTACGCGCTCGGCGCGGTCGGCATCGTGCTCACCGCCGTCGCGATCGGCGCGATCCTGCCGATCACCCGGCCGTTCTTCCTCGCCGACCGGTACGCGACCATCTCCGGCGCGCTGATCGCGTCGATGATCGTCATCCCGTTGCAGACGGTGATCCCCGAGGAACTCGCCTTCCGTGGTGTGCTGCACGGCACGCTCGACCGGGTGCTCGGCGTCCGCGGGCTGTTCGCGGCGGGCTCGCTGCTGTTCGGCTTCTGGCACATCGCCTCCTCGCTCGGGCTGACCAGCGGCAACAAGGGCCTGTCCGGGATCGTCGGCGGCGGACTCGTCGGCCAGGTCGTCGGCATCGCCCTCGCGGTCGCGGCCACCGCGGGCGCGGGCGTGGTGTTCACCTGGCTGCGCAGGCGCAGCGGCAGCCTGCTCGCCCCGATCGCCCTGCACTGGTCGCTCAACGGCGCGGGCGCCCTCGCGGCCGCCGTCGTCTGGCACACCGCGCTGAGCTGAGTCAGATCTCGTCGGCCAGGACCGGGTCGGTGGCCCGGACGGCGGCGAAGACGTTCGCGCAGACCGTCACCAGGTCGTCGGGATCGGTGGTGCGGCCGTCCATCAGCCAGTCGACGAGCAGGTGGTTCACGCCACCGACCACCGTCACGCACGTCAGCCGGCTGCGTTCGGGCAGCGGCTGGGCCCGCGCGGCGGCCCACAGGCCCGCGACCAGCTCCGCGTAGTCACGCAGCACGCCGTGCCTGCGCTGCTCCATCCGCGCGGAGACGCCGACCACCTCGATCAGCACCACCCTGGCGCGGCGCGGGTCCTCGGTGAGATAGCCGATGAAGGCGGCCAGGCCCGCGGTGATCACGTCGTCCAGGCGGGACCCGGCCGTTCCCAGTGCCGCGACCGTGCGCTCGCGGAGCTGGGCGGTCGTCTCGTCGTAGAGCGTGGCCAGGCAGGCTTCGCGGTCGCGGAACGATTCGTAGAAATAGCGCTCGGTGAGACCGGCGATCCCGCACAGCTGCTTGACCGTGCCCGCCGCGTACCCCTGGGTGCCGAAGAGTTCGAGCGCGGCGTCGAGCAACGCGGTTCGGCGCTGCTGGACTCGCTCCGCAGAGGTCCGTCCCGAGTACCGCCGACCCGCCGGTCGATCGGCGGACTGCTCTGTCATCGACGTCTGTCCTTCTGTGCGACTGCGTGGAATACTAGGCCACAATTTCTGACATGACGACATGTCAGAAGCGCTGTTTCCGCTGGATCGAAAGGCTTCGACGATGAAACGCACCCATGCCGGCTCGGTCGTCGCGGTGACCGGCGGCGCCGCGGGCATCGGCCGCGAGATCGCCCGGCAGTTCGCGGTCGCGGGCGCGCGCGTCTGCATCGGCGACCTGTCCGGCACGGCGGCCCGCACCACGGCCAGGGAGCTCCCCGGCACCGTGCACGGGTGCGAACTCGACGTCACCGACGAGCGGTCGTTCCACAATTTCCTCGCCACCACCGAGGCCCTGCTCGGGCCGATCGACGTGCTCGTCAACAACGCGGGCGTCATGTGGGTCGGCGCGTTCGACACCGAACCCGATACCGCCACCACCCGGATGATCGCGGTGAATCTGCACGGCGTCATCCGTGGCGTGCGGCTGGCCGCGCCCGCGATGCGCACGCGTCGGCGCGGGCACATCGTCACCATCGCCTCCGCCGCGTCCCGGCTGTCCCCGCCCGGCGAATCCACCTACGCGGCAACCAAACACGGCGTGCTCGGCTATCTGACCGGTGTGCGCGAAGAACTTCGGGGCTCCGGCGTGCGGATCTCGGTGATCATGCCGGGCGTCGTCGACACCGAACTGGCGGCCGGAACGGCAACGGGCGCCGCCGAACTCCTGCAACCCGCCGATGTCGCGAAGGCCGTGCTCGACGTGGTCGAGCGGCCGCGATTCGAGGTCTCCCTCCCCGGCTACATCGGCCCGCTCACGCATCTGGCCGGACTGCTGCCGCAACGGCTGCGCGATATCGTGCTGCGCCGCGCCGTGCCCGACCAGGTGGCGGCGGTCGCGGGGTCTTCCGCGCGCGGGAAATACGAGAAGCGCACGCTCTCCTAGATCCGCTCCGATCGCCCGGTTGTCGTTGACCACGACGCGGACGGCGTTTACGCTCTCTGGCAATCACACATATGTTCGATAGTCCATATGTTCGAGTGACCGGAAGGCGCCAGATGTCCGACGATCGGTCGATGGAGGATGCCGTCAGCTCGCCGAACACCGAGATCACGGCACTCGCACAGCAGGTCGCGACCGCGCGCGGCAAGCTGCCGCTGCAGCACGACACGGCGCTCTACGACGCACTCTCCGACGCCGAGATCAGGGCCGAACGCGAACTCGCCGAATGGATCCGCGCGCAACGCCGCAAACAGCGTCGCCACGCCGTCGCCGACGAACTCGCCGCCGAACAGCGCGACCGCCGCACCGGCGCCCTGATCCGCCGCGCCGACGAAGCCGACGCCCGCTGGCATCGCAAGGCCCTGGCCGCCCGGCGGCGGGTCTCCAGCGCCGACGCGCGGCTGGCCCAGCTGTACCGACGGGCCGAGTGGTCCTCGCGCGCGCTGATCGGCGTCGTCATCCTCGGCATGGTCTGGGCCGGGGTGAACGTGCAGCACAATCTGGTGCCCAGCGGGGACATGAGCGACCCGCTGTACTGGCTCAGCTTCGGCATCGAGGCGATGATCTCGATCCCGATCATCACCATCATGGTCGCCGCCACCACCGCCGCCCGCTGGGGTCGCGAACTCGAACGCGGCAAAGTGCTGCTGTTCGAGCTGGCTCTGCTCGGCACCACCGTCGCCCTCAACGCCGGACCCCACCTGGCCTCCGGGTCGTACGGCCGCGCCGCCGAATACGCCATCGCGCCGGTCATGGTCGGCGTGGTGATCTGGCTGCACGCGTGGGTGTCGGCACGGTACGCGCTGTTGATCGAAGGGGCTTCGGTCGAGCTGCCCGGGGAGGCGAGCTACTCCCCCGCCGAGCGGGTCATGTCGATGGCCGGGGTCGGCTCCGTGCCCGCGAGCACGCTGGAACACGGTGCGGTGCAGGGTGACTCCCGGACGCAGGCGGTCGAGCGCGAGACCGTCACGGCCGCGCGCGATGTCGCGGAGACGTCGATGGCGCGGCCTGACGTCGACAAGGAGCGCGCCAGCGGCGCCATGCAGACCAGTGTGCCTGAATCGCAAGAGAACTCCGCCGCGCAGGTAGCCACGGCCGTTGGAAGCGCAATGAGCGCAGCCGACACCGAGGTTCGGGCTGCGCGGGAACACCCCGCCGCGCAGGACGCCACGGTGGTGGCGACTGCCCTGGGCGCAGTCGATTCCGACGCCCAGGCCTCGCAGGATGCCGCGCTCGGCGGTTCCGCTGCCCAGGCCACCACGGTGGCGGCGACCACCATGGGCGCAGTCGATTCCGACGCCCAGGCCTCGCAGAATGCCGCGCTCGACCACTCCGCTCCGCAGGCCACGACTGTGGCGGCGTCTGCCCTGGGCGCAGTCGGTTCCGCCGCCCAGGCCTCGCAGGATGCCGCGCTCGGCGGTTCCGCTGCGCAGGCCGCCACGGAAGTGGAGACCGTCCTGGGCGATGCCGATTCCGGCGCTCAGGCCTCGAGGGATGCGGCGGCGCGGGTCGACTCGACTCCCATCGAGACGCTCGCGGGTCGTGGCCAGCTCACGCATGGTGGCCGTCGGCCGTCGACCGACAAGATCGCCGCGCCCGGCACCCTCGAACTGATCCACAAGGCGGCCGCCGAGCACCGGCGCAACGGTGATCACGCCCGCGTCAACGGTGCTACCCCGACCCTGCGGCGAATACCCGTCACCACCGCCGCGCAGGCGACTGCGGGCGAGGCCACCGGTACCGACCCGGTTCCCGAGGCGACGGCGCACGCCGGCTCCGTCGCCCGTGACCGCAACGGCGACACCGCGGCACCCACCGCATCGGTGGTGGTGCACAACGATCCACAGCCTCCGGCTCAGCCCGAACAGCTCACCCTGACGGCAGACCTCGAACAATTGCCGAGTGCCGCTTCGGGTCCCGGCTCGAATCAGCAGCCTGCGGAGCGCGAGTCGACCCCTTCCGCGGATCGGCATCGGTCGAAGTCCGAGCCGCAGCAGGCCACGTCAGCTCCCGCGGCCGGGCGGCAGCTGACCGATGACTTCGCTGTGTCGAGGAACCAACAGCGTGCCGAGACCGACCAGGCTCCCGTTGCAATGCGGGCTTCTGTCGATGAGCAGACTGCTGACCAGGTCACGAAGTCCGCAGTGGCAGGCGTTGCGCAGCAGCAGGATACGACGTCCGGGGCGAACCATTCGCCGCAGACAGATACAACGCCGTCGGCGAACGATACGCGACAGCAGATCACGAAGTCCGCAGCTAGTGCGAAGCAGCAGCTCGCTGAGACGGAAGCTGTTACTCCCGAAGCGGAGTCGTCTTCGCAGCCTGCGCCGAGGCCCATCGCCGAGAAGCAGCTGACGAAGGTCGCGGCGGTGGCTGCGGCCCCCATCAGCGAGCAGTCCCCCGAACCGATCGAGCTCGACGACGAGGACCAGCACGAGGACGACCTCACCGACGACTACGACTTCGACGACGACACCGAGGTCCGCGCCCTGGCCAGGCAGATCGCGCACCGCAGCCCCCTGCGGCTGACCCTCGATCAGATCGAGGAGATCCTCGAGCTCACCGATCAGTCGTGGTCGGCGCGCAGTATCGGCGCCGAGGTCGGCGTCTCGGGTAGCACCGTCACCAATATCGTCGAATTCGCCCGCAAGATCCGCCAGCCGTACGCCTTCACCGGCTGACCCCACCGACCGCGCCCCGGCCCCGGCTCGATCGGGGCCGGGGACGCTTCACCCCGGTGCCGGACCGACGACCGCTTTCGGCGCGGACCGCATCCCGACCAGCAGCGCCAGCCCGACACCCGCCGCGATCCCGAACACACCGGCGACCCCGAATCCGGCACGCGCACCGCCGATCTCGATCATCGATCCGCCCAGCACGCTGCCGAGGGCGCCACCCAGCGTCATCGCCGCGCCGTGCCAGCCGATGGCCTCACCACGTCCGCCCTCGGGGACGATCCGGCTCAGCTGATCGATCGCCGCGGTGAGCGCGGGGGCGCACAGCAATCCGGCGACGAAGCCGGTGACACCGAGCGACAGTGGACCGACGGCGATCGCCATCGGGACCGTCACCACGCCGAGTGCGATCAGCAGCATATCGGCCGGAATCGGCCGCCGCAGCGCGCCGTAGAGCAGACCGCCGACCAGCGAGCCCAGCCCCCAGATCGCCAGGATCACGCCGAGCCAGCGATCGGCGCCGAAACCGCGCACCGCCGAGACGAAGGTGAGTTCGGAGGCCGACACCACGCAGACCGCCGCCGCCGCGACGCCACACAGGGCGACGAATTCGACGCGGAACCAGCTGCGCCGGACCACCGGCCCCGCGCCGTCCGCCGAGTCCTCGGCGCGCAGCGCGGGGTTCCACCACCACAGCACGATCCCGGCGAGCACCATGCACATCTGATTGGCGAACAGCGCCGCCGTCGTCGACCAGTGCAGCGCCGCCGCCACCCCGAGTACCGGCCCCACCATGAACGCCGCCTCGACCGAGGCCGCCTCCAACGCGAGCGCGGGCTGACGCTGCTCCTCCGTCGTCGCCGCGATGATCGCCAGCCGCACCACGCTGAACACCGGAATGTCGTACAGCCCAGCGAGTCCCGCGAGCAGCAGCAGCGGCAGATACCCGACGAACGGCGCCACCGACCAGCAGACGGCCCCCAGCACGATCGCCGGCGCGATGGTCGCCCGCAACCCGAACCGATCCACCAGCCGCCCCCGCCACGGCCCACTGGTCGCGACACACACGGTCACCACCATCGCCAGCGTCCCCGCCTGCAGAAACGACCCACCCAACGTCTCCACCACATGCACCGCGAGCAGCACCGCCCCGGCGAAGTGCGGCACCCGCACCAGCACCCCGAGCAACACGATATTGCGCACCGCCCCGATAGACAGCACGTCCCGATAGGCCCGCATCGTCAGAGCCTGACAGGCCCCCTTCCCACCCGCCACCGATTTTCCCCGGGCACGACGCAGGCCCGCTTCCCAGGGGAAACGGGCCTGCGTGGCAACGATCTCGAGGGAAGTCGATCATTCGAAATCGTCTGGGAACAGCCGGAAGGCTGGATAGCCGTTGAGCGGGCGTAGGACACGGAAATCTCGTCGGTCGAGGGTGAGGATCGCGTCCGTGTCGAACTGGGCTGCCGAGACCACGCAGACCGCGTCGACGAGATCCAGGTCCAAACTGTCGTAAGTGGCCCGCACGGAGATTGCCGCGTCCAGCTGGTTCGCATCGACCTCGGACAGGACGATGCGCGATTCGGCGATCCGTTTCGCCAACGAGCCCAGGATCTGATCGGCCACCTTACGACCTCCCCGCACGCTGGCGACGTGGTGCACCTCGGTCAGTGCCAACGGGCTGACCACCACCGCGCTTGCGGAGTCGGCGGCCCGGCGTACCGCGAAGTGCTCGGGATCGGCACGGTTGAACATCGCGAGCAGACCAGAGGTATCCGCGACAACGATCATGCGGATCGGTTCATCGCCGCGCGAATCTCGTCCTTGCCGATCGGCCCGCCGAGATCGAAGGTCTCGTCGTCGCCGAGTATCGGCGTCTCCCACTGTCGATTGCGCAGGAGGTAGGCCCGCAGTGCATCGCGCATGATTTCGTTCTTGGATCGACCCTCGCCGTCGGCTTGCGCAGCGAGCGCCGCCTCTTCGTCATCGGTGAGCCGCATTGTCCACGCCATGAGACCCATGGTATCAATCATGACACCACATTGGTACGACCCCGGACACGACGAAGGCCCGCTTCCCTGGGGAAACGGGCCTTCGTGGCAACGATCTCGATGGATCGAGGAGGGACCTTACTTGGCCTTCTCCAGGACCTCGACCAGACGCCAGCGCTTGGTGGCCGACAGCGGGCGGGTCTCCATCAGCTGAACGCGGTCGCCGACGCCGGCGATCTCGTTCTCGTCATGCGCCTTCACCTTGGAGGTGGTGCGAATGATCTTGCCGTAGAGCTTGTGCCGGTGACGGTCTTCCAGCTCGACGACGATCGTCTTGTTCATCTTGTCCGAGACGACGTAGCCGCTGCGTACCTTGCGGCTGTTGCGCTCTTCCTTGTTCTCGCTCATGCCGCATCTCCCTTGCCAGCGGGTGCCGTGGCCAGGCCGAGCTCGCGCTCACGCATGACCGTGTAGATCCGCGCGATCTCATGACGGACGACGCGCAGACGTCGGTTGTTGTCGAGCTGACCCGTCGCCATCTGGAAGCGCAGGTTGAACAGCTCTTCCTTCGACTCGCGCAGGCGGGCGACGAGCTCCTCTTCGTTGAGCTCGCGGAGCTCTGCGGCCGGTGTTCCGGTAGCCATCAGAACTGCTCCTCCCTGGTCACGATCCTGCACTTCATCGGGAGCTTGTGCATCGCGCGACGCAGGGCCTCGCGAGCGATCTCCTCGTTCGGGTAAGACATCTCGAACATGACCCGACCGGGCTTCACGTTCGCGACCCACCACTCCGGCGAACCCTTACCGGAACCCATGCGGGTCTCGGCAGGCTTCTTGGTGAGCGGGCGGTCGGGGTAGATGTTGATCCAGATCTTGCCGCCACGCTTGATGTGGCGGGTCATCGCGATACGCGCCGACTCGATCTGACGGTTGGTGACGTAGGCGGGCTCGAGAGCCTGGATGCCGTACTCACCGAACGCCACCGCGGTGCCGCCCTTGGACATGCCGGAGCGGGACGGGTGGTGCTGCTTGCGGTGCTTGACGCGACGGGGCATCAGCATGCGTCAGCCCTCCTGGTTCTCTGCCGGTGCGTCCGCCACAGCGGTGGCGGCGCGACCGACCTCGGTCGAGGTCGCGGTGGTGCCGGCGGAACCGGAACGACGCGGGCGGCTCGGACGCTCGCGGCGCGGGCGCTCCGGAGCAGCGGCGGCGGCGGTCAGCTCACGACGACCACCGACGATGTCACCCTTGTAGATCCAGACCTTCACGCCGATGCGACCGAAGGTGGTCTTGGCCTCGTAGAGGCCGTAGTCGATGTCCGCGCGCAGCGTGTGCAGCGGGACGCGACCCTCGCGGTAGAACTCCGAGCGCGACATTTCGGCGCCACCGAGGCGGCCCGAGCACTGCACGCGGATGCCCTTGACGTTCGGCGAACGCATGGCCGACTGGATGGCCTTGCGCATCGCGCGACGGAACGCCACACGGTTGCTGAGCTGCTCGGCGACACCCTGAGCGACCAGCTGCGCATCCGACTCGGGGTTCTTGACCTCGAGGATGTTCAGCTGAACCTGCTTCTTGGTGAGCTTCTCCAGCTCGGCGCGGATGCGGTCGGCCTCCGCGCCACGGCGACCGATCACGATGCCGGGACGCGCGGTGTGGATATCCACACGGACGCGATCACGGGTGCGCTCGATCTCGACCTTCGAGATACCAGCCCGCTCCATGCCGGTGGCGAGGAGCTTGCGGATCTGAACGTCTTCCTTCACGTATTCCGCGTACTGCTTGTCCGCGTACCAACGCGACTTCCAGTCGGTGGTGATACCGAGGCGGAAGCCATGGGGGTTGATTTTCTGTCCCATTTACTTTGCCCCTCCCTTCCGGCGGCTACGAGTGGCAGCGCCGGCAGTGGGCACGCTCTCGACCTCGATGGTGATGTGGCTGGTGCGCTTGCGGATCCGGAACGCGCGGCCCTGGGCCCGCGGCTGGAAACGCTTCATGGTGGCACCCTCGTCGACGAACGCGGTCGAGATGACCAGGGTGGCCGGGTTCAGACCGAGGTTGTTCTCGGCGTTCGCCGCGGCGCTGGCCACGACCTTGGCAACCGGCTCGCTCGCGGCCTGCGGCGCGAACTTCAGGATCGCCAGGGCGTCCTCGACACGCTTGCCGCGGACCAGGTCCACGACGCGACGCGCCTTCATCGGGGTGACCCGCACGTGCTTAGCGGTAGCGCGGGCAGTCGGGTTCTGAACCGTTTCGGTGTTGGTTTCAGTCATCGCCGCTTGCTCTTCCGGTCGTCCTTGACGTGGCTCTTGAACGTCCTGGTCGGCGCGAACTCACCGAGCTTGTGGCCGACCATGTTGTCCGACACGAACACCGGGACATGCTTGCGACCGTCGTGGACGGCGAAAGTGTGGCCGATGAAATCGGGGATGATGGTCGAGCGACGCGACCAGGTCTTGATGACCTGCTTCGTGCCCTTTTCGTTCTGCACGTCCACCTTCGCGAGGAGGTGGTCGTCGACGAACGGGCCCTTCTTGAGGCTGCGTGGCATTTCTTACCTCCTCCTTAGCGCTTCTTGCCGGTCTTGCGGCGGCGAACGATGAGCTTGTCGCTCGGACGGTTGGGCTTACGGGTGCGGCCCTCAGGCTGACCCCACGGGGAGACCGGGTGGCGACCACCGGAGGTCTTACCCTCACCACCACCGTGCGGGTGGTCGACCGGGTTCATGACGACACCACGGACGGTAGGACGACGGCCCTTCCAGCGCATACGGCCGGCCTTGCCCCAGTTGATGTTCGACTGCTCGGCGTTGCCGACCTCGCCGACGGTGGCGCGGCAGCGCACGTCGACACGGCGGATTTCACCGGAGGGCATACGCAGGGTCGCGTACGGCCCTTCCTTGCCCAGCAGCTGGATGCTCATGCCTGCGGCACGGGCCATCTTGGCGCCGCCGCCCGGACGCAGCTCCACGTTGTGGATCGTGGTACCGGTCGGGATGTTGCGCAGCGGCAGGTTGTTGCCCGGCTTGATGTCGGCCGTGGGGCCGGACTCGATCGGGCTGCCCTGCTGGATGCCCTTCGGCGCGATGATGTAGCGCTTCTCGCCGTCGGCGAAGTGCAGCAGTGCGATGTTGGCGGTGCGGTTGGGGTCGTACTCGATGTGAGCGACCTTGGCCGGGATGCCGTCCTTGTCCAGGCGACGGAAGTCGATGACACGGTAGGCACGCTTGTGACCGCCACCGCGGTGACGCGTGGTGATGCGACCGTGCGCGTTACGACCACCGGACTTGGTGAGCGGGCGCAGCAGCGACTTCTCCGGCGTCGACCGGGTGATCTCGGCGAAGTCCGAGACGCTGGAGCCACGACGGCCCGGCGTTGTCGGCTTGTACTTACGGATTGCCATGAGTTCTTCTCTACTTTCTGGATGACCAGCCGCTTACGCGACCGGGCCTCCGAAGATCTCGATGGGCTTGCTGTCGGCCGAGATGGTCACGAGCGCGCGCTTGGTGTCCTTGCGCTTGCCGTAACCGAAGCGGGTCCGCTTGCGCTTGCCCTGACGGTTGGCGGTGTTGACGCTGGTGACCTTGACGCCGAAAACCTTCTCGACGGCGATCTTGATCTGCGTCTTGTTCGAATCCGGGTGCACCAGGAAGGTGTAGGTGCCTTCCTCGATCAGTCCGTAGGACTTCTCCGAGATGACCGGTGCGAGCAGGATGTCGCGGGGGTCGGCGATGGTGCTCACTTGCTCTCCTCCTGGGCCGCCTCGGCGGGACCGTGAACGAACGCGTTCAGGGCCTCGACGCTGAACACCAGTTCGTCGCTGTTGAGGACGTCGTAGGTGTTGAGCTGATCCGGGGCGATCGGCAGCACGTTCTGCAGGTTCGCCACGCTCTTCCACGCGGCGACGTCCTCGCGACCGACGACGACCAGGAACTTCTTGCGGTCCGACAGCTCGGACAGGAAGCTCTTGGCGGCCTTGGTCGACGGGGTCTGACCCGCGACCAGCTCGGTGATCACGTGGATGCGCTCGTTGCGGGCCCGGTCGGACAGGGCGCCACGCAGGGCGGCGGCCTTCATCTTCTTGGGGGTCCGCTGGCTGTAGTCACGCGGCTGCGGGCCGTGGACGGTGCCACCGCCGGCGAACTGCGGCGCACGGGTCGAACCCTGGCGGGCGCGGCCGGTGCCCTTCTGGCGGTACGGCTTCTTGCCACCACCGGAGACCTGACCACGAGTCTTCGTGGCGTGGGTGCCCTGGCGAGCGGCGGCCAGCTGCGCGATGACGACCTGGTGCATCAGCGCGACGTTGGCGGTCACGTCGAAGATCTCCGCGGGGAGTTCGACGGTGCCTTCGGTCTTGCCGCCTGCGGCCTTAACGGTCAGCGTCAGGTTGGCCTTCTTGTCGAGGCTGGTCATGCGTGCGCACCACCCTTCACGGCGCTCTTGACGATCACGACGTTGCCCTTGCGGCCAGGGATGGCACCCTTGACCAGGAGCAGGCCGTTCTCGGCGTCGACCTTGTGAACCGAGAGGTTCTGCGTGGTGACGCGGTCGTTACCCATACGGCCCGACATGCGCATGCCCTTGAACACGCGGCCGGGAGTGGCGCAGCCACCGATCGAGCCCGGGCGACGGTGCACAGCCTGCGCACCGTGCGAGGCGCCCTGGCCCTTGAAGCCGTGACGCTTCATGGTGCCGGCGAAGCCCTTGCCCTTGCTGATGCCGGTCACGTCGACGTAGGTGCCCTCTTCGAAGACGTCGGCGGAGAGCTCCTGGCCGACCTCGAAGGTGGAGGCATCCGCGACGCGGATCTCGGTGACGTGGCGGCGCGGGGTGACACCGGCCTTGGCGAACTGGCCGGAAGTCGGCTTGTTCACCTTGCGCGGGTCGATGGCGCCGAAAGCGATCTGGACGGCCGAGTAGCCGTCGCGCTCCACGGTGCGGATCTGGGTGACCACGTTCGGGCCCGCCTTGATGACGGTGACCGGGACGACGCGGTTCTTCTCGTCGAAGACCTGGGTCATGCCGAGCTTGGTGCCCAGGATGCCGGCTGCGGGCCGGTTCTTGTTGTCAGTCATATCTCGAGTCCCCGTCACTGAATGTTGACGTCGACGCTGGCCGGCAGGTCGATGCGCATGAGCGCGTCGACCGTCTTCGGCGTCGGGTCGAGGATGTCGATGAGGCGCTTGTGCGTACGCATCTCGAAGTGTTCGCGCGAGTCCTTGTACTTGTGCGGCGAACGGATGACGCAGTACACGTTCTTCTCGGTGGGCAACGGCACAGGCCCGACCACACGGGCGCCAGTGCGGGTCACCGTCTCCACGATCTTGCGCGCAGACGCGTCGATCGCCTCGTGGTCATAGGCCTTGAGCCTGATGCGGATCTTTTGTCCCGCCACGCTAAGTGTCCTTTTCTCCGCTTTCCTTCGTGGTCACAGGAGCTGGCTCCTGCACCACCCTCATTTGCACAGCCCGAACACACGAAAGACGCCAGAACGCCACCGGGCACCGCCCAGTCTTCGCCGCTGTTCATCTGTCATGGTTCTCCGGTCCACGCGGTCGGGCGTGTCGCCTTTTCGCTCATTCTTCAGCCCTGGTCACTTGCTCACCGTTGGCCTGGAACGTGGTCCCGGACGTATCCACACCGGCGAACCGGCGGGATACAAACTACTGCTCGCCTCGCTCGACCCGCTTCTCCGTGGAAAAGACATGATCCTGTGCAAGGCAACCCGAACAGTATGCACCATGCCGACGACGCTCTTCAAATCGGGGGTCGTGAGGTATCGATCACGCCCCTGCGGGGCCATCTACCTGGACCGCATCGCCGGCTGGGCTGTACCGGACCATGGTAGCTGGCGCGACGCTCGCACCGGTCGGCGGAGGGTTCCGCGCTATCTTACTTTTGAGTAAGATAGCGGTATGACACAGGAAACCGCGACGTACCGCGGCTGGAAGAAACTGCCCGACAACCGCCTCGGGCACACGCTGTTCTCGCTCGGCATGGTCGCCCGGGTGCCCTACTTCGGCACGGTGCTGCCGCAGGTGGTGCGGCTCGAGCCCGGCATCTGCGAGGTGACCTCGCCCAAGTGGTTCGGCATCCACAACCACCTGGGCACCTTCCACGCGATCGCGGCCTGCAATCTGGCCGAGGTCGCGATGGGCATGCTCAGCGAGGCCACCGTGCCGACCACGCATCGCTGGATTCCCAAGTCGATGAACGTGCAGTACCTGGCCAAGGCCGAGTCCGGGCTGCGCGCGGTGGCCCGGCTGACCGAGATCCCCGACTTCGACGCCATCACCGAGGGCACCGAACTCACCGTCCCCGTGTCGATCTACGACAAGGACGGCATCGAGGTCGTGCACGCCGACATCACCACCTGGGTCACGCCGCGCTGAGCTGAACATCGAGCCCGGTGCGGCGTCGGATCGGTACCGTTGGGGCGAGACGACAACAGACGGGGAGTTCGATGTTGGAAGTCGCGCAACTCATCCGGCGCTTCGGCGACAACGTGGCGGTCGACGAGGTGTCCTTCACCGTGCCGCCGGGGGCGCTGACCGGGTTCGTCGGGGGGAACGGGGCGGGCAAGACCACCACCATGCGGATGATCATGGGGGTGCTGGCGGTGCACGGGGGCGAGGTCAGGTGGGACGGACGGGCGGTGACCGCGCTCGATCGCCGCTCGTTCGGGTACATGCCGGAGGAGCGCGGACTGTATCCGAAGCAGCCGGTGCTCGATCAGCTCGTCTATCTGGCCAGGCTGCGCGGACTGAGCGCGGCCGAGGCGAAGGCGCGGGCCGCCGAACTGCTGGAGCGGTTCGGGCTCGGCGACCGGAGCAAGGACAAGCTCGAGTCGCTGTCGCTGGGTAATCAGCAACGGGTGCAGATCGCGGCCGCGGTGATCGCGCAGCCGACGGCGCTGATCCTGGACGAGCCGTTCTCCGGGCTCGATCCGGTCGCCGTCGATTCCATGGCCGAGCTGCTGCGCGAGTACGCCGAGCAGGGGGTGCCGGTGCTGTTCTCCTCGCATCAGCTCGATCTGGTCGAGCGGCTGTGCGATCAGCTGGTGATCCTCGCCGCGGGGCGGGTGGTCGGGCAGGGCACGGTGGAAGCGCTGCGGGCGACGAGCGCGGCGCGGTATCGGCTGGTCGTCGGCAGCGATCCGGGCTGGTTGCGGGAGTTCGCCGGGGTGCGGGTGATCGAGACGAACGGGTCGGCGGCGGTGATCGAGCTGGCGGACGCCAGTACCGACGCGGTGCTCGCCGAGGCGCTGGCGCGGGGGTCGGTGCGCGAGTTCGCCGAACTGCGGCCGACCGTCGCGGAGATCTACCGGGAGGTGACGGCGTGACCACTCCCGCTTCGCGTGGCGTGTGGCGGATCGTCGCCGCCAGGGAGATCGTGGTGAAGCTGCGCGATCGCAACTTCGTCATCTCGACGGTGATCACCATCGTCGCCATCGTCGCCTCGCTGGCCGTGAGCGGGTTCGTCAGCAGCAGGCCGGACAAGATCGAGGTCGCCGTCACCGGGCCGGAGACGGCGACGGTGGTCCAAGCGGCGGGTGGCCTGGCCGCGGCGGCCGATACCGATATCTCCTTCAGCGCCTATCCCTACCCGGATCGGGCCGCCGTCGAGCAGCAGGTGCGCGACGGGACGGTCGAGGTCGGCTTGGTGCCGGTGGACGGCGGGTGGCAGCTCATCGGCAAGACCGCCGAGAACGACGACGCCACCACCTACATCTCCGCCGCCGCCGCGCAGCTGGCCCTACAGCGCAATGCCGAGGCCGCCGGTGTGTCGCTCGAAGAACTCGCGCGCGGGGCCGGGGTGAGCTATGCGCTGCTGGAGCAGGGCGGGGTCGATCCGGGGCTCGCCAGGATCGTGGCGTTCGTGTTCGCGTTCCTCTTCTATCTGGCGTCGGTGCTGTTCGGCATGTCCATCGCGCAGAGCGTGGTGGAGGAGAAGCAGAACCGGATCGTCGAGATCCTGGCCAGCGCGATGCCGTTGCGGCAGTTGCTGATCGGCAAGGTGGCCGGCAACGCGGTGCTGGCGTTCGCCCAGCTCAGCCTGTTCGTCGGCGCGGGTCTGATCGGCTTGGCCGCGACCGGGCAGGCCGATCAGCTGGGCCGGATCGCCGGTGCGGCGGGGTGGTTCATCGTCTTCTTCCTGGTCGGGTTCCTGGCGCTGGCCAGCCTCTGGGCGGTCGCGGGTTCGCTGGCGACGCGCAGCGAAGACCTCCAGTCCACCGCCACTCCCCTGTCGATGCTGATCATGATCGTGCTGTTCGCCGGCATCTTCCTCACCGGCGGCGCCCGCGTCGTCGCGTCGTATGTCCCGATCATGTCCATCGTCGCCATGCCGGGTCGCCTCGCCGACGGCACCGCCGCCTGGTGGGAACCGTTCATCTCCCTGGCGCTGATGGCCGTGGCCACCTACGGCATCGTGGTCGTGGCCGAACGCGTCTACCGCCGCTCCCTCATGCAGACCCAGGGCCGGCTCACCTTCCGCCAGGCCCTGGCCCTGGAGGACTGAGCCGAGCAGCGGTGCTTGCGCCGTGACGGCCGGTGCGGTTTGAATGCGGGCGTGAGCGTTGTGCGGGAATTCGATATCTGCGTGGTCGGGTTGGGGCCGACCGGGCGGGGGTTGGCGCATCGCGCCGCGGTGGCCGGGTTGCGGGTGGCGGCGGTGGATCCGCGGCCGGAGCGGCTGTTCCCGCCGACGTTCTCGTGCTGGGTGGACGAGCTGCCGGAATGGCTGCCCGCGAGCGTGATCGCGCAGCGGATCGAGGCCCCGACGGTGTGGACCAAGACCGAGCACCGGATCGCGCGGCCCTACTGCGTGCTGTCCAAGGCGGGGTTGCACGCGGCGCTGGCGCTCGACGACGCGACGGTGTTCGCGGATCGGGCGCGCCGGGTCGACCGGCACGAAGTGGAGCTCGCGGACGGGACGGTGATCGCGGCGGCGGTGATGTTCGACACCAGGGGCCTGCCCGTGCTGGGGCAGCGCCGGGCGGCGTCGGCGCACGGGATCTTCGTCGACGCCGAGACCGCGGCGCCGATGGTGGCCGACGGCGAGGGCCTGCTGCTGGACTGGCGGCCGGAGAACGGGGCCGGTCCGGACGAGCCGCCGTCGTTCCTCTACGCCGTACCGCTGGGCGACGGGACGGTCATCTTCGAGGAGACCAGCCTCGGCTTACGCGGCGGGATGCCGCAGCACGAGCTACGTAAGCGCACGCTGAGCAGGCTCACGGCGCACGGCATCCGGCTCACCGGGGACGAGCCGCACGAGGCCGCCCACTATCCGCTGGATCAGCCGCCGCCGAAGAAGGGCACCGCCGTGGCCGTGCCGTTCGGGTCGCGCGGCGGGATGATGCACCCGTGCACCGGGTACTCGGTGGCCGATTCGCTCGCCCTCATCGATACCGCGATCGACGCCGTCCGGGCGGGTCGCGACCCGATCGCCGCGCTGTGGCCGTGGCGGGCGCGAGCGGTGTACTGGATGCGGATGCGCGGCCTGTGGGGCCTTGGCCGACTCACCACCGACCAGTCGATCGCGATGTTCGAGGCGTTCTTCACCGAGTCCGAACGCGGTCAGCGGGCACTGCTGACCGCCCACGACGACTACGCCGCGCTCGGCGCGGTCCTGTTCAACACCGTCGCGCATACCTGGCCGTTCCGCTGGCGCTACAACCTGGTCGGCTGGACCAACCGGAATCGCTGGCTCGATTACCCGTTCGCGCCCGCGGACGCCGAACGGCCCGTGGGCTGAGCCCCGAGCCGCCCGGCTGCCACTACGACGACTGCGCCGCCTTCTTGTAGCCGACGATCGCCGGGTAGGCGAAGACCGCGATCATCCCGATCGTCCAGGCCAGCGTCTTCAGCAGCGGCTCGGCGACCGGCCCGCCGTAGGACAGGCCGATCATCGCGTTGATCGCGCAGCTCATCGGCTGGTTCTCCACGATGGTCTGCAGCCAGGTCGGATAGGCGAAGACCGGGACGAAGCCGGTGTTGAAGAACATCAGCAGCGTGTTGACGATGCTGATCAGGCTGATCAGCATGACGCCCTCGGTGACGGTGGCCAGCGCGGTCACCATCACCGCGAAGCCGAGGCCGAACAGCACCGGCACGCAGACCAGCGCGATATTGGTGAGCGGGTCCTCCATGAACAGGAACCCCAGCGGCACCGCGACCAGCAGCACGATCACGGTGGTGATCAGGATGCGCACCGCCTCGGCCAGCAGGCGGCCGGTCAGCAGCGAGGCCTTGTTCAGCGGCATCGTGTAGAACCGGCTGAGCAGCCCGGCCGCCTTCTCCCGCTTGAAGCCGAGCGCGCTGACCACCGCGCCGGTCATGGCCGCCACCAGGGTGAGCAGCGCGGCCTGTCCGTAGATCGCGGGCATGCCGCCGTAGGCGGTGATGTAGTCGCCGAGCACGATGCGGAACATCAGCAGCGTCACCGCGGGGTAGACGATGGTCTGGATCGTCGTCGCCGGGTCGCGCAGCCACACCATCAGCAGCCGCTTGCACTGGAGCACGCTGTGCGTCGCCCACATCGACACCGAGCCTTCCGGCTTGGCGTGCACCACCGGCAACAACGCCGCGGTCTCGTCGACCGGCAGCGTGTGCTGGTCGGGCGTTGTCGTCGTCATGATCGCCTCACACTCGCCCACACAGCCAGTGGGAGGAAGAAAATGGTCAGACCGGCGAGCCACGCCAGCGACACCCAGGTGCCCGCCCAGCTCAGGTGGCCCGCGGCCATGTCGCTGAGGGTCTGGGCGGCCTGCGAGATCGGCTGATTGCGGGCGAAGCCCCGCGCCCAGCTCGGGAACGCCTGCTCGGGAACGAACCCGGTGGACAGCATTCCGAAGATCAGGATCGGCAGGGTGAGCGCCTGGCTCAGCGACTCGGGGTTCTTGGTGAGGCTGCCGAGCGCGTCGGCGCCGAGCGTCAGGACCAGGCCGACCGCCAGCGCGAAACCACAGAAGGCCAGCGCCTGCAGCCAGCCGCCGGAGAACCGGAAGCCGATCAGGTAGCCGTAGCCGATGGTGGCGATCAGCGAGATCACCGAGCGCACCAGACCGGCGCTGATCCGCGAGACCAGCGGCACCAGCGAACCGATCGGCATGGTCTGCAGCCGCGAACTCAGCCCGGTGAGCGCCTCGAACGCCGCGAGCTGGGCGTTGGACATCATCGTCATCGCCATCGTCTGGAGCACGATGATCGGCATGACGTACTGCGCGTAGTCGATGCCCTGGACCTTCATCACGTACCGCAGCGGCAGATAGAAGGCCACGGTGATCACCAGCGGGAAGAGCACCGCGACGATCAGCTCGCCCTTGGTGACCATGGTCCACACGACCCGGCCGGTCAGCGCGCGCCACTGCGCGAAGCTGCTCGGCTGGGCCGCGGGTAGGTCGTCGAACAGGGTGGTCCCCGCGACGGTCGGAGCGCTCACTAGTGGCCGCCCGAATGACCGGTGATCGACAGGAACACGTCGTCGAGCGAGGGCCTGCGCAGCGCGATGTCGGCCAGGTCGATGCCCGCGCTGTCGAGCCTGCGCAGCGCCTCGGCGAGGGTGGCGGCACCGTCGGGAGCGGGGACCGACAGCTTGTCCGCGCCGGCGATGTCGGCGGCCACGGCGGCGGGGACCAGGTCGCCGAGCGCCTCGACCGTCGCGGCCAGGCGGCTCGGGTCGAGCGGGACGATCTCGCAGAAGCTGCCGCCGGTCTTGGCCTTGAGCTGATCGGCGGTGCCCTCGGCGATGACGGTGCCCTTGTCGATGACGATGATGTTGTCGCTGAGGACGTCGGCCTCTTCGAGGTACTGCGTGGTCAGCAGCACCGTGATGCCCTGGTTCTTGAGCGCGGTGACCAGGTCCCACACGCCCTGACGGCTGCGCGGGTCGAGGCCGGTGGTCGGCTCGTCGAGGAAGACGACCTCGGGCCGCACGACCAGCCCGCAGGCGATGTCGACGCGGCGGCGCATGCCACCGGAGTAGTTGCGCACGGCGCGCTTGCCCGCGCTGACCAGGTCGAACTCCTCGAGCAGCACTTCCGCGCGCTTGCGGGCGGCCGACTTGGACAGACCCATCAGGCGCCCGAACAGTTCCAGGTTCTCGCGACCGGTCAGGTTCTCGTCGAGCGCGGCGTACTGGCCGGTCATCATGATCGCCCGGCGCACGCCCGCCGCGTCGGTGCGCACGTCGTGCCCGGCGACGATCGCGGTGCCGGAGTCGGGGCGCAGCAGCGTCGACAGGATCTTGACCGTGGTGGTCTTGCCCGCGCCGTTGGGGCCGAGGATGCCCAATACGCTGGCCTTCTCGGCCTGGAAACTGATGCCCTGCAACGCGTGCACATCACCGAAGGACTTGCGCACATCGGACACCAGCACCGCGGGCTCACCGCCGGGCGACGCGACGCCACCCGCCGGCGAATCCACTGAGATCGAACTCGGCATCAACTCTCCACCATCAGCCGGGTGCGGCGCCCTGACCGGACGAGCGCACACGGAATTTGCTTCTCGGTAGGTGATCCATACCGTTCGGCGCGATGTTACCGGTCCGGCGGTTTTCCGGGTCGCGTCTGCGCGCACCCGGCCGGTTTCCCGCGCGGCTGTGGTCTTGCTCACCAGGGCAGTGGAAGGGCAGTGCGCCGACCTTGTCGGCGCGCTCGGGCGCCCATACGCTGGCGACGGGGAAACACTCGTCTCACCGGCCCGCGCGCGGGCGTGTTCGATCTCGTGAGAGGTGACAATGGGCGACTCAGCACCGGCAGGCGCCGCCGTGCCGACGGGGCGATCCGACGTGCTGACGTCGTTCGACCCGCGCACCGGCGAACAGCTCGCGCAGTATCCCGTGCACGGGCAGGCCGAGGTCACCCGCGCGGTGCGCACCGCGCGCGCCACCCAGAACTGGTGGAGCGAACTGGGATTCGCGGGCCGCAAGCGGCTGCTGCTGGACTGGCGCACGCGGATCGCCAGGCGCACCGGCGAATTGGTGGAGCTGCTGCGGGCCGAGACCGGCAAGCCGGAGGCCGACGCCGCGCTCGAGGTGATGCTCGCGGTGGAGAACCTGGACTGGGCCGCCCGCAACGCCGAGCGGACGCTGGGCCGAAAGCGCCTGGCCACCGGGTGGTTCACCCGCAATCAGCACGCCTCGGTCGGGTATCTGCCGCTGGGTGTGGTCGGGGTGCTCGGCGCCTGGAACAACCCGGTCTTCACGCCGATGAGTTCGATCGCCTACGCGATGGCCGCGGGCAACGCGGTCGTGTTCCATCCGCACGAGCTGACCACCGGCGTCGGCACCTGGCTGGCCGAGAGCTGGGCCGCGGTGGCGCCCGATCAACCGGTGCTCCAGGCCGTCACCGGTGACTCACGCACCGCGACCGCGCTGTGCAAATCCGGCGTGGACAAGATCGCCTACGCCGGGCCCGAGGCGGCCGGGCGCGATGTGATCGCCCGGTGCGCGCAGACGCTGACGCCGGTCGTGGTGGAGCACAGCGGCAAGGGCAGCATGATCGTGCACGTCGACGCAGTCCTCGACGCGGCGGCCGAGGCCGCGGTCTTCGGCGCGATGGCCAACGCCGGGCAGAACGCCTCGGGCATTCAGCGCTGCTATGTCGCCGATTCGGTCTTCGACGACTTCCTGGCCAGGGTGGCCGAGCGCGCGGCGAAGCTGCGCCCCGGCGCCGACAACCGCGCCGCCTATGGCCCGATGATCAACGCGGCCCAGGTCGACGTGGTGCGCAAGCAGGTCCGCGACGCCATCGCGCGCGGCGGGCACGCGGTGCTCGGCGGCCTCGATTCCTTCCGCGATCCGTACGTGGAACCCATCGTGCTGGCCGAGGTCCCGGAGGAGAGCATCGCGATCACCGGCGAGGGCACCGGCCCGGTGCTGGTGGTGAATCGCGTCGCCGACCTGGCCGACGCGGTGACCAGGGTGAACGCGGCGGGCAACGGCATCGCCGTCACCGTCTTCACCCGCGACATCCCCAGCGCGGAGTTCATCGCCGAGCAGCTCAGGGTCGGTGTGGTGACGGTGAACTCGTCGACCGCCTTCACCGGGATCCCGGCGCTGCCGTTCGGCGGGGTCGGCGAGTACGGACAGGGTCACAGTCACGGTCAGCAGGGCCTGCGCGAATTCAGCCGGACCATGTCGATCGCCCGCAGGCGCTATCGGGCCCCCGTCCGACTATCGACCTTCGACCGGCATCCCCGGCATCTGCACACGGCGCGCGCCCTGTTCCGGCTGCGCCACGGCCGGGCCTAGCCCTGGGCGTCGTCCGGCGCGGCCTTGTCGCCGAGCAGGACCGCGCCGGTGAGCGCGGCCAGCCGGGCGAGCTGTTCGGGCCTGGAGTCGAAGCGCAGCAGCCGGCCGACATCGATGATCTGACCGATCGCGGCGTGCACCCGGAACCTGGCCTCGATCGGGTCGCCGTCGAGCAGGTTGGCCCATTCGAGGACGTTCTGGCGCTGGATGGCGCGCAGCCGGTGCTGTTCGGCCTGCGGGAGGTTGCTGAACTCCGCGTAGTACACCGGCATGATCTCCGGCGTCGCGAAGGTGAGCCGGGCGTAGCGGTCGGCGATGCGGCGGGCGGCGTCGGCCCGGCTCTCCGACTCGGCCAGCGCCTCGCCGATCGCCACGGCGAGCCGGTCGCCGGTGCGGTGGAAGGCGGCGGCGAGCAGGTCGGCCTTGCTGTCGAAGTGCCGGTAGACGCTGGAGGCGTTGATCCCGACGGCGGCGCCGATCTCCTCGATGCCCGACTCGTGGTAGCCGTTGCGGCCGAAGATCCTGATCGCCTCGGTGAGCAGCTGTTCACGTTTCGATGTCACCGGCAGGCCGCGATTCTGCCGGTCCGGTTCCGCGGCGGCGGGGGCGGGCGGCAGGTCGGCGCGCACGATCGCCCAGGACATGTCGAGCTGGAGCGCGAGGACGCGCGCGTGCGACAGCGTGGTGCGGTGCGCGGCGATACTGGCCAGCGAGCTCAACGCGCCGACCGCCCGCAGGGTGACGTTGTCGGGGCTCTCGTCGGGGTGCAGTTCGGCGATCGGCGCCGCGACCATGGCCTCGAGTTCGCGATAGAACGCGCGGATGCGCACGCGGTCCTCGCGCTCGAGATAGCGGCGTTCCCAGCGGTAGAGACCGGCCTCGCGCCGGAAGTCGATGTTCTGCTCGGCGACGGCCGTGAGCAGCGCGTCGAGCCGGGCCTCCGCGGGCAGCGACGGGTCGTCGGCGGCCGCGGCGCAATCGCGCAACCCGCGCGCGCCCTCCTCCGCGGCGGCCACGAGCAGGGCGTACTTGTTGGCGAAGTGGCGGTACAGGGCGGGCCCGGAGATGCCGACCTCGGCGGCGATCTCGTCCACGCCGACCGGGTAGTAGCCCCGGGCGCTGAACGCGCGCGCGGCGGCCCGCATGATCTGGATCTTGCGGTCCTTGGGCCTGCGGCGCACGACCCGCGCCGGTGCGGTGGTCGGCTCGCAGGCGCGTTCGGCCTCACTGCGATCGGCGACCATGCACTCACTTTCCGTTCCGCGAACCGGGCTGTTGACGACTGGCTGCGCACCCACCGGGCGGCGCCGGACCAGTCAACCTAAGTTAACCACAATTCGCAAACGTCGAGAGGCAGTCCGGAAAACGAAAACCGCCCCGGCGATACCGGGGCGGCCTTCGTGGAACGCGACGCGCTTACAGGCCGAGACCGCGGGCCAGCACCGGCCACGACAGCTTCAGCTCATCCTTCCAGTAGCCCCACGAGTGGGTGCCGTTGGGACGGAAGTTGAAGGTCGCCGGGATGCCCAGCTCGTTGAGCCGGTTGGCCAGGTTGTGCGTGCAGAAGTTGGTGCCCGCCTCGATGACGCCGCCGATGACGATCTGGTTGGCCAGGCCGTAGGCGCCGGGCAGGGCGTACGGGCCGTCGAGGGTGTCGTACGGGCCGGGCAGGCCGTTGCCGGTGGAGATGTAGAGATCCAGCCCGCGCAGTCCCTCGGCGTGGACGTACGGGTCGTTCGCGACCCACTCCGCCGAGCCCTGCGGGCCCCACATGTTCATGGTGTCGCCGCCACCCCAGGTCTCGACCGTGAGCTTGACGAACTCCGAGCCGACCGGGTCGGAGGTCTGCGCGCACCCGGAGTAGGCCGCGGCCGCCTTGTACAGGCCGGGCTTGGCGATGGGCAGCGCGAGCACGGTGGTGCCCGAGGTGGACAGACCCGCGATGGCGTTCACGCCGTTGGTGCCCAGCGCGCCGTCGACCAGCGGGGGCAGCTCCTCGGTGAAGAACGTCTTCCACTTGTTGCGGCCGACGACCGGGTCGTCGGCGATCCAGTCGGTGTAGTAGCTCCACGCGCCACCGATCGGCTGGATGACGTTGACGTTCTTGTCGCTGAGGAACTCCAGCGCGTCGGTCTTGGCGACCCAGGACGCGGAGTCCTCGCCACCACCGG
The DNA here is from genome assembly GCF_042882065.1 of Nocardia sp. NPDC058244. NCBI lineage: Bacteria > Bacillati > Actinomycetota > Actinomycetes > Mycobacteriales > Nocardiaceae > Nocardia > Nocardia sp. NPDC058244. The sequence continues at coordinate 41,069 of NZ_JBHVWX010000007.1, read as the reverse complement.
CACCGTTGAGCAGGTACAGGGTGGGGCGCGGCACGGAAGCGTCGGCGGGGCGCTGGACGTCGACGATGATGTTCTCATCCATCGCCGCGGAGTACACGTGCAGCCGCAGGCTGCGCGAGTCCTTCACCTCGGCCTTGACGATCTTGGAGCCGTCCTCGGAAACGGGGTTGGCGAGCAGGCTCTTGGAATCGATGATCGGATCAGCCGAGGCCGGGCTCGCGCCGATGCCGGACAGCAGTCCGGCGGCCACTGCGGTCGCCGCGATCATCGCCGCGGCGCGGGAGCCACGACGCCGGGAGTGCCGACGAATCAATTTCGCACCTTCGCTTCGTTTCGAATGGGTTGCACCACGCCAGAACCCTACGGGTTACCCAGGCGATACAACAGTAGGAATCGTTACAACAGCGCGGTCACATCATGCCTCACCAGCATCACCGATGTCATCGTGCCCCGGACTCCCGGTCGCCGGCATCCAGCAACTCCGCCAGGCGCGGGCCGATCTCGGCCAGCGCCTCCGGTGAGGTCATCTGATCATGCACCACCGCGACCGGCCGATCGCGGACCTCGCCCTCGACATACGGCGCCCAATTCCGTGCTGCCGTCTCGTGTCCGAGCGCGCTGAAGTACTCCAGCCTGCCCCGGTACCTCGCCGGCTGATGCTCGGCGATCAGCTCGGCCGAGCGCACCGCGCTGCGGTAGATCCGGCGCAACCGCTCGGGGGTGAGCACGGCCATGTTGGCCGGGACGATCGCGTGCAGCGCGGCCAGCGCGTCCTCGCTGAGTTCGCGCACCCCGGAGGCGGGCAGCGCCGCGCCGATGTCGACGCCGAGTTCGGCGAGCGCGTCCCGGACCGCGGTGTGGAAATCGGGCACATCGATGTCGGGATGCGAGTCGAGCATCGCCAGCAGCGCCACCCGCTCCCCCTGCGCCTGTAGTTCGGTGGCGACCGCGTGCGCCAGCACACCGCCCAGCGACCAGCCCATCAGCCGGTACGGGCCGTGCGGCTGGGCGGCCTTGATCTCGGCGACGTAGCGGCGGGCCATCTCGGTGAGCGTGCCGGGCAGGTAGCCCGCCTCGCTCAGCGCGGGCGACTGCAGGCCGAAGATCGGCCGCCGCGCCGGGATGTACTGGGCGAGCCCGGCGTAGCACCAGGACAGGCCGTACATCGGATGGACGCAGAACAGCGGTCCGCCCGCCTCGGTGCCGTGCGGCACCCGGTTGCGGATGGGCAGCAGCACGCCGAGCGCGTCGTCGGAGTCGACGTCGTAGTCGCCCGCGTCGGACTGGGTGGCGTCGATGCGGGCGGCGAGCGCGGCGACCGTGGCGTCGGTGAAGAACCACTGCACCCGCACCTCGGCGCCGACCCTGGTCCGCAGCCTGCTGATCGCCTTGGTGGCGACCAGCGAGTTGCCGCCGAGCTCGAAGAAGTCGTCGTCGAGGCCGACCTTGCCCGCGCCGAGCACCTCCGCGTACACCTCGGCGACCGCGCGCTGCAGCGGGGTCGTCGGCGGACGGTAGGGCCGGGTGGTGACGGCGGGCACCGGCAGCGCCCTGCGGTCGAGCTTGCCGCTGGCGTTGAGCGGCAACGACTTCAGGGTCACCAGGGTCGACGGGACCATGTACGACGGCAGCGCGGCCCTGGCGTGCGCCAGCAGCGCCGCCTCGTCCAGCCCGTCCGCGCTCGCGCCGCTCTCGATCGAGTAGCCGGCCGCGGGCGGCGCGGTCTCGGTCTCGGCGGGTTCGGCCGCGTCGACCGGGACGACGTAACCGACCAGCCGATCCCCGGTCGGGCCGTGCACGAGCGCCACGGCGGCGTGCCTGACCTCGGGGTGATCCAGCAGCACGGCCTCGACCTCGCCGAGCTCGATCCGCTGACCGCGCAGCTTCACCTGGAAGTCGCTGCGCCCCAGGTACTCCAGCTCGCGCTCCTCGGTCCAGCGGACCACGTCGCCGGTGCGGTAGAGCCTGCCGCCGCCTGCCTTGGCGACGAATCGCTCGGCGGTCAGCGCCGCGGCACCGAGGTAGCCGCGGGCCAGCTGCACGCCTTCCAGATACAGCTCGCCCGCGGTGCCGGGCGGCACCGGCCGCAGCTGCCGGTCCAGCACGTGCACGCGTGTGTTGGCGACCGGGGTGCCGATCGGAATGCTCACGGCGGCACCGGCTTCGGCCCGCGCGGCGGTGACGACGGTCGCCTCGGCCGGGCCATACCAGTTGATCAGGTCGACGCCGGGCAGCGCCTGCGCGAAGCGCCGCGCGGTCGAGGCCGACAGCGCCTCACCGGCGGCGAACACCCGGCGCAGCGCCGGGAAACCGCCGTCGGCGCGGTCGGCGAGGAACGCGTCGAGCATCGACGGCACGAAATGCACCGTGGTGACGGAGCGTTCGGCCAGCACCTCGGCCAGGTAGGCCGGGTCGCGGTGCCCGTCGGGCGCCGCGATCACCACGGTCGCGCCGGTCTGCAACGGCCACAACAGTTCCCAGGTGGAGATGTCGAAGGTGACCGGCGTCTTGTGCAGGACCACGTCACCCGGGCCGTGCGGGTAGGCGCGCTGCGCCCAGCGGAACTGGGCGACCAGCTGCCGGTGGGTGAGCATGACCCCCTTGGGCGTGCCGGTGGAGCCGGAGGTGTGGATGACGTAGGCCAGGTTGTCCGGCTGAACCGCCGCGCGCGCCACCGGCGTCGAGCCGGGCTCGAGCGTGTCGACGGTGACGACGGAAACCTCGGCGGCAGTGGTGAATCCGGTGCCGGTGGTGGTGAGCACGCAGACGGGCGCGGCCGCGGCCAGCACCCGGTCGGTGCGCTCGGCCGGATGGTCCGGATCGACCGGCACGTAGGCGGCGCCGGTGCGCAGCACCGCGTAGATCGCGGTCACCAGGTCGACGCCGCGCCGCATGGCGACAGCGACCAGCGCGTCGGGACCGGCGCCCCGCGCGCCGAGCGCCGCGGCGAGCGCGCGGGCCTTCGCGTCGAATTCGCCGTAGGTGAGCGAGGTTTCGCCGTCGACGAGGGCGATGGCGTCGGGTGTCTTCGCCACCTGCGCGTCGAACAGCGACAGCAGTGTCGCGTCGTCGAGCAGCTCCGGCGCGTCGGTGGCATTGGCCGCCGACAGCACGGCCCGCTCCTCGGCCAGCAGCACATCGATCTCGGCGAGCCTGCTCTCCGGCGCGGCGGTGAACCGGGCCAGCAGCATCGAGAGTCGTTGCGCCAGTGCGGTCGCGGTGGCCTCGCCGAAGACGTCGCGCAGGTACTTGACCGACACCCGCAGTTGGCCGTCGGCGACGACCTGCACGGTCAGCGGGTAGTGGGTGCCGTTGGCGGCGTCCATCCCGGTGACCGCGGCGGAGCCGGACGCGGCCTGCGCCAGCCCTTCCCGGTCGACCGGGAACGACTCGAACACCACCAGCGTGTCGAACAGCGCGTCGATGCCGGCGATCTCCTGGATCTCGCCGAGACCGAGGTAGTGGTGCTCGAGCAGGGCCGCCTGGTCGTCCTGCAGCCTGCGCAGCAGTTCGGCGACGGTGTCGCCGGGGTGCAGCCGCACCCGGACCGGGATGGCGTTGAGGAACAGACCGACCATGCGTTCCACGCCGTCGAGGGTGGCGGGCCTGCCGGAGACGGTGGCGCCGAACACCACGTCGTCGCGGTCGACCAGGCGCGCGATGAGCAGGCCCCACGCGGCCTGGACCACGGTGTTCACCGTGACGCCGAGCCCCGCCGCGAGCGTGCTCAGCGCGGCGGTGTCGGCGGTGGACAGCTCGAAGCCGGTTTCGCCGGTCCCGGTGGCGATCTCGCGACCCTGGTCGACCGGTGCCAGCGGCGTCGGCTCGGCCAGGCCGGTGAGCGCGCTCCGCCAGGCCTGGCGCGCGGCGTCGAGGTCCTGTGCGGCCAGCCAGGCCAGGTAGTCCCGGTAGGGCGCGATCTTCGGCAGGCGGCGCGAGCGGCCGCCGACCGCGTAGGCGGTGAGCAGTTCCTGCAGCAGCAGCGGGGTCGACCAGCCGTCGATCAGGATGTGGTGGCTGGTGACCAGCAGGTGCGCGGTCTCGGGCGTGCGCACCAGGGTGAAGCGCAGCAGCGGCGCGGCCGCCATGTCGAAGTGCGTGGTCAGGTCGGCCGTTTTGATCCGCTGGTAGGTGGCGGCGTCGGCGTCGATGACCTGCCACGGCACGTCGATGTCGTCGAGCACCACCTGCAGCGGGGTGCCCGCCGCGTCGGCGGCGAAGGCGACGCGCAGGTTGTCGTGCCGGTCGAGCACGGCCTGCGCGGCCTGGTGCAGCCGCTCGTCGTCCACGGCCGGATCGAGGTCGAGCGCGAACTGGGTGATGTAGGGGTCGACCGAGTTCTCCGCGAGCAGCGCGTGGAACAGCATGCCCGACTGCAGCGGGGTCACCGGCCAGACATCGCTGAGCAGCGGGTAGCGCCGCACCAGCCGGCTCAGTTCGGTCTGGCCCAGGCGCACCAGCGGGAAGTCCGACGGGGTGAATCCGCCGGCGCCGGGCCGCAATCCGTGTTCGGCGAGGCCGCCGAGGGCGCGGATCCAGTGTTCGGCGAAGGTCTTGACCGCGTCGGCGGTGAGCGCCGCGGTGGCGTAGTCGAAGCGGGCGACCATGCCGTCGTCGGTGGCGTCGACGGTGAGCACGAGCGCCAGATCGTCGGCGGCGACGTCGGTGTGCACCTTGGCCGGGCGCAGGTCGCGGAAGCGCACCGCGAACCGGCCCCGATCCAGCGAGCGCACGCTGTCGGCGGCCTCGGCGTCGAGATAGCGCAGCAGGCCGAAACCGGCGCCGTGCGCGGGCACCGTCCGGCGCAGTTCCTTGATCTGGGCCAGCGCGGTCCCGGCGGCGGGCCCGCCGACCAGCGCGTCGGCGATGTCGACGCCCTCCAGGCGCAACACCAGCGGGTAATCGGTGGTGAAACCGCCGACCACGCTCTCGGCGTCGGGCCTGCCCAATACGCGCTGATCGGCGCGCAGCCGGGCCACGGTGCCGATGACCCGCGCGACGGCGGTGTCGGCGGCGGTGTGCAGGGCCAGCGCGGCGGCGGTGAGCAGGACCTCGTCCACGGTGGCGCGGTAGGCGTCGGCGACGGTGGTGACCGCGGCGGTGCCCTCACCGGTGATGCTCAGCGAGACCCGGTTGCGCTGCCGCAGATCGGCGGATTCGCCTGCCCTGGACCGGATCGCGCGGTGCCAGTACTCGCGTTCGGCGCGGGCCCGGCCCGAGGACGGGTAGTCGGCGAGCCTGCGCACCAGGTCGCCGAGTCCGGCGTCGGGTGCGGCGGGCGCCGCGTGGCGGCCCCGGCTCCACGCCGTGGTCAGCTGATCGACGATCGAGCGCCAGGACGGCTCGTCCAGGACCAGGCTGTTGGCGACCACGACCAGCGTGGAGCTGCGCTCGCCGTCGCCGGTGAGCACGAAGTGGATATTGCGGCCCTCGTCCGGGTCGAGCGCGGCGGCGGCCGCGGCGACGATGTCGTCGACCGGCAGCGAGGACTCGCCGTCGGTGGCGTCGAGCCTGCGGAAGGCATCGCCGGTGCGCTCCTCCTGCGACGGGATCACCAGCACCGGGGCCCGGCCGCTGCGGTCGAGCACCGCCCACAGCATCGGGTGCTGGTTCATCACGGCGTGCACGACCTCGGCGACGGCGTCGTCGGAACAGTCGACGGGCACGTCGAGCAGCACGGCCCTGGGTTCGACGGCGTTGTCCCCGGTCTCCATCAGCTGGGCCGCGGTGGCGGTCAGCGGCAGGGCGGCGGGCCGCGAGCCCGCGTCGAGGGTGATCTCGGCGCGCCCGGCGAGCGCACCGACGGTCCGCGCGTCGAAGAGGTCGCGCGGCCGCAGCCCCACCCCGGCCGCACCGGCCCGCGAGACCACCTGGATGGCGGTGATGCTGTCGCCGCCGAGGGCGAAGAAGTCGTCGTCGAGGCCGACCCGGTCGTGGCCGAGGACCTCGCCGATCACCCGCGCGAGCGCGCGTTCGGCCGCCGTGCGCGGCGGACGGTGTTCGCGGCGCACGGTGACCGGATCGGGCAGCGCGCGCCGGTCCAGCTTGCCGACCGGGGTGAGCGGCAGCTCGTCGAGGACGACGATCGCCGCGGGCACCATGTAGTCGGGCAGCACCCGGCCTGCCAGCGCGGTGAGTTCGGCCGGGTCGAGCCGCTCCCCCGGTTCGGCCAGCACGTAGGACACGAGCATGGTGGTGCCGGTGCCGTTGTCGCGGCCCAGCGTGGTGACCCAGGAGACGCCGGGCGCGGCGGCGAGCACCGCGTCGATCTCGCCGAGTTCGATCCGCAGGCCGCGGATCTTCACCTGGAAGTCGTTGCGGCCCACGAACTCCAGCACGTCACCCCGGCGGCGCACGAGGTCGCCGGTGCGGTAGAGCCGGGTGCCCGGCGCCCCGTACGGATCGGCGACGAAGCGCGCCGCGGTCAGGCTCGCGCGGCGGTGGTAGCCGCGGGCGAGCTGGATGCCGCCCAGGTACAGCTCACCGGTGACGCCCTCGGGCACCGGACGCAGCCGCCCGTCGAGGACCAGCGCCGTGGTGCCCCGGATCGGACCGCCCATGTGCGCGTCGGTGCCGGGGGTCAGCGGATCGCTGATGGTGGCCATGATGGTGGTCTCGGTGGGACCGTAGCCGTTGTGGAACTTGCGCTGCGCCAGCGTGTTCCAGCGCGCGACCAGGTCGGCGGGCACGTGCTCGCCACCGACGACCAGATGCCGCAGCCCCGGCACACCCGCCGGGTCGAGGGTGGCCAGGACGGTGGGTGTGAGGAAGGTGTGGGTCACCCCTTCGGTGCGGATCAGCTCGGCGAGTTCGGTGCCGCCGACGGATCCGGCGGGCGCCACCACCAGCGTGCCGGCGCCACCGAGGGCGAGCAGCAGCTCGAGCATCGAGGCGTCGAACGACGGCGAGGCGAAAGCCAGTGCCCGCGAACCGGAGTCGAGCCGGTAGCGCTCCTTCTGCTCCGCGCAGAAGTTGGCCAGGCCGGCGTGGGTGACGACGACGCCCTTGGGCAGACCCGTCGACCCCGAGGTGTAGATCATGTACGCGCCGTTGGCGGTCCTCGGCTGGGCCCGCAGTTCGATCTCGCGCAGCGCCACCGAGGCGTAGCCGGCGACCTCGGCGGTGAATTCGCGATCGTCGAGGGCGACCCAGCCCGCGTCGCCGGGCAGGGTGGGCAGCCCGGTCAGCTCGGCGGCGAGGGTGACGCCGAAGACCGCGCCGGAGTCGGCGGCCATGTGGGTGATCCGCTCGTCCGGGTAGCCGGGGTCGATCGGCACGATCATCGCGCCGGTGCGGGCGATGGCCCACACCGCGAGCACCGATTCGACCGACCGCCGGATCGCCACGGCCACCGCGACTTCCGGTCCGGCGCCACGGGCGATGAGACCCCTGGCCAGCTGGTTGGCCGCCGCGTCGAGGTCGGCGTAGGTGAAGCCGCGTCCGTCACCGCGCACGGCCACCCCCGTCGGGTTGGCCAGCACGGCGGCGTCCATCAGCTGCGCCAGCGTGCGCTCCGACTCGGCGGGCGGACCGGTGAAGGTGGTCTGCGCGGTGAACTCGGCGTCGTCGAGCAGCTCGACAGCACCGACGGCGACCTCGGGATCGGCGACGAGCTCGCCGAGCAACCGGGCGAACCTGGCGCCGAAGGCCGCGACGGTGGCTTCGTCGAACAGATCTGTCGCATAGGTGAATTCGGCGTGCATGCCGCCGTGGTCGGGCAGCTCGCGGACGGTGAGCAGCAGGTCGAACTTGGCCTCGGCGGTGCGGGCGTCGAGCGCGCCCACCGTGATGCCGGGCAGCTCGAACGCGACCGGGGCGAGGTTCTCGAACGACAGCGCCACCTGGAACAGCGGGTGCCTGCCCGCCGACCGGACCGGCTGCACCGCCTCGACGACCCGCTCGAACGGGATATCGGCGTGCGCGAAGGCCCGCAGGTCGGTGTCGCGGGTCTGCCGCAGCAGCGCCGTGAACGGCTCGGCGTCGGACACCCGGCTGCGCAGCACCAGGGTGTTGACGAACATGCCGACGAGGTCGTCGAGTTCGCGGGCGCCACGACCGGCGATCGGGGTGCCGATGGCGACGTCGTCGGTGCCGCTGGTGCGGGCGAGCAGTACCGCGAGGGCGGCCTGCACCACCATGAACACGGTGACGCCCTGGGCCCGCGCCAGCCCGGCCAGACCCGCGTGCAGCGCCGCGTCGATCTCCACGGTGCTCAGCGCACCGGCGAAGGACTGCACCGGCGGCCGCGGCCGGTCGGCGGGCAGCGCGATCTCCTCGGGAAGCCCGGCGAGTTCTTCGGTCCAGTAGCTCAGCTGCGCGGCGGCGGTGGACGCGGGATCGGCCTCGTCGCCCAGCGATTCCCGCTGCCACACCGCGTAATCCGCGTATTGCAGCGGCAGCGGCGACCACGCGGGGGCGGCGCCTTCGGTGCGGGCGGTGTAGGCCAGCACCAGGTCACGGGTGAGCGGGCCCATCGAGAAGCCGTCGGCGGCGATGTGGTGGGCGACGAACACCAGGACGTGGTCGTCGGCGCCCAGGCGAAGTAGTCGCAGCCGCACCGGCGGCGCGGCGGTGACGTCGAAGCCCTCGGCCACGGTCCGGCGCACCTCGTCGACCAGGTCGTCGGCGGTGACCAGCATCGGCGTCAGGTCGACCCGCGCCGCGCCGGGCGCCAGCACCTCCTGGACCGGACCGTCGCCGCGCTCGGGGTAGCGGGTGCGCAGCACCTCGTGCCGGGCGAACAGGTCACCGACGGCGACGGCCAGCGCCGCGAGGTCGAGCGTGCCGGTGAGCCGGATGGCGGCCGGGATGTTGTAGACGGTGGCCTCGGGATCGAGCCGGTTGAGCAGCCACATCCGCTGCTGGGCCAGCGACAGCGGCAGCCGGTCCGGGCGCGGTCCGGCCACCAGCGGCAGCGCGGCGAGCTCGGCGGACCGATGCACCCGCAGGGCGAGGTCGGTGACGGTCGGCGCCTCGAACAGCAGGCGGACCCCGACCGCGCGGTCCAGCGCGGCGCTGATCCGGGCGGCGGCCCTGGTGGCGAGCAGCGAGTTGCCGCCGAGGGCGAAGAAGTCGTCGTCGGCGCCGACCGCGTCGACCCCGAGGATCTCGGCGTAGACCTCGGCGACCAGCTGTTCGGTCGGCGTCGCGGGCGCGCGGAAGGCCGCGGCCTCGAACACCGGGGCGGGCAGCGCGGCCCGGTCCAGCTTGCCGTTGACGGTGCGCGGCAGCGTGTCGAGCACGACGAACGCCTCGGGCACCAGGTACGCGGGCAGCTTGTCGCGCAGCGCCGACTTCAGCTGCGCCACATCGACTTCCCCGCCGACCACATAGGCGACCAGCCGGTCCCCGAAGTGCGCGTCGGTGCGCGCCAGCACGGCGGCCTGGGCGATCCCGGGCAGTCCGAGCAGCACGGACTCGACTTCGCCCGGCTCGACCCGGAAACCGCGGATCTTCACCTGGAAGTCCGTGCGGCCCAGGTAGTTCAGCGATCCGCTGCGGTCACGGGCGACGAGGTCGCCGGTGCGGTACATCCGCGCGCCGGGCTCGAACGGGTCGGCCACGAAGCGTTCGGCGCTCAGCGCCGCCTTGCGCAGATAGCCGCGCGCCAGCTGGGCGCCCGCGAGGTAGAGCTCACCCCGCACGCCCGGCGCGACGGGGCGCAGGCGCTCGTCGAGGACGTACACCCGGGAGTTCCATTCGGGGGTGCCGATCGGCACACTCAGCACGTCGGCCGAGGTCACCCGGTGGTCGGTGATCGACACGGCCGCCTCGGTGGGGCCGTACAGGTTGTCGATCCTGGTGTCCGGCAGCGCGGTCAGCAGGCGCTGGGCGAGCGCGGCGGGCAGCGCTTCGCCGATGGCGAGGATGCGGGTGAGCGGCTGCGGCCGCGCCTCCCAGTAGCCGGCCAGCGCGTCCAGCAGCGAGGGCACCGCCGTGAGCGTGGTGACCCCGGCGTCGGTGATGAGCGCGTCCAGGTAGGCGGGGTCGCGGTGCCCGTCGGGCGCGGCGATCACCAGTTTGCCGCCGCAGACCGCGGCGGACCAGAACTCCCACACCGACAGGTCGAAGGTGGCCGGGGTCTTCAGCAGGAACACGTCGTCGGCGCCGGTGCCGAATTCACCGCGCAGCCACTGCAACTGGTTGACCACGGCGGCGTGCGGCACCGCCACGCCCTTGGGGCGTCCGGTGGAACCGGAGGTGAAGATGACGTAGGCCGTGTTCTCCGGCCGCAACGGCGCGCGCCGGTCGGCGTCGGTGATCGGCGCCGGGTCGGCCGAGGCGATCACCGGATGGTCGACCCGAACGACCGGCGCCGCGTCGGTCCGGAAACCGTTGCTGAGCACACAGATCGGGGCCGCGGTGCCGAGGATGTAATCGGTGCGATCGGCGGGCTGATCCGGATCGATCGGCACGTAGGCGCCGCCCGCGCGGGTCACCGCGAACATGGCGACGACGAGATCGATCGAGCGCGGCAGCGCGAGCGCCACCAGCGACTCGGGACCGACGCCCAGCGAGATCAGGTGCCGGGCAAGGCGATTGACCCGCGCCTCGAACTCGGCGTAGGTGAGTTCCAGCCTGCCCTCGGGCAGATCGGCCACCAGCGCGACGGTTTCGGGGCGCGCCAGCGCGGGCAGGTCGGCCAGCGTGCCACCCGGGATGGCGAGATCGGCGGCGCCCGCGGTGATCTCGGTCGCGCGCTCGGCCGACGTGCGCAGGTCGACATCGCCGACGACGATGCCCGGCTCGCGCACCACCGCGTCGAGCAGCAGACCGAGCCGGTCGGCGAAGGCCTGTACGGTCTCCGCGTCGAACAGACCGGTGGCGTAGGTGAAGAAGCCCTCGATGCCGGTCGGCGTGCCGTCGGCGGCGTAGCCGTCACCGACGATCAGGTGCAGATCGAACTGGGACACGGCCAGATCCGCCGACACGGGGGCGATCCGCAGACCGGGCAGTTCCAACGCGGCGCGGTCGACGTTCTGGAACGACAGGCCCACCTGGAACAGCGGATGCCGCGCGGTCGAGCGCGGCGGGTCGAGCACCTCGACGAGCCGCTCGAACGGGATGTCGGCGGCGGCGAAGGCGGCCAGGTCGCGGGTGCGCTGCGCGGCGAGCAGGTCGGTGAACGAGGCGCCGCCGTCGTAGTGGGTGCGCAGCACGACGGTGTTGACGAACATGCCGATCAGGTCGTCGAGCTCGCGCTCGCCCCGACCGGCGAACGGGGTGCCGACCGCGACGTCGGCGGTGCTCGCCGTGCGGGCCAGCAGCACCGCGAAGGCGGTGTGCAGCACCATGAACACGGTGGCGCCGCTGTCCTTGGCCAGCTTCGCGAGCCCGGCGTGGGTCTCGGCGTCGATGCGCACCGGGACCCGGCCGCCCGCCAGCGAGGCGACAGCGGGACGCGGGCGGTCGGCGGGCAGTTCGAGCAGGTCCGGCAGGCCGGACAGCTCGTCGCGCCAGAACGAGATCTGCGCGGCGGCGGCGGATTCCGCGTCGGTCTCGGCACCGAGGCGATCCAGCTGCCACAGCGCGTAGTCGGCGTACTGCACCGGCAGCGCGGGCCACCCGGGGGCGTGCCCGGCCGTCCGGGCCAGATAGGCGGTGGTCACGTCACGCACCAGCGGCGCCATCGAGGACGCGTCGGCGGCGATGTGGTGCACGACCACCGCGAGCACGTACTCGGTGGGCGCGTCGGGGCCGTCGCCGGTGATGTCGAGCAGCCGGACCCGCAGCGGGACCTCGGCCGTCACGTCGAAGGCGGTCGCGGCGAGCGCGCCGACCTGCTCGATCAGCGTGGCCGGATCGACGCGGCGCACGGTGACGTCGAGGTCGACCTGCTCGACCGGCAGCACCCGCTGGATCGGGCCGTCGCCGGTGTCGGGGTAGACGGTGCGCAGCACTTCGTGCCTGGCCAGCACATCGCGCAGCGCAGTGCCGAGCGCGGCCACGTCCAGGCTGCCGGTCAGGCGCAGCGCGAACGGCAGGTTGTAGGCCGCGGCGCCGTCGCCGGCGGCCGCGCCCTGGTCGAACCGGTTGAGGAACCACATGCGCCGCTGCGCGGGCGAGAGCGGCAGGTCGGCGGGCCGGGTGAGGGTGCCGAGGCCGCTGGTCGCGGCCGTGTCGCCGCCCGTCCCCAGCGTCGCGGCGAGACCGGCGACGGTCGGGGTCTCGAACAGGGCGCGCACGGCGACCCGGTCCCCGGTGGCCGCGCCGAGACGGGCGACGAGCCGGGTCGCGACGAGCGAGTTGCCGCCGAGGGCGAAGAAGTCGTCGTCGGCGCCGATATCGGTGCGGCCGAGCACTTCCCCGAACAGCCCGGCGACGAGCTTCTCCTGCTCGGTGCCCGGCGCCCGGAAGGCGCGGGCCGAGAAGTGCGGCGCGGGCAGGGCTTTGCGGTCGAGCTTGCCGCTGGCGTTGAGCGGCAGCGCGTCGAGCACGGTCACCGACGCGGGAACCATGTACGCGGGCAAGGTCTTCGACGCGACGGTCCGCAGCCGGTCCGGATCGGCGGCCCGGCCGGGCGCCGGCACGACATAGGCGACGAGCTGATCACCGAGTTCGGTGGGCGCGACCAGCGCGACCGCCTGGCTGACGGAGTCGTGCGCGAGCAGCGCGGTCTCGATCTCGCCGAGCTCGATGCGCTGGCCGCGGAACTTCACCTGGAAGTCGATGCGGCCCAGGTAATCCAGCCGATGCGGCGCGGTCGCGGTGGGACGGCGCCACACCACCAGGTCACCGGTGCGGTACATGCGCTTGCCCGCGTCGAACGGGTCGGCGACGAAGCGGTCGGCGGTCAGGCCGGGCCGGGCGACGTAGCCGCGCGCGAGCTGATCGCCCGCGAGATAGAGCTCACCCGCGATCCCGGGCGGCACCGGTCGCAGCCGCGAATCCAGCACGTAGACCCGGGTGTTCCACTGCGGCAGGCCGATCGGCACGGTCCGCTCGCCTGCGCGGGCGGGCCAGTAGGTCACCGAGACCGCGGCCTCGGTGGGACCGTAGAGGTTGTGCAGCCGGGCCGAGCTGATCTCGGCCATGGCGTCGACCGTCTCCGGCGGCAGCGCCTCACCGATCACGAATACCTCGCGCAGCGACGGCATCGCGCCGGCGGACCCGGCCTGGGCGGCGAAGACGGTGAGCATCGACGGGACGAAGTCGGTCACCGTGACGTTGTGCCGGGCGATCAGATCGATCAGATAGGCCGGGTCGCGGTGCCCGTCCGGGGTGGCGAGCACCAGCGTCGCGCCGACCCGCAGCGGCATGAAGTAGCCCCACAGCGACACGTCGAAGGTCGTCGCGGTCTTCTGCAGGTAGACATCACCCAGGGCCAGTGGGTATTTCGCGAGCATCCACACCAGCTGGTTGTGGATGGCCGCGTGCGAGATCGCCACGCCCTTGGGCTTTCCGGTGGAACCGGAGGTGAAGATGACGTAGGCCGGGTGGTCGGCGCGCAGCGGCGCGCGTAGTTCGGCCGGGCGCACCGGATCGACCGGTACGCCCCGCGTATCGAGCTCGTCGAGCCGGAGCAGTTCGGTGCCGTCGGGCACCGGCATCGGCTCGGTGCTCAGCACGGCGGCCGGGCGCGCGGTGTCGAGGATGTAGGCGATGCGCTCGGCCGGATGGTCCGGGTCCAGCGGCACATAGGCGCCACCGGCGGTGAGTACCGCGTACATGGCGACGACGAGGTCCGGCGAACGCCGGATCGCCAGGCCGACCAGGCCTTCCGGGCCGACCCCGGCCTGGATCAGCAGCCGGGCCAGCGCGTTGACCCGCTCGTCGAACTGCCGGTAGGTCAGGTCGGCGCCCTCGTAGACGAGCGCGGTGGCGTCCGGATGCGCCTGCACCGCACGGCGATACGCGTCGAGCATCAGCTCGGGCGCCACCGGGTGGCCGGTCCCGTTCCAGGCGGTCAGGGTCAGTTCGCGCTCGGCGGCGGTGAGCAGATCGATCTCGGCGATCGTCAGGTCGGCGTCGGCCGTGACGGCGGCGAGCAGGTGGGTGAAGCGCGCCGCCATGGTCTCGATCGAGTCGGCGTCGAACAGATCGGTGGCGTAGTTGAACGACGCGGCCATCGGCTCGGCCGGGTCGGTGCCCGGCACGACGGTCAGCTGGAGGTCGAAACGGGCGACTGCGCCGCCGAATTCGACCGGCGTCGCGTCCAGGCCGGGCAGCCGCAGATTCGGCAGGTCGAGGTTCTGGAAGAACAGCGCCACCTGGAACAGCGGGTGGTGCGCCTGCGAGCGGACCGGGTCGAGCAGCTCGACCAGGCGCTCGAACGGCAGGTCGGCCTGGGCGAAGGCGGCGATGTCGGCGCGCTTGGTCTCGCGCAGCAGCTCGGCGAAGCTCGCGTGCTCGTCGACGCGCGACCGCAGCACCAGGGTGTTGACGAACATGCCGATCAGGTCGTCGAGTTCGCGGGCGCCGCGACCGGCCACCGGGGTGCCGATGGCGATGTCGTCGGTGTGCGCGAGCCTGCTCAGCAGCACCGCGAACGCGGCGTGCACGACCATGAACTCCGAGGCGCCGCTGCGCTGGGCCAGCGCGGCGATCGCGGTGTGCACCTCGGCCGGGATCCGGAAGCCGAATTCGGCGCCACGGCCGGTGAACACCGGCGGGCGCGGGCGATCGGTGGGCAGGTCGAGCCGGTCGGGCAGCCCGGCCAGGGTGTCGCGCCAGAAGCCGACCTGGGCGGTGGCGACCGAGTCGGGATCGTCCTCGGCGCCGAGCAGTTCCCGGTGCCACAGCGTGTAGTCGGCGTACTGCACCGGCAGCGGCTGCCAGCTCGGCCGCGAGCGGTTGCGCCGGGCCAGGTAGGCGCCGAGCAGGTCGCGCAGCAGCGGCGCGACCGAGGCGCCGTCGGCGGTGATGTGGTGCAGCGCCACCGCGAGCACGTGGTCGCGCGGGCCGAGTTCGGCCAGCGCCACCCGCAGCGGGACGCCCTCGGCCACGTCGAAACCGGTGGTGGCGAATTCGCCCAGCCACAGCGGCAATTCGTCCTCGGTGAGCTCGTCGACGAGCACATCGGGCACGGCGTCGGCCATCGGCAGCACCACCTGGTGGCCGACACCGTCGATCGCCGGGTAGTAGGTGCGCAGCGACTCGTGCCGCAGCACCAGGTCGGTCAGCGCGGAGTGCAGGGCACGCGCGTCGAACGGGCCGGACAGCCGCAGCGCGAACGGGATCGTCTCGGCGACCGAGGCCGGGTCGAACTGGTTGAGGAACCACATCCGCTGCTGCGCGGGCGAGAGCGGGATCAGCTCCGGCCGCTCACGGCGTGTCGGGGCGGACTGGCCGCCCGCGCCCTTGAGCGGCTCGAGCAGCTCGGCCAGACCGGCCACCGTCGGCCGTTCGAAGACATGACCGGCGGGCACCCGGGCCGACAGCTCGGCGCCGAGCCGGGCCGCCGCCCTGGTGGCCAGCAGCGAGTTGCCGCCGAGTGCGAAGAAGTCGTCGTCGGCGCCGATCGCGCGCTCGGGGGCGAGCAGCTCGGTGAAGATCTGCGCGACCAGCTCCTCCATCGCGCCCGACGGCGCGCGGAATTCCTCGGTACGCAGGGTCGGTGCGGGCAGCGCGGCCCGGTCCAGCTTGCCGACCGGCGTCAGCGGGATGGCGTCGAGCACGGTCAGCGCGGTCGGCACCATGTGCGCGGGCAGTCCGGCCCTGGCGTGGGCGAGCAGCTCGTCGGAGTCGACCCGCGCGCCCGGCGCGGCGTGGACGTAGGCGGCGAGGATGGTGGTGCCGTTGTCGAGCTGGTGCCCCACGGTCACCGCGAAGTCGACGCTGTCGTGCGCGGAGAGCACCGCGTCGATCTCGCCGAGCTCGATCCGGAAACCGCGGACCTTCACCTGGAAGTCGTTGCGGCCGACGAATTCCACCGCACCGTCGGCGCGCCTGCGCACCAGATCGCCCGTGCGGTACATGCGGCCACCGGCGGGATCGAACGGGTCGGTGACGAAACGGGCCGCCGTCAGCGCCGGTCGCCCGTGATAGCCGCGGGCCAGCTCGTTGCCCGCGATGTACAGCTCGCCGATCATCCCGTCCGGCACCCGGACCAGGCGCTCGTCGAGCACGTACTCGGTGACCCCGCGCAGCGGCGGGCCGAAGTTCACGGCCGCGCCCGGCGCCAGCGCGGCGCTGATGTTGGTCATGATGGTGGTCTCGGTCGGCCCGTAGCCGTTGTGGAAACGCCGTGTGCCCGAGGGTAGTTCGATGGCCCAGCGGCGAACCATGGCGGGCGGGACGTCCTCGCCGCCGCTGGCGATCACGACCAGGTCGTCCAGCCCGGCCGGGTCGAGCGCGGCGAGCGCGGCGGCCGTGATGAACATGTGCGTCACCGACTCGCGGCGCAGCACCTCGGCCAGCTCGGCGCCGCCGAGCATCCCGGCGGGCGCGACCACCATGGTCGCGGCGGCGCCGACCGCCATCAGCAGTTCGAGCACGGCGCCGTCGAAGGAGGGCGAGGCGAAGTGCAGGGTCCGCGAGGTCGGCTCGACGCTGTAGAGCGCGCGCTGTTCGGCGCTGAATCCGGCCAGGCCGGCGTGGGTCACCACGACGCCCTTGGGCAGGCCGGTGGAGCCCGAGGTGTAGGTGATGTAGGCCGGGTGCGGCAGCCGCAGCGGGCGCACCCGGTCGGCGAAGGTCACCGGGTCGCCGGGCTGCTCCTCGGCGGCGCGGCGCACGGCCGGATCGTCGAGGCACAGCCAGTCGACGGTGCCGGGCAACTTGTCCAGCGCGGCGCCGACGGCGAGGCCGAGGACCGCGCCGGAATCGGCGAGCATGTGGGTCACCCGGGCGGGCGGATAGTTCGGGTCGACGGGCAGGAACGCGGCGCCCGCCTTGGTGACCGCCCACATGGCCAGCACGGAGTCGGCCGAACGCGGGATGCCGATGGCGACGATGTCCTCCGGGCCGACCCCGCGCGCGATCAGCAGCCGGGCCAGCCGGTTGGCGCGTTCGTCGAGCTCGGCGTAGGTCCAGCGGACCGGAGCGGACACGCCGTCGTCCCAGGACAGCGCGATGCCGCCGGGGTTGGATTCCACGGCGACGGACAGCAGTTGCGGCAGCGACTTCCCCCGCTGCCTGGCACGGGCGCCGGACGCCCTGCTGGCCCGGGTCACGCCCGTTCCCTCCGCTCGACGGAGTCGACTAGCCGTTCCCCGGTCATGCGCACCTGCACCTATCCATCCATCCCGACCGCCGCTCGCCGCTGCTGCGGCACTCCGGCGTTGCCGATCATCTCACTCAAAGCCACGATCGTCGCACCGGTGCCGTCGCCCGGCGCGGCCACCGCGACCGCCGACTCGGTGAACACATGGCTCACCTCGTCCCCACCACCGTCATCCGGCGCCAGCACCAGCGTCGCGCCGGCAATCCCAGCCGCGACGATCTCCAGCACTCCGGCCACCGAATCCGGCCTGCCCGCCGCCCTGGTCCGCGACTCGAAATTGAGCCCGGTGCGCTGGGCGACACGCTCGGCGGCACCGGCCAGCTCGTCGTAGCTGAGCGTGCGGCCGCCGCCGATGAAGGCGACATCGTCACCGCGCAGCGCCCTGGTGCGGTGCGCGTAGCCGATCGGGCGCGGCGATTCGGCCGCCAGCTCCGCGATCAGCGCCGGATCGGCCAGGTCGTACCAGTCCAGGCCGTCGGGCGCGTCGAGGATATCGATGGTCAGGCCCAGTTTCACCTCGAGCCGGTCGGGCAGGCCCGCGTCCAGCGTCATCAGCGGCACCACCGCGGCACCCGCCTTGAGCACCGCCCAGGTGGCGATCGCCGCGTCCACGCCCCGGTCGAGGCGCACCGCGACACCGGTGCCGGGACCGGCGCCGCGCGCGATCAGCGACCGCGCCAGCTGCGAGGAGCGGGCGTCGAATTCGTGGTAGGTCAGCTCGGCGTCGCCCAGGTCGAGCGCGGGCGCCTCCGGGTCCTCCTCCACCGCGGCGGCCAGTTCCTGGGCCAGTGCGGCGCCGTTGGCCGACGGGGCCGGGGCGTACGCCGCCGCGGTCAGCTCGCGTTCGCGTTCCCTGGCGTCGCGCAGGTCGATGTCGCCGATCCGGACCTTCGGGTCGGCCGCCACCGCGGCGACGATCTCGACGAGTCCGCGCGCGAAGGCCGCGACGGTGTGCTCGTCGAACAGGTCGGTGGCGTAGGTGAACACCACGCCGAGCTCGTCGGGCTCCCCGGACGCGGTGAGGCGCGGCTCCACATTGACCTGGAGGTCGAACTTGGCGGGCCGGGCCGCCAGGTCCATCGCCTCGACGGTGAGCCCGGGCAGCCGCAGCACCGGCGCCTCGGTGTTGTGGAACGACAGCACCACCTGGAACAGCGGGTTGTGCGAGACGGCGCCGCTGGGCGCCACCTCGTCGACGATCCGCTCGAACGGCAGGTCGGCGTTGGCGAACGCGGCGAGGTCGACCTCGCGGGCCAGGGTGACCAGCTCGTCGAAGCCGCGCAGCGGCGAGACCTCGGTGCGCAGGGTCAGGGTGTTGACGAACATGCCGACCAGGTCGTCGAGTTCGGGTTCACCGCGCCCCGCGATCGGCGTGCCGATCGCGATGTCGGTGCTGCCGGAGATGCGCGCCAGCAGCACCGCCAGCGCCGCGTGCACGACCATGAACAGCGACGCGTTGTGCGCGCGGGCGATCTCGGTCAGCCGCGCGTGCACGTCGGCGGGCAGGATGGTGGTCACGTCGGCGCCGCGCAGCGAGGCGTGCGGCGGCCGCGGATGGTCGTGCGGCAGGTCGACGGTCCCCGCCTGGCCGGCCAGCGTGTGCCGCCAGAAGTCGAGTTGCCGTGCGGCGGTGGAGGTCTCGTCGGACTCCTCGCCCAGCACCGCGCGCTGCCACAGCGCGTAGTCGGCGTACTGCACCGGCAGCGGCGCCCAGCTCGGCGAGCGGCCCTCGACCCTGGCCCGGTAGGCGATCACCAGGTCGCGGGCCAGCGGCGCGAGCGAGGCGCCGTCGGCGATGATGTGCTGCACGACCACGGCGAGCACGTGCTCTTCCTCGGCCAGCGGATCGGTATCCGGGACGGTGAACAGCCCGGCCCGCAACGGAACTCGCTCGGCGACGTCGAATCCGCCCGCGAGCAGCCACATCACGCGATCGCGCGGATCGGCGCACTCCTCGATCACCAGCCCGGTCGGCAGCACCGCGCTGACCGGCAGGATCTCCTGGTACGGAGCGCCGTTCGCGTCGGCGGGGAACCGGGTGCGCAACGCCTCGTGCCGTTCCAGCACGTCGGCGACCGCGTAGCGCAGCGCCGAGGTGTCCAGTGCGCCGCGCAGCCGCAGCACCAGCGGGATGTTGTAGGCGGGCGAGTCCGGGTCGATGCGGTTGAGCAGCCACATCCGCTGCTGGGCGGGCGAGAGCGGGATGACGCCCCGATCCTGCGCCGGGATCAGCGGCGGGCGCGGCGCGGTCACCGCGCCGGGGCGCACCCGCGCGGCCAGCGCGGCCACGGTCGGCGCCTCGAACAGGTCGCGGACCACCAGATCGGCGCCGAGCGCCTGATCGATGCGGGCGATGGCCCTGGTGGCCAGCAGCGAGTTGCCGCCACGGTCGAAGAAGTCGTCGTCCAGGCCGACCTCGGGGACGCCGAGCAACGTGGCGAACACCTCGGCGACGCTCAGTTCGATCGGCGTCGTCGGTGCCCGGAACGCCGCGGCCGCGGTGAACTCGGGCGCGGGCAGCGCGGCCCGGTCGAGCTTGCCGTTGGCGGTCAGCGGCAGCGCGACCAGCACCACGACGGCGTCGGGAACCATGTAGCCGGTGAGGAATTCGGCCACGGCGGCGCGCACGGCCACCGGGTCGAGGGCGGCGCCGTCGATCGGGACGACATAGCCGATCAGCCGGTCGCCCGCGTGCTCGTCGGCCCGCACGACGACCGTGGCCTGGCCGACCCCGGGCACGCCGAGCAGCGCGGCCTCGATCTCGCCCGGCTCGATCCGGAACCCGCGCAGCTGCACCTGTTGATCGCCGCGGCCGCCGTATTCCAGTGCGGGCGTGCCGCGGAAGCCGATCCAGCGGCCGAGGTCACCGGAGCGGTAGCGGCGGGCACCGGGCGGGCCGAACGGGTCGGCGACGAAGCGCGTCGCGGTGAGCCCCGGCTTGCCGAGGTATCCGCGCGAGACCTGGCCACCGGCGATGTAGAGCTCACCGGCGACACCGAAGGGCACCGGCCGCAGCCGGTCGTCGAGCACCGCCACCGACAGGCCGGGCAGCGCCCGTCCGATCAGGCTGCTCGGCAGCTCGGCGGCGCCCGCGTCCATGGTCAGATGCGAGACGTGCACCGTGGTCTCGGTGATGCCGTACATGTTCACCAGTCGCGGTGCGCCGGGCCCGGTTCCGTAGCGGGCGTACCAGCGGTTGAGCTTGCGCGGGTCGAGCGCCTCGCCGCCGAACACGACGTAGCGCAGCGGCAGCGGCGCGGCGCCGGCGGCCTGGGCGGCCCGGTCGGCCTCGTCGAGCTGGGCGAACGCGGTGGGCGTCTGGCTCAGCACCGTCACCTGTTCGCGGGCGAGCAGTTCGCGGAACTCGATCGGCGAGCGCGAGGTGAGGTGGTCGACCACGACCACCGACGCGCCACCGGCCAGCGCGCACCACAGTTCCCAGATCGAGAAGTCGAAGGCGAAGGAGTGGAACACCGTCCACACGTCGTCGACGTCGAACTCGAAGAGCCGATGGGTGTTGGCGAACAGCTCCAGCACATTGCGGTGGCTGACGCCGACGCCCTTGGGCAGGCCGGTGGAGCCGGAGGTGTAGATGACGTAGGCGAGGTGGTCTGGCCGCAGCGGCGCGCGCCGTTCGGCCGGACGCAGCGGCGCGGTCGAATACCCCAGCTGCGCGTCGAGCAGCACGACCGGCAGGTCGGCGGGCACCAGCCCGCGCTCGGCCGAGGTCGTCAGCAGCACAGTGGGTTTCGCGTCGGCGAGCACGTACTCGAGTCGCTGCGCGGGATAGCCGGAATCGATCGGCAGGTACCCCGCGCCGGCGAGCAGCACCGCCAGCAGGGCGACCGGCAGCTCCTCGGTGCGCGGAACCGCCACGGCCACCAGGGTTTCCGGGCCTGCGCCGTTGGCGATCAGCGCGCGGGCCAGCGCCGAGGCGCGGCCGAGCAGGTCGGCGAAGGTCAGCGAATACCCGCCCGCCCTGACCGCGATCGCGTCCGGGCGCTGCTGGGCCTGCATGCAGATCAGGTCGGCCAGGGTCACCTCGGGCACCGCGATGCCGGGCGAATCCCCTTCGCGCAGGACGAGTTCGCGCTCGCCGGGGGCGAGCACGTCGATATCGCCCACCGG
This sequence comes from Nocardia sp. NPDC058244, assembly GCF_042882065.1. NCBI lineage: Bacteria > Bacillati > Actinomycetota > Actinomycetes > Mycobacteriales > Nocardiaceae > Nocardia > Nocardia sp. NPDC058244. Next base: position 19,777 of record NZ_JBHVWX010000007.1, on the reverse strand, counting down.
CACCGACGGATCGGCGACCACCGCGGCGAGCACCCGCGACCAGCGGTCGGCGAAATCGGCGACGGTGGCGTGGTCGAACAGATCGGTGGCGTAGACGAACGCGGCGGTCAGGCCCTGCGGCGCGCCGTCGGCGCCGATCCGCTCGGCCAGTTCCACCTGGAGATCGAACTTCGCCAGCGGCACCGCGAAGTCGGCCGCCGAGACGGCGAGGCCGGGCAGCGCCAGATCGGAGCGGGCCAGGTTCTGGAAGGTCAGCATCACCTGGAACAGCGGGTGCCGCGCGGTCGAGCGCACCGGCTCCAGCAGTTCCACCAGACGCTCGAACGGCACGTCGGCGTGGCCGAAGGCCGCCAGGTCGTCGGCCCTGACCTCGCTGAGCAGCGCGCCGAAGCTCGTCGCCGGGTCGACCTGGGTGCGCAGCACCAGGGTGTTGACGAACATGCCGATCAGCTCGTCGAGCGCCTGCTCGCCGCGCCCGGCGACCGGGGTGCCGATGGCGATGTCGCGGGTGCCGGAGAGCCGGGCCAGCAGCAGCGCCAGCGCGGTGTGCACCACCATGAACAGGGTGGCGTTGTGGTCGCGGGCCAGCCCGGACAGGCCGGCGTGCACGGAGGCGGGTATCTGCACGGTCAGCGTGCCGCCCGAGCGGCTGGCGACGGCGGGACGCGGCCGGTCGGTCGGCAGTTCCAGCTGTTCGGGCAGCCCGGCCAGGGTCCGCCGCCAGAACGCGACCTGCGCGGCCAGCAGCGACGACGGGTCGGTCTCGATGCCGAGCAGCGCGCGCTGCCACAGCGTGTAGTCCACGTACTGCACCGGCAGCGGCGGCCAGTGCGGCGCGCCGCCACCGCGGCGCTCGGCGTAGGCGGTCAGCAGGTCCCTGGTCAGCGGCGCGAAGGAGAAGCCGTCGGCGGCGATGTGGTGCACCACGCAGACCACGACGTGCTCGGATTCCGACAAGGCCAGCACCCGCACCCGCACCGGCGGGGCGGCGGTGACGTCGAAACCGGTCAGCGCGGCCGCGGCGATGGCGTCGCCCAGCTCGTCCTCCGCGATCTCGACGACCTCGAACTCCGGCGCCGCCGCCGGATCGCCCGGGGCGAGCACCACCTGATGGCCCTCGCCGTCGAGCACCAGGCCATCGGCGGCCAGGCCGTCCGACACCGGGTACACGGTGCGCAGCACTTCGTGCCGGGCGATCAGGTCGGCGACGGCCGCGCGCAGGGCGGGCAGATCGAGCCGGCCCGACAGCCGCACCGCGACCGGGATGTTGTCGACCGCCGAGGCGGGATCGAAGCGGTTGAGGAACCACATCCGCTGCTGGGCGTACGACAGCGGGATCTGCGCGGGCCGCTGCTGCCTGGTCAGCGGCAGCGCGTGCGCCGAGACCCGCTGCTGTTCGGCCTTGTTCGCCAGCGCGGCCACGGTCGGCGCCTCGAAGACGGCCTGCACCGGCACCCGCACGTCGAGGGCGGCGCCGATCCGGGCGACGGCCTGCGCGGCGAGCAACGAGTCACCGCCGAGCTCGAAGAAGTCGTCGTCGGCGCCCACGCGGCCGGAGCCGTCGCGCAGCAACAGCGCGGCGAACACATCGGCGACGACCTGTTCGGCGGGCGTCGCCGGGGCGCGGAACCCGCGCGCGGTGAACACCGGCGTCGGCAGCGCGGCCCGGTCGAGCTTGCCGACCGAGGTCAGCGGCAGCGCGTCGAGCACCATGATGACGGCCGGAATCATGTACGCGGGCAACGAGGTGGCCAGGAATTCCGCCAGCGCCCCGGTGTCGACCGTGCGTCCGACGCGCGGCAGCACGTACGACACCAGCGCGGTCGCGCCCGAGGGCATGGTCTTGCCGAGGGTCACCGCGTAGTCGAGATCGGGATGCGCGGTGAGCGCGTTGTCGATCTCGCCCAGCTCGATCCGGAAGCCGCGCACCTTGACCTGGAAGTCGGTGCGGCCCAGGTATTCCAGCGTGCCGTCGTGTTCGAGCCTGCGCACCAGGTCACCGGTGCGGTAGAGCCTGCCCGGCCCGAACGGCGAGGCGACGAACCGCTCGGCGGTCAGCCCCGGCCTGCCCAGATACCCCTGGGCCAGCGCGGGACCCGACAGATACAGCTCGCCGACGACACCCGCCGGCACCGGCCGCAGCCGGGCGTCGAGGACATAGAGGCCCATGCCGGGCACCGCGTTGCCGATGGTGATCGGCGCGCGCGGATGCAGCGGCGCGGTGCTGGTGGCGAGGATGGTCGCCTCGGTCGGGCCGTAACCGTTGTAGAAGGCGCGCCCGCCGCTCGCCCAGCGGCCGACCAGTTCCGGGCCGAACCGGTCACCGGCCACGACCACCGTCCGCAGGTCGGGCAGCCCGGCCGGATCGACCGACTCCAGCGCGCCCGGCGTGATCAGCACATGTGTGATGCGTTCGCGCCGAAGCAGATCCGACAGCTCGAAGCCGCCGAAGATCCGCGGCGGCGAGATCACCAGGGTCGCGCCGGTCGCGAAGGTCAGCAGCAGCTCGAGCACCGACACGTCGAAGTTCGGCGAGCAAACGTGCAGCACCCGCGATTCCGGTTCGACGCCGAAGTGTTCGCGCTCGGCGGCGACCAGCGCGCCGAGCCCGGCGTGCGTCACGACGACGCCCTTGGGCTTGCCGGTGGAACCGGAGGTGTAGATGACATAGGCCGGGTGGCGATCGTCGATCTGCCGGACCCGGTCGGCGTAGCTCACCGCGTGCGCCGGGCGCGCGTCGATCCGCTCGGCGACCACCGGATCGTCGAGTTCGATCCAGTACAGGCCGGTCCCGAGCGCGGCCCGGTGGGTGGCGGTGGTGAGGCCGAGCGTCGCGCCGGAATCGGCGACGATGTGCGCGATCCGGTCGCTCGGATAGGCCGGATCGACCGGCACGTAGGCGGCGCCCGTCTTGGCGATGGCCCAGACCGCGAGGACCGACTCGATGGAGCGCGCGATCGCGATCGCGACCACGTCGCCCGCGCCGATGCCCCGGTCGATGAGTTCACGTGCCAGTCGCGAGGATTCCGCGTCCAGCTCGGAGTAGGTGAGCTGCCGCTCACCACCCGGCATTCCGGTCGGGTTGTAGCGAACAGCTATCGACCCGGCCGCGGATTCGACCGCGGCCGTGAGCAGTTGACCGAACAGCGGTGCGCCGGTCGTTCGTCGGCGACCGGCACGGCCAGTGCGGCGGGGGGTTTCCACAGACCAATACACCTCTCGCGTCCGGCAGCCGAGTCGGACACAGCATAGTCACACCTATATCGCTGTCGCCGACCGTCGCCGAGGTGTGCGCCACGACACACCAACTCTCTGCAACAGAATCGTAATCTGCGCGGAGCCTGTTACGTGGAGCTATCGATGGACCGCCCAGAAATGGCGATGACCTGCGCCGTTACCGGGCCGACTGTGGTGACTGCCACCGGGCCGAGCATCTGCTGATGACTCGTGTCGACCGGATGATCGGTGATGACCCCACTGAAATAGGGGCGCCAGCGCGACGCGCCACCCGGCGCTTTTCCGGCCGTCCGCAGGGCGGTGAAGAAGGTGAGATCACCCACGAATCGATCCGGCATCAGTTGGGTAACCAGTTCGACAGTCCGCAGCGCACCCCGGTACATACCGACGAAGCGCGGCAGCGAGATCGGCGTCGACCCGGCCAGCGCGCCGTGCAGCGCGGCCAGGGCGTCGTCGCCGAGACCGACCAGTCGGTCCGCGGCGGGCAACTGCTGGTCGGGGATGCCGAGTTCATGGAACGCCGCCCGCAATTCGGCGCCGAAATCGGCCAGGTCGGCGCCGGGCACGCTGTCCAGCAGGGTCAGCGAGGCCACCGTCTCCCCCGCCGCCTGCAACCGGGTGGCGACCGCCTGCGCGAGCACGCCGCCCAGCGACCAGCCGAGCAGGTGGTACGGCCCGTGCGGCTGGGTCGCGCGGATCTCGGCGAGGTAGTGGTCGATCAGCGCGTCCACCGTGGCGGGCCGGAAGTCCGGGTCGCGCAGGGCGGGCGACTGGATGCCGATGATCGGGCGGTCCTCGGGCAGGTGCGGGGCCAGACCCGCGTAGGCCCAGGCCAAGCCGGAGACCGGGTGCAGGCAGAACAGCGGCTCCCGGTCGCCGCCCCGGCGCAGCGGCAGCGTGGTGGCCAGCGCCGCGTCGAGGTCACCGCCGAGCCCGGCCGGACCGGCGGTGAGCCGGTCCGCGAGTCCGGCGACGGTCGGGTCGGCGAAGAAGGCGGCCACGGTCAGCTCGGTGCCGGTGCGCTCGCGCAGCCGGTGCACCACCCGGGTGGCCAGCAGCGAGTTGCCGCCGAGGGAGAAGAAGTCGTCGTCGAGACCGGGCCGAGCGACACCGAGCACCTCGGTGAACACCTCCGCCACGGCGATCGCGCTGTCCCCCACCGGTTCCCGGTAGCGGCGCGGTTCGAGTACCGGCGCAGGCAGCGCGGCGCGGTCGAGCTTGCCGTTCGCGTTGAGCGGCAGCCTCTCGAGGACGACGAAGGCGGCGGGCACCATGTACGACGGAAGCACCTGCGCCACCGCGGCTTTGGCCGCGCTCGCGGTGAGCTCGATGTCCGGCGCGGGCACCACGTAGGCGACGAGCCGGTCGCCGAGCTGCGCGTCGGACTGCGCGAGCACGGCCGCCTGCGCGACCTGCGGCGCGGCCAGCAATGCCGCCTCGATCTCACCGAGTTCGATGCGGAAGCCCCGGATCTTCACCTGGAAGTCGGTGCGGCCCCGGTATTCCAGCTCGCCGTCGGCCGTCCAGGCCACCAGGTCGCCGGTGCGGTACATCCGGGCGCCGTGGGACCGGGTCTCGGCGTCGACCACTCGGTGGCCGGAGCCCGCGTCGAAACCATCGGCGGCGCTGTCGGTTCCGGCGAGCGAATCGGCACCGAGGTTCTCAGCCGCCCGACCGGACCCGGCGAACGGGTCGGCGACGAAGCGGTCGGCGGTCAGGTCGGGGCGGCCGAAGTAGCCGCGCGCCAGCTGCGCGCCCGCGAGGTAGAGCTCGCCCGAGACGCCCACCGGCACCGGACGCAGACGCGCGTCCAGGACGTAGACCCGGCTGTTCCATTCGGGTGCGCCGATCGGCACCGTCGCCCGGTCGGCCGTGGTCACCCGGTGATCGGTGATCGAGACGGCGGCCTCGGTCGGGCCGTACAGGTTGTGCAGCGCGGCGGAATTCGTGGCGACGAAGCGTTGCGCGGTCGCGGCGGGCAGGGCCTCGCCGATGGCGAGCACCCGGCGCAGCGCGGGTGGCAGTGCCCCACCGGACTCGGTGAGCAGCGCGTCGAGCATCGACGGGACCACATGCAGCGTGGTCACCGACCGTCCGGCGAGCACGCCCAGCAGGTACGCGGGGTCGCGGTGCCCGTCGGGCGCGGCGATCACCAGCGTGCCGCCGCACACCGCGGCCGACCAGAACTCCCACACCGACAGGTCGAAGGTGGCGGCCGTCTTCAGCAGCACCGAATCCTCGCGGCCGAGCCCGAACGCGGCGGCCTTCCACCGCAGCTGGTTCACGATCGCGCCGTGCGAGACGGCGACACCCTTCGGCTTGCCCGTCGACCCGGACGTGAAGATCACGTACGCCGTGTTCTCCGGGCGCAGCACACCACGACGCTCGGTCGCCGCGATCGGCTGATCCGAGAGCGCGGACAGGTCCAGCGCGTCGACGACGACCACCGGCACCGCGCCGGGAACCGCGGTGAATCCCGCTGCTGCCGTGGTCAATACGCAGACGGGGGCGGCCGTGTCGAGCACGTGCCCGATCCGGTCGGCCGGTTGGGACGGGTCGACGGGCACGTAAGCGGCACCGGTCGCCGTCACCGCGTACATCGCGACGACGAGCTCCACGGATCGTGGAATCGCCAGCGCGACACGGTCTTCCACGCCGACGCCCTGCGCGATCAGATGCCGTGCCAGCCGATGGACCCGCGCGGCGAAGTCACGATAGGTCAGGGGCGCGCCGTCGGGATCGATCAGCGCGACACCGTCGGGGTGCCCGGCGGCCGTCTCGGCGAACAGCGAGGCCAGGGTGGCGGGCGGACAGGGATGCCCGGTCGCGTTCCAGCCGTGCAGGATTCGCTCCCGCTCGCTGTCGGAGAGCAGCTCCAGCTCGTCGGCGGGGCGCTGCGGTGCGGCGGCCACGGCCGCGAGCACGCGCGCGAAGCGGTCCGCGTAGCCGGCCGCCGTCGCCTCGTCGAAAAGGTCGGTGGCGTAGGTGAAGACACCGCTGATGCCCTGGGCGACACCGTCGGCGTCGTAGGTGTCGGCGACGACGGCGTGCAGATCGAACTGCGACACCGCCAGATCCACATCGACGCCCTCGACCGCCAGTTCACCGAGCTCGAGCCCGGTGCGGGTCAGGTTCTGGAAGGACAGACCCACCTGGAACAGCGGGTGCCGCGCGGTCGAGCGGGCCGGGTTGATCGCCTCGACGAGCCGCTCGAACGGCAGGTCGGCATTGGCGAACACCTGCAGGTCGGTGTCGCGCTGCCGAGCGAGCAGCTCGGTGAACGGCTCCCCCGGCCGCAGCGTGGTGCGGAAGACCAGAGTGTTGACGAACATGCCGATCAGGTCGTCGAGCGCGGCCTCACCCCGGCCCGCGATGGGCGTGCCGATGGCGAGGTCGTCGGTGCCCGCCAGCCGGGCCAGCGTCACCGCGAGGGCGGTGTGCACCACCATGAACAGGGTCGCGCCCCGCTCGTGCGCCAGCGCGAGCAGCGCGCGGTGGGTCGCGGCGTCGATCTCGATCGGCACCCGGCCACCGGCGAAGGTCTGCACGGCCGGACGCGGGCGGTCGGCGGGCAGGTCGAGCTGATCGGGCAGCCCGGCCAGCGCCTGGCGCCAGTAGGCCAGCTGGGCCGAGGCCAGCGATCGCGGATCGTCCTCGCTGCCGAGCAGGGCGCGCTGCCAGAGCGCGTAGTCCGCGTACTGCACGGCCAGCGGCGCCCACTCCGGTGCCGCGCCCGTCGAGCGCGCCGCGTAGGCGAGCATGAGATCCCTGGTCAGCGGGGTCAGCGAGGAGCCGTCACCGGCGATGTGGTGCACCACCACGGCCAGCACCGACTCGTCCGGGCCGAGCTCGAACAGCGCGACCCGCAACGGCACCTGGTCACGCACGTCGAAGCCGGACGAGCCGAGCGCGTGCATGGCCGCGCCCAGGTCGGCGGGCTGGACCCGGCGCACCTCGAGCTGCGGCGTCGCGGCCGACTCGGGCAGCACCCGCTGGATCGGGCCGTCCTCGGTCTCGGGGTAGACGGTGCGCAGCGTCTCGTGCCGGGCGACCAGATCGCCGACCGCGGCCCGCAGCGCGTCCACGTCGATCGCGCCGCCGAGCCGCACCGCCATCGGGATGTTGTAGGCGACCGACTCCGGGTCGAACTGGTTGAGGAACCACATCCGCTGCTGCGCCAGCGACAGCGGAATCCGTTCCGGCCGTTCGGTCGCCACCAGCGCGGGACGCGCGCCCGCACCCGCGGACTCGGCGAGCCGCTGGGCCAGCGCCTCCACCGTCGGGGCCTCGAACAGCAGCCGGACCGGGAAGTCGGTGTCGAGCGCGGCGCCGAGCCGGGCGGCGACCTGGGTGGCCAGCAGCGAGTTGCCGCCGAGGGCGAAGAAGTCGTCGTCGAGGCCGAGCTGGGTGTCTTCGCCGAGGTCGAGCACCTGGGCGAAGGTCCCGGCGACGATCTGTTCCACCGGCGTCGCGGGCGCCCGGAACGCCGCGTGCTCGAGCACCGGCGCTGGCAGCGCCCGGCGGTCCAGCTTGCCGACCGGGGTCAGCGGGATGCTGTCGAGCTCCATCAGCACGGTGGGCACCATGTGCGCGGGCAGGCTGCGCTCGGCGAACGCCGTGAGCGCGGCGGTGTCGATCGTCGCGCCGGGCGCCGCGTGCACGTAGGACACCAGAATCGTGGCGCCGCTGTCGAGTTCGTGCCCGACGGTGGCGGCGAAGTCGAGGCTCTCGTGCGCGGAGAGCACCGCGTCGATCTCGCCGAGCTCGATCCGGAAGCCCCGGATCTTGACCTGGAAGTCGTTGCGGCCCACGTATTCCAGCGCGCCGTCGGCGGTCCAGCGGACCAGGTCGCCGGTGCGGTAGAGCCGGGAACCCGCCGGATCGAAGGGATTCGGGACGAAGCGCGAGGCGGTGAGACCGGGCCGCGCGTGGTAGCCGCGAGTCAGCTGGGCGCCGGTGATGTAGAGCTCGCCGGTGACACCGGGCGGGACAGGGCCGAGCCGGTCGTCGAGCACGTACTCCGCGACGCCGCGCAGCGGGCCGCCGATGGTCAGCGGGTCACCGGGCTTGAGCGGCACACTGATATTGACCACGATCGTGGTCTCGGTGGGCCCGTACACATTGTGGAACTGCCGCAGGGTGCCGTCGGCGAGCGGGATCGCCCAGCGCCGCAGCAGATCCGGCGGTACCGCCTCGCCACCGACCGCGACCACCCGGAAGTCGTCGAGGCCGTCCGGGTCGATCGAGGCCAGCGCGGCGGGGGTGATGAACGCGTGGCTCACCCGTTCCCGGCGCAGCAGCGCGGCCAGGTCGTCGCCACCGTAGACACTCGGGTCGACGATCACCATCGTCGCGCCCGCGCCCACCGCGAGCAGCAGCTCCAGCAGCGAGGCGTCGAACGACGGCGAGGCGAAATGCAGGGTGCGCGAGCCGATCTCGATGCCGTAGTGCAGCCGCTGTTCCTCGCAGAACCCGGCCAGCCCGGCCTGGCTCACCGCGACGCCCTTGGGCAGACCGGTGGAACCGGAGGTGTAGATGAGGTAGGCGAGGTCCTCGGCGCGGATCTGGCGCAGCCGGTCGGCGTTGGTGACCGGGTCACCGGAGACCTCGTCGAGCAGCGGGGCGAGGGCCGCGTCGTCGATGGCCAGCCAGTCCACCTGGGTGGGCAACCGGTCGGCGACCGCCGTCACGGTCAGCCCGAAGACCGCGCCGGAGTCGGACACCATGTGCGACACCCGATCCGGCGGATAGTTCGGGTCCACCGGCACGAACCCGGCACCCGTCTTGGCGACCGCCCAGACCGCCAGCACCGACTCGATCGAGCGCGGGATGCCGATGGCCACCAGGTCACCGGCCCCGATTCCCCGCGCGATCAGCAGCCGCGCGATCCGGCTGGAACGCTCGTCGATCTCGGCGTAGCTCAGGCTGCCCAGCGTGCTCGCGGCGTCGGCGAGCACCACCGCGACACCGTCGGGATTGGTCTCCACGGCGGTGGCCAGCAGCTGCGGCAACGCGGTCACCCTGGCGCGGCGAGTCCGCACCGGGCGTGTTCGTGCTGGTCGTGTCATCGCGATTCCACCTCACCCATCACCGGAACTCGTCGCCCCGTCACCACGGTCACGGCTCAGGACACCGACGGACGCGGGTCCCCGAGCACCAGTACGACTTCGGCCGGGCCGGGGTTGCCCGGCGCGACCTCGTCGGCGATCAATGCCTGCAGGTCGTCGAGCCCGGCGGTGTCGACCGCTTCGAGACCGGCTCGATCGCCGAACAGGTGGCTCACCCACTCCTCGGCCAGTACCGCCGAGAGGTCCTCGCCCGCCGCGGGTGCCAGCACCATCGACGCGCCCGCGACACCGGCCGCGACCGGCTCGACGAGCACGGCGAAGCTGTCCGCCGCGCCGTTGCCGAAGGTGCGCGACTCGAAGGTCAGCGCGGCGTCGGCGCGCACGCGCGCACCCGCCGTGGCGAGTTCGTCGTAGCTGCGGACACCGTCAACGCCGACGAAGGCCGGGTCGCCGCCGCGCAGCGCCCTGGTGCGGTCGGCGTAGGTCACCGGGCGGGCCGACTGGGTCGACAGCTCGGTGCGGATCGCCGGGTCGTCCAGGACCACCCATTCGAAATCACCGTCCGGCGTCGCGCCCGCGGTGATGCCGATCTTGGCGGCCGGTTCGGTGGGCGCCGCGCCGATGCCCGGCGCGGGCAGCACCGCGGCACCGGACTTGAGCACGGCCCAGACCGCCACCGCCCAGTCGACACCACGCGGAAGATCGACGGCCACACCGGCACCCGGCCCGAAGCCACGGCCGATCAGCAGCCGCGCCAACCGCGAGGAGCGGGTGTCGAGCTGCTCGTAGGTGAGCGAGTCGTCGCCCCAGACCAGCGCGGGCCCGTCCGGGTCGTCCTCGGCCGCGGCGGTGAACGCCTGCGCCAGCGTGGTGCCGCCCGACGGCGCGACCGGTGCCGGCGTCTGGGTGGCGCCCGCGAGCAGCCTGGCCCGCTCCTGCTCGTCGAGGATGTCGATATCGCCCACCCGGATCTGCGGATCGGCGGCCACCGCGGTCAGGATGCGGGCGAAGCGCGCGCCGATGGTGCGCACCGTGGCCTCGTCGAACAGGTCGGTGGCGTAGTTGAACAGCGTGACCAGCTCGTCCGGCGCGCCCTCGGCGGTGAACCGGGGCTCGACGTCGACCTGCAGGTCGAATTTCGCCGCCACCGCGGTCTCCAGCGCGGTCACGCTGAGACCGGGCAGTTCGAGCGCGGCCGCTTCGTTGTTGCTGAAGGTCAGCGCCACCTGGAACAGCGGATTGTGCGCGCTGCCCTTGCCCGGCGCGACCACCTCGACGACCCGCTCGAACGGCAGGTCGGCGTGCGCGAAGGCGCCGAGGTCGGTCTCGCGGGCCAGGTCCACCGCCTCGTCGAAGGACCCGGCCGGGTCCAGCGCGGTGCGCAGGGTCAGCGTGTTGACGAACATGCCGACCAGCTCGTCGAGCGCCCGCTCACCACGCCCGGCGACGGCGGTGCCGATGGCGATGTCGGTGGTGCCCGAGAGCCGGGCCAGCAGCACGGCCAGCGCCGCGTGCACGACCATGAACAGCGACGACTTGTGCTCGCGCGCAAGGTGGTTCAGCTGCGCGTGCACCTCGGCGGGCAGCCGCAGCTCGGTGGTGGCGCCCCGCAACGTCGGCGTCGCGGGCCGCGGGCGGTCCTGCGGCAGCTCCAGCAGCGGCGGCACGCCGGCCAGCTGGGTCCGCCAGTAGTCGAGCTGCGCGGCGGCGACCGAGTCCGGCTCGTCGTCGGCGCCGACGACCGCGCGCTGCCAGAGCGCGAAGTCGGCGTACTGCACCGGCAGCGGCGTCCAGGCCGGGGCCTGCTGTCCGGCCCGGGCGACGTAGGCCGTCATCAGGTCGCGGGCCAGCGGGGCCAGCGACGCGCCGTCGGCCGAGATGTGGTGCACCACGAACACCAGCAGCCAGTCGGCCGCCGATCCGTCGGTGAGCAGCCGCGCCCGCACGGGTACTTCCCTGGTCACGTCGAATCCGGCCTCGGCCAGCGCGGCGGCGCGGGCGAGCACCTCGGTCGTGGTCTCCACCGCGAGCCCGGCGGGCAGCACCTCGGCGACCGGCAGGATCTCCTGCACCGCGGTGCCGTCCTGTGACGGGAAGCGGGTGCGCAGCGATTCGTGGCGGGTGAGCACGTCGGTCACCGCGGCGTCGAGCGCGGCCACGTCGAGCGCGCCGGTCAGTCGGATGGCGAACGGGATGTTGTAGGAGCCCGACGCCGGATCGAGCTGGTTGAGCACCCACATGCGCTGCTGGGCCAGCGACAGCGGAATCCGTTCCGGCCGTGCGGTGGCCAGCAGCGCGGGCCGGGCCGCCGCGCCGCCGAGGGCGCCGACGCGCGCGGCCAGCGCGGTGACGGTCGGCGCTTCGAACAGGTCGCGAATGGTCACCTCGGCGTCGAGCGCCTCGTTGATCCGGGCGATCGCGCGGGTGGCCAGCAGCGAGTTGCCGCCGAGTGCGAAGTAGTCGTCGTCGGCGCCGACGCGCGCCATGCCGAGCAGCTCGGCGTAGACGCCCGCCACGATCTCCTCGGTGGGCGTGGCCGGGGCGCGGAACTCGCCCGCGGTGAAGGTGGGCGCGGGCAGCGCCTTGCGGTCGAGCTTGCCGCTCGGGTTCAGCGGGAACGCGTCCAGCTCGACCAGTGCGGCCGGAATCATGTACGCGGGCAGCGAATCACCGATCGCGGCGAGCAAGGCCGCCTGCTCGATCCGCTCCCCCGGCTTGGGCACCACGTAGGCCACCAGCTGCTCACCGGCGGGCGAATCGGCGACGACGGCGACGGTCTGGCTGACCGACGGCTGCGCCAGCAGCGCCGTCTCGATCTCGCCCAGCTCGATGCGCTGACCACGGAACTTCACCTGGAAGTCGGTGCGGCCCAGGTATTCCAGGACGTGGTCCTCGTCGGCGGGCGTGCGCCAGACCACCAGGTCACCGGTGCGGTACATCCGCGCGCCGGGCGTGAACGGGTTGGCCACGAAGCGATCCGAGGTCAGATCCGGCCGGGCGACGTACCCGCGCGCGAGCTGATCGCCTGCCAGGTACAGCTCGCCGACCACTCCGGCGGGCACCGGCCGCAGCCGCGCGTCCAGCACGTAGACCTGGGTGTTCCACTGCGGCACACCGATCGGCACCGAGCCGCGATCGGTCTCGCCCGCGGGCCAGTACGTCACCGACACCGCGGCCTCGGTCGGGCCGTAGAGGTTGTGCACCTGCGCGGGCGAGACCGCGCGCAGCGCCGCGACGGTCTCCGGCGGCAACGCCTCACCGATGGCGAACACGTCGCGCAGGGTGGGGATGGCGCCGGGCGCGGTGTGCGCGGCGAACACCGTGAGCATCGACGGCACGAAGTCGGTCATCGTGACGCCCTGCGCCGCAATGGTTTCGGCGATGTAGGCGGGATCACGATGGCCGTCGTGGGTCGCGACGACCAGCTTCGCGCCGGTGCGCAGCGGCATGAAGTAGCCCCACAGCGACACGTCGAAGGTGGTCGCGGTCTTCTGCAGGTACACGTCACCGGGCGCCAGCGGGTACTCCGCCAGCATCCACGCGATCTGGTTGTCGATCGCCCGGTGCGAGACCGCGACACCCTTCGGGCGGCCGGTGGAACCGGAGGTGAAGATGACATAGGCCGGGTGCTGCGGCAGCACCGGCCGGACCAGCTCGGCCCGGCTCAGCGGCGCACCCGAGAAGTCGTCCAGCGCAACGGTGTCCATGGTGATCACCGGCGTCGACGCCGGCACCTCGACGGCGTCGGCGGTGGTGGTCAGCACGCACACCGGCCGCGCGGTGTCGAGGATGTGCGCGATCCGCTCGGCCGGATGATCCGGGTCGAGCGGCACGTACGCGCCACCGGCGGTGACGATCGCGTACATGCCGACGACCAGATCCAGCGACCGGCGCACCGCCAGCCCGACCAGCGACTCCGCGCCGACCCCGCGCCGCACCAGCAGCCGGGCCAGCCGGTTCACCCGCTCGTCGAACTCGCGGTAGGTCAGCTCGGCGCCCTCGTAGGACAGGGCGATCGCGTCGGGCCGCGCGGCGACCGCAGCGCGGTAGCCGTCGAGCAGCAGCGCGGGCGCGAGCTCGTGCCCGGTGTCGTTCCACCGCTGCAGGATTCGTTCGCGCTCGACGGTGTCGAGCAGCTCGATCGCGCCGACCGGGCGGGCCGGATCGGCCACGACCTCGGTCAGCAGGCGCACCAGCCGGTCGGCGAACCCGGCGACCGTGGCCTCGTCGAACAGGTCGGTGGCGTAAGTGAACGCGGCCGATACCCCGTTCGCGACCCCGTCGGTCTCCAAGGGGACGAGGGTGAGTTCGAGGTCGAACTTCGCGAACGGCACGGCCAGATCGACACCGGCGACCGTGAGGCCGGGCAGCGTCAGCTCGGCGCCCGCGAGGTTCTGGAAGGTGAGCATCACCTGGAACAGCGGGTGGCGCGCCATCGACCTGGCCGGGTCGAGCAGCTCGACCAGCCGCTCGAACGGCACGTCGGCGTGCCCGAAGGCGGCCACATCGGTGCCGCGGACGCTGCCGAGCAGTTCGTCGAAGCTGCGGGCCGGGTCCACCTCGGTGCGCAGCACCAGGGTGTTGACGAACATGCCGATCACGTCGTCGAGCACCGCTTCGCCACGACCGGCGACGGGGGTGCCGACGGCGATGTCGGTGGTGCCCGACAGGCGCGCCAGCAGCACGGCCAGCGCGGTGTGCACCACCATGAACAGCGTCGAATTGTGTTCGCGGGAGAGCCGATCCAGCGCGGCGTGGGTGTCGGCGTCGATTCGGAAGTCGTAGCTCGCGCCGCGGTTGCTCATCGCCGCGGGACGGGGCCGGTCGGCGGGCAGGTCCAATTGCTCGGGCAGCCCGGCCAATTCGTCACGCCAGAACGAGATCTGCTGGGCCAGCAGTGAATCCGGGTCGGACTCGGCGCCCAGCGTGGCCCGCTGCCACAGGGTGAAGTCGGCGTACTGCACGGGCAGCTCACGCCAGGCGGGGGCACTGCCGCGCAGTCGGTCGGAGTAGGCGGCGATCAGGTCGCGGGTCAGCGGTGCCATCGAGAAGCCGTCGGCGGCGATGTGGTGCACCACGCACAGCAGCACGTGTTCCTCGGCCCCGAGGCGGAACAGCCGCACCCGCACCGGCGGCGCGACCGCGACGTCGAAACCGGCCACCGCCTGCTCGGCGATCAGGCCGGGCAGCTGCTCTGGGGTCGCCTCGACCACGTCGACCTGCGGGACGGCGCGCGGATCACCCACCGGCAGCACCAGCTGCACGGCGTCACCGTCGACCTCCGGGTAGATCGTGCGCAGCACCTCGTGCCTGCCGACCAGGTCGGCGACGGCGGCGCGCATGGCGGCCACGTCCAGCGCGCCGGACAGCCGCACGGGCAGCGGAATGTTGTTGGCGCCACTGTGCGGATCGAAGCGGTTGAGGAACCACATCCGCTGCTGCGCGTAGGACAGCGGGATCTGCTCGGGCCTGGTCTGGGCGGTCAGTGGGTTACCGGTACCGGCGCCGACGTGCGATTCGACGCGCGCGGCCAGCGCCGACACCGTCGAGGCCTCGAACACCAGCTGCACCGGCACCCTGGCGTCGAGCGCGGTGCCGATCCGGGCCACGGCCTGGGCGGCCAGCAGCGAGTTGCCGCCGAGTTCGAAGAAGTCGTCGTCCGCGCCGACCTGCTGGATGTCGTCCGACACCAGCAGCGCCGCGAACACCTGCGCGACGATCTCCTCGATCGGCGTACTCGGCGCGCGGAACTCGCGGGCGGTGAAGGTGGGCTCCGGCAGGGCCTTGCGATCGAGCTTGCCGACCGGGGTCAGCGGGATCTCGTCGAGCAGCACGATCGCCGCGGGCACCATGTACGCGGGCAGCAGACCCGACAGGTGGTGGGCCAGGTCGGCCGGGGTCACCGCGGCGCCCGCGCGGGGCAGCACGTAGGCGACCAGCGAGGTCACGCCGTTGGTCAGGGTGCGGCCGAGGGTGGCCGCGAAGTCGACGTCCGGATGGGTGGTCAGCGCGTTGTCGATCTCGCCGAGCTCGATGCGGAGGCCGCGGATCTTGACCTGGAAGTCGGACCGGCCCAGGTATTCGAACTCGCCGGAAGTGTTGCGGCGCACCAGGTCACCGGTGCGGTACAGGCGTCCGCCGGGCGCGCCGGCGTCGGCGCCGAACGGGTTGGCGACGAAACGCTCGGTGGTGAGCTCGGGGCGGTCCAGGTAGCCCTGGGCCAGCGCGGGCCCGGCCAGGTACAGCTCGCCGACGACGCCGGCGGGCACCGGGCGCAGCCGCGCGTCCAGCACGAAGGCCGCGACACCCGGGATCACCGAACCCAGCGTCACCGCTTCGCCCGCGGTCATCTCGCCGGTGGTCACCATGACGGTGGCCTCGGTGGGACCGTAGGCGTTGAACACCGAACGGCCCTGGGCCGCCCAGCGATCCACCAGTTCGGGGCCGAGCTTGTCACCGCCGGTGACGACCACACGCACGGTGTCGACCCGGGTGGAGTCGACCGATTCGAGCGCGCCCGGGGTGATCAGCAGATGCGAGACCTGTTCGCGGCGAACCAGATCGGCGAGTTCTTCGCCACCGAACACGGTCGGCGGGACCACGACCAGGGTCGCGCCCGCGGTGAAGGTGAACAGCATCTCCATCAGGGAGAAGTCGAAGCTGGGCGAACTCAGGTGGGTCACCCGCGAACCCGCGTCGATGCGGTACTGCCTGCCCACCGCGGCCATCGTCGACAGACCGGCCTGGGTCACCACGACGCCCTTGGGCAGACCGGTGGAACCCGAGGTGTAGATGACATAGGCCGGGTGCCGCTCGTCGAGCGTGCGCACCCGGTCGCTGTAGGAGATGGCGTGCGCGGGCTGGGCCGCGACGCGCGCCGCGACGGCCGGGTCGTCGAGCTCGAGCCATTCGGTCGACGTGCCGAGGGCGGGCCGGTGCGCGGTGGTGGTGACGCCGAGGACGGCGCGCGAGTCGGTGACGATGTGGGCGATGCGCTCGGCCGGGTAGGCCGGGTCGATCGGCACGTAGGCGGCACCGGACTTGGCCACCGCCCAGACGCTGAGCACCGATTCGATCGAGCGGGTGATCGCGACGGCGACGATGTCGCCGGGGCCGACGCCGCGGGCGATCAGCTCCCTGGCCAGCCGGGAGGATTCCTCGTCCAGCGCGCGGTAGGTGAGTTCGCGCTGGTCGGCCTGGTCGCCGGTGGGGTTGAACCGGATGGCGGTGGCGTCGGCGGCCGATTCGACGGCGGCCGTCAGCAACTGACCGAATGTCGGACTGCTCGACCGGCGACGGCGGTTACCGCGGGCAGAACGACGGGCGGTTTCCATTCGGGTTCATTCACCTCTCATCGAGCATGGACGCGCCGACAGCCGCCCCAGATCGAGCCATCATATCGAGCGACCACAGACCGGCCGAACGTCGTGCCGACAGCCCCCGATTACGGGGCCCCCGGTTCCACGGGCCCTGAGGAGTATCGGCCCGTCGATCAGGCGTGTTGCCGGATCACACAGCAAAGTGACGGGGCTCATACTGAACCACCGTCACTCGGCTTTCGCGGAGAAGTCCGCGACTCGAAAAACTCAGTGCGCGGACGGGCCCCACTCGAGCGGCACGCCCTTGGCGGCGAGGTAAGGAATGGGGTCCATCTTGCCGCCACCCTGATCCCAGATCTCCAGGTGCAGGTGCGGGCCGGTGGACTGGCCGCGGTTGCCGACGGTCGCGATGACATCGCCCGCGTTGACCCGCTGACCCTGGGTCACCAGCATCTCGTTGACGTGGCCGTAGACGGCGGTGGTGCCGTCGTCCTGCAGCACGCGGACCCACAGGCCGAAGCCGGAGGCCGGGCCCGCCTCGATGACGGTGCCGCTGGACACGGAGTGGATCGGGGCGCCGATCGAGTCGGCGAAGTCGACGCCGTAGTGCATGGCGCCCCAGCGGGCGCCGAAGCCGGAGCTGATCGGGCCCGCGACCGGACGGGCGGCCTGCGGCGGCGCGACCTGGTGCTGGATGCCCTGGATGATGTCCTCGACCTGGGCCAGCGGGCCCGCGATCTCGGGCGGCAGGTTGCCGATGCCGAACGGGGCGGCGACCGGGGCCGCGATCGGCGCGGCGACGGCGTCGACCTGCGCTGGCGCCTCGGCGGGCGCGGTGACCTGCTTGGCGGCGACGAAGTTCACGTCGGCGGCCTGGCGAGCGGAATCGGGGACGACGGATTCCTCGACGTCGTCGTTGTGCGTCGGTAGCAGCGGGGCCGCGTAGGCGATCGCCGGAGCGATCGAGGCGGCGGTGCCGACGATGGCGCCCGCGGCGACCGCGGCGCTGGCGGCGACCCGCATCCGGTCGGAACGCGACGGTTCGGCGCGGTGCCGGCTCGGGCGCCCGGCGCCTCCGTCACCCAGCAGGGCCTTGACGGAGATGGATTCGGGGCCCATACGGTGCTGCGACAAAGTCTCGTCCTAGCGTCCGACAACAAGGAAACGAAACCGGCTTGCGACCGGCCCGGAATCCGCCTGAGCGGTTCCCGCCACCTCACCGTGTGTAACGGTTCGGCATCCGTTGTGACGGGAACTCTACCCGGTCGTGATCATTCCGCAACCTTCTGTATCGAACTCGCTGGTGGGAGGCCCATCGCACAGTAACGATCCCGTTGCCGAGCCGGTCACACGCGGCCGTCCGGGCGCCGCACCCGGCGCCGACCGGACAGACTCGGGACATGGTGATCGAGAGCTTGCGTGTCCCCATCGTCGCCGCGCCCATGGCGGGCGGCCCGTCCACCCCGGAGCTGGTGGTCGCCGTCTCGAACGCGGGCGGGTTCGGCCAGCTGGCCGCCGGCTACCTCGCGCCCGCGGCGATGGCCGACCAGATCGCGGCGACCAGAGCCGCGACCGCCGCGCCGTTCGGCATGAACCTGTTCGCACCCGGCCCGGTCGCCGAGCCGGCGACCTACGCGGCCTACCTGGCCGAACTCGGCGAGGAGTACCCGCTCGGCACGCCCAAGCACGACACCGACGGCTGGGCCGAGAAGATCGACCTGCTGGTCGCCGACCCGGTCGCGGTGGTGTCGACGACCTTCGGCTGCCCCACCGCCGTCGAGGTCGACCGGCTGCACGCGGTCGGCACCGAGGTCTGGGTGACGGTCACCTCCCCCGCCGAGGCGGCGATCGCCATCGACGCGGGCGCCGACGCGCTCATCGCCCAGGGCGCCGAGGCGGGCGGGCACCGCGCGAGCTTCCTCGACGATCCCGCCGACGACCAGGTCGACCCCCTGAGCCTGCTGGCCCTGCTCCAATTGCTCACCGCGAGCACCGACCGCCCGATCATCGCCGCGGGCGGCATCGCGACCGGCGCCGGCCTGGCCGCGGTGCTCGCCGCGGGCGCGGCGGCCGGGCAGCTGGGCACCGCGCTGCTGCGCTGCGCCGAGGCGGGCACCAACGCCACGCACCGCGGCGCGATCGGGTCGCCGGAGCCGACGATGCTCACCCGCGCCTTCACCGGACGACGTGCGCGCGGAATCCGCAACCGTTTTCTTCGGGAGCACACCGCGACCGCCCCCGCCGCCTACCCCGAAATTCATTACGCCACCGCACCGTTGCGGGCCGCCGGACGGGCCGCGGGCAACACCGACGATGTGAATCTGTGGGCGGGACAAACGCATTCACTGGCGACCGAGCTATCGGCAGGCGAACTGATCGCGGACCTGGCCGCCGACGCGAAAAGCGCACTACGGAAAGCACTTTCAGAATGAATCCAGGGTTATTGACAACGGATTTCGTTTAGACTCGAAGGGGCATCGCATCCCGCCGACCACCACCAAGCAGGAGGAGAGCGCCATGTCCCTCGATGTTCCCGCAGCATTGCTCGAGCGCGCCGAACAGGGCGATATCGACGACGCCGAATTCGTCGAATGCGTCCGCACATCACTGCCCTACGCCTGGGAAGTGGTGAGCCGGGTAGCCGGCGACCTGCGGGCGGGCGACGCGGAATTCGCCGACAACGTGGTGCCGCCGCCGGACGAGGTCGCTCGCGGCCAGCTGCTGCGCGCCCTGGCCTCCGACGCGATCCGCGGCGGGCTGGAACGGCACTTCGGCGTGAAACTCGCCTTCCAGAACTGCCATCGGGTCGCGGCGTTCCCGCTCTCGGCGGTCGGCGGCGAGACCTACAGCCGCTACATCAGCCCGCGCGCCCAGCTCCTCAACCAGAGCCCGGAACTCCGGAACTGTTGAGCACCAGCGTTTCTGTCGACAACTGAATATCGACAACTGCATCGCACAACAGGATCCGACAACAGAACAAACAACTGAACAGAAACGGCGGGCGTGGAAGCGATTCCACGCCCGCCGTTGTTCGGCCGGGGATCAGCCCACAGTCGTCACGTCCAGCTCGCCCTCGGCGTACTGCGCGCGCAGCCGCTTCTTGTCGAACTTGCCGACGCTGGTCTTGGGCACCTCGGCGATGAAGGTCCAGCG
>NZ_JBHVWX010000006.1:499453-626809 GCF_042882065.1 Nocardia sp. NPDC058244 | reverse complement strand
CGCTGGACCTTCATCGCCGAGGTGCCCAAGACCAGCGTCGGCAAGTTCGACAAGAAGCGGCTGCGCGCGCAGTACGCCGAGGGCGAGCTGGACGTCACCACTCTCCCCTGACCGAGTACTCCAGCCAGAACCCGACGTCCCCGGAAGCCGATTTCGGCATCCGGGGACGCGCCAACTCCCCTGCGGCTGACGCGTCGGTTGCAGACCTCGCTGGTGGTCTACCGAGAACTCGACAAGCACCGCGCGCGAAATGGAGTCCAGATGCCACGAGCACGACGCAATCGCACCGGCGGTCGGCGCCGACACCGCAGCGACGCCGAGATCGTCGCCCAACTGAGCAGTCCCGGCTTGCGACGCCTCGCACAAACCGTCGACGGCCTACCGTGCTCGACCGTCCGGCAGATCATCGCGGTCGTCGACATGATCCGTGTGGTCGAAGGCGTACACACCGCGGTCGCCGATATCTGAGCACCGAGATTCCGAGGAATCACACCGCTGTGGCCGCGTGGAGAACCCACGCGGCCACAGCCATCCCTCACGCGTAGGGGTCGCTCACTGCGGTGTATCTGGTTTCCAGGTACTCCTCGATTCCTTCGAGTCCCCCCTCGCGTCCCAAACCCGATTGCTTGACGCCACCGAACGGCGCCGCGGGGTTGGACACCACGCCGACGTTGAGGCCCAACATGCCGGTCTCGAGCTGTTCCATCAGCCGAAGTCCACGGGCAGTGTCTCGCGTGTAGGCGTAGGCAGCCAGACCGTATTCGGTGCTGTTCGCCATCACGATCGCCTCCGGCTCGGTTTCGAACCGGATGATCGGTGCGACGGGGCCGAAGATCTCCTCGCGCAGCAGGCAGGAGCCAGGGTCCACATCCGCCAGCACCGTCGGCGGATAGAAGTGGCCTGGACCTGGGAGTGGTGCGCCACCGGTGCGTACGACGGCGCCGTGTTCGACAGCGTCGAGGACCAGATCGTGGACCTTGCGCCGGGAACCCGCGTCGATCAGCGGACCGATATGCGTGTCCGGATCGATGCCGGGCCCGACGACGAGCGCGGCCATCCGGTCGGTGAGTTTGTCGGTGAATTCCTCGACCACTGACTCGTGTACCAGGAAGCGGTTGGCCGCCGTGCATGCCTGGCCCATGTTGCGCAGTTTCGCGACGATCGCACCGTCGACAGCGGCATCGACGTCGGCATCGTCGAATACGAGGAACGGCGCATTGCCGCCCAGCTCCATCGACGTCCGCAACACGTGCGTCGCCGACTGGCCGAGAAGACGCCGGCCGACCTCGGTGGAACCGGTGAACGACACCTTCCGCAGCCGCGGATCGGTGATGATCGCCGACACGGTCTGGGCCGCTGACGATGTCGGAATCACATTGAGGACCCCCGGCGGCAGACCCGCATCAGCAAGAACCCTGGTCAGCAGGAGCGAGGTCAGCGGTGTGAGCGCGGCGGGCTTGAGGACCATGGTGCACCCGGCTGCGATGGCAGGCGCGATCTTTCGTGCTGCCATCGCGAGCGGAAAGTTCCACGGGGTGATCAGCAGCGTCGGCCCGACTGGATACTTGCCGACCAGCAGTCGTGTTCGGCCATCGGGTGCGTTGGCGAAGCGGCCCGCCGACCGCACCGCTTCCTCGGCGAACCAGCGAAGGAACTCCGCACTGTAGGCGACCTCGGCGCGGGCCTCGGCCAGCGGTTTGCCCATCTCGCGAGTGATCAATGCAGCGAATTCCTCGCTACGGGCGGTCACCGCATCGAACGTTCTTCGCAGGATCTCCGAACGGACGCGAGGCGCGGTCCTGGCCCAAGCTTGCTGGGCGGCGACCGCAGCGTTCAATGCGGCGAGCGCATCGTCGGGCGTCGCGTCGGCAACCGACGCCAGCGGACACTCGGTGGCGGGGTCGAACACCTGAAATGTCCTGGTGCCCTGTGCATCCCGCCACGTGCCGCCCTCGTACATCCGTGTTTCGACATCGGTGTCGATATCCGGGATGGTGGATGGTTTCGTACTCAACTGATGGCCTTCAATCTTGATCGAAGATGATGATTTGTCGGACGGCTCTGCCGTCGGCCAGTTCGTCCATGGCCGAATTGATCTCAGACAGCCGGATACGCGAGGTGATCAGCTGCTCGACCGGCAGCACGCCATCGCGCCACATCTGCGCGAAGATCGGAATGTCGCGTTCGGGTACAGCCGAGCCCAAATAACTTCCGATGATCGAGCGCGCCCCTGATACCAAGTCCAACGGTGCGATGGCGGCGCGGATCTCGGGGCCCGGCAAGCCGACGGTGACGGTTGTCCCACCGGGCGCGGTCGCTGCTACCGCGGTCTCGAAGGCCCGTGCGTTTCCTGCTGCTTCCACAACCACAGCCGCGGTGATCCCCGATTCGATGACTTCCTGCGGAGTGCAGGCCGCCGCGCCGGCTGCTCGCGCGTGGTTGAGCTTGTCGGGCAACGTATCCACCCCGATGACTTCCCCGCGACCCAGTGCGACGGCGGTCATCAAGGCCGCCATTCCCACCCCTCCCAACCCGACGATCATGACCGGGTCGCCCTGCTGTGGACGGCCTGCGTTGATGACCGCACCGCCGCCGGTCAGCACCGCACATCCCAATACCGCGGCGATGTCCGGCGGCACGTCGTCGTCGACGGGAACCACCGAGCGCCGGTCCACCACTGCGTGAGTGGCGAATCCCGAGACTCCGAGGTGATGGTTGACCGGCTTCCCGCCACGCCGAAGCCGCACTCTGCCACTGAGCAAGGTGGCTTCGTTGTTGGCGGCACTGCCCGGCGAGCAGGGCAGTCGCCCACCGGTCTTGCAGGCAGGACACCATCCGCACCGCGGGAGGAAGGTCATGACCACGCGTTGACCGAGGGCGATGTCGTCGACAGCGGGACCGAGAAGTTCGACTCGGCCGGCGGCCTCGTGCCCGAGCAGCATCGGTACGGGGCGGCGACGGTTTCCGTCGACGACCGAAAGGTCGGAGTGGCAGATACCGGCGGCTTCGATCCGCACCAGGATCTCGCCCGGCCCGGGCGGGTCGAGGTCGAGTTCGTCGATCACGATCGGCTCTGATCGTGCGTAAGGTCGAGGCTTTCCGATGTGTTCGAGTACTGCGCCCAGGATCTTCATTCCGCATCCGTCCTGGTGGAATCACTGCCGGTGAAGGGATCGGCGAGGTTCATCGCGCCGTCTCCGCTCGCCGCTGTCGGCCACCGCCGGGGCTCAGTCGCTTCAACACCGACAGGTACGAGGTCGGGAAGAGGCGGGCGACGATGTCGGCGGTCATGGCCGACGCCGCAATCAGTACGCGCGGCTTGCGCTGGGCCACCCCGTCGAGAATCTGCTCGGCAGCTTTGTCCGCCGGATAGGTCAGCAGCTTGGCGAATGCGGCTTTGCCTGCTCGCGCTTGTTCCTCCGATGCTGCGTCAGCGATCCTGACACCTTCGGCGATCCTGGTGCGGATCCCGCCGGGATGGACTGTCGTGACGGTGACTCCGTAACCAGCCAGCTCATGGCGCAGAGCTTCGCTGAAGCCACGGAGTGCGAACTTGCTAGCGGCGTAAGCGCATTGGCCGGGCGGCGCGATGAGGCCGAACAGGCTGGAGACGTTGACGATGTGGCTGCCGGGTGAGGCGAGCAACGTCGGAAGCAGCAATCGGGTCAGTACCACCGGGGCCCGGAAGTTGATGTCTTGAACCCACTGGAACTCCTCGGCGGTGAGGTCGCGGAAGTTCCCGCCCAGTGCGACACCGGCATTGTTGATCAGCAGCGTGATGTCGGGGTGCTTGGCGAGGATCACCTCGACGGCCGACTCCAGCTTGTCGAGCTCGGCCAGGTCGACGACGTAGGTCGCCACCTCTCGATCCGGGTGGCCCAGCCGCACCGCCTCGGCGACATCGGTAAGTCGTTCGGCGTCGCGGTCGACCAGCACCATGTTGCAGCCTCGAGCCGCCAGACCGTAGGCCATTTGTTCACCCATGCCGCTCGCGGCGCCGGTCACCAGCGCGGTAGCCCCCATGAATTTGTACGAGGACGGTGACATCGAATCTCCTTCAACAGTGGCGCGATATTTGATCGACCGCCAGTCTGTTGGGCAGCATCCCTGCGAACTTGATGTCAGACGACAACTATTTGATCCTGCACGACAGCACGTCGCGCGGATCGCCCTCGACTCGTTCGGATCACCGATCAGGGTGTCGCTGCGTCACCGCGACGAATCGCGCGCGGTGTGGCATTCCACCAACGTCGGCAACATCGGGTCAAGGTCGATTGCTCGCTCAACCCGACCAAGGCTGCGATCTGACTCATCGGCATGTCCGTGGTGGTGAGATAGCGGTGAGTCTGGTTGCGACGAACCTCGTCCAGAATGGCGGCGAACGATGTCCCTTCGGCCGCGAGACGGCGCTGCAACGTTCGTGGGTGAACTGCGAGAAGTCGTGCGACGACACCGATCTCGGCGGGAGTGGTACCCAGCGACTGCACAAGTGCCGCATGCACCTGAGTCCTGGTGGGAAGCGCGGGATGTGACGGCGCCTGTTCGGCCAAGAATGTCAGCGCCAGTCGCATCAAGCTCTCATCCGCTCCGGACAGGGGCAGAGTCGTGATGCTGCGCGGCACGCGCAAGTTCGCGGTCGGGCAGGCGACGCGCACCGGCGCCCCGAAGAATCGTTCGTAGTATTCGATCGGGGCGACCGGCCGATACGGCAGGTCCACCGAGCGCAACCCGTACCGCCCACCGACCAGGAGCTCGATGGTTCGGTGGAGGAAGCCGAGTCCGAGATCAACGCCCTGGACCGAGATGACCCGCCCTCCTGCGGATACCCCGTAGCGCAGAGCGATGACACCACGGGCCCCGTCCGGGTCTTCCTCCATCGCGATGCTCATTCCCTGTGCGTGCAGGAACAGATACCGTGAAGCACACTCGAGCGCGTCGGCGACAGTCGGTGCGTTGCGGATCGCCAACGACAGCGGACCCAGCATTCCCAGGTCCTGACGGCCCGCGACCCGCAAACCCAAATCGGGACAATCGAGTACCCGAGCGGCTTGTTCGAGAATCCGGGCGGCCACCAGATCGGAAATGAGCATGTCGTCGCTGTCGAGCGCGACCGACGGCAATCCCGCCCGCTCGGCGAGCTGATCGGCGTTGCCGCCGAGCTCGGCGACAGTAGCGCGGAAGCCCCGCAACGCCGCGGAACGAATCATCGACATGTCGCCCAGTATCAAATTTTTGTCGTCTCAGAGCAAGAACTCCCGGCTGGAGGCGGCAAATACTGGTTGCCATGACAGACGCCCTCCACTCAGCCACCGACCGCGAGCACCTCGATGTCGTGATCGTCGGCGCAGGCTTGTCCGGTGTCGGCGCGGCCTACCGGCTGCAGACCGAGTGCCCGACCAAGACCTACGCCGTCCTCGAGGCCCGCGACTCGCTGGGTGGCACGTGGGATCTGTTCCGATACCCCGGGATCCGCTCGGATTCGGACATGTTCACCCTCGGCTATCCATTCCGGCCGTGGCGCGAGGCCAAGTCCATCGCCGACGGCTCCTCCATCCTGCGCTATATCCAGGAGACGGCGAGCGAGTTCGGCATCGACCAGCACATCCGCTACAACACCAAGGTCGTTGCCGCGGACTTCTCCTCCGCCGACGCCCATTGGACGTTGACGGTCGAGCGGCGCCGCGCGGACGGCACCACGAACATCTCCACGCTGACCTGCACTTTCTTCTACTCCTGCGCGGGCTACTACGACTACGACCGTGGCCACGCACCCGAGTTCCCCGGCCTCGAGGCCTTTACCGGCACGGTCGTGCATCCTCAGTTCTGGCCGGAGCAGCTCGACTACACCGGCAAGCGCGTCGTGGTGATCGGCAGCGGTGCGACCGCGGTGACCTTGGTGCCCTCGATGGCACCGGATGCCGCGCACGTGACGATGTTGCAACGCTCGCCGACCTGGATCAGCGCCGTCCCGAGCAGGGACAAGATCGCCGACCGGTTGCGTGCCGTCTTGCCCGCCACCGTCGCCCATCGGATCATCCGGACGAAGAACATTCTGTTCAGCACAGCCTTCTACCAGTACTGCCGCCGACGGCCCGGCGCGGCGCGCGAACTGCTCATCAAGATGAACACCCGCATCCTCGGCGACGCGCAGCTGGTGGAGCAGCACTTCACGCCCAGCTACGACCCGTGGGACCAACGGCTGTGCGCCGTCCCCAGCGCCGACCTGTTCAAGTCGATCAAGAGCGGTGCCGCCGAAGTCGTCACCGATCACATCGATACATTCCTCCCCGACGGTGTCCGCCTCCGATCCGGCCGCGTACTCGAAGCCGACATCGTGATCACAGCGACAGGGCTGCAGCTCAAGGCCTTCGGAGGAGTTCGGCTCCAGGTCGACGGCCGCCCCGTCGACCTGCAGTCGCAATTCGTCTGGCAGGGCGCGATGATCAGCGCGGTGCCCAACTTCGCCATGTGCATCGGCTACACCAACGCATCGTGGACGCTCCGTGGCGACCTCACCTCACGCCTGGTCTGCAAAATCCTCAACCACATGGACAGGAACAACTTGGCCGCGATCGCGCCCAAGGCAGACCCCACCCTGCACGAACGCCCCCTGCTCGAATTGGCCGCAGGCTACGTCCAGCGCTCGATCGGCGAGTTTCCCCGCCAAGGCGACCGCCGACCGTGGAAGGTCCGACAGAACTACCTCCTCGACTCGCTGACCACGTTGCGCACCGACCTCACCGCCACCCTCGAGGCGACACCCGTCACCGCGGCAGACGATACGTCCGCCGCGGCCAACGGAGTCAGTTCCACCGTCTGACTCGGATCAATCAAGTTCGCCGACCTCACCACGACCGGCCGTGGTGAGGTCCACGGCGATCGATCGGTCGTCGCGACGGCGCCGCGCGCTTCCCACTTCCAACACGACCGTGACAGACCTCGTCTGGGCCTCATCTAACGGCGTCGCGACGTTCCGGTACGAATGTGCGGCGATCTGGTTCGCACCGCGCCCGAACACCGCCCGTACCCCTCTCCGGCGAGCGCTACCGCCGCGGCCATCGGCATCGCGCTGAGCCCGCAATTCCCACGGTTCATCTATCCGAACCATCGCCCCGGAAGGGCGATGGCGGCACTGCCGACCCCAGCGGATACGACCCCGCCGGCCAGGCCTCTTGATGGGCCTGACCATGGAATTCTCCGCATATCGGGCATCCTCGCGAAGTACGACGCAGACCACACCGACCGTGATAGTCCTATATCACTCCGTAAATGGTCGCAGTACAACGAGGTGGTGCGAAGTGGATTTACGATGGCGATCGAGGCTGACACCCACCGCGGTCAGTTGGCCGACCATTCTCGCGCTACTTATCGGCGTTGGGATACTCATCAGCGCCCCTGCCGCGAGCGCGGTACCTCGGGTTTGCACAGTTCCGGAAGGGGATGCCGCTCCGCAGTCCGCCGCGCCCGCGGAGGTGGATATCGACCGGCAGGCAATGGACGAAGCGATCGCCTTCGCGTCGTCGCGTATGCGGATCAACATCCAGATCTTCCGCAACAACTGTCTCGTCGGAACCGGCCCATTCAATGCAACGACCGGGAATGTCGCGTGGCATCTGTGGAGCTCGACGAAGGCGGTGACGGCGTTGGTCGCCGGCGTCGCTGTCACACAAGGGCTGCTGCGCCTGGATGCACCGATCGGTGACTATCTGCCGGAGGGTGAAGGAGACGCCGCCCATCGCGCGATCACCGTGCGAGACCTATTGACGCAATCTTCAGGCCTGCGGCAGTCGCTGGCCGCGGAGGCCCTCACCGCACTGGTTCCCGACCTCAACACAGCCCAGCAAGCCCTTGCCCTGCCGATAGAACACCCTCCGGGCACGCACTTCGCGTACTCTCAGCGCGGTCCCGACTTGCTTGCCTACATTGTCCAGCGTGCGGTTGGACGAGACCTGCAGGAGTTCGCTCAGCAGAATCTATTCGACCCGCTGGGGATAGACGCCGACGACTACTACTGGAAGCGCGACCGCGCAGGCAACACCTACGGGTTCGCGTATCTCTTCCTCCCACCGAACGACTTCTCCAGAATCGGGCTACTGCTGCTCAACAGCGGAGAGTGGAACGGCAAACGCCTGATCGACACGGCCTACATCGACCAGCTCCGCCAGCCGTCCAAGTCCAACGCGTGCTACGGCTTCCTGGTATGGCTGAATCGAACTCCCTGCACGGGGGTCACACTGCCTTCCCAGAAGACCGTCGATATCGCGGCATTCGATCCCATGCCGCCAGACACCTATGCCACCGTGGGATTCTTGCATCAAACCAATTTCGTTGTCCCAAGCCTGAATTTGCTCGTCACTTGGAACGGCGTCCTCGGAGACGTGTCACCTGACCCGAGCACGCTGCTCTCCATCAACAGCAACAGCGAACTCTACCGCGAGTTCCTCCGGCTACTCGCGCGTGCGATCACCGACGTCGACCTACCGGATCCGGGACCGTACAGCCCCAGCACGAACCTCGATCTGGACCCGCCCGGGGTATTCGATCTCAACGTCCTGTTGGCGTCATTCGGCGTTGGACCCTACGCCCCCGCGGGATGCACGTTGGTGTCCTGTGGCGGCACCCCGCTGGCACCGCTGTTCAGCAGCCCCGAACCAGCATGCCTCAGCGGAGTCCTCTGCCTGCCAGTGCCCGGAGCACCTCAGCGCGAGGGACAGTAGGTCGACAAACGACCACAGTAGATTCCGGCGATCCATGGAACACGTGGTTCGCGACTCGTTGTCGACGTCACAACCACGGAAGCAGTGTCAGCCGGACTCCGTTGCTTGAAGAGGCTACGTTTCTGCACGCATTCTGCACGAAAATGGCTGGCCGAACGCGGAAAACCACGTCTGACCAGCCATTATGTGTGGTCCCAGCTGGTTTCGAACCCGCCAAGGCGCCGACACCGAAATCGGCCGCAACCTCGAAAAACAGGGCCCTACCTGGGAGATCCTCCACTACCCTTCGGCCGCAGGCATACGCATTAATGGGTAGGTTTGAGCTGCGCTATTGCACGTATATTGCACGCCAACGAGCCCGAGGCGGCGTCACGTTGAGGGTCGGCCGCGTCGGACTTGTGGCAGTAGTGGCTCTCATCCCCGCTCGCTCGGGGAGCACAGGTCGAGGTGCAGTCCGTCGAGACCGAACCCGGGCTCATCCCCGCTCGCGCGGGGAGCACCCGAACAGGCTCCAGTCGGCGAACTCGACGACGGGCTCATCCCCGCTCGCGCGGGGAGCACCACCCGCTCTCCCCGCCCGCGCAGGTGCAGCGGGGCTCATCCCCGCTCGCGCGGGGAGCACTACGGCCAGGTGCCGGAAATCGAGTGGGACGGGGGCTCATCCCCGCTCGCGCGGGGAGCACCCGCCCGGCTCGGAGGTCGACATACCGGCCGCGGGCTCATCCCCGCTCGCGCGGGGAGCACGCCTTGCGGTTGATCAGGTGCGTGATAGTGAGGGGCTCATCCCCGCTCGCGCGGGGAGCACCACCACCACCGCCCGCGCGTTCCTGTTCGAGCGGGCTCATCCCCGCTCGCGCGGGGAGCACTCGGTGCTGCCGGTGTCGAACGACGGGATGATGGGCTCATCCCCGCTCGCGCGGGGAGCACAATTCCTTGAGCGCGTCAGCGACCTTGTCGGCGGGCTCATCCCCGCTCGCGCGGGGAGCACCGGGACGTCCGGCCGGAGCTCCGTTATATCCAGGGCTCATCCCCGCTCGCGCGGGGAGCACGGTGTGGCGATCGTCGGCGAGAACGGCCCGGAGGGCTCATCCCCGCTCGCGCGGGGAGCACGCCTCTTTCAGCGCGCGCAGCTGCCGGCCGAGGGGCTCATCCCCGCTCGCGCGGGGAGCACTCGCCGTTCCTCGCCGATGCCCTCGAAGAAGTGGGCTCATCCCCGCTCGCGCGGGGAGCACCGCCGTCGCGCCGGAGTGGCCCGAGGTCGAGCGGGCTCATCCCCGCTCGCGCGGGGAGCACTGACCCGTAGGCAATGCGTAGCTGTCTTCGAAGGGCTCATCCCCGCTCGCGCGGGGAGCACATGCCCGACCCGCCGAGCACGGCACTCGGGTTGGGCTCATCCCCGCTCGCGCGGGGAGCACATCCACAGGAAGGCTTCTTCCGGGCAGTTCGGGGGCTCATCCCCGCTCGCGCGGGGAGCACTCGGGGTTGAGCGTCGTCTCGTTGACGCCGTCGGGCTCATCCCCGCTCGCGCGGGGAGCACCACTGATTCGAATCGGGAACAACGTCATGAACGGGCTCATCCCCGCTCGCGCGGGGAGCACTCGACGTCGTTTACGCCGTCGTTCAGTTTCAGGGGCTCATCCCCGCTCGCGCGGGGAGCACAGTCGTGCCCGAGATGCTGTTCCTCGACGAGCGGGCTCATCCCCGCTCGCGCGGGGAGCACATTCCGGCCGCGACGACCTCGGCGTGGTAGTCGGGCTCATCCCCGCTCGCGCGGGGAGCACTGCCTTACATTCGAACTGATCTGGAGGGCGTTGGGCTCATCCCCGCTCGCGCGGGGAGCACCGGTGCGGGCGACCGGGCACGCCGCCGCCGTCGGGCTCATCCCCGCTCGCGCGGGGAGCACCCGTCGAACGCCTCGCCCAGCTCGCGGGCGATGGGGCTCATCCCCGCTCGCGTGGGGAGCACGGCATGAAGGTACTGCGCATGACCCGCCAACCGGGCTCATCCCCGCTCGCGCGGGGAGCACTCAGCTCCTTGTACTCGTCGAAAGTCGTGGAAGGGCTCATCCCCGCTCGCGCGGGGAGCACGAGCCCATGCAGAAACGGTCCCTGTTCGGGCCGGGCTCATCCCCGCTCGCGCGGGGAGCACCGCCGGCGACGAGCTCGTCGTGCGAGCTGAGCGGGCTCATCCCCGCTCGCGCGGGGAGCACCCTGTCTCGCGGAGTCGTTAGGCGCATTCCTTCGGCTCATCCCCGCTCGCGCGGGGAGCACAGCAGGTTGGCGCAGTCGTCGCGGTCGATCGCGGGCTCATCCCCGCTCGCGCGGGGAGCACCCGGAACCTCTGTCGATGCGCAGGGAAACCTGGGGCTCATCCCCGCTCGCGCGGGGAGCACGAGAACGTCACCGAGTTCACCGATTGGGTGCTGGGCTCATCCCCGCTCGCGCGGGGAGCACTAATTGACCTGCGTGTTTACCGCATGATCACACGATTCTCATTCACTTTCGCTCAAGCTCCTCCGCCGCATCAGCAGACCGCCACCGTCCTCCATCCGGAGCCTCAACCCAGCCTTACCATCCCGAGTACGACCCCACCCACATCACATTCCCACGCCGGTAACGCCCTGCCCACCTATCCGTCAGTCGGGGCTGTTCACCGAGCCAGCGCCCGTCACCGCGTCGGCGTGGGTCGCCCTCGACAGAAGACAGCCGAGACCTGCTCAGCGTAGGCCCGTCCACCGACATCGCCGACTCGCATGCGGAAACCAGGAATCGGCCCCGCATGGACGCGCTCGGAGCCTGGGAGGATGCGCTCGTCCAGTGATCGCAGGCCAGCCCACCCAACCTCGAGATACGTCAAACGCTGATCAAGCTCGACGCCTGCCGGCGACGTTCGAGCGATATCGACAATGCACAGCACGACCAAAGCCCTTGCGTCGTCTATAGACTGACAGTGAAGAGCTGCTGACCGGGCCCCAGAGAGCCCAGGCGAAGCCATGCCTTCCTACTTCAATCCACACAGGTTCAGCTCCAACCAGCACCGCGGTTCTGTCCAGGCCACAACGCGCCAGCGACATGCCTCGCATACCCGCTCGGCTGTGTGGGAGACCACTACAGATGCTGGCGTTAGCGCACACGTTCCGAGGTTCTGCTCCGTCCGGCAGCAACGTCAGTCTTTGCTGACCTTTAGCGGCTCAAGATGTCGTGGCTTCGGACACGATCGAGCGCCTTAGCTGCTTCACCAACGAGCCTGTGGCCGTGATTCATTCGATCTGCCGCAGCACCTCCGCTGAACGCGTACGCGGGCCACTCCCACACACCCGTTGATGGTTGCTGCCGACCGACCGAAACGATCCCGCCTCAGCAGCACTTCCCAACTCAGGTTCGCGTTCCACTCCCCCGGAGTGATCCGACGTGAATTCACTCGGACCCCCGTCTTCCCGCCTCTCAATGGCGGGGCGGCTTCCCATCTCAAACCCCGACATCGCCATCAGGTCGCGCCGAGCCTGTTCCCAACCCAGTGGATCGCGCACCGTCCCCTATCCAGGAGGTACAGAAATGCCGTCGAAGAAGGACCGGACACGTGCGCCCCGTCGCGGATTCGGCCGACTCCGAAAGCTACCCTCGGGCCGTTGGAAGGCCAGCTACACCGGACCCGACACCGCAGTGCACAACGCACCCCATACCTTCGATACGAAGACCCGCGCGGAAGGGTGGCTCGCTGCCGAGCGCGCGCTGATAGACCTCGAAACGTGGATCGCTCCCTCACGTCGGAATGAACCGCCTGACAGCCCCGAGTCCGAGGAACCCTCGCCGCCAGTCTTGTTCGGAGCCTATGCCGAGCAGGTCATTTCCACGCGGGTGTCTCGGCGGGGCCAGCCCATCGCGCGACGGACCAAGGACTCCTACCGATCCCTTTTGCGGCACCATATCAACCCCACATTCGAAACAACACCGTTGCCAGACATCACCTTCGAGATGGTCCGCACCTGGTACAGCAATGTCGCTCGCGTCCGAAATCGGGGACGCAAGTCGAAGGCCGACCACGACGACACCGGCGTTCCGACCGCGAGGGCGCGTGCCTACGAAGTCCTCCGCATGGTCCTCAATGTCGCTGTCGAGGACGGACATATCTCCAAGAACCCGTGTCGTATCAAGGGCGCGACCGCAGTCCAACCGGCCCATGATCCCACTGTGCTGCTCCCGGCGGAGATCGGGCGGCTCGCACTCGCCATGCCTGAGAACCTCTCGGTCTCAATTCTTCTCGCGGCATGGTGCGGGCTTCGTCCATCCGAGACGTTCGAGCTGCGCCGTCGCGACTTCAACACGGACTGCTCCGTGATGACCGTCTCGTTCGCCGCTACCTACCGCGAGGGCCGCTTCGAGATCGGGCGGCCGAAATCCGGATCGACAGGGCCGGTAGTGATCCCGAGTCACATGCGTGCCGCGGTCCGCCAACACCTCGATCGCTACGTCGATTCTGCGCCCGGGTCTCTCCTGTTCCCCGATCCTGAGACCGGCGGAACCATGCGCGAATGGATCTACCGCCGGGCCTTCAACGCCGCGTGCGTCAAGATCGGACGCCCAGGCTTTCGTCCCAGCGAACAAAGGCACACGGGGGGAACCGTCGCCGCACAAGCCGGCGGCACACTTCCCGAGATCATGGAACGCCTGCGCCACAAAACACCTGGAGCCGCCATGCGATACCAGAAAGTCGCCGCCGGCCGCTCACAAGCCCTGGCCGAGAACATAGCCAAGCTCGCCAACACAGACGACTGGCACCCCGCCCCGGAATAACGTCGCAAGTCTGTAGGCGGATATCCCCCGCTTCTTGCACTCGCCGACGCCGATCACACACGCCCGAATCTCCCCGAGGCCGTTGGCGCCACCGAACCGGTTCGCATCGCAACCTCCCCACTTCCCGCGGTGGCCCTCAGCGCGCACGTCCGGACCCCACCCAGTCGTTTCCATCTGAACTCGCTGCTGATTCCCTTGTCGAACGCCAAGTTTCGGCCCGCTGGCCTCCATCTGCGTATATCGGCAGTTCTCGCGCAGAGTGCGGCGTCCAAGCCGAACCCCTGACCTTCTCGGTGCCGATGTGACGGCTACCATAGACAACCCTGGACAACAAATCGGACATCGGATCCGCCTCTCCACCTGGCGAAATGCCCTCGGTACGACAACTATCGACAACTCTGGACAACGATCGACAACGCGTCGTTCAGCCGAATTAGTGGTGACTTAACAGGGAGTCGCCCGCGGCCCCTTCCGCCCAGCCGGGGCCATCTCGTGACGCGTCGAGAACTCTTTGCCACCTCCCGAGCTCCGCCGAGGACGCCGAGGAGGCATGCGGCCTCGATCGGCAATCCGATGGCATCGGCGGCCGCCTGAGCCTGAGCGACATCGATCGGCCCGACGACCACGCCGACGAGGCGTTCCGTTCCGCCGGCTTCGACATCGGCCGCCGCGGCTCGTTCAACCCGCCAACGCCCCACTGCCGCCGTGGACATCGATCCATAGCTCGCGACTATGTCGGAAGTGCGTTCACCCCGTGGGTGTCGTGGTGCGCGGCACGTCAGATCGGCCTGCTGCTGGCCGATGGCGCTGCGTCCGACTATCGCTCAGTTCCCCGTCTCATGGCCCGCAGCCCTCGGCCGCGTTCTGCGCGGGTCGCGATTCCCCGGCAAGGGCATGCCCCGCCGGGCCGTTGGTCACGGCCGGTCGAGGCGGGCCAGTACCGAGGCTCAAGTCAGGCCGCCGTCGGGATGACGGTCGAGGTCGGTGTGTTCCCGCGCCATCATGGATTTGACCGTGCCGGTGGCGACTCCGAGCATCGCGGCGGCAACCGAATACGACACCGACTCGGTGTCCTCGCGGCCGACCGACCGGCCCACCATCCGCCCGACAGGCGTTCGCCACCACACCGGTTCGGGGCGCTCGGGCCAAGCGACGCCAGCGAGGTCGATCACGGTTTGCGCGGCGACCAGGTCGTCGTCACCACACAGCGACGCCGCGAGCACCGGCGCGGTCGCGGCGATGCGTTCCCGCGCCGCGACCGCGAGGTCGAGAGCGCCGATCGCTTCCAGCGCGCCGACGATGTAGTTGTCCAGAGCCTCAGCGAGCTGGTCAGCGACCGCCGAGGTGTCGACGTCGGCCATTCACACCTCCACAGTGAACAGGTCCCCTACCCGACGCCCCCATCGAGGCATCAGCGGCGAAACCTACACAACCACTTACCGGTTGACAACCGTCAGGTGGTTTCGTCAATCCGGGGCGAAGCTGAGCACCGCCGTCGCCAGCACCTGATCACCGTTGCCGAGTGCCAGCACCGGGAGTCGGCACCGATTTCGGACGTTCGCGTCCTCGTCTGACCTGCCGCAAACACCGGCGCTCCAGTCACCGGTGGGCGGCGACCTCACACCACTGGACCTGCGCTCCGTGCCATCCGTGCGGCGGTCCGATCGCCGCGACCTCCTGTTCACACTCACCCGAAACGAGGCAGTAGGGCATGCCGACTTCATCATTGCAAGCCGCGAGGGCCGGGCTGACCGCGCGCGAGGTCGCGGGTACTGACCGTGCGCACGTCTTCTTCTGGAGCGAGCTCTGTATCGCTGCCGGCGTCAGCGTGGTCGGCAACGCGACCCAAGCCGTCCTGCACACAACCGTCCTGCCAGCCGTCGCCGCCGCGGTAGCCGTCATCCCGCCACTGGCGTTGTTGGCCGCGGTGCACGGAGTTGCGCTGCTCGCACGCGCGGACACCGTCTCGCCCACCGCCCGCCGCGCCGCGACAGCACTGACCGTGGTCATCGCCGGCGGGGCGTTCTGGCTGTCGTTCACCGCGCTGCGCGCGCTGGCGATCACCGCGGGTGTGCCCGTCGCCGAAGCATGGCTGTGGCCCTTGATCGTGGAAGGCTCCATGACCCAGAGTTCGATCGCCCTGTTGACGCTGGCGCACGCACACCAACACGACACGGAGCACGGGTCGGAAGCCACGGTTCCCGAATCACAGCGCCCACTGGACCTACCAAACGCACCGAGCGGCCACGC
The DNA here is from genome assembly GCF_042882065.1 of Nocardia sp. NPDC058244. Lineage (NCBI taxonomy): Bacteria > Bacillati > Actinomycetota > Actinomycetes > Mycobacteriales > Nocardiaceae > Nocardia > Nocardia sp. NPDC058244. Next base: position 611,049 of record NZ_JBHVWX010000006.1, on the reverse strand, counting down.
CGCGAACTCCGCCGACCGGACAGCCGAGCTGAGCGGGGATTCCCTCGATAGTTCTTGCGACGGAGCCGATCTCGAGGCACTGGCCACGCTGATCTGCGAACAGGATCCCGGCGGGCGACGCGACCCCGCGACCGTCACCGCGGTGCTCGCACACCGGTACGTCGACGGGTGGAGCGCCAGCCGCGTCGCGCGCGAACTCGGGTGCAGCCGTTCAGCGGTCAGCCGAATCCTGCGCGACGCCGAACGCCTGCGTGCGCACATACCCATCGACCGTGCGCACACCGGTCCGGAACTCTCTCCTCAGCGTGCGCACGATGATGACGACCGTGCGCACGATGATGACGACCGTGCGCACGAGGCGGCCGAGCCGCACGGCAACCGCGTGAACACCGAGGACAAGCGTGCGCACGCCGACCCCAGCCCCGTGAGCACCGAATCGGGCGCGAGCGGTTGAGACCGACGATGTTTCGGCCGATCGGCAGACCACCCGAACCTCTGCTGGTGTGGTTCAGGCCACATCGACAGGAGGGCGCTTCCCATGTTGGATTGACGCACGGTTCGTTGCCAGGCATCACCTTCGTGCACGACTTCAGCGAGAAACCACGTCCTTTGGGGGACCAGTGAACCTCGATCTCTCCTGCCCGCAGTGCGAACGCATCGACTGGGTTCAGAGCGTGCCCGCCACCATGGCGGACGGAACCCACAGCGGCTACAGCGCTGGCGTCCACACCGGAATCGGTGTCGGCCCGGGTGGACTCGTCCCCGTGGTCGGAACCTCGATCCACGAATACCGCCACAGCTCCACCCTGGCGAGAAGCTTGGCCTGGCAACCATCCCTGCCTTCTGCGGGTCCGCTCTCTGTGGTTAGCGCTGGTCTCCTCCTCGTCCTCGCGTTCGTATACGCGATGTGCATCGCGTCGCTACGAATTGATCCACCGCGCGGCAACCCTGCTCAGGTCACGGGATCTCTGGTCGGCTTGTTCATCGTTCCAGTTGCCCTGTCAGTTCCTGTCGTCGCCATCGCGATCTTGGCCTTCAAACGTTCCAGTCGAAACGGCAAGGTCCAGTCGGGGCGAAACCGTGCGCAAGGCGTGTGGAGCCACGGCTACTACTGCCACCGGTGCGGCGTCGCCTACTGGCCCTATCCGACCGCACCCGGCATCCCCTATCGCGTCGCCCTGGCTCCGAGCCAATTCCGATGGCATGTCTGGAACACCGGCGGCTACGCCAAACTCTGACCAAACGCCTCATCCGAAGTTCAGGCGTCCTGTGAACTCAGCCGGACCTCTGTATCCGCAGCGTCCAGTAAACCGGTGGCGCCGGTACCCCGATCCGGTCCACCGCGGTTGAGCGTTGCCCGCTCGGCTGTGCGAGCCGCAGCAGACATGAGTTGCCTCAGCTGCCTGCCAGTCATTTCGAGCAGGGCCCCGATGCTGTCGTCGGACTCCCCCAACCCCCGCATCGTCGCGACCGCACTCGCCTGGCGGGAACGCCATTGAGTAGCTTCGGCTTCGTGTTCGCGTTCTATCTGTTCGATCTGTCGACGCAGTTCACCGATACGCTGATCACGCACAACGAGGCCGTGGCGGATGACTCCCGCAGCGTGCAGGTAGGTCTCGACCGCGTCCATCGTCGCGGCCGCGCGGCGTTCCGCCTCGGTGCGCCGATCCTTCATCACCTGGCGGACCTCGTCCAACCGCCGAACCAGTTCGGGATCTTTCTTGGCACGACGTGGCTTGCTAGCAGGCATCTCAAACTCCTGAGATCGACCCGACCAGCGGCTCTTCCACCCACGAGGATACGCCCCGCTGCCGACATTCAGCTCAGCTGAGCCGGATCACCTTTTCCCTCAGCGCTACCCGACGCCGTCGTGATCTGCCGCGCTGCAATTGGCGGTCGGGGGATCGCGCCGTTGGCCTGCCCACAGCTGCGCGCCATTCCAGAATTCGCCTGCCACATCACCGTTGCCGAAGGACGCACTCATGACCGATACGCACGCCACGATCGAGCCGCTCCTGCGCAGTCTCACCGGCACGGAGTTCACGACGACGCTGCTGTCCACCCTGGCCCAGACGGACTGGGCCGAAGACGAGATCCACTTGGCGCACCAGCGACACCCCGACGTCGCTGACGTTCTCTTTCACGGGTTTTCGCTGTTGACCGCCACCCACAAGCGGATGAGCACCGAGTTCGTCTACCGCGCCCACGCCCGCGAGCTACTCGACCGAGTCGCGGCCGGACAGCCGACCAAGCCAGGGACTGCCGTCGAGGTCGTGTTGTTGTTGATGCAGGTCAGTCTCGTAACTCCGTTGAACACCAGCGCGTTCGGCCTGTACCTGCGGATGTGGCGCCAAGCGGGCCTGCCCGACCTCGGTGAGCCGGTCAAGGGATTCGACGACCACTACGAAGCCATCGCCGCCCGCGGTATCGACGAGTTCGAAGCGGTCGCGCGCCGCAAGCTCGCCGTCCCGGACCGGGTGCTGGCCCTGACGACCTGCGACGGCCGCCATCACGGCCAACCTGTCGCCTGCCGCCTGGCGAGCGCACGCGCCGCCTGACCCGAACACCGACTTCCACACCGCCGCTGCTCGTTCTCGTCATTTCACGCCGCTCCCGGCCTTCGGGGCGGCGTTCGTCGTTTCTGCGAAGGGATTTCACCCGTCATGCCTGATGTGGAACTTTCCGATACGTGCGGGGTCTGTCGCACCCGCGACCCCGGCACCCGCTACACCCTCGACGGCGGGCCCGTCTGCGAGGACTGTGTGTACCGGTGCCCGCAGTGCTACCAGTGCGGCGCCCGCGCGATCACCCTCACACCCACCACCTGCGCGGGACTGCTGTGCACGGGCTGCGTGTCCCGGCTCCGTCCGTGTGTGGTGTGTTCGGAAGTCACCTCGGCTCGCCAGCGGGTCGACACCGGTGGCGTGGTGTGCGAGCTGTGCGCGCGCCTGTTCGACCAGTGCTTCCAGTGCGAGCGCTTCACCCGCCACAGCCGCTACGTCGTCGGCAACGTGCGCGCCTGCGTCGAGTGCGCCGGCGAGCTGCGGGCATGCACCGACTGCGGCGCCTTGCTCCGCGGCCAGGGGCAGTGTGAACGTTGCGAGGACCCGTACCGGGTGTGGAACTACTTCTACCGACCCGACCCGATCTTCCACGGCGACGGGCCCTTGTTCCTCGGGATGGAACTCGAGGTCGTCGTCCCCGCCGACCGCTACGACGACATGGTCGCGATCGCGGTCGACGCGCTCGGGCCGCTCGGCTACCTCAAACGCGACTCCTCCATCCAGCCGGCCGGGTTCGAGATCGTGTGCCACCCCATGACCTACCAGTACGCCCTGCCCGGATTCCCGTGGCAGCTGCTGCACGACCTCCAGGTGATGGGGTGCCGGACCAACAGCAGCGTCGGCCTGCATGTGCACGCTTCCCGCGCCGGGTTCACCGGGCCCGCGCACGTCTACCGGTGGATGAAGCTGGTCTACCGCAACCACGCCGAGGTCACCGCGCTGGCACGGCGTACCAGCCGCTATGCCCCGTTCGAGTCCGGCACCCGCGCCCGCGCCAAGGATCTCGCCAAGGGCGCCCACCGCGCTCTCGGGTTGCCGCGTAATCAGGCGATCAACCCTCACCCGCGCGACACCTTGGAGTTGCGGGTCTTCGCCAGTTCCCTCGAGACCCGGCAGGTCCAGGCCGCGCTGGCGTTCACCGAGGCCTCGATCCGCTACACCGCCGACCTCACCATTCCCGACATCCGTGCCGGTGGCTGGGAGTGGGACCGGTTCACCGACTGGCTGAGCCGGCGCCTCGAGTATCGGCCGCTGCTCGACGAACTCACCGCGCTGGCCGACGACCCGCAGGAGGTCGTGCTGTGTGCCTCCTGACCTTCATCCCCGCTTCCGTGGCCCCCGACCCACAGGCGTTGCTGCGCGGCGCCGACGCCAACCCGCACGGGCACGGATTCGCCCTGATCGCCGGCGACCGGATCGTCACCGGACACGGCATGAACGCCCAGGACGTCATCGACGCCTTCGCTCGCGTCCGCGCCGCACACCCGGCCGGGCCCGCGTTGTTCCACTCCCGCTACGCCACCCACGGCATCCGCACCGTCGCCAACTGCCACCCCTTCCGGCTCGGCGGAGACCAACGGACGGTGCTCGCGCACAACGGGATCCTGCCCAAACGCGTCCACCCCAGCGCCTACGACTGGCGCTCCGACACCCGCGTCGCCGCCGAGGACTACCTGCCGGAGATGCCGTTCGGGTCGCTGGACACCGTCCGTGGGTCGCGTGGCCTGGAGACATGGCTGGGTTCGTCGAAGTTGCTGATCTTGACCGTCGATCCCGCCTATGAGCAGCAGGTGTATCTGTTCGGGGAGTCGAAAGGGCAGTGGGACAACGGCATCTGGTACTCGAACAGCAGTTTCCTGCCCGTGTCACATCGCTACTCCCTGCGCGAGCGGTATGTCTGCGACGGCTGTGACGACGTCGACCTGTACCGGGTAGGGCGCTACTGCCGCCAGTGCGGGTGGTGCTTCGCCTGCGAGATCCGGTTCCCACACTGCGAATGCCGCCCACCGCGCGCCCGCAGAACACCTCCTCGCGCACCGGGACGGCAGCTCGCCCTGCCCGCGCCGCCGCAGCCGAGTACCTAGCGGCTGTCCCGCCGTCACCACCTATTCATCGAGCCCGCACCCGCATGGTGCGGGCTTTCGTCGTTTCCAGGGAAGGAACCGATGCCCACCGCCGTCCTCGATCAGCCACTCGGCCTCGCCGAGTGCGAGTCCTGTTCCACCCGAACCCCTCCCGAAGCTCTCATCCACACCGCCGACGCCGAAGCGCTGTGCGCGAATTGCGCCTGGGAGCTCGACCTGTGCCAGGCCTGTGACCGACCCGCCCGCAACGTCGAGCGAACCGTCGACGACGAAGACCGTTGCTTCGAATGCCGCAGCGGATTCATCGAATGCGACGACTGCGCCCGCTACACCAGCGAGATCACCGCGATCATCTCCGGCGGCGACGTCTGCGGCGACTGCGCCGCCGAATACTCGACCTGCGACGACTGCAACAGCCCCGCCGCCGATTCGGTCTCGATCAACGGCGACTGCTGGGTATGCCCGGACTGCCGCGACGACTACTCCCGATGCCACGAGTGCGAGATGCTGTTTCGCGGGTGCGAGTACTACTGCGAAGGCTGCACCCAGCCCAACCCGTCTCGGGTCTACGACTCCTGCTACAAGCCAGACCCGGACTTCCATGGGCTCGGCCCGTTGTTCCTGGGTCTCGAGCTCGAAGTCCGCACCAGCTACGACGGCTACGGCGACTCGGTCGAAACCGCGAACAATCGACTCGACTCGTTGGGCTATCTCAAAGACGACGCGTCGATCAGCTGCGGATTCGAGCTGGTCACCCACCCGATGAGTTTCCACTACGCGATGAACCAGTTCCCGTGGTCGCTGCTGTCGCAGCTGCGGCTGCTGGGCTGCTACACCGACGACGACGTCGGCATCCACATCCACCTCTCGCGCGCCGGGTTCGACTCCCCCGCCCACATCTACCGGTGGCTCAAGCTGATCTACCGCAACGAGCCCGCCGTCACCACGCTGGCGCGGCGCCGCTACTCCGAATGGGCCAGTTTCGATCCCGACGTCCGCGACATGGCCAAGGAGCTCGCGCACGGTGATCACGGGTGGGGCCGCTACCACGCCGTCAACGCCCACCCCACCGACACCTTCGAGCTGCGCGTGTTCGCCAGCTCACTGAAACCCCAGCAGGTGAAAGCCGCGCTGGCCTTCGCCGACGCCTCGGTCGAATACACCCGCGGCCTCCGTTCCCGCGATGTCGCGCGCGGCGGCTGGGACTGGCCGGCCTTCACCACCTGGGTGTCCGCGCGACCCGCGTACGGGCCGCTGACCGCGGAACTGGCCGCGCTCACCGCTACCGGTGCATTCACCACCATCGAGGAGGCCTACCCGTGTGCATCCTGACCTTCATCCGGCCCGCCATCACCCCCGACTACGACGCCCTCGCCGCCGGAGCGATCGCCAACCCCCACGGGCACGGCTGGGCCATCCACGCCGGTGACCGGCTCATCGTCGGACACGGGCTGGACCCGCGCGAGACGATCACCGACTTCGCCCACGCCCGAACAGAATTCCCCGACGGACCCGCCCTATTTCATTCCCGCTACGCCACACACGGCAAGCACACCACCGCCAACTGTCACCCCTTCGCGATCGGCGGAGACAAGCGCAGCGTGCTGGCCCACAACGGAGTCCTGCCCGACCACGTCCACCCAACGCGTGGTGATGACCGCTCCGACACCCGGATCGCGGCCGAGGACTTCCTGCCCCGCGCCCCGTTCGGGTCACTGGATTCCTGGATCGGACGCTCGCGGTTCGAGCGCTGGCTCGGCCACGACAAGGCCGTCATCTTGACCGTCGACCCCGCCTACAAGCACTCCGTCTACATCTTCAACGAGCAGGCCGGGCACTGGCGCGACGGATCGTGGTACTCAAATCACACCTATGAGCTGGGCCGGTTCCCGCACGGTGGCTACACCGCCTTCGCCGAGGGGCTCGGTTCCGAGGACGGCTACTGCGACAACTGCGGCGCCGACTTCGACAACCCCGACGGCCCGCATTGTCTGTACTGCGGATATTGCGTGCACTGTCTGCGGACCTTCCCGCGCTGTAGTTGTGCCTGCCCGGACGAGTCGCTGCGCTATGCCGACCTCGGCGACCCCGAGCTCGAAACCGCATGACCGCCCGTGGTGTCCAACCACCACCCTCACGCCCACCGAGTGACCGGATGCGATTCCTGCGACGCGACCGGATCAGATCGGGATTCGCGCTATCGGGTTCTCCGGCGTGGGAGGTGGTTGGAGATTGAGGTAGAACAGACACCTGTCGGGCTCGGGCATCACCACGGTCGGGAAGCCACCGAGCCACACGCTCACATCGACGCCGGCGCCGGTCGGGTAGATGAACAGTTCCCGTTCCGGTCTGCCGAAGAACGCGCTCAGGCCGGGCTCGCGCGGGGCGAACGCGCCGTAGAGCGCGCCCGTCGCGTTGTAGAACGCGGTCGCGGTCAATGCCCGCATCAGCGCGCTACCGACACCACGGCGTCGATGCGGCTCGTCGACGGCGACCAGATCCACCCGCCACATCGCCACCAACGCCAACGCCGTCACCGCGGCAGGCGCGTCCCAGTCCTGCGACATCGCATCCAGCAAGCCGACGTCGGGTCCGGCCAGGACCCCACCGATCACCGTGCCGTCGCCGTCGAGCGCAACCAACGCGGCCGTGCGCGCCATCACCAGTGACTCGAAGCTGACGTGGCGACGCGCCATCGCACGCCACACATTGCCCCGGACAACACCGGCGCCCAGCACACGATCCCGATGGGCGCGGATCAGCTCTGAGGCGATCCCCGGACCGTCCAACCCCAGCATCGACCCCCACTCGGCGAACCGCGACAGTTCCGCCTCGGTCCGCGCGAGCCGAACCTCGATCGGCCCTTGCAGGGCCTGTCTCCACAGGTAGCCCAAGTCCACAGACACGGGCCGACCGCGATCGCGGTGTGCGGCAGTCGGTTTCTTCTTCGAGTGTCGAGCTCGCGATTTCGGCATCTGCGCCTCCTGGACAACAACCAATGATGTTGTCCACCAACGGTATGCACACCCGACGCCGCTGCGGCATCCCCACGTCGATGGCACCGATCACAGCCCGATCCCCTGGCGAAAGGGCGGCCGATGTGCTCCCGACCTGCGCAATCACCCTCGCGACCACTCGACGGACCCGGCACAACCCTCAGACAGCCAGAACTCCGAGTGCCCGAGGCCGAGCCGGACGTGGACGTCCTCGACCCCGCGCTCGAAACAGCCTGTTCCTCAACACCTTCATCGATGGGAGCCACATGCACTACGTCGCCCTTGCCCGCGTCGGCCTCATCACCTCGGTCTGCACCCCGCTCGCGAGGCGCTCGAGTGCAGACCGCGCGTGCACCACCACACCGCGGCGTTCGGCTGACGCAGGCGGGTCGGCGTGAATCACCCACCACTGCCCCATCTTCCCGTTCCGCTGCTTCGGGTCCATGACCGCGACGGCGCCCGCGTGCACGTCAGCACCGACGGCTACTGGGTTCGCCTGCACCTGCACGACACCCTCGCCGGTGAAACCCGATGCCAGCTCATCGATCTCGACCGCCACGAAGCCGACCGGCTCGCCGCAGCACTCGCCGCCCGTCATCATCCGCGACCGGTCCGCCGGTTCGCGTTCCTGCACCTTCTCCGGAGGATCCACCGCGCATGACCCAACCCCTGACCATCCCGCCACTGCGGAACCGGCTGCGTGCCGCAATCACGCAACTCCGCACACCCGCACCAACTGCTCCGTCGTCGGACTCGACCGCGATCGGTATCGAGCTGGAGGCCGCGCGCGGTCGCGGTGACGCCATCACCGTGCGGACCCGTGGCGGTCACACCCTGCCCACTGCGACACCGACCACCGTCAGCGCCCGCTACACCGTGCTGACCACCGCACCCGGTGAACGGGTGATCCTGCCGTTGCGGTTCATCGAATCCGTCGAGCGCCACGCCCGCACGGCAAGCGAGGGACGAGGGTGACCATGCCGATCAGCCTCGCCGCCGACGACCGCCCCGACCCCGACCGATTCACCGCCCGCGTGCACCCACTGTTGGCTGCGACCGAGGTCGTGATCGTGGGCTGGCACAGCACCTTCGCCGCAGCTCCGGCCGCGGGCACGAAACTCGCGGTCTTCCCCGACACGATGGGTATCGACTTCGGGCGCCGGCCGGTGATGGGGTTGGTGCGTATCGAACACGCCGCCCTCACCCACCGGATGATCAAAGGTGTCGCGATCCCGCAGTGGGTGCCCGACCCGATCCGCGACGGGCTCGACCCGGTGTCGTGGCGGTTGATGCCAGCCGAACCCGACGGCGAGAGCTGGGTGATCGCCGGGGGCGCGTGGGCTTACAGCGGCCATGACGCTGTCCTGCCCGCCACCGTGATCGATGCCGCCCTGTCCCCACCGGTGGTGGTGCGGGTCTATGGGCACAACCCTCACACGGGCCGCGAGTGGATCACGACCTCGTGATCGGCGACGCCAAACAGCTCAACTCGTGGCTGCGTGCCCAGATGCCCGCGCTCGACGAGACCCGGTATCTGCCGTGGAACGCCGGAACACCCACTGCTGCCTCGCTCGTCGCGCTGGTCCACCTGCGCGTGCAGACCCACTGCGCCCCGGACCGGGCCACCACCGTCGTCCTGGTCGCCCACCCCACTCCCGCCGACGACACCGAACCCGATGCCGGACCGGCAGATTAGAGACCCGATTGCCCAACACAGCACATTCCCCGACGTCGCGGCCGCGCGCCGCTGAGCGTGTTCCGATCCTCGCGCGGCTGGCGCACGCGCCGGTCTCAGCCGGACTCGTAGTCCCCTACATCACCCTCACCCACCGCGACCGCACCCGCCCGGTGTGGGGAAACATCGACCCCCACCGCCTCGCAGAAGTCCTGCACCACAAACGATGCCAGATCTGCGGGGAAGACCTCTACGACACCCTCGTACTGATGATCCGCCCCTCCGACTACCTGCGCGGCGTGGCAGTCGAACCTGGCTTGCATCCCGAATGTGGCTGGTACAGCCGCCAAGCTTGCGTGATGCTGGCCGGGCACGTCGACCGCTACAACCCAGTCGGCAACACCCCACTCAACCTCTGCGGGGACCCGCTATGTCGCTGCCGGTACTGGGCGCCCGCCGAGACCACCACACCGGGCCGGGAGGGCAAACCGGCCGAGGCCTGGTACGAGGCCTGGATCCGGCTCGACGACTACGACGTCTTCACGGTCCCGGCCGACGAGTCCGGTCCCGCCGTCACCGGTATCGCGCTACGTGGGGTGCCGTTCCGGCGGTTGCGTAAGGTCCGCGACCCGGCACCGAACACTGAGGATTCCCAGCCGATGGACTTGCTCGCCGCGGTCATCGCCGCCCGCAAGCTCTGGGAAACCCTCGACCTCACCGAGGACCCCGAAGCGCCCCGATAGCCGGTCACCCGGCGTCCGGCGGCGCGGGCTACCTCGCCACCAGCCCCGAACGCGACTTCCGGGCCGGGCAGTGACCGGCGCTCACCATATCCACATGTTGTGGATACCCCTGTGGACAACCACAACAGGAGCCACCATCCGACCCGCCCGGCCGCAGCCGCAGCGCGGTCCCACCCCTGCGAGAGGACTTCATCGACCGTGGACCTGACCATTTCCGCCGAGCACGCCCAGCAGTTGGCATGGGCGATCCTGGCCCGCGCCGCCCTCTACCGTCGCGGTGCGGTCGCTATCCTGCTCGCCGCTCAGGGCCCCGACGGGGCCGCCGACATCCTCGCCCGCGCCACCCCGGCCTGGCGGTGCGCGCCGAAGCCGACCTCGCCGACGCCGACCGCATCGGCGCCCGGCTGATCACCCCCGAAGACCCCGAGTGGCCCCGCCAGCTCACCGAGCTCGACGACCCCGGCACCAACCGGTTCGGTCCGGTCGCGTTGTGGGCTCGCGGTACCGGACACCTCGACACCCTCGCCCACCGCGGCGTGGCCGTGGTCGGGGCACGGGCATGCACCGAGCACGGATACACCACCACCCGCGACTTCACCGCGACGGCCGCCGGGCAGGGGTGGACGATCGTGACCGGAGGCGCCTACGGCATCGACACCGCAGCCCTCGAAGGCACGCTCGCCGCGGGCGGGTCGGCGGTCGTGGTCACCGCCGGCGGGCTGCGCCACGCCTACCCCGCCACCAACGGTGACCTGTTCGAACAGGTCACCCGGCGGGGACTAGTGGTGTCGGAGTATCCGCCGTCCGAGCGGCCCACCCGTGACCGGTTCCTGCACCGAAACCGGATCGTCGCCGCGCTCGGCGAGGCCGGGATGGTGGTGCCCGAGGCCGGGATCCGCAGCGGCACCCTCAACGCCGTCGACTGGGCGAACCGGCTCGACCGGCCCGTGTACGCCCTGCCCACTCCGACACCGACCGCGCCCGCGTGGGCCGGATGCGCGGCCATGGTCGACGACGGCCGCGCCCGCCTGGCCACCGACACCGGGCAGCTGCTGGCCGCGCTCACGGCCGCGGACTGAATCCTTCACCGACAGAGAGGAAATCATCGATGACCGTACGGATGGGCAAGTTCGAACTGTGGTTCCCGCTCAGGCAGGTCGCCGTGATCGCCGAGCACGCGATGGCCGCCACCGAGCATTCCTGGCCCAGCGGGGACCCCGGCAAGCCCGACCCGGTCCCACCGGCATTGGTGTGGACCAAGAACCAGGGCACCTACCTGCGCTCCAACGGCGTACCCCGCCTGCTGGCCGACCCCGCCATACCCGAGGGCTCTTCGAAGCTCGTGTACGCGGTCGGTTACGAGCGGTACTTCGACTTCTCCTACACCGCGGTCGGTGGCGACGACTTCGCCGAACACCTCTCCCTCACCGCAGAACAAGACGGAACCTCGCTGATCGAAATGATCCGCCACCACGCCGCCAGCGGCGGCATCATGATCATCACCGTGCATCCCGGCGGCCGCTACGACATCGAGTTCAGTTCAGCCGCTGCACCATTCGCCCGCTAACGCCCCTGGTTCGGATGCCGAATCGATATCCACACTCGGCGCCTGTCGGACCGCCGACCCGGCGGGCGCGGAGTAGATTCCCGTCTCGTCGGATCCCGAAGAGCCGGTGAGGGTGGGATTCGACAGCAGGTGCGATGCAGGTCTCTGGCGGGATACATGCTCAGCACCCGTCCCGGTCGGCCGAACCCTCACCCCGTCAGGGCCCGGCCGACCGGGACTCACCTCACACCGTGCGGTGGAAATGCAGCGCGCTTCCGGACACCGCAGTGAAGCCGAGCACTTCGAAGAACTGCCGACGGCCCCACCGCCCTTGCGGGTCGGTGTCGAGGACCACAGTCACCTCCCCGGCCCCTGCCGCGCGGGCTCGTTGGATGAACGTGCGCACCAGCGCAGACCCGACACCGCATCGCGGTCGCAGGACGCCGACCACAGCGAGATGTCCCGTCTGCGGGTTGCCGGCGAGGAACCCTTCGGCCGTGCCGTCACCGCGGGCGAGGAGCCGAACCACATCCGGGTCACCGATCCCGGTCAACCACGCCGGTGCGGCGAAGACGCTGTCACGCAGGTGGTGGATCCGGTCGAGCGAGGCGAGTAGCTGCGGGAGCACCGCGTGCTCACCGTCGAGCTGCTCGACTTCGATCCCGTCCACACCACCCACGCTGCCATACCGGTACGGCCGTACAGAAATTTCCGGTGCGTCGAGCCGCCGACGGCCGCGCCTTCTCGGCTACTGGTCAGCCGGGCTGAGCGCGTGCGCGGGGCACCATTGGTGGAGCTGGAGTTGCCCGTGCCCGTTGCCGGTGACGAGAGTGAAGGTGACCAGGCCCATCCAGGTTCCGTCATCGAGGAGCACCCAGGCATGGAGCCAGCCGGGGACGTTCTCGGCCAGGCGCAGGCCGCCGAGTTTCACGCGCATCGCCAGCTGGTCCTGGCGGAAGTGTTTCGGTTTGGTCGTGATGGCCAGGTGGGCGGCGACGATCACCTTCTGTGGCGGGTCGACGACCCGCCACGGCTCTGGTTTGAACTGCACCGGCCACTTCTCGAACACGCCGCCGAACTTACAGGTCTCGAATGTATGTTCGATAACGGGTAGAGTGCTGGCCATGTCCGAGATGCCTGCCCGCGCGCCGACGGCAGCGGCGCTGGCCACCGTCCGCCGCCAGCTCGACGCCTGCGCCGCGTTCGGCACCGCGGCCGCTCCCGAGCAGCTCGACCAGATCGCGGTGCGGCTGACCGAGGTGCTGCGCGGCTACGCCGAAGCCGACACCCGCAGGTATCCACGGCTGCGGCGCCCGATGCGGCCGCGATCCGTGCGGACCGTGCACCCCTGGCGGATCGACCACACGTCCAGCGATCCCGAACGCCCATCCTCCTAGCTGGTGTGGCCAGCGGCAGGAGGATCTTCGCCCGCACAGACAAGCGGGTGCGCAGCGCCGCTGTTGCTGCGCCTGGGACGAGCGCTGTCGGCCGCCCGAAAAGGAGTGGAGCCGAGCCACGACAGTGCGGTTGGATAGCGACCTGCGGGCGCCGCGCGGCCCGCGAACCTGGATGACCAAGGGAGTGCACGATGCCGATCGCGACGCTGCGAGGCGTGACCCTGGATTGCGCCGATCCGCGGGCGCTTGCCCGGTTCTACCAAGAGCTGACAGGCATGCAGCTCGGCTATGACACTGATGAGTTCGTCGCCCTGACCGATGGTTCGGGTTGCGATCTGGGCTTCCAACGAGTCGACGGATACCGGGCCCCGCGGTGGCCAGGTCAGGACGTGCCGCAGCAGCTGCACCTGGACCTCAGGGTCGCCGACCTCGATGCGGCGGAGGAGTCGGCGCTGGGATTCGGCGCGGTCAGGCCGGACCACCAGCCGGGCGGCGACCGGTGGCGGGTGCTGCTGGACCCGGCCGGTCACCCTTTCTGCCTGGTCACTGGCTGATACCAGCAGGATCTGGCCACCGCACACCAAGACCCGGTCAGTACATGACGGATCTGATCCGTGCAGGACTGCCGGGTATCTGTGATCGCGGTGGCCGTATCGGTGGTGAGGGCAATTCGGTTGTAGATTTCGGTGCTTCGTGTCACCCGTTCGTGCGTTGCACACAAGGGCACCTACCGACTTTTCTTCATCGGCCTGCTACAAGCGCGGATCGTGCACGAGCCGGAAGTCGTGCAACGCCTCATCCAGCCCGCCTGCCGCTGTGAACTCGCGGCCGATGACTTCCCCCGCTGGAATGTCGCAGTCGCGGCCCATCACGGCCGCCGAGAGCACCAGCGGAGCCGTGTAGGAGTGCCACGGCGTGACGCAGTGCGCATCATCGCCGACGGTGAGCATCACCCACAACGGCACCCGGCCATCAGGGAGCACCTGATAGTCGTGGCCCGTGCTGGGTGCGTCGAAGTCGATCGGATAGTCCTCATCACTCATTGGTTCCACTCCCGCAAGATCGTCGTAGTGCACGCATCGATGGCGGCCCGGCGCCGGACCCGCAAGCTGCGGCCGTCGAACGGGTCGGGGGCCAGGCCGTTCTGTGACGACGATAGTGCTCTGAGCCGGCATCGCGTCCAAGCCCGGCGATAGGTCGCGACCAGCATGGTGAGTTGACGTGGAATCCCTTAGCCAGCAGGCGACAACGGCAACGCTTCCAGCGAAGCGCACCCGGCATCGGCTCGTGGCTTGTCGTCGATGCGGAGTGTCTCGATGCCGCGCGCCGACACAGGTGAAGTCGTCCGATTTGCCGGGAACCTGTATCGGTGCGGCGGCGTCCAATCTGGCATGACACCTGAAGATCGTGCAGCGTTGCTCGAGGCAGGCTACGACCCGAACGACCCCGGCGTGCAGGCCCGCATGATCGCCGTCGAACGCGGACTCGCCCTGCTACGGGCCCGCTGGCACGACAAGCCCGGCCACGGCCACCACCGCGAAAGCCCCTGCGTGACAAAGCCAGTGCCCGCGACGGCGCCGACTCCTCGGACACCGCAGCCGCCGTGCGCTCCACGCTGATCCTGCTCCGCCACGCCGCCCCCGTCATTCCCACACCCGGCGGACCGGACGACTACACCCGCCCGCTGACCGCACAGGGACACCGACAGGCCCGCAGCGTGATCGACGAACTCGCCCCGCTGGCGCCGCAGGCGATCGTGTCCAGCCCCTACCTGCGAGCGGTGCAGACAGTGCAGCCGCTGGCCCAGGCCCTGGATCTGCCGGTGCGGACCGATCACGAGTTGCGGGAATGGGACTCCGGGCTCGCACCCCGCCCGGACTACGCGCGCCACCACACGGTCAGCTGGATGATGCCGAGACTGGCGCGCGCCGGTGGGGAAAGCCTGGACCAGCTCACCTTGCGCGCGGCCGGGGCCCTGATCGCGCTGGCCGACCGGCATTACGACAGCACCGTCGTGATCGGCAGCCACGGTACGTTCATCGCGCGTGCCCTGGTTGGGTTCGGATTCACCGACGTGGATTGGGAATTCAGCCACGCGATGCCGATGCCGGCGATCTACCGCCTGGAACTCACCGACGATCGCATCCAGGCGAGCGGTCCCGGCCTGACCGGACCGTAGCCCTGTGCACGCCAGCGGCTATGTCGGCCAGCCGGCAAGCCTCAGCGTGGCCGCCCAGCTTGAGCACGAGAGCCGCGTCGAACCGGCGGCTGTCAGCTCGGCGGATCGATGACTTCTTCGATGCGGTCCAGCAGGCGCGCGAGGATCACCGTGGGCTTGTCCCCCATGGTGTAGCCGACCCAGTCCAGCGCAACGATCCGCACGACAGTGTCGATGTCGGCGACCTCCGGCGGCGGGGTGATCACCGAACGCACCTGAGCCACAACGTCGCCACCGTTGTTGATCGCTTCGACCACGGCCAGGACCAGCCGCTGCTGATCGGCAGACATCAGGTGCTCGTCTTCCATCGAACTCACCACACTCCCACCGCTGGAGCCTCGCCCGGATTCGGCGCCAGCGCACAGCTTCGCATCAACCGGTCTCGCTCAGGCCATCGCCGTGTCGATATCGGCCGCCAGGGCTCTGACGATCGCATCGGCGTCACGCTCGAGGTCGGCCAGCAACTGGGCGGGTTCGCTGCTGTCGTGGACGTTGATACCGCCGACGTCGGCGGCCACGATGAGATTGCTCGTGCGGAAGGAGATCTCGACCGAACCGGTGACCGTGCCCGCGATCCCGCCGGGGTAGCGCAAATGAGTCGTCACAGCGTAAGCAGCCTCGCCTACACCGGGCACGTCGGACGCGCCCGGTGGCCGCCGCTGCTCGAAGAGCTGCCGGGTGTGTGCCACCGGATCCGAGACCGTGTCGCTGCCGGGGATGACGACGAACCTGAGGAACAGGTGTCGGCTGGTTGGCCGGGTCGCGGTGTCCTGCAGCGAGGTCGGGGTGTCGGGGTCACCGGAGAAGATGCCGACGCATCGCACACCGATCGACCCGCCATCGAGTCCAGGATCGGCCTCGGTGCTGATCCGATCGTCGTCGGCGCGCAGGCTGCCGGCGAACTGATCGATCTCGGCCGCGACGGGCGTGAGGGCGACCGCGCAACTTGCCGGGACGTGGTCGAACCGTGGCTGGGCCACCGCGGTTCCCGCGCTCGCGCACGAGGACACCGAGGCGATCACAACACCGGTCGCCGCGACTACGGCCATCGTGGAACGGCGTGCGGGTCGCGCTGCCCGGCCAGACGGCTCGCTCGCCTCGTGCGCGATCCTTCTCCGCCTGGGTGATGGATCGACTCGACTCGCCGAAACCCTGCAGGCCCCTTCCGATTCGACCGAAGCCGGGCACCCCCGCCGATCCAGGTCGCCGGTCGTTGCTTGCCGATACCCGCGCACCGTCGATTCCCTCCCTGCCACCGATCGGGCGGCTGTGTCTCGATCCTTCCACAGAAACCTGACCTGTCACCTCCGGTGAGCCGACTGCTGGGACCCCGGTCCTGGGTGAATACCGAGTTATGGGCGGCCGACCGGGGTTTCGACCTCGTCGAGGTCCTTGTCCGGTCGCAATCCCCGCCAGCTGGGGTGCCGTAGCCGCCCGTCGCCGGTCCACTCGGTGAAGGCGACTTCCCCGACCAGCCGGGGCTGCACCCAGAACACCCCCACCGGTGTCGGCCCGACGCCGCCGATCGGGGGATCCGGTCGCTGCAGCGGTGCCAGGCGCTTCCGCAGATCCGACAGCATCGCCGCGGTGAACCCGGTCCCGACGCTGCCCGCGTACTCGAGCGTGCCGCGGTCGTCGGGGACCGCGACCAGCAGCGATCCGATCTGCCCTGCGCGGCGCCCCGAGCCCGTCTTCCACCCGATCAGCACCACTTCCTGGTGGGTTACGTTCTTGACCTTCGTCCACGCCGGGCTGCGCTGACCCGGCAGATACCAGCTCTCGCGCCGTTTGCAGATGATCCCCTCGAGCCCGAGTTCCTTTGAGACCGCCAGCGCGTCGGCGGCGGGGCCGGGCAGCAGGTGCGGGATCTGCCAGTGTGGGCCTGCCAGGCCGGTGTGTTCGAGGAGTTCGCGGCGCTGGCTGTAGGGCAGCTCGATCAGGGACCGGTCTCCGATGTGGAGCAGGTCGAAGATCATGTAGGTCGCCGGATCGGATTCGGCCAGCGCCCGGATGGTGGCCGGGTTGCGTTGGTGCATCCGCGGCGCCAGCGCCTGAAACGACGACCGCCCGTTCTTTTGGATCACGATCTCGCCGTCGACGACGAACCCGGGCTCCGCCGGTGCGAGTGCGGCGAGTTCGGGCCAGGCGACGGTGATGTCGTTGCCGTTGCGCGACTCGAGCCGCAACGTCTGCTCGACGTAGGCGATCGCGCGCAGGCCGTCGAACTTCACCTCGAACGACCACCGGCCGTCATCCACTGGTAGTTCACCCGCGGTCGCCAGCATTGGCGCATACCGCGGCAACCCGCTCACTCGCTCCTCGCCATCACCACACTCCCCTCCCGTCGAATCCGTTCAGCAAATAGTCAGCGTACCGCTGTTCGAGTCGGCTCGCGGCGATCCGAGCCAGCGCTGCGCATTCGTGACCAGCTCTATTCGAACACTCCGAGCCTTGTATCGACGTCCAGCAATCGAAGGAGACCCATGTCCGCAACCACCCCGACCGAGGCGCCGACCACCACGCCGGTCGAGTCGATCAGCACCAGCGACCTCGCCAACCGCGTCCACCTCGGCACCGCAGGGCCCGTCACCGCGCTCGGTGAGGACCCGGCGCTCGCGCGCTGGCGCCAGCAGTTCCCGGGCTGGCGCGGCAAGCACTGGACCTACCGCGGCGACGACGCCGACACCCTGCGACTGCTCCCGCTCAACGTCGCCCGCAACCGCCGCACCCGCTGACGGTTGCCCACCCCGAAATCCGGCAACAGTGCGCTCGCGAGCCGGTGCGTGCCGTCGCCGTTCCCATCGAAGAGGAGTTACGTTGCCCGCCAGCACGATCGGCCGCGTCGATACCGTCGACCTCGACCAGCCCACCACCGAACCGTCCGCTCCCGTCGCCGTGGCCGAGCCCGGCGACGATGCGATCGAGGTCGCGCCTGCACCGCCTCACGTCGAGGCCCGGATCATGGACCCGGCCGAGTTGGTGATCGGGCACAACGTGCGCCCCGAGGACCAGATCGACCTCGACGCCCACCCCAAACAGGTCGACTCCATCCGGCAGCTCGGGGTTCGTGACCCGATCCTGGCCGAACGCGGCCCCGACGGACAGATCGTCGTCGTCGACGGCCAGGTCCGCGCCCTGATCGCCCGGACCCTGGGTCTTCGCGAGGTCCCCGTCTACATCCAGGACACCGACCGGGCGCTCACCGACCCGGAACGGTTGATCGACCGAGCGATCACCCAGATCAACCTCAACGACCGGCGCATCGAGCTCACCGAATCCGCCCGCGCGGCCGGGGTCACCTACATGCTCGACCTCGGCGCGACCACCGCGCGCATCGCCGAAGGCCTGCAAACCAGCACCGCCAGCATCCGTCGGGCCGGCAAGATCGGCCGCTCGACCACGGCACGGACGTTGTTGGATGAGCAGCAGTACAGCCTCGATCAGCTCCAGGTCATCGCCGACTACGAGGCCCTCGACGACCGCGACGCGATCGACACGCTCACCAACGGCGGTCCACGCAACTTCGACCTGCGCGCCGGACGCGTCGCCAGCGACCGCGCCGAACAGCGCCAGCGCCTCACCGCCGCACTGCCCTACGCCGCGGCCGGGTTCGCCATCGCGACCACCGATCCGGCCTACCTCGACCACGACCGCCTTGTTCCCGCCGAGGACCTCGTCACCACCGACCAGACCCCGGTGTCCGAGTCCGCGATCTGGGCCGATCCGGCCCGCTGGCTGGTCGCGCTCGAACGGATCGAAGACGCCGAACTCGTCGACGAGGCGACCGGGGAGCTGATCGACCCCGACACCGTCGACTTCGACGCCGACGGCGAGACCCCTCCCGCTGAGGGCCTACGCTCGGCGCACGGCCTGATCCACCGGGACGTCTGGCTGGCGTCCTACTTCCTGGCCGTCGGCCAGCTCGAGGCTGCCGGTCTGCAGCCGCGCACCACCGCCACGGACCTCACCACCGCCGACGACGGTGTCGACCCCGCGGAAGCTGTCGCACGAGCTGAAGCAGAGCAGGCCGACGCGGCGGCCCGGCGCGCTGAGCGGCGCAAGGTGATCGAGCTCAACAAACGCGGCGCCGCAGCCAAGGACCGCCGGATCGAGTTCCTGGCCCGGCTGCTGTCGGGACGGACCTTGCCCGCCGGTGCGGCGCAGTTCGTCGCCGAATCACTCGCCCGCGACTCCGGACTGTTGTCGGGGACGAGAGCGCGGACGTTCGCGATGCAACGGCTCGGGCTCGAGACCACTGCCGAGCTGATCGAGCGGGCCACCGGCGGCACCACCACCGACGGGTGGCGGTTCGTGCTCGGGTTGGTGCTGGCCGCCCACGAATCGGCCCTCGGCAAGGACTCCTGGCGCCAGCACCGGTGGCTGGGTGCCAACGCACGTCACTACCTGCACTACCTCGCCCAGGTCGGCGAAGCGAAGGGGTTCGCGTTGGTCGATGTCGAACTCGCCACCGCTGGCGACCTCGACCCCGACACCATCGACATCGACCCCGGCGCGCACGCCGTCTCCGACGACCTGCCGAGCGAGCTCGGCGACGATGCGGGACCGGTCGACATCGACACTGCGGCAGCAGGACTCGCTGCCGCGGCCTGAACCCCGCATTGCGAGAGGGCGGCCCGGTCACCACTGGATCGACCGGGCCCCACGCGCAGGGCATCAGCTGTCGAGCCCTCCCGCACAACCGGGTTCAGCACGGCGGAAGAGCCCTGTGGCGATCCGATTCCGAAGGAGATTCTGTAGTGGATACCGATGACGAACGGTGCGAGTCGAGCGGGTTCGCTCCTCTCGCCGAGGCCGACGATGCCGCACAGGTGCGCATCGACGATGCCGGGCAGTTGATCGCCGCGCTCCCGGCGATTTTCCGGTTCGTTCCCACCCGGTCGCTGGTCGTGGCGCTGATCTGCCCGTCCGCCGACTCCACGACACCGGCGCGGGCAATTCCGGCGGTGGTCCGGTTCGGCCTCGACGCGATCACCGACCCGGCCGGGATCGAGGAGACGGTCGCGCAGCTGGAAGCGATCTGTCATCGCGCGAACGCCACCGCGACAGTAGCGGTCGTCGTCGACGACCGGCCCCGCGCCGCGTTGACCGCCCGCCTGGCCGTGGACCTGCTGCAGTCGGCGGAGGTCAAGCTGATCGGTGCCTGGCTGGTTCCCACTATCGCCGCCGGAGCGTCCTACCGCAGCCTGCTCGATGGCGACACCGACGGCATCGTGAACGACCCCGCCACTTCACCGCTGGCCTGCGTCCAGGCCCTCGACGGTGTCCAGATCCACAGCAGCCGCCACGAATTGGCCGATCTGATCGCGGTCGACCCGACCGCGGCCGCAGCGCTCACCCCGCTCATCGACCCGGCAGTCCAGCGCTACCGGGCCGAGCTGGCCGCTGCCGTCGCGGCAGACTGCGGTACTGCTTTCCAGAGTGATACCGCGAAAGCCGTGCTGGAGCTGATCGCGGTCGGCTGTGAATCCGGTTGCACCCCAAAAGATCTAGCCACGGCCGTGGCGGCGCTGCGGGACGTGATGATCCGCGATGTCATGCTCGGGTTGACGGGCACCGGCTGGGCGCCGTCCGCGCAGATCCTGTGGCAGTCGGTGGCACGGGCGAGCACCGGTCGGGATCGGGCCGAGGCCGCGATGTTGTGTGGCTACGACGCCTATCACCGCGGCGACGCCGTCTACGCGAGAATCTGCCTGGAAGAAGCGTTGCGCGCCGACTCCGAACATGCGATGGCGGTCGTGCTCAACACCGCGCTCGACAACGGCGAACGACCCGCCAGAATCGCGATGATCGCGCACGCCGGACGCGGCGTCGCGGCCGGGATGGGCATCGACCTCACCGCGACGGCGTGACGACAGGCTCGGCGGTGCGGGTCGCGGTCGCGATCAGACAGCGACGAAGCCGTCGGTTGCTCGAGGTCACCTGACCGCGCGGCGTCGCCAGCCCTCGGCTTCGACGTATTCACCACGGATCTCCAAGAGCTCCGCGAGCTGGGTCAGCACCAACCGCTTGGTGGCCACGCGACCGAGGGATCGTTCACAGACGACGTCAGCGACCCGCCGATACCAGATTTCGGATTCGGCGAGCTCACCCTGCCTCTTCAGATCGCCCGCGAGATTGAACATGGCCATGACGTGGCCTGCTTCGGCGCCACGCCGGTGCCAGCTTTCGGCTTCAGCGAGCTCACCGCGCGACGTCAGCCGCCGCGCGAGCGTGTGCATCGCGAGCACCTGGCCTGCCTCGGCAGCGCGCCGATACCAGAGTTCGCTGTCACCGATGTCGAAGAACTCGTCCACCAGCTCAGCGAGGCTGTACAGCCCGTCCGCGTCCAGTTCGACCGCGTCGTGGCTGCCGGCGGCGCGGCGCGTCCACTCCTCGGCC
This sequence comes from Nocardia sp. NPDC058244, assembly GCF_042882065.1. NCBI lineage: Bacteria > Bacillati > Actinomycetota > Actinomycetes > Mycobacteriales > Nocardiaceae > Nocardia > Nocardia sp. NPDC058244. The sequence continues at coordinate 589,427 of NZ_JBHVWX010000006.1, read as the reverse complement.
TCCCCAAGAGCCTCGAAGGCTTCGGCCTCGCGGTAGGTCCAGTCGACGGCGCGTTTGTTGCGCCGTGACGATGCCAGTGTGTGCAGCCGCTGACCTCGCGTGAGCAGAACAAGCGCGAGGCCGACCATCGCGGCGGTGTCGCCGCCATCGGAATCGCGTCGCAGCCGGGCTTCTTCCGAGTCCGGCGGTGGCGGAGGCGCTTTCGGTGGCTCGTACCGAGACGACGGCGGCGGTGGGGGTGGGGCTGCGGGTTCTGTCGGCGCTGACGCGCGGACAGTCGTTGTCAGCGCGCGAGCGACATCGGCGGCGAGCGCGCTGCAGGTGAGATATCGGTCGGCGGGGTTCTTGGCCAGTGCGGTGTCGATCACCGCGTCGAGGTAGGTCGGCAGATCCTGTCGGTGCTGGCGTGGGGACGGCGCCGGTTCGTAGATGTGGGCGTGGATCATGGCCGGAGTGTCCCCGGCGAACGGTGTCCGGCCGGTGAGGAGCTGAAATGCTGTGCAGCCCAACGAGTAGATGTCGGCGCGGTGGTCGGCATCAGGTGACCCGGTGAGCCGTTCGGGGGCTGCGTAGGCAAATGTCACGGCGAAGCCGGACAGGGTCACGGTGTCCTCGAGTGCACGAGCGATCCCGAAGTCTGTCAGCACAGCCCGCTGGCCGTCGCCGTGGTCCTCGATCAGCATGTTGGAGGGTTTGATGTCGCGGTGCAGCACGCCCTGGCCGTGGGCGTAGTCGAGGGCTCGTGCGGTATCGGCGATCAGCCCTACCGCGTGGTCGAGGGCCAGCCCGCCGGGGTTGTTGGCGAGCAGGTCGGCGACGTCGCCTCCGGCGATGTGACGCATCGACAACCACAGATACTCGTCGTCGGGGCCGTTGCGGTCGTAGACAGCGACGATGTTGGGATGCTCGAGCCGGGAGACAAGGTCGGCTTCTCGATCGAACGCGTCACGAACTGTGCGATCGGCACCGAACCCGTCGTGGAGAACCTTCAACGCCACCACACGGTTGAGCCGTGGATGCTGTGCCAGATACACCGCCCCCATACCGCCGGAGCCGAGATGCCGCGAGATCGTGTAGCCGGACACTACGGTCCCAGGACTCAACATCACAGCGCCCCTATCGACGGCAGCGAACCGGCAGGCTGCCCAGGACACCAGGGTAGCCGCGCTTGTAGGCCTCACGCTGGCCGATCGACGCCGTCTCAGCTCGAACGGTCAGCGCCGCGGCAGGTTCCACCAGTCGACGGTCCGGCCCTCGGCCTCGAGTCGGTCGATGAGGTGGGCGGTGAACTCGGCGCTGTCGTTGCAGAACGACCACAACTTGCGGGCGGCCTTGCTGTAGCGGTGGATCACCGCGTCGGTCTCGAACGCATCGGCCTCACCGGCCCGGAAACGGTCGATCGCCTCACCGACAGTGGCGACGAGCTCGGCCAGGTGCACCTGGTGGTAGTCGGCGACCTTTCGGCGGGCAGCAGCACGCTCGGCTCTGTTCTGCACGCCCGCAACGCTACTCGCGACGACCAGCCGGACCGGCCAGACGACGGCGCGTCCGCAACAACCCGATGCGTGTGTCGGCTACCGCTCCACCTCGGCATCGTTGCTCGCGGCGAGCACTGCGACCCGCGCACCCAGGCACCTGGCGCCATCGCCCGGATAGGATCGGCTCCAACATCGACTGCGCAGGCGGGCGACGGCGTCGGTCCGGCTCCGGGCTGGCTCCCTTGACGTTTGGCTGTTTCAGGGGGAACCACCAGTGACGGACTCGGTAGAGCACCGGCTAGCAGTCTTGGCGGCTCCGTTCCCGGTCATCGAGGTGCGGCAGGCGTTCCGGACTGCCGAGTTCCCGCGCTACGACAACACCGTGCTCGACCCACAGCTGGTCGAGAAGCTGACCCGCCGGGCACGGGTGGTCTCGCCCCATGCCTACGCCATGCCGATCATGCCGCGCTCGTGGGATCTGCTGTCGGGGTGGCTGGGAATACTCGGCGCGATCGCGGCGGCTTTCGGGGTGCTGGTCAGCGGGGCCGGTCTGGCCGACAACCTCATCGGCGACACCCCACCCGACGGGTGGATCGTCGCCGGCGCGGCCGGGGCCGTGGGGATGGTCGGGGTCGCGATGGTCATCGCAGGGGTGCGGATCCGCAGGATCGGCCGCACTCGCCGCACGCACCCGCTGACCCTGGATGCCGGTGAGGTCGCGCTGGTCGAGAAGTCGCTGGTGCTGTGGCCACGCACCGCTGAGGGACTGTCGGCGCCCCTGCACTCCGATCCCCTGCGCCGCGCCGAGCTCGACCAGCTGATCTCGGAGCTGGACGTGTGGCCTCGGCGCGACGCGATCGAGGTGTGGCGGGAAGCCCGCGCGGTCGGTATCGCACGGGTCCTGGCCGACCGGATCCGGCGCAGCCCTGCCTATTCCGCGGAAGCCCTCGACACGGTGCGGTTGGACCTGGATCGTCTCGTCGCCGATATCGACCTGCGCGCCTACCGCATCCTCAAGGCCCGCACCCAAGTCACGGTCGCGACCACGACCGATACCGGGTTGGTCGGGGACGCGGTGGATGCGGCGTGGGGCGCGCTGATCGAGTTGATCGAACAGCTGGCCGAATACCGTCGCGGGCTGCTCGAGATCGAGCAGTTGCTTGCCGAGGCCGCCGCGCTCACGCACACCCCTGCGGTGCGTGAACTCGACGTCGACGACACCACCCGGCAGCTGTTGCGTGATGCCGCCGCCGCAGGCTTCGACACCGAGACCGTCACCGCCCGCAGCGGTGAGCCCACCGACCTGCGGACCGACCTCGCCGCGCGGATCGCGTTCCTGCGCAGCCTGCTCGACACCACCGCCCTGCCGCCGCTGTCTGCCTCGGACCGAGATCCGCAGGCGTAGCTCGCTGCCCGGGTAGTCGACGGCGTCGTGGTCCCCGGCTCGAAACTCCGAGCCTGGACGCGAGCAACGGTACTCCGCACCCACCGCCACTGTCAGACCTACGTTCGGGCAGCGCACCGGCCCCAGCACACCATCCAGCACGGCGTCGCCGGTATGTGATCGGCACCGGATTCAAGGTGAATGTGATCGGCGATGCCTGCCGCGAAGTTGTTCGCCGGGTGAGGCGAGGCCCTACTTGGTGTTGCTGAGCGTGACCGTCTTCGTCTTCGTCGACTTCGGGAAATTGGTCGGCGTGCCCGATTTGCCATCCGGCGCGGCGGTCTTGGTGACGGTGATGGTCTTCGTCCGCGGCTGAGCCTGCCCCACCTCGCCGGGCACCGATCCGCACTCGGCGCCGTCACAACCAGTGCCCGTGGACACCAACCCTGCTGCCAGAACAACGGCACCGATCGCGACGACGATCCCGGCCAACAGCTTGCTTGCCATATCCAGCCTCCTCCGTCGGACTTCGGACTCGGACTTCGGACTTCGGACTTCGGACTTCGGACTTTACGGAGGATCCGGACTGTCGCAGTCGACAACGAGTCCGCGTGTCGGCATTCGCGCGGGGCGCCCGAGCGCCATCCGTTATCGGGGTTGTCGGCGACCGGCCGTGACGCAGTGGGGCGGTTTCGGTGGTCCCCGGCTCGAAGGGGACGAGCCGGGGCACTTCGACGCTACGTCGGAGCAATCGTCTCCGTCAGCCCGCAGTTGCTGGGGCACCGTCGCGCCGTCGCAGCGCGATCAGACCCCCGAGGACGAGAGCCGAACCGTCATCGACCTCGAAGTCGACAAGCTCGGGCCGAGACCGCGCATTACCCAGGCCCACGTAGCCCGCACCGGCCGCCGCGACAAAGACAGCCCGGTCCGCAGGTGGCCGTGAACCGTGGACCACTTCGGGTTTCGTCTCGGGTGAGGCGGACCCGTACGCGACAGCCAGCGCTGCTGTGCTCCAACCGAACCGCAGAGGAGTTTTCGTTGTCCACCTCTTCATCGACGTACACGCTGTTCGTCGACGGCCGAGTCCACCGTCGTCAGCTCTCCCTCGACGAGGGCCTCGACCATCTCGATCTATGGCTCGATGAACGCCGCACCGCGTCACCGGTCCTGACCGTCAAGCACCGACTGGATGCGATCACCGTCACCCGGGCCGACGATCGGGACACGACCGCTGTGCTGGTCCCGCACGACCCGACCGACGTGGCCGCCTACGCCGCGCTGTACAGGGCGCGTCTGCAACGCCGGTGGCCCGGTGCCGCGTTCACCATCCGATCGACCCGACCGTGGAACGAATCCGCCGATGTGGCGGTCAGCTGGTTCGACGGACCCGCGGTCGTCGATGTCGAGAGGCTGATCACCCCACGCCACCGCATCATCTCTTCCCGGATACACACCGACCGCCACTACTCCACGCACGGATGGGAGATCGTCGCAGCGCTCGCCCAAACCCACCCGGCGGTGACTGTGCCCCGCACCGAGGTCGGTGACATCGACTGGGCCGCAGCCGAAAAGATCCGGCCCGCGCCCGAACAACTCAGCGACGGCGATCAGCAGGCCCCGATCATCGTCTCCGGATTGGCCTTCCACACCGACGAGGAACCGCCCCTGAACCTCGCCGAGATCCTGGTCCGGCTCGGCGAGCGGATCGACCTGTCCCGGACCAGCAGCGACACCGTGGCGCGGGTCAGCGCGCCGCGGATCGAGATCACCGATCCCGCGTCGCTACGGGTAGACCTCGGTCCTGACGGTACCGCCCTGGTCGTGGGGTTCCTGCGTCTGGAGGCCGAGGCGTTTCCTTGCGCCGGAACCTACGTGCCCGGCTTCGACCTGCCCCGGCCCGTCGAGGACGACGGCCGGTGTCGGCTGATCGCGGTGATCGAGCAGGGCGTCCATGAAGTACTCGACGTCGCCGAGGACGGCACCATCACCTCCCGGCACGCGGGCTCGGGCACCGGCAACATCCCCACTCGTGTCGATCGCTGGTGGGAGCTGCACGCGGTCGACCCGCTGCCGGGCACCGGCGACTACATCCTGACCCGCCGACCGGTTACCTACTACAGCACGTTTCCGCCGCGGCCCACCGTGGCGAACCCGGCCGTGCCCGGCAGCCGGATCGAGATCAGCGGCGTCCACCTCTGACCTCGCGCTCACTGCCGGACAGCTGAGACAGCGGCGGCTGGCGCGGTCCCAACGAGTCCCCGCACAATCCTGGAAGGACAACCATGCCCCGGCTACGCATCGATGACCGATTCCGCATCCTGAACCAGTACCGGCGCACCATCGTCGCCGACGACGTGCCCGTCGACGAGATCTACACGAGGTTCGAGGAGATCCTCACCGAGTTCACCGACGCCCATCCCGACACCCGGATCGGGCGGTTCTGGCAGGAAGCCCAACTCCGGGGATCGGGCCCCTTCACCATCTATCAGATCATCCCCGTCGACCCGAGCAACGCCGACGCCGACGCCCAACTGCTCGCCGCAGCACTACGGCGACGCTGGCCCACCGCCGCGTTCACCGTCATGCCCGCCAACGAGCGTTCGGTATCGATTCGCTGGGTCGACGGCCCCGACCGTCCGACGGTCCGCAGATTCTGCATGCGCGTCGAGGGCCACTTCGACGATGTCGAGTTCGCGCGGATCCTCTCCCAGCGGACCTGGCAGTCCATCGCCGATCTGGTCGAGGCCTGGCTACCGGTCACGGTGCCGCGCACCGATACCGGCGACATCGACTGGCTCGCCGCCCAAGCGATCGATCTCGACGGCACCGCCTCGGTCGCCGGGTACCGCGTGTGCCGCACGCGAGAACCGATCTCGGTGACCCTCGCCGAACTCTTGCGCCATCTCCCCGACGCCTGCGACCTCACCGCGCCCGAGGCAGCCCCGCAGCCCACCGACACCTAGGAGCCACCGATGCCGCATGACCTCGAGTACTTCGCCACCGCGACCACCGACAGTCCGCGCCCCAATCTGTTGATCGTCGGTTACATCTTCACTCGCGGCTGGGGACCCTCGCCGGGTGCGGTGGTCACCGTGTTCCCCGACCTCGGTTTCCGCACCTGGTACGGCCCCGAGCACACCCCGATGGCGTTGGTCATCACGTCCTGGGACCTGTTGGTTCCAGTGGCCGGCCCCGACGAATTGCTCCAGCAACCGCAGTCCTCGGCAAAGCGCCTCAGCTACAGCCTCGTCCCGGTCTGGATCCACCGACCCCGCAACCAGCTCGTGATCGCACCCCACCGGGCTGAACACGACCCCGGCAGATCGGCCCGGACACCGGTCGGTGTCCGCGCGCACCTGCCTCATGCCCCGGCCACCGTCGACGAAATCCACAGCGATGTCCTCATCGGCAAGGACAGCCCTGTGCCGTAGCCGCCGGGCAGCAATCCGCGCTCACGACGCGTCGAGCTCGCGGCCGACACCCCACCCCCGACCTGGCCTCACAATCAGAAAGGTCCGACTATGCCCGGCGAACCGACACTGCCCCTGGTAGGCAACCTGGCCTCCGACATCGAGCTCACCTTCACCCCCGCCGGTATTGCGGTGGCGCATTTCACCGTCGCCTCCACACCGCGGGTCTTCGACCGCAGCACCGGGCAATGGCGTGACGGTGACCCGTTGTTCCTGCGCTGCAACATTTGGCGTGAGGCCGCCGAGCACGCGGCGGAGTCGCTGTCGAGGGGCGCGCGGATCCTGGTGATGGGCAGGCTCAAACAGCGTAGCTACGAAACCCGCGAGGGCGACAAGCGCACCGTTTATGAGGTCGAGGTCGACGAGCTCGGGCCCAGCTTGCGCTTTGCCACCGCCAAGGTCACCCGCACCGGCCGCAGCGGTAGTGGGTTCGCCCAGTCCGCCACCGCGACCCGCACCCCCCGCGCGAACAGCACCCCCACCCCGGCGAACCAGAGCAGCGATTCGTGGGCCGGCGACGCCGACGCAGCCACAGACGAGCGGGCGCCGTGGGAGAGGCCGGTCTTGGCCGGTGCCGGTGCAGGTTTCGGCGAGCCACCGTTCTGACCCCACCGATCCAGTGAGCACACAGATCGCCTGGGCGGCTTCGCGTCTCGGATCGGCGATAGGCCGACGTCGGCCGGACGCCACCGATTATGAGTGAAGGAGAGTGACGACCTTGAGCACCAGAGGGTTTCTCGGATTCGTGGCCGCCGGTCGCGAGACGATCATCTTCAACCGCTGGGAAAGCGACCCGCCCTGCCTGGGCCGCAACGTTCTCGAATTCGCGCGGGCCGTACAGGATTGGTCCCGCGTTCGTGCTGCTGCGGCGGCATTGGTGCATGCCGGTGACGAGATGGGACCGACAGGAACGCAGATCGCGGAACCGACCCCACTCACCGATGAGAGCCGCGACTGGGGCTGGCCGGACTCCTACCGACCGCTGTGTGAGATCCAAACCGATCCCGCTGAGATCCTGAAATCCGGTTACACCGAACACTATCCCGACTGGCCGGGTAACTCGATCTGGTGCGAATGGGGCTACCTGCTCGATCTGGATCGGGACGTACTGGAAGTCTATGCCAGCGACCATGAGGACTCCCCTCACACACAGGGCCGATTCTGCGACCGTCCCTCACCCAGCGACTGCTATCCCGTTCGACTCGTCGGGACTTACCCGCTGAGCGAGCTGCCCGACGGCGACAGCTTCGTCGCAGCGCTCACCGGCGCACGCACCGCCACACACTGACGCGCGAAAGCATCGATCGGTGTCCGCGACTCCGGCGCAGGCGAGTACGCAGCGGCTAGGGTCGTCGATCTCCCACTCGGGAGCACAGGTTCCTGGGTGGTGGGTCCCGGGTGACGGTCTGGGGTGGACCCAGCCCCTCGAGGGCTACCAGGCCATCGGACGCCACGGCTACGGGCCCGCGCCCGGCGGAAACGAATTCCCCACGCCACCACCAGCCGCGCCCACCCGACTCGCACGCACGGGCGCGGGGAATTCGCCCCCGCACGCAATGGCGCGTTCCCTCCGCCGTGTCGCCCGCTGTCCTGGTCGGTCGCCCTCGGCTGGGCCCACCCCAGCCCGGCACCCTCCTATGTCGGAAAAGCGTCGCGTCCCAGCGCGCCCGGGTGCCGCCGTATCTCTCGCCCTATGTCAGGAGATCAGCTGTGTCTGCTATCGCTCACTCCTACCCGCTGTTCCTCGAAACCCCGGCCGTCGAACCCGCTGTCGTCGAACCCTCCGTCGTCGAGCCTTCCGTCGCCGATGCCGAGCAGGTCGCGGGCACGCGGGCGTTCCTCGACGCGATCTTCGAGATCGAGCTCCAGCTCGACCTCGACCGGCGCGCGGCGCTCGAGGCGTTTCCCGCCGCGCTCGCGTTGGCGACCGACGCCGACTGGTGGCTGCTGGACTTCATGGTCGAACAGTTCACCCTGCACCCGCGCGAAGCCGCGCTGCGCCGCATGGATGCGTTGTGGCGCCACGCCGACGACCTCGGGCAGGAGCGGATGCTGGCGTTGGTGCCCGACACCGACCCCGGCCTGCACTCCCGCTCCGACCACGACCTGAACCACCTTCTGGAAACCCGCGCCCGCCGCAACGGCACGACCGTCGAAGACGAGCAGGCCAAGCTCGAAGTCCAGCTCATCGCCGCGGAGATGCCGCGTCAGTCGATCCGCACCTGGTACAACCCGCTACCGCGACTGTCGCTGGCACCGACCAAACGCGTCGACGCTTCCCGTCTTCGCCCCGAGCAGATCCGGGCCCGCGTCGCCGCCCGCGGCCGACGCCGTCGCGCCGAGGTCGAGCCGTCGATTGTGACGACCTACGTGCGGGAGAGCTTGTTCGTCGACACCGAAGTCGCCGACCAAGCCCGCCTGCGGCAGCGCTGGGCCGAGCTGGCCGCGCGGGGAATCACTCCCACCGCGCCGGCGCCGCGCGGGTGGACACCGCGGCGGCCCGGTGAACGGCCGCCGCTGCCGGCCGAGTTGTCCGCGGCGATCTGGGATCACCAGTACTGCGCCCACGTCGCCGACCAACGCGACCACGAACGCGCGCTCGCGGGTGAATCGGTGAAGTCGCCGGAGCACTCGCATGCGTGGGCGGCCGAACGTACCGGACTGCGCTCGCGTGGTGACCGGCGCGAGGCGTATCTGTTCCAGGGCAACGGGCTCGACGACTTCCGCACCGCCATGACCCCGGTCGCCGGGTGGCAGTGTGTGTCGTGCTTCGTCGAACGCCCCAGTGCCGATCAGCGCCCTGTCCACGCCCGCGGTGGTGTGCTGCGCAGCGACGACGGACTGTGTGACTACTGCCGCGCCGACGGCCGCACCGGGCTGCCCGAACTCGCGCCCGGGTTCACCGGCGCCGATCTCGCCGCCACCTACTGCGCGTACTTCGCCCAGCACTACCGGGACTCGGCATGCGCGCTGCTCGGCGAGGTCTGCCGCCGCGCCCCGCAGTGGCTGACCGCGGTGATCGACCGGTTCCTCGCCAACCACCCCGATCTTCCCGGCGCACCGGTGCTGCCCGACGTCGACGACGAACAGGTACCGGTCCCCACGCCGACGCGACCCAGGCGCCAGCAAGTCCTGCCACCCGGACAGCGGCCCGGCAAGTGCGAGGGCTGCACGAAGTATATGCCCGTGCACGACGACGGGTTCTGCACGACCTGCCGGGTCTACCTCGGCCTGCATGTACCGACACCTCGTGTGCGTCGCCTCGTCGCGGCCTGACCCGGACCCGTTCGCATCCCGTCTTCGGCTGGGGCATCCACACGATCGGATGCCCCAGCCGCTCGACCCGACTATCGAGGAGTCTCGCCGGTGTACCACCGTGCCCGCCACCAACGTCCACGTCGCCGGTTCGTCGCCGCGCGGACCCGCCGTGACCGCACGCGCTGGGTCCGCGTCTACCTCGGCGACATCGACACCATCTTCTTCGGCTACACCCCCGACAAGCCACTCACCTTCGCTGCCCGGTTCGCTCTCGACACCGCGATGCGCGAGGCCGATCTCGAACTCCTGCAACGCATCTTCGACGCCGCCTTCGACGACCAGGTCGTGCTCGACCGGGTCTTCGCCGCCCTCAACGGCCACCCCGACCACGGCGACAATGCCCTGACCGACCACTGGTACGGGCTCGGGCACCGTTCCCTGTCCGTCGGCGACGTCCTAGCCCTCGGGTCCCGCCACTACGCCTGCGCACCGACCGGCTGGCGCCACGTCCCGCCACCGCGCCTCGCCCGCACCACCTCCACGACCACCGGCGGGCCGACCACGATCAGCGAGGCCTACGGCTAGACCCGCCCGCTTCCCGCCACTTCGGGCGTGCGTGGCCGCCGCTGCTGGCTCCCTCTCGGCGCGGCGGCCACCCCCACCTCATCGCGGCATCCAACGCCTCAGCTCCGCACCGCCCCACCATGCTCACCGCACCGTGCCTACAGCCACGTACCCTGCCCTCCGCCACGCCTCGCACCGCAACTCCCGCACCCACTTTCACCACGCAAATACCCCCTCATTTCCTCCCCAACGTCCCTACAACGAGCAGACATCTGGCATCCCGGATAACGATTCGATAACGCAGTTGTCCAGAGTTGTCTAAAGTTGTCCAAAGTAGTCTCACCGCCTTAATTGCCTCTTGCCGCAATAGAATTCGCGGGCGCTTCATGGAGGCATGGTCGCGACCGTTCACCGGGTCGCCGCGGGGAACGGCTACCAATACTATTTGCGCAAGACCGCCGCCAACGACGCCACCGCGCGCGGGCGGGCCTCGTTGTCGCAGTACTACAGCGATCACGGGGAGTCACCGGGACGCTGGCACGGCGCCGGGTTGGCCGCGCTCGGTATCGCTCCGGGCGAGCAGGTCACCGAGGAACAGATGAAAGCCCTGTTCGGCCACGGTGTCCACCCGAACGCCGAACGGATCAAAGCCGAGGTCTACCAAACCCAGATCTCCCTCGGCGCCAAGCCCCGCGACGCCGCCCGCGCAGCCGAGAAGGCCACGAAACTCGGCAACAAATTCCCCACCTACACGATCCGTTCGGAGTACCGGAAACGCTGTGCGCAGGCGTACCGGAAACACAATCTGGAGCGGGATCTCGACCCCACCACCGCAATTCCCGACTTCGTTCGCTCGCGTATCCGGTCACGGGTGGCGACGGAAATGTTCATCGTCGACCACGGTCGCGTCCCGTTGAACGCGCGCGAGCTCTCGGGGTGGGTGGCCAAGAACTCGCGGGTGAACCAGTCCGCGGTGGCTGGTCTCGAGCTCACTTTCTCGTCGGTGAAGAGTGTTGCGGCGCTGTTGGCGGTCGCCCCGCCGGACATGGCACGTCGGATCGAGGCCGCCCACTGGCACGCGATCAAGGATGCGTTGAAGTGGTTGGAGCGCCACGGCTTCTACACCCGCCTGGGACGCAACGGGGTCCGCCACGTCGAGGTCGAGGGGATGATCGCGGCGTGCTTCGCTCATCGCGACAGCCGCGCGGGCGACCCGGACCTGCATACCCATGTTCTGATCGCGAACAAGGTCCGCACCCGCGACGGCAAGTGGCGCACGATCGACTCGCGCTTATTCCACGAAGCAGTCGTCACGGTCTCGGAAATCTATGACTCCCGCCTCGAGCACTACCTCGAACTGGCGCTGGGGTTGCAGTTCGAAACCCGGCCCGATCGCAATATCCACCAGGTCCAGATCCGCGAAATCATCGGCGTCCCCACCGAACTGATCCACGCCTGGTCCCAGCGCGCCACCGCGATCAACGCTCGCTTGGACGAACTGGCAGCCGAGTTCCAAGCACGTCACCTGCGCGAACCGACCCCGAAAGAGGTCTACGGGCTCGCCGAACAAGCGACGTTGAATACCCGCCCGGCGAAACATCTTCCGGGCTCACATGCTCAGCAACGCGAAACGTGGGCGGCCCAGGCCGCCGACCTGCTCGGTGGCCGGGAGGCGGTCGAGGAGTTCGTGCTGCGCACATTGTCGGTACCGCCGGCACCGCGCCCGACCCCGGACGCGAAGTTCATCACCGAGACCGCCGAGCGTGCCTTGGCGGCGGTGTCGGAACGAAGATCGACGTGGCGGCCGTTCAACCTGCGCGCCGAAGTCGAACGCCAACTCCGCGGCAAGATCACCCCCGCCGACTGGGAATGGGTACCCGACAAAGTCATCGCAGCCGCGCTGTCACCGCGGTCGGCGGTCGCGCGTGGCGATCCCGACCTGACCGAGGAACCCGGTCTTCGTGCTGTGCCCGCGTGGTTGCAGCGCAGCGACGGCACCTCCATCCATCACGCCCCGAACTCCCAGATCTACACCACCGAAACCACCCTCGCCGTCGAAGCGGCGCTGATCGAACTCTCCATCCAGCCCGGCGCCCGCTCCCTGGACCCGCAACATCTCAATGACGCTGTCGCCCAGTTCAACACCGCCCACCCGGACCGGCCGCTCAACGCCGGCCAGATTGGTGTCATCTCCTCCTTCGCCACCACCGGCCTCCGCGTGCACACCGCCAACGCACCGGCCGGTACCGGGAAGACGACCGCGATGCAAGTCCTCACCACGGCTTGGCATTCCGGCGGCGGAACTGTCCTCGGCATGGCACCCACCGCCGCGGCGGCCGCGGTGCTCGGGTCCTCGATCGGCACCCGCGCCGAGACCGTCGACAAGCTCCTCGATGTCATCCACCGCCACTCCCCCGACCAGATCACCGCTGGAGAGGCACCTTCGGGGACGCCCTCATTGCCACAATGGGTGCTCGACATCGACGACCGAACGCTGGTGATCGTCGATGAACACGTCAAGCTCGGCAACCTCAAACGGCTACGCCTGCTGCAGTTCCTGTCCACACGAGGGGCCACGGTGCGGTGCATCGGTGACGACCGGCAGCTCCCGGCGATCGAAGCCGGCGGCGCCGACACCGACATGGCGGTCACGTCTCCCGAGCAGACGGTGACGCTCTCGCATGTCGTTCGGTTCGCTTCCACGGGTGAAGCGACCGCGTCGATCGGACTTCGCGACGGCGAACCATCGGCGCTGGCGTGGTACCTGGACAACGATCGGATCCACTCCGGGCACACCGGATCGGTCTACGACAACACCTATACCGCGTGGGCGGCCGACCACCGGACCGGTCGCGACGCGGTCATGCTGGCGCCCACCCATGACGTCGTGGCCGCGCTCAACGCCCGTGCCCGCACCGACAGACTCACCCGCAGCGCGACACCACCGGCAGCCGAAGTGGTCCTCGCGGACGGTCTTTGCGCCTCCGTCGGTGACACCGTGCGCACGCGTCGCAACAATCCGCGGTTGCGTTTCGGGGATACCGATTGGGTTCGCAACGGCTACTCCTGGACCGTCACCGACGTCCACGACGACGGTTCGCTGACGGTGTCGCACCGCCGTGGCGGTGTCGACAGCGAGCATTCGGTGTGTATGCCGGTGGAGTATGTGCGTGCGCATGTGCACCTCGGCTACGCCGCGACGATCGATTCCGCGCAAGGAATCACCGCCGACGCCTGTCATGTCGCGTTGTCCGGGCGTGAATCCCGACAGCAGTTCTACGTCGCGATGACCCGCGGAATCCTGGCCAACCATGCCTACATCGTCACCGCCCTCGACGGCGCGGAAGGCTCGATCTATACCGAACCCGCCCTCCACCCGCACACAGCGGTGGAGCATCTGCAGCGGATCTTGGGCCGCGATGGATCGCAGAAGTCCGCGCACACCGAACTCCGCGACGCGCTCGACCCGACCTTGCGGATCGGGCCCGCGGTCGATATTTACCTCGACACCCTGGGCCTGGCCGCCGAACATGCGCTCGGTGCCGACCGCCTCGACGAACTCGATCGCGTCGCCGACTCGATCCACCCTGACCTGAGCGAGGCTCCTGCCTACCAGGTTCTGCGCCAGCACCTCGCGCTCATCGCGCTGTCGGGCGCCGACCCGGTCGCTGCGCTGCGTGCTGCTGCGGCCGCACGCGAGCTCGACACCGCCGATGATCCGGCAGCGGTCCTGGACTGGCGGCTGGACCCCACCGGCAGTCATTCCACCGGCCGCGGACCGCTCGCCTGGACCCCAGGTCTGCCCGACCACGGTGTCGACGACGAGCTCGCCGCACCGGTGCGTGCTCGCGCGAGGATCGTGGCCGACCTCGCCACACAGATCCAAAGCGCCACCGACCGGTGGACCCCGACCACCGCACCAGTTTGGGCGCGCCCGCTCCTCGGCGCCGACGCGGCGCTGCTCGCGGAGCTCGCGGTGTGGCGAGCCGGACTCCACGTCCCCGATACGGACGTCCGTCCGACCGGCCCGGACCGCTACACCAACCTCGAACGACTCCACCAGAAACGCCTCGACCAACGAGTGGTCGAGGTCTACGGGGACCCGACGCTGCCGCGGAATCGGTGGGCACACGTCGTCGACGGCATCGATCCCCGCATCCGCACCGACGCGTACTGGCCTGTGGTGGCCGACAAGATCGACCTCGCCGACCGGGCCGGACTCGACATCACCACCCTGCTCACCGACGCCGCCGGACTGCGTCCGCTGCCGGATGAGATGCCCGCCGCCGCGTTGTGGGCGCGTCTGGAACTGGAACCATCAGCACTCGACATCACCGGCACCGATCTGCTGCGACCCGACTGGCTGCCCGACCTGGAAGCCGTCCTGGGCGCGGAGATGACCGAGCAAGTCATCGCCGAACCGGCCTGGCCCCGGGTCGTGGCCGCTGTCGAACGTGCCACCAGTACCTGGATCCCGCGCGATCTGCTCGTCACCGCTTACGAACTATTGCAAGGCGCGCAGCCCGACGACGCGCCCCCTTTGCGCGCCGACCAGCTCGCCGCCGCCCTGGCCTGGCGCATCGACGCGCTCCACCACCACACGCCGATACCGCCACCGCCGACTCCGGCCGCGGCTCCTGCTCCGCCTGAACCTGCACCCCCGATCGTTGAGGAGGAACCCTCGGACAGCTTCGTCGAACCCGAACCGACCAGGACTGAGACGTCGAACGTGTCTTCCATCGACGGCGATCCGGCCAGGGACCACCTCGTTTCCGACATCGACGGCATCACCAGGCTGTTCGCCACCGGACGCGTCGCTGACGCTGTCTCGGCGTTCCGCACGTTCAGCAGCGAGCTCACCGACGACGAACGAGCGGTGCTCACCGCGGTCTCGGAAACCCTCTACCGCTACAGCTTCCCCGTCGCCCGAGCCCGACTCCGCTGGGCAGCAGAACAGTTCCCGCAGCACCACGACCTGATCCAGGCGTGTACACCGGCGGCCGACCCACACACCTACCGCCCCGAACCCGAACCTGCCCAAACGCGGTCCCACCCCGTCTACGACCATCGAGACCGCATCGATCCGACCATCCCACCAGTAGTGTTCGACCCGATCCGAGCAGCTGGTGACGACGCCCTCGACGCGTATCTCGACGAGGCCGAGCCGTCCGACGGCCTTGATCCGGACGACAAGGAACGCCCTCTGAGGCCCGATTTCGGTTCCCCGATCGACTACGACCTGGCCGCGATCCCCTCCGCCGTCGGCCTGCCCTGCGTGGACTGCAGCATCGAACGCCCCCGCAACGCCACCATCCCGGTGCCGCCACGGCGTTCCGACGACGGCCTGTGCCAGTCGTGCCGCGACGACGAACGACCCGCGATCCCCGACCACGATCCCGCCCACCACCTCACCGCACGCTGCGCCCACATCACCGACACCCATCCAGCGCCTGCCGCGATGGCGATGCTGCGACGCGACTGGCGGGCACTGAACCCGGCGGGCCGGGCTGTCATCGAGCAGTGGCTGGCTGCCCATCCCCTCACCGAACAGCCGCCGGTGGTGCTCGATCCGATCCAACGCCTCTCCGACCACGAACTCGCCGACGCCATCGAGGGCTTGTCCCTGCGGCTGAGCAACATCGCCACCGAAGCGGAATTCTTCGCCCCGATCCGACGAATCCACATCGAGATCGCACCCGAACCGGTAGTGGCCGAACAGCAACGCGCCGCCGACAACGCCCGCACCACCGCTCTGCTTCGTGCCCGCGAACTCGACACCGCGATCCGTCGACTCCACGCCACCGAACACCAGCTCGAAACCGCACGGGAAGAGCTCGACGCGCTGCCGATCCTGCGCCGCCGACAACGAAGCGCTCTGCAGGCCCGCATCAACACCCTCGTCGGTGACCATCGCGACCACCAGGAAGCCCACGATCAGGCCCGCACCGCCGCCCGAGCCGCCAACCGCCACGCCAACGAACTGGCAGCGCGCGCCGAGCGCACCGCCACCGCCGACGATCAACGCCGCGCCGAGGCGCAAGCACGTGCGGGTGCAGAGGAAGCGATCGCCCGGGACGCGACTATCGAGGCCCTACGCCGGGCCCTCGAAGCCGAGCTCACCAATCACCGCGCCGAACACGCCCGGCGGGAGAATCTGACCGGCTCCCAGCGGCGCCTCGAAGAACGCGCACGGTGGCGCCACGAAGCCACCGACGACGAGTTCGGCATCGACGAATACAACGGAGCCGAGGTCAATCAAGTCGATCATCGACCGGAATTCGGGCTATAGACCACCAACGACAATCCTCCGCGCTGCGTATGCCCGCACAAGAGACGTAAGCGATTTCAGTCTGGTACGCCTACGTTCACCTGCACGGTCGGTACCGCGGTTCTTCTCACATGTCCTGGCTGTCGGCGATGGTATCGGCCAGTTCGGCCAGCTCGTGTGAGCCCCGATTCTGTGCGCAGTCGTCGCAGATGTTGATCACGCGGCCGGGCAACGGGGCTGTGAAGGCTGGCAGGCCGATGTCTTGTTCCAGTTCGTCATCCCACTCGGCGGTCAGCTCGATCCGACATATGTCGCAGGTCCAGGTCCAGTCATTGCTCGAATTGTTCGTCATTCCTCGACGCTACGGTGCGACACCGATTGCTTTCATCTGAAAACTGGTGTGACGCAACGTACATCGAGACCGAGTTTTCGTGGACCACCGAACACCGATACCGTTGGAAATTCACAACCTTCCAACGAGCGAATAAGGCCGGAATATGGCACGCAAAGTAACGGTCAGCGTCGTCGACGACCTCGACGGCACCACACCCGCGGACGAATCGATCTCGTTCGGGATCGACGGAGCTCACTACCAAATAGATCTGAGCGCGTCCAACGCCGCACTCCTGCGCAAGACCTTCGAGGAATGGATCCCGCACGCACGGAAGATCCGAGGTGCCACATCGAGCGCTCGTCCAAGGAAGGCCACCGAGTCCGCGCCGGCCAACGAGCGCGGCGCCATCCGCGCCTGGGCCGCCGCGAACGGCCACCCGGTCTCGGCCCGTGGACGCATAGCCGCCGACATCGTCACCGCCTACCACCAAGCAACCGCCTGATCCCCGACGAATCGTCAACAGGCTGGCGGCAGCTGCGCGACCACTCTGGCGGTGCCACGCTCCGCACCACCTGCCGTTAGGAAGCCAGGTCGTGACCGGCCGATCGGCGTTTAGGTAGGAACGCGCGGACGGCCTCGACCTGGTCGTCCAGTCTCTACGGTCGCATCGTCAGCGCCTGGTAGGTCCGGGTAATTCCGTCTTGCAGGCTGATACTGGCTTTCCAACCGAGTGCCGCCGCGGCGCGGGAGGAATCCAGTGCCCCATGGCGCCACTCACCGTCCCGGGGAGGCTCAAACCGTGGGGTGATCTGTGTTCCCGCAGCTTGGTTGACTGCGTCGAGCAGTTGGAGCACCGAGGTGCCGGTGCCGGTGCCGATGTTGAACACCGAGTCGTTGCCGGTGTAGTTGCTGGCGGCGAGGAATGCACCGACGATGTCGTCGACGTAGAGATAGTCACGTGTCTGATGTCCATCGCCGAAGATCGTCGGGGTCTTCCCCTCCGCGATGAGGCCGGAGAAGATGGCGACGACGCCAGCTTCGCCGTGCGGATCTTGGCGTGGTCCGAACACGTTGCCCAGCCGCAGTGCGACGTGGTTGGTTCGATACAGCCGGTTGAACAGCTGCAGGTATTGCTCTGCTCCGTACTTGCTGATCCCATAAGGCGCTGCGGTTTGGGGAAGTTCGCCTTCCGGGGTTGGCATGGGCACACCATCGCCGTACATCGCGCCGCCCGTGGATGCCATGACTATCGTGGCGCCGATGTCGTGGGCCGGAGTGAGCAAGTTGATCGTGCCCAGGATGTTGGTTTCGGCGTCGGTGCGGGGATCGGTGACGGAGTGGCGGACGCTGATCTGGGCAGCGAGGTGGAAAATGACCTCGGGTCGTTCGGTGGTGATTATCGCGGTCATCTGTTCCGGATCGCGGATGTCGGCGATCCGCAGTGCGCTGTCGGGGATGCGGGCCTTGTCCCCACTGGACAGGTTGTCGATCACGGTGACGTGGTGGCCATCCTGGACGAGGCGGTCGTACAAGTGTGAGCCGATGAATCCGGCACCGCCGGTGATGAGCGTGCGCATGTGGTGCAACCCTATCTCTGGTCGGGGTCCGACGATGTGACGCAACGAAAGCCGATCTCGAACGAGGAGTATCGGGACAGGCAGGCGATGCGTTCGGTCGTGCGGGTCTGGGTCGGGAAGTGTTTCCAGCTGCCACCGCGAACGACGCGATAGTCCCCGAACTCGGCGGCAGCGATGTAGGCCGGGTCGTACAGGTCGGCCGGGTCGTAGAGACTGTAGAAGGTCCCGGTCCACTCGGCCACGTTGCCGGCCATGTCCGCCACGCCGAACGGGGAGTTCCCGGCTGTGAACTGTCCGACTGGCGTGGTGCAGGGGTCGGGCCCGCGCGCGGCGTGGCGGCTCGCCCACCAGGCCCGCCACCCTGCAAGGTCGATGTCGCCGCCTGCCCACCGCACTGCCGTATTGGCCGCAGCCGTTAGCCATTCGTGGCCCCAAGGCCAAGCTTGCCAGGTCGGACCGTGCGCGGCGTACTCCCACTCGGCTTCGGTAGGGAGTCGCTTGCCGGCCCACTCCGCGAACGCGGTCGCATCGGAGTGCGTTACGTGGACAACCGGGTGTAGCGGTCGAGCGGTGACTGCATCGATCCCAGGAGCGGGGTGTCGCCAGCACACGCCAGCCACTGTGTCCCAGTAACTGTGCCCATAGACGAGTCCCGAGCCGTCGAGTTCGGCCTGGGTGAGGTAGCCGGTCGCGTCGACGAATTCGGCGTAGTCAGCGTTGGTGACCAGGTGGCGGTCGATACTGAATGCCGCCACCGTCTGTGTGTGTTGTGGTGCCTCGTCTCCGAACCACCGGCGACCATATGGGTGTGCTGCACCGACCGCATCGAGATGTTCTGCGGGAGCGCCGATCTCCACGCACGCGGCCGGGATGTCGGCCATGTCAGTTCGCATGGTTCATCCGCCCATCAGCGCTGGGATGATTTGCAGCTCGGTCGGCTTCTCGATGGCGGTATCCAGGCCGCCCAGACTGCGCACATCGGTGCCCTCCAAGCAGACGACAGTCCAGGGCGCGAGTCGGTTGTCGGCGGTGAAGATCCGTTCTCGTAGTACTGGGTACTGTTGGCCGAACCAGGTGAGAGCTTCGCTGACAGACGCTGCGTCGCACTGCAGCACCGTGATGGCGGTGATGCTGTGCCAGCTGTGCGGGATCACGAAGGTAACAGGCATGGCTCAGGCCGCCGTGTTCTTGTTGCCATCAAGTGCCTCACACATCCAGTCCAAACACCGCTGCACCCCCACTTCGAGACTGGTGGTGGGCGACCAGCCCAACAATGTGCGGGCCAGGGTGATGTCGGGCCGCCGCACCGTGACGACATCGGATCGGCCAGGCCCGATCTCGACCGACCCCGTACCAGCGAGCCGGACGACGAGCTCGGCTAGGTCGCGAATGGTGACTTCATCTTCGGATCCGAGGTTCACCGGCCCGCGATGGTCGGTGTCGAGCAACGCGATCAAGCCGTCGACGAAGTCGCCGATCCAGACCAATGACCGGGTCTGGGTGCCGCCGTTGTCGAGAATGAGGGTTTGCCCGCTGAGGGCCGCCGCGCAGAATGCGGACACGACACGACCGTCGTCGGGCCACATCTTCGGTCCGTAGACGTTGAACGGCCGCACGATTCCGACGTTCGTTCCCAGGCGTGCGTGTGCCGCGGCGGCCGCCTCGGTGACGCGTTTGCCCTCGGTATAGGCACTGAACACCCCGACTGGGTCAGCGTTGCCGCGGTAGTGCTCAACCTGCGGATGCACTTGCGGGTCACCGTAGATCTCCGAGCTGGAGGCCACCACTGCCCGAGCACCGGTGTCGGCGGTGAGATCGAGCGCGTTGAGGGTGCCGATCGTAGCCGCACGGATGGTCTCGAGCGGCATCGCAGTGTTGGCCTTCGGGCTGGCCGGACAGGCGAGGTGCACGAGGTGAGTCACGTCGTGCAGGTCGTCGAAGGCTCGTTTGTCGGTGATGTCGTCGGCGCGGAAAACGAAGCGAGGGTGTGCGCGGATCTCTGCGAGGTTGGCTTCGTGACCGGTTGACAGGTTGTCGATCGCGGTGACCGCGGCGCCGCGATCGAGTAGCTCCTGGCACAGGTGAGAGCCGACGAATCCGGCCCCTCCGGTGATCACCACGTGGGCATGACTGCTGATCATTGATCCTCCTGGGCAGCGAGATATGTTTCTGGTCAGAGAGTTTCGAGGTCGTCCGCGCGTAGGCCGCCGGTGCCGCAGGCGTCGAAGACATAGCGTGCGGCGACAAGCGGCACCAGGTCGAGGTGGGTGTGCGCGACGAGCACCACGACCACCGTGGCGGCCTCGACCAGTTCAGGGGAGAGCCGGGGGTGGACGTCGAGACTGGTTTGGGCACAGTAGGGGTCGACGACGGTGACCTCTGCCGCGCGGGCGCGAAGTTCCTCGATGATGGTGAGGGCGCATGAGTTGCGCAGGTCGGCAACGTCGGCCTTGTAGGTCATACCGACGACCAGGATGTGCGCCTCGGCGATGTCGATGCCGCGCCGTTCCAGCCCAGCTATTACTCGATCGGTGACGTATTGGGGCATCAGCTCGTTGATTCGCAGGGCTTGGTCCAGAAGTCGAGCTTTGACATGCGAGGTCTGCGCGATCTGCCAAGCCAGGTAGCGCGTATCGACAGGAAGGCAATGGCCTCCGGCTCCCACGCCAGGCTGAAACCGCATGAATCCGTATGGTTTGGTCGCCGCGAGGTCCAGCGCTTCGCCGATACTGGCGCCCAACGCACGGGCGTGCTGGGCAAGTTCGTTCACAAAGGAGACGTTCACCAACCGAAACGCATTCTCGATCAGCTTCGCCAGTTCCGCGGTCCTCACGTTGCTGGCTGCGACTACCTCTGGAACCAGTCCGCTCCAGAAATCCCTGACCTCCGAGGCTGACGTCGCGTTGACACCGGCCACGATCTTGGGGACCTTGGAGAGCGCTTCCAATCCCATTCCGGGGTTGATGCGCTCGGGCGCATACCCGAGGTGGAAGTCGACCCCAGCCACCAGTCCGCTCTGCGACAGGATCGGGGCGACAACATCTTCGGTCGTGCCCGGGTAAGTCGAGGACTCGAGGATCACTGTCGATCCAGGGCGCACATGCTGGGACAGCAGCCGTGCTGCGTCCTCCACAAACGACAGATCCGGTCTCCCACTGGCCAGGGGGGTCGGCACCGCAATCAGTGCGACATCGAATCCCGCGATCATCTCGGCGCTCGACGTGGGCAGGAATCGGCCTGTAGCGGTCACACCGACCAGATCGTCATCGGTTACGTCGACGATGTAGGAGTTGCACGCGAGCAGCCGGGCGATTCGCTCGGAGTTGGTGTCATAGGCGGTCACGACGTGACCGGCCGCCACGGCCAACAGACAAACAGGCAGCCCGACAAATCCGCAGCCGAGCACAACGACGTGAAGCCCACGGTGTGACATCAGCTCCTCCAGCGAAGGCAGCGAAAGGCTTCAGCAGCGCTGAATCCCGCCTGTGCCCCACGAACAGTGGCCAGTGCGCGAAGCGCGGGCTCGGAGCGCGTATGCGGATGCTCACGGCATTGACTGGCGTGCGCGCGAACCGCGGAAATCTTGGTTCCGAGATCGTGGTCGGACAGCTCGATGAAGACGTCACGAGCGGCTGGGGCGACCGCCGATCCTGTCCACGAATCGGGGACTTCCTCATAACCCAGAACCAGACTCGGCTGGTGGCGCCAGCGGTCCGGGCCCGGCCGAAGCGCGGTGGTGATCGCTGCGGCAACGGCCTGATGGTCCTGGTTGTAGCTGGTGGGCTCCGGAACAGCGACGATCGTCGGCTTCAGATGCTCGAAACTCAGTGGGTGTGAACCGCGTTCGATCAGATCGACGAGCACACTGCGAGGCAGGCGATCCAGACGAAGATTGTGCGCGGCGCCGGGCAGCGCCAGATGCCAGCTGTCCAGCCCCAGCACGGCAGCGGCTTGGGCGATCTCTCGCTGTTTCTGGTCCAGAGTCGACGTTCCGACCTCGGAGAAGTCAGCGACATCACCGGCGGTGACGAAGAGAACGTGAGCCGATCCGCCTTCACGCTTCACTCGGGCGATTAGTCCACCCGCGCCGAGAACATCGTCATCGGGGTGCGGGGCAACGACCAGTAGCCGTTGCTCAGACCACGGTACGAACATCGATTGTCTCCGTCTTCAGGCTGATCGAGAACGCGGCCGGGATGATGGTGCACTCGGTGTGTCCGCCGCCGATGACTGCGCCGTGCTGGGTGTAGACGGTCCCGGTGTGGAACTCGAAGCCGCACGACGGCGCGGGCGCGGCTGTCGCGGTCCCGCTCGCCGGGCTGGCGATCACCGCGACCGCGATCGGTTGGGCGGCAATGAGCGTCTTGAAATACATCTGACATCCCTTCAATGCGACGCCGGTCGAGTGCGATCCCGACGTGAGCGACGTCGACAGCTGTGGCGCGCACTGCGCGCGGTGGCGGACCCGCGCGCGCCGACTGCCTTCTCCCTGGCCGGGTCCAGCAGCCGACGCGCGCAGGCTTCTATCCGTGACAGCCCGGTTGTGCACCCCCGGACCGCCACGCTCATCCCCCCTGCGGGGTGGCTCTGCCCGAGCTGGCGGCGCAACGCCAGCTCGACGTGGTCGACGTCGACCGTCACCGCGCCGCTGTCGCGGGCAATCCGCTCCGCAACCTCCAGCAGCCGCTGCAGCGCAGGCGAATACAGGGCTTCGACGTCGATCACGTCGACCCGCACCGGATCCAACTCGGCGACCGCAGCGAGTGCCCCCGCGAGATCGGCGTACAGGTCGTCGTCCGGGTGCGGGCCGACCGCGAACACCGGTCCGACGTGGCCGGTCTCGTCGACCGGCGCCCACGTGTTGAACCAGCCCGCGACCCGGGGCCGGTCAGCCGCGATGACATCGCGCATCGCGCCGACGACCGCCGACCGCGCAGCGGGCAGCGTGCCCGGCTCGTGCTCAATACCCGACACGACGATCCAGCCTCATCAGACCGGCACCGACCAGGACATTGATCGCGGCCATCTTGCGCGGACAGATCGTGCGGTCACAGCCACGATTAGCCTGAACCGTCTTGCGCGCCTGGTCAATTGAAAACCGTTGCACCGGTGCCGAGTGCGCGATCACCGTGCTCCGGCCGGTCTGCTCGTCGTCCTCAGCGATGGCGGCCTGCGCCGCTTCGCGGGCGATCCGCTTCTGTATCGCATCGACCGTCAGCCGCGTCGTTCGTTTCCACACCGTGGGCTCCCCTCGTCGGTGATTGCAGCCGCCGCCGGAGATTTCTCGATCCGACGGCGGCGCTACGTAGAACGGTGCCGCAATCCGAAACCGTGAAGGGACAAGAAATTTGTCCGTCGGCAGCGCACAGTTGTCCCCTCGTGGACACTGGAACCGTGGTAGCGAATCGACAGGACCGCGCGGCCATCGCCGCTCGCGTGGCCGAACAGCGGCATCTGGCAGGCCACACGCAAGCCAGCCTCGCCGAAGCGGCGAAGGTCTCGGAATCGCTGATCAAGAAGGTCGAGCAGAAGAAAGCCAGCGCCACACCGGCATTCATCGCGGCCATCTCGAAAGCGCTGCGGATCTCGCCGACCACGCTGACCGGGCAGCCGTATGCGCCGGTCGAGTCCGCAGACGTCGCCGTACACGGCGCGGTGGCGGTGCTGCGCACCGAGCTGGCCGCCTACGACATCGACGACGAGCGCGTCTCGCAGGTACGGCCGATCGCCGTGCTCGCCAAGGACGTCGACCAGGTATGCACCTGGCGCCGTGCCGCGTCCTTCCATCGGCTCGGCGACGCGCTGCCCGGCCTCCTCGGCGAGGTGCGCGCCGCAGTCCACCGGTGGACCGGGCCCGACCGGGACCGCGCGCTGGTGATGCTGTGCGAGCTGTACTACTCGGCGCACTCGCTCGCCTACAAGCTCGGCTATCCCGACCTCGCCGCGCTCGCGGTCGACCGGATCGGTTGGGCAGCAGGCGAAGCAGACAACCCGCTGTGGCGGGCCGTCGCGCAGTTCCAGCGCGGCGCGCTGCTCACCTCGGGCGGCGACTGGAACGCGGCCCTGTCGTTCCTCGACCGATGCCGCGGCCAGATCGAACCGCGGCTCGGCGCCGGCGCCCGTGACGACCTCATCGCGTGGGGCGGCCTGCACCTGCAGTCCGGTCTGGCCGCGTCACGGTCCGGGCGCCGCGCGCTCGCCGACGACCACCTCGCCGAAGCACGGGAGACAGCGGCCCGGCTCGGCGACGACCGTGACCGCATCCTGTCCTTCGGCCCGACCAACGTGGGCATCTGGTCCGTCGCGCTCGCGGTCGAAGCGATGGACGGCACCGAGGCGCTCACGCGCGCAAACGCTCTCGTCATCCCGGACGGGTCACCCAGCGAGCGCGTCGGGCACCACTACATCGACCTCTCGCGCGCCTACCTCCTGCACGGCGA
This sequence comes from Nocardia sp. NPDC058244, assembly GCF_042882065.1. Taxonomy (NCBI): domain Bacteria; kingdom Bacillati; phylum Actinomycetota; class Actinomycetes; order Mycobacteriales; family Nocardiaceae; genus Nocardia; species Nocardia sp. NPDC058244. The sequence goes on along the minus strand of NZ_JBHVWX010000006.1, from coordinate 564,654 downwards.
CCGGCGACGCGCGTTCGACGCGCTACTCAGCGCCAAGCGGATCTCACCAGCGCAGACCCGCTACAACCCGATGGTCCACGAGACAACCCGCGCGATCGCCCGCGCCGAAGCGCGCGCGGTCGACAGCGTGCACGGCTACGCCGTCTGGCTCGGCATCGCCGAACGGCTCTAAGCGGGAAGACCCTTCGCCGGCGCATCGCCGAGGAACTCGACCCGCGCCGACTCGACGTACTCGCCGCGGCCGTCGAGGAACGCGCGCGTGTGCGGCTGCTGCTCGTGAGCCTCGAACGCGGCACGGTCGGCATAGACCTCGTAGAAGATCCGCGACAGCGGTTCGCCATCGACGGTGTGCGTGGCGTAGACCAGCGTGCCGGGCTCGTGCTCGGTGATCTGGGCGACGAGGTCAGCGACCACCTGGTCGAAGCCGTCGGCGGCGGCCTGGTCGATGAGCGTGAACTTCACGACGAGTGCGAACATACGCCCGACGGTAGCGTGCCCCGGCCCGTCTTGAGGGCCGGGCCGGGGCATTGCCCTAGCCTCCCGGGAGCCCGGCCTGGAGGCCATCGCCGGATTCATCACCGCGCTATCAGTGGACTGCCACGGAGATCACCGCCCAGGCCTGTAAGGCCTTGCTAGCCGACCTGAGTAGCTACCGCTTGATCTCATCGAAGTAGTTCTTGAACGAGTCGGTAAGGCTCACCAGGATGGCTTCGCCCTTATCCGCCGTTGCTGCTGATGGAAGACCGATGATGCCTGTCGATGTGTAGGCGGCCATTCCCTTCAGGAGGAAGTGGCGGCGATCCGAGGCGAGGTGGTCTGCGTCGCGGTAGGAGTCGCCAACCAGCTCCGGTCGGGAGTGCAGCAGTATCGAGGTTTCGAGCTCGCCGCCGTGCATGTCATCGTGGATGCTGCTCACCATCCCGGCCTCCAACCGGGCTGTTTCCCAGTCCGCTCGTCCGGGATAGAGGACCACGTGGCGGCCGTCAACGTTGGCTTGGGCGGCGATGTTGGACAGGACGTAGTTCCCGCCGTGCGCGTTGACGATGACCAGGGTGGTGATCCCGCTCCTGGTGAGAGAGGCGCGGATGTCAGCGATCAGCGCGATCAGGGTGGACGCGCTGATGCTGACGGTCCCCGGGAAGGCTTCGTGTTCGTGGCTGGCCGAGATCGTGATCGGTGGCAGCAGCATGAGGTCGTAGCGGTCGGCGATCTGCTCGGCGATCAGGCACGCGATGGCGGTGTCGGTGATCAACGGCAGATGGTCACCGTGTTGTTCGAAGCTCCCGACAGGCAGGACAGCGACCGTTGCGCCGACACGAGCGACGTCGGTCGAGGTGGCGGTCGTGATCAGCTCCACTCGAACTCCTCATCAGGGGCTGCCGGGGCGACACGGGCGGTCGCCATGTGCTCGCGCAGCATAGCCGCGAAGGCTTGCGTGTGGCCGCGGTGTCGACGTTGATGCAGGGCGACACCAACCTGTTGGAGCTGCCGAACGGTCCTGTGCGACCCGGTATCGGCGTGGATCTTCAGCGCATGCTGCGCGACGTCAAGAGCTTCATCAGGTTGGCCATTGCCAGCGTACGCGGTGGCCAGGCGAGCAAATCCCATCCCGAGGTCGCGGTTGCTACCCGGAGCCCAGTCGGCCAATCCCGTCTCGAGGGTCGTCAACGCCCGTTCGGGGCGCCCGAGCTGCACCCAGCAATGTGCAGCTTCCATGGCGACGTATCCGGCGGTGCAGTACTGCGCCAGGTCGTTGTCGTCGGGACTGCCCGCGGTAGCGAAGTCGGCTGCTTCGGCCAGCGCGTCCACGCACGTTCGTCGGTCTCCTCGGCTGCCTGTCGTCAAGGTCCGTTGGGCGTAGGCGTGGCCTTTCTGTCGTAGCAGCACCGATCGTTGCTGGGAGGACAGGCGTGTGGTGTCGGCCAGCGCTGCCTCGACCCGGTCGACCGCGACGACGGTGTTGCCGGCGTCGCCGGCGATGTTGGATTGGCGCATCAGCACGTAGGCCCGCAGTTGGGGATCGCCGCACTCATTCGCGCGCGCAAGCGCCTGGGCGGACCATTTCATCGCTGTGTGCAGGTTCCCGGCGTCTTGGTGGAGCCAGCCGAGGAATTCGGCGAATCGCCCGGATGCGTATTGCAGCTGTGATCGGCCTTCGATGCGGCGTTGCACGGCGGAATCGATAGCTGCCAGCTGGTTTTCGACGATGTCGAGCAGATCGTGGGGCCCGGCGAGCATGTCCAGTGCCGCGTAGTTGTTCAGTGTCGCAAGCAGTGTCTGTGCCAGTGGCGCCTCCGTTCTGGCGCTCATCGCGGGCACGGTTTTCCCGTTGGGAAGGCGTACCGCCGCAATGCCGGTGTCTGTGGCGACTTCTCTTGGCTTCTGCCCGTGCGGATCTGGCCACAGAAGCGGTTCGGGGATCCCCAGGATGTGGGCGATGTCGGTCCAGGCCTGGTGATCGAGGTGGGCGCGCTGGTTTTCGAGCCTGCACAGCCGGGCTTGGGACAGACCCAGCCAGCCGGCCAATTCGGTCTGAGGCAGTGGCCGGTGCCCGTGGGCTGGGTGATGCCGATAGGCCGCGAGAACCTGACCGATCTGCTCGCTACGCAGGGCATCCCTGAGCGCGCCGACCCACCACTGCGCAGTCGGTATCCGCGTCGAGTACGCGGCGCGGGCGCACTCGACGCACAACACGGTTTTGCCGATACCGACCGCAGGTCCTCGACACCGTACGCAGTCACGGTGGCCGGGCGATGACGCCATCGGCTCACCCTATCCGCCGAATCGGCCCGCCGTGAATTGAACCTATTCACTCGAGCCCTTCAGCGCATCGAATCTGCCGTCCACCATAGGAATCAGCACTCGAGCGAGATACCGGTCCGGCCTTGGCCGGCTGCCTCGCCGGGGGGTGTCGGAATGCCCGACGCATCTCCGTGGATGGGTGGCCAGAGCAATCACGGAAGGCAATTCGAGATGTCGAACACCGGAACTGTGAAGTGGTTCAGCGCCGAGAAGGGATTCGGATTCATCGCCCGCAGCGACGGACCCGACATCTTCGTCCACTACTCCGGCATCCTCGGGCAGGGATTCCGGAGCCTGTCCGACAACGATCGGGTTCACTTCGACATCGCCGAAGGCGAACGGGGCCCGCAAGCGATCAAGGTCCGCTTGGCCAGCGCCACGACCATCGCCCCGATCGAGTCGACCGCTGCGCGCCGTCGGCAGCGCGAAGGCCACTCGAGTTCGACCGACTGAGTGCCGAATTGGCGCGCAGTCGGGAGCTACAACAGGTTGTGGACGCGGTGTGGACATCGAATCCGTAGGCCGCGGCTGATGGCGCTGGTTACCTGAGAAGAACACGTCAATCGCGCACAAGATTGGGGGTCGACAGCGGTGCGGAATCGAACACACCACGAGCTCATAGCGATCCTGCGCAGTTTCGCCCGCCACGGACCAGAGCCTCTGGAAGCCGTTGTCGCAGAACTCAAGGCCGAGGAAGCAGACCGGCCGAGTCGACGTAATTCACGGCGCCGTTCCGCAGCCGTGGACAAGGCCCTGGCCGCGGTCACCAACCCTCGATCAGACCTCAGATTTCCGGCCTGGATCGCGATCTCCCACCTCGTACGTGGAGGCAACCAATGAATGCCAATTCTGGCCGAACCGCGCTGATCGACGCTCCCCCTCCCTACCTTCCGGTCACAGCCGAGGCCGCGTCGGCGGGCCTGGACTTGGTCGGTGTCTCGGTGGCGGCCCGGTGCGCCTACTACCAGCTGGTGTGCCAACTGCCAGCGGTCCTCGATCCGGACTCCGGCCAGATCATCGTCAGCGCGGGCCGGGTCCAGGCGGTGATGATGCCGTCGGCCCTCGGTCATCGCGTGCGCACCGAATTGGACCGGACCGACGCCGACAGCGGACCGATCGTGTCCCACCCCAAGTCGAGGTCGTGGACATTCATCACCACGGCCGACCTCCAGATCGACGAACTCCCCGACGCCACGCTGCTCTGGGTCAACAACGTCGTCGTCCTCGCCTCCGGCATTCGGATCGGGCTCCCGACACCGACCGCCATCGGCGCGGCACCGTGCCGGGAGTGGCAGACGCCCCCATCCAGTCCGCAACGGCCCACGACCACGACCGTCCTCGACGCGGTCCGGGCCTGCGTGAAGGGTGGTGAACACCGATGACGACTACCCGATTTCTGTCCGTGGACAAAGTGATTCACCGCGCCAGCATCTACCGCAACGCCTGCGGACTCGACGTCTTCGTCCGCGAATCCACCGGCCAGATCGTGCTGCGGACCGGCACGGTCGGCGCCATCGAGCTGCCGTGCGATGTCGGGCACCGGGTCATCGACGCGCTGGCCTGGCCGGGCCCGGTCATCGTGCACACCGACACCGAGCAGCCCACGGTGACGATCCTGACCGGTCCCGTACCCACCCACCTGCGCAGCGGCGCGAGCTTCGCGGCACTGTCCGCGATCGGCGCGGTGCTCGTTCCCGACGGTGACGAGGTGCTGGTGCCCTCGCCACGAGATCCCGCCCGGCGTTGGCTACCGCACGAACCACTGGATCCGTACCGGCCCTCCGCCGAGGTCGTGCTCGCCACGATCTCGGGGTGCCGGTAGGACCCGCGCAGGTGCGCGATGCCGCAGTCGCGATCACCGCGCCCGGACGAACCCGACACCCATCTGCGGGTGATCAGCGCCGGGCTGGTGGTCGACTTCCGCGGCTGCCGCACCGCAGTGCGGAACTTCTTGCGTGACTGGCTTTCCCATCCCCATCCGTCCATCACCGTCGCCGAGATCAGGGACGGACTCCTCCCGATCGACCGAATGCCTTGCGAGGAACTGTGGCTATACCCATGATCGAAACCCCTGCCGAGCGCGCCAACGCCTACCGACGCCTGGGCTGGCACGTCGTGCTCGACGGCCACGACCAGATCGTCCTGCCCGCCGACCAGGTCCACGGAATCCAGGTCAGCGCCGGCCTGGCGGAGGTGATTCTCGACCAGCTCCGCCAGCGCGGGGTCGTCACGCCGATCGTGGACAACGTCGCGACCGGCACACGCACCTTTCTGACCACCGCGCCCAAGCCCGACGACACTCGAACGGTCACCTTGTTCCCCCGAGAGTCGAGGGTGCAGGCGATTCGCACGGTACCCGGGTGCCCGATCCCGCTGCCCACCCCCGGCGATGACACCCGGGTATGGCGCGACGAACCTCGCCCCAGCCGCCTGGCGGAGTTCGAACTGCTGGTCAGGATCACTCTCGGCGCAGCTCGCGCCGTCCAGAAAGCGGCCTAGCAGTCCCCGAACGCACTGAACCGGCCGACCGATTCAGCTCGAGGGCACCGATCCGGGTGCCCGACCATGACAGTAAGGACAGAACACGATGGCCTACATGAGCTGGTACTCCCACTTCTCTACCGGGCTGGCGCAGTTGCAGCGCAGCCTGATCGACATCGAGACCGGCGTGACCCGCCAACGGGCCTGGGACCCGGAGCTGGTCATCGGCCTGGTCCAGACCGAGGACTACGCGCGAGCGGTCCTTTCGGCCTGCGTCGAGGTCCAAGGCGTGCCCAACGATGTGGAGGACACCGTCGCCGCGCGCATGCAGCGTCAGCTGATCCTCGACCGCGAACCCCACACCTTCGAATTCCTCATCGGCGAGTGGGCACTGCACCGCACCGTCGGCTCCGCCGAGGTGATGATCGCGCAGATCAAAGCGCTGATCGACGACCTCGACTCACGCCCTAACCTGCGCATCGGGATCGTTCCCCTCAACACCGAATTCCGCTCGCCCGCGAGCGCTTTCGTCATCCACGACAGCACGGCGGTCGAAATCGAGACCGTCACCGGCGAAGTCATCGCCGCCAGCCCCGACGACATCGCACTCGCCGAACGAACCTTCGCCCTGCTGCAGAACCAGGCCGTCTACGGCGACGACGCGCGCGTCGTGCTCACCCGAGCACTGGCCACCCACGCCGACCACTGACCCACCCGTGTTCGGTCGGCCGCATCCCCCGCCGACCGAACATGGTTGATCCATCGGCCCGCACCTGATCTCGGGCGCGGGGCGTTTCCGCTAGGAGCTGCCATGACTTGCACTGTGTTCGAGCAGGATTCACCGCTGCCCACGGGTACGGCGATCCTGGGCTCGGTCCTGGGCTGGAGCACCGACGCCGAGCGCAGCGACCCGATCCTGGCCGCCGCCGCCGAGCTGGTCGAGCTCGCCCGCGCCCAGGCACAGGTCGGCGAGCCGCTCCGAGCGGCCCGCGTCGAGCAGATGCGCCGTATCGACGCCGCGGTCTCCGAGGCGCTACCGGTTCCGTCCTCTCAGACGCCGCCGCACACCGAAACCATCGGGATGGCCGTGGCACGCATGGCCGACTACGCCGCCCGCCTCGACCAAGACCACACCCCGACCAGCCTGATCATGACGTGGGGTCCACTTTACGAGCTGGCGCGAGCTCTCGACGGCGTCATCACCGACCTCATCACCGGCCGCCGACGGGTCCCGCTCAGTATCTGGTGGGCCGGGTTCGGCGCCGTCGTCCCGGCGCCGGAGCACCCATGACGGCCCGCCGTGTGGCCATGGCGCTGGCCGGCAGCGTGGCGTTGATCGCCGTCGCCGCGCCCGTCGCCGCGCCCGTCGGCGCCGCACCGACCACCAGCCCGATCCCGGCTCCGGCGGTGTCGACGGCGCTGTCAATCACGGCCTGTCCAGCGCTGTACGCGTTCGGGCTGCAGGGCACCGGGGAGTCCTCCCCGGATGCCGCGCCGACCACTGATACCGGGATGCTGTCGCTGGTGATGCGGGCGATGATGGCCGCCGCACCCGAGCGTGGCCTGGTCGACCGTGCCTACGTGCCCTACCCGGCGGGTTTCGGCGGCGCGGTCGGTGCCTCGGTCACCCCGTACACCGAGTCGGTCGCCACCGGTGTCCTGCGGCTGGAATCGATGATCCGTCAGGTCCATACGGCGTGCCCGCGGACCAGGCTCGCGATCGTCGGCTATTCCCAGGGCGCCCACGTCGCCTCGATCACCGCCCAAGACATCGGCGCCGGAACCGGGGTCGTCGCCCCGGAGGTCGTCGCGGCGGTCGTGTTGATGGCCGACCCGACCCGGACTCCGGGCGCTGGCCTGTTCCCCGGCATCGAAGCCACCGCGCCCGCCCCGGCGCCGGGCACCACCGGCGCGCACCTGGCGCGGCTGCCCGCCGCGCCGATCCGGTCGGTAGCCTCCGGCGGCGGGATCGGACCGACCCGCGATATCGCCGCCGACTACGGCGCGGTGACCGGCCGGGTCGCGAACCTGTGCGTCGCAGGTGATCTGGCCTGCGATACCCCTGAGGGTTCGGCGATCCTGCGGGCCGCGGCCGGGGTCGCGTCGCAGTCGCTGCTGTCGACCGGTGACCCGATCGCCTCGCTGGTCTCGATCGGCCAAGCCTTGGCGTTCACCTCGATCAAAGCCGCGACCGCCGTGGTCGAGGAGGACGTCTCCGGGACGTCGCTGGCTGATGTGTCGGTGTCGCCGAGCAAGTCGATCTCCCAACGCCTGGCCGAGGCCTCAGACCCTCGAACTCCGGTGAATGTGAACACCGCGCTCGCTGCGGCGATGCGGGTCGGAACGATCGGGCTCAACGCCGTCAAGCTCGTCGCGGCGTCGATCCTGAACCCGGCCAACCTCACTCAGCTCGCCACCGTCGCGTTGAGCAACCCCGCGGCCGCGGTCGCGATGCTGGGAGCGAAGTTCACCACCACCGTCAACGACCTGATACCGCCGACCACCAGCGACCGGCTCGTCACGGCAGCCTTCGACGTCGTACGACGCGAGGTCGCCGACAACGAGGCGCTGCTCGACCTCACCACGTGGGTGCGATTGTGGGAAACCGGGATGCGCCACGACGCCTACTCCCACACAATCGGTGAAGGCCCCTCCCCCGCCGCGTGGGCCGGCGCCTGGCTGGCCGCCGCCGCCCACGACGCCGCTACCTCACCACCGGTCACCGGCCGCGCCACCACCGAGACGGCACGGCCACCAGCGACCACGCTGATGCCGGGGTCTTCGACCACGTCCACGATCCGCAGCGTGGACTTGCCCGCTCCCACCACCTCGCTGAGCCCCTCGCCGGTCGAGGTGGTGGGAGCACCCCAACTCGTCGCGCCACCCCCCCTACCAGCCGACCAGTCTCCCGGTCCGGCCTCCGCCGTTACAGCGGCGGGGCCGAGCCAACCCGGCATCAGCGGCGACGCGACAACGCCGCCGTCGACGCTCGTGCGCCAGCCCGGCATCACCACCGACACCGGTCCTTGATCCATCCGGCCCGTCACTACGAACACGAGAAGGATTTCGATGCATTCCCTCCTGCAGGCCAGCGCCGATCTGGTGGCGCAGTTGTCGAATCCGACACCGCAAGCACCACCGATGTCGGACAAGATCGTCCAGCTGGTGCGCTACTTCACCTGGTTCATCCTGCTCTCCGGGGTCATCGCCATCACCTATGCCGGTGGGAAGTTCGCGTGGGAGAAGTGGACCGGCGGCGGCCTGGAATCCCCGAAGATGATCGCCGGAGCCATGATCGGCGGCGCGGTCGCCACCAGCGCCGGAACCATCATGAACGCCATGATCGGCAACTGACCGTGACCCGCCCACCCCAGCCGGCCCGGATCTTGCGCAGCCTGCCCACCCCGCGATTCCCCGACGGGATCGCGCACTCGACGGTGGCCGGGTTGGCGTTCTCTCCCACCGCGACGGCGCTGGCCTACCTCAGTTTCCCGGCCACCGACCGAACGATGGCCCCGGAAACGCGAATGCGGGGCGCAAGGCTGGTTTGGGAGCTGTTCGTCCATCACGGTTTCCGTGATGGCGTCCAGGTGCAGTTCGTGACCGGGTTGAACCAGATTCGGCGACGCGCGCGCACGGTGGCCGCGTTCGACCCGCTCCCGCACCTGCGCCGCTACGAGCAGACCCGGGCCGTCGCGGCATTGACGACCCGTTGGGCACGCCGCCACTCCCGACGCCCCACAGCGCTGGCGTTGCTCGATCTGGCCGTCGACGTCTCCGGAGCACGCCGCGAACTCGTCGGGCTGCTCGCCCACTACGGCCTGCGCCCCCGACAGCTCAGCACGATCGGCACCGATCGCCTCGTACTGGTCGAAGCCATCGCCGCCGCCGCGCTCGGCGCCCGCCACCTCGGCCTCGCGACCTGGGCGGTCCTGGACATCGACACGCTGCTGGACCCGACCGATCCGAGCAGAGCCACACTGCCGCAACCGATTCGACGGCTACCTCCGCGATCCGCCATGCCCAGGCTTGCGCGACCTTCGTCACCGTGACATCCCAACCACACCCATTCGCACCGAATCTTCAGGGGGCCAATCATGTTGCTCGACTTCGATCCATCCACCGCGCAGGAATTCGTGACGGTGACCCGAACCCAGGTCGTCGGTGACCTCGCCGCCGCCGCCCAGTCCACGACATCCGCAGCGGCGGTGGTTCCGGGGCTCGGGCTGATCGGCGCCGACTTCCGCACCCGGCTGATCGCGGCGATGAACGACCACGCCACCCACTTGGACGGGTGCGCGATCACGGTCCAGAGTCAGGCCGGGCACGTCGAGGTCTGCCACGCCACGCTGATCGGGCACGACCAGCAGCTCGCCGCCACCCTCTCCGCCGTCGATCAGGAGGCGTGATGGTCACCCGCACCAAACCCTCCACCGCCACGGCGGCACCGGATCCGGACGCGATCATCGCCTACCTGTCGAAACCGATCACCGAGCTGCGGGCCGCGTTCGACGGCACCGGCGAATCCACCGCCGCGGTCACACTGCTCACCACCGCTATCAGCCAACTCGACTCCACCGAAGCCCCGTACGCGGTGACCGCGTCGGATCTCGAGGCGACCTGGACGTCGGCGGCCGCGGATGCCGCGATCCCGGCGATCCGCGGCACCCGAGCCCAGATCGTCGACAGCAGTGCCGATTCCGGGGACTTCGCGACGCTGATCGACGCCGCCGTCGGCACCAACACCGCCGCCGCGGCCGCGCTGGATGCCGAGCTCGACGACTTCGCGACCCGGGCCCACCAGGTCCTGAAGGTCTCGCCCAACGACAAGGGCGTCACGCAGGTGATCGACCTCGCCCGCGAAATGTATAGCAACGCCCTGTCGACCGTGCAGGGCGCGCAGGCCGACTACGACACCTACAGCAGCAAGCTCGGCGAGAAGTACACGACGCCGAAGTCGAGCCTGGGCACCGGCGGCGGCCCTTCCACCGGCGACCCGTCGCTGACCACCGACGACGACAGCTCCGACCCTGCCACGACCGGTTCGGACACCACCTTCGCGACCGATACGACGACGACGTCGACCGATCCGGTGATCGCGATGCAACAAGCCCTCGGTACCGCTGCGATCGACGCCGCGGCCACCGTCGGCACCCAGCTGATCACCTCCGGCGCCGAGGTCCTGACCACCCTGATCACCGAAGGTGCCGGGGTCGCCACCCACGCCATCGACACCCTCGGGACCGAGGCCGGAGACACCCTCACCGCCGCCCTGACCGGCAACACCAACGGCGACGGCGCGGCCACCACACCGGCAGCCACCGGCACCAGCACGGGCAGCCCCACGAATCCCAGCAATACGCCGACCGGCACGCCGGTCATCAACTTCGGCACCTCCGACAAGCCGACCGGGACCGGAACGAACACCGGCGGCGCCCCGGCCACCGCGCCCAAGCCCGACACCGCCGCGGTCCCGGGCACGGCCGAGCAGAAACCGGCGGCTCCGGCCGGGTCCGGCGGCACCACCCAGCCAGGGGTCGTGCCGAACACCGCGGGCGCGCCGACGACCGCGGTGGTCCCACCGGCAGGCGGGCAGGCCGCCGCTGGGGCCGATGGGGAGCACAAGCCGCGCGCACAAGCGGGGATGACGGGCACGGCCTCGACCGGCACAGACCCCGCGGGCGCGGTCGTTCCGGTGATCGGGGCGGTCCCGTCATGACCGACAGTCCGCTGGATCTGCGCCACTACACCCCACCGGCCACCGATGACGACGACCGCTTCGACGACGACCGCCAGCCGTCCGACGACCGCTGGGGCGCCGACGATGACGCTGGGTGGGTCGGGGATTGGTCGGACTGGAGCCAACCCAGCGACCGCACCGGCGACCACGATCAGCCCGCCGCGTCACCAGGGTTCCGGCAGGTCGGCCGCAACTTCCCCGATACTCGCCCCGAGCGCGGCCCTGGGCGAGTCCTCGCCGGACTCGCCGCCGCCTTCGGCGTCATCCTTCTCGGCCTGGTCGTGGTCCTGACCGTGTTGCCCGACACCGACCAGTCCTCCGCCGAGCCGACGACGACGCTGCTGCTGCCTGCGCCGCTGACCGTGCCCGCCCTCGCGCCGACCACCGCGCCTGAACACGCGATCACCGACTGCCCACACAAACGCACCACCGCGCTGGCCTCCGGCGCCGACCCTGGTGACACGACCAGCGCGGTCTCGGTGATCTTCGCGTTGCAGCACGCCTACTACGTCGACCGCTCCGGGACCAAGGCCCGCGAATTCGTCACCCCGGACGCGAAAGTTCCTCCGGCGGAGGAGATTCAAGGCGGGATCGACACCGTGCCGGTGGGGACGCGCTATTGCGTGTCGATCGCGCCGACCTCCCCGGCCCGCTGGCAGGTCCACGTCCGTGAACAACGCCCCGGGCAGTTACCGGAGTTGTTGGCGACCTTGATCATCCACACTGCCACCGAGCCCGACGGCACCAGCAAGATCACCGCCATCAGCGAGGGCCCATAGATGGCCGACACCCCAGCGCCGACCGACCGCGGCGCGCACCCCGGCGTCTTCGTGGATCAGGGGCGACCGAACCCGGCACGGGTCTTCAGCGCGCTGTTGGGCGGGAAGGACACCTATAGCAGCGACCAGATCATCGCGCAGCGACTACTCGCCATCAACACGTTCCGGGTCGCGATCGTCGAGGCTCGCTTGTTCCTGTTGCGCGCGGTCGAACACCTGGTCGGTGACCACGGCGTCACCCAGATCGTCGAGCTCGGATGCGGCTACCCGAACGATCCCACCGTGCACGAGGTCGCCCGCAACCAAACCCCGACCGCGCGCACCGTATACGTCGACCACGACCCAATTGTCGCCGGCCACGCCCGCGCCCTGATGACTGGAGCCGGCGCCGTGTTCGTCGACGCCGACCTGACCGACCCCACCGATGTCCTGGAACGGATCGGGTCGGTGCTGGAACCGGGGTTGCCGACCGCGGTGTGCTTGTCCGGGACCGCCGAGTTCCTCCCCGACGCACCTGCCATCGTCGCGTCGCTGACCAGTCTGCTCCCGGACGGGACCTGGCTGGTGTTCACCCAGACCGCCGCCGACCTGCGGGTACACGAGATCGACTCGGCGGTAGCGATCTGGGCGTCGGCCGGGATCAGCTACCGCCCACGCGAGCGTGAGCAGGTCGAGCAGATGCTGGCGCCGCTACGCCTGCTCGAGCCCGGAGTGTTGACCGCGGATCTGTGGCGCCCCGACCTAGACATCGTTGGAGTCGAGGACGGTTCGCAGGTGTGGCCGAAGCCGGTGGTGTGCTGCTACGCCGCGGTGGGCCAGCTACGTCGCCGGTGAACTGGATACGATCAGCATGGTTCACCGGCATCCACCCGTCGCGACCGCACTGGAAGGGCACCTGTCTTGGACGACGACACCGTCCCCTATACCGACGCCCAGCACCAGCAACTCGCTGACTGGCAGTCCTCACCGGAGTTCCGGGGCTGGCTGGCCGACGAACCTGCCGAGCTGGCCCGACTGGTCACCCAAACACCCGGACTGGCCGACCTCGAGGACCCGTGGTCGGCCGAAGGGCTGTTCTTCATCGAGGCGGCCGCGCTGGTCGCGTTCCCCGACATCACCGGATCGGCGAGCGCCGAGCAGCGGGCGCTGTTGGATCGGATGTCTCGCGGGATCGGCCACGTCTTCCTCGAAGCCTTCGGCGAGGGCAGGTGGGTGTGGGTGCAGACGCTGTTCGAGAACCCACCGGGCCCGGCGCTGGAAATCCCGCGCCAGCCTGTCTGGATCGAGCCGGAAACCCTTCTGCTTCTGGCGCTGTCGCAGCGCGACGGCACCACACTGGCAGGCTGCCTCGACCAAGCCCTCGCCGATCATCGCCACGACGGCCAGGGGTTCGACCGCACCTGATCACCGTGGCGAGCCGGGCTCCGGTGAGGCTGCCCGGTGACCGGTCCCGGGGGCAGCGGCGACGAACATGACGTCGTCGGGCGTACCGATCGGGGCCTGACCCCGACCGGTGACACCTTTCACCGCGACTACGTGCTGGGCAAGATCCCCGACAACGCCTCTCCGTCGTCGATCGGCGCGGTGCGCGACCCGCAGAGCTGGCAGCGTCAGGTCGAGCAGTGGGGTGACCAGAAGACCCTGCACGACATGATGATGTACGGCCACCAGATCATGATGGGCCGCACCGCCGAGCAGGGCTGGCGCACCGAGCACGCCCGGCCGACCCCGTTCGGCACCCGCCGCCACGATGTCGCCCTGATCGCCGAGGTGTTCGGCAAACAGCGGGTCCTCACGACCACCGAATACAAGGCAGGGTCGGTCAATCGCGAGGACGGGCTCAAACAACTCCGCAAGGAAGACCACCTGCTCCGAACGGGCCAAACCCAGCAGGTCAGCGAGTACGTGATCCGCGCCGCCCGCCCGCCGCACCCGGACGTGATGCGTGAAGCCCAGCGTCTGGCGCAGGCCTATCCGACCAGGTTCAAGATCATCGCGTTGTCGGAGAAGGAGTTCGACAAAGCCGTCGAGCTCGGCCGGCCGATCGTGCGGGCGCTGGCGGTGGAACGGCTCGGCAAGGTCATCGAGCAGGTCGGCCGCACACCTGAGCTCACCGCCGCGTTCCGTGCGCTGCGCGGGGCCGGGCGCGCGATCGACCAGGCCAAACGTCGAGGCACGCCGCTCGGGCTGCACAAGCTGCTCGGTGTCCGCGACAAGCTGGCCAACCTGATCGAGCTCGATCAGCAGCAAACCCAGCAGATCGACAAGACCGCACGCGAGCAAGCAGGACTCGGGTTACGCGACAGCCTCGTCGTCGAACACGCCCAAGCGCACAAACGCCAGCAGCGCCTCGAGGCGATGACCAGAATGCTCTCGCGCGTCGACCAGGAAATCGTCGGCACCGCCACCCGGAAGGTCGCCGCCGAGGTACCCCTGCGCGACCGCAGGAACCTGCGAAAACAACTCCAGTGGATCCGGGCCCGCGACGTCGGTGAAGGCCGCTCGCGCAACCTGGCCGTCCGGATCCGCGAGTTTGTCACGGTCACCGCGGAACTGGGTGCCCACTACCGGGAAGAACGCGAGCAGGAGCAGCAAGCCCTCGCACGGCTGGTCCCCGCCCGATACCGTGACGCCGCCACCAAAGCCCTCGAACAACGACGCAGCACCCACGACCGCGATCTGGTCGCGGACCTGACGCGCACCGCCGACCACACCAACGCGCTGCCGCCGCCGAAGACTCCCGAACAAATCCGGGCCGAGGAACGCGCCCGCGCGGCACGCCAGGCCAAGGCCCTCCAGAAAGACCAGCTACTCACCCGCATTGTCGACGACCACAACAAACGCGTGGAACAGGCCGCTCGCGAGCAAGCGCAGCAGCTGCGCAGCCAGGACCCCGCCACCGCGGCGCGAACGACCCGGCAGGTCGAACGCGCGGCGGCGGCGCTGAGCCTGGACAAACAGACCCTGGCCAAGCAGGTCGACCCGCGCGCGATCCAGGGCCTGCTGCAGGGGCAGGCCCGATGGGATCGTGGCACCCAGGCTTACACCCTCGAAGTCGGCCCCAACGAGAAGCTCTACTTCGGCCCTAACAGCTTCGAGGCCTACTACGCCGACCAGATCCGCGAAGTCGAACGCGGACAAGACCTGGGCGTGGTGGAAACCAACCAGCTGCTCAAGATGTCCAGCCGCGGCCACGACCTCGCCGACTCCCTCGACAAACTCGAACGCGACCGCGCCGAGGTCGAGAACAAGCAGCGCGAGGCACGCGAGCGCGGCACCCAATTCCGAACGACCGGACCAGAACGACAAGAACGCGGCCGAGGCCAGGAACGAGGGCGGTGACCAGGGCGTCGGCGCCCACTGTCTCAGCTCCGTCGCGCTGCGGGGCACTGCATCGGAAATAGTCGAGCCGACCGGTTGGAATGTGTTGTGGGATAGCCATTCCTCGGTGCCGCTCCGGCCCGTATGCCGTTCCGAAAGGGGCACCCTCGCAATCACCTGAGAATCAGGCAGGACGGTGGCAGGCTACCGGGCAGCGACGTAGTCTCGAAGTCGATCTCCGGAGCCGAAACTTCCTGTCCCAGAATATTTCTCGGTCGTTTGCACAACTAATCGAACTCTGGTCATGTGGAAGCGGCGGGCTCCGATCGCACATCCCTGTCCTGAATATGCAGGCATCTATCTTGCGAGGTGGTCCAGATGTTTCACAGATTGGCGGAATGGATCGAGAAGGGCTCAGTTGCCATCTATTACGGCGGTGGACTAAAGGTGGAATCAATCATTATCGATCTGGTTCCACTGAAGCCGCTGCTGCCGGTGATCAACTTGATACCGTTCTGATGACCCCGGACAACGGCGAGGCCACGGCGGAGTCGAGCCCGACCGAATCCAGTCGTTCCCGGCAGCGAAACGAACTCCTGGCCCTGGGCGGGGCGATGGCGCTAGTTTCCGCTCTGGTCGGCATCGGTGCCCACCGGTGGGCAGAACAGCACGCCACGCCGCTCCCACCTGCCCCTGCCGTTGATGACGATCCGCACCTCCCGCCGGTGTCGAGCCAGGACCGCGATCGCTCCGTCGAGATGAACGACTGGATCGACACCGAGACCACCGATCGCTCGATACGCATCGCGGTGTCGACGGCCGCGTTGACGGTGGCGACACTGGCTCTGTTCGGGGCCATCTGGTGGGCAAGCCCCGACACGTTCGCCGCCGACAAACGCAACTTCTTCGGCTCCGGATTGTCGAGCAAAGACGTCCTGGCCGCCGTCATCGCGATCGTCGCGACGAACGCCACCATCAACATCGCCGTCGTCCTCGCCGCCGGGGCGGGCCGTCGCGCGGACTCGGGAACCGTGTTCGAATACTGGCAGCTGCGCATCGATACCGTCTCGCGTGGCTTGTCCATCGTCGCGCTGTACATGAGCATCGTCACCTGGTTCGTCATCCCCGTCGACGAGGACGTGCTGACCAAGGCCATCTCGGTGTTCTTCGCCTACCTGTGCGCGAGCATCAGTGTCGCGAACGTGCGCGTGCAGTCCATGTCCGCCGGGCGGTACTTCTCGACACTGCGCCAGCAAACGGGCATGAAGAAGATGAACGACCTCCTCGGCGATCTCGGCAGGCAGCACGGCGTGACACACCCGATCACCACCAGCTCGGGAACTCTGCGGTGGCGCATCGTCACCACCAGCATGCTGTACGCGCTGGCGGTGGCGGCTGCCACGATCGTGCTGATCAAAGTGATCCGTGTAGCGATCGGTGATGGCGTCTTTCAACTGGTGTGGCTGAATCTGGTGACGCTGACCATCCTGTTCGTGATCAACTCCGTCCTCCTGATCGGCGGGTCCTTCCTGCGCAGCTACGGCATCATCTCGTCCCGCGCGTCAACCTGGCCGGGAGGCCACACCGTCATCCGCAAGTTCATTCGAGTCAGCGGGGTTGTCGTCTCGCTCGTGTTCGCCGTGTCGGTTCTGCTGCTGGCAGAGCGCGGGTCCTTGCTGGCCGGGTCGGCGTTCAACTTCGAGATCATCTTCTTGTACCTGTGGCTCTACGACCCCGCGCTCTCGACCAGCAACCGGTTCGGGCGGTTCCTCTCCCGGCGCTACGCGGCGATCAACCGCTACGTCGCGCTCGCAGTCGAAGACAGGATCACTCGAGTACTCGGCGGCACACCGACGCCCTAGCCGCGGGCGCAGGCCCCTGCGATCAACCGGGAATCAGAAGTTGGCTAGGCGCGTGACGGCACTGCGACCGTGAACAGATCACCCTCGCTGTTGGCTTTACTCCCCTTCCAGGACACGGTCAACGCGAGAGGCCTGTGTCGGTCCGGCCGCCGGAATCCCGCACGCGCTTCGACGGAAATACCGACGCCAGCGTGGCCGCCGCCCATCCGCCGGTACTCGATACCGCGTTCATCACGAAGGCCGAAGAGGACGTAGTCAGCCAAGGGCTCGGTGAGGTTATCGGCCATCACGATGACCGTGTGCAGGGTGGCGGTTTCGGCGAACAGTGCGAGCGCGACCACGATGTGTCGGCTCTCGCTGATGTGGAAGGTGGTCGTCTCCGGGATCAGGACGGCTTCGAGTTCAACGACTTCGGGCGGCTCGGGCTGGCTCAACGCGACGCTCCTCGACCAGGTGGGTTCTCCGCGACCACCGGAGCCGCGGGTCGACGTTGGTGCCGCAGTACCGCACCGACCGGACCGCAGCCGCCATACAGCCGATCGGATGCAGCCACCCAGCGAGAGACGTTGCCCTCGCTTCTCAGCCGACGATCCGAGCCCATGGTCGCCGCGGATCTCGGGCTCAATCGAGGGCGGCTACGCCTCATCGACGAGAGCATCGATCACCTACCCCGGCCCGAACCCGTTGGTGTCACTGTGTCCTGGCCAAACGCTGGCGGGCGCGGCAACAGCGGGAGGGCAGAAGTCGGGCAGAACGCGGTCAGACCTGATGTCGACGCGATAGCCGCTTCGAACAAATCGCTGGCGCACGCCACCCGGCGTCCCCGCTGTTGAAGCGCGAAGCGCGGCGGAAGCCTGCTATTGCACATGATTGCCCATGCCGGGTGACGGTCGCCGGGTCGCCAACGGTGGAGCACCTCCGCGCCCGGGTTTTGCCGCGCACAGCGAGTCGTCCTGGCCGGCATCGCCGAGCCTTTGCGAGGTCGCCCTCATGTTGGGCATGCCGGTGGAGTCGCTAGCGACGTAGACCCGACAGGAGTCGCGAGCCAGTCAAGTTGGCCGTGCCGTAGCCCCATCGTGATGAGTTCGCTCGCCGTTCACTCGCCGGATGGTTCTCCGATCGTCGACGGCAACAGACATCTAGATGAATAGACCTAAGCACGACGAAAGGGCGACACCATGACGAGAGGCACGCCGACCAGGCGGCTAGAGATCGGCACCACCTACAACCTGCGCGATGTGGGCGGCTACACCGTCGACGGCGGAGGCACGACCAGGTGGGGGCGGTTGTTCCGCTCCGACCTGCCGCGTCTGGTTCCCTCGGAGGCAGAGGCCCTGCGGGTGTTGCGGCTGCGGACGGTGCTCGACCTCCGCGATGATGACGAGTACATCACCCGGCCCTCATCGTTCGGTGGAGTCGAGGTACAGCTGGTGCGCCGCCCGCTGGGTTTGCGCGCCCTGATTGACGGCCTCCCCGTCGACGACGCAGATCCACTCGGCACACTCTTCTGCACCGCAGCGCAGCAGCTGGGGCGGCAGATCGCTGCGGCGATTGCCGAGCTGGGCCGACCCGGCGCCCTGCCCACGCTGGTGCACTGCGCCGCCGGCAAGGACCGCACCGGGATCATCATCGCCCTGACACTGGGCAGCATCGGCGTGCCCGACGAGCAGATCGCCGCTGACTTCGCGCTCAGCTCCACCTACCTCACCAGCGAATTCTTCGCCGCAGAGGCCCGCACCACGGCCGGGCCACGCGAGGTCTACCGGCCCGCCCTCCGCGGTAGCGAGCCCGCTTCGATCCTCCGGCTGCTCGACGAGGTCCGCAACCAGGACGGCACCGTCCGCGACTACCTCCTGCGCCACGGCGCGACCACCACCGAGCTCGACGCCCTGCGCGCCGCGCTCATCGACTCGTCCGACCAGCACCAGCTCTGAGGAGCCCAACATGAAGATCGTCCAGATCACCGACACCCACCTGACCTACCGCGATGGGATCATCCGCGAAAACTTCGACCACATCGTCGAGCTCGTCAACGACCATCTGCGACCCGATCTCGTCGTGCACACCGGCGACATCGTCATCCTGGACCCCGATTCCGCCGCGGATCGCGAGCGAGCCCACGAGCTGATGAGCCGCTTCACCGCCCCCGTTCGGGTCGTCCCCGGTAACCATGACGTGGGCGAACCCGGCGAGAACCCGGGGATGGGCATTGGCGTCACCGACGAGCGGGTGGCCGCGTACGAGAAGGTCTGGGGACCTGGCCACTGGCGCCTCGACTTGGAGGGTTGGACCTTGCTCGGGCTCAACAGCGAGCTGTTGGGCTCTGGGCTCGAGCGGGAGTCTGTGCAGTGGCAGTGGTTGGAGGAGACCGTCGCCGCTGTGGCCGACGAACGCCCGGTGCTGGTGTTTCTGCACAAGCCGATATGGAGCGCCGTCGATGTTCCCACCGCCCACGCGCTGGACGTCGGCGATGCTCCGCGTGCGCGGCTGCTCGACCTGTTGGGGCGGGTAACGCTCAAGGGGGTCGGTAGTGGTCACCTGCACCGTTACCGCCGAACGGACCGTGATGGGGTCGTGGAGGTATGGGGGCCGTCGACGGCCTTCGTCGCCGGACCCGCCGGTGTGCACCTGCCCGCCGCACTGGAGCAACTGGGCGTCGTCGAGTACGACTGTGACGCCGAGGGTGTCCGTGTCGCCTTCCGTGCCCTGCCCGGCCTGGTCGACGTCACGCTGGCGCAGGTGCCCGAGTTCGCCGATGCGAGGGCCGAGATCGACGCCCGCGCCGGGGTGCCCGCCCGCGTCAGGACTCAGCGGGAGTCGGCATGAACGCGACCCGACCTTTCGAGGTGTACCGATGGCGATGATCCGACTCCGCAACCTCACCAAGCGGTTCGGCGAGGTGGCTGCGGTCTCCGGGGTCGACCTCGACATCGCTGGTGACGACTTTCTCGTGCTGCTCGGGCCGAGCGGGTGTGGCAAGACGACCCTGCTGCGGCTGATCGCCGGACTCGTCGAGCCCAGCGAGGGACAGATCATGGTCGGCGACCGCGACATCACCTTGCTCCCGCCACGCGATCGCGACCTGGCGATGGTGTTCCAGAGCTACGCGCTCTACCCGCACCTCACGGTCGAGCGCAACATCGGATTCGGGCTCAGCGTTCGTCGGATCCCGCGGGCCGATATCCGCCGCCGAGTGCGTGAGGTGGCAGGCCTGCTCGACCTGGAGGGGCTGCTGAACCGTCGGCCGAAGGAACTATCGGGTGGGCAGCGCCAGCGCGTGGCCTTGGGGCGCGCGATTGTGCGCGAGCCCAAGGCGTTCCTCATGGACGAACCTCTGTCCAACCTCGACGCCAAGCTGCGGGCCTCGACCCGTACCGAGCTGATCAAGCTGCACGCCCGGCTGGCCACGACGTTCATCTATGTCACCCACGATCAGATCGACGCAATGACGATGGCCACCCGGGTCGCGGTGATGAACGCCGGGCGCGTCGAGCAGGTCGGTACCCCGGTGCAGATCTACGACGAGCCGGCCACAGTGTTCGTTGCCGGGTTCATGGGCGCTCCGCCCATGAACCTTCTCAACGCCGAACTGCGCAGCGACGGCGGGCTTCTCAGCGTGCACGGCGATGGGGTGCGGGTGCCGCTCTGGCCCGGTGGTGAGCCGCCCCGGGACGTCGTGCTCGGGGTGCGGCCAGAGCACCTGCGTCCGGTTGCCGCCGACCATCACGGGCCGGTGCTGCACGGCCGAGTAGACCTCGTGGAGAACCTGGGCAGCGAGGAGGTCGCGGGCCTGTTGGTGGGCGATTGCCGGGTGGCTGTACGCGGCTCCCGACCGCTGGGCCTGCACCCCGGCGCCGAGGTCACCGTCTCGGCCGCACCGGAACGGTTCCACCTGTTCGACCGGACGACCGGCCGCCGACTGGTCTGGGCCGCACCGGAGTCCGCGGCCGCTGCGAACCGCGACCGGGTCCTCGCCGGTGCCGACCGTGACACCTGACCTTTTCCTGCGAGAAGTCTCGATGAAGTTGTCACCCCGCGAGCGCGGCCAGTGCAGCGGCGATGAACACCGTGCCGGAGATGTAGACCTCGAACAAGGCTTCCTTGGCCGGGACAAGGATCTCGCTCGACGCTGCCAGGATCGTGGTCTCGTCGTTGTCGGCCTCCTGCGACCACAGTGTGGCTCCGGTGTCTTCGACGACTGCTGCCCCATGGTGGGCTTTGCCAACGTCGACACCGGCGCACACTCGAACCCGCGTTGTGGCCACCCAGCACTCCTCGCTCGCCACGCAGGTTGTCCGAGGGGCCCCCAGTCGTCTCGGCGATCAGCGACCGCATGTCGCGCACTTATCTCAATCAGTAACCAGTGCACCCCGGAAGGTCGGCCGGCCGCTTCGTGGAAGCCGCTGGAGGCAACAAACCATCAGCCACGTCCGGCTCTCTTGGGCCGCTAACATCGTACGGAGAATCCCATGTCACGCCTCGTGTCGCGGCCGCTGCTACTGGTCGCGCTCCTCGCCTTCGCCGCCGGTTGCGCGCTGCCCGGCGGTCCCGCCGAGTCCGGAGCCGGCAAGCGCGCCCCGGTGCCAGAGCTCGCCCCCGACCAGCACGTCTCAATCGTCTGGGAGACCTACAACGCCGCCGACCAGGGTTCCGCCACTGTCGAGAAGCTTGTTCGACGGTTCGAGGAGCTGAACCCGAACATCGACGTCACGGTCCAGCCGCCGCGGGGCGGGCCCACCGAGTTCACCCAGAGCGTGCACCGCCAGGTCGTCGCGGGAAATCCGCCCGACGTGGCACAGTTGGTCTTCGGCGATCTGAGATTCGTGGCCAGCGACCTGGGGGCGCAGCCACTTGCCGAGCTGTTCGGCGAGGACGCGGTGAAGCAGCACCTCAACAGCGGTGAGCACCCCTATCACCCCCGGGCCGCCGTGCTCGGGGACCTGGACGGCATCACTTACGGCATCCCGTATGTGGTGTCCACCCCGGTGCTGTTCTACAACGCTGATCTGTTCCGCGCCGCGGGCCTCGATCCAGCGCATCCCCCGACCAACTGGGCGCAGGTCCGCGAAGCCGCAGTCGCGATCAGCAAGGCCACAGACGCCGGCGGGATCTACGCCGGCTGCGTGGAGGTAGGCAACGACTGGTGCCTCCACGGAATCCTCAACTCCAACGGCGGGCAGGCGCTCTCCGAGGACGGCACCAAGCTCACCTGGGCCGATCCGTCCTCGGTCGAGGCGGTCGCCACACTGCAGGGGCTTGTGCAGGCCGGGCCCGATGTCTTCCCCAACATCACCAGCAAGGACGCCTTGGACCGGTTCTCGCGCGGCAACCTGGGAATGGTGCTCAACAGCAGCGCGCTGCAGTTCACCTTCCTGAAGGCATCCAAGGGCGCGTTCGAGCTCGGCCTGACCGGGATGCCCGGGTTCGGCGACAAGCCCTCGTCGCCAACCAACTCGGGGGCCGCGCTGTTCATCATGGCCAAGGACCCAGCCAAGCAACGTGCATCCTGGGAACTGATCAAGTTCCTGACCAGCCCCGAGGCACAGACGATCCTCACCGAGAACATCGGCTATGTTCCATTGCGCAGCACCCTGATCAAGGATCCGCAGTATCTTCGGCCGTTCACCGAGGCGCAGGGCGGGCTGGTCGAGCCCAACGTCGCCCAGCTCGATCGGCTGGAGCCGTGGCCGTCGTTCTCGGGCCCCAACTACGACCAGATTCGCAGGCTGCTCATGGCGGCGGTGTCCGAGGTCGTGTTCCGCGGCGCCGACCCCACCGTCACTTTGCAGATTGCGCAGGACCGCGCCGAGAAGCTGATGCGGTGATGGACTCGCAGACCACGCCCGAGGCCGTCACCGGACGCTTCGTCGAGCTCGCACCACCAAGCGCGCCGTCCACCGGTGCCGCTCTTGCCGTCCGGCGCAGTTGGCTGAGGCGGGCCGCGGCCGCGGCTCCGCCCTACCTCTACGTGCTGCCGGCGCTGACCGGGCTGATCGTTTGGATCTACTGGCCACTCGTTCAGACCTTCCAACTTTCGTTCTACGACTGGGACCTACTGCCCACCACAGCGGCGAGACCCGTTGGGCTGTCGAACTACCGCGAGGTGATCGCCCTGCCCGAGCTCGGGCAGGCAGCACTGAACACCGTTGTCTACATTGTCGGATTGCTGCCCTTCACCCTGCTGCTCCCACTGGCGATCGCACTGGTCTCGCAGCAGATCGGCGGGCGTGCCCGCGCGTTCTACCGGGCCGCGATCTTCGCGCCGTTCCTGGTGGCGCCGGTGGCCACCGCGGTCCTGTGGCGGTGGCTGCTCGAACCACAGGGCGGGCTGGTGAACCGCAGCCTCGGGGTGTTAGGGATCGAGTCGGTGAATTGGCTGCGCGAACCTGTCCCGGCGCTCGTCGCGATCATCGTCATGGTCGGCTGGCAGCTGCTCGGCTTCGCGGTGCTCGTCATCTCTGCGGGACTGGCCAACATCAGCGCCGATTACGCCGACACCGCTGCGGTCGACGGCGCCACCCGTTGGCAGATCGTCCGCCGGATCACCCTGCCGCTGCTGTCGCCGACGTTGCTGCTCATGACGCTTCTCACCGTCCTTGCCACGGCTCAGCTGGTCTTCCCGTTGATCAACACGCTGACCCAGGGCGGGCCGGGAGACGCAACGACCAACCTCTACTACCTGCTATACGAGACCGCGTTCACGAGCTTCGACGTCGGACGAGCATCCGCGGCTGGCGTGCTGTTCTTCTGCGCCTTCGGGATCTTCGCCCTCGGCGCCGTACGGCTGCTCGACCGATGGAGCTTCCACGATGACTGACCGCACCGCATCGCACCGCCGACGTATTGAGCTCGGCACCGTGCTCGGGCACGTCTGCCTGGGCATGGTTGCCGTCTTCGCCCTGCTCCCGATCGGGTGGATGTACCTGACTGCCCTGCGACCCCGTGACGAGGCATTGAGCCAGTCGCTCTTGCCCAGTGCGCTCAGCCTGGACAACCTCCAACAGGCCGCCGAGGACCTACCGATCGGCACCCTCGCTCTCAACACCACCGCGATGGCCACCGGCGTCGCGGTCGGACAGCTGTTCACCGCTCTGCTCGCTTCCTACGCCTTCGGCTGCTGGCGCTTCCGGGGCGACCAGGTGCTGTTTCTGTTGTTCATCGCGACATGGCTGGTGCCATTCCAGGTCACGATGATCCCCAACTACGTCCTGCTGTCCAATCTCGGCTGGCTGAACACGCTCACCGGGGTGATCGTGCCCCAGCTGGCCGCCGCCTTCGCGGTGCTGCTGCTACGCCAGCACATGCGCTCGTTCCCCCGTGAGCTGCTCGACGCGGCCCGCATGGATGGTCGCAACTCCTGGTCGACCCTGTGGATCGTCGTCGTCCCGAACATGCGCGCCCCCCTCGCGGCGCTGGCCATCCTGCTGTTCGTCAGCGCATGGAACGAGTACTTCTGGCCGCTGCTGGTGCTGTCCGAACCCAGCTCGGTCGTCCAGATCGGTCTGCAGAGTTTCCTCGGCGAGACCGGCAACGACTACGGCGCGTTGATGGCCGCCGCCGGTGCGCTCTCGCTCCCGATATTCCTGCTGTACATCGCCCTGCAGCGTCACGTCATCGACGCATTCGTCCGGTCGGGACTCAAGTGACCGGATCGCCAACCGCTGAGGGAGATCAGCGCACTCCAGATAGCGATGTCAGCCATTTCGGGTGTCGTAGCGAAGAACGTACTTGACCCTGTCGCCCCGCTCGCGTCGAGAGAGATAGAGGGTGGGCTCCCCTTCGTCGTCGACGTTGAGTCCTTCTCGGAGCATCATCGGACTGCCAGCGGGGATGTCGAGGACATCGGCGTCGGCCGCCGACGCCGAGGTGGCGACAAGGGTCCGCCACGCATACCGCAGCCGGACGCCGTAGTGGTCGCGCAGTAGGCGGTAGACAGGGGTCTCACCCACAGCGATCTCGGCCATCCCGGGGAACCGTGCGCCATCGACCCAGCAGTTGCTGACCACGCACGGTGTTCCCAGGTCGGTGTGCACGGAGTCGATGCGCAGCAGTTCGGCTGGCTTGTTCAACGCCTCAGTTGCCGCGCGCAGGTCGTCCGCCTGTACGGAAGTGACCCTCTCCTGCAGCATATGACCCTGCCTGGCCAACGCGGCCGAGCTGCTGGTCTCGGCCTCGGTGGTTGGCAACGGCGGGAGATCGATCTCGACGAGGACGGGCGGGTCTGCCACGTAGGTGCCGTTGCCCCGCAAGATGATGACCCGGCCTGCACGGACCAGCTCGCCGATGGCCTGCCGCACGGTCAACCGGTTGACCTGCCACTGTTGAGCGAGCTCGATCTCGGTAGGCAGTCGATCCCCGGGTGCCAGGTCCCCGCTGTCAATCTGCTTGAGCAGGGCGGACTCCATCTGCCGGTAAAGAGGCACGCCGCTGCGGCGCCGTAGCTGCATGAAATCAGTCTAGACGGCTGGACCTGTCCGCGAATCAGGGGCTCCCACGTCCCGGATGACATCACGGTCCTTGTCACACAGCGATTCTGGCAACGGCGCGTCAGCCCCGTTCGGTAACGACGAACTCGTGGTGTCGGTATGTATCGCAGATCGCGCCATTGCTTCGCAATGGCCTCACGGGCGGTCTCTAGTCGGTCACCTTGCTCCGACCGCGTCAGTTCAGCATCGAGTCTCCAGTCAGGACGAGCCAGATGGCATTGAGTAGTACGCAATTAAGGCCTGCTGAACACCGCCTTCCGAAGGTTCGCTGTCCCATCACACGTCCAATCTCGCAATGTACGAGTAATACGCGCTGCCGACCGGATGCGAGCTTGTGCCAGATCAACGCGAACTCAGCTTCGACGACCAGCTGGCCAGTGCGTATTCCCAGGTCGGCCGCGTTCGCGCATTCGACGTGCACGCCGAGGCCACGAGCTGCGGCAGCCATCCTGGTTGGCATACCTGTCAGATTCCGTACTCGGGTGTGGGGTATTGACCTGGTCGATCATCGGTTGATCCGGGTGCTTGGTGGTAAAGGTCTCCCGGCTCGAAGGACGACATGGGCATGGCCGCATCGACCGCGGCATCGATCGCTTCCCCTTCCTCGGACGCCATTCGGGGTGCCGCCTGTGTGCCAAGTTGCTGGCGCGCGCGAGCAACGAGATCCTGCGTCGTCGCTGGTGCCAGGTCCAACTCACTGCTTGCGGCGGCTGTGCGCCGCAAACTCGACAGAGACGAGCGCACGCTCGCGGCGACCGCGGGTGTGCCGAGGTCACGCCACAACGCCGTCAGGTCCTCGGCAGCGAGGTGGCGGTAGGCGTGGACTCGCTCGGCCAGGACGGCGTCGGTGATCGTCCAGCTGCGGGCCCGTTGCGCCGGGCTCATGTTGATCGCGTCGGCGGTGTAGATGATCCTGGTCCGCAGGCCCTCCATGTTGCGCCGGAGCTGGTGTGCCACTACCGGTTCGGGATCGGCGTCGACTCCGATGCTGTGGAGGTGGTGCTCGCGGACCACCGCGACCGCGGCCATGTCGGCGAGCCTGCGGGTGTCGTCGACGACGCGCCCGTATCC
Organism: Nocardia sp. NPDC058244; assembly: GCF_042882065.1. Classification (NCBI taxonomy): domain Bacteria; kingdom Bacillati; phylum Actinomycetota; class Actinomycetes; order Mycobacteriales; family Nocardiaceae; genus Nocardia; species Nocardia sp. NPDC058244. Next base: position 538,112 of record NZ_JBHVWX010000006.1, on the reverse strand, counting down.
CCGGCGGACCACGTTGTTCTTCGGCGGGTCCCGCAACATGGTGCCGGGCCGCCAGGCCCGGTTGCTGGTTCCCGCTTCTCGGGCTTGGTTGATCCACACGGCGGGAACGCCGCGGGCAGAGGCGGTGGCCTCGGCCAGGCTGCGGTCCCAGTCCAGCTGTGCGAGTTCTGGGGAGTGGTCCTGCTCGCGGCGCATCGCAGCGCCCCGGCGGGCGAGGTCGTGGATCTGGGCGAGGACCTCAGCCTGGGCTGCGGGCAGGTCGGCGACGAGTCGGGGATGCGGTGGCGGGCTGGTCACGGACCGGTCCCGCTCGTTCGGCGGGTCACGGCTCGACCCCCGGCTCTGGAGCTGTCGGTCCGTGGCTGAAGGTGGGCGGGTTCATCAGCGGGTCGTCACCGGTGTGGGCGTCGGCGGCTCCGGTCGCGGTCACGGCCGCGTCGATCCGTGTGCCGTCGGAGAACAGTGGCTGCATCGCCGACGAGGTGGGCCGTTGCTCCAGCTCCGACAGCACTGTATGCGGTTGCGGTGGCGCGAGCTGCAGGTCGGGTCTGATTCCCGCTTGTGCCAGCATGATCGACTGGTTCGCGTAGCCGGTGATGTCGGTGGCGGCGATCTCGCTCCACTGGCGGGCGAGCTGATCGCGGCCTATCTCGGCTGCGGCCGAGGCTGCGGTATCCATCCAGTCTTGGAGCGGCCAGTGCTGGTCGGCGTCGGCGGCGTCGACGCCTAGGAGTGCGCCGACCAGGGCCGACCTGCGCCACAGTGTCGAGATCACGTGTTCCACCGCGTCGCGCTGTCGCGGATCCTCGGCCGGTGCGGATCGGGTGTGGGCGGCGTGGATTCCGCAGAACCGCGCCAGTCGATCCCAGTCACCGCCCAGCCGTGACAACAGGCCATCGCGGTCGATCGGAGCAGCGGGTCGCAGAAACAGGTTGGTGTTCCAGCCGATCCCTTTCGCGCCACGCTCACCGGCCTGGTTCACCCACTCGATCGGGACTCCGCCCGCGATAGCGGCATCGGCGAAGTCGGCTTGCAGTCTGGCTCGATCCTCGAAGTTCCTCGCCTGCTCCGGTGTGGGGGCCGCACCGTCGGCTCGCTGCTGTTGGAGCAGTGTGTGTGAGTCTGCGGCGAAGTTCTGTAGTGCCTTGAGGATTCGCTTCTGGACGGTCGTGGCGTTGGCCATGTTCATTCGTTCTCGCCTTCCAGGCTGGTCAGGGCGCGGAAGTCCGGGCCGAACCCGCGGTGCTCGACCGGGATCGTCGATCCGGGTGGGCCGAACCAGTTCGCCGGTATCGCTTCGCCGGTCAGGCCGGGGCTGTCGATGTGGTGTTCGGGGGTGCAGCGGTGCAGGGGGCCGTTGGCGGCGTCGAGGACATGGCGCATCTGGGGGTCGATGTGGCGGACGAACAGGCTGCTCATCGCCATCTTGTCCTCGGCTTTGACCGCGGCTTCGAAGCAGGCGTGCAGGCCGGCGAACCGGATCGCGACCGATTGGTGGCGCCACCACTGCCGACACCACGTGTACTGGCCTTCCCGGTTGTTCGCGGCGATCCTCACCGAGATCACCGGCAGCAGCCACTGCTCGATGAACTCGCTGTAGTGCCGAAACTTTCTGGGCGGCTGGCCCTCCGGAGGTTCGGGTCGGGGGCCGAACCAGCCGGGTGGGACCGGGTCGAACGGCAATGACGGTGTTGATTGATGGTGGGTACGGGTGCAGCGGTGCAGTGGCCCGTGGGCGGCATCGAGGATGTGGGCGACGTGGGGGTCGAAGTGCGAGAGCAGGAACGTGCTCACCGCGGATCCGGCCTTCGAGCGGCGCATCGCTTCGAATGCGGTGTGCAGGTGCGCGACCCGCACCGCCACCGGCCGGTGTGCCCACCAGTGGGTGCACCAGGTGTAGGTGTTCTCCCGGTTCGCCTCGGCCAGCCGGACGCTGACCGTGGGCAGCATCCACTCGTGCGCGAACTCGGTGAAATGGCGGTACTGCGGCGGGATCGGAGCGTTCGTCGGTGCTGCCGGTGCGGGGTTCGGACTGGTCATGACAGCGCCTCCCCTGCCGCCGAGGTCGTCTTGAGCAGCGAGACCGGTCCGCCGCCGAAGCGTTGCATCGACTCGTTCACCAGAGGTGCGTAGTCGCTGTCCCACCAGGGGGTTTTGCGGACGACGACGGGGCCGTGGCCGGGGAGCCGGACCAGGGCGCGGTCTTTCGGGAGCGCGGCGAGCATGGCGACGTCGAGGATGGGTTCGGGCCGCCAGGCCAGGGTGCGTTGGATGCCTTGGGGTGTGTAGGTGCGGGTGCGGTCGGACACGTCGTGTTGTCCGGCCATCGCCGACCAGTGCTCGAGATAGTCGCGCGCGGCGATGGAGCCGCCGTAGACCTCGATCGACTGGGCTTGCATGGTCTTCCAGCCGTTGACCCCCCACAGGTTCTCGGCTTGCTCGAGGACCTGCAGGATCGTCATCAAGATGATCCCGCACCCCGCCGCATAGGTGTAGTAGCTGGGCAGTTCGCTGATGCGCGCGCAGTTGGCGGCCTCGTCGAGCACGCACAGCAGCGGGGTCTGCAGTCGTCCGTCCGCGCGAGCGCGGGCGGTGGTCAATGCGGCTTCCAGGACTTGGCCGACCAGGGCCGCGGTCAGCGGGGTCGCACCGTCTGGCCCGGTCATCGACAACGGATACAGGGTGTCGTTCGAGGTGACGAACTCCGTCGGCACGAACTCCGGCAACTCGTGCGTGCGAGGTAGCTCGGTGACCTCGACGCGGATCCCGTTCGCGATCGTGATGCTCTTGCCGGAACTGCTCGTCCGCCCATCCGTCGCCTTAGCGGTGGTTTCGCTGACCTGGAACGTCTTCCGAACCGGGGGTGTGACCATCTGGGCATAGCCGCCGTCGGAGAGCACGTTGAGGAAACGGCGGGCCATGTCGTAGAGGCCGTCGCGCTGGCGCGCGTAGAGACTTTGACATTCCAGGATCCGCGCGGCGGGCCGGTCATGGCCGTAGTGGCGCAGGATCAATGCCGGGGTCGGGTCCTGGTCGCGGCCGAGCCATTCGGCCACGTGGTGCAGGTCGCCGTCGACGCAGGCGGCGGCGAAGGTGCACAGCGCGAACAGTTCCTGGGCGCCGCCGTCGAAGTAGGCGTCGGTTTTCGCGTTGGCGATCTCGCTGGCCGACCCCGCCGACCCGGACACGAAGAACCCCGCGAGCTTGCGTGCCGCGGGCAGGCTGGTGACCTGGGTGAACAGGTTCACCCAGAACCCGCACACCGCCGTGCCGGTGACCGCCTGCAGGTCACACACCCACACCCGGCCGACCTGCTCGCGCCCGTAGACGGTGTGCCGGTACAGGTCCGGCTTGTTCGACGTCGCCAGGCACGGTCCCCACGCTGAGAGCACCGCCGGGATCGCCCACGCGACGGTCTTGCCGGTGCGCTGTCCGGCCGCAATCGTGACACCGAGCTCGGCGGGGACGTGCAGGGCGACATCGCCGATCACCGTGCGCCCCAGCAGCGGTCCAGGGTTGGCTCGCACCTGCTCGGGGGCGTCGCTGAGCAGGCGTTGGTTGTCGGTGAGGTTGTCGGCGGCGCGGGCGATGCGGATCTTGCCGGGCCGCTGCATCGTTCGCGCGGCAGCGTCGACCTCACGGTCGGTGCCGAAGACCTGCATCCCCCGGATGGCCAGCGCACCGGCGGTACACAGCAGCAGCACCGCGATCGGGGTGGACTGCCACGGCCAGTGCGCCTGCCCGGAGGCCACCGACAGCAACGCTGTGAACGGGTTCCACGACATCGCCTGTTCGGTCCACCAGCTGCCGATCTTCAGGGCCGCCCAGACCAAGAGCACGAACATCAGCACGGCGAGCAGGATCGCCAGCATGGCGGCTTCCTCACCCATCCCGGTCTTGTCCCGGCGTCGGGTTTCTCGGGGAGAGAACATGATTGGTCCTTTCAGAGTTGAGGGTCGGCGCCGAGGTCGCGGTGTGGCGCGTCGATGACCCCGGTGAGCTCCGGGCTGGACCATCCGGTGTCGCCGCCATCGGGCAGCGCGGCGTCGACCGCGCTCGAGATGACCGCGCCGGCACGATGGATCGACGTCGATGCGCTCGGTGGGTGCGCGAATTCGGCACCAGCGGCCAGAGCGAGCTCAGGCGCCTGGCCGACCTCGGCGCCGGGTTCGGCACGCAGCGTGCTGATTTCGGCGAGGCCCGGCTCGCGCTCACCGAGGAGCTGATCGAGCTGCCCCAAGTGCGGGACGCCGGGTTGTTGTGACCAGTAGTGCCCGTCGAGGCCGGCGCGGTAGGCCGCGGTGATGTCGTGCTCGTCGACCCCGACGTCGACGGCTTCCAGCCGGGCGCTGCGGGTGGCGTCGATCAGTGTTTCCAGGCGGTCGATCAGCGCTTGCCCACCTTCGGGTGTCCCGTCGAACTGGGCGGCCAGGCGCAGATGTTCGGCGGTGAGGTCCTGGACCCGGCGCAAGGCTTGGATGTGAGCCTTGTGCTGGTCATGTGCGGCGGTGTAGTCGTAGCGCACGGGCGCCGAACGCTGCCCGGGCGGGATCAACGCGTCGAGCTCGTCGGTGCCGCGATCGAGATCACCGGCGGCTTCTTCGGCGCCGAGTAGTTCGTCGGTGGCGTCGATGATCGCGTCGATCTCGGCCAGACTCAGTTCCCCGGCAGCCCGGCCTCCGAGTGCACGGTCCGCCGCGCCCGGCTGCAGGACTCCGGTGGCGGTCGAGCGGTCGCGGACCACGGTGAGGTGGGGAGGTCGCCACCGAGCACCGTCCTGGCCCGAGTGATCGTGGACGGGCTCGAGGTGACCGGTGATCTCCGCAGCTTGGCGTTGAGTCCGGATGGTGTCGGGCTCGATGCCGGAATTGCCCTCGATATACGCCTGCTGCAGGCGCGAGAACTCGATACGCGCAGCTTCGGAATCGTTCTTCCAAGACTCGGCCGCAGCGCTGAGTTGCTGCCACAGCGCGCGCTGCTCCGGCGGAGATTCGTGCTGCCACGAACGCGCGATATCGTGGGCGCGGGCAGCGTATTCGACAATGACGGACGGGGTTTCACCGAAAGCGGCCACCTCACGGAGCTGGTGATAGGTGGCGAAGTCGGCGCGCAGCTGCGCCTCGAGCGCGGTGGCGCTGTCGCGGTAGTAGGCGGGATCGGTGTAGCGGGTTCCTTGGGTGATCCAACTCATCACGATCCCCCGCCGAGGCGATCGCGGCCGTGCAGCGCAAGCACGCTGATGGTCTGGATTGGCTGATGGTTGTGGAAGGGCATCGCGGTTCCTCGAATCGAGAGAACATCCACACCCTCAGGCGGGTGTGTTGAGGCCCAGCGGGTCAGGTTCGGTCGTATCGGTCCAGTTCCCCCTAGCCGAATACGCCGACAGAACACACACTTTCGGCTCGTGCTATATCTCTGGCGCCCGGTTCACCTCGCTGCCCGCCTCACGCTGTGGTGGTGTGTCGGTGTCGGTGGCCCAGCCCAGTTCGTGGTCACCGCGCAGCGCAGCGTCGACCGCACTGGTGATCGCGGTGCCGGACGATTCGGCCTCCTCCGCCGCCGCTGCGGCGAGGGAGGCAGCGACGAATTCCGACCGCAAGGCGGTGTCGGCGTTGAGCAGCATCTCCCGGGGCGTCGGCGGAACAGCCGACGGTGTGCCGGTCGCTACGGTGGGCACATACGGCGGCACCCGCAGCATCGGATCCGGTGCGGCGTAGGCATTCCACGCGGCAGCCAGCGCGGTTTCGTCGAGATGACCGATCGCGGCGATGTGGCCGCGGCGCAGGCCTTCCACGCTCGCACCCCAGATCAGTTCGCCTTCCCCGCGGGTGAGCTGGGCTGCTGCCGCCAGCACGGTGACCCGTTGCTGGTAGGTGAACATGTTCGCGTAGAACTGGTGCTGGGCCTCGGGTGGGGCGTCGAAACTCCACCGCCCCGTCGCGATCCGGTCGGTGCGGGCGGCATCGAGGCTGGCCATCCGTTCCAGATGCCACAGGTCGATCTCGAGCATCCCGAGGTAGAACTCCTGCGCGCCGGTCGCCCGCTCGGGATGCTGACGGGTCACCGCCCGCTCCGGCGCCTCGGTCGCCCGCGCGCCGAGTTCGCGCGCGTCCTCGATCCAGCCGCGGTCGACCCCGGCCAGCAGCGCCTCGTGCTCAGCCTGAACGCGGTCCTTGCCGAGATGGTCGAGGCGCTGCTGCCACACCAGCGCAGGCGGATCGACGCCGCCACTGTCGGCGAACATCGCCGGCCCGGCCTCGGCGACGCGGTGTTGCTCGGCCGCCAACGCTTGGATGCGGCGCAGCAACCGACCTTGCTGTGTGGCAAGGGATTCAGGTTCTCCACTACTGGTCATCACCACTCCCCTGGGTCTCGTCCGGCCGCTGGGCCCTGGTGGTGGTCAGGCGATGTCGAGGTGGGGGCTTCGAGCCACTCGCCACCGGCGGCCGCGCCGGTAGCCTGGATCGCCGCGCTGATCCGGTTCTCGGCACCGGCGACCCGCTGACCGGTGGTGCCGATGGTGTGGTGTGCTTCGACGGCAGCGGTGATCAGCGCCTCCGGGTCCGGCGGCGCGGTCAGCTCCCTCCGCAACGGTTGTCCGGTCACGGGATCTAGGCGCAGGTACGCCCGCGACGCCAGCCGAGCCGGATCATCGGCGAAGGCCCGCCACTGGGCCGACAGCTCCGGATCGCTCATCGCCGCGACCACACGCGCATGGTCTCGCCGGACTTCTTCGGCGCCGCTGCCCCACAACAGCTCTCCCTCGGCCGGGGTGATCTGCACCCCCAGCACATTCCTTCTCGCGCGGGAGTAGCGGACGTGCAGGTGCTCGATCAGTGCCATCTCCCGGACCGGGTCGTGGCCTGCCTGCCAACTCCCGGCCGCGATGCGTTCGGTGCGGCCGACGTGCAATGCCGCCATCCGGTCCATCAGCCACACGTCTCGCTCGAGCAGGTCCGCCAGGAACACTTCGTGTCCCAGACTGCGTGGCGGGCAATACCGCAACACCCGATCGCTGGGGTTCTCGGCCCGCAACCTGCCGACCGTGCGGGCGTCCTCGACCCAGCCCCGCTCAGCGTTGGCGCGAATCGCCGCTTGCTCGGCGACGACAAGCCGGTCCTCGGCCGAGAGCATCCTCCACCTCGGAGGCACCGCCGACACCACGTGTCGGGCTCCGGTATCGCCGGCCTGCGCCGTGTCGGATTTGCCGGCCAGGTGGGCTTGCCCGGCCAGGTGTTCCACGCGGCGCAGCAGCGTGCTCAAACGTGCGGCCTCGTCATGGCCATCCCACTGTCCGCTACTCATCACGGCCTCGATGATCGAGACCCAGATCGCGTACGGGGGTGGCCCGTGGCAGTTCCGGCTCGGGTTCGGTCTCCGGCTTCCCGTCGAGGCCGGTCGGGCGTTCGGGATCACGGTGCGAGCCGGGATTGGTGGCCTGCACCGCGGCGGCGATCGTGGAATCGGCGCCGGGCTGATCGGTGTCCTCACCACGGCGAGCACGCACCCCAGCCGCCGCTGACTCCGCGGCTGCCGCAACGGCCGCCGACGCCGCCGATGCCTGGGCGAGCATCTCCTCTGTCGAGGGAGGCTCGGTCAGGTTGGGCCGCTGTGGTTTCCCGGTGTCGGGGTCGGTGAGCAGGTAGGGCGGCCAGATCAGCGGCGTGCGGGCATCAGCGTAGGCATTCCACATCTCGACCAGTTCGGCCTCGCTCATCCGGTTCACCGCGCCGGCGTGCATACACCGCATCCACTCAGCACCTGTGCCCCACAGCTCCTCGCCCTCCCCGACGGTGATCCTGGCCCCAGCCACCACACCCGAAACGCGACGCCGACGCAGATCGATGCGGTCGAACAATGCTTGTTCACGGTCCAGATCAGCCCGCGCATCGCCGGACCGGCACCTCACTCGCTTCTCGTAGGCCAGTTGCAGCGCGGCGGCCCGTTCGAGATGCCACAGGTCCAGATGCAGCAGGTCGATGAAGGACACCTCGGTCGGATGCTGGCGTGCGGGCCGAGGGCGCCAATCCGGCGGACCGGGGTCGAGCGCCGCCTGAATACCGAACAAGCAGGCATCTTCGACCAAGCCGGGATCGGCGCCATCGGCCAGCGCGTCGCTTCGCATCTCTGCCGCGAGGGCGTCGAAATCGGCCACCCGCGCGATCCACAGCTGGCGCGAACTCTCGCTTTCGGGCCCGACGTCGCGCACCTGCCGAGCGACATCGAACATCTCCGACACCGCATGCGACCAGGAGGTCCATCGCGCGGGTGCGGCATCAGGATCCCATTCGCCGATCATGACCACACCCCCTGATCCCGGCCCACACCGGCGTCGCGCTCGGGTGGTCGGGGTTGATGTTCGGGGTCGGGCTCCCACTGTGTCTCGGTCCCGGCGCCGGTGGCCTCCACCGCGGTTCCGATGTCGCGGCCGGGCTGCGGTGCGGCCTCGCTGTCGGCGAATCCGATCGCCTCCAACGCCTTTTCCGCGTTCTCGGCGACCTGCCACGGTGTCGGCGGTCGGAGTTCGGTGTCGTTGCCGGCGGCTTGGTTGTCGAACGCCCGCGAGACCTCGGCTTCGATGCCCCTCCACGACAGTTCCCCGAAGCGCTGCTGCAGTTCGGCGTCGGTGTAGGAGGCCGCGGTCAGCTCGGCCAGCCGCTGCCACGACTCCGGCCCCCGACCCCACAACTGCTGAGCAGTCCCAGCGTCGAGGTCGGCCAAGGCGGCGGTGCCTTTGATCCGCCGCCACAGGGCGGCCATGTTGTCGTGGAGCTGACGCTCACCGGCCTCGTTGTCCGGCAGCGCGCCGGTGTGCACGCGATGCAGGTACTCCGCCCGCACCAGCGCGGCGTGCTCGAGCTTCCACACGTCACCGGAGATCTGTTCCAGAAAATGCAGGCGCGTCCAGTTCTCGCCCTCGGGGGCCGGCGAGAGCCGTGCGGTGTCGGGGGTTTCGCCCCACCGCACTCCTCTGCTGCCGGTCTCGATGGCGTAGTCGATCATGCGTTGGGGGATGTTGAGGCTGTGGGCGTGTAGTTCGATCTCGCCGCGTTCGGCTTCCAGCGCCGCGAGGTGGGTGCGCCACCGTTCGAGAGCGATGTTGGGGCCGGACTCGGCGGGCGAGTACTGCGGGTAGCCGTGGAACAGGGTCCGGTGGTGGATGTAGCTGGTGGCCTGGATGCGTTCGAGTAGCCGAAGCTGCCACGACGGCAACTCTTCGGCCCCCGAGAGCGGACTGCTCATCGGTTCCTCCGATCAAGGTGAATGACTGGATGTTTCGGGGCCAGCGGTGCGGGAGCGGCGCGCGCGGTCATGGGTCATGGCCCAAGTCGTGGGTGCGCGGCCGTTTCGGCACCGGCCCGATGTGGTCGTCGAGGTCGGGTTCGGTGTGGACGGCGGTCGCGGTCGCTTCGATCGCGGCGTTGATATCGGCGCCGAAAGCGGCGTCGAGTGTGGGGCGTGGCCGCATCGCCGCGGCGGCGAGCTCGACCATCCGATCGGGCAGCACCGGCAGTTGCGCGTTGATGTCCTCGGCGGTGACTCCGGCGGCGGTCAGGACCGAGACCGGGATCGCGACCGTCTCGAAGTTGGTCTCGACGATTCCGCGCCAGGCCCGAGTCACCGCGTCGGGTTCGAGTTCACCGACGGTCTCAGCGACACGGTCGGTCCACGGCCGCGCCGAAGGCTCCCACACGTATTCGCGTTCGCTCGGTGCCAGGTCCAGGGCGTGGCCGACGGCGCCGACGCGTTGCCAGCTCACCCCCATCACCTGCCGGAATGCCTCGAATCCGTCGCGCGGCACCGTTCCTAGCAACGCGATCGCGGCGCCGATACCGGCCATCTGCTGCAACTGCCACACCGAACCGAGATGCCCGGCCAACAGGGTGTCGCGGTCGATGACTTCGCTGCTCAGCAACGGCTGCCCGGGCCGCCACCGGTGCCCGCGGTCACCGGCAGCACGGGTGTAGGCGATCACCGACCCCGGCACACCCACCGCCGCAGCCACCACCTCGAGCTCAGCACGCGTGCGACGGCTGACGTCGAGGTGCGCGAGCGCGACCGGTGACAGCCCAGGCCCGCCCGGGGTCTGGGAGGTGGCGATCAGGTGCTGGTCGTCGGCGGCCAGGTTCTGGATGCCCATGAGCAGCTTGGCCTGGATCGGAGTCGGGGCGAACATCTCACCGGCTCCGTCCCACCTCGGGACCACCACGCCACACTTCGATCTCGGTGCCCGGCGCACGCGGCGACGGCTGCCCGCCGCCGTCGATCAGGCCGGGATCCGGCGCGGAGGGATCGACGTCGTGGACCGCGGTCGCCGCGACGGCGGACTCGATCCACTCACCGGCCTCCACAACCTCGGCATCGATCACCTCGAGATCGGGCTGCGGGCCGCGGTCGAGGTCGTCGACGCCGAGCCCGGATTCGTGGTGCAGGTGCGCGGCGATCGTGAGGTCCTCAGCCAACCCCGCCACATCCTCGAGACCGTGTGACCAACCATCGGCCATCTCGGCGCGGTCGCTGCCGGTGAACAGGTCCTCGACATCGAGGCCGGTGTCCTCGACCAGCCGTTCCCGATAGGCCTGCGCGGCGGCCTCGGCCTCCGGGGAGAGGTCACGGGTGGCGTCGGCGGCAGCGAACTGGGCCGCCGACGCTTGACCGGCGCCGGTGGGTTCGTCGGATCGGTACAGGGTTTCGGTGAATCCGGCCGCGCGGCGCCGGATCTCGATGAGCAGTTTCTTGTATTCGACGTCGAGGTCGTGCAGCGCTATCTCACGCTCTTCGCGGTTGGTGTAGCTGGCGATCCGCTTCTCGTGGACTTCCGTGCTCTGGGTGCGCGCGAGCTCACCGTCGGTTTCGCGTCGTTGCAGGTCTGTGTCGGCGCGGGTGATCTGAGCTTCCTTGTGCCGGACGTCGACCTCGGTCACCTTGTCGGCGTTGGTGATACGGGTACGGACCTCATCGGTGCGTGCTTGGGTCAAGGTGTAGTCCGCGCCCAGGTTGCCCAGGCGGGCCGCGTGCTCGACCGCAGACCGGAGGTCCTTCGCCCCGGCCAGGGCGACGCGCTGCTCGGACTCGGTGCGCGATCGCGAGTCCGCGCCCCAACCCCGGATCAGGCCGGTGGTGGTGTGGGCGGTCTGCAAGGCCTGCACGAACCCCTGCCGGACAGCCTGGCCGCTTTCCTCGACCGGATCCCCGCTCACGACAGCACCCGCAATTCAGCCAGCAGCCACGCACTTTCGGAGTGGTGGCGGGTCGCGCGAGCGTAGACGGTGAACACGATCGGCGCCCGGGCGGTCGGGGTGATCGTGACCGACAGGACCCGACTCGTCGATGACGCGGTGTCGGGGAGAAGGTCATCAGCGAGCACCCGCACCTCGGTGCTGACTGCGATCTTGCGGGCGACCCAGTCCTGCCACTGCTCTGTCGAGATCGGCTCCCGCCCAGTCATTTCCAGCCGAGCGTCGGCTGCGAACGCGGGCTGCAGCAGGGGCCGCGCGGCGGCCAGCCCCGCGCTGGCGTCGCGCCCGGCGAGCGGGTCCAGTCCGAACAGCGTCGACACTGCGGCCTGGAGAACCTCCGGTGCCGAACAGGGCCGTATCCGGTCGTACGGTGGCGGGAATGCTGCTGCACCGCAGGCGGGTTCGAGGACCGGCCGCGCCTGGTTGGTGCTGCAGCCGATCGCCAGGGCCGCGATGACCACGGCGGCGAGCAGTACCCATGGACTGGTCAGGCTCGGGTTCATGACATCGCCTGATCGCGCTGCCACAGATCGAGCAGGTCGGCGGTACGCCACCGCACGGGCTCCGGGTGCAGGCACTGCTCGGCGGCCGGGTTGTGGGCGCCGATGGTCGCGACCTCGAGCACCAGCCCGGTCGCGCTCGCGAGGCGATGCAGGCGTGGCTGGTCCAGGCCGCGGCTTCGCGCGAGGTTCAACCGCAGGACTCCGGCTTGGGCACCCCAATCCCGCAGGGCGTGCCCGGCGAGTTCGATCGCTTTCTCCGCCGAGGTCGTGGCCGCGACGACCCCGTCGCGCAGGGTGGGTGCGGGGAACGGTTCGTGCCAGACCAGGCGGCCGGTCGCCGCATAGAGCGTGAATGCCTCCACCGTCGCTGCCGACCACACGAGCAGCTTCGGGCCGGTCGCGGCTTGGCGCACGAGAGGGGCGTCGGTGGTGGCGTGGGTGATCTCGATGTGCAGCAAGCCGTCGTAGTCGACGCCGATATCGAGCAGCGCGGTGACGAACCGGTCGGCCAGGTAGCGGGTGATGAACCCGTACTCGATGGCGAGCCGGTCGAATTCCTCGGTGCGGGTGAAGGTCAACAACTCGGTGGCACGGGTACGGACCATGTCCTCGGGAGTGATCGGCGCGAACGCACCGAACGGGGAACGCGGTGGTGTCATGAGCGGGGCTCCTTTCGCAAATCGTTGTGGTCACAGGTCGAGTTCTGAAGCAGGGGCCATCGGCACCGCTGGGGGCGGCAAATCGTGCGCACCGTCCTGTGCGTGATCGAGGTCGGTGGCGGTGATGCCGGTCGCGTCGATGGCCGCGCCGATCAGTTCCCCGGCGGGTCGTTCGACCTCCTCGCGGGTCTGCCAGGCGTGTTCGGCGCTGGCTTCGAGCAGGTGCGGGGCCGGTGGCAGCTGATGGGGTCGGCTCTCATCGAGGCTGATACCGACCAGGCGCATCGCCGCGACGCGGCATCGCGCTTCGCGCACGATCGCGGGTTGGGTCACCGCACGCCAGGGCCGACCGCCTTCGAGGTCGAGCTGCTGCGCGACCGCGTCCAGTCGCGGTCGCCACGCGGCCGGTTCGATGTCGAACCAACCGTGTGTTTCGGTTTCGGTGGCGTCGATGGCGACTGCGGTCATCGCGACCCGTAACCACTGCAACCGCAAGTGCTCGCTCAAACGGGCGGCGTTGCGGGGCTCGATCTGGCCGCGGTCGCTGCGGAGGACGGCCAGGGCGGGCAGGGTGTAGAGGGCCTCGACCTGGTGGTGGAGTTGGGCGACCAGCAGCGCTCGCGGTACGGCGTGCGCGGCGGGAAGTAGGTGTTCGCCGGTGCTTCGTCGGCCCTGGCGTCCCGCCGAGGTGGCGGCCTGGATCCAGGTCGATGGCACGCCGACCGCGGCGGCCTGCTCGCGCAAGACACGGTTGGCGACCGACAGATCGCGGATCGTCGTCCGTGTCGGCGGTTCGATACGCGGTTCACCGGCCAGGATCGCCAGGTCGGCGGCGACGTTCTGAATCGCGGCGGCCAACCGCCGATGCACGGCCGAATGGGCTGTTGTCCTGTGGGTTTGGGTCGGTTCGGTCATGGTGGTGGTCCCGTCCGGTCACCCGCGCCCTCCGATCGGGGAAGGCGCACCTGCTCCTCCGTGGGTGTCCTCGGCGTCGCGGCGGTGCTGGTGGTGTCAGGCATGTCAGGTCCCCGGGTTGACGCGGTAGCCGGTCATCCGCCATCCCGCCGCCGTGTTCACGACGGTGGCGGTGACGTGCAGGCGCTGATAGCGGGTCGCCGAGCCGTCGCGGTGAACCACCAGCTGGGTCACCACCGCCACCACCGAGGATTCAGCTCCGACCGTGCGGGGTGGTTGTGCCTCGACCAGGGCGGAAACGATATCGCCGCTATCGCGCCACCCCACCCACTCCGGCAACGGCCGCACCCCGCTCGCGGGGGCGGTCCTCGCCGCGGCGGCGAGGTCTCCGGTCAGCCACGGCAAGGCACGCGCCAGGGCAGCGCCGGGACCGGCGTCGGTGCTCGGCTGCCAGGAGAACATCGCCGAAAGCGCCATTCGGGCCGCCGTCGCCGCGTCGGCGGTCTCGGGTGTCGGCCCCTCGCTGTGTGATCCGGTCGGTGCAGGAGTGTCGGTCGCGGGCGAGTCGACACTGCAACCGGCCAGCGGCAGCCCGAGCAGGACCACCGCGACGGCTAGGCGATCTCGGAGTCGTTTCGTCATGGGTGTCCTCAGCTCATCTAGGTCGACATCTGGGCGGCCATCGCGAGGATGTTCGCGACGTACGGCCGGGTATGGACTTCGTAATCGGGTGAGCCGGTGGGGAATCCGCCCGAGCGCAGGACCGCACCCTCACCGGCGTTGTATCCGGCCAAGGTGAGCGTGGTCAGGTCGCCGGTGACCGTGCCGTCGGCGATCCAGCCCTCGATCTTGGCGGCGATGTCGCACATGTAGCGGGCTTGGCCGATGATCGAGTCCCCGTCATCCCACACCGATGCGGTGCCGTTGCCGTCGGCATCGATCACATACGGGCGACCATCGGCGGCGAGCGCGGACGCGGTGCCGGGCAGGAACTGCGCCAACCCCTGCGCACCACTCGGCGAAGTCAGACCGCGCTGGAAACCGCTCTCCTGCTTACCCTGCGCCGCCAACAACGAGGCACTGACCTGCGGGCACACCGTGCCGCCTTGGCGATACCAGGGCTCGAGATCCGCGGGGACCGCGCCGGGCGCGAGGTCCGATTCCCCTGCGCTGGTTGCGCATCCGGTGGTGCCGGCCGAGGTCGGGTTGGTGGCTGCGGATTCGATCGGTGCACCGTCGGGGTAGCCGCCGCCCAGGGTGGTGACGTGGACGTGATCCATGTGGTTGGCGGTGTCGCCACCACGGTCCTCCATCAGATTGGATTCACCGCTGGCGGAGCGGTAGGTCTGGCGCCAGATGATGTAGTCGACCCGCAACGGCGCGGCGTTGGTCATGAGGTAGTCGGCGATCCGGTCACCGAGGGCTTTCCCGTCACCGGAGGTCGGGTTCGGGATCATGATGTCGACCGCACGACCGCTCGGGTGATCGGGCAACGGGTCCTCGCGCTGCCCGTACATCGTCTGGATCTGCGGGAATTCGACGGCGATGCTGCGGGCCACCCGGATCGTGTCCACCTGCAGTCCGACCTCGGTGCCGATCGAGGCCGGCAGGGCGGGCAGCTCCTCGCCCGTACTCTCGGCCACGGCGCGGCCTGGCGTGGTCGACGGTGTGGCGGTCGTGCTGGGCGAGGTATCGCTGGCCTGCAACCACGCCATCGGGTCGACGGCGGTGCCGCCGAATTTGCCTCCGCCAGTCCAGATCTCCAGGTGCAGATGCGCGCCCTCAGGGCCGGTGGGGACGGTCTGGCCGTTGTAGCCCACGGCGGCGATCGGTTGCCCGATGCCGACGGTGTCGCCCTCATCGACGAGGACGTCGGCGGGGAACATGTGCCCGTAGACCGAGGACACGACCTGCCCGGCGATGTTGTGATCGATCACCACCCAGAACCCGAAACCGGTGGCCTCACCCGCCCGGACCACGACACCGTCGGCCACGGCATAGATCGGGGTCTTGGGTTCGGCGGCGAAGTCCTGGCCCTGATGCTGTTCGCCCCACCGCGGGCCGAATCCCGAGGTCAACGTGTAGGTCCCCGCTGCCAGGGGCATCGTCCTGGCGCCGGGCGCGGACCGGGCCGATGCCCCTGATCCGGTCGTCGCGGCGCACGCGTTGTCGTCGATCCCCGCCACCAACAGAAGGAGGGTAAGCAGCAGCATCACCACCGAGGCAACGGCGACACTTCCGCGCGCGGTGCTGGTCACGGTCTCACCCCCGAACGATCCGCGCGGGCGGTCGCCTCACGGTGGCGTGGTGGCTGGAGCTCGACTGCGCGCATCCCGGATCACCTGGCCGCCGGGCCGGTGTCGAGGTTGTCGAACCGTCGGTTGGTGTTGTGCACCTGCGAGGTACGTTCGGTCGGGGTGAACACCATCCGGAACGGGATCCCCGGCTCATTCGCCTCACCGGTCTTGAGCAGAAAACACCCAGTCCCCGGCGGCGTTTCACGACGTGAGGTATCGAGGTCGTCATCCGAGGGTGGTCGTGGTGCGGCCCAGGAGGTGACCAGCAGGCGCTCGGTGTCGGTCATGCCCGCGACCGCGCCGATCCGGGTGGCCTCGTCGGGGCCGACCGGCCCGATGATCTTGGCCCGTGCCCGTTCGAAGAACCCCAGCGCTTTGGCTTGGGCGGCGGGTGAATCGAACGCGGCGAGGTCTTTGATGGTGTGCGAGCACATGATCAACCCGGTCGCCAACGGCCGGTTGAGCCGGGTCAGGGCGTCGACGCGGTCGACCATGAACTCCCCGACACCCAGAACCCGCCAGATCTCGTCCATCACGACCTCGAACGTCCGCGCCGACGCCAGCCCGGCATCAGACAGCGCGTGAGCGGCCGCGACGGCACCGAAACCGTCGGACCAGCACGTCATCAGCACCGCGGCGAGCAGTTTGGTGTCGCCCTCGGGAATATGGGAGATGTCGACGCAGATCGCCGGGCTGGCCAGATCGATGCGGGTGGTAGTGGGGCCGTTGAAGATCGCTCCGAACGGGCCCTCGACCAGCGCCCGCATCGACCGCCGCAGCGTTTTCGTCGCGGCCCGGTAGGCGAGCTCGTCGTCTTCCTCGGCGAACGCCCGCAGCCGGTCACCGCCAGCGGAGATCACCGCGAGCAGGTCCTCGAGCAGGGGTGGGTTCTGGTGGCTGAATCCGCCTGCGGGACTGTAGAGCTCGCGCAACCCGGCGGCGAGCAGGACTTCTTCGTAGTCGGCGACCCGTGCCCCGCGCACCAGCTCGATCAGGCCGGCGACGATGTTGATCTGGCCGGCTTCCACCCGGGCGGCGACCTGGCGACGCTGATCAGGATCGGGCAGCTGGGCGATGATCGCGCCGAGCGCCCCGACGTCGAGAGGGTTGACAGTCCCATGCCCATAGCCGATGTCGACGACCTGCCCACCGAGGCGTTCGACCAGGTCGCGGTATTCGCCCTTGGTGTCGCCCATGCACAGCACGGTCTCTCCCGCCGCGACCGCTCCGGCGACGATGCGCCGGATCAGCGAGGACTTGCCGAACCCGTTGAGCGCCAGCACGAACGCGATCGGCGCGGTGATGAACCCGCGCAGAAACCAGCTCATCGGGTCGAAATGCACCGGGGCGCCGGTGATGTAGTGGCTGCCGACCGGGACTCCGACGGTGGGTGAGGTCGCGCCGACGCAGAACGGCCACAGTCCAGCGACCTGCACGGTCGTGGCCCGCCACTCCGGTGTCCTTGGCACGACCGCTGCTCGGCCGCCGCCGGGGCCCGCGTAGCCGCGGTCGGTGAACGCGGGTGGGGTCAGGTCGAACCCGTCGCCAGTGGTGCCGTCGCGGCGCCGGGTCGCGGTCGCGCGGCGATGGTCGTCGCTCGAGAGCAGCATCCGCGCCCGCCAGCCCACGACGCCGCCACGGGTGGCCATGGCCTCGACCTGGGCGCGGCGGCTGCTGGTGAGTACGCTGATGCCCTCGACCACTTCGGATTTCGGGCCTCGTGCACGACGTGGCTCGCGGTCGGCGCTCATCCCGAGACCCGCTTGGAAATCGAGGTATGTTCCGGCAGGACCAGCCCGATACCCAGGGATGCGGCGAAGCTGGCGGCTTGGTAGCCGTAGCAGCGGCGCACCGTCAACCGCGATGCCGCCGCCATCCCCTTCACCGAGGCTTCGATCCCGGGCAGATCGGCGTCGAGGTGGTCGGTCACCGTCACCAACACCCCGAACCGGGTCAGCCCGGCGCCGCGGGCTTGTTCCTCGCGGGCGGCTTGGGTGTTGCCGACCCGGATCCGCGCCGACGCCGAAGAGATCCCGCGTTCGGTCTGCTCGGCCGCGACCGCGTCGCGGAAATCGGAATCGACCAGCGAGGTCGCTTCAGCCGCCGAATGCAAGCGGTAGACGATCGCGACCCGCTTACGCGGCACGTCCGGACGCGGCCGCAGCAGTTCTTCCAGGACGGTTTCCATCACCGCGCCGCGAGGAGCACCGTCCATCTCCCAGGTGACCGACCGGGCACCGTCGTGGACGTAATGATCCCACCGATCCTGATGCGCGAGCGGACCGACCGAATCCCAGGACTGCGACTCGACGATCTGCGCACCCGCAGCCTCGACATCACGCTGGGAAGCGAGGTCGTAGCGGCTGCGCACCAACCCCAGCACTTCCCACGCATGCAAGGGCGTGGCCGGTAGGCCAGCGCGGGCAAGCTGGGACAACACCGATTGCAGACGCTGCCCGATCTCACGGGCCTGCTCGGCCTGGTCACGGCGGATCCGGCCCTTGCCGATCGCCCGGTAGGTGATCGCGATGCGGGCTTCGATCCGCACCCCGACCCCGCCACTGTCGGCGGCCGCTTCCCGCATGACCGCTTTCGCGAAACCGGGGGCATTGGCGCGGACGAGGCGGGTGACTTCGCGGGTCTGCTTCAACCTGGTTTCGACGGTGTTGTCCAGGACCGCGGTGACCGCGACGACCTCCCCACCCCGGCTTTGCGCAGCCAGAAACTGGCCGAACCCGTCGACCCAGGAATCGATCTGGGGTTGGTCGACGAGCTCCTTGCCGCGCGGGATCACCCGCACGATCACCGTGTAGTGGTCGCTGCGCCGGATATGCAGCATCGCGAACCGCTTCCCACCCGGGGTTTCGTACTCCGTCAGCCGCGAATCCGCCAGCAACCCGGGAAGTTTCGCGATGCCGGGCAGCCTGGAGAACCGACCGGACCGGTAGGTGAGTTCGCCCTGGGAACGCGAGCGCGCGAACTGGACGCGCAGCAGCAGCAGCTCCCAGCCGGTACGCCCGTTCCGCGTCACCGCCAGTGGGACGAACACGACTGCGGCGGCGAGCAGGATGATCCCGGTGAACTCGAGGGAGCGGGTGATCATGAACGACACCATCACCGCGATGATCAACCCGAGCCCCAGCAGGGAAACACCCCACGTCAATCCGAAGAACCCAGCCGAGCGAGGCTGTTCCCACCGCCCGTACATGCGTGTGGTCATCGCCGCACCTCCCCGGGGCCCAGGGCATCCGGGTCGATCTGGGCCGAGGATGAGTCCGGGATAGCGGTTTGTGCGGTGGACACGATGCCTTGCAGCGCTCCGACTGCCAACTGAGCACCTAGCATCGCCGCGCCTGCCGGTCCCGCCGCCATAGCACCGCTTGCCTTTCGGGCACTTGCTCTGCCTGCGGTTCCAGCGGGTGCGGATGCTCCTCCCGCACCCGCGCCTACCGGAGTCGACGACGCTTGTCCGGCACTGCCCGGCGGCGACGCTGAACCTCCAGACGCGGAAATGGGTGCCATGGGCCGTGCGGTAGAGCCACCGCCGCTTGGTGGCCGATTGCCTCCTGGTGTTGAGCCAGCGGGCGTCGCGGAGTTTTCGCCTTCGGTCATTCGCCGTGCCGTGGGTCGGCTCCCCACGGCCGACATACCGATACCGACACCAGCGCCAGCCAGAACCGACGTCGCACCGCCGCCACCACCAAGGGTTGCCACGGCGGGAGCTATCAAGCGGATCAGTGCCGGGAGCACGATCACGCTCATCAACATCAAGATCAGCCCGAGCAGCATCAACTGCGGATCGGTCTGGTCCTCGGACCCTACGACAGTGAACGCGATCGCATAGACCAGCGCCCCGACCGGTTTCCACAACACGAATGCAAGCGACCAGCCCAACAAGCGCTTGTATGCCTGCGACCCCGGCGCAGTCCCCGATGCCGAGGCGGCCAACGGGATCACCGCGACAACCACCACCAGCAGGGCCTGGCGCACCACCAACATGACCAGTTGGATGATCATGCTGATCACCCCGAACACACCGACGACCAGAAGAATTCCGGGCCCGAGGTTGGCCATGATCTCGGGGTCGAGGAGACGTGCGACAGAATTCTCGAGGTCACCTCGGGTGGCATCGAAGATCACCCAGTTGGAGAACTCATCGCCGGCGTGAGTGCCGACCGTGATCAGCGTCGCAAACGTCATCGCGGCAAAAATCGCCCGGGCGAACATGAGAAAGGTTTCCTGGGCTTCCCCGGCTACGCCACTTCGTTTGGCCAGGGCCAATCGTGCTGCCGCGAACATGATTCCAGCGGTCAACAGCACAACCTGTAGCCCGGAGGTGTACTCGCGGATTTGAGTAAGGACGGGTACAGGCTGCCCTGCCGAGGATGACAGTTGCGGCGACGGGAAGGCAGTCCACCATGTCATTCCCATCCGCAAAAGCGTCGCCAGGCCTGAGAGCAAGGTGGCGACCAGACCGTCGATCACCGAGTTGCCGGCCTCGGAAGCCACGTCGGCGAGCAGGCAGGCATCACGGACGCCGGGCACCACACTGCACGCGATCTCGGGGACCTGCGTCCGAACCGGCCCGCCCATCGGCGCTCCGGCAGCGTGAAGCAGGCCGCTCATGACCGAGCCTTCCAGTCACCGAACCCGACCGTCGAAGCGGCAGGTGTCGACGGGCCCCACATAGTGTCGAGGTCATCGGGCACACGGACTCGCCAATCGCCCTCGACCCACACCATCGGCCAGGTCGCGATCGCATAGCCGGTCTTGGAGCGGACCGCGAGCTGTACCACGGCCAAGTCCTCGCGGTACCAAGGCTGGACACGCACGCCTTCCGGAACGGTGACGTAGCGCGCCACACCCGGGGTATCTGCTCTCGAACGCGCGAACCGATCGACCAATGCGTCGTCACCGCCGTAGAAGCGGTCACGGACTACCTGTTGCCAGACCGTCTCCGGTGCGGCGTAGGCCCGTCCGATCGCGTCCATCGCCGCCAGCGCCGCGCCCTGCGGAGTCCGCGCGAACTCCGCGGCCACGCCGCTGTCGATGCGGGCCGGGCCGTCGCTGCCCGAGACCGGCACGGCGGCACCGCCCCAGATCCGCTGCCACTGCAACCGTGCCGGTGCGGCGGTCAGGTAGTCCGGTCGCGCGGGGTCGATGCGGCCGTCGAGAGTCTGTGGCAGTGGCACCCCCGCGTCGTCGGCAGGGACTTCGAGTCGGTTGCCGAACATGTCGACCGTCGGCGGCCGGGATTGCGACGCCGTCGTCGACGGTCCGCGGTCGGTGGTCGTTTCGGTGTGTGCGCGTGGGGGCTGGGGGTTCTCGGGGTCGTCGTCGGCCACGGTCACGACGAAAGCGACGACGACGATCGAGGCGATGATGGTGAGCAGGGTCAGGAGCAGACGAAGTGGACGCATCAGGAGGTCCTTACGAGCGAGTCAGGGGGATCAAGTCGGCCGGCGCCGAATCGACAGCGGTGACAGGGCTTTCGGTCACCGGGTCGGCCAAGTGCAGCCGCCATCCGTCGACCACCCAGACGACCCTGGCGGTGCTGCGGGTCATCGAGTGGTCGGCATACGAGCAGTAGATGTCGACGCGCGCCTCGGTGAGGGTGTACGCCGCGAGCGTGTAGCCGAGGAGGGTGGGCCGCGAGTCCGACGCGGGGCCGGTGATCGAGATCTGGGCGCGTGCGGTCGCCCATTTGTCGCGGCCGGGCCCGGGGGCGAGCATGCGCTGCCCGACCTGCGGCCATTGCCCGTCCGGGGCCAGCGACATCCGCACGGTCGCGTGGATCGCGGCCAGTGCGGCCCCGGCCGGGGTGCGGTCGAAGTCCGACGCGACCGCGCCCTCGATCAAGCGCGGGCCTTGCTCTGCCACGGGCAGCTCGATGCCCTGCCAGGACCGCCAGCTCACGCCGCTCGGAACCAGTGGCACCGAGCTCGTCGTGGCGGTTGCCGTGCGGTCGGTGTCGGTGCCGGTGCACCCGGTAGCGACGGACAGCAGTGCTGCCAGCATCATCACAGCGACCGCGCCGTGACTGTCGGGTTGCGGTGGATTCTGGGTCATCAGGGTGTCCTTGGTCAGGTGGGCAGGATGGCGATCGCCAGCACGCTGGCCGAGCCGAGTAGCGCGGCGGCGGCCAGGGAGCCGAGGAAGCCTTCGATGGCTTCCTCGCGGTAGATCCGGATCGCGAGCTGGCCGCCGACCCAGGTTGCGCGGGCGATGCAGACCAGCAGCACGAACCAGGCCAGCCAATTCACCAACTGCGTCAGCGGTGAAAGGACTTGGGCGGGCAGGGGTGTGGCGAGCATCAAGCGCCCCGGAACAGGGTCTGGTCGTGCGCTGCTTCCAGCGCGGCGACCACCGCGTCGGCGGCGATACGGGTGTGGGTGGCGATCAGGTCGTGTCCGGCGTCGTCGACGAGGACCCATTCGGCCCACACGGTGTCGGCCAGTTCCGCGACCAGCCGGTGGCCGACGAGCCGGTCCTGTTTGCCTGCCACGATCCAGGTCGGGGTGGCGCGCAGCATGTCTTCGACGACCGCCACATCCGACACCCCTGCCCGCAGCGCGTCCATCAGCGCGCCGATGGACTCGAGGATCGGTAGATCGTTGTCGCAGTCGAGAATGCCGAAGGCGATCCCGAGTTCGCGTTCCAGGCAGTTGCCGGGCTGGCGTACCAGGTCAGCGAGTCCGGATCGGACGGACCGTCGGTCGCCGGGCAGCGCGGGCGCCGGGCAGATCGCGACGACCGCGTCCAGGCGCAGAACCCCGCGGCGGTGACGGAACAGCCACTCCTGCAACAGGATCGCGGCGAAGGACTCCGCGACCAGGATCACCCGGCCGCTGGCGTGGGCGATCACCGTGTCCAGGTCGGCGACCAGCTGCGCCATGCCGGGCAGGCCGGGGTGGAACGGGACTCCGTGACGGTGTCCGCGCTGGTCGTAGACCAGCTGGGCGATCTCGCCACCGAAGTGCTGGTGGATTTCGCTGATCAACGGCGCCATGGAGGTGGCGTCGGCGAGTGGGCCGTGCAGGTAGATCACGGTCGCTGCGGCGTCGCGGCGCCCGTAGCGGGTGAGGACCAGTGGGGTGTCGTCGTCGGTGGTGACGGTGAACCTGCGTCGGTCGCGGGCGCGGTCGCCGGTGCGGGTGAACGGTGTTGCGGTGGTGTGGGATTCGGTCATCTCAGTTGCCTCCCGCCACGGCGGCGTTCATGATCGCGCCGGCGGAGGTGGCGATGATGCCGCCGACCAGGGCCGCGAACACGATCTTGGGGGACTCCACGGCGCCGCCGTGCCAGCGTTCCCACCCGAATTTCCCGCCGGCGTAGATCAGGGCCGCGATCCCGGCCAGCATCACCAACCAGCTCAGGTAGCCGACGAGGTTGGTCAGTTTCTCCCCGCCCGGTGGCCGGGTCGGGTTGACCGTGATCTGCTGCGACAGCACCGAGAGGCTGTCTCCCACAATCGATAGCGTGGACATTCTCATCTCTCCGAATCCTGTTCTTCTGTAGCGGTTTTCAAGGAGGCGGCGAGCACGGCGACGAGCTCGCTGCCGACGCGGTGGACATCGGCGGGCACGGCCTCGGTCAGGCCGGACCGGCGCGGCGGGGCCGGGGTGAAGGGGGTGAACCGGGCGAGCTCGCCCAGTTCGCGTTCGACGAGTTCGTTGTGCCAGCCGATCTCCCACACCAGCTCGGTCAGCTCGGCGATATTGGCGCGGTAGCGGCGCACCGCCGCCGGGACTGCTCCCGGCCGGGCCGCGGTGAGGACGACACCGATGACCTCGACACCGTCGGGGGCCGCGCCGACCATCCATTCGCGGAGCCGGTCCGCGCATGCGACCAGCCCGGGAAGGCACAGCCGTGCCGCGATCACGACCCGCTGCGTGGTCTCCGGCGAGGCAGGCCAGCGTTGCCCGCAATCGGCGGCGGGCGCCCACCACCGGGCCAGCGTCGAGGTTCCGGCACCACCGTGGGCGCCGACGATCGCGACCAGCGGCGGGTGCGCACCAGTGATCGGCAACGGTTCGATGCGATGTGGGGCGCGGCTGGCCGGTGGGTGCACGGTGGCCGGGTCCAACCGTCCGCCGCCGATCGCGTGGAGCCGGTGATCACGAGGGGTCAGGGCGACCATGTCAATTGCCTCGTCTCTGGACGTTGGTGATGACCAAGCCCGAGGGACCGGTAGCGACGTTGACCAGCTGCAGGTAGTCCGAACGAGTCCCGTCGGTCCGGAGCTCGACCACGTGCACCTCGGCGGTGTTCTCGGCGACCACGTCGACCCCGACGCAGTGAGCGACCCCAGCGGGCAAGGCCGCGATCACGGGGGTGAGGCCTTCCCGGGTCACGCCGGACTGCGGCCCGACCAACGCCAGTGCGGCGTCGACGTTGCGTTGCACGTAGTAGGCGTGCTGGAACTTCGCGATCACCCCGGCGACGGTCGTGGTGTCGCCCGCGCCGTCGGTCACTGTCGCCGCCTTGAGCGCGGTGCAGGCCCTCACCCGGTGCGGTGTCGTCGAGCTCGGTGCGGTCGTGGAAGCACTCGCCAGTGTGGGACCGCTCGATGGGGATCTGTTCGGCATGATGGCGACCCCGAAGGCCCCGACCGTGCCGGCGAGGATTCCCACCGCGGCGAGCGCGAACAGGGCTGTCCGAGTGCGGATTCTGAATCCGTTGCCCGGCGCACCGGTTCGGTTGCTCACTGGGTCTGGTGCTGCGGTCGACGAGATCGGCTCTGTCGGCAGGTCTTCGAGTTGGGTGTGGGCGGGCTGTTCGCTATGGCCGTGGGGCTCGTTCAGCCATCCGGCGCCGTGGCCGGGAAGTAGGTCGTCGCGGGGCATGGGATTCACCTCCTCGAACTGGGTGGGGTGGGATGGGTGGCTGGGGCCCTTCGGAGCACACCGCTGGAAGAACCACTGATCGGAGGGGGAACCGAGTGGCAGCCCTTGTGCTCCGAAGGGGTCTAGGGACGCGCGACCGATGTCGCCGGACCGGTCGTGGTCGACGGTGGAATCGGCGGCGTGGTGGTGGTTGGATTCGGCGACGTCGACGGCGGACTCGTGGCCACGGGGACACTGGTCGTCGAGGTCACGGTTGCCGAGGACGAGGGCGGGAAAGCGCTGGCGAGGTCGGTGGCGACGGCGGTGAACCAGGCCGCGGTCGCGGCCAACGGGCTGTCGCCCGCGGTGGTCGCCGCGACCGTGCTGTAACTGCTGCGCCGACCGGAGGAATCGCTGTACTGGGCGGTCGCCGAGGTCGTGTACAGGTCTTGGGTGTCGGTGATCGTGGAAGTGATCGCTTCGAACGCGTCGTTGACCCAGGTACTGATCGACTGCGGCGGGATCAGATCCACGACCGCGTCAGCGACTTTCGTGCCCAGCACCCCGAGGGCGGCGGCCGGGTTCGACAACCCGACGGCGGCGAGTTCGGCGATCGTGGTCGCGGTGAACACCTTCTGCGCGACCGACACGACCGCGTTGAGGCCGATCGTGCCGATCTTGAACAACGCCGAGAGCGCGTCGGATTCGGTCGGCACGCTCGCTGTCGGTGACGAGGCTTCGGCCACGCGTTGGCCGAGGGTCTTCGAGGGCGAGTAGGTCAGCTGGTCGAGGCTGGTGCCGCTGAGGTCGTCGTTGACGACTCCGACCGCGGTGGTGAATGCCGTGCTGACCAGGGCTTGCGCGACTGTCGCGATCGCGGCGACCGGGTCTTTGCCTTCGGTCTGGCCGGAGATGTTGGCGACCGCGCTCAGCAACGGACTGCCCGATTGGACGTCGCAGGTCGCGTCCCCGGCCACGCACAGGTCAGCGACCCGCCCGGCGAGTGCGCCGTAGCTGACCGGGCCCGCCGCCGCGTCGATCCCCGCGCCGGACAGGCCGGTGTTGGTCAGGCTGATCTCGGCGACAGTGGCGCCGTCGGTGCCCGGCGCCGCGGTCGGGGTGCTGGCGTTGTCGGTGCCCGGCAGCACCCCGGTCGCGGCGCGCCGCGAGGGATTGGCCAGCAGCGCGACCGCGGCAACCTTCTCCGCTGGAACACGGGACCGTCCTGCACCTGCCTCTTCTGCGAAAGTTGCCGCCGCTGCGGCACCTTCGGCGTACCCCGCGACAGCGATCTGGGCCGAGGGGCACCGTTCGATCACTCCGGCGGCGAGTTCTTCGATCTGGTCGGCCGCGGTGCTCATCGCGGTGGCGTAGTTCGCGCCCCCGATGTCGGCGCCGAACACGATGTAGGAGCGCTCGATTCCCGCACCGGCGTTGCTGGCGATCCGGCCGAAGGCCTGTCCCAGGACGCCGGTGTCGCCGGTGTCCACGGTCGTGGCCGCGCCTTCCTCGCTGCTCTGGACGCCGAGGACGTAGAGCAGCGGGCAAGTCAACTTCGCCGTGCCCGAGGTGCTCGGCGCGGTGCTGGAGGGATCGGCGACGGTGATCGCCGACCCGCTGATCGTGACTGTCACGGCCAGGGCGACTGTCGCGATGATTCGTGTCACGTGATGGGTTACGGTGCGGTTCATCGGCTTCGGCTTCCTCTCGCGGTTTCGTCGGTGGTCGGCCTGCCCGCGCCCGTGCAGGGGCGGGCGCGGGCAGGCGTGTCAGGTGGCTTGCAGGGGTCCTTCGCGACCGGAGGACCGGCGGGTGAATCCCGCGCGCAGGGTGGTGAAGACGTCGGGGACGCCGAGGTCGGCGGCGCCGAGGTGGCCGGTGTCGTATTCCGACCACGACACCGCCACCTCGCGGGAGGTGTACTCGGCGAACAGTTCCCGCCCGGACTCCACGGGAACGAGGCCGTCGGCCAGCCCGTGGTAGAGGTGCACCGGGACCAGCGGGGTATCGGTGCCGATGACCTCGTTGGTCAACACGTAGCGCCAGACCGGGTCGTTCCACGGGTCGGGGCGTTCGCACCACACCGACAGGGGTTGCAGGTACTCCACCATCAGCCGCGACTGGTCGAGCTGGGACGCGTGGTGTACCGCGCGCAGGCCGTCGTCGGTGAGCAGGTGGTCCACGGGCAGGTAGGAGTAGGCCCGCATCAGCCCGACCATTCCCGCGAACGCCAACCCCGCCCACGCGCCGCCGTCGAGAGCGGTGATCAACGCGCGTGGATCTCGGATCACCGCACCGGCCGCGACCGCCCGCAGATCCAGATCGGGGGCGTAGCCCGGCTGGCGTTCGGCCGCCGCCACAGCGGCCCTACCGCCGTCGGCGTAGCCCCAGAACGCGACCGGCCGCGGACGGCGGCCCGCGGCGGCGGGTTTGGTCAGGGCGATGGCCAGGTCCAGGACCGCGTGCGCGCCCGCTTCTTCGGCGAGGAAGTGGTGCGGTGCCAGGCCGGTGATGCCCAGGCCGATGCCGTCGGGGACGGCGACGGTCCATTCCTGGGCCAGCGCCGCGGCGATGCTGCTGGTGTCGGGTTCGGTGCCGGCGACGAGCAGTTGCGAGGGGGCGCACCGGCCGCCGAGACCGTGGAAGGTCGGAACGTAGACCACCACGGGAGGGCGCGCGGTGCCGTTCCCGGTCCGGGTCTTCGGTTCCAGGACGATGCCCGAGGCCGGCATCGGGACCCCGCGACCCGCGCGGGTCGTGTAGACCACCTGCCAGGCCCGACCCACACCCGCCAGGTGCGGGACGGTGACGTTACGAGTGCGCAGGACGACGCCGTGCTCGGCGCGAGCGCTCAGCGCGGTGTTGTTGTAGAAGGGGTCGATGGGTTCGGTGCCGGTCATCACCGGGCTCCGGCGATGTCGTGGGCCAGCGCGACCATCCACGCGATACCCGAATTCATCTGCCCGGTCAGGGCGTATCCGTTGTGGCGCCCGACCGTGTCGGCGAACCGCCACCACGTGACCGGGTTGACCAACTCGGCGTTCTCCGCCGCCAACTGTCCCCACGCCGCACCGAGCTGCGCGATCAACTTCCCCACGACCAGCGGATTTGCCGTAACTGCCGCGAGGATCTCGTTCCACCGCGCGCCCGCTGCCGCAGCGTCGGGGCTGGGCGTGCGGGGGTCACCGGCATCGACGAGCCGATCCCCGAGACTGGCCTGCGGCGTGTAGTCGACGTTGCCCGGACCGACCTGGAAGTCGTTGAGGACAACGGTGTTCCAGGCGTCCCCGAGCGCGCTCGACAACGCCGAGCTCAGGGTCGAGACGGCGCCGATCGGGTTGGTCAGGTCGGCTTGGGCGAACAGTTCCGCGCCGAGGCGAAGGACCGCGGCTTGCCCGGGTGCCGAGCAGGCGAGGTCGCCGTCGCTGCAGATGTCGGCGACCCGGCCGGTCAGCTCGCCGTACCCGTCGGCCGTCGTGGCGATCCCCGCTCCCCCGGCCGGTGCGGCCAGCACCTGCACCGTCGACACCGCCGCACCGGTCGTGCCCGGTGCCGCGTCGGGCACGGTCTGGCCCGGCCGTCCGGGGAAGACCGGCTCGAGCTGACCGCGGTCGGGGTTGGCATACAGCGCGATCCCGGCCACCCGATCCGCGGAGACAGGTCCGTTGCCGGAGCCGACGTCGCGGGCGAAGCTCGCCATCGCTTGGGCGCCTTGGGAGTAGCCGACTCCGGCGAGCATCGTGTTCGGGCAGGCCTCGATGATCTGCGCTGCGGCGGCGTCGAGGTTGGCTCGCGCACCCGAGACCGACGACACGTAGGGGTCGGCGCCGCCGCCCGGGACGATGCCACCGAACCCGGCCTCGTAGCCGATGTAGGCGCGCTGCACCAACGCCGGGACGGTGGACACGACCGGCCCGATCAGCGACCCGACCACCCCGGTATCGGCGAGCGGGTCTGCGGTCGGTGAGGACTGACCGGTGCCCTGCACCCCGAGGAGGTATAGGGCTGGGCAGCCGTGGATCGGCACCGCGCTCGCAGGACCGACCGAGGTTGTGGCGGTCACCGCTGCGGCGCCCACCACCGCGGCCACCGCGGCCGCGACGACCCGACCGGTCATTGGCCGACTCCGACACCGGCGCCGAACCCGGCGCCGATAGTGCCGCCGACGACCGCGCCGACGACGGCGACCGGGACTCCGGCGATCGCCGCACCGGCCGCCGCACCGGCCGCGCCGCCCAGGGCGGTTCCGGCGACGCCGCTGGTGACCTGGCCGACGATCGGGACCGGCACCATGATGCCCAGCGCGGCCCCGGCGATCCCGCCGACGGTGCCGCCGATCAGCGCGCCGACGGTGGCCCCGGCCGCGGCGGCGGGGGCGCCGAGCACGGTCGCCCCGGCCGCGCCGCCGAGTCCGGCGCCGCCCAGGACCGCACCGGAGACACGGTCGGAGCGTCCGGCCGGGATGCCGATCGAATCCAGGGCTGTGGCGACTTGAGCTTCGGCTCCGGCGGCGGTGTTGTTGATCGTGTCGCGGACCTCGACCGGGAGCCAGTCCGGGCTCGGGGTCTGGAACTCTCCGATCCGGATCGTGTTCTCCGGCGGGGTGATCGGCGCGACCGGCTCCACCGGTTCGGGCAGGTGCAGTTCCTCGATCCGCACCGGCTCGACCGGTTCCTCCACACTCGGCGCGGGCCGCGACGGCCCCTTGCGGACCTCGGCGGGCTGCTCGTAGTACTGCGGCACCGGAGCCGGTTCCGGCTGAGGTTTCAGCTCGGGAGCCGTTGGTGGCGTGGGGGTTTCGGTGCCAGGCTGCGCGGAGCCGTCCAGGCCGCCCTGGTCGGCGATTGCACTCAGGGGCGGGGCGGCGTGGGCGGGTGCGGCTGCTCCGATGGCGATGGCGACCGGTATCGCTGCGGCGATGAGCAGCGTGCTGGCTCGACGGGTGGCGGGAGTTCTGTGGCGACCTCGCACCGCGCTTTCGTGGGTGGTCGGGGAGTTTTCGGGCATGACAGGTAGACCTCTCTCGTCGAAAGGTGAAGCTGAGGGGTTGTGCCGCAGCCGGATTGGACGTCGTGCGCGGCGAGAATGTTCTGTACGGAGCCTGCGGGGCACCGCCGGTCAGTGATGCACCGAGCTCGGCGGTGCCTCTCGACGGGTCAGAGGAAGTGCAGCACCAGGTTCAGCGCGTTGCCGGCCAGAGCCAGCACGTTCGACGCCAGCGACAGCCCCGCGTTGAGGTAGCTGACGATCACGATGGGGTCCACAGGATTTCCTTTCTCGAATGGATTTCGTCTTGCGATATCCATTCAATCCACGAAACCTGGTGCGCCGCTACCTCGTTGGCTTATCAGTTTTGATACGTCAAAAATGACAAGTCGAGAATTGCCTCCTGCGCAGGTGATTCGCCAAATTTGGGCGGAAAAGAAGTTTTCGAAGAGGCACCCAGCGGACCGCCCCGGAGTGACCCGGACCACACAAATTCTACGGTTTCGGCGAACGCCCACGTTCACCATGGCGAGACGCGAGGGCAAACCTTGCCGCACGAAAGGTGTTCTGGTACAACCAAAGCCATCACCGCGTGGTGATGCTCAGATCAAACCTCACAATCCGTGATGTCCAACACGAGCTCCTGGGGGGGAGCCACATGACGCAGAAGTCTCCGCGCAGCAGTCCCGGCCGTCGCCGACCTGACCCCGATCCGCCACCCATCTCGATTCCCGAGTTCAGCACCACCCTCCGGTGGCTACGCGAGAGCCGCGGGCTCTCGCGGGAAGAAGCAGCGATAGTCCTCGAGTTCAGTGCCGTTCACCTCGGTCGATTCGAACGCGGTGAATCGCTGCCGTCGGCCAAGTTCATGGAACTGATCATCTCCGGGTACCGGCTGGGTCCGGCGATGGCCGCCCATCTGCGCGACCTCGCCATCCCGGCGATTCAGCTGTCGCCGGCCCCGTACCTTCGCACCTGGGTTCAACGCGATCCTTCCCTGCTGTCGAACCTCGACCGATTCCAGACTCGGAACATCCCGGCCGCATATGTCGATCCGCTGTGGAATGTGTTGGCACACAACGATCTGTTCGCCGAGGTCCTGCCCGGGATCGGCGAAAGCCGGTCGTTGCCGGTGTGGATGTTCACCGACACAGGCAAGGCCGCCGTGGTCGATCCCGAGGCCGAAGGCGCCTGGTCGGTGTCGATGCTCAAGGGCATCATGGGCAAGTACCGCGACTCCGAGCAGGCCCGGGAACTCGTCACCGCACTGACCCCGAACGAAGAAGCTCAGCGCTTCTGGGCGGCCGGCTCCGACATCTCCTTCGGGCGCGACTCCCGGTTCCTGCTCCACGCCCACAGCCCCGGCGGCGTCCCGGTCTCCTACCAGCTCACCCTGACCGAGAGCATCCTGGCCCACCACATCCAGCTCTTCACCGCCACCCCCGAGCCATACTCCGGACCCGAAATCACCTAGTCAGGAAGCGATCCCGACCGGCGCAGTGGAGTCCATCCACTGCGCCGGAGGTGTTTCCATGACCGTTCACAGCAGCATCAACCGCTGACCGTGAACGCGAACAACCTCGAATTCGACACCGCCCACGAAATACCGGTGGCGAACTCGGCAAATCTCAGGTTTCCTGGATAAGGAAGAGCCATTGATCGGGCAGAAACACGGTGCCCGATGCAAATTCACGACAACACCACGACACACCTGGCGCGCGAAAATTCTCGGTCCGATCGCGCGCCGCTGTCTCGCCACAGCGCTACAGCACGTCGGCTCCCAGCGCGGTGTAACAGGTTCAGTCTTGCCGAATTCAGTTCCAACGCAGCAGCCCAGCTGAAGACCAGTCTCCGGCGAACCCAGAAATATTGCCGAGACGCGGCGAATCTCGGGATCAACCGGCCTTCCCGGTGCCTCCTCCACCGCGCCCGCGGGATCCAGCCCGACGACCCCGGCGGCAGCCGTGTCTGCTGAACCTCCACCCGGCCCCACGCCGCCGCTGCGCCGGTGGGTCAACACCAAGATCGCCGCCTCGCACGTCGGCGTCCATCCCGAGGTGCTGCGCCGTTGGGCGCGCAAACCAAGCAACCACCCGTGGCTACCCAAGCCCATCCGGGTCGGAAAGGAATTCCGTTGGGACATCGACGCACTCGACACCGCCCTGACGAACCTGGCCGACCAGACAGAGGAGCCCGACGATGAGGCGGGGTAGACCACCACGGCCCCTCGGGGTCCCCGGCAAGCCGATGCTCCGCTCCGGAATGGTCATCGGTGGATGCGCCGGGTCCGGTGGTCAACGTGCTAGGCGATCCGGTACCGATCGATGCCGAGGTCCGCGAGAATTTGCTCGATCATGGTGGCGTCCCTGTCCGTGGACTCGTCAACCACCAGCCCCGAGTCCAGACTGATCACGATGACGTGCCCGGTATCCCGCGATGGGTCGATGTCGAGGCTGACACCCACGTCGCCGGAGTCCCTCACATGCTGTCTCACAAGAAAGACGTCGTGCGGGGCATCGCCCAAGCCGCTACCGGCCGACCCGGACGTGATGGCGAGATAGGTTCGGCCACTGTGGCTCTGCGCGTAGCCGACCAGCGCCACATCGTCGGAAGAGGCGATACGAGTCGCGAAGGTACGTCGAATCGGGTTCTCGGTACGGTGGCGATAGTCGACTAGATCGCCCACCGTTACGACAGCCAACTGGTGCCGTTCGGCGAAGCGTCTGCTCGCATCCGTGCAGCGAAGTAGGCCGTCGTCGTCGACGAGGTGCGCCAACACTGCCGCCGGTGCGCGCCCCGCCAACCTGGCCAGGTCGATCCCGGCCTCGGCGGGTGCGGCGAGTTCCAATACTCCGCCTGTGCGTGCCGGTACCGGCACGACGTGACCGGGACGGGTCAGATCGGTTGCCTGGCTGTGCGGGTTCGCAAGCACACGCGCTGTGGTGGCTCGATCGGCTGCCGAGATGCCCGTGGTGATTCCTGCCGCGGCATCCACACTGACCGCGTACGCCGACCTGGGCTGATTCGGATGTGCGCCGATCGCCGGCGGAATAGCAAGGCGCTCCAGCTCGCGCCCAGGCCTGGCCACGCAGACGAATCCCGACGTGTGCCGGACTACGAACGACATGATTCCGGTGGTGATGAACTCCGCCGCCGCCATGAGGTGACCCTTGTCGTCATCCAGGACGACGACCGGCCGACCACGAGCTATGTCGAGCAGTGCGCGCTCCACCGCGAGCGTGGTCGGCGCGGACCCGAATTCCAGCACAGGAGCAAACCCGGCCGGCGCAGTGCGGCTCATAGTCATGCCTCCACCAGAGCGGAACGCCGACCGACCGAACGTGCATCCATCTCCAGCCCGAACTCGACGGGGCCGACGGTCACCTGCGATCCATCACAGCGAACCGTCATCACCGCCCGACACCGACCACTGGCGTCAAGTAGGTCGTTCTCGAGCCAGAGGACTGGGGCCGCGTGGTCGAGCCCCAGATCACGGGCGGACTCATCGGCGGCGGGCAAGATGGTCATCCGCACCCGGGTATCGACGATGTCCAACCCGCTGCGAGACAACCATGAACTGAGACCACCACTGTGGCCGACAGCGTCGACCGTCGACAGAGGCTGACCCGGGGCGATGCCGAGATAGGCGACGACGAGCCCGACCTGACGCGGGCCTGCGCACAACCGGCCCTCGAGGAGGAGTACCCGATCGGCATCGGCGAACAGCCTGCTGCGAATGATCGGCGGCGCCGGGATGAGTTCGGCCACCACCGCGTCGATGTGCGCGTTGTCGCCACGTGGGCGAGGCCACCACAGCGCGCGAAGATCGGGGCCGAGCTGGATCTTCGGTGGCCGGATGAACGTACCGGACCTGGGCGCGCGTACGAGCAGACCTTCGATCGTCATACGCGCGAGCACTTTCCGGACAGTGGTCCGGCTCGCCGACAGCTGCCGGACCAGGTCGGCTTCGACCAGCCGAGACCCCGGCGGCAGCCCGGAGAGGACTTGGGAGAGCACCAGATCGTAGGTGCGGCTCACCGAATTGTTGCTGGTGTCGGGCCGGGGCCGCAGCTTCTCGAATTCGCGAGCGCGCAGATGGGGCGGAGCGGCGATCGGATGAACGGGCATGGAAACCCCTAGGAGGACGAGACCGTATTCAAGGCTCTTTATTGTATACAGAAATCATAACTTCTCGACACTCGTGCACCCCATTTTGTGGCAACCGAGGGATCTAGTAACATTCTGTATACAAATAGAGGTTCCGTTGCTGGAGATCGGAGCGTATGCGAAGCTCCGGCGGGTGCTCGACAATCGTGAGGCGGCATGTCAGCTGTGAAGAAGAACAACCGGGATCCTCGTCGCGATGCCGTCGCAGAGGCCTTGCGCACCAGCATCATGTCCGGCGAGCTCAAGCCGGGCGATCGCCTGCGCGAAGAGCTCCTGGCCGAACAGTTCGGCGTATCCCGGGTGCCGATCCGGGAGGCCCTGAGCCGGCTCGAATCCGAGGGGTTCGTGACGATCACGCCGTTCCGCGGCGCGGCGGTATCCGATTCGTCGAAGCAGGACGTCCTCGAACTGATCCAGGTGCGACGTGGGCTGGAAGTACTCGCGGCACAGCTGGCCGCCGACGCACGCGGTGGCTCCGTACGCGACCGGCTCACCACGGTGGTCCGGTTCGGCCACCAGGCAACGCGTGAGCATCGCCTCGGCGACAGCGCCGATCTCACCATCGAGTTCCACCAGCTGGTAGCCGAGGCTTCGGGCAACGCGACACTGCAACAGATGATCGACACGATGCTGCAGCGGATTTCCTGGGGGTTTTCGATGGCCGTCGATCACGGCGACGACGTGTCCTGGGCCGACCACAGCGCGATCGCCGCCGCGATAATCCATGGATCCGCCGCCTCTGCGGGCTACCTGATGGGCGAGCACATCGCCAAGGACGAAGCACTTTTCCTCGCGCGACTCGACGAGGCCGGCCGCACGACGACCACCGACTAGTCCACGGTTCGTGCGGCAGACACCCGGATCAAGCTCGGGCAGCACCCCACGACAACCGCTACTGCAGCCAAACCCAGTGCAGCGGAACAGAATACCGCCGCGTTCGGCCCCAGCGACGCCGAGGCCAGACCGACGAGGACCAGTCCGACCGGCATCGAACCCACTGCCATGCTGACCAGGCCCAGCGCGATACCCCGTTCGGCGGCCGGAACCGCTTCGATGGCGAGCAGACTCTGCATCGCGCCGAATCCGGCCTGACCGACGCCGGCGAACAGCAGGCCGAGTAAGGCGAGGGCGAGCCAGGGGGCAGCG
Source organism: Nocardia sp. NPDC058244 (assembly GCF_042882065.1). Lineage (NCBI taxonomy): Bacteria > Bacillati > Actinomycetota > Actinomycetes > Mycobacteriales > Nocardiaceae > Nocardia > Nocardia sp. NPDC058244. The sequence continues at coordinate 503,374 of NZ_JBHVWX010000006.1, read as the reverse complement.
GCCGAGATCACCAGTCCGAGCAGCGCGACCACAGACCCCAGTGTGAAGAACACCTGCGCTCGCCCGATCGGCCGCGCCCCGAGTACGATCCCGGCGCCGACCTGACCGATCCCGGCAGCCGCGCCGAGTAGGCCCGCGATCAACGCCCCTGACCCGAAGCGGTGCGCGATCGCGGGAATCAGCGGCAGGAAGGTGAAGTAACAGACGTTCATCACCACGGTGACGGCAAGCAGCCCAACGATCAGCGAATTATGTCGCAGCAGAGCGTAACTGGCGCCGATCTGCTCGGCGAGCGTCACGGAGTCCGGTACCGCCGTGGTCCGGCCGTAGTCGGCGGGCACCCGCCACCAGGCGACCGTGGCGAGGCTGAGTATCACGGCGAGACAAGCGAAGAAGGCCGAGATTCCGATCGTGTCGATCAGCACGCCACCCAGCACTCCACCCACAATGCCCGCCGCGGCCTGCGCGATCGAATCACTGACGAGCGCCGGGCCGGACAATCCCGGCCCCACCAGTTCATAGATGAGTGGTCGCTGGGCCACTCCTTCGATGAGCGCACCCACACCGAGCAACGTCATATAGCCGAACGACGCCCACAGGCCGACGCCGACAGTCCATTCCAGGCCGGCCATCCCGATCGTGGCCGGGATCAGGCAGGCCCACGTGATCAGCAGCAGCCTGCGGCGATCGAACTTGTCGCTGACCGCACCCGCAAGGAAGCCGCCGACCAGCATCGGCAGAAAGAACACCGCGCCCGCGAGCTGGTTGACCAGTGGTGATCCGGTCCTCGCGAGGATCAGGTAGTTCATCGCGAAGAACCCGCCCCAGCGAAAGACATGCCAGAGCCAGCATCGCCACTGCAATGCGGCGAATCCGGGCGTTCGGTAGAGCGCACCCCAACGGCCGAGGCGCCGCGGTGCGCCGGTGGCGGCAACGGTCAGGTCGTCGGTGGTCATGTCGCGGTGCCGAATCCTTCCTCGACGTCTCCGCCGTCGGCGGACACCGCAGCACCGTAGCCCGGCCGCATCGCGGTTCTCGGTGCGCGTAATGAAGGATTTACGTGCCGACGGGATCGCAGTAATACCGCGCACTTTGTATACAGAGTAGCGATACCCTGACCGATCCCCAGGAGGCTTCATGACTGTCGTCGTCGTCGGAAACCCCAAGCCGATGTCGCGGACCCGCGCCGCGGCCGAGCTGATCGCACACCGGCTCACCGGCACCGAGCCCACGGCGGTGATCGATGTCATCGATCTCGGACCCGGACTGTTGCGGTGGGGTGACGAGGCCGTCGCACGCGCCAAAGCGATCGTGTGCGCGGCCAACTCGCTGATCGTCGCCTCACCCACCTACAAGGGCGCGTACACCGGACTGCTCAAGATGTTCCTCGACCAGTTCGGGCGCGGCGAACTCGACCAGAAGCCGACCTTCGCGGTCATGCTCGGCGCGGGCCCCGAACACGCGCTCGCCCCGGAATTGGTGCTGCGGCCGGTGCTCGTCGAGATCGGTGCGAGTTGTCCGGCACCCGGGCTCTACCTACTCGAATCCGACTACGTCGACTCACCGGAACTGGCCCGCTGGCTCACCCTCGCGCGCCCGCATCTGTCCGGAGGACGATCATGACCAGCGCCGACGCGACATTGATCACGGCCCAGAAGGACGGCTTCGACGTGGGCGTGCTGCGCGAGGCATTCGGGTGTTTCCCCAGTGGGGTCACCGCGTTCTGCGCGATGGTCGACGGTAGGCCGATCGGCATGGCCGCGAGTTCGTTCACGAGCGTCTCCCTGGACCCGGCGCTGGTATCGGTGTGTGTCGGCGAATCGTCGACGACGTGGCCACATCTGGCCAATCGCGACACCCTGGGTCTGAGTGTGCTGTCGAGTGCCCACGGCCCGGTCGCGCGGGCACTGTCGGCGCGCTCGTCCGACCGGTTCGGCGATATCGACTGGATCGCCACCGAACGCGGCGCCGTCTTCGTCCACGGGGCGACTCTGTGGCTCGAATGTGCGCCGTACGCGGCGGTGCCCGCCGGTGACCACACCATCGTGATCCTGCGGATCGTCGCGCTGGCCATGCGCCCCGATATCGAGCCGATGGTCTTTCACCGCAGCGGCTTCCACGGCGTCGCCGCGCGCTGATTCGCCATCCACAACCATCGTTTGTATACAAACAAGGAGTTAGATTGTTGATCACCGATGTCCGGCCGTGGGGGCGTTCACCTGTCGACATCGTGGTGCGCGGCGACACGATCTCCGAGATACGTACGAGTCGAACCGGGCTCGGCACCGACGACGTGGTGCTGGAGGGCGAGGGACGGCTGGCGCTGCCCACATTCGTCAACGCCCATGCGCACGTGGACAAGTCGTGGTGGGGTCTGCCGTGGATCCCGTCCGGCGGCGGGGACGACACCATCGATCGGATCGCCTACGAACGCGCACAGCGCTCGGCCGTGCCGATTCCGAGTGTCGACGCCACTGTCGGTGTCCTTCGAGAATTCTTGCGGCACGGTACTACTCGGGTGCGCAGTCACGTCGATGTCGATCTCGGCGTCGGGCTCGACGGAATCCACACGGTGCGTGCGGCGGTGGCCGCCCTCGACGGCTTGGTCGACGTCGAGCTGGTTGCGTTTCCTCAGGACGGTGTGATTCGTCGCGATGGCGTCCTCGCCCTGCTGGACGCCGCCGCGGCGGCCGGCGCCGATTGCATCGGTGGGATCGATCCGGCGACGCTGGATCGTGATCCGGTGGGCCAGCTCGACGGTATCTTCGACATCGCTGACCGCCGCGGCGTGGGGATCGACATCCACCTGCACGATGCGGGCGAGCTCGGAGCGTTCCAGCTCGAACTGATCGCCGAACGGACCCGCGCCTGCGGTATGCAGGGCCAGGTGACGATCTCCCACGGCTACGCGATCGCCGAGATCGGCCCCGACCCTCGGGAGCGCCTACTCGATCGGTGCGCCGATGCCGGGATGATGTGGGTCACCAGCGCGAAAGCGTTGCTGCCGTGGCGCGCGATGCTGCGCCGGGGAATCGGACTCGGATTCGGCACCGACGGGGTGCGCGATCTGTGGTCTCCGTTCGGGGACGGCGACCTGCTGCGGGCGGCGTGGACGTTCGCGCATCTGCACAACCTGCGCACCGACGAGGACCTGGCCCTGGTGATCGAGTTGGCGACGACGCAGGCGGCGCCTTTCGTCGGCGGCCCGGTGCATGATCTGGTGCCAGGGGCTCGTGCCGACCTGGTCCTGATCGAGGCGGAGAACCTCGGCGACGTCCTGGTCCGCGTGCCTCAATGCCGGACTGTTGTGGCCGGCGGCCGGATCGCGGTCACCGACGGCGTGCTGGCGTAGCACGCGCACGGTCCGGGCCGCGACACCATGGTGCCGCGGCCCGGACCGGCAGCTCAGAATTCGAGAAGGTTCTCGCGGAACGTGGAATAGTTGTAGCCGTCGCGAATGAGTCCGCGCCTGCGCAGTGCCGGGGCGAGCCCGTCGGCGATCTCGGCGATGTGCCGACGGGTGACCGGTGGTGAGAGCAGGAATCCGTCGCCACCGACCTCGTCCATGACTTCACCCATCTTGGCCGCGACCGTGTCCGGCGAGCCACAGAAATCGAGCGCGCCGTGCAAACGGAAGCCTCCTGTGATGGCTTCGCGTAGCGTCTTTCCCTTGGCTCGCTCGACGAAGGAACGCAAACTGCTCGTTTCGCCGTTGCCGACGATGTCGGCGACCGGAGCGTCCAGATCGGCCTCGGAGAAGTCGTATTCGCCACCGGTCGAGTAGGTGATCGCCCACAGCTGGTCCTCGATCGCCGCCTGTGACTTCGCGGCGGTGTTCATTTCCTCCAACCGCAGACGAGCCGCAGCATCACTGTCCCCCAGAATCGGATCGATCAAGAACATGATCTTGCACTCATCCGG
>NZ_JBHVWX010000006.1:0-499358 GCF_042882065.1 Nocardia sp. NPDC058244 | reverse complement strand
ATACGGATGATAAAAACTCGTCGACAACGTCACAGCCACACCGATATGCCTCGTCCGCTGAGTCATCAACGGCACCAACGGCACCGGATCATTCTTCGGCGCGTGGAATCCGTGCGCCAGCGTCGCCTCGAGTGAGTCGCCGTAGGCGTCCTCGAGCATGAGAGTGTCCTCGATGAGGATGTAGTCGAAGCCGGCGCGTTCCAGGGATGCGGCCATGTCGACGTACATGTCGGGCTTCATCCAATCCCGCCGGTTCGTACCCGCCCAAGGACTGCCCATCCACGGATCGGCGTTCCAGCGCTGCAGGCTGTATCCGGATCCGATGAACCAACCGAGATGAAACATGGTGTTGGGGAGTCCTTTCGATCGTCACCGCGGTGTCGGCGATAGCTGAGCGCGACATACCCTCGCGATGTTTGTATACAAAGTAGGCGTGGCCGGTTTCCGCCGTGTATCCACTCCGTGTACCCCGCGTGAAGAAGGACGCCGCAGCAGCGGCCGCGCCGCGCGGGTGGTCGAGCCGCGATCAGTTCTTGTCGATACGCTGGCAGTGGGCGATTCCGGCAACCCGACACCGATCGACCGCCCGCAGGAAACGGTCCCGTTGCGCCACCGCCCGGCCGCGCAACTCGGAAAACAGTCCGATCGTCACAACGACGTAACTCTGCTCCTGTTGTATACAAGCCATCAACGCTGTGCCTAGCGAATTCAGGAGATGGATGATGTTGATGCCGCTGCGACTCGGCGCCCGGAGCGCGCCACCGGTACGAATATCGCGAACGCGTTCGACGGCCGCGCTGACGGCAGTGGTGACCGCTGTCGCCCTGCTGACGACGTCGTGTGCGGGTGCAGGTGGCTCCGGCACGTCCTCGCCGACCGATGTGGTCGTGCTCGCCTCGGACGACCCGAGCACCTACACCCAGGATTCCGGCGGAACCGGTGGGCGCGGCCAGGGTTTCGTCATCGCCAACACCCAGGCGAACCTGGTTCGCAATCGCTACGTGACCGACCAGGCCACCGGACTGCTCGAACAGGACTGGGTCAATTTCGAGGGTCTGCTGGCCGAATCCTGGGATGTCAGCCCCGATGGCCTGCTCTACACCTTCCACCTGCGCAAGGGATTGCGCAGTCAGGCGGGGAACGAACTCAGCGCCGACGACGTCCTGTGGTCGATGGAACGCCATTTCAACACCGAGACCGCTGCGGCGAAATTCGTCTTCAAACCCTATGTCGACAATCTCGGCGAACAGCTCACCAAGGTCGACGACCACACGGTGGCATTGCGGCTCAAGCGATCCGGTGACGGCGTCACCGTGCTGTCGCTGCTGTCCGATATGGATACCCCGATCTTCGACTCCACGCTGTTGAAATCGAAGGCATCGGCTGCCGACCCCTATGCCGTCACCTGGACGAAAAGCAATTCCGGCACCGGCTTCGGCGCGTACAAGGTGGAGTCGCACGCACAGGGCGAATCCGTCGTCCTGACCGCCAACCCGGACTTCGCGCTCGGCGCGCCCGCGGTCAAGCGGATCACGATGCGCATCGTGGCCGACGCGGGCACCCGAGCCTCGGCGGTGCAGGCCGGAGACGCCGACATGGCGTTGGATCTGCTACCCGCGCAGCTCAACGACCTCAAGGCCAACAAGTCGGTACAGACCTTCGAGCTGGCCACCAACCAGCACATGAAGATGCCGATGATCACGTCCAAGGCACCGTTCGACAATCCGGCGGTCCGGCAGGCGATGGGCTACGCGGTGCCCTACGACCAGATCGTGGACAAGGTCTTCCGCGGCCGGGCTTCCCGGATGGGGCAGGTGCTCAGCCGCGACAGCCAGAACTACGACGGCCGAGGTGTGGAGCCGCTCGCCTACGATCCGGCCAAGGCACAGCAGATCCTGCGCGACGCCGGAATCAAACAGCCTGTGCAGTTCGCGCTGACCGTCAGCAGTGGCGTGCCCGACGCGGTCGACGCCGCCGTGGTCATCCAATCCTTCGCCAAGGACGCCGGATTCGACGTGAAGGTTAACCAGCTCTCCCCCGCCGACTACGCCGCCGGCCGCAGCACGGCGAAGTTCCAGGCCTTCCTGGACCGCGACTCGGCGATGGTCATGACCCCGCCGTACCAGCTCCGGCTGTGGACCGACCGTGGTTCACCGTTCAACTTGGCGAACTGGGAATCGGAGGCGTTCTACACCGCGATGGGAACCGCGCTGACCTATCCCGACGCGGTCTCGGTGGAGGCGATGCAGTCGTGGAACGCGGTCGAACGCGTGATGCGGGCAGAAATGCCGATGGCGTTCTTCGCCTACCTCTATCCCTCCGACGCGGTGCGCGCCGGCATCACCGGGTACGCACCGCGCAGTGACAGTGCCATCGACTTCAGCATCGTGCGCAAGGGCTGACCGGTCCAACGTGGAAAGGAACACGCAGATGAGTGAGCTGACAACGGTCGACACGCGCGGCCTGATACGGGCGATCGAGGTCGCCGCGCAGGGCAAAGCACTCGGCAACCTCGCGTTCGGCGCGGTGCTGTTCGATGATCAAGGCACCGAACTCGGCGCCGCCTACAACACCGTCAACGAAACAGGTGACTGCACAGATCATGCCGAGACCCGGCTGGTGCGGTTGCTTTCCCCCTCGGTGAGCCGCGAGCAGCTGAGCACCTCGACGCTCTACGCGAGCTGCGAGCCGTGCGCGATGTGCTCGGGTGCGATCTTCAGTGCTGGGATCGGCACTGTCGTCTTCGCCCTCGCCTCGCGGCGGTGGCGGGAAATGACCGACCAGATCACGGATTCGCGCCCGCCGAGCCTGTTGCTGACCTGCGCGGAAGTGCTCGGCGCCGGTGAGCGCACGACACTCGTACACGGTGGCTACCTCCCGGAGCACGCCGAATCCCTCTTCTGACCACCCGCCGGACCGGCGTGCCGCTGCGTGAGCAGTCGCACGCCGGTTCTTGTCGTTTGCCCTGTGGGAGTGATCCATGACCGAACTGTGCGACCTCGACCTGACCGACGTACTCGCGCTCCTCGCGTCGGGGAGGATTCGACCGATCGACCTAGTCCACGCCGTCGAAGTCCGCGTGGCGCAGACCGAGCACCGGCACCATGCGTATGCGGCACTCGATTTCGACGCGGCGGCGCGGGCCGCCGCGATCCAGATCAGTGGTCCACTCCGCGGTGTACCGATCGGGGTGAAGGACCTCTTCGATACCGTCGATTTCCCCACCCGCGCAGGGTCATCTGGGCTGAGCGGCTACGTGCCGGCGGTCGATGCCGTCGCGGTCGCCGCGTTACGCGCATCCGGCGCGATCGTGCTCGGCAAGCAGCACACTCACGAGTTCGGGTTCGGCCTGACCGAGGTGCCCACCCGAAATGCCTGGGACGCGAGCCGGTTCCCGGGTGGGTCGAGCGCGGGTGGGGCCGTCTCGGTGGCTCTGGGCACCGCCTTCGCTGCGCTCGGGACCGACAGCGGCGGATCGGTTCGCGTGCCCGCCGCCATGAACGGTGTGGTCGGCTACAAGCCGACCACCGGCCTCATCAGCTGCACGGGGATCGTCCCCGGCGCGAGTTCGCTCGAGCATGTCGGGTTCATCACCCGATCCGTCGCGGACAGCGAGGTCCTACTCCGGATCATGGTCGACGGCCAGCAGCCGTCGACAGTCCAGGGCGTCGGCCCTGATCGGGTGCGGGTCGGCGTCATCGATCTCGACAGGTTCACCGTCCATCCCGCAGTGGCCCGCGTCTACCGTGCCAGTTTGGCCGACTTCGCCACGGCGGGACTGGATCCGGTGCATGTGCCGGTGCCCGAACTTGTCGACGCGATCGAGGCGTTCAGCGTCCTCGCCGCCGCCGAGAACTACGCCGTACACCGCGAGCTCCTCGCCGCACGCCCGCACGCCTACTCGCCCGCCGTTCTGCGCGCGCTCGCCGCGGGCGCCGCTGTCGAACCGTCCGCGCTGCGCGATGCGCGGACCGCACGCGACATCGTCCGGTCCGCGGTCTCGAAAACCTTCCGCGACCACGGGCTCGCGGCGATGTGCACGCCCACGGTGGCCCTGCCCGCGGCCCGGATCGACGACTGGCGGCCGGAGACCGATCTGGCAGCGCATTGCACCTTCACCGCCCCGTTCAACCTCACCGGCCAACCCGCTGTCTCGGTGTACGCCGGATTGTCGGACGACGCGACACCGGTGGGCATCCAGTTCGTCGGCAGGCCACACCGCGACATCGAACTCCTCGAGCTGGCACGGCGATTCGAGCAGGTCAGGGCTCGCCCCCGCCCACCCGTCGCGATCGATCAGTGAAACCGCCTGCCACCACGCCGGGTCGCCAGCGCGACACAGCCGACCGAGATCGCCATCGCCATCGCCGGGAACAACGCCGCCCACCAGCGGCCGAAGGACACATCGGCGACCCCGCGCGCGATCATCGTGCCCCACTCCGGTGTCGGTGCGGGCACACCGACACCGAGGAACCCGAGACCGGCGGTCAACATGATCGCCGAACCGAAGGTGATCGAGAAGGTCTCGACTACCGGCCAGATCGTATTGGGCAGGACATGCCGGATCACGACCCCGGCCTCCCCCAGTCCGGCCTGCCGGGCCGCGTCGAGATAGGCGTCGCCACGCACCTTCAGCACTTCGGTGCGGACCAGGCGGGTCAGATTCGGTGTCAGGCCCGCCGCGACGACGAGGGTCAACGAGAGCGCGGTCGGCCCGGCGAAGGCCACCACCGCAAGGGCGAACACCATCGGCGGCAGCGAGCTCGACAGTTCGATGGCCCGCGCCAATGTGCGTGAACCACGACCGAGCAGGCTTCGGCGCTGCTCGGTCATCCCGATCAACAGCCCGCTCGCCACACCCCACGTCGAGGCGAGCACCGTGACCGCGAATCCGATCAGCAGATCGAGACGGGTGGCGACGATCGTCGCCGAGAAGACGTCGATCCCGACCGAATCGGTGCCCATCAGATGCTCGGCGCCGGGCGGCAGCGAAGGCGCGGCCACAACCTTCTGGGGATCGAAGGGTACCAGTGCCGGACCGGCCAGCGCGATCAGCACCAGCACACCCACGGGAATCCAGCGTGCGTATCGGCGTAACCAGCGCCGGTACGCACGCTCGGTCGCCGGTTGTGCGGCGACGGAGTCGACACTCATGATTCGGCCTCCACAGCTCCCGGCCGCCGGCGTGGATCCAGCAGCATGTTCGTCACGTCCACCAGCAGGAACGCGATCAAGGTCATCGCACCGACCACCACGAGGAATCCGCGAATGGCGGTGGCGTCGGCGACAGACACCGCGTCGACGACGAATTTCCCGAGCCCACCGAGCCCGAACAGCTTCTCCAGCACTATCGCTCCGCCCAGCAGCGTGCCGAGCATGGTCCCCAGCATCGACACCATGCTGGGCAGGGCCCGCCGGTAGACACTGAGCCAGATCGTCGATCGCCGCGCGCCGTAGGAGACGCGGAACAACGTGCACGGTGCGGCGATCGCGTCGTCGGTCGCGTGCGACAGCAATCGGACCAGCACCGGAGCTTGATAGAGCACCAGCGCCGAGATCGGCAGGACAAGGTGGGCGCTCATCGACGCGAGGGCGGCCGTGTCACCGGACAGCAGACAGTCCAGCAAAGGGAATCCGGTCACCCGTTCGGGTGCCGACATCAGCGGGTCGAGTCTGCCGATCGGCGCAGGAACCAGGTGCAACGTCGTGTAGAACACGAAGATCAATACGATGCCGACGACGAAATCCGGGAGCGCACCGGCGAATCCGAGATAGCCGCGCAGCACTCGGGCCACGATTCCGGTGGGGTGCGTCATCAGCCAGAAACCGAGGACCAGCGCAACCAGCACGGTGAACGCGAGTCCGACCACGGCGAGCTCCACCGTCGCCGGCAGCACCTCGAACAGCTTCTCGGTCACCGGGCGCCCGGTCGCGGTCGACTGGCCGAGGTCGAAATGCACTACACCGGTCATGAATTCACGGAACTGCGCCCAGAGGGATCGGTCGAGGCCGAGCCGCTCGCGCGCCAGCTCCAGCTGTTCTGGAGTGAGTCGTCCGCCGGTCATGGCCAGGACCGGGTCGCCGGGCAGGGCGTGGACGATGAAGAACACCACCGCGGCGAACGCGATGATCTGCACCGGCAATCCGGCGAGCCGGGCGAGCCACCATCGGTGGCGCGCCAGCCGTGCCGAGACGTCGTTCATCGAACTGTCTCCATCAGCTGTGCGGTGTAGTGATGCTCGGGCATGCGCACGACCTCGCCGGTGGCGCCCGACTCGACTACCGCGCCGCCGTGCATGACCAGCAGGTGCTCGGCGACGAAGGCGGTGGCCGGAATGCCGTGGGAGACGAAGATCAGTCCCGCTTCCTCGTCGCGGCAGTACTGGGTGAGCAGATTCAGGATCGAACCTTGCACCGAGACGTCGAGTGCGGAGACGACCTCGTCGCACAGCAGAATCGAGGGGCGAACGACGAGTGCCCGCGCGATCGCGAACCGCTGACGCTGCCCGCCGGAGACATCCCCGGGCAGCCCGTCGGCCAGGTCGGCGTCCAGCGCCAGCAGCGCCATCACCTCACGCGCCCGGTGTATCGCCGCGCGGTCGGCAAGCCCGGACAGCCGGCGCAGCGGCTGCAGGATGCTGTCGAGCAACGTACGGCGTGGGTCGAACGAGGAGGACGTGTCCTGGGCGATGTACTGGACCTCACGCCTGAACTGCCGCCGCTCACCACGCATCAATGTGGCGACGTCGCGACCGTTCCAATACAGCGTCCCCGAGGTGGGGGTATCGAGTCCGGCCAGCAACCTGCTCAGCGTCGATTTCCCCGACCCCGATTCGCCGATGATCCCGAGTCGCTCGGCGCCGGTGAAGTCGCGGGTGATCGGCTGCAATGCCGTGGTCCGATTCCGGCCGCGACCATAGCTTTTCGAGAGATCGATCGCTTGCAGGATGACATCTTTGCCCCGGGTACGCTGCTCGCTCATCGGGCCTCCAGCGGATGCCAACAGCGCACGATCGTGTCGGTGCCTGGCACCGTCGCGGCGCCGGGCATCACCTCGCAGTCGGCACTCGCGCGGGGACAGCGGAACCGGAACGGGCAACCCTGTCGCGAGATATCGGGGAACGGCACCGGAGCGGGCGCGATGGTCGGAAGTTGCTCGTCGTCCAGCTGAGCCAGTGTGGGCACGCTGGCGAACAGGGCGGCGGTGTAGGGATGGCGAGGGGTGGCCCGGATCTGTCCGGCGGCGCCTTCCTCGACGATGTGCCCGCCGTACATCACCACCATGCGATCGCAGAATCGTTGGGTCAGCTCGATGTCGTGGCTGATCATCAGCAACGCTGTGCCTGTCTCGTCGACGAGATCACGGATCAGCTGCATCGTGTCGCGGGCGAGGGAGGCATCGAGTGCGCTGGTCGGCTCATCGGCGATCAACAGGCGAGGTGAACTGCACATCGCCAGCGCGAGCATCACGCGCTGTCGCATCCCACCAGACAGCTCATAGGACCTGGACCGCAGGACACGCTCGGTATCGGGCAGGCCTACTCGGCGCAGCCAGTGTTCGGCGATGTCGCGCTGTTCGGCTCGCCCGCGCGTTCCGGCGCCGCGGATCGCAGCCTTGAACTGACTCCCGATTCGCCACACCGGATCCAGCGAGGTCATCGCGTCCTGGAAGATCATTGTCACGCCGGGTCGTCTGCGTGGAATCCGATTACCGGCGGACCCGAGTTCCATCGGAGCGCCGTCGAATTCGGCGATGCGTACCCCGACCGTCGTGTCGTGGTAGGGCAGGAAGCCTGCGATCGCCATACAGGCCGTGGTCTTTCCCGATCCGGATTCGCCGACGATCGCCACCCGATCGCCCGGTACGATCCGAATTCCGAAGTCGTCGACCGCGCGCACTCCGGTACCGGACGCGGCACGGGCCGAAAACGTCACCGACATGCCGGAGATCTCGACCAGCGGGGCAGCGGTTGTCGTCTCGATCGCGGGGGCTGACCGCGCAGTCGTCGTCGTCATGGTCGAATCACCGAGCTTTCACAGATGTCCGGGCTGGCTCTCGAATCAGCTAATCAACGATGCGTTTCGGCAATGTGGCGTGCCTGTGCGTACCCGATTACGCGACTCGAAGGAATTTCACTCCGATGCCTCGCGCAATACGGAATTAACTCACGCAATGCAGGTTCCCAAAGATATATCTCCGACCTCTGCCTACGAATTCCAGCACGGCTTAGCTCGCGGAGTTACTCTCTGTTCGTTGACCATCGATCGCGCGCTCAGGCGGGGAGCCCCAACGCTGCATTAGGCGGAGTGAGTAGGTTGTCGGGATCGTAGCGAGCGGCGAGCTCCCGTACCGTGAACCGGCTGCACCTGGATAGGCGCGTACGAAAGTGTCTGCGGTATGCGCACTTTCGAAGTTACGGTAGGCGCCGAGCGCATGGGGCCACCGTGGGGCGACTGCCTGCCCCAGCGCGCGATCGCCGTGCGGCGGGAACAGGGTCGCGGTGACGAGGACCTCGGCGCTTCGGTGCGAGTACGCCGTCGCATCGGCGGCGACGTCGTTGACCGCGCCGCCGATGCCGCGGACCTGCAGCAGCGGGCGGTTGCGATGCCCTGCGACTTCGACCAGAGCCCGGGCCGATGCCCGGGAACAGGGCGTTGGTCGTTGTCGTGGCCTGCTGGCCGAGGTTGGCGTGGATGTGGCCGGGTGGCATCAGTTCGGTGTAGCGGGCCGGCGTCATCGGGCCACGTTAGGTCCCGCGGTGCTCGTTCAGCGGCGCGAGTACCGCGGCGGCGACCCGCGGGTCCTGTTCGGCCACAACAGCGGTCATCGCGAGGATCAGGTTGCTGCCGGAGGAGGTGAGGATGCCGCTCATCGTCAGTTCGCGTGGTGCGTCGGCCATGAAGTCCGACCAGCGGCGCAGTGACGAGCCTTCCTTGTCGATCTCGATCATCACCTGGCCGACCCGGGTGCCGGGTAGGCGCATCGCCTCGATCTCGAAGTCGGTGACGACGAAGGACCCGGCGCCGCGCACTGCCCAGAACAGGTCGGGCTCGGTCGTGTCGGCGCGAACGACCTCTCCGCTGGGCAGTACCACGGTCGCGGCGCGGACGTGATCGATGGTCAGGCCGTACGTGCGGACCAGCCAACCGATTCCGCCGGCGGTGGCCAGACCTCCGACCCCGACGTTGCCGTGGTCACCGGAGCTGATCACCAGGTCGTGCGGGCTCAGGGCCGAGGCGACCTGTGACCATCGCGCGCCCGCTCCGACGCGGACCAGCCCGGAGTCGGGGTCGGTGAGGGTCACCGAGTTCAGCGAGCCGAGGTCGATAACGATGCCTCCGTTGTTGGACGCTGACCCCGAAAGTCCTTGGCCACCACTGCGAATCGATGCTGGCAGGCTCGAGGACGCCGCGTAGGGTGTCGTGCATGCCGAGGTGGTTTCGGGAGAAGTGTTCGGGCGGTTAGATCTGGGCTCTGCCTCAAGCTGACAATTGAGCAGCGGTTTCGTCGTCGTCCGACGAGGGGCTCGTCGTGCCGGGATGTCGGAGGAGCCACTGCTGATAAGTCTGGTGGCGGAACTGGTAGGCGGAGGCGTTGACGCGAAGCAGGCCACTGTCGTTCGCCCATGCGAGAAAAGTGGCGGGGTGGTCCGAAAAGTCTGCGGTGATCTTGAACAGAAGTGCGGCCAGGAAGAAGCGGACACTAGCGGACCCGGCCACGACTGCGATGATGAGCGTAGCGATGAGCGCGCCCACGAGCCCGGCCACGAGGTCGACGACGAGGCCTCCCGGCAGCCCGATCGTGGCTTTGATCACGAGCACGCTCATGAGCCCGGCCGCGATTCCGGTCGTTGCACCGTGGAAGAGCGATGACTGCAGGTCGTTGCGAATCAGCCGTCGCGCATCGGTCCCAATAGCGAGCTGATCCTCGGCGGTGGTTTCGAGCCCGGTCGTGAGCCCGAACGAGAGCCCGGTCGCGAGCCCGATCGCGAGCCCGGTCGCGAGCCCGATCGCGAGCCCGAACGTGAGCCCGAACGTGAGCCCGGCCGCGAGCCCGAACGTGAGCCCGATCGCGAGCCCGGACGCGAGACCGGACGGCCACCGCGTACGCGTAGGCACTTTCCAGGCAAAGCGCCTTGCGAGTGATCTCTGGAGCCCGGCCCCGAGCCCAAATATGAGCCCGAACGCGAGCCCGGCCGTGAGCCCGGCCGCAGGTCCGACCGCGCGCCCGACCATGAGCCCGATGACGAGCCCGAACGTGGGCCCAGCTATGAGTGCAGCGATCAGTCCATGGAGGACACGGATACGGGTGGTGCCGACGATTTCCCAGATTTCATCGAGGCGGATGGAAGTGCCGTTGCCGCCGGTGTCTCGCCGATGTTCGAGGTGACGAGCCAGGGTGCGGAGCCACTTCTCGACGTTGGTGGGGGTGTATCTGCGGTGCTGTTCGGTGTCGTGGGTGCCGGAGATCGCGGCGGGGATCTGTGCAGCGAACAATCCGTCGCGCACGGCGTAGGGGGTGGTGCAGTCGAGTAAGGTCGCAGCGGTTTGTGGTGTGCGGTGCAGGGTAGCGGCGGTCAAGCCGAGCATCCACGGGTTACGCAGCACCCCGGCCAGAGGACTGTCGGCGTATTCGGGATCGGCATGCTCGCGCACGTGGGTGATGATCTGCTCCCATGCAGGGTGTGTGGCTTCGATCCGATCCCGGTAGTCGGAGAGGTAGTCGGCGGGCTGGTCGGCGGGCAGCGGGTCGAGAGTAACAGTGGCCGCGCCGTGCAGGCCGTTGTCGCCCCCGACTTGTCTGAAGTGGGCGAATTCAGTTCTGCGACATAACACGACGACGGGGCGGTGTGCCCATTCGCGGTCGTTGAGTCGGTCCAGCAGCGCTCGGGCGCGTGCCCCGTCGGTGATGTCGTCGTCCATTTCGTCGAGGCCGTCGAGCACGGGCAGGATCATCCGGCTGTCGAGCATCTCCGCGCCGAGGACGCTCGGCAGTTGGTAGTCGAGGTTCAGCCGGTTGACCAGCCAGGATGAGAACTGCTGCGCGCCGTCCCATCCGGCGGTGTTGACCCGGACCGGTACTGGTTCGGCACTACGGAGTGTCTCGGGGTGCAGTTCGCGGCGGTGTTGGATCAGACCGCGGACAAGGTAGGTCGCGGCGACGGTCTTGCCGGCACCCGGATCGCCGAGAACAACCATGCGCCGCGGGTTGTCGAGCAGCTCGAAGTAGCTGGCGATGTCATCGACCTCGGCCGAGATCACACTCCCGGGCTGGAGCCGATCGGCGGCGGTGAACATCACGGGCATAAACGAGCCCGAGCCCTGCATCGCACGGAGCTCCTGCTGCAGCTTCAACTCAGCCTTATCCACAGCACCGGCTAGGTCCTCGGCTCGCTGCGCCAAGACACGCGCGTGCTTTTCCGGCCGCCACTTCCGATACAGCCACGCCGCTACTTTGAACAACGCTGGAAGCGAGCGCACACCACCGGGCCCCATCTCGTTCACCCGCAATAGCCTGCCACCGAACCGATTTCGACACCATACTGTCGCTCCAACAGGCACCAGCCGAAATTCGACACGCTGATGCTGACCGCCGATTCGGCCCGCTTATCGGAGGCCAGGCTCCACCGCCATCTTGACATCGCCGACGGGCCTGTGGTCGACGACCTCCCGCCAGCCCGAACTGGCCCGCCCGCACCAGAACGCCGAATGCCCCGGACTCGCAATGCGAGTCCGGGGCATTCGTGATTGGGTAATCGGCCGCGCACAGGCTCTGACACAAGCTAGATGGTTGCCGTTCCGAGTGTGGCATGCCGGGGTGGGCTGCGAAATCGGCCGTACCGGGATCACCACGGCCGGCTACGGACTGGTCTTGGCCAGAGGGCCTCAATGGCGCTAGGTCGACGGTTTGCAGTCCGGCGGCTGATGAGCGTGGGCGCAGGACACCTCGTTCAGTGGGAGTTGGACGCAGACGAGCCAGCCCGGATCTGTACGGGAGAGGACACAGAGAACCCGAGGAGCTCATCCCCGCTCGCGCGGGGAGCACCCCCGGGCCACACCGGAATCTCGGTGGTCCGGGGCTCATCCCCGCTTGCGTGGGAGCACACGATCCGATCCGCGCGTATCCAGCTGATCGCGGGCTCATCCCCGCTCGCGCGAGGAGCACAAGGTTCAGGTACGCCAGGCGGTACTGCACGAGGGCTCATCCCCGCTCGCCCGGGGAGCACCGGGCCCGCGACCACCAGCACGCTGGTGCGGCGGGCTCATCCCCGCTCGCGCCGGGGAGCACATCACTTCGCAGATGCAGCCGGACCCGGTCCAGGGCTCATCCTGCTCGCGCGAGGAGCACGATCCGCTCAACGACATGTTCGTCTCGAACCTGGGCTCACCCCGCTCGCGCGGGGAGCACTTGAGGTCGGTTCGTGCGCCGGGGCCGGGCCGGGGCTCATCCCGCTCGCGGGGAGCACCTGTCCATGATCGGCTCGGTCAACGTGGGCGAGGGCTCATCCCCGCTCGCGCGGGGAGCACCTCCGATCCCGAGCCCGGCGAGCAGCGCTCGTCGGGCTCATCCCCGCTCGCGCGGGGAGCACTGCCCGAGCGTGAAGATGTGCTCGGTGTTGGTGGGCTCATCCCCGCTCGCGCGGGGAGCACACGTTGCCGACGCCGCCGCCGTTTTTCGGGTCGGGCTCATCCCCGCTCGCGCGGGGAGCACAGACATTGGTGTAGACAACGAGATGGTACGAGGGGCTCATCCCCGCTCGCGCGGGGAGCACAAATCGACTGTCGCTTACCTGCTCTGGTTCGCGGGCTCATCCCCGCTCGCGCGGGGAGCACGGTCAGATAGAGAAACCGACCGGTTGGTGTATGGGCTCATCCCCGCTCGCGCGGGGAGCACATCGCGTTCGTCACGGCGGGCCACGCCGACGAGGGCTCATCCCCGCTCGCGCGGGGAGCACCGGCGGCGGCCAGGGTGTCGTCCACGGTGATCGGGCTCATCCCCGCTCGCGCGGGGAGCACTCGGAGGCTGCCGCGTTGCCGTGCCCTGCGTGGGGCTCATCCCCGCTCGCGCGGGGAGCACGTTGGTGGCGGCGTGACCTCGTTCAACGGCCTGGGCTCATCCCCGCTCGCGCGGGGAGCACGCTTGGAATTGGCTACAGCATACGTCTCGCTAGGGCTCATCCCCGCTCGCGCGGGGAGCACGTCTCGCCCGCACCGATCCCGCTGATGTCGGCGGGCTCATCCCCGCTCGCGCGGGGAGCACAACATCCACCCCGTCTGCGCGGTGATGTGGACGGGCTCATCCCCGCTCGCGCGGGGAGCACGCGTTGGTGATCCGGGCCTCGATGTCGACCCTGGGCTCATCCCCGCTCGCGCGGGGAGCACGATGCTCATGTGATTGCTCTCCAAATCGTGTGGGGCTCATCCCCGCTCGCGCGGGGAGCACTACGTCGAGCCGGAGATCACCCAGGTCAACCGGGGCTCATCCCCGCTCGCGCGGGGAGCACGGCCGCACAGAACAACTCGGCGAGACCTCGCTGGGCTCATCCCTGCTCGCGCGGGGAGCACAGCAGGGTCTCGGAGAGTCCTCCAGGTCCGTGGGGCTCATCCCCGCTCGCGCGGGGAGCACATGACCACACGCGACGAGTGGGGCAACTTCTGGGGCTCATCCCCGCTCGCGCGGGGAGCACCTCTTGTCCTGGACCTCCAGGATCAGTGCGCCGGGCTCATCCCCGCTCGCGCGGGGAGCACACGGCGCCATTGTCCAGTCGGCCGTCGCGCTGGGGCTCATCCCCGCTCGCGCGGAGAGCACGCAAGGCCAGACCCCTTTACGAGGCGACTAGAGGGCTCATCCCCGCTCGCGCGGGGAGCACACTAATTGACCTGCGCGTTTACAACGCAATCAACCGAATTTCATTCACTTTCAATCGTCCACCCACACCTCGGCCCTACACAATCGTCGAGGAAATCCACCGACTCGGTGGCGACCTGGCAAAGACCTCGTGGTAGCGCCATGTCCGACGAAACCTCCAGCCTACGGCTGGTCCTCATCGCCCGACCGCCCACGCTTCGCCTGATGGGCACGGCGATACCGGCTCGCCTTGCTCCAGCCCGGCCGTGCCTTCCCACCACTACCGTCACTGGTGTGCGGGCGGAGCATGAGATGGACGCCGTCGATGTCGATCGGTTCCCAATCATGGCGGTGGGTTCTGAACGCCATCCGTTGTTCGCCGCGGGTGGTGTGGATCATGATCGCTCGGCCGTCCTTGCAGAGTTCGATCACGCGCTGCCAGGCGAGATCTCGCACCCGCGCGCTGACCACCCCGACGAACACGCCAGGGCTGATCTCGAGGAACCAGCGGGTCAAATGTCCACATAGCCTGCGGGACAGGCGGTCAGGACCAGCACTACCACGGCGGGTCCTCATCGGCATAGGAGATTCCCGCTGCCAGGTTGCCCTTGCGGTCCCACAGTTCCACGACGTCGCTGTCCCATTCCTCGGCGTCGCCGTCACGGTCGGGCATGAGTAGCTCGTAGATGTCGGAACAGCAGCGGGCCAATAGGTTTCCTGCATGGACCGCGTCGCGGACTGCCCGACGGGTGATGCCTCCGATGTCGTCGCCGCCCTCGGCCGCGAGGAGTGCTGCGGCATCGAACGCCGCCGGGATCGCGTACTCGGCCTTGTACAGATCAGCCAGATCGAACACGAAGGACCGCTCGTGTCCGGTGTGGACGAACCCGAGTCCTGGAGCGCAGCCGAGCGCGACGATCACCGCATGGGCCACACCGTACAGACAGGTCGTGGCAGCCGAGAGTGCTTGATTGACCAGATCCGATCCGCCGAAGTCGTTCGGGTTGTAGTCGCGGCGTTGCCATTCGATCCCGGTGCGCTGGGCGTGCTCGCGGTCGATCCGGCGTACGCGGGCACCTTCACGCCCCCGCAGCTGCTGCATGGTCAAACCGGCGACGTCTTCGCCGGGGAACCGCATCTCATACATCTGCCGCGCGATCCGCAGGCGGCTGGCCTGATTCGACACCGCCGCCGCCTGCGCTTCGAGCAGACGGGAGCTGCGCGCCAGCGACCGGCCGTGGGCGTAGTAGCGCACGCCCCGCTCCCCCACCCACGCGACCGTCGATCCGCTTTCGGCGAGCAACATCATCGCCTGATGGGTCACCCTGGTGCCCGGCCCCAGCAATAGAGCGCCGATGGCGGCGGCGGGGATGTGGACGACTCCGCGTTCGTCGGTGGAGGTGATCGCGTTGGCGTCGCGGTGCACGGTGGCGCGTTCGATATAGATGAACGACAACCGATCCCGTGCCCGGACGAGTTCCCCGATCCGTGGCGGCCGTGTACCGGGGATGTCTTTCACGCCGGCGCCAACGTCAGCAGCCCGCAGCCGTATCCTTTCGCGCGCCCGATCCCACCGATGAGTGCTCCACGCAGTGCTTGCGGGTCGGTGACCTGCAGAGTGCCTTCGAACGTGGCAGTCGAGAGCGACACCTTCTGTGCATGCCGTTGGAAGGTCACCGATCTGCGGTCGGTGATGACGACATCGGGTTCTTTGCTGTCGCCGCTGACGCATTGCCCGAGCTCGAAACCGTGGTCGATGGCTTTGCGCTGCAGCCATTGCAGTTGGCCTTCGGCATCGAGACCGGTGGTTCGGCCGCGTTCGCTCGGGTCGTTGCGGTCGCGGTCCATGGCTCGGCGCACGGGATTGGCGGTGAGCCGGAAGTGCCACCGCTGCCCCGCGGCCAGGTCGTCGAGCAGGTCTCGGTAGTCACGGGTCGCCCAGGTGCTGGTGGTCGGCCACCCTGCCTGTTCGACCACATGGGTGAAGTCCGGCCGCGTCGGGGAAACGACGTAGAGGTGAATGGTGTTCTCGGAGCGGTCGATCCGCCACAGCACACGCCCGCCGCCGACCAGACCGGTGCCGTCGGTGTGGTCGGAGGGTGGGAAGGAGGCCAGGACCGCGGCGTGGGTGACCTGGGGTGAGGACAGGAACAGGCGGGTGCCTTGGCGCGCGGGGTTGAGGGGAATTCGCGACAGGTACATCAGGCGCCTCCCAGCGCGGCGAACGGGTCGTGAGGCTTGGTGGTGGTCTTGGTCGCTGCGATTCCGGCGCTGGCACGGTGATCGTGTTCCCGTCGTTGGGTGTTCTTCGGTGCCGGTGGGGATTCGCGGTAGTCGATGAGCGCGTCGAGGTAGCTGGTTCCGAGGCCGGCGCACAGCGTCGCAGGCAGTTCGTGGGTCGTGTGCCATGTGGTGTGGGGCTGGTAGGCGCGCGGACCTGCGAAGCTCAGCGGCTGTGCAGGCTGGGTGTATCTGCGCACAGGCGCTGTACCTTCGGGCGGATGCTCGGTGATGAATTCGACTGTCACCGAGTCGGCATCGCGTGGCTTCTCTCTTGCCAGCGGCACTGTCGCGAACAGTGCGGTGGCCGGGTCGCTGTCGCGGGTAATCAACAGCGGGCCCGCAGGTGGGCATGATCGGCGGCCGAGGTGGACTCCGAAGGTCGGGGCGTGAAGAGCGGTCTCGAGAGCGGTGATCAGCTCGTCGTCGCTGCTGCTGACCGCCACGGTGAAAGCGGCATCGGACAGGTAATACCGTTCGGAGATGATCGTCGTCTTGCCTTCAGCTCGGCGTCCGCCGCCGGCCGTCGGCGGTGTCTGCTCGCGGGGTCGACCGCCGCCGACAGTGTGGAAGTCAGCGATCGACTGCCCGCTTCGGTCGACTCTGATGGTGAATTCGAGGCTGCTGAAGCGGTCCAGTGGCTGGTGTCGGTCGTGTCCCAGCGCCGCGCCCAGAAGGCCGATCAAACCGGACCGGCTGGGGTGCGGCAACGTTTCGCGAACGTTCCAGTGAGAGCGTGTTCCCCACGACTGCATCGGCCCTGACAGCCGCAGCACGAGTCCGCTCATACTGCGGCCTTGGCTGCCATCGCGTCGCGGACGGCTTCCGAGGCGTGGGCGGTCAGGTCGGCCAGCGAGGCGTAGTAGGTGCCGAGCCCGTTGGTGTCGATATCGGTTGTGCCGGAATGCCCGGACCACGATCCCTGGTCTCCCAGAAAGCGGTGCAGGCGTTGGGTGTAGTTGTCGAGTGTGGAGATGGCGCGGTCGAGGTAGCCGTCACCGTTGGTATAGATGGGTTTTTCGAATCCACCGGCCAGCGACATCGGTGCTGCGCGCACCGCGAGATACACCAGGTCCGGGGCAGTGTGCGCGGCGGTGGAGTTGGCCTTGCCCGATGGCACGACCGTCAGGAACGTTCTGGTCCATGCCTCGACAACCTCGAGTGCGGTCTCGAAGTCACCGAGCTGGTCGACGAACTGGGCGATATTGACCGTGCAGTATCGGTAGAACGTCCCGGAGGCGAATTCGGCGGTCGCGAGATGGCCGGCCCCGGAGTTGGGCGCGAGGTCGTCGACTGCGGTGAAGTAGTCGAAGTCCGGGGCTGCCTCGTGCACGGTGAAGGCATGTGCTACCTGAGTTGCCCCGTCGACGGTGTGTTCAGGGGTGTCAGCGAGCATTCGTCCGAGCAGCGCAATCGTGGAACTCCGCTGATTGAGGATCTGAGAGACCGGTCGGGCGAGCGAGGACACCGCGGCCTTGGTGGCGGCGACCTTGGCTTCTTTGTCCGCTTTCGAGAGCCGTTTCGGTTTGCCCGCGGCGTCGAGTTCGGGCAGGGGAAGGGCGGTGATCAGTTCGCGGTGTTCGTTGGCCAGATCCGCCAGGTCTAGGGTCACCGTGGACGGCAACCACAGCAGGACTTTGGTGATGTCGGTATCGTCCTCGGCGGTCAATCCGTACGCTTCGACAAGGGCGCGTCCTGCCCGGCGGGCATCATCGGGTGACCAGCCTTGTTCGACGAGCAGTGTCTGAACTTCGACGGCGATCTGACGTGTGCGCACCGTCGGTGAGTCGATGCGGCGTTCGAGTTCCAGCCGTGCTGCGCGTTTCCAGCTCTGACTGGAGACCCGGATTCGTTGAGTTCCGCCGTAGATGCAGCTCTTGGGACTTCCGAGTCCGTCTCTGTTGACGTTGGAGTAGGGCAATGTGTGCAGCGCGTGGATATCGAGGAACACCTGGTTCCCTTTCTCTGATGTGGTGACGAGCTGGTGCGGCACGACCGATCGCTGGTGGCCGATCATTGTGGGGCCAGGGATGTTTCAACGTCCTGGTCGAGGCTTTGTGTGCGGTAGAAGGCCTGCAGCCACCGGCGGGCGGTGTCGTTGCGGTACCGAGGCCACCGGTTCGCGTCCTGCAGCAGAGCGGCGAAATCGACTGCGACGTCGTCGCTTCGCATCGGAACCACGATGCGGGTGAGCATTCGACACAGTGCCCCTGCGGGCTGGCGGCTCAACAGGTGGACCGAGGATTCACGAGTATTGGCGGCGACCGCGGTGTAGCGGGCGATGCTGGCGCCGATATTTCCTGGCGCCGTGGCCGGAATCGCACCCGCAGGCCTGTGCGCGATCAGCGATGCCACCGTGTAGCGGACAGCTTCTTCGTGCGGCTTGCTGCTGGTGGTCCACGGAGCCAGATAGGCGTGCATCCGGTCGGCGCGCTCGACCGGGCGGCCGAGCCCTGATCGCAACGCCGCACGAACACCGAGGTCGTCGGTGAGGTCGGCGATGTATTCGACGAACTTGATGTTGCCTGGGGCTGCCGTCACTGGTCTTCCTTCGCTGGAGGGTTCTTCTTGGCGACGAATCGACGCAGGTAGGTGACGACACCTGCGGTTTCGCGGGCGACCGCGGGATGGTGGCCGAGGTGTCTGGTGGCAGCGTCGACGGCCCGCAACGCCGGCCCCAGGAACGCCTGATAGGTCCGGTCGAATCGGCGCTGCTCGAGGAGCTGCCAGAACAAGGCCTCCGACTCGGGCCAATAGTAGGCTTGCGCTGGAGCAATCCACGGGATGTCGTCCTGCCTACGCGCCGAGGAACTTCCCGTCCCGAGATTCCGGTAGGCCCGCCGCAACGCGGTGCACAGCACATCGTGAACATCTTCTGCCGCCGCATGAAGTTCGGCGGCGCCATCGGCGGCATCGGGATCGTTCTCGTAGGACCACCGCAGCAACTCCGGTGTAGTTGCGGTGAACACCAACCGGTCTGTGGACTGTCGATCCTGGTCCCAGCCGTGCACGCGGACTCGTAGCGCCGATTGCCAGTCGATAGGCAGGGTCGAGGTCGCCGAGAGGACCGCCGGTCGGCGCTGGCCTTCCCGGTCGGCGAGCAAGGCATCCAGATCACGCCAAACTGCTCGTGCAGCCTGTGCTGAGCGCGCCCGCCAGGTGTCGTTGACCCGGTCCTGGATAGTGTAGGGATCGGCGATCGGCAGGTGACGGTCTTTGCTGGACCAGGTCAAGTAGCAGCCACACACCGACTTCTCGTCGTCCGTGGGGACCATCAGAACGGCATGACGGGATTGGCCGGTGAGGAGTCCGCCTGGCCAGGTCGCCTCCGGCGGCTGGGCGAGTGGGTCGTGTCGGTTGCGTACTTCCCAGGGAGCAAGGTCGTCGCCGGCTCCCTGCGCAGTGCCGGGGGAGGGAATTCCGGCGATCAACGTCTCGAACAAGTTGCGGCCCAGGGGGTAGAAGCTCACGGTTCCGCGTAAAGGGCCAGCCGACATGTGCTGGTTGCTCACCGGCCCGACCGTGCGGGTCCCGCCGGTGCCACCGGAGCCGTACCAATGATGGGCCAGCAGGCATTGCAGCGCATACGGTGCCGCAATGTCGGGGGCATGTGTGTTGGAGGTGTGCTGCCACCAGATCGGTGTGTTGTCGGCCGGTCTGGTCGGATCCAACACATTGACCGGCTTCCGTTGTGCTTGCTCGGTCAAACGCGAGTCTTGCAGCCACGGCCACACCGGGTCGAACAGATCCCAGCGCCCGTCCAGGTCCGGTCGATTCAGGTACCCGTCGATCGCGTCGACTGCGAATTGACCCGACTCCGCGACGTCGAGTCGGCGTTCCTCGAACTCGGGTCGAGTCGTCGCCTTGTCGAGGCCGGTGATCCTCGCCGCGATCGTGAACAACACGCGCAGCATCCCTGCGGCGGCCGGCGGGCTCGTCATGGCGAGGTCGGCACAGAGGTGTGCATTCACCAGCAGTTCACGCAAGCCCACCCATTCCACATCGTCTTGGCCGGAACCTGCGGTTGCCGAGGCGAACACAGGAATCGCGGGTTCGACACGAAGATCAAAGGGCATCGGAGAGACCTTCTTTCACCAGGCCGAGCTCAGGGTCGAGATACAAGCCGCCATGCCGCGGAGCAGGCAACAAGTAGGTGTTGACCAACGGTGTCTTCTTCCACCGCGTTCGGTACGGGTTGTCCCACCCGCGAACCCAGCCGAGTGGGCACCGCACCGACGCCGCGATCACGGTCATCACGTCACTGTCGCTGAGACTGCCGACAGGGAACGGGATGCGATGGTCCGCGTCGAGCCAATGCCTGCCGTCGGTGTCGGTGTACTGCGGTATCAGCCAGACATTGTCGACACCGAGGCGCGTCGAAGCGTCCACATCGTCCTCGACAACAAGTGGATCGGTCAGCTCGATCAGATCCCCGAGATGGTGGGGCGCCGGAATCGTGACGAACCCAGCCATCGACTTCCGCTCGAGCGCTGTTGAATTGCGCTTACTCCACGCAGTCGCCTCAGCGCTGTCGATGGGGGGCAGGTCGCGGTTGTGTACTTGCTGGACCAATTGATCCACGCCATCGGGGACGAGCAGGTCCAATCCCAGCGGTGCGAGCAGCCGTCGCGTCGCGGCGAGTTCGTACTCCGGGTAGATGCTGAGCCACTCGGGTGGGAAGCCGGCGATCTCGGGGTCGAGCACTACCAGTGTCGGCTTCGACACCCACTCCGGCCGGGTATAGCCAGAGTGCCGCCACACCCGGCCCAGACGTTGGATCAGCTGCGCGACCGGCACCAAATCACTGATGACCAGGTCGAAGTCCACGTCGAGTGACTGTTCGAGAATCGTGGTCGTTACAACGATTCCACGCTCGGGCCGCCCATGCTGTTCCGTGGGATGCTTGCCGAACCTGGTGATGACTTCGGTTTCGATCTGCAGCCGCTGTTGGTAAGGGAAGCGAGCATGTAGCAGCCAGAGCGGGGTGGCCCCTGAGGGGGCTCCACCGGGTGAGTTCAGTGCCGTCTTGATCTGTTCGAAGGTGCGTTGCGCGGAGGCCACTGTCGAGCACACCACCGCGACACACCCCCGCGATGCCACCGCGGATTGGAGGTGACCGAGGATGCGGTCGACCCGGCTTCCCGGTCGATACCGGCAGTAGTCGATGCGGGTGGGCCGTCGGCCGAAGGCGCGCATCGGGGACACCGAGTCCTGGGCCGGGCGTTGAACCATTCCGTCGGCTCCGACGTACAGCCAGCCGGGATAGGGCAGTTCTTCCAGGGCGCGCGATGCGGCGTCGTGGAGATGGCCGAGATAGGAGGCCGCCAGTTCGCGGGTGATGTGGCGGGGCAGTGTCGCAGAGATCATGATCACCGGTACCCCGAGGAAACCGCACCACGACAGCAGGCGGGCGAGCAGCGTGAGCATGTACGGGTCAGCGGCATGGACCTCGTCGACGACCAAAGTCTTGCCCAGCAGCCCCCA
The DNA here is from genome assembly GCF_042882065.1 of Nocardia sp. NPDC058244. Lineage (NCBI taxonomy): Bacteria > Bacillati > Actinomycetota > Actinomycetes > Mycobacteriales > Nocardiaceae > Nocardia > Nocardia sp. NPDC058244. The sequence goes on along the minus strand of NZ_JBHVWX010000006.1, from coordinate 477,745 downwards.
CAGACGGAGCATGTTGAACTTCGTCGCCAGTGCCGCGAGCAGCACCTGGTCGACGGTGACTACCGACATGCCCGCCAGTAGGGGCTTACGTGGACCGTTCAACCAGCCCATCACGACATCATCGGCGCAATAGTCACGGTAAGGCTCGAAGAACGCACTCATCGTATGAGCCAGCGTCACAGGACGATCCGAGGAGGCGGCCGCGCCCGCGAAAGCCGTTCCGCGCATCCACATCGCATTGGTGGTTGCCTGGGTAGGCAAGCACATGATCATTCCCGGGCGCCCGGTCGCGACTCCGAATCGATGCACGCCGACGAAAGCGGCTTCGGTCTTCCCTGATCCAGTGCCAGCGGTGATCACCAGCAATCCAGGACCGGGCGGATGGAAGTCATGCTCGATCGATCGTTGCAACGGATTCGCCGGACCCCCGACCAGCAACTCGATCGACACCAGATCAGCCAGGTTGGGCACCCCCAACCCCAAGTCCGGCAGCCGCCTTCGCATCGACGAGATGGTCTGGCGCCAGCGCTGTATGGGATCGGCGGGCGCCGACAGCTGAGAGGTCTTGATCCATTCGGTGTCGCTGGCGATCCAGTCGGCCAAGATGACGAAACCCGCCAGAACACCAGCTAGAGAGCCACCGATGCGCTCCGGGATCGTCGGGTCACCCAACACCGACCGCAGACCGTCGACAAGCTCACGCCGACTCTGATGAAACGCCGTACCGCCGAGTTTGGTTTCCTGACGAGGGGTGCGTCTGCCGAGTGCACCCTTGTCACACACCTGGAACACACCATGGTGCCCGCCGAGGAGCTCCGCCATCCGATACGGGCTCGACCGGACCGAGATTCGATGCTCCCGGCCGGAGTAGCTAAGCAATTCCGGCAACGTCAAATAGGTGACAGTGGCGTGATGAATCCAACCCACCGCGTTCCGCGGAGGATGCTGGTTCTGAAAGCACGGGCAGGCCTTGCCGACATCGTGCAAGCCAGCCAAGAACGCCACGAACCGGCGCGCGTCCTCCGGGCTCAATCGGAGCTGACCGCTGATCCACTCACGCACTCCGGCAGGTAGATGCACATCCCACAACACATGAGCCGCTGCAGCCGTGTCGTGCAGATGCCACTTCAGCGGGTATGAGCGCGGCAGTCCCGACCGCTTACCCCAGAGGTCAGCCACAGCGCCACGATCGGACGCAAACACTCTGGGGCGCAGGGCATACTCCGGCTGCTGAGAGACACGGTCTCACGATGTGACAACCCGTGGACAACCAACGCTCCGCTCTCGTGCCGCGAGATATCACGTCCGCCAGCAGTATTCGCGTGCGCTGCTGCACACATGTCCGAGCCACCGCAAGAATAACCACTGCTCCCCCTTCGCGAACCCGCCCAGTCAACGCGACTGCCGACCTTACCCACGACTGGTGACACATACACTCCCCCAGCGAAACTCGTCGAAAACCCGCTACCACGCGTGGTGCCGTAATCGACGACTGGGCAGAAGGTGGTGCACTGGATACAAGCTCCGTTCGCCTGGGAAAGCACTTGGCGCAGGACGGCAGTAGTCGTGAGCGGACTCATCCCCGCTCGCGCGGGGAGCACACTCCGGGACCCGACGCGCGATCACCGGCAGAGGGCTCATCCCCGCTCGCGCGGGGAGCACGGGTTCCGGGATGCCGAAGGCAAGGCGATGCAGGGCTCATCCCCGCTCGCGCGGGGAGCACCTTGCGCCGTGTTCGCGGTATGGATGCCGGTGGGGCTCATCCCCGCTCGCGCGGGGAGCACCGTGTCACCCGGACCGCGATCACCTTCGGTTGGGGCTCATCCCCGCTCGCGCGGGGAGCACACGTTCGATAGCTTGCTCGTGCTTTTCTACTAGGGCTCATCCCCGCTCGCGCGGGGAGCACGCCAATCGTTGAGATCGAGCCCGTGCAGGACCGGGCTCATCCCCGCTCGCGCGGGGAGCACTCCAGCAGTCGATCGGCGCCGGCGCCGCAGGTGGGCTCATCCCCGCTCGCGCGGGGAGCACCCGTCGCCACTCCGGCGCGGCACCGCGGTTCGGGGCTCATCCCCGCTCGCGCGGGGAGCACGGACGAGGACCGCAGCCATGTGTATGTGGTCGGGCTCATCCCCGCTCGCGCGGGGAGCACCTGCCCGGGTACGGGCCCGTGTCGGCGGTCCAGGGCTCATCCCCGCTCGCGCGGGGAGCACGCGAGCAGGCGGTCCATCGTCGGGTCGACGTAGGGCTCATCCCCACTCGCGCGGGGAGCACGGGCGCGAGCGCGCGGCAGACACGGCACTCCCGGGCTCATCCCCGCTCGCGCGGGGAGCACAAAGGTTGCGTGCAGACCGCGATCGACGGGTTCGGCTCATCCCCGCTCGCGCGGGGAGCACTTGACCGACACCGCGGGCGGGTTCCTGGTGCCGGGCTCATCCCCGCTCGCGCGGGGAGCACGTGGACTGGCTGATTCCGGGCTCGACCAGCGAGGGCTCATCCCCGCTCGCGCGGGGAGCACGCCGGACCCAGGCGTCGCCGATGTCGCCGAGCGGGCTCATCCCCGCTCGCGCGGGGAGCACCTTCGTACCCGACCCGCCCATCTGGTCGAGAAGGGCTCATCCCCGCTCGCGCGGGGAGCACGCTTCGATGTCCTCTGCCAGCTGATGGAACTCGGGCTCATCCCCGCTCGCGCGGGGAGCACCAGCGCGAGGCGCACCGCGCGTTCCGCGGTGAGGGCTCATCCCCGCTCGCGCGGGGAGCACTCGAAGCCGTATTCGTCGACGAGTTCGGGCCGGGGCTCATCCCCGCTCGCGCGGGGAGCACCCAGGCATCATCTTCGGCGGCGGGACGCTGGCGGGCTCATCCCCGCTCGCGCGGGGAGCACATCACGCACGGCTGGCCAGTGTCGGTGCTGTATGGCTCATCCCCGCTCGCGCGGGGAGCACGCCACGGTGCGGGTGGATGTGATCCTGGAACCGGGCTCATCCCCGCTCGCGCGGGGAGCACCTTCTTAACCTGCAGGTTTACACGCCAAACACCCGATTTACATTCACTTTCCACCACCAGCCTCCAACATACTTCGGCCCTGTCCCGCCATCTATTGCGGATCCCATAAGACCCCAAAGCACACCCATCTTGACTGACCGCAGAAGCCTGGCTCCGGCCGGAGTCGAGCGCCACGAGGACCCCGAACGTCCACACCCCGGCCACAGCAGACCCGAGCGCAGCAGATTCTTGCGTGTTCCTCCGCCTGACATCGAGTGGCAGAGTTGCCCAGCCGGATCTGTGCTGCACGGAGCGGCGATCAAGTCGTCGCCAACTCACAGATACTGGCGAAGTCACCCAATCTCGGGTTTCCTGGAGGGGAAGAGCCATTGATCGGGCAGACGAATAGGCGCCCGATGCACTACCTGGATGTTTCACGACTCACGGAAGCCGGCCAGCCACTGCGATCGACGAGGCCTGCGGCCGTGTCCCTTTCAACACGGCCGCAGGCCGTGGCTGTCGTAGTTGAGGGGAACCCTGCACGGCGAGCTTCCTCACGTACCGCAGACCTCGAATGCTACGAGGAGATCATCGGCCGGGAGTACGGCTGCGCGCACGGCTCGCCTCACAACCCTCGTCTCAAGGCAATCCGCGATGTCACGGCGTAGCCCGAAACGCAGTTCGAACCCAAGCCGCTATGTATCCATCAAGTTCGCCGCCGAACGAGCTGGGGTCAGTACCGACACCATCCGAAGGATGATCGCGGACGGCGCACTTCCCGCGTACAGGTTTCGCGGCCAGATCCGGATCGCGCTCGAAGACATCGACGCGGCGATGCGACCGATCAACTGACATTGCACCGCAGAGCCCACCTTCTCGCGCATCCAAACAAATTGAGCTGTGACGCGAATCACGATCCAGTGAGGTGCGCGCGAGTCAGCAGCACGGCATGACAGAAGCTTCGGGCCCCCGACGTGAGCCCGCTATTGCACGTATATTGCACGAAAAAAGCAGGCCATCGCCAATAAGGCCCTGACCTGCGGTTTTAGAGTGGTCCCAGCTGGTTTCGAACCAGCGACCTTCCGCGTGTGAGGCGGACGCTCTCCCGCTGAGCTATGGGACCGAACACTGTGTCGAGAGGTTTTGGAGGGCCTCTCGAACGAGATGGAACATTAGCACGGTGCACCCGGGTGACACCAAATCGCCTCGTGAACGGGGGCTTCGGGGTCCGAAGCCTGTTCTGTGGACCGCCGCGTATGCGCGAACACAAAGCCAGGCTACAGCGGGTGAATGTTTGATGCGCATATCTACGTTTCTTCATGGTCGAGGTCGACCCATCAGAGGCGACGCCACCGGGAGGCGGCCGTCCAGCTAGCGCACATCTGCCGAGGCGTCTCCGACCACCGCGTCGCGAGCGGCAGCTCGATCGCGAGCTCGCCCGCCCGGGAAGTCCGACCTCCAGCCGCAACCGTCACGGACGATTCGGCGCGCATCCACCGCCGCCACACCCCTGCCGACGACCGAACAACACCCCTGTAATTCACATTTAGGCCCATCTACCAGCCGATTTGTAGTCTGCGCCGACCGTCGGCTAATGTTTTCCTCGCACCACGGAGAGCAGCCAAGCCGCAAGGCAGACAGCCTCCGGAAGTGCGAATGCGGATGTAGCGCAGTGGTAGCGCATCACCTTGCCAAGGTGAGGGTCGCGGGTTCAAATCCCGTCATCCGCTCGAGAGGTAGGTTAGACATTCATGTCCATCCTCCTTTGCGCGGTGGAGTGGCCGAGTGGTGAGGCAACGGCCTGCAAAGCCGTGCACACGGGTTCGATTCCCGTCTCCACCTCGCGCGATTAGCTCAGCGGGAGAGCGCTTCCCTGACACGGAAGAGGTCACTGGTTCAATCCCAGTATCGCGCACCACAAGAAGGCCCCGGTTTCGACCGGGGCCTTCTTGCATTTCCGGGCCCGACGGGCCACGGCATGTAACCCAGGTCACTCCCGGCCCGGATTCCGTCGGCGCTCCCCTAGGATCGGCACTCGGCGTCGCCGGGCCGGTGACGGCGACGCGGACCAGCAGTACGGAGGGGCGAGCAGTTGAGGCAGATCCTGTTGTCGGCGGGGATCGCCCTGTTCGTCACCATCACCCTCACCCCGGTCCTGATCCGGGTGTTCGCGCGCCGCGGCTTCGGGCAGGAGATCCGGATCGACGGGCCCGCCAGCCACCAGACCAAACGCGGCACACCGACGATGGGCGGGCTGGCGATCGGCGCGGGCGTATGGGCCGGATTCCTCGGCTCGCACCTGATCGGCCTGCTGTGGGACGCGCCGGGGCCCAGCGCCTCCGGCATTCTGGTGCTGCTGCTGGCCTCGGCGCTCGGCATGGTCGGCTTCCTCGACGACTCGATCAAGCTGCGCAAACACCGCAATCTGGGGCTGACCGCGGCGGGCAAGTATCTCGGGCAGATCGGCGCCGCGGTGGTGTTCGCGGTGCTCGCGCTGCGTTTCCCCGGCGCGACCGGGCTCACCCCCGCCGGCCACAATCTCTCCTACGTCCGCGACATCAACACCATCGCCTTCGGGTCGCTGATCTTCGTCGCGTTCATCTGCCTGCTGGTGGTGGCGTGGTCGAACGCCGTCAACATCACCGACGGGCTCGACGGGCTCGCGGCCGGCTCGATGAGCCTGACGCTGGGCGCCTACGTGGTGATCACGCTGTGGCAGTTCGAGAACTCGTGCGAGCTCAGCCCCGGCCGCGGCTGCTACAACGTGCGCGATCCGCTCGATCTCGCGGTGGTCAGCGCCGCCGCCGCGGGCGCGTGCATCGGGTTCCTGTGGTGGAACGCGGCGCCCGCCAAGATCTTCATGGGCGACACCGGCTCGCTCGGGCTCGGCGGTCTGGTGGCCGGGCTGTCGATCACCAGCCGCACCGAACTGCTCGCGGTGGTGCTCGGCGCGCTGTTCGTCGCGGAGATCATGTCGGTGGTGCTGCAGATCGTCGTCTTCCGCACCACGCACACGCGGTTGTTCCGGATGGCGCCGTTCCATCACCACTTCGAATTGAACAACTGGCCCGAAACCGCGGTGATCATCCGGTTCTGGGTGCTGGCCGGCATCGCGTCGGCGATCGGGCTGTGCCTGTTCTACGGCGAGTACATCACCGCGCTGTAGCCGGGAACTGTCGGCCCGCCCCGCTACGCTGACCCGACACGAGCGAGCGGGAGGTGGCCCAGTGAGGACCGGGAGTGGGCGGGAACTCGATCACGACATCGCCACCGATGTCTCCTTCGAGCTCGAGGAACTCGACGAGCTGGTCGCCGAGCTGCTCACCGAGCACGCCGAACGCGCGGCCAGGGACGCGCGCATCGTCGCCCTGCGCCTGGGCATCGGCGGGCAGCGCCCGGAAACCCTCACCCGCATCGGCGCCCGCTACGACCTGGCACGCGACCGGGTCCGCCAGCTCTACGCCAAGGCGATCGGGCAGCTCGTGCGGGAAGCCGCTCGCTCCGGGCACCGCTGCGCCGAGGTGTTCGGGCACCGCTACCCGCGCGACGCGGGCGATCTGCGGCTGGTGCGGGAACTGCTCGCCGAGACCTACGCCACCGACACCGATCTGGTGGCGATGGAATGGTCGTATCTGAAGCTGCGCCTGGCCGGGCACGACCAGGCCGACGCCAAGCGCGTCGCCGGATACGTGATGCAGCGAATCCTGGGCTGGCAGAAGAAGACCGCCAGCATCCTGGCCAAGCTGCAGCCCCTCGACGAGACCGACGATCTGGGGCCGCTGCTCGACGACGTCGAGTGGACCACCGGCACCCCCGCTCCCCTGCCGACCGCCTCGGCCCGCGTCGCCGACGGTGACGACGACGGCCGCGGCCGCTTCTATCTCGCCACCGTCGGCCGCGACGTCGCCTACGACTCCGCGCTGGCGGCCCGGCTGCTGCGCACCCTCGACGCCAGCCCCGCGGTGACGGCGTTCCAGGAGGAACCGACGGCGCTCACCTACGCCTTCGACGGCGCGGATCACGTGCACTATCCGACGGCCGCCGCCCAGCTCACCGACGGCCGGACGGTCCTCGTCGACGTCGTCCCGCTGGGCCGGATCGCCTTCCACCACACCCGGATCCAGAGCGAGCTCGCCCGCGCCTACGCCCACGACCACGGTTGGGGCTGGCTGGCGTGGACCGGCAGCACGCTGGACCCGGCCCGGCTGCGGGCCCGCGCCACCGACCCGGCGATCGAAGAACGCATCGCCGCCGATCTCGACCGGGGCCCCTACGATCGGGGCGCGCTGGCGAGCCTGCGCGCCGAGACCGGCCTCGAGCTGCTCGACCTGGCCGGTCTCGTCCTGCGCAACGACTGGAGGTGGGACCGGACGCCCATGCGCCTCAGCGCGTCACCATCGCACCGGCCAGCACGGTGATCACCAGCAGCATCGCGCAGCAGGTCAGCCACTGCCACTGATTGATCGTGCGGTCCATCCGCCCGATCGTCGCGCGCAGGCCCGCCGCGATCCGCTGCTGGGCCACCAGCTCGCTGCGCACCCCGGCCAGGGTGATCGCCTCGGCGTCGGCGTTCACGCCCGCGCGGTCGATCCGGTGGTGCAGGCGGGTGACCAGCTTCTGCTTGTCGCGCACGGTCTGGCGCGACACCGCCAGCTGGACACGCTGGTCACGCAGTTCTCCGCGCTGATGCTCGATCATCGCGGCCTGCGCCGCGGTATGCCGTTCCCAGGTGCCCACCTCGGCCCACCCTCCTGTCGTCGAATCCGCGTGACCCCAGTGGATCTCGCCGGTCACCCACCCCGCGAGGAAGTCACGCAGTTCCCAGCCCGGCCGCACCGGACCGGCGAAACCCGTCTCGCCGGCGGCGAGCATGCCCTGGTCGATGCGATAGTCGGCGGCCGCGGGCGAGAAATCGGCGATGCCGACCGCGGGCACCAGCGGCACCCAGTAACCGTGCGGGCAGACCCACAGCACGTCGTCGATGCCCGCCGCCTGCAGACGGCTGCGGTGTGCGCGGGCCGCGGTGATGTCGAGGGGGCCGCTGCGCACCTCGACCACGCAGCGCCGGTCGCCGCGCCGCCAGAAGATGTCGACCGGGATGTCACCGACCCGGGCGTCGACCTCGGCTTCCTCGGCGCCCGCCGCGGTCAGCCTGCCGCAGATCCAGTGTTCGAGTCGCTGGGTATTCCATTGGGTCGCCACGCATTCGGGGCAACCACAGCCGTATCCGGTGCGTTCCGGCGCCGCCCGCCGGGTCCCTTCGGAGATGCCGAGTTCGTCGAGCAGCGCCCGCCGTCCGCACACCACCTGGGTGTCGCTTCGCCGCTTCGTCCTCACACCACACTCCCTCACCAGGGACCCTGACGTGCGCCCGCGCCCACGCCCTGTTCTTCAGGTTCCCGCAGCCACCGACCGGCCGCCAGCCCCCTTGACCCGCGCTCGGGTGCGTCACCGACCGGTGATCGAGATCACAAACGCGACTCCACTTGAATATCAAGCTATTTCATTGTGCCGACGTCGCAGAACGTCGCCGAGATCTTGATCATTTCGATACACAGACCGGGCCTGTTGCCCGTCCATTTCGTCCGGATTACGAAACGCTTCGGCGCGTCGCCGATCCGGTCACCGGGACATCGCGACGACGCGGCCGCAGCGCCCGGTGGATATGATCGCTGCGGCCGGGGCGGGCACGCTCGCCGAGCACGGGAAGTAGGGTGTGCATGAACCACGCTGAGCACGACGAATCCATCGGGTCGATGCTGGCGAGTATCGCCGCGGCGCTGCGTGAGGTCAGTGACAAGCTCGATGTCGTCGCCGCCCGGGTCCAGCAGGAAGTCCCCGCGTTCCCCGCCGACGAGGATCTGCCCGACCAGACCAGGATCCGCAGGCTCGAGACCTGGGCATTCCATGCGTCACAGGACATTTCCCGGCTCAGCGCCCGGCTCGACGCCCTCGACGGTGGCGATCCAGAACCGGCGCCCCGCGCCCGCGGCACCCGCAGCCGACGGGAAGTGCGGGAGGCCGCCGAAGCCGCCGAGCGCGCGGCTACCGATCCGGGCGCGGGAGAAGAGTTCTCGGCCCCACCCGGCGACCGGCCGCCGCTGGAGCGCAGGCATTCCCGGACCGATCACCTCGGCGACCCGACCTGGCCGCTCACCGTCGCCCCGGTCCCCCGTTCCTCGACGAGCTTCGAACCGGTCGGTGAGTCGGCTTCCGAGGCAGCGCCGTTCGCCGATACGGCGCGGGCTGTGCGCTCGGGTCACGCGGGACGGTCGGCCGAGGGGTCCGTGACAGGGGGCTTCGCGTCGCCGACCGGGTCGGCCGTGGGGACGCTGTCGGAGGATGCCGCCGGGTCGGCCGGGTCGGTGCCGCCGGTGAACGGCAGCGATCGTGCGGTGCGGGTGAACGGTGCGAGCCGGGTGGCCGGTGATGGCGCCGACCGTGTGCCACCCGTGAACGGCCGGGCGCCGGTGAATGGTGCGTCCAGAGTCAACGGTGTGAAGCCGCGCAACGGCGTTCGGGTGCTCGACGAGGCGGGCGCGGTGCACGAGCTGCCTGCGCGGGGAGAGTCGGGCGTCGGTGACCGTGTCCAGGGTGTGCGGGTCGCGGCGCCGGTGGCGGACGGGCCTGCCCTCCCCTTGTCGGCGGGTGCGGGTGCTGCGGCAGGCTCGGATGCCGCAGCCGCCGCGCGGGTCGATGGATCGCGAGGTGTCGACGGATCGGCGGGATCGGCGGGTGCGGGTGCCGCGGCTGACGTGGGTGCCGCGGCTGACGTGGGTGCCGCGGCTGACGTGGGTGCCGCGGCTGACGTGCGGGTCGATGGATCGCGAGGCGTCGACGGATCGGCGGACGCCGCTGCGACGGTGTCGGCGAAGGGAATCGGGCGGGACGACGCGAAGCTCGCGGCGCGCGAGCCGGGCAGTGGTGTGTCCGCAACGCAGCAGCAGACCGAGGAGACGAGGGGCGCGAACGCACAGCCGGTCGATGATGTCGCCGCGACCGAGTCCGCGCGGCGGTGGGCCGACCGGCTCGCGGCGGCGGCAGCCGACCAGCCGACGGGCGACGTCGTCCCGACCGCGGCCGCGCGGGAGTGGGCCGACCGGCTCGCGGCCGCCGCGCAACAGCAGGTCGACGATGTCGTTCCCACGGCTACCGCGCGCGAATGGGCCGACCGCCTCGCCGCCGCGGCCGAACTGGATATGCGCGCGGCCGCCGCCGAACGGAGCCGGGAGGCCGCGACCGCGGAGCGGGCCGGGACGACCGGCGGTGTCGCCGCGCGGTTGGGGTCGGCGAACAGCCGGGCGGTCGAGTTGTCGGACGACAGTGTGATCGAGGCCGTGGACTGGCAAGTCACGCAGCGGTTGCCGCAGAACGGCGTGAGCCTGGGTGGTGCGGCCGGTGCTTCGGGTGGTGACGCCGAGGTCGCCGGGCGGACGGTGTCGATCTCCGCGCTCGGGCGCAATGGGGTGTCGCCGGACGCGGGACTGTCGGGGGTGACGACCGGGGCTATGGCTGGCGACGGAACCGCAGCTGAGGCCGGAACCAGGATCGGGGCCGGAGCCGACGCTAGGGCTGGGACCGAGATCGGGTCCAGGACCGAGATCGGGGCCGGGGCCGGGGCCGGGGCCGGGGATGAGCTCACCGTGCCGGGGCGGACAGCACCGGTGGTTGCCGCGCGTGGCGGTGATGACGTGATCAATGGTGCCCTGGCGCCGCAGTCGAGTGCCGCTGCCGTCGACGCGCTGTCGGATCCGCCGACCGAGACCGGGGTGCGACCGCCCGTCGAGGCGGGTGTGGAGCGGGCCAGGCCGGTCGGCAGGCCCGTAGGCGGGACAGCCGCGCCCGTCGTGGGTACCGGATCGTCGGAGGCATTGTCCGGCAATCGGATCGAGTCCTCGAGCGGCGAACCCGAGCGGGTCGTGAGCGATCCCCGATCGGCCGGTCTCACCGCCGGTGATCGCGGCGAGACCCCAGCGAACACCCACCAGGTGAACGGGTTCGATCCGCGATCCACCGCGACACCGGGATCCGCCGGCTCGGGCACCACCGCCAGCGGCATCCACTGGACCTTCACCGACGAGGACCTGACCACCCCATCCACCCCGAGCTCGAACGGCTACGCCCGCAACGGCTTCACCGGTGACACGCAGCGCCCCGGATCGATCTTCGACGACGCGGCACCACGAGAGCGCCTCACCGCCCCCGGTGACACGTCGCCGTCGGCACCGCCCGCCCGCCTGTCCGCGCCGAAGGACACCACGCAGCCCACCGGCAGTGAAGCACCGGCCGCATTCGGCGCCTCGCCGACCGCCACGCCGAACACGGGCCCGGAACCCACGGCCCGATTCGGCGCACCGACGACCGACCAACCCAGCATGGGCCTATCGCCCGCAACCGGATTCGGCACACCGTCGACCGACTCGGCAGGCGCAGGCACAACGCCCGCCAGCGGATTCGGCGCGTCGACGAGCAGCCGAGACAACGCGGGTATCGAACCCACGACCCGATTCGACGGCTCGACGACCGACCATGGCGGCTCGGCCTTCGAACCCACGACGCGATTCGGCGCACCGACCGGTGATGACGGAAGCGCGCGTCTGGAGCCTACGGCTCGATTCGGGGAGCCCCTGAGCGGCCGAGGCGACGCGGGCGTCGAGTCCACCACGCAATTCGGCTCCTCGACGACCGACCACGGGTACCCGGGCGTCGAGTCCGCCGGTGGCGGCGAGCGGACCCAGACCGGCGGGTTCGCCGCGGCGAATCCGGGCGGGCCTGATGCGCCCGCGACCAGCCCGCTCGATCGGGTGAGTTCCGATCCGGTTCCGCCGACCGCGACCGATGCGGCGGGGATCACCGTGACGGGGACGTTCCGTGCCTTCGATATCGAACGGGCGAACGTCGACAAGCTGCAGGCGATGCTCGACGAGCTGAAGCGGTCCGCCGGGCTGCCGCCGGGACGGCGCGACGTCTTCGGACCACCGACAACCGACGCCGGCTGAGCAGCGGCGCTGTCCTCCGGTCCGGGCACACACCGGACACCGCGCCGGACCACTGACACGGAAGCCGCGTCAGGCCGCCGCCAGCGGCACCAGCCGGGCACCGCCACGACAGCGGAGTCCGCACCAGGCCTCGGCAAGCACCAGGCCCTGACACGCGCCCCGGCCGCTGCCGACGGTGCAGGCCGAGCTCCGACGTCGGTGCCCAGCCTGCGCCGCGCCCCGAAAACCGCGCCAGGGCTCCGCCAGCGGCACCAGCCGGGCACCGCCACCGACAGCGGAGTCCGCACCAGGCCTCGGCACGCACCATGCCTCGACACGCGCCCCGGCCGCTGCTGACGGCCCACGCCGAACTCCGACGCCGGCGCCCAGCCTGCGTCCCAGCCGCTGCTGACGGCCCACGCCGAACTCCGACGCCGGCGCCCAGTCCGCGCCCCGGCCGCTGCTGACGGCCCACGCCGAACTCCGACGCCGGCGCCCAGTCCGCGTCCCGGCCGCTGCCGACAGCCCACGCCGAACTCCGACGCCGGCGCCCAGCCTGCGTCCCGGCCGCTGCCGACAGCCCACGCCGAACTCCGACGCCGGCGCCCAGCCTGCGCCCCGGCCGCTGCCGACAGCCCACGCCGAACTCCGACGCCGGCGCCCAGTCCGCGCCGCGACCCGAAAACCGCGCCAGCTCTCCGCCACCGAGGACGGTCGAACGTCGGCACCGTCAGCCGGTTCAGCTCTCGGCTGTGGACCGGTGCGGCGGCACTGTCGGGCCGTGGGACATCGCCAGCCGGTCAAGCAGGCGCCACGACCAGGTCGGGGCGTGGAGCCTCGCGCAGGACGGTGCCGATGAGGTCGCGCAGGGCGCGGTGACCCGCGTCGGCGGTGTTGCGCGGGTGCCAGGCCATGGCGACGACGGGGGCCGGGAGTGGCAGGGGGATCTCGAAGGTCGTCAGGCCGAGGGAGAGCGCGGCGGGGCGGGCGAGCAGTTCCGGGGCGGGACAGACCAATTCGGTGGTGGCGACGGTGAACAGCGCGGTGGACAGGTCGGGGACAGTGGCGACCACGCGCCGGGTGCGGCCGTGCAGGGCCAGGCGGTCGTCGATGGGGCTGTGCGTGCGGCCGGTGGCCGAGACCTCCAGGTGCTGGGCGGAGGCGTAGGCGGCCACGGTGGGGCGATCGGCGCCGAACGGGTGCCCCGCGGCGGCGAGGCCGATCCAGCGGTCGGCGAACAGGCGGGTGACCACCGTCTCCGGGTCGGTCTGGCCGATCATGCCGACCTCCACGTCGACCCGGCCGTCGCGCAGGGCGACCACCGTGTCCGCGGCGTCGGCGGCCAGCACGCGCACCGTGACGCCGGGCAGCTGGGCGCGGACCGCGGCCAGCAGCGGACCGGTCAGCCGGGGAGCGACCGAATCGGCCACCCGGACAACGAAATCGCGATGGCGGCCCGCCCCGGTGTCGTCGCGGGCGGTGAGCAGCAACCGCGCCTGGTCGACCAGTCCGGCGACGTCGTGGCGCAGCTCCAGCGCCCGCGGGGTCGGCACCAGCCGGCGACCGGAGCGCACCAGCAGCGGGTCGCCGAGGACGGCACGCAACCGGGTGAGGGTCCGGCTCATCGCCGAGGTCGACGTGTGCAGACGCCGGGCCGCCTCGGTCACGCTGTTGGTCTCCAGCAGCGCGTCGAGGGCGAGCAACAGGTTCAGATCCAGCGCGTCCACGCGAGGATTATCACCAACGCAAGGATTACCGCCAAGTGTTGTCGCGGCGACGATCCTGCGTGTCGGGCTACCGCTCGGCAACCGGCGCGGGCGCGGGCGCCGCGGGGACGGTCGCCGGATGTTCGCGCAGCACCCGCCGGTAGGTGGCGGGCCGCACCGGGCGCACCCACTGGGCCAGCCTGCTGGTCAGCGGCAGCGGGGTGCGCAGGTCGTCGAGCATCTCGTCGATATTGGCCAGCGAGAACGGCACCACCGACGCGCCCTGGGCGTGATAGCCCGCCGAGCGTTCCCGCGACCAGTGCAGCCGCTCGTCGATCTCGGAGTTCATCTGCTCGGGCATCGGCGGCACGAACTTCCCGGTGAGCAGCCCGGCGATCCAGTGCGCGCCGACTTCCGCGCTCAGCGCGCTCACATTGGAGCTGTTGTAGCCGGCGAAGGTCAGGTTGGGCACCTCGACCGGCAGGATGTTGCGGAAGAGCCGGAAGTCGCCCACCTCGTCGGTCAGGCTGCGCCGCACGAACGGGGTCAGGAACGGCACCTCCTGCTGGTATCCGGTGGCGCAGACGACGATCTCGGCCAGTTTCAGCGTGCCGTCGGACAGGCGCACGGCGGGCCCGTGCTGCCCGCCGATCAGCTCGGTGACCTCGGTGTCGCGGTGGACGGTGATCCGGCCCGCCTCGACCTGCTCGGCGAAGCCCTCGGTCGCCAGGCTCGCGCCGCTGTTGGTCATCTCCTCGATGCCGCCCGTCGGCAGCAGATCGAGCTCGCGTAGCCGGAGCTTGCGGGTCACCCGCTCCTGGACCAGATCCAGGTTCGCCTGCCGCAGGCTGAGCGCGTCGAGCCAGCGCTCGATCCGGCGCGGCTCCCGTGACCGGAAGTGCGCCTCGCCGAGGCGGGTCAGCAGCAGCCGCTCGTAGTCGAGGCCGAGATCGAGCGTGCGCGGCATCTTCCAGGTGAGCCTGCGCGCGACGACGCTGGTCTCGTCGGCCAGATGGCTGACGGCCTCGGCGACATCACAGGCCGACTTGCCGTAGCCGATCACGACCACGGAGCGGTCGCGGGCCTGCTCGACGTCGTGGAAGTCCGACACGTGGACCAGCCGCCCGCCCGCGGCCGCGAACGCCGCCGCGCCGGGGAGTGCGGGCAGCACCGGGTCGCTGAACACGCCGTTGGCGACGATCAGGTGATCGCAGGTGGTGCGGTGCACGCCGTCGCGATCGCGGACCTCGAGCAGCCAGCCGCTGTCGACCGGGTCGGCGGCGACGACCTCGGTGCCCAGCCGCAGATGTTCGGCCAGACCGAACTCCTGGACGTACCCGGCCAGGTAGGCCTGGATCTGCTGGCCGTCGGGCCAGCGCGGGAAGTCCTCGGGCATCGGGTAATCGCTGAAGTGGTACCGGACCTTGCTGTTCTGTGCGCGCAGCCCCGGATAGCGTCGGGTGGCGCTCCACACACCTCCGACATCAGGGGCCCGGTCGAACACCTCGACCGGGAAACCCGCCCGACTCAACACTTTCGCGCAGGCCAAACCCGCCACTCCCGCACCGACGATCCCGATGCGGCTACCGCTCGTCATGGCGAGGAGAGTACTCGGCACCGGCGCGCGGGTGCCACCGCCGCCGGGCCGACCCGTGCTGTACTGGAACTATGACCAACAGTTCCGTCGTCGTCGATCGGGCCGGGCTCTGGGATGCCGAGGAGCTCAGTGACGTCGCCGCGGCGACCTTCCCGCTGGCGTGCCCGCCGGAGGCCACCCAGGGCGATATCGAGATCTTCCTCGAGCAGATGCTCTCGGGCGAGCGGTTCGGCGAGTACCTGTCCGATCCGGAGCGCACGGTCCTCAAGGCCGTCGAGGGTGACGAGATCGTCGGCTACGCCATGCTGGTGGCGGGCAGGCCGGCCGATCCGGAGGTGGATGCCCAGGTCAGCCCGGGTGCGGTGGTCGAGCTGAGCAAGATGTACGTGCTGCCGGGGCACCACGGCAGCGGCGTCGCCGCGGCACTGATGACCGCGGCGGTGGCGACCGCCCGCGACGCCGGCGCGGCGGTGCTGTGGCTGGGCGTGAACCAGGCCAACGAACGCGCCCAGAAGTTCTACGCCAAGCACGGTTTCACCCAGGTGGGCACGAAGACGTTCCCGGTCGGCAGCCAGGTGCACTCCGACTTCGTCTACGAACTGGCGCTGGGCGACTCAGTCGAGTAGCGCGGCCCGCAGCGCGGTGATCTCGGCGTCGGACAGGCCGAGGCCGTCACGCACGTAGCCGTCGAAGCTGCCGTAGCTCTGGTCCGCCTGGTCGAACGCGGCGTCGAGCCAGGTCTGCTGGACGCCGTTGAGCGGGTCGGTGGGCGCGGCGCCGCGGTAGACGTTGGAGGCCAGGTAGTCCGCGGTGACGGTGGCCCGGTCGACACCGAGCAGGGTCAGCAGGACCGCCGAGGTCCAGCCGGTCCGGTCCTTGCCCGCGCTGCAGTGGTAGAGCACGCCGGTGCCGTCGGCGGCGATGATGTCGCGCAGCACGGCGGCGAACGCCTCGTTCGCGCCGGGCGCGGTGATGAACGCGCGGTACATGCCCTCGCCGCCGAACAGCGCGCCCGCCAGGATCAGCGGCGGCGCCTGGCCGATGACGTCGTAGGAGTTGCCGACCGCGCCTGCGGGCAGCCGGTCGGCGCCGAGGCCGCGCTCGTAGCCGGTGCGCAGGTCGTCGACGACGCGCACGCCGAGGGCGCTGAGCCGGGCCAGATCCTCGGGGGTCGCCTTGTCCAGCGCACCGGTGCGGAACACCAGCCCGGTGCGCACCCGGTGCCCGTCGGTGGTGCGGTAACCGCCCGCGTCCCTGGCGTTCTGGACGCCGGTGAGGCCGAGCAGCCGATCGGCGGTGGTCTCACTGGCGGGCGCGGGTGCGGCCACGGCCTGGCCGATCGCCGGACCGAGCAGCACGGCCACTCCGGTCGCGGCGGCCAGACTCGCGCGCAGAGCACGGCTACGGGTCACGACAGGGCTCCTTCGACGACGCCGGGTCACGGTCAGCACGAACGTACCCGGCGCCGGTCGGTTACGCGGCGGCGGCCTCGAAGCGCGACAGCGCCAGCAGTCGCGAGATCGCGCGCAGGTACTTCTTGCGGTAGCCGCCGTCGAGCATCTCCTGGGAGAAGATCTCGTCGAGCTTGGCGCCGGAGACCGTCACCGGGATGCTGGCGTCGTAGAGGCGGTCGGCCAGCACCACGATGCGCAGCGCGACGGCCTGGTCGGTCACCGGGTGGACGCCGGAGATGAACACCGAGGTCACGCCGTTGATCAGGGCGCCGTACTTCGACGGGTGCAGCGTGCTCAGGTGCTTGAGCAGCGCGTCGTAGTCGTCGAGGGTGGAGCCAGGGGTGGTGGCGGCCCGTTCGGCCAGGATGTCCGGCGAGGTCGGCTCGGGGGCGGGCGGCAGGTCGCGGTGGCGGTAGTCGGGACCGTCGACGCGCACCGGCTCGAAGATGGAGCCGAGCTTCTTGATCTCGCGCAGGAAATCCTGTGCGGCGAAACGGCCCTCGCCGAGCTGGCTGGGCAGCGTGTTGGAGGTGGCCGCGATCGAGACGCCCGCGGCGGAGAGCTCGGTGAGCAGGCGCGAGACCATGGTGGTGTCGCCCGGATCGTCGAGCTCGAACTCGTCGATGCACAGCAGGCTGTTGCCGGAGAGCCGCTCGACGGCGTTGACGAAGCCCAGCGCGCCGACCAGGTTGGTCAGCTCGCCGAAGGTGCCGAACGACTTGGGCGCGGGCGCGCTGTGGAAGATCGAGGCGAGCAGGTGGGTCTTGCCGACGCCGAACCCGCCGTCGAGGTACAGACCGGCGCCGCTGACGGCCTTCTTCTTGCCGAACAGGCTCTTCTTGGACGCGGCCTTGTGGATCTTGGCGACCTGACCGGCGAATTCCTCGGCCTTGGCGACCGCGGCGGCCTGGCTCGGTTCCTTGGGGTCGGGAATGTAGGAGGCGAAGCTGACCTCGTCGAACATGGGCGGGGGCACCATCTGCGCGACGAGCTGGTCGGCCGGGACCTCCGGATGGCGATCGACGAGGCGTTCTTGCATGAACGAATCGTACGGACGTGGTTGCATCGGATCCTATGCAGCGTATCCACAATGTGACCCAGCTCGCAGACCTCGACGACGACGCACTGGCCAGGTGCTATGCCTACCCCCGGCAGCTGGATCGTCCCTGGGTGCGCGCCAACTTCGTCAACAGTATCGACGGGGCGTTCACCGTCGACGGGGTCTCGGCGGGGTTGGGCACCGACGCCGACCACCGGGTGTTCGGGCTGCTGCGGGAACTGGCGGAGGTGATCGTCGTCGGCGCGGGCACGGTGCGCGCGGAGGACTACGGCGGCGCGCACCCCGATCCGGACCGGCGGCGCGCGCATTTCCGGCACGGGATCGGCGGGTCGGCGGACGGCACGCCGCCACCGATCGCCGTCGTCACCGCGAGCGCGCGCCTGGATCCGGCGTCGCGGTTCTTCACCGACGCCGAGACCGCCCCGCTGATCATCACCACCGCCCACGCGGCACCGGAGCAGGTCGAGGCGCTGGAAGCGGCGGGCGCGGAGGTGGTGGTCGCCGGGGAGGCCGCGATCATGCCCGCGGCGCTGCTGCGGGTGCTCGCCGAGCGCGGCCTGCAGCGGGTGCTGTGCGAGGGCGGCCCGCATCTGTTCGGCCAGCTGGCCGAGGCCGATCTGGTCGACGAGCTGTGCCTGACCACCGCCCCGGTGCTGGTGGGCGGGGCGGGCGGGCGAATCTCGCTGTCGGCGAGCGGTTTCGACATCCCGATGCACCGCAGGCAGCTCGTGCTCGCCGAGGACGGCACCGTCCTGGCCCGCTGGGCCCGTCGATGAAACCTGGCGCCGAACCTGGCAGTGTGTAGCCCATGCGCTGGACTCGGGCCGCGGCGACGGCCGCGACACTGTCGATCATGCTCGCGGGCTGCGGGGCCGGACCGTCGGATCGGCCCGTCGTCGCTGTCGAGCGGCCGGGGGTCGGTGGTGCGCAGACCGAGACACCCACGGTGCCCGAACCGGCCACGGCGGAAGTCCCCAAGACCGACCTGGCCTGGAAGGACTGCACCGCCGCCACGCTGGGTTCGCTCGACTTCGGTCCGGCCCCGGCCGGGCTGGTGCTCGAATGCGCCGACTTCTCCACCCCGATCGACACCGCGGGCACCGTGCTCGGCACGTTCCGGGCGGGCGCGCTGCGGGCCCGGCTGCCGCAGACTCCGGCCGACGCCGCACCGCTGGTGCTCACCTCCGGCGCCGATCGTTCCTCGGCCTCGACGCTGGCCGGGCTGGCGATCGGGCCGAACAGCGCGCTGCTGGCCGTGCAGCCGATCGTCGCCGTCGACCGGCGCGGGATCGGCGCCTCCCAGCCCATCGACTGCATCCCGGCGCAGCTGCGCGCGGTGATGACCGACCTCGGCCAGTTCGGCATCGGCAGCGACGACCAGGTCGGCGCCGTGGCCGGCTACAGCCAGGACGCCACCATCGCCTGCCGCGACTTCCTGCAGCCCTACGAGGGAACCTTCGACGCGCCGCACGCGGCCGACGACATCGAACAGCTGCGCAAGCAGTGGCAGGTCGACAAGATCAACCTGCTCGGCACCGGCAACGGCGGCAAGGTCGCGCTCAGCTACGCCCGCCGCTACGGCGACCACCTGGCCCGGCTGATCCTGGACGCCCCCGAACCGGTCGGCGCCGACCTCACGACGATGACCGAGGCCGCCGTCACCGGCGCCGAGGCCGCCGTGACGGCGTTCGCCCAGCGCTGCAAGGCCGCCAACTGCGCCCTCGGCGCCGACCCGCGCGCCACCGTCATCGGGCTGGTGGCCAAGGCGAACAGCGGCGGCCTCGGCGATATCTCGGGCGCCGACCTCTCGACCGCGCTCACCGGCTTCCTGTCCAGCCCACGCGGTGACCAGGCGAGCCGGGTCACCGCGCTGGCCGACATCCTCGCCGCCGCCGACCGCGGCGACCGAGCCCCGCTGTCGGCGCTGGTGGCCCGCGAATCCGCGGCGATCAACTCCGACGGCGAATTCGTCAACCGCTGCACCGACAGCCAGCAGCCGCCGACCCCGGACCGAGCCCGCGAGCTCGCCGGAACCTGGGCCGGCAAATATCCGGTTTTCGGTCGCACCGCCGCGATCGGGCTGATGGTCTGCTCGGCCTGGCCGGTCTCGACCGCGCCGCCGCTGCCGACGAAGCTGGACCTGCCGGTGCTGGTGTTCGCCGGTGCCGCCGACCCGATCGTCGGCGGGGCCGCGGCCTCGGTCACCGGCGCGCTCGGGGCGGCGGGCGCCCGGCACGCCACCATGACCTGGCAGGGCTGGGGGCACCCGGTGACCGCGCACTCCGGCTGCGCGCAGAAGGCGGTCGCCGACTACCTCGCGGAAGCGAAATTGCCCGCCGACGGCGGTGCCTGCCCCGCCTGATCCAGGTCGTACGACCATGTGATTCCGGCGCGTCGGACGGGTCCGGCGACACCATCGCTACCCGATCCGGTGTACCGTGCCCCAGTGTTGTTCCGACAGCTCGAGCCCCGCACCGCTCGCACCTCCGCCGAGGTGATCAAGTTCGCACTCTGGCCCTTCGCGGTCATGACCGTGCTGAACCGTGTCTTCATCAAGGCGGTCAACGGATTCGTCACCGACGACTACCGGCCTGTGTACAACGCCTCGTTCGAGTTCCTGAACGGCAGGCCGCTGTACACCGCCGACTTCTCCTCGGTCGACCCGCACTATCTGTACTACCCGAGTGGAACGCTGCTGATCGCGCCGGTGGCGGTCATCGAGTACGAGCTGTCGCGCTGGCTGTTCATCGGCCTCAACGCCGTCGCGATCCTGATCGCCTGGTACCTGCTGCTGCGTCTGTTCAAGTTCGGTCTCGGGTCCGTCGCCGCGCCCGCGCTGCTGCTGGCGATGTTCGCCTCCGAGACGGTGACCAACACGCTGGTCTTCACCAATGTCAACGGCTGTCTGCTGCTGGCCGAGCTGGTGTTCCTGCACCTGTTGCTGGCGCGGCGCGACCTCTGGGCCGGTGTCGCGCTGGGGTTGAGCATCTCGGTCAAACCCACGCTGGCGCCGCTGCTGCTCGTCGCGGCTGTGCGCGGCCAGTGGAAGGTCTTCATCACCGCGCTCGGCGTGCCGCTGACGCTCACCGCGATCGCCTGGCCGTTGTCGGCGGATCCCGAGAAGTTCTTCACCCGGGTGGTGCCGTATCTGGCGCAGACGCGCGACTACTTCAACAGCTCGATCGGCGGGAACGGGCTCTACTACGGCCTGCCGCACTGGCTGATCCTGCTGGTGCAGGGCGTGATGGCCGCCGTGGTCGCGGTGACGCTGTGGCTGCTGTGGCGCTACTACCGCGACGACGAGCTGTTCTTCGTCACCACGTTCTCCGGGGTGCTGCTCACCGCGTCGTTCCTGCTGCTCTCGCTGGGCCAGATGTACTACTCGATGATGCTGTTCCCGTTCCTGCTGTCGGTGGTGCTGCGCAATTCCGTGCTGCGCAACTGGCCCGCCTGGCTGGCGATCTTCGGGTTCATGACCTACGACAAGTGGCTCTCGGACCGTTGGCAGAGCACCGGGCGCACGCTCGAGTACCTGCGGGTGACCTTCGGCTGGGGTCTGCTGCTCGTCGTCGTGTTCTGCGTGCTGGGTGACCGCTACCTGGCCGCGCGCCGCGAGGGCAGGCTGCGGTTCGGCATCGACCCGGCGTGGATGGCGAGCGCGCCGGATTCGCGAGACGGTTCCGACGACGACAAGCCCGCGCCCGCCGCGGTCTCCCCCGCGCCCGATCGCGACGATCCGGTCGCCCCGGAAGAGCCGGTCGACGACCGCGAACCCGCGCTGAAATAGGGCACGGCCGGTGCTGTGACGCGACGATCGCGGCGCGCACCGGCCGAAACCATTAGCGTGGAGTGATGAGCTCATCGTTGCCCACGCCGCGCATCCAGCTGACGCCGCAGCAGTGGCGGGCGAAACTGGATCCGCAGGAGTACGCCGTTCTCCGCGAGGCCGCCACCGAGCGCCCGTTCGTCGGGGAATACACCGACACCAAGACCGAGGGTGTCTACACCTGCCGCGCCTGCGACGCCGAATTGTTCCGCAGCACCGAGAAATTCGACTCGCACTGCGGCTGGCCGTCGTTCTTCGACCCGGCCGATTCCGACGCGGTGATCCTGCGCGCCGACGACTCGCTCGGCATGCGCCGGGTGGAGGTGCTGTGCGCCAACTGCCACAGCCACCTCGGCCATGTCTTCGAGGGCGAGGGCTACGCGACGCCCACCGACCAGCGGTACTGCATCAACTCGATCGCGCTGCGCCTGCAGCCCGCCGAGGACTGACACGACGAAGGGCCCGGTCGAGGCGACCGGGCCCTTCGCGGTGTCCTGACTACGGCAGCGCGGTGACCAGCTGGTCGACCTCGACGCGCGGGCCGGTGAAGAACGGGATCTCCTCGCGCACGTGCAGGCGGGCCTCGGTGGCGCGCAGGTCACGCATCAGGTCGACGATGCGGTGCAGCTCGGGGGCCTCGAAGGCGAGGATCCACTCGTAGTCGCCCAGCGCCATCGAGCTGACGGTGTTGGCGCGCACGTCCGGGTAGCCGCGGGCGGCCTTGCCGTGATCGGCGAGCATCTTGCGCCGCTCCTCGTCGGGCAGCAGGTACCACTCGTAGGACCGCACGAACGGGTACACGCAGATGTAGTTGCCCGGGTCCTCCCCCGCCAGGAACGCGGGGATGTGGCTCTTGTTGAACTCCGCCGGGCGGTGCACCGCCACATTGCTCCACACCGGGGCGCTGGCCCGGCCCAGCTCGGTGGTGCGCCGGAAGTCGGCGTAGGCGGCCTGCAGGTCCTCGACGCGCTCGGCGTGGGTCCACAGCATGAAGTCGGCGTCGGCGCGCAGGCCGGCCACGTCGTAGATGCCGCGCAGCACGACACCCTTGTCGGCCAGGCCGTCGAAGAACGCCTGCGCCTCCTTGATCGCCGCGGCCCGGTCCTCGCCGAGCACGCCCGGCTGCACCTGGAACACCGAGAACATCAGGTAGCGAATGGTGGAGTTGAGGGCCTGGTAGTCGAGTCGCGCCATGGATCCATGGTGCCACTGCGGTGATTTCGCCTGCCGGGTGGGCGGGGATATGGACACGCCGGTCACCTCTCAGGCGCCCGCCCGCAGCACCGCCAGATCGTCGATGTCGTGGAAGTGGATGCCGGTCATCCCGAGGGCCCGCGCGGCGGCCACATTGTCGAGCCGATCGTCGATGAACAGGCATCGCCGCGGCGGGACACCTGCTGCCTCGGCGGCGATCTCGTAGATACCCGGGTCGGGTTTGGCGATCCCCACCACCGCGCTGCTGATCACCGCGTCGGCGAACCCGGTGAGCCGCAGGCGCGTCAGGTGGTCGTCGAGGTTGTCCATAGCGTTGGTGACCAGGATCAGCGGCATGCGCGTCCGTACCCGCG
Organism: Nocardia sp. NPDC058244; assembly: GCF_042882065.1. Taxonomy (NCBI): domain Bacteria; kingdom Bacillati; phylum Actinomycetota; class Actinomycetes; order Mycobacteriales; family Nocardiaceae; genus Nocardia; species Nocardia sp. NPDC058244. The sequence continues at coordinate 454,574 of NZ_JBHVWX010000006.1, read as the reverse complement.
TCAGCAGGTCGGCGACCGGTCGGTCAACCCAGAAGTCCACGTCGGCGAACTCCGCGGTCGCCTGGACGGCCTCGGGATGGCCGCCCAGCGCTTCCGCGATCCCGGCCAGCCATTGCGTCGCCGTGGTCCGGCCGAGTATCGCGGGCCCGATGAGTTCGGGCGCGAAGGCGGTGGCCAGGACCGGGAGCCCGTAGCGCGCCTCGATCCGCCGCTGCCGATCGTGGTCGAATCGGCGGACGACGCCGTCCAGGTCGCACAGCACGGCATCGAAAGTCTGCATCGCCCCAGTGTGGCTGTGTCCGAGCGGAATTGCCGGGTGAACGCGGCCGGTCAGTCGGCCACCGGCCTGCCCGCCCGCCACGGCGAGGTCTCGTCGCTGCCGAAAACGGAGGTCACGGTGGTCGCCGCACCCGCGTGCAGTTCGACCGGGCCGAGCTCGGGGTCGAGGATCAGGGTGCGGGTGGGCTGGTCGCCGGTGGTCGTCACAGCGCGCGATCATGCAGCATCGCTATCGAACCCGGTCGGGGACACGCCGGGTGAGTGCGTCGAGACATGTCCAGCCCCGTGGATCGGCGCAGTGGTCGTCGACCCAGCCGGTGTCCGCGGCGACCCTACTCGACGGTGGAGGTGAGGGCGCTCGCGATGCGGACGGCCGCGGCAGTGCCCGAGGCGACGCAGGCGGGGACGCCGACGCCGTGGAGGTAGGCGCCCGCCACGGCGAGGCCGTCGAGGTCGGCGACGGCGGTCTCCAGGGTGGCGATGCGGTCGGTGTGGCCGGGGGCGTACTGGGGCAGGCCGCCGGGCCAGCGCTGGACGACGGACTGGATGGGGGTGATCTCGGTGCCGGTCACCGTGGTCAGGTCGGCGACGGCGGCGGCGACTAGTTCCTCGTCGGACCAGGACAGCGGGGCTTCGTCGCCGAAGCGGCCGAAGGACGCGCGGACCAGGGCGACCTCGCGGGCGCCCAGGTGCGGCCACTTCCTGCTGGACAGGGTGAAGGCCTTGGCGCGCAGGGGTTCTCCGGTGGCGACGAGGATGCCCGAGTTGTCCGGCAGGCCGGTGGCGAGCGGCAGCGCCATGGCGACCAGCGCCGAGGAGGACAGGTCGATCTCCCCGGCGGCCGCGGCGGCGACCGGCGACACGTGGTGCAGCAGCCGGGCGGTGACCGGGGCCGGGGTCGCCAGGACGACGGCGTCGACGAGGCCGATCGGGTCGACCACCCACCCCCGGGGCGCGGTGGCCACCCGGGTGGCCGCGAGGGTGGTGACCAGGCGCGCGGCCGACGCCGTGATCAGGGCGGCGAGCAGGGCGCCGTAGCCGTCGCGCAGGCCGCCGAAGACCGGCGCGGTGCTCGGCGGCGGCAGGGCCTCGCGGACCGCGTCGGTGAGGCTGCGGGCGCCACGATCGAGGGCGGCGGCGAGGGTGGGCAGCGCGGCGCGGACGCCGATCGAGGCGCTGGTGCCCGCGTAGACGCCACCCAGCAGCGGGTCGACACTGCGCTCGACGACCTGCGGCCCGAAACGATCGGCGACGAGACTGTGCACGTCGACGTCGGCACCCGGCGTCCAGTCGAAGGCCCGCTGCGGCTCGCCTGCCACCTGTGCCAACGTCGCGTCGTCGACGAGCCCGCGCAGGGACTCGGCGTCGGAGGGGATACCCATCAGCGTGCGCCCCGGCAGCGGATGCGCCGCCCCCTGCGCCCACACCAGCGGCCGCTTGCCCGCCGGGCGCACGAGCTGGTCGGCGATGCCGAGCTCGGTCATCAGCTCGATCACCTCGGGCCTGCGCCCGACGAACGCCTCGGCGCCGAGATCCAGTGGCTCCCCGGCCAATTCGCCGGTGTGCAGCACCCCACCGACCCGCGCGCGCTGCTCGAGCACCACGATGTCGGCCTCGGCGCCCAGCCGCTGCCGCAGTCGATACGCCGCGACGAGCCCACTGATGCCGCCACCGATGATCGCGATCCGCATGCCTCGACCGTAGTCGCGCGGGGACGACCGCCGGAACTCACACCCTCGACGCTGTCACCGGGATCACCACCCACGCCCCGGATCTCCGCGAGCGGCATCCACGCCGGAACCAGCAGGAAGTACCAAGGCGCGGCCATCGAGCTGTGGACCGGCGGCCGGCGACTGCCCGACCCCGTCCCACCGGACGGGGCGGGCGCGACGGGAAACTACAGCGAGTGCACCAGGTCCACGAGCGCGGTCAGCACGCCCGGATCGGTCTCGGGCTGCACGCCGTGGCCGAGGTTGAAGATGTGGCCGGTCGCGCCGAGGGTGATGGCGTCGTCGGCCTCGCGCAGGATGCGGCGGGTCTCGGCCTCGACCGCGTCGAACCCGGCGAACAGGATCGCCGGATCCAGGTTGCCCTGCAAGCCTTTTCCGGCGCCGACGCGGCGCACGGCCTCGGTGAGCGGCACCCGCCAGTCGACGCCGACCACGTCCGCGCCCGCCTCGCCCATCGCCCCGAGCAGCTCGCCGGTGCCGACTCCGAAGTGGATGCGCGGCACGCCGGCGGCGGCGACCTCGGCGAACACCCGTTCCGAATGCGGCAGCACGAACTCGCGGTAGTCGGCCAGCGACAGCGCGCCCGCCCAGGAGTCGAACAGCTGCACCGCGTCGACCCCGGCGGCCAGCTGGGCCTGCAGGAACGCGATGGTGATGTCGGTGAGCGTGCCGAGCAGGGCGTGCCAGGTCTTCGGGTCGGCGTGCATCATCGCCTTGGTGCGCTCGTGCTGCTTGCTCGGCCCGCCCTCGACCAGGTAGGACGCCAGGGTGAACGGCGCGCCGGCGAACCCGATGAGCGGGGTGTCGCCGAGCGCGTCGGTGAGCAGGCGCACGCCCTCGGCGACCGCGCCGACCTCTTCGGGCCGCAGCCGCGGCAGGGCCCGCACATCGGCCTCGGTCCGCACCGGCGAGGCGACGACGGGGCCGACGCCCGGCACGATGTCGAGGTCGATGCCCGCCGCCTTGAGCGGAACGACGATGTCGGAGAACAGGATTGCCGCGTCGACGCCGTGGCGGCGGATCGGCTGCATGGTGATCTCACACACCAGCTCGGGGTCGAAGCAGGACTCGAGCATGCCGATGCCCTTGCGCAGCTCCCGGTACTCGGGCAGCGAGCGGCCCGCCTGGCGCATGAACCACACGGGGCGCCTGCTGGGCGTCGCGCCGGTGGCGGCGGCCAGGAAGGGGGCATCGGTCAACCGGCGGCGGGTGTAAGTGCTCATCACCGCCCATCCTAAGCGGCCATCGATGCCGGCTCCGGAGCGCCACCTCACCCCGATCGGGTGGGCTATCCCGCCACGACCACGGATCGCCGACGGAAATCCCCCGCGTCGCGTATCGCGCATCCCATCGACGCCGAGAATGCGCCCTGCGCAACACAGCCCGCGCACGACGCGCACAGGCGGCGCGCCTCCGACGACGCCGGGCACGCACGGTCTACCGTTTCTCCTCGTGACACCGCTCGACATCCGCGACGGCGCCGCACCGACCGGGGGAACGCCCCGCGAGCCTGCTTCTTTCCGGGCGGCGGTCGATGCGATGGGCACCGCAACCGTGCACCCTCGAATCGAGCTGGCGCCTATCCGTCCCCCGCAACGGTTGGCGCCGTTCTCCTATGCGCTCGGCGCCGAGGTCACCCACCCCGACAGCGCCATCGTGCCGATCGATTCCGAGGGCGACGCCTTCGGCAGGCTGATCCTGCTGCACGATCCGGACGGCGACGAGGCCTGGCACGGTGTGTTCCGGCTGGTCGCCTACATCCAGGCCGACATCGATGCCGCGCTCGCCGCCGACCCGCTGCTGCCCGAGGTGGCGTGGAGCTGGCTGGTCGACTCCCTGGAGTCGCGCGGCGAGCCGTTCACCGCCCTCGGCGGCACCGTCACCGCCACCAGTTCGGTCCGCTACGGCGACATCGCGGGCCCGCCGCGGGCCCACCAGCTGGAGCTGCGCGCCTCCTGGACGGCGATGAACACCGAGATGCGGCGGCACGTGGAGGCGTTCTGCGAGGTCCTGGCCTTCGCCGCCGGGCTGCCGCCCGCCGGGATCACCCATTTGCGACCGGAGTCCTATACCCGCACCGATCGCCCTTGATCGCCACGTAGAGTTCACGTTTATGCCGGTCGCCGAGGATCCAACCGCAGCAGAGCCCCTGCTCGCCCCCGCCGAGGGGGTGCCACCCGTGCTGGCGACCGCCGACGAGGTCGCCGCGGCGGCCCGCACGCTGGCCGCCGGCACCGGTCCGCTGGCCGTCGACGCCGAGCGTGCGTCCGGTTTCCGCTACTCGGCGCGGGCGTATCTGATCCAGCTGCGCCGCGCGGACGCGGGCTCCTTCCTGATCGATCCGATCCCGGTGACCGACGCGCTGACCCCGCTGGCCGAGGCGATCAACCCGCTCGAATGGGTATTGCACTCGGCCGACCAGGATCTGCCCGGCCTGGCCGAACTCGGGCTGCGCCCGGCCCGGCTGTTCGACACCGAGCTCGGCGGCCGGATCGCCGGCTACGAGCGCGTCGGCCTGGCCGCGATGGTGGAGAACCTGCTGGGCCGCTCGCTGCGCAAGGGACACGGCGCCGCCGACTGGTCGACCCGCCCGCTGCCCGACGAATGGCTCAACTACGCCGCCCTGGACGTGGAACTGCTGCTGGAACTGCGCGACACCGTCGCCGCCGATCTCACCGACCAGGGCAAGATCGAGTGGGCCGCCGAGGAATTCGAGCACGTCCGCACCATGGACCCGCCCGCGCCGAAGGCCGATCGCTGGCGGCGCACCTCTGGCATCCACACCCTGCGGCGCCCGCGTCAGCTGGCGATCGTGCGGGAACTGTGGACCACCCGCGACGAGCTGGCCCGCGCCCGCGATGTCGCGCCCGCCCGCATCCTGCCCGATGCGGCGATCGTGGCCGCGGCCACCGGCGAACCGCGCAGCATCGCCCAGCTGCGCACCCTGCCGGTCTTCGGCGGCCCGCGCCAGCGCCGCTACTCCCGTGACTGGCTGGCCGCGGTCGAACGCGGCCGCACCCTGCCGGACAAGGAACTCCCCCCGCTGACGCTGCCCTTCGACGGTCCGCCCCCGGTCAACCGCTGGGAACGCCGCGACCCCGCCGCCGCGGCCCGCCTGACCACCGCGCGCGGCGCGATGGGCGAGCTGTCTACCGAGTACGCCATCCCGGTCGAGAACCTGCTCTCCCCCGATCTGGTCCGCAGGCTGTGCTGGGACGGGCTGCCCGACTACAAGAACGTCGGCGAGCCCGACGAGCTGTCGGCCACGATCGAGGAGTTCCTGCGCGCGGGCGGCGCCCGGCCGTGGCAGCGCGCGCTGGCCGTGCCCGCGTTGACCAAGGCGCTGACCCCCGACGCCTAGCGCCTCGGCCCCACCGCTGGACGCGGCAGGGCCGAGGGCGCCGGACACCGATCAGGGAGCGGGCTGCGCCTGCTCGACGAACCGGTTGGTGTAGGTGGCCGCGAGGTCGATCCGGTCGCGGACCGGGGCCACATTGCGCGAGTACTGACCGAGGATGCGCAGAACGTTCTGGGCGCCTTCGGTTTTCATGAGCCCGTCACCGTTGAACATGCCGATCGAGTCCCGGATCGACTGCACGTAGAGGGCCGGATCGCTGCCCGCGTACTGCGAGGGCATCGTCGCGGCGATCTCCTCCGGGGTGTGGGTGTCGATCCAGCGCAGGGTCTGCACGAACGCGTTCGCCAGCTTCTGCACGATCTCCGGATGCGCGGCGACGGTGTCGCACTTCATGTACAGCGAGGAGGCCGGGTACAGGCCGCCGAGCGCGGCGCGGGTGCCTTCCTCGTTGCGCATGTCGGTGAGGATCTTGGCGTCGCCGGACTGCACCATCTTGGCCACGGTCGGGTCGGTGGTCATGCCCGCGTCGATGCCGTCGTGGTTCATGCCGGCGATGAAGGTCTGGCCCGCACCGACTTTCACCCGGGTGTAGTCGGAGGTGCCCAGGCCGGCCTGGCCCGCCAGCGCCTGGGTGAGGAAGTCGGTGGACGAGCCCAGCGAGGTGACGCCGAGTTTGCGGCCACGGAAGTCGGCCGGGGTACGGATGTCCTCGGCGTCGGCGGTGGCGACCAGTTCCACCTCCCCCGGCACATCGGCGAACTGGACCACGGTCTGCAGGCACTGGTCCTTGGCCTGCAGGTCGATGGTGTGGTCGTAGAAGCCGACCACGGCCTGCACGTCGCCGGTGAGCAGCGCGGTCTCGGCGCTGGCGCCGGACTGTTCGCCGAGCAGCTTCACGTCGAGGTCGTTGGCATCGAAGGCGCCGAGCTGCTGAGCCAGCATGGCGGGCAGGTAGATCACCTTCTCCAAGCCGCCCACCATGATGGTGATCTGGGGCCTGCCGTCGGCCATCGGGATGGTGCGCGAGTCACGGCAGCCGGTGGCCAGCAGCAGCGAGCTGATCGCGAGCAGGGCGACGGCGAGAGTCTTGCGGTACCTCATCGCCTACACCCCGTGCCCGGACTGCGCCTGCGAGGGACGCCATTTCAGCAGCCGGTTCTCCGCGACGCCGATCAGCCACTCCGCCATCAGCGCGACCACGGTGATGATGATCATGCCCGCGTAGATGCCCGCCGCGTCGAAGGTGCCCTGCGCGTTGGAGATCAGCAGACCCAAACCCTTACTGGCACCGGCATATTCGCCGACGACCGCGCCGATCAGCGCGAAGCCGAAGGCGGTGTGCAGGCTGGACAGGATCCAGGTGGTGGCGCTGGGCAGCACGATCGACCCGAGGATCTGGCGCTTGCTCGCGCCGAGGATGCGCGCGTTGTTGATGACATTGCCGTCGACCTCCCTGGCGCCGGTGAAGGCGTTGAAGAACACCGCGAAGAACACCAGCACCACCACGGTCGCCACCTTGGACTCCAGGCCGAGACCGAACCAGATGATGAACAGCGAGGCCAGCACGATGCGCGGAACGGCGTTGAGCGCCTTGATGAACGGCGCGAGCACATCGGCCCAGTAGCGGCTGCGGCCCAGCAGCGTGCCCAGGACGACACCGGCCACGGTGCCGATCACGAAACCGAGCACGGCTTCCTGCACGGTGGTGAAGATCTGCAGCCAGATCGAGCCGAACTGCGTTCCCTCGGTGAACCATTCGACCAGCCGGTCCCAGATGAGCGAGGGCTTGGAGTAGAAGAACGGGTCGATCCACACGCTGGCGACCAGTTCCCACGAACCCAGCCACAGCGCGATGAGCGCGGCCCGCAGGCCCCACACCCGCAGCTTGGACCTGCGGTGTCTCGCCTTGACCCGGGCCAGGATCTGGTCCTCGGTCTCCGCCTCGACCTCCGGCACGGTGACCGCGATCTTGTCCATCGTCTCAAGCGACACGGGTCGCTCCCTTCGTGCGCGCCGCCTCGACCTGATCGCGCAGCGTTTCCCAGATTTCCTTGTAGAGGTCGCGGAACTCCTCGGTGAGGCGCACCTCTTCGACATTGCGCGGCCGCTCGAGGGTGACGCGGAAGTCGCCGCACACCGTCGCCGGGCTCGCGGTCATCACCACGACCCGATCGGCCAGGGCGATGGCCTCCTCGAGGTCGTGGGTCACGAAGATCACCGCGGCGTCGGTGCCGGCCCACACGCGCAGCAGTTCGTCCTGCATGAGCTGGCGGGTCTGCACGTCGAGCGCGCTGAACGGCTCGTCCATGAGGATGATCTCGGGCTCGTTGACCAGCGTCTGGGCCAGTGCGACGCGCTTGCGCATGCCGCCGGAGAGCTGGTGCGGGTAGTAGTCCTCGAACCCGGCCAGGCCGACGATGCGCACCCATTCGGCGGCCTTCGCCTTGGCCTGCGCCTTCGACACGCCACGGAAGCGCGGGCCGAGCGCGACATTGTCGATGACGCTGCGCCAGGGCAGCACCGCGTCCTGCTGGAACATGTAGCCGATGCCGTCGGGGATGCCGTCGACGTCCTTGCCGCGCACCAGCGTCCGGCCCGCCGAGGTCGGCTCGAGGCCGGACACCAGCGAGAGGGTGGTGGACTTGCCACACCCGGTCGGGCCGACCACGGCGACGAATTCGCCCGCCGCGACCGTGAAGTCGATGTTCTTCACCGCCGTGTGGATGCCACCGTCGGTTCCGGGGAAGCGCTTCGTCGCGCCCCGGAGTTCGATGAGTGGATTGCTCATTGCTGCTCCTGTGTCCGGCGCCGCTGCTGTGATGTGCGGCCGCTATCGAAAGATAAGTGGGCTGGGTCACAGGGCGCGCGCTTGTGCGCACAACCAGCGCAACCAGCGATTCCGCAGGTTCTGCGCATTGTGCTCACGCGTTCGGGGCGTGCCTAGACTGAGCCGGTGAGGCTGTTCCCCCGGGGCGTCCGGCTGCGGACGCAGATCGTGTTGCTGCAGGTCGCGCTGGTCGCGCTGACCCTGGGGCTCGCGTTCGGGGTGTTCGCCTACCTCAGCGATCAGCGGCTCACCGCCGAGTACGGGCAGCGGGCGCTGGCGATCGCGCGGACCGTCGCCAGTGATCCGGTGGTGCGCGCGGAGGTCGCCCGGTACGCGGCCCTGCCGCTGACGCCGGGACCGTCACTGCGCGCCGAGCTCGTGGCCGGGGACCTCGAGCGGACCGCCGAGGCGGCGCGGCAGCGCACCGGCGCGCTGTTCGTGGTGATCACCGACGAGGCCGGGTTGCGCCTGGCCCATCCGGACCCGACCCGGCTCGGCGAGATGGTGAGCACCGATCCGTCGCAGGCGCTGGGCGGGGCCGAGGTGGTGATCAGCGAGCACGGCACGCTCGGCGACTCGGTGCGCGCGAAAGTGCCGGTGCGCGCGCCGGATTCGGATCGGGTGGTCGGGGAGGTGAGTGTCGGCATCTCGACCGAGGCGGTGGGCGAGCAGCTGAGCAGCGACCTGAGCAAGGCCGGGGTGCTGGTGCTCGGCGCGCTCTTCGCCGGCATCGCGGGGTCGATCCTGCTGGCCCGGCGCTGGCACGGGCTGACGCTGGGCCTGCAACCCGCGGAGCTGGCCGAACTGGTGCGCGAACAGGATGTGGTGCTGCACGGCATCGGGGTGGGCGTGGTCGCGGTCGACGACCGGTGGCGCACCACGGTGATCAACGACGAGGCGCGCGCCCTGCTCGGGATCGAGGGCGAGAGCGGGCGCCCGGTGGAGACGATCGGGCTCACCGCCCGCGTGCTCGCGGCGTTCCGGGCCGCCGACGGGCTCCCGGTCCAGGCCGCGGTCGGTGACCGGATCGTGGTGGTCACCGCGCGAATGGTCACCCGCGACGGGCGCTCGCTGGGCGCGGTGCTCGATGTGCGCGACCGCACCGATGTCGAATCGCTGACCCGCCAACTCGACGCCGTGCGGTCGATGAGCACCGTCCTGCGCGCCCAGCGCCACGAATTCGCCAACCGGCTGCACCTGCTCAGCGGGCTGCTGCACGGCGACCGGCCCGGCGAGGCCGCGCGCTACATCGACGAGTTGCTCGGCTCCGGCCCCCTCGGCGCCGCCATGCCGGGCATCGATGCCGTCCGCGACCCGTACCTGCAAGCGTTCCTCGCCGCCAAAGCCGCGCACGCCAGGGAGAACGGAGTCCAGCTGCGGTTGGGGCCGAACACCTGGGTCGACGCGAATCTCGCTGCGCCGGTGGATGTCACGACCGTCCTGGGCAATCTGCTCGACAATGCGATCGACGCGGTACGGCCGAGTGCCCCGCCGGTTGCCATGGACGACGCGACCCAGAACTCGCCGTATGTCGCCGGTGTCGACCCCGATACGACAGCGGCGCCCGCCCCCGAGGTGACCGCGCTGCCCCCGGTCGACGCGACCCGCCGATCGCGTGCCGAGTGCGGTTCGCGCTTCGCCGCTTCCGCGGCGGTGGTGGAAGTCGAACTGGTGCAGGAGGGTTCGACGCTGCACATCACGGTGGCCGACAGTGGCGGCGGGGTGGCGCCGGATCTGGTGGACGCTCTGTTCGCGGACGGGGTGTCGACCAAGCCGGGGGTGGGGGTGCCGGGCGGGCGCGGGGTGGGACTCACGCTGTCCAGGCAGGTGGCCAGGGCACTCGGCGGGGATGTGTGGCTGGCGTCGGCGGGGACGCCCGGCGGGGCGCTGACCGGGGCGGAGTTCATCGCGCGCCTGCCGGGCGTGCTGACCGAGGGAGAGCCGACGTGAGCCGGACCGAATTCAGCGTGCTCGTCGTGGACGACGACTTCCGGGTGGCGAACATGCACGCCGGAATCGTCGGGGCGCTGCCGGGATTCACCGTCGGCGCGGTCGTCAACACGGTGGCCGCGGCACGGCAGGCGCTCGCCGAGAACGCCGTCGACCTGGCCCTGGTGGACGTGTACCTGCCCGACGGATCCGGGATCGACCTGGTCCGGGACCTGCGCTGCGACGCCATGATGCTCACCGCCGCCACCGAATCCGCCACGGTGCGGGCGGCGGCATCGGCGGGCGCGCTCGCCTACCTCGTGAAGCCGTTCGACCACACCGTGCTGGCCGCGCGGCTGGCCGGATACGCGCGCTACCGGCGAATCCTGGCGGCGCCGGACGTCACCGCCCGCGACGTCGACGCCGCCTGGGACGCGCTGCGCCCGGCCCCACCCGCACCCGACCGCGCCACCACCGCGTCCTCCCCCACCCGGGAGCTGGTGTTGCGGGCGGCCCAGGCCGCGGACGCGCCGATGTCGGCGGGCGAGATCGCGACCGCGATCGGCATCTCCCGCGCCACCGCCCAGCGCTACCTCGCCGCCCTCGTCACCACCGGCGACCTGCGCATGCGGCTGCGCTACGGCGCGACCGGCCGCCCCGAACAGGAGTACTCCCCCACCCGCCGCACCCCCTGAGCGACGCGACCACACCGTGATCTGTCGTCGGCGCGGCGGCGGCGACGCGCCGTCGCGCCGAGCTCGAGGTGTAGGAACGGTCGCGGTCGGGTATTGAACGGGGTTACGCCCCATACGGTTTGGAGTACGGCCTTGACCGACCCCCGCTTCCCGCAGCCCTATCAGCCGCCCCGATTCCCGCCGGGCCGGCCGGAACCGAGTGCCGTCACCGCGATCTTCGCCGGCATCCTCGGCATTCTCGGCGGATTGCGCGGCGTTTTCGGCGCCGTCGCCATCCCGTTCCTGAACACCGACGCCGACTTCGACCCGACCGGGTTCTGGAGCAAGATCCAAGTGCTGCTGGGGATTTCGGCACTGTGCTCGCTGGTCCTGCTGATCGGCGGGATTCTGATGCTGGCGCGCAAGAAGATCGCCCGCGTCCTGATCGGGGTGGGCGGCGCCGGCACGCTGGCGCTGTCGGTGATCACGACGATCGCGTTGTACAACCATCTGGACGCGCAGGCCGACGACGCGACGTCGGTCACCGTGTCCTTCGATTCCGACCTGAGCGTGCTCAACGCGATCGGGTTCCTGTTCAATATCGCGCTGCTGGTCCTGACCTTCCTGCCGAGCACCGGCCGCTGGCTGGCGCACCGGCGGCCCGCGTACTGACCGAAATTCCCTCGACCCGGCGACCACTCGGCGCTAGCGTGGCTCCTCGCCCGCCGTCACCGTCGAGAGGAACCGCCGTGTCCGAAGCCGAGGCCATCGCCGCCAACCGCGCGAACTGGGACGACCGGGCCGATGTGCACGCGCGCTCGCGGATGTACGACGTCGACGCCTTCCTGGCCGATCCGGCCGCGATCTCGTCGGTGGTGCGCAACGACCTCGCCGTCCTGGCGCCCCATCTGCCCGGCACCGGGATCACCGGGCGCTCGCTGCTGCACCTGCAATGCCACATCGGCACCGACACGGTGTCCTGGGCCCGGCTGGGCGCGATCGAGGTGCACGGGCTCGACCTGTCGCCGAACTCGCTGCGGCACGCGGCGCGCATCGCCGCGACCGACGGTCGCGACATCACCTGGGTCGAGGGCGACGCGCGCTACGCCTCCTCGGTGCTCGACCGGACTTTCGACACCATCGTGACCAGCGCGGGCACCATCGTCTGGCTGCCGGAGCTGACCGCGTGGGCCCGCTCCATCCGCGACCTGCTCGTCCCCGGCGGCGTGTTCGTCCTTCGTGACGACCACCCGATCCTGGGCGCGATGGAGTTCGGGCCGTGGGAGATCAACGACGACTATCTCGCCGGCGGCGGTACCCGCACCTACTCCGACGCGGGCACCTACACCGAGGACTCCGCGGGCTCGATCACCCACACCACCAATCACGAATGGCGGCACGACCTGGGCGAGGTCGTGGGCGCGCTGCTCGGCGCGGGCTTGCGGATCGAGGCGCTACACGAACTGCCGTACATGGATTGGCGCCCGTTCGACGAACTCGTCGCCGACGAACGGGGCTGGACGCTCCCGCCGGGGGCGCCGCGCATCCCGCTGAACTTCGCCGTCGTCGCCCGGCGGCCCTGAACGCGCCGCGCGCCCGGTGGCACTCACCGGGCGCGCGGGATGCGGGCGTCAGCGCGACTGCAGCCAGCCGCCGATGCGCTGGGCGATGGCGTCGGCGGTCAGTCCCAGTTCCTCGAGGATCTCCCCGCGCGAGGCGTGGTCCAGGAACTGCTGGGGCACACCGAGATCGCGGGTCGGCACGTCGAGACCGGCGTCGCGCAGACGCGCCGAGAGCGTGGACCCGATGCCACCGTGCAGGCCGCCGTCCTCGACGGTGACGACGAGACGGTAGTTCTCGGCCATCTTGACCAGCGTGTCCGACACCGGGATGACCCAGCGCGGGTCGACGACGGTGACCGAGATGCCCTGCGGCTCCAGGAGTTCGGCGACCCGCATGGCGGTCTCGGCGAACGGGCCGACCGCCACGAGCAGGACATCGCCGTGCTGGGCCTGCGCCGAGCCCGCGGCCGGGACCGCCAGGCGCAGCACGTCGACGCCGTCGAGCCGCTCCACCGCGGTGATGTCCTCGGCGACACTGCCTTTCGGGAACCGCAGCACCGTCGGGCCGTCGGAGATCGCCAGCGCCTCGGCGAGTTCCTCGCGCAGGGTGGCGCCGTCGCGCGGGGCGGCGACCCGGATGCCGGGGATGATGCCGAGCAGCGAGAAGTCCCACATGCCGTTGTGGCTGGCGCCGTCGGGGCCGGTGATGCCCGCGCGGTCCAGCACCACCGTGACCGGCTGCTTGAGCAGCGCGACATCCATCAGCAGCTGATCGAACGCGCGGTTGAGGAAGGTGGAGTAGATCGCGACGACCGGGTGCATACCGCCCAGCGCCAGCCCCGCCGCCGAGGCCATCGCGTGCTGCTCGGCGATGCCCACGTCGAACATGCGGTGCGGGAAACGCTCGCCGAAGGGCGCCAGGCCGGTGGGGCCGGGCATGGCCGCGGTGATGGCGACGATGTCCTCGCGCCGCGACGCGTGGTCGATGAGCTCCTCGGAGAACACCGCGGTCCAGCCCTTGGCCTTCTTGCCCGCGAGCGGGCGGCCGGTGAGCGGGTCGATCGGATCGCAGGCGTGCATCTGGTCGGCGACATGGTTCTCGGCGTGCTCGTAGCCATTGCCCTTGCGGGTGACCACGTGCACGACGACCGGTCCGCCGAAGTCCTTGGCGCGCCGCATGGCCGCCTCGAGCGCGACCAGGTCGTGGCCGTCGACCGGGCCGACGTACTTCATGCCCAGATCGGAGAACAGCTCCTGCGGGCTCACCGCGTCCTTGATCCCCGCCTTGAGCGCGTGGACCATCGAGTACGCCGAATCCCCCACCGCGGGAATGCTCTTGAGCAGACGCTTCCCGGCGTCGAGGGCGTGCTCGTAGGCGGGCTGGGTGCGCAGCGCGGTCAGCCGGTCGGCGAGGCCGCCGATGGTCGGCGCGTAGGAGCGGCCGTTGTCGTTGACCACGACCACCACCGGGCGGTCGGGCGCGCCCGCGATGTTGTTGAGCGCCTCCCAGCACATGCCGCCGGTGAGCGCGCCGTCACCGACGACGGCGACGACGGTGCGGTTCTGCTCGCTCAGCGCGAACGCCTTGGCCAGACCGTCGGCGTAGGACAGCGCCGCCGAGGCGTGCGAGGACTCCACCCAGTCGTGTTCGCTCTCGGCCCGGCTCGGGTAGCCCGACAGGCCGTCGCGCATGCGCAGCGAGTCGAACCGGTCCTTGCGGCCGGTGAGGATCTTGTGCACGTAGGCCTGATGGCCGGTGTCGAAGATCAGCGGATCGGCCGGGGAGTCGAAGATCCGGTGTAGCGCGATGGTCAGTTCGACCACGCCTAGGTTGGGGCCGAGGTGGCCTCCGGTGGCGGCGACCTTCTGCACCAGGAACTCGCGGATCTCGTCCGCCAGATCCCGCAGTTGCGGCACGCTCAGCCGGCGCAGATCTTCGGGTGAATCCACCCGCGACAGCACTCCCACCTGAACTCGCTCCCTCCGGACTACTGTGTGATCCGCCCAGTGTATTTGGCCGCGCGAGCGGCCCCGGCTCGCGGCCCCTTCCGGGCGCCTCGCGCCGAGGATCACAGTCGGGGCGCCGGTCGGCGCGGCACGCCGCTGAACAGGGCGCGCCGCCACCTGACGCCGTCACGACGGGCCGCGATCGCCTGTGAGGACTATCTCCCCCGCGCGCCCCCACGGGACCGGCCACACGGCGTCCTAGAGTGGCGCTGTGGCCGAACCGGACGGTGTTGCGCGCACGATCGACCCCGGCGTGGTGGCGGCCATGCTCGACGAGGTGTACGCGGTCTGCCGGGACGACACCTCTGGCGCGCCCGCCGACTACATTCCCGAACTGGCCGCGGTCGCGCCCGACTCGTTCGGGCTGTGCCTGGCCACCGCGGACGGGCTGATCTACCAGGTCGGCGACACCGACATCGGGTTCACCATCCAGTCGATCTCCAAGCCGTTCACCTACGCGCTCGCGCTGGCCGATCGCGGCCTGGACGGGGTGGCCGCGCACATCGACGTCGAGCCGTCGGGCGAGCCGTTCAACGAGATCGCCCTCGAGCCCGACACCCAGCGCCCGAGCAATCCGATGATCAACTCCGGCGCGATCACCGCGGCCTCGCTGATCAGCGGCCGGGACGCCGCCGACAAGTTCGAGCGGGTCCGGCGCTGCTACTCCCGCTTCGCCGGGCGGGAGCTGACGATGGATCAGGCCGTCTACGAGTCCGAGGCGCGCACCGGCTACCGCAACCGCGCGATCGGCTACATGCTGCGCTCGGTCGGCATCATCGACGTCGACCCCGACGACGCGGTCGACCGCTACTTCCGGCAGTGCTCGATCGAGATCACCTGCGCCGATCTGGCCCTGATGGCGGCGACGCTGGCCGACAACGGGGTGAATCCGAAGACCAGGGAGCGGGCGCTGTCGACCGCGCTCACCGAGCGGGTGCTCAGCGTGATGACGACCTGCGGCATGTACAACGCGGCCGGTGACTGGGTGACCACGGTCGGCCTGCCCGCCAAGAGCGGCGTCGGCGGCGGGATCATCGCCGTGCTGCCCGGCCAGCTCGGGATCTCGGTGTACTCCCCGCGCCTGGACGCCCAGGGCAACAGCGTGCGTGGCGTCGCGGCCTGCCGGGAGCTGTCCCGGCGGCTCGAACTGCACTTCTGTCACGTGACCCGCGCCGCGCGCACCGCCATCCGGGCCGACTACTCGGTCGCGCAGGTGCCCTCGCGGCTGCGCCGCTCCCCCGCCGACGCCGCGGTGCTGGCCGACCACGGCGACCGCGCCCGGGTCTACGAACTGCACGGCGACCTGCTCTTCGCGGGCGCCGAGCGCACGGTGCGCTCCATCGAGAGCAAGGTCGGCGACCTCGACGCCCTGGTCGTCGACCTGCGCCGGGTCGGCGAGGTGAGCGCGGTGGCGCGCGAGATGCTGGCGGCGCTGCAGAACGCACTGGTCCGCCGGGGCTGCCGGGTCGCGCTGGTCGATCCCGAGGCCCGGCTCGGGCACGAGGCGTCGAGCCTGGACCCCGAGGATCCGCGGGGGCGGGTGTTCATCGACCGCGACACCGCGACCGAGTGGTGCGAGGACATCATCCTGACCAGGCACCGCCCGCCGGGCGCCGATCCCCGACGCTCGATCCCGCTCGACGAACACCCGCTGCTGGTCGGCCTCGACCCCGACAATCGCACCCGGCTGGGCAAGGACTTCGAACCGCGGACCATCGCGCGCGGCGAGGTGATCGCCGAGCGGGGCGACCCGCGCTGCGGACTCTTCCTGATCCTGGAGGGCCGGGTGCGGATGACCTTCCCCGGCACCGACGGGCGCGTGCACCGGCTGGTGACGCTGTCGGCGGGGATGTCGTTCGGCGAGATCCCGATGCTGCTCGGGCAGCCGTTCGTCAACGAGATCATCGCCGAGACGCCGGTGCGGGTGGCGGTGATGCGGCCGGAGATCTTCGATCAGCTCACCCACGACCACCCGCAGCTGAAACTGGCCCTGCTGCAACGCCTCGCCGCGGGCGCGTACGCGCAGATGGAAGCCGCGGTGCGGACCCTGTCCGGCAACGCGGGCAACTACTGACGGGGAACTCGGGCCCGCCGCGAGGCGTTGGGCAGCACAGCATCCTTCGACGGACAGGAGTAGCGCGGTGGGCAAGAAGACCTGGCAGGCGAGCACCACGATGGTCGGGCGCGGCACGGTCCGCGCGGTCCCGGATCTGCTCCGGGTCACGCTGTCGGTGGAGTCGCGCGCCGACACCGTCGCCGCCGCCTACGGCCGCGCCGGTGATCGGGTGAGCGCCGTCGTCGCCGCCCTGCGCGCGGCCGGGGTGAGCGACGCCGACATGGCCACCAGCGGGCTGAGCGTGCGCACCGAGACGGTCTACACCGATCAGGGACGCAGCGAGATCTCCGGCTACCTGGCCACCACCGGGCTCAGCATCGCCCTGCGTGAGGGCACCGGCACCGAGCCCGCCGAAACCGTGGCGGCCGCGGTGACCGCGGGCGGCGACGATGTCCGCCTGGGCGGCCTGACCCGGGGGATCGCCGATCCCGAGCCGCTGCTCGCGCAGGCCCGCGACGCCGCCTTCGACGACGCGAAGACCAAGGCCGAGCAGTACGCCGCCCGCGCGGGCGTCAGCCTGGGCGCGGTCGTGCAGATCACAGAGGACACGGCCGTGCCGCTCCCCCGCGCCTACGACATCAGCGCCGAGATGGACAGCGCGCCGATGCTCATGGCCCGCGCGAGCTCCCCGGTGCCGGTGGTTCCCGGCGAGACCGAGATCGGCGCGACTGTCCGGGTCACCTGGGCTCTGGACTGATCCGGGTTCGGTGGCCGTGGGACCGGCCGTACCCGGCGGCGGCGTCCGCTGAGCGCCCAGCGGGGGCCATTGTCCGCGGTAGTCCACCGACTCCTCAGCGGTCGAGCAGCGCGACGCATTCGACGTGGTGAGTGGCCGGGAACGCGTCGAAGGCGCGCAGCTCGGCCAGATGATAGCCCGCGTCGAGATACAAGCCGAGGTCGCGCGCGAACGACGCCGGGTCGCAGCCGATGTGGACGATCCGGCGGGGATCGGCGTCGGTGACCGCGGCCACGATCTCCTTGCCCGCGCCCGCGCGCGGCGGATCGAGGACAACGACATCGGGCCCGCCCCCGTCGCCCCGGGTGCGCACCCAGCGTTCGACGCGGTCGGCGCTCAGTTCCAGCCACGGCAGATCGCGCAGGGCGGCGACACCGTCGGCGACAGCGGAGCGCGCCGATTCGACGGCGGCGACCGCACCGGTCTGCCCGGTCTGCTCGGCCAGGCGCGCCGCGAACACCCCGACACCGCTGTAGAGATCCCAGCCGGAGCCGCCGGGCGCCAGCCCCGACCACTCCGCGACGAGGTCCGAATAGCATTGCGCGGCACCGCGATGCGCCTGCCAGAAGCCCGTGGCCGAGAGTTCCCAGCGCCGGCCCGCCACGTATTCCACGGCCCGGCCGGTGCCCGCCATCACCCACTCCTCGCGGGGCGCGTTGGTGGCCGACTTGCGGGCGGCGGCCCGGTCCCGGACCGCGCCGCGCTCGTCACCGCCGGGGCCGCCGGACTCCCGGCGACGAGTCGGTCGCTGACCACGGCCGCGGCCGGCGCCCCGTGGCGTCGCCGGGCGGCCGCCGGGCTGCGCGGTGTCGGGCACCGCGGCCAGTTCCACGATGTGGCGCACACCGTCGCCGTCGACGGCGACGACCAGGTCCGAGCCCGGCGTCCAGAGCCGGTCGGCGATGCCGTCGAGCGCGCCCGGCACCGGCTGCGGGCACCGCAGGTCCGCGATCACGTCGGTGCTGCGGAACCGGTGCACCCCGGCCCGGCCCGCCCCGTCGACGACCAGCCGCACACGCGTGCGCCAGCCACCGGTGCCCGTGCCGGCGTCTCCGGCGATCGGCTCGACCGTCACCTCCCGGTCCACCCCGGCCAGCCTGCGCAGCTGCTCGGCCACCACGGTGGCCTTGAGCGCGCGCTGCGCGGCGGGGGTCGCGAAGGAGAAATCGCAGCAGCCCGCGCCGCCCGGCCCGGACACCGGGCAGGTGGCGGGCACCCGATCCGGCGACGCCTCGATGATCTCGACCGCGTCGGCCCGGCAGAACGATCCGCCGCGATCCTCGGTGACCCGCGCGCGCACCAGCTCGCCCGGCAGGCCGTGGCGCACGAACACCACGCGGCCCTCGTGCCTGCCGACACAGAATCCGCCGTGTCCCGGCGGCCCGAGCCGGATCTCGAACTCCTGTCCGCGCCACTCGCTCATCGGCGACGACCCGGCTCTTCGAACCCGCGCCGCACCGACCCCGGCGCGTTCCCCTCGGCGGCCTGCTTGGCGCGGGCGGAGGAACTGAGCTGCCACGGCACACTGGTGACCATCACGCCCGGCTCGAACAGCAGCCTGCCCTTGAGCCGCAGCGCGGACTGGTTGTGCAGCACCTGCTCCCACCAGTGCCCGACGACGTACTCGGGGATGAACACGGTGACCACATCGCGCGGCGCGTCCTTGCGGACCCGCTTGACGTAGTCCAGCACGGGCTTGGTGATCTCGCGGTACGGCGATTCGATCACCTTCAGCGGGACGTTGATCTCGCTGTTCTCCCACTCGCGCACCAGCCGGCGGGTATCGGCGTCGTCGACGTTGACCGTGATCGCCTCGAGCGTGTCCGGGCGGGTCGCGCGGGCGTAGGCCAGCGCGCGCCGGGTCGGCAGGTGCAGTTTGGAGACCAGCACGATGGAGTGGGTGCGGCTGGGCAGCACGCCGTCCCAATCGGATTCGTCGAGTTCGCGCGAGACCGAGTCGTAGTGCTTGCGGATGAGCTTCATCACGATGAAGATCGCCACCATCGTGATGATCGCGATGTACGCGCCCGCGAAGAACTTGGTGATCAGCACGATCACCAGCACGGTGCCGGTCGCGGTGAGGCCGACCGCGTTGATCACCCTGGACCGCTTCATCTTCGAGCGCTGCGCCGGATCGGTCTCGGTGCGCAGCAGCCGGGTCCAGTGCCGCAGCATGCCGGTCTGGCTCAGCACGAACGAGACGAACACGCCGACGATGTAGAGCTGGATGAGCTTGGTCACCTCGGCGCCGAACAGCACGACGAACGCGATCGCGGCGCCGGACAGGAACAGGATGCCGTTGGAGAAGGCCAGCCGGTCGCCGCGGGTGTGCAGCTGACGCGGCAGGTAGCGGTCCTGGGCGAGGATCGAGCCGAGCACCGGGAAACCGTTGAACGCGGTGTTGGCGGCCAGCACCAGGATCAGCGCGGTGACGATGGTGATGAAGAAGAAGCCGATCGGGAAGCCGTGGAAGACGCTCTCGGCGATCTGCGCGATCAGGGTCTTCTGGTGGTAGTCGGCGGGCGCCCCGACCAGGTTCGCGGTGTCGTGGGCGTAGACGATGCCGATCTTCTGCGCCAGGATGATGATGCCCATCAGCAGCACGATCGCGATGGTGCCCAGCATGAGCAGCGTGGTCGCGGCATTGCGCGACTTGGGCTTGCGGAAGGCGGGCACGCCGTTGCTGATCGCCTCGACACCGGTCAGCGCGGCACAGCCGGAGGAGAAGGCGCGGGCGATGAGGAAGGCGAAGGCCAGCCCGTAGAGGTGCTCGTCCTCGGCGTTGAGCCCGAACCCGGCCGATTCGGCCTGGATGTCGTCGCCCAGCACGAAGATCCGGAACATGCCCCAGCCCAGCATGACGAACATGCCGACGATGAAGGCGTAGGTCGGGATCGCGAACGCGGTGCCGGATTCGCGGATACCGCGCAGATTGATCGCGGTGAGGATCGCGATCGCCACCACCGCGAACAGCACCTTGTGCGTCGCGACGAACGGGATCGCCGAGCCGATGTTGGAGGCCGCCGAGGAGATCGACACCGCCACCGTGAGCACGTAGTCGACCAGCAGCGCGCTGCCGACGGTCAGTCCGGCGTTGGGGCCCAGGTTCTTCGTCGCGACCTCGTAGTCGCCACCGCCGGAGGGGTAGGCGTGCACGTTCTGCCGGTAGCTGGCGACCACCACGGCCATCACGAACGCGACGGCAACGCCCACCCAGGGGGCGTACATGTAGGCCGAGATACCCGCCGCCGAGAGGACCAGGAAGATCTCCTCCGGCGCGTAGGCCACCGACGACATCGCGTCGGAGGCGAACACCGGGAGAGCGATACGTTTGGGCAACAGCGTGTGGCCGAGCGAATCGCTGCGGAACGGCCTGCCGAGCAGCAATCGCTTGGCTGCCGTCGTCAACTTGGACACCGGGCTGAGCATAGAGGAGATCGCGGCCGCCTTCGCGCGCACGTCGGCGGCGCACGAGGGCGGTGTCGTGATTGTTTGTGCCGCGTCGCCCGGGGGAAAATGGGCGATGGGAGCATCCGGCGGGTACGGTCCAAGCCGGATGCCACGGGTTGGCCAGGAACGAGGGTGCACGGTGTACGTAGTGATCATGGGGTGCGGACGGGTCGGCTCGTCGCTGGCGCGCGCTCTGGTCCGGGTGGGACACGAGGTCACGGTGATCGACCGCGATCCCAGCGCGTTCCGCCGGCTGGGTGAGGGCTTCACCGGGCAGGAAGTGATCGGCGTCGGTTTCGACCGGGATGTGCTGACCCGCGCGGGAATCGAACGCGCCGACGCCTTCGCCGCCGTGTCCTCGGGTGACAATTCCAACATCATCTCGGCCCGGGTGGCCAGGGAGATGTTCGGCGTCGAGCGGGTCGTCGCCCGGATCTACGACGCCAAGCGCGCCGAGGTCTACGAGCGGCTCGGCATCCCGACGATCGCGACCGTCCCGTGGACCACCGACCGGTTCCTGCGCACCCTCATCGGCGACAACTCGACCACCACCTGGCGCGACCCCACGGGCGCGGTGGCGGTCACCCAGCTCACCCTGCACGAGGACTGGTCCGGCCGCACGGTGCGCGATCTGGAGCGCGAGCTCGGGGTCCGCGTGGCGTTCATCCTGCGCTTCGGCCAGGGTCTGCTGCCGGAGTCCAAGACCATCGTCCAGGCCGACGACGTGGTCTACGTCGCGGCGACCTCCGGCAGCGTCGGTGAGGCGGTCGCCATGGCCGCCAAGGCTCCCACGAGCGAGGACTGAAGAACATGAAGGTGGCCATCGCCGGAGCGGGCGCCGTCGGGCGCTCGATCGCCAGGGAACTACTACGCGGCGGGCATCGGGTGATGCTGCTGGAGCGTCAGCTCGACCACATCGACCCGCCCGCCATCCCGGACGCCGTGTGGGTGCACGCCGACGCCTGTGAGCTGTCGCTGCTGGAGAACGCGGGGCTCGAGACCTACGAGGTCGTCATCGCCGCCACCGGCGACGACAAGGCGAATCTGGTGCACAGTCTGCTCGCCAAGACCGAGTTCGGTGTGCGCCGGGTGGTCGCGCGGGTCAACGATCCGCGCAACGAGTGGCTGTTCAACGAGTCGTGGGGCGTCGACGTGGCGGTGTCGACGCCGCGGCTGCTCGCCTCGCTCGTCGAGGAAGCCGTCTCGGTCGGCGATCTGGTGCGGCTGATGACGCTGCGGCAGGGCCAGGCCAACCTGGTCGAGATCACCCTGCCCGCCGACACCCAGCTCGCGGGCAAGCCGGTCCGCAGCCTGGTCATGCCGCGCGACACCGCCCTGGTGACCATCCTGCGCGGCGGCCGGGTCATCGTGCCCCAGCCCGACGACCCGTTCGAGGGGGACGACGAACTGCTGTTCGTCACCTCGGTGGAGGCCGAAGAGGACCTGCGCCTCACCCTGGCCACCCACGGCATCAAACCGTAACTCCCCGATACGGTTCCCGGCGCGCGGGCGGCGCGGACGATTCAGGCGACCTTCAGCTCCGCGCGCAGCTTGTTGAGCGCGCGGTGCTGCATCACCCGGACGACGCCGGGGCTGGTGCCGATGGCCTCGGCGGTCTGGGCCGCGCTCCAGCCGAGCACGATCCGCATCACCAGCACCTCGCGGTGGTTGGGCGCGAGCACCTGCATGAGGTCGCGGGTGGCCGCGCGGCGCTCCAGCGCCAGCGCCCACTCCTCGGGGCCCGCGGCGCCGCACGCGGCGTCGGGCAGTTCGGCCATCGGGTAGGCGGTGTGCTTGGCCCGGCGGAACGCGTCGGAGACCTTGTTGGCGGCGATCCCGTAGACGAAGGCCAGGAACGACTTGCCCTGATCGCGGTAGCGCGGGATGGCGGTCACGGTGGCCATCAGCACTTCCTGGGTGACATCGTCGGCGGTGACGGTGAGATGCCCGGTGGCACCCATCCGGGCCGAGCAGTAGCGCCGGACCAGCGGGTGCACCAGGCGCACGATCTCGGCGACGGCATCGCGGTCACCGGCCGCGGCGGGGCCGATCAGCGCGTCGAGTTCGGCTCCGATGCGCTTGCTCTCCGACAGCACGGAGGCGTTCGACTTCTTCGAGACGTCGGGGCGGTGCTCGGTAGCCATCATGGTCGCCGGTCCTTTCACGATCACTGCGTTTTTCGGTACGCATTGATCGTGCGACGAACTCGACGGTGCTACCAGGCACCCCAGGGTGGGTACTTCCCCACCTCCGACAGTGGGGCCGGTCACGCCTCAGGGGCGGGCGGAATCCGTTCCGGCGCCGGATTTCTCGATCGGCAGGTGGCCGGCCCGGCGCACCGCCCACACGGTGACCACCAGGGCCACCGCGGTCAGCGGCCAGCCCATGCCGATCCTGGCCACGGCCAGCCAGGTGGTGTGGTCGGTGTCGTAGAGCTGGGACTGGACCAGATAGCGGGCACCGAAGACGACCACCCACACGACGGTGGCCAGGTCGTAGAGCCTGCGGATGCGCCGATCGGCCCGCCAGCCGGTGCCGTGCCCGTTGAGCGCACCCCAGATCACCCCGACCAGCGGCCAGCGGAACAGGATCGACAGCGCGAACACCCCGCCGTACACGAGGCTGGTGTAGATGCCGAACAGGAAGAATCCCTTGGCCTCGCCCATCCGGTAGGCGATGAACGCGCACACGCCGACGCCGAGGAAGCCCGAGATCGCGGGCTGCACCGGGCTGCGCTTGTACAGCCGCCACCCCAGCACGCCCGCGGCGACGCCGAGGGCGGCCCAGATGGCCACGGTGAGCCCGGCGAAGGTGTTCACCGGGACGAACACCAGCACGGGCAGGGTGGAGTAGATCAGGCCGCTGATGCCGCCGAGCTGCTCGAGCAGCGTCTGCTCGGCCTGTTCGACCTCGGCGTCCACCGCGGGGTCGACCGGTTCATCGGTCGCCACCGGCAGCGCCACGGTGGGCTCGGGGTCCGCCTCGATGCGGTAGTCGTCGCTGGAGGGCATACGTCAGCTGTTCCCGCGCAATTCGTAGTAGGGGTTGAAGATCACTTTGCGGCCGTCGCGGTCACCGACGCGGCCACGGACCAGGATCCGCCTGCCCGGCTCGATACCGGGGATGCGCCTGCGGCCGATCCAGACCAGGGTGATCGCGTCGGTGCCGTCGAAGAACTCGGCCTGCACCGTGGCGCCCGCCGCCTTGGGACACGCCTCGACGCTACGGAGCCTGCCCAGGATGGTGGCTTCCTCACCGCGACAACAATCCACCGCGCGCCGGGCGCCGGAGGCATCGGCGGTCTCCGCCAGTTCCTCGGCGTCGAGCTGATCGATGTCCGCGGTCAAACGGCGACCGAGTCGACGAAAATATCCCGAGTCCGGACCCGATCCCGACTTGCGTCCGCCCGTGGATGACGACATGGCACGCTTCTCCCGCTAGTTGGCCGTACACCGCCACTGTAGATGGGCAAACGATCGGCCGCTACGCTCGGTCCGTGTTGCGCTCCCCATCCCAGGTCACCGTGGTCGCCCTGCCCGGAACCGGTTCAGACGCCGATTTCGCCGCCCGTGCGTTCGGACCGGCAGCGGCCGCGCACGGACTGGCGTTCCAGGCCGTCGAACCGGACCCCCAGGCCGTGATCGCGAGCTGTACCGCGGCTTTGGACGCCGCCGCGGCCCGCGGTCCCGTCCTGGCCGCAGGGATCTCCCTCGGCGCCGCGATCGCGCTCGACTGGGCAGCCGGGCACCCGACCGCGGTGGTCGGTGTCATCACGGCATTACCCGCCTGGACGGGTGCCGAAACCGCCGCCTGCCCGGCCGCGCTCAGCGCGTCGGTTACCGCCGAGCAACTGCGCGCCGACGGACTGGACGCGGTGATCGAGCGGATGCGCGCCTCCAGCCCGGCCTGGCTGGCCGACGCGCTCACCCAGTCCTGGCGCGGCCAGTGGCCGCACCTGCCCCGCGCGCTCGACGAGGCCGCCGCCTACGCCTGGCCGGCACTCGAGCGGCTGGCGGACACCCGCGTGCCGGTCGCCGTGGTCGGCGCGAGCGACGACCCGATCCACCCGATCGCCGTGGCCGAACAGTGGGCCGCGACGCTGCCCCAGGCGCGGCTGCGTCGAGTGACCCTGGACGAGCTCGGTGCCGATCCTGCGGTACTCGGACACGCGGGCTTCGCCGAACTGGACGCGATATCGGCCGATTCGGCGCCCGCTCTGCCCGCTGCGGGACAAGCAGCGGGCAGCCCTGCGGGACAACTGATCTCGCGAGCACACGGGTAACTCGCCGGGCACGCCCAGCACGCCACCCACCCCGGACCGCCGGCCCGGTCGGCAGCCGAGTACCTCCCCACGACCGGCAGAAGTCACGGAGAGGCGGGCCGGCCGCTAGTTCAGGCCGAGCTGCTGCATGGCCGACCCGTCGGCACCGCGGCGCGGCTCGTCGGGCATCTTGGGCGGCAGCGCCGAGGCCGGCGCGGCCTGCGCGGCGGCGGCCTGGGCGGCCAGCGCCTGCTGCTGGGCGAGCACCTGCTGCTGATGGGCGGCGGCCAGCTGTTCGGCCAGTTCCTGCGGCAGTACCACCGGGAGCGGATCGCGCACCGGCAGCGGCTCGTCACCGCGCCGCACCACCGCGTCGGCCAGGACGGCGCGAGCGGCGGTGATCAGCGGGCTGCGCTCGTCGACCGCGCCGGACGGACCGGCGGCGACCAGGCGGATCATCCAGCGTGGTCCGTCGACACCGATGAACCGCAGGTCGGCGCCCTCGGTGATGGCCTTGACCTCGCGGCCCCACGGCCCCTTCTCCACCGCCACGCTCGCGCCGTCACCGCGCAGCGACTCGGCCAGATCGGCGGCGACCGTGCGCCACTGCCCGGCCGACTTCGGCGCCGCGTAGGCGGCGACGGTGAGCCTGCCGTGCTCGGTGGCCAGGTGCACCGCCTGCGGGGTGCCGTCGGGGCTCATCTCGACCTGCAGCTGCCCGCCCGCCGGGACGGGAATGACCACCGACCCCAGATCGAGGCGGCGCGCGACCATCTCGTCGGACACCTCGCTGATGTCGTACGGGCCCGCGGCCGCATCCGGCTCGTGGTCGAAGTTGCCGTAGATGCGCTCGTCGGTCGGGGCGTCGTCGAAGTCCAGGTGCGCGAAGTCGGGGCGCTGGAACTCGTCGGTGTCGTACTCGTCCTCGAACTCGTCGAAGCCGTCGGCATCGGTGTAGTCGTCGGCGTCCGCGTACTCCGCGTCGTCGTAGGCCGCGTCCTCGCGGGGCGCGCGCTTCTTCTTCCCGAACAGACCCATTACGCCTCCTCGCCGGCCAGGCTGGCATGCCCGCCGCTCGACCCGTATCCGCCGGTGCCGCGCGCGGTCTCGTCGAGATCGTCGACCTCGGCGAAGTCGACCAGCTCGACCCGCTGCACCAGCAACTGCGCGATGCGATCGCCGCGCCGCAGCTCGATCGCCGTGCGGGGATCGTGGTTGATCAGGCACACCTTGATCTCACCGCGATAGCCCGCGTCCACCGTGCCGGGCGTGTTGACCACGGACAATCCCGCCTTCGCGGCCAGCCCGGACCGGGGATGGATCAACCCGACCGTGCCGACCGGCAGCGCGATCGCGATCCCGGTGCCGACCAGCACCCGCTCGCCCGGTTCGATGATCACGTCCTCGGTGGTACAGAGATCGACGCCCGCGTCACCCGGATGGGCACGCGTCGGCACGGGGATGCCGGGATCGAGCCGCCGCAGCGGAATCGGTGCAAGTGCGTTCACATCGGTCGAGCCTACGCGGTCGGCGCCGGACCTTCTCGTCGCCGCCCTGGTGCGGTGACCTAGTGTTGAGGGGTGCCCGACCAGCCCCATTCGCCGACCACCGACACCGCCGACACCGAGCGCTCAGCGTCCTCGGGACACGGTGCCTCGCCCTACCGCGAACGCCTCTGGGTGCCGCTGTGGTGGTGGCCGATCGGGTTCGCCATCGCGGGCCTGCTGGCCGCCGAGATCCACATGGGCGCGCCGGGTCTGCGAGCCTGGCTGCCCTACGTGCTGCTGGCGCCAATCCCGGTCTGGATCCTGCTGTGGATGTCGCGGCATCGCCTCGAGGTCACCGTCGCGTCCGACGGTACGGCGGAACTGCGCGTCGACCGTGCCCACCTGCCGGTGAGCTTCGTCGCGCGCGCCGCGGCCGTCGCACCGACGGCCAAGAGTGCGGCGCTGGGCCGACAGCTCGACCCCGCCGCGTATGTGCAGCACCGGGCCTGGATCGGTCCGATGGCGCTGCTCGTTCTGGACGACCCGGACGACCCGACGCCGTACTGGTTGATCAGTACGCGCAGGCCGGACCGGGTCTTGGCCGCGCTCGGGCTCCCGAGCGCGGGCTGACCCGTCTCGCGTCGCGTCAGGCGGCGCAGTCCATGCAGATCAGCTGGCCGCCCTTCTCGCTGGCCAGTCGGCTGCGGTGGTGCACGAGGAAGCAGCTCGAACAGGTGAACTCGTCGGCCTGCTTCGGGACCACCCGAACGCTGAGTACCTCGTCGGACAGGTCCGCGCCGGGAAGCTCGAACGATTCCGCCGTATCGGACTCGTCGATGTCCACGACGGCGGACTGCGCCTCGTTGCGGCGGGCCTTCAGCTCCTCGAGCGAATCCTCCGACACTTCGTCGGATTCGGTGCGCCGCGGTGCGTCATAGTCGGTTGCCATGTCGTCTTCCCCTCAGTCCTTACTCCGTATATCCCGGATCGGTTCGTTAGCCGTACCCCACTGGGGTCCGGCGTTCGTACCGCCCCGCCGGTGGTGCACCTCACACGTACACCGGCCGCCTATCAGCGTCGATCGAGGATCGATGACTCCGACAGCGTTCGGTTAACGCAGGACATGCCCTTGTTGTTCCCGCGACCGACCACCGTTTCACCGGTGATTATTCGATCTGGGCGGCCAGACAATAGCGGACCTACGGACAAATGTCGCAATCAAAACCCGGCCGAGTCGAAACCGACGACGAATCTTCACCTGGTGGGAAACTCGCCGAGACCTCCCGCACTCGCGCATCGCCACCGGACTCGTAGAGTGAGCGCGTGGTTTCACTGATCACCGAAGGCAGCGCGACCGATCGCGACGGCAAACCCTTCCCGCGACGGCGGCCCGAGCTCTGGCTCGCGCTCGTCCTCGTGCTGGCTCTGGTGAGCCTGTTCGTCTGGATCACGGCGTTTCGGACCCATGACGACAGCAACGAGCCGATGGCCTGCAACGCCCCGAGCACGCCGACGGCCACCAACGCGGCCCAGCCCGCCGCGCTGGGCACCCGGATGAACCCGTCCCGGCTCGACGACGTCGATCCCGCGGCCCTCTCGGAGTCGAAGGTGCGGGTCTTCAACGCCAACGGCAAGAGCGGCCAGGCCGGCCACATCGCGGCCGCGCTGGGCGACCTCGGGTTCGCGGGCGCGCCGGGGACACAGGTCGGTAACGATCCGGTCTACGTCAGCGGCGACCTCAACTGCACCGGTCAGATCCGCTACGGCGTCAACGGGCGGCCCGCCGCCGCGTCGGTGCAGCTGGTCGCGCCGTGCGCCGAGCTGATCGAGGATCCGCGCACCGACGACACCGTCGACCTGGTGCTCGGCCTGGCCTTCGGCGAATCGCTGCGCCCCGGCGCCGACGCCGAGGAGGTGCTGCGGTCGCTGAAGAACCTCGCGCCCGGCGCCAGCTCGTCCTCCATCGATCCCGAACTCCTGGACGCCGCCCGCACCGTCAAGTGCTGAGCCGAGCCACGCGCCGCGGGTCTGTCGGCCCGCGGCGCGTGCGCGTCAGTCGGGCAGGGCGGTCGTCGCGCCGACCCGGGTGAGCAGGGCGGTCAGCTCGGTCGCCACGCCCGGCGCGGACACGATCGTCAGCTCCCCCGCGGCGCCACCGACGGTGACGTCGGGGACGTGCACCACGGCACCGGCCTCGGCGGCGATCAGCGCGCCCGCGGCCCAGTCCCAGGCGTTGAGCCCGTGCTCGTAGTAGGCGTCGAGTTCGCCGGCCGCGACGTGGCACAGGTCCATGGCGGCGGCACCGAGCCTGCGGATGTCGCGGATCTCCGGGAGCACCTCGGTGAGGAAGCGCGCCTGCGCCGCGCGCCGCTGCCTGCCGTAGGCGAAGCCGGTGCCGACGAGCGCCACCGTCAGCGAATCCTCCTGCGCGCACGCCAGTTTCACGCGGGTGCCGTCGGCGCGCACGGCGTAGGAGCCGGCCCCGCGCGCGGCGCTGTAGGTGGTCGCCGCGGCCACGTCGACGACCGCGCCCGCGACCGGTTCGCCGTCGCGCACCGCGGCCACCGAGACCGCGTAGCCGGGCAGGCCGTAGAGGAAGTTCACGGTGCCGTCGATCGGGTCGACGACCCAGGTGATCGCCCCCGGCGCCGTGGCGCCGACATCGCCGCCGCCCTCCTCGCCCAGGATCGCGTCGGCGGGCCTGCGCTCGGCCAGCAGCGCGCGGATCAGCTGCTCGGATTCGGTGTCGACGACGGTGACCGGATCGGTGATGTGACCCTTGGTCGCCACCGCGCCCTCGACGGGGCCGTCGGCGGCGAACACTTCGGGTCTGCGGGCACGCACGTGCGCGGCCGCCGCCTCGGCGAGTTCGACGGCCAGCAGCCGCAACTCCTCGTGGTCGGCGGCGGTCGGGGCGAGGACGGTCTCGGACACGATGGGTTCGGGCACGACTCCATCGGATCACATGTGGCGACACCTCGCGCGCAGGGTGACTACCGCTACTCTTTGTCAGGCACATCGGCGCGTCAGCAAGGGGTTGAACCATGTCCGCTCGGGGGCACGCATTCGGCATCGATATCGGCGGTAGCGGGGTGAAGGGCGCCGTGGTCGACCTGGCGACCGGCACGCTAACCCACGAGCGCCTCAAGATCGCCACGCCACAGCCGGCCACGCCGGACGCCGTCGCGGCCGCGGTGGCCGAACTGGTCGCGCTGGCGGACTGGGACGGCCCGGTCGGGATCACCCTGCCCTGCGTGGTGCTCGACGGCCACGCCAGGACCGCCGCCAACATCGACCACGCGTGGATCGGCACCGACGCGCGCGAGCTGTTCTCGAAGGCGCTGGGCGGGCGCGCGGTGACCGTGCTCAACGACGCCGACGCCGCCGGGCTGGCCGAGGACAGCTACGGCGCCGCCGGTGAGCTCGACGGGCTGACGCTGCTGCTGACCTTCGGCACCGGGATCGGCTCGGCGCTGCTCTACGACGGCACCCTGGTGCCCAACTCCGAGCTGGGCCACCTGGTGGTCGCCGGCGACGAGGCCGAGCACCTGGCCGCGGCGTCGGTCAAGGACCGCGAGGAACTCAGCTACCCGCAGTGGGCCGAGCGGGTGAGCACCGTGCTGCGGCACCTCGAGGATCTGTTCTGGCCGAAGGTCATCGTGGCCGGTGGCGGCATCAGCCGCGACCATGAGCAGTGGATACCGTTGCTCACCAACCGAACTCCGGTGATCCCGGCCGTGTTGAAGAACACCGCGGGTATCGTCGGCGCGGCCATGGCCATCGACAAGGGCATCGCGCCGTAGCCCGGCGCGGAGGTCGGCGCAACGCCTGGGTGGCATCGTGCCATGAGTACCCTGGTTGGATCGTTACAATGGAACACGTCCGGCGGTGAGCCGGTGAAACCTTCCGGCCGCGGCCGGTCGCGCGGACCGGTGCACAGACCGGCTCCACCCGACCGACGCACCGCCGGTGCAACCCGACCGACCGCTCCGCCGGAAAACCACTCTGGCGTGACGCCGCACGAGACCGTCACGAAAGGGCGTACGTGGTAGCCACGAATACCCGTCAGACCGCCGACTCGGCCGACGCCGACGCCGACGCCACCACCCCGGCCAAGAAGGCTCCGGCCAAGAAGGCCGCTGCCAAGAAGGCCCCGGCGAAGAAGGCCATCGCCAAGAAGGCTCCGGCCAAGAAGGCTGCCGCCAAGAAGGCGCCCGCCAAGAAGGCCGCCGCCAAGAAGGCGACGGCGGCCGAGGGTGGCGAGGAACAGCTCGACGACGAGTCGATCGAGCTCGACGATCTCGGCGACCTGGAGGTCTCCGAGGACGAGCTCACCGACGGTGACGCCCTGGTCGAAGAGGTGGCCGAGGACACCACCGAGGAAGCCGAGACCGAGGAGCCGTCCGAGAAGGACAAGGCCTCCGGCGATTTCGTGTGGGACGAGGAGGAGTCCGAGGCGCTGCGTCAGGCGCGCAAGGACGCCGAGCTCACCGCGTCCGCCGACTCGGTGCGCGCCTACCTCAAGCAGATCGGCAAGGTCGCGCTGCTGAACGCGGAGGAGGAGGTCGAGCTCGCCAAGCGGATCGAGGCCGGCCTGTTCGCCGCGGAGAAGATGCGCGAGTTCGCCGAGGCGGGCGAGAAGCTGTCGGTGACCACCCGCCGCGATTTCAACTGGATCGTGCGCGACGGCAACCGGGCCAAGAACCACCTGCTCGAGGCCAACCTCCGCCTGGTGGTCTCGCTGGCCAAGCGCTACACCGGTCGCGGCATGGCGTTCCTTGACCTGATCCAGGAGGGCAACCTCGGCCTGATCCGCGCGGTCGAAAAGTTCGACTACACCAAGGGTTACAAGTTCTCGACCTACGCGACGTGGTGGATCCGCCAGGCCATCACCCGCGCCATGGCCGACCAGGCCCGCACCATCCGTATCCCGGTGCACATGGTCGAGGTCATCAACAAGCTCGGCCGCATCCAGCGCGAGCTGCTCCAGGACCTGGGCCGTGAGCCCACCCCGGAGGAGCTGGCCAAGGAAATGGACATCACGCCGGAGAAGGTGCTGGAGATCCAGCAGTACGCGCGTGAGCCGATCTCGCTGGACCAGACCATCGGCGACGAGGGCGACAGCCAGCTCGGCGACTTCATCGAGGACTCCGAGGCCGTCGTCGCGGTCGACGCGGTGAGCTTCACCCTGCTGCAGGATCAGCTGCAGTCGGTGCTGGAGACGCTGTCCGAGCGTGAGGCGGGCGTGGTGCGGTTGCGCTTCGGCCTCACCGACGGCCAGCCGCGCACCCTCGACGAGATCGGCCAGGTCTACGGCGTGACGCGCGAGCGCATCCGTCAGATCGAGTCGAAGACGATGAGCAAGCTGCGCCACCCGAGCCGGTCGCAGGTGCTGCGCGACTACCTCGACTAGCGCGTTTCGACACGGAGGCCCGTGTCCATCTTCGGATGGGCACGGGCTTTTTTGTTTCCGAATACACATTCCGATCGGTCGGTATTCCCAATAAACCGGACTCGGTAACCGTTTCGTGACCAAACCCACAGTGCCGGATTGCGCTGTGAACGACACGGATTCGCGATCTTCGCCGTATCGTCACACCCAGTTTTTCGTTCTACCGCCGCCGGTTCGCGGTACTTGGCATTGAGGGTTTTCGCGGCGTGCTCGACATTTATCACTTCAGCTACGGGTGGATCACTCCCGTTCTCGCGTATTTCATGTCCGTCACCGGATGTCTGCTCGGCCTGCAGTGCGCGGCCCGCGGCCGCAACGCGGTGGAGGGGCGGGTCAGCTGGCTGGTCGGCGCCGCGATCGCGATCGGCGGAACCGGCATCTGGGTCATGCATTTCATCGCGATGCTCGGCTTCTCGATCCGCGGCGCGGAGATCCGCTTCGACATTCCGCTGACGCTGTTCAGCGCGCTCACCGCGATGGTCGTCGTCGGGATCGGGCTGTTCATGGTGAACAAGCCCCAGCCCACGCTGCGCTCGCTGCTGGCGGGCGGGACGATCACCGGGCTCGGCGTCGGCACCATGCACTACACCGGCATGTACGCGATGAAGTCGACGGCGACGGTCAGCTACGACGCGAAGATCGTCGCGCTGTCGATGGTGATCGCGGTGGTCGCCTCGATCGTGGCGCTCTGGTTCACCTTGCGCGTCAAGGGTTTTCTGGCGACGGTCGGCGCGGCCATCATCATGGGCGTCGCGGTCTGCGGTATGCACTACACCGGCATGGCCGCCATGCACGCCCACTCCGATCACCACGCGGCACCGCCCGCGGGCTCGGGCGCGATGGACCTGCTGGCCCCGCTGATCGGGGTGAGCAGCATCGTCACCATGCTGGTGCTGATCAGCGTGAGCCTCACCGAGATCGAGAACGAGGAGGCGCTGCCGCGGATGTGGCTGACCTCCCGGCGCGGGCCCCGGTCGCGCCCGCAGCGGGACGTCGCGCCGGTGGCACCGATGCCGCCGCATCCCTACGTGGAACACCACACCGAGGAGCTGGTCTACGACGGCGTCGGCGCCTGGCCGCGCCGGGTGGTGGACTGACTCAGCTCGGCGCCAGACCCGCACGGCGCCGGGTGAATTCGACGACCGGCTCGACGACCCTGGCCGCGATCGGCCCGAGGATCGCCATCAGCAGCACGTAGGCGGAGGCGAGCGCGGCCAGCCGGGGATCGACCTTGCCGTAGGTGACCGCCAGCCCGGCGATGACGATGGAGAACTCGCCGCGCGCCACCAGCGCGGCGCCCGCCCTGGCCCGGCCCATCCGGCGGATCCCCTGCCTGCTCGCCGCCCACCAGCCGACCGCCATCTTGGTGCCCGCCGTGACCACCGCCAGCGCCACCGCCCAGCCGAACACCGGCGGGATCGCGGCCGGATCGATGGACAGCCCGAAGGCGACGAAGAAGATCGCGGCGAACAGATCGCGCAGCGGTTCGAGCAGCTTCGCCGCCTCGCGCGCGGTGGACCCGGAGATCGCGATGCCGAGCAGGAACGCGCCGACCGCGGCCGAGACGTTCAGCGCCGAGGCCGCGCCGGCCACCAGCAGCGCGGCACCGAGCAGTTGCAGCAGGAACACCTCGCGGTCGGCGCTGTCGAGCACGGCCGAGACCACCCGGCCGAACCGCAGCGCCACCACCAGCACCACCGAGATGGTGGCCAGTGCGACGGCCAGCGACACCAGCCCGCTCAGCAGGCTCAGCCCGGCCAGCATCATGGTCAGGATCGGCAGGTACACCGCCATCGCCAGGTCCTCGAGCACCAGGATCGACAGCACCACCGGGGTCTCGCGGTTACCGAGCCGGCCGAGGTCGTCGAGCACCTTGGCGACGATCCCCGACGACGAGATGTAGGTGACGCCACCGAGCACGACGGCCCCGGTCGCGCCCCAGCCGAGGATCAGCGCGACCGCGGCGCCGGGCAGCGCGTTGGCCACCAGATCCACCACGCCGGCCGCCCAGGAGCGCCGCAGACCGGTCATCAGTTCGGGGGCGGTGTACTCGAGCCCGAGCAGCAACAGCAGCAGCACGACGCCGATCTCGCTCGCCAGATGCCCGAACTCGGTGGCCGCCTCCAGTTGCAGATAGCCGCCGCGCCCGAAGGCCAGACCACCCAGCAGATACAGCGGGATCGGCGACATGCCGAACCGGGCCGCCACCCGCCCGCAGATCCCCAGCGCGAACAAGATCACACCGAGCTCGAGCAGAGCCAGGGCCTGCGAGGTCACGGCGGTCAGCCGTGCGCGAGGATCTTCGCGGCCGCGTCGAGGCCGTCCGGAGTGCCGACGACCACGAGCAGGTCACCCTCGGTGAAGGTGAAGTCGGGCCCCGGCGACGGGTGCAGCTGACCGGCGCGCATCACCGCGACGATCGAGGTCTTGGTGCGGGTGCGCATGGCGGTCTCGCCGAGTGTGCGTCCCGCGTACGGTGATTCGTCGAGAATCGCGAGCTGGCGGGTGGTGATGCCCGGCAGATCGCGATGGTCGTCGTTGAGTTTGGCGACCAGCTGCGGCGCGCCGAGCAGGTTCGCCAGCACCGACGCCTCGTCGGTGGACAGCGGCACCTGGGCCGCGATCGCGTCCGGGTCGTCGTGTTTGGACACGATCAGGTCGATGTCGCCGTCGCGGTGGGCGACCACCCCGACCCGGCGACCCGACTTGACCTCGAAATCCTTGCGCACTCCGATTCCCGGTAGCGCTGTGACGTCGACGTTCACACCTTCCACAGTAGTCGCGCCGCCACCGCGGATGTGGCCTACGCCACTGTGCCGCGCCGGGGCGTATCGAAGCGCCCGTCCGGGCCGGGCAGGTACGCGACGGCCTCGAGCACGGCGGCGACCGGCAGCGGCGCGTACAGGTGCGGGAACAGCATCGAGGCCGGATCGGTCGGCACCCCCGGCTCCCAGCGCACCTCGCCGGTGAACCGGGACGGGTCGAGCCAGAGCACCACCAGGTCGGTGCGTCCGGCGAAGAGCCGGTTGGCGGGCAGGTGGACCTGCGTCGGGGTGGACAGATGCACGAACCCGCTCTCCGACAGCGAGGGCGGTCGGCGTTCACCTACCCGTCGGGCGTCGGCCCATTCTTGGGAAGAACACAGGTGAACAAGCGTGTGGGTGTCGGACGTCACGGGTAATCTCCGGGTAGACAACAGGATCGGACGTTCAAGACCCTGCCACAGGATCATCGGAACTCCCTCGAGACGCGGTCGGCCCGGTACGTAACGAGCAACACCGCAGCGAGCGACATATCGATGAGTGACAGGGAGCGAGTGGGAGGTGGCAGCGACGGCACCGCGAGTGGTCGGCGTGGGCTCGAGAGCATGACCAGCACGTGTTCGCTTTCAGCGAAACCGCAGGTCTGTTATCGAAAACACAAAGATTCACTTCCGGGAACAAAGCCTGAACCCCGAACGTCTGAGAGAGTAGTCGTACCACTGCTGGGAAGTAGCGGACGCGAGCCACGTGGAGTGACCACGGGGCCCACACCTAGGCGAACGGCCACGCAGCGCCGGGAGCCGGGACGGAGGAGTCATGCCAGGAACCCTGACCAGCACCCCACTGACCGCGGTCGATCGTTGCGATCGTTGCGGGGCGGCTGCCCGAGTGCGTGCCGTTCTTCCCGCGGGTGGCGAGTTGCTCTTCTGCCAGCACCACGCGAATGAACACATGGACCGTTTGCGCGAGCTCGAAGCCGTGATCGACACGGAATCCGCTCCCGCCCTCTGACCACTCCTCGCGTCCGAAACAACAACATCTGACAACAGAACACCCCGACAGCGGGCGATCCGGAATCCGGACGCCCGCTGTCGCCGTCTCCGGGTCAGCCCGCCGCGTCGGCGAGGATGCCGTCGACCAGGGTCGCGATGCCGTAGGCGAAGGCGCCGTCGGGATCGGCCGGTGCCTGGTAGTGCTCGCCCACGGTCGCGCCGACCCGGCCTGCCAGCGGGAACTCCGCGGCGGGCATCACCCGGGCCAGCAAGGGGCCGTGCACCTGCCACCAGTCGGCGTCGCTGAGCTGGGCCGTCGCACCCGCGGCCGCGATGGCGAGGCGGGCATTGCCGGTGGCGAAGTCGGTGAGCACCGCGATCGCGCGGTCCATCGCGAGGTCGTCGAGCCCGATGCCCTCGATCGCGGCGAGCTGACCTTCGTAGCGGCGCATCCGGGCGGGCCCGAGCACCTGCCGCCACGGCGAGACCTCGAGCAGCCAGGGGTGCGCGATCAGCTCGGCCCGGATCCGAGTGGCCACCGCGATCATCCGGTCGCGGATCGGCAGGTCGGCCGGGATCGGCGGGTCGTCGGCGGCGACGGCGTCGACCATGAGCACCAGCAGCGCCTCCTTGCTGGGCACATAGGTGTAGAGACTCATGGCGCGCAGCCCGAGGTCGGCGGCGACCGCGCGGATCGTCAGCTTGTCGATCCCGTCGCGATCGGCCAGGGCGATGCCCGCGGCGACCACGGCGTCGACGGTGAGCCCGGGTTTCGGGCCGCGGGCGCCCGGTCTGGCGGGCAGCGCGTGCCGCCACAGCAGCTCGAGGATGCGGGTGGCCTGCGCGGTGGACTCGTCGCCGTCGGTGGGCACGCGCGGTCCTTTCTGGCGGTCGGGAACAAACTCAGTACAGTGTACGTTGTTAGGTCGTTCGCGCTGCCCGATCAGAGGAGACCGCTCTGCCCGCCACCCAGGCCACCTATCTCCCCGACCGCCACCTGTTCGCCCTGTGGACGTGGACCGGTCACGGTGCGGGCCCCGCGCCCACCGACCTCGGCGATCGGGAACACCTCACGCTCGCGCTGCCGGTCGGCGAGCGCGGCGCGATCGAGCCGACCGAGATCCCGGCCGCCGTGGTGACGCCCGCCGAGCTGGCCGGACTGGCTCCCGACGACCTCGCGCCGTCGACGCTGGCGTGGCGCGCGGTGCTCGCCCAGGACACCGACGTCCGGCCCGACACCCTGCCGATCGCCGCCCACGCCGTCCCCGACGCCGTCGGCACCGCGATCTTCTCGGCGGAGCGGGCGGCGCGGGTGCTGCGGGAGACCGAGCTCGCCGCCACCGAACTCACCGGCCTGCTCGACGCCACGCTGCGCCCGTATCAGGTGCGGGGCGTGAGCTGGTTGCACGAGACCGTCGCGGCGTACGGCGGCGCGGTGCTGGCCGACGAGATGGGGCTCGGCAAGACCGTGCAGACCATCGGATTCCTGCGCGGCCGGTCCGCGGGCCCGCAACTGGTGGTGTGCCCGACCTCGCTGGTCGGCAACTGGGTCCACGAGATCACGCGGTTCGCGCCCGCTCTGACGGCCGTGTCCTGGCGCGGTGGCGCGGTGCCCGCCGCGCCCGGCACGATCGTGGTCACCGGCTATCCGACGCTGCGGCTGCACGGGACCGCCCTGACCGAGACCCGGTGGGCGACCGTGGTGTTCGACGAGGCCCAGGCGCTGAAGAATCCGCGCACGCAGGTGTCGCGGGCCGCCAAGGCCCTGCCCGCCGACGCCAAGGTCGCCCTGACCGGCACGCCGGTGGAGAACCATCTCGACGAGCTGTTCGCACTGCTGCACCTCACCGTGCCGCGACTGTTCGCCCACCGCACCCAGTTCCGGCGCCGGTTCGTCAAACCGATCGAGGAGGGGTCGGCCACGGCGGCGGCCCGGTTGCGGGACGCGGTGGAACCGGTCCTCCTCGGCCGCAAGAAGATCCAGGTCGCGGCCTCGCTGCCGGCGAAGATCCACAGCGATCTGCTGTGCGACCTGACGCAGGAACAGGAACGGGTCTACGACGCGGTCCTCGCCGAGGCGCTCGACGAGGGCTTCGGCTCCGGGCTGCAACGCCAGGGGCGCGTGCTCGCGGCGCTGACCGGGCTCAAACAGGTCTGCAACCATCCCGGCCTGGTCTCCGGCGACCTGGACGAACTGGCCGGGCGCTCCGGCAAACTCGACCTCTGCACCGACATCGTGGCGACCAATCTCGACACCCGCGACCCCACGCTGATCTTCACCCAGTACCGCGCGACCGGTGAGCTGCTGGTGCGGCATCTCGCCGAACAGTTCGGGGTGACGGCGCCGTTCTTCCACGGCGGGCTCGACGCCGACCAGCGCGCCGGGATCGTCACCGCGTTCCAATCACCGGACGGCCCGCCGGTGCTCGTGCTGAGCCTGCGCGCGGCGGGCACCGGCCTGACCCTCACCCGCGCCGCCGACGTGATCCACTTCGATCGCTGGTGGAATCCGGCCGTCGAAGCGCAGGCCTCCGACCGCGCGCACCGGATCGGGCAGACCCGCACCGTCACGGTCACCACGCTGACCAGCTCGACCACGGTCGAGGAGCACATCGCCGCGATGCACACCCGGAAATCGGCGCTGACCGATCTGTCCGACGCGGCGGGCATCGCCGAACTGGCCCGCCTCGACGACGACGCCCTCGTCGACATCCTGCGCCGGAAGCGAGAGAACTGATGGCCGACAACGAATTCGGTTACACGCCCTGGGGCAAGGACTGGGTCCGGCTGGCCGAGCCGCTGCGCCAGACCAAGCCGGAACCGCTGCTGCCCCGCGCCCGCAGCATCGCCCGCAATCACGGCGTGCGCACCGAGATCGAGGGACGCACGGTCCGCGCGCATCTGCATCGGGGCGGGCAAGCCTCGATCGCCCATGTCGAGGTGGTGCCGCTGACCCGGGCCGAGGTGACCACGATCGCGCGTGCGCTGCCCGATTCCTCGGTGGTCACCGACGAGATGCACCGCGCGCTGCTCGACGCGGGTCACGCGCCCGCGCCGACCCTGGCCAGTACCGACTGCTCGTGTTCGGCGCGCACCGACCGGTGCGTGCACGTGCTCGCGGTGCTGTACACGATCGCCCGGCAGGTCGACGAGAATCCGCGGCTCGCCCTGGAACTCCAGGGCTATTTCGACGCGACCACCGACACCGCGGCGCCCGTCCAGGAACAGCGCTGGACCAGCATCAACGCACTCGATCCCACGCGCTTCTTCGCGGTCTGACGCGCTGGGGCACCGCGGCCGCGCGGTGCCCCGGCGCACTCAGGCGTTGGTGCCGCCGTCGATGGTGATGACCGCGCCGGTGATGGTCCGCCCGGCGGGACCGGCGAGGAAGGCGACGAGATCGGCGACGTCCTCGGGCGCGCCGAAGCGCCCCAGCGCGTTGAACTCCCGCTGGACCGGCGCGTGATCGCTGCCCGCCGGGTTCATGTCGGTGTCGGTGGGTCCCGGCTGGACCAGGTTGACGGTGATGCCGCGCGGGCCCAGTTCGCGGGCCAGGGCCTTGGTGTAGCCGTTGAGCGCGGACTTGCTCAGGTTGTAGAGCGCCAGGCCGCCGAAGAGCGCGCGGTCGGTCAGGTTCGAGCCGATGGAGATGATCCGCCCGCCCTCGCCCAGATGGGCCAACGCGGCCTGGCCCGCGACGAACGGGGCGCGCGCGTGGATGTGCAGCGCCCGGTCGATCTCGTCGAGGCCGAATTCCTCGTAGGGCTTGGCCGGGAAGATGCCCGCGTTGTTCACCAGCACGTCCAGCCCGCCCAGGTCCCGGGCGGTCCGGTCGACCGCGGCGGCGATCTGCCCCGCGTCGGCGCTGTCGGCCCGCAGCGGCAGCGCCCGCCTGCCGAGCGCCTCGATGTCGGCGGCGACGGCCTTCGCGGCGCTCTCGTCGCGCTGGTAGGTGAACGCCACGTCGGCGCCGGCGCCCGCCAGCTTGCGGGCGATGGCGGCGCCGATCCCCCGGCTGCCACCGGTCACCAGGGCCACGGTGCTGCTCGTCATCGGTTCGCTCCTTTGTGTAGTGATCAATACACAAATAGCCAAGCGCACGACGCCGAGCCGCGTCAAGAGTTTCTTATCGATCGATACAGAATTTACGGACGAGGGGTCGACGCGGTATGTTTGTCGATCGACACAGAAAGGTTCGCCATGGCAGAACGCGGCCGCCCACGCGGTTTCGATCGCGACGTCGCCCTGCGGCGTGCCATGGAGGTGTTCTGGGAACGCGGCTACGACGGCGCCTCGATGGCCGATCTCACCACCGCCATGGGCATCAACTCCCCCAGCCTCTACGCCGCCTTCGGCGACAAGGAAGCCCTGTTCCGCGCCGCGGTCGAGCTCTACGGCCGGACCGAGGGGTCACGCACGGCACGGGCGCTGCGCGAGGAATCCACCGCCTACGCCGCCATCGAGGCGATGCTGCGCGACAACATCACCACTTACACCGACCCCGGGCTGCCGCACGGCTGCATGGTGGTCCTGGCGGGCGCGACCTACACCACGCGCAACGCCTCGGTCCGCGAGTTCCTCGCCGAGGCCCGCCGGCACACCACCGCCGACATCCACGCTCGGCTCGACCGCGGTGTCGCCGACGGCGATCTGCGGCCCGGCACCGATACCGCCGCGCTGGCGACGCTGTACAGCACCGTCCTGTATGGGCTCTCGATCCAGGCCAGGGACGACGTCGGCCATGCCGAGCTCAGCGCCGCCGTCGACAGCGCGCTGCACGTGCTCGCGGCGTCGACGACGTAGCGTCCGCGCGCTACTGGCGCCGCAGGGCCGCGATGCGCTCGGTCAGCTGGTCGGCGGTCGCCAGAGCCGTGGGCGGACCGCCGCATTCGCGCCGGAGCTCGCCGTGGATCACGCCGTGCGGCTTGCCGGTGCGGTGGTGGTGCATCGCGACCAGGCTGTTGAGTTCGCGGCGCAGCTCCCCCAGCTTGTCCGACGTCGCGACCCGTTCGACGACCGCGGCGGGCGCGGGGACGGCGCCGTCCTGGGCGCTGCGGTCGGCGAGCTGACGGGTCTGCCGTTCGCGCAGCAGCGCGCGCATCTGGTCGGCGTCGAGCAGGCCGGGGATACCCAGGTAGTCGGCTTCCTCGTCGCTGCCCGCGATGGTGGCGGTGCCGAAGGAGGAGCCGTCGTAGATCACCTGGTCGAGCTCGGCGTCGGCGGCCAGGGCGACGAAGGACTTCTCCTCCTCGCCCGGCTCGTCCTTGGTCTTGTTCGCGTCGATCAGCAGTTCGTCGTCGAGCGCGTTCTTCTCGCGATGCGGCTTGCCGATCACGTGGTCGCGCTGGAGCTCGAGCTGGGCCGCCAGGTCGAGCAGCACCGGCACCGACGGCAGGAAGACGCTGGCCGTCTCCCCCGGCTTGCGGGCACGCACGAACCGGCCGATGGCCTGGGCGAAGTACAGCGGCGTCGACGCGCTGGTCGCGTACACGCCGACGGCCAGGCGCGGCACGTCGACGCCCTCGGACACCATGCGCACCGCGACCATCCACGGCTGGGTGCCCTTGGCGAACTCGTCGATGCGGCTCGAGGACTGCGGGTCGTCGGAGAGGACCACCGCGGGCCGCTCCCCCGAGATGTGTTCGAGCAGTTCGGCGTAGTCGCGGGCGCGTTCCTGATCGGTGGCGATCACCAGGCCACCCGCGTCGGGGATGCCCGAGGCGCGCAGCTGGCGCAGCCGGGTGTCGGCCGCGCGCAGCACCGCCGAGATCCAGTCGCCCGCCGGATCCAGCGCGGTGCGCCAGGCACGCGCGGTCTGTTCGGCGCTGAGCGGTTCACCGAGGCGAGCGGTGTGCTCCTCGCCCGCGCTGTCGCGCCAGTGCGCGTCACCGGAGTAGGCCAGGAAGACCACCGGGCGCACGACGCCGTCGGCCAGGGCGTCGGCGTAGCCGTAGGAGTGGTCGGCGCGCGAGCGCGGGAAACCGGCCTCGTCGGGTTCGTAGGTGACGAACGGGATCTTGGAATCGTCGCTGCGGAACGGGGTTCCGGTCAGCGCGAGCCTGCGCGTCGCGTCGCCGAAGGCCTCCTCGGTGGCCTCGCCCCAGCTCTTGGCGTCGCCCGCGTGGTGGATCTCGTCGAGGATCACCAGGGTGCGGCGATTCTCGGTGCGCACCCGGTGCCGCGCGGGGTGGGCCGCGATCTGGGCGTAGGTCACCACGACGCCGTGGTAGTCGCCGGAGGTGCCGCCGGTGCTGTTGGAGAAGCGCGAGTCCAGCTGGATGCCGGAGCGGGCGGCCGAGGCGGCCCACTGGTGCTTGAGGTGCTCGGTCGGCGCGACGACGGTCACCTGGTCGACTGTCCGATCGGCCAGCAACTCCGCGGCTACCCGCAGCGCGAAGGTGGTCTTACCCGCGCCGGGGGTCGCGACCGCGAGGAAGTCGCGCGGCTTGGTGGCCAGGTATTTCGTGAGCGCGCGCCGCTGCCAGGCGCGCAGGGAACCCCCCGACGCACCCCCCGCGGCCGCATCGCCCGGTGTACCCGCTTCTCTCGCCGCAGCGACGCCACCCGACCCAGTCACGCAGACGACCCTAGCCGCCCGATGCGGCGTGTCGCCAAACCGACGCGGGGTGGGCGACAGGCATCACAAACGAGCCCGAGGTCACCGGCCATTTACCTGTTACCCGCCGACACGATGCCCGGCCCGCACCACACGGACCACCATCGTGCGGGATGCTGGAGACACCATGAGCAACGACCAGATCCGGGCAGCCGACGCGGCACACCCGCCGCGGGCACCCCTGCCCGGCGGTCCGCCCGCGCCGCCCGCGGCCGCCGGGCAACGTCCCCGCGAACACGCCCGGGTGACGCGGTGGCTGCTCATGGCGTGGCGGCTGGTGGTCCGGGTGGCCCAGAAGTGCTGGAACAACTCGATCTTCGCCAAATCGGCGGCCGCCGCCTTCTGGCAGACGCTCTCGCTCGCACCGCTGCTGCTCGGCCTGCTCGGCAGCCTCGGCTACGTGGGCGGGCTCTTCGGCCCCGACACGGTGCAGATCGTGGAATCCAAGATCATCGCGTTCAGCCGGGAGTTCTTCAGCCCGTCGGTCGTCTCCGACCTGATCGAACCCACCGTCGACGACGTGCTCGGCCGCGGACGCGGCGCGGTGGTGTCGGTGGGCTTCGTGCTGTCGCTGTGGGCCGGGTCCTCGGCGATGGCGACCTTCGTCGACGCGATCGTGGAGGCCCACGATCAGCAGGACGCCCGGCACCCGGTCTGGCAGCGGATCTTCGCGCTGCTGCTGTACGTGCAGTTCCTGGTGGCGGCGGTGCTGATCCTGCCGGTGATCGCGCTCGGGCCCACCCGGATCGGCCGGGTGCTGCCCGACACCTGGCGCGAACCCGGCCTGCGCCTGATCGACACGTTCTACTACCCGATCGTCGGGTTGCTGCTGATCGTCGGGCTGACCACGCTCTACAAGCTGGCGCTGCACCGATCGCTGCCATGGCACCGGCTCTTCGGCGGCGCGCTGGTGGCGGGGGTGTTCTTCCTGGCCGCCAGCGACCTGCTGCGCCGGTATCTGGCCTGGATCACCGCCACCGGGGTGAGCTACGGCGCGCTGGCCACGCCGATCGCGTTCCTGCTGTTCACCTATTTCCTCGGCTTCGCGGTGATCCTCGGCGCCGAGTTCAACGCCGCGGTGCAGGAGTTCTGGCCGGCCAGGGCCACCCGGATGGAGCAGGTCAAGGAGTGGCTCAGCAACCAGGTGCGCGGTGACGACGAACGCGACGAGGCGGCCGACGCCTCGGCGGAGGCATCGACCGCACCGAACGCGGAGCCGGTTCAGTCGCCCTTGCGCAAGCCGTCGTAGACCTTCTTGCAGTCCGGGCAGACCGGCGAACCGGGCTTGGGCGAACGCGTCACCGGGAAGACCTCGCCGCACAGCGCGACGACCATGGTGCCCATCACGGCACTCTCGGCGATCCGGTCCTTCTTCACGTAGTGGAAGAACTTGGGGACGTCGTCGCCGGTCGTCTCGTCGGTCGTGGTTTCCGGGCGTACCAGAGTGTCTGTACTCACGCCTTCCATGATGCCGCATCCCGGGCGCGTACCGCTGACCAGCCGCGTGTGCGTTCGCCGGCGTCGAGTGGAAGACTCGGGGTATGCAGTCCCACGGCGACACCCCCGGCGCCGACGAGCCGACACCGGCCCCGGAGGTGACGATGCCCGCCGCGCAGAGTTCCTCGCGCGGCTATTTCCCCGGCGCCGACGCCAAGCACCCGGTGCTCATCACCGAGGCCGCGCCGTCGCTCGACGACCAGCATCGCGCCCGCGTCCGCCGCTACACGATCATCATGGCCTTCCGCATCCCCTGCCTGATCCTGGCCGCGATCGCCTACAGCGCGTTCGAGAACCCGCTGATCTCGATCCTGATCATCGTGGCCTCGGTGCCGCTGCCGTGGATCGCCGTGCTCATCGCCAACGACCGGCCGCCGCGCAGCAAGGACGAGCCGAGCCGCTGGGACGGCCGGGCCAACCAGATCGCGTTGGACTCACGCCCGCACAAGGCCATCGACGGCTGACGCCCGCGGGCGCCGCACCAGCATCGACATCAGCGCCGCCAGGCCGCACAGCGCGCCGGCGAGATACCAGGCCAGATCGTAGGAACCCTGCAGGTCGCGGATGAGTCCCGCGCCGGTGGCCGCGATCGCCGCGCCGACCTGATGGGCGGCGAACACCCAGCCGAACGCGATCGGCCCGTCGGCGCCGAACAGCTCCCGGCACAGCAGCACGGTCGGCGGGACCGTGGCGATCCAGTCCAGGCCGTAGAAGATCACGAAGACCCACATGCTGGGCTGGGTG
The DNA here is from genome assembly GCF_042882065.1 of Nocardia sp. NPDC058244. NCBI lineage: Bacteria > Bacillati > Actinomycetota > Actinomycetes > Mycobacteriales > Nocardiaceae > Nocardia > Nocardia sp. NPDC058244. The sequence goes on along the minus strand of NZ_JBHVWX010000006.1, from coordinate 410,095 downwards.
TGCGGACCCAGCAGCGAGGGCAGGATCAGCAGCGAGAGCCCGCGCAGCGAGTAGTAGCCGAGCAGCAGGTAGCGCGGATCGACCCGGTCCGAGAGCCAGCCCGAGGCGATCGTGCCCGCCACATCGAAGACCCCGACCAGCGCCAGCAGCCCCGCCGCGGTGGTCGGCGGCATGCCGTGATCGTGGGCCGCGGTCACGAAATGCGTGCCGACCAGGCCGTTGGTCGACGCGCCGCACACCGCGAAACCGCCTGCCAGCAGCCAGAACCCGGGCCTGCGCGCGGCCGAGGCCAGGACCTTCAACGCTCGGCTCGCGCCCCCGGCGACCGCGACGCGCGTCCCCGCGTCCGAACCCTCCGGCGCTCCATAGGCCCGCACGCCGACATCGCTCGGGTAATCCCGCACGAACAGCCACACCAGCGGCACCACGGCCAGCGCGACGCCCGCCACGAGCACCGACGGCAGCCGCCAGCCGTGCTCGTGCGCCAGCATCGACACCAGCGGCAGGAACACCAGCTGACCGGTCGCGCCCGCGGCGGTCAGCACGCCGGTGACCAGGCCGCGGCTGCGCACGAACCAGCGGCCGGTGATGGTGGCGACGAACGGCATCGACATCGATCCCACGCCCACCCCGACCAGCAGGCCCCAGGTCGCCACCAGCTGCCAGGCCTGGGTCATGAACACCGTCAGGCCACTGCCCGCCGCGATCAGCACCAGCGCCGAACACACCACCCGGCGGATGCCGAAGCGGTCCATCAGCGCGGCCGCGAACGGCGAGATCACGCCGTAGAGCAGCATGTTCAGGGAGATGGCGGCCGAGATCGTCGCGTGCGACCAGCCGAATTCGGCGTGCAGCGGGTCGATCAGGACGCTGGGCACCGAGCGGAAGGCGGCGGCGCCGAGCAGGGCGACGAAACCGACACCAGCCACGATCCACGCGGGATGCGGGGCGCGACCACGCCGGGCGGTCACCGGCGCGGCGTCGGTCGGCCGATCGATGGCCTCCGCGTCGCCGGGGACGGGCGTGGCGCGGTCGGCCGGGTCGTCGCCGGTGGGCGGCAGGGGCGCGCGGAGATCGGTCACCGGAACAGGGTGCCGGAACTTCGCGGCACGAACGAGTGGCCGCGATGACATCTTTCGTCGACATCCTGCCAACTCGCCGCCCGGTGTTATCGCGGTCGACAGCGCGCCCGTTGCCGCCTACCGTGCGGACAGGACCTCCGCCCCCGCGCCGACGATCGGTCGGCCGCGCCGGGACCCGATCCACACCGAAACGGAGACAGCATGATTCGCTGGACGTGGGCCTTTCTCGACCGCCCCACCACCGGTTTCGACGACTGCGTGCGATTCTGGGCGACGATCACCGGCTCCACCGTGTCCGAACCCCGGGGCGCCGAGGGCGAATTCGTCACCCTGCTGCCCGCCACCGGTCCCGCCTGGCTGAAGATGCAGCGCGTCGGTGACGGCGGCGGCATCCACCTCGACCTCGACGTCGACGACATTCCCGCCGCGGTGGCGACCGCCACCGATCTCGGCGCCCGGGTGGTCACCGTCGAGCGCGACTACACCGTGCTGGAATCGCCCGCCGGACAGACGTTCTGCTTCACCCCGGTCCGCGAGGTCGCCGCAGCGCCCGAGGACGCGCCCCCGCCACCGGTGGTCGTGTCGACCGCGCCCGACGGCACCGTGACCCGCCTCGATCAGATCTGCCTCGACCTGTCCCCCGCCGACATCGCGACCGACACCGCCTTCTGGCAGGCGCTGACCGGCTGGACTCACCGGCCCGGCCGCCGCCCCGAATTCTCCCGCCTGCGCGGCCCCGACCAGCCGCTGCACTTCCTGCTCCAGCGCCTCGACGAGGCCCGTCCCGCCGATGCCCATCCGGACCTGGCCTCCTCCGACCTCGCCGCCACCGCCGCCTGGCACGAATCCCTCGGCGCCACCCGGGTCGCGGACGGCGAACGCTGGATCGTCCTGCGCGACCCCGGTTCCGCGCTCTACTGCGTCACCGGCCGCGACCCGTACACCGGCTGAACCACCCGCCGGGACCGCCAGCCAGCACCGTCGGCACGGAGGCGGCCCTTCCAGCGATGGGCGCGTGCAGTGCCGTACGACACGCGCCTGTAGCTGGTCGATCCGGGCGCGCGTTGCCCTGGCAGAGTAGGCGGGTGCCTACGAACTCCACGACCACCGGTTCCCTGCTCACCGCCCTGTGCCCGGACCTGCGCGCGGCGCTGATCCGGGTCGGCTACGACGCCGACACGCTGGTGGACGCGCTCGGCCCCGACGTGCACGCCGCGCTGGGCCGGTCCGAGCCGGTGCCGGTGCGCCGGGCCGCGCGGGCGGCCGGGGAGCTGGGCACACTGATCCGGCTGCTGCTGCTCGGCGACGCGCTGCCGGAACGCGAGGTCGCCGCCGCGCTGTCGCCGGTACGGATCGACGACGCCGTCGCGGCGGGGCTGCTGGCCCAGGACGGCGACGACCTCAGGGCCGCACTGGATCTGCGCCCGCTCGACACCGGCGCGGGCACCCGCTGGATCCTGTCCGACCTCGACGATTCGATGCGCAGGCGCACCCTCACCGAGGACCATGTCCTCGGTGTCGGGCACGCGTCGCTGTCGCTGCTGCGCGCCACACCGACCGAACCGGTGGGCACCCTGCTCGACCTGGGCACCGGCTGCGGGGTGCAGGCCGTGCACGCGGCGAGCTACGCGGGCCGGGTCACCGCCACCGACGTCAACGCGCGGGCGCTGTGGCTGGCCCAGGCCACCGCCGCGCTGAACGAACTCGACATCGAACTGCGGGAAGGGTCCTGGTTCGAACCGGTGGCGGGCCGGAAGTTCGATCAGATCGTGGCCAATCCCCCGTTCGTGGTCGGCCCGGCGCGCATCGAGCACACCTATCGAGACTCCGGGCTGGCCCTGGACGGTGCCAGCGAACTGGTGATCGGGCAGGCGCCCGGCCTGCTGGCCCCCGGCGGCACCGCGGCCATGCTCGCCGCCTGGGTGCACGTCGAGGGCCAGGACTGGCGGCAGCGGGTGTCGTCGTGGCTGCCCGCCCACGGCGTCGACGCCTGGGTCGTGCAGCGCGACGTCGCCGATCCGGCGCTCTACGTGGGCACCTGGCTGCGCGACGCGGGCCTGGACCCGCGTGACCCGGCCGCTCAGGCCCGCGCGGAGGCGTGGCTGGCGGCGTTCGAGGCCGCCGACGTCGAGGGCATCGGGTTCGGGTTCGTCTACCTGCACGCCATCGACGGACCGACCGAGCTGATGGCCGAGGACCTCACCCACGGCTTCGACGATCCGCTCGGTGACGAGGCGCCCGCCTACTTCGCGCGCTCGGCGTGGCTGCGCGCGGTGGCCGCCGACGACACCCTCGCCTGGACCTCCCGCTTCGCGCCGAGCCCGGCCACCGCGCTGGAGCGGGTGTATCTGCCCGGTGAGCACGGCTGGGCCGAGCAGGTCGCGCGGCTGCATCGCGGCGACGGTCCGCGCTGGCAGCACGAGGTCGACGAGTCGACGGTGGCCCTGGTCGCGGGAATGCGACCGGATGGTCTGCCGTTGTACGAACTGCTCGAACTGCTGGCCCTCGCCGAGGGCGCCGACGAGGTGACCCCGGAGTTCGCCGCCCAGGCACTCGGCGTCGTGGCCGGTCTGGTGCGCCACGGATTGGTCCGACCCGTGTAAGCCGCCCGGTGGTGGGCCGAGTTCCGGGCACGGTGCTCTTCTCAGGAACTTCTCAGCCGTACCGGTGGGAACCCGCAGCTCAGAGCGGTTTATCACCGGCGCGATCGGGAACTTTCTCTAAGTCGGGTCCGTTGATCGGAGTGAGACACCACCGACAGGAGGCAAGTCATGACAAGCCCCGCCACTACTCGTGTGCGCCCCAGCGAGTCCGATATCGACGCCCAGAGCCCGGCCGCCGACCTGGTACGCGTGTACCTGAACGGAATCGGCCGCACGGCACTGCTCACGGCGGCCGACGAGGTCGAGTTGGCCAAGCGTATCGAGGCGGGCCTGTATGCCCAGCACCTGCTCGAGACCGGTAAGCGGTTATCGGCGACCCGCAAGCGTGATCTGGCGATTCTGGTCCGCGAAGGGCAGGCCGCCCGCTCGCATCTGCTCGAGGCCAACCTGCGTCTGGTCGTCTCGCTGGCCAAGCGCTACACCGGCCGCGGCATGCCGCTGCTCGACCTGATCCAGGAGGGCAACCTCGGACTGATCCGCGCGATGGAGAAGTTCGACTACGCCAAGGGCTTCAAGTTCTCCACCTACGCCACCTGGTGGATCCGCCAGGCCATCACCCGCGGTATGGCCGACCAGAGCCGCACCATCCGGCTCCCCGTGCACCTGGTCGAGCAGGTCAACAAGCTCGCCAGGATCAAGCGTGAGCTGCACCAGCAGCTCGGTCGCGAGGCCACCGACGCCGAACTCGCCAACGAGTCGGGCATCCCGGTGGAGAAGATCGCCGACCTGCTCGACCACAGCCGCGACCCGGTCAGCCTGGACATGCCGGTCGGCAACGACGAGGAAGCCCCGCTGGGCGACTTCATCGAGGACTCCGAGGCCACCTCCGCCGAGAGCGCGGTCATCGCCGGCCTGCTGCACCACGACGTGCGCAGCGTCCTGGCCACCCTCGACGAGCGCGAACAGCAGGTCATCCGCCTGCGCTTCGGCCTCGACGACGGCCAGCCCCGCACCCTGGACCAGATCGGCAAGCTGTTCGGTCTGTCCCGCGAGCGGGTCCGCCAGATCGAGCGCGAGGTCATGTCCAAGCTGCGTAAGGGCGAGCGCGCCGACCGGCTGCGCGCCTACGCCAGCTGATCCCGAGAACCCGACGGCCCCGCGGGGTCGTCTGCCGAAACGCCGACCGGTGTCCGCGACCTCACCCCTCCGGGGTCGCGAGCCGGTCGGCGTTGTTCGTCGGGGACCCGCTCAGGCCAGCCTGCGCGGACCGGTGTCGAAGCGGCTCGGTTCCGGGCCGATCCGGGCCCTGGCGTAGATGATCTCGGCCGAGGACGGTGCCGCGAGCACCGGATCGCAGGACAGCTCGCGCATCTGCGGGATGTCGTCGAACAGGGCCGAGATGCGCTGCGCCAGCTCGGCCAGCGCCGCCTTGTCGACGGCGGGCCCGGCCTGACCCCCGGACAGCAGCGGCGCGGCCCGTGGCGCCTCGATCAGGGCCACGGATTCCTCCGCGGTGAGTGGCAGCGCGCGGAAGGCGCGGTCGCCGAGCAGCTCGATGATCAGGCCCGAGAGCCCGAACTCGATGACCGACCCGAACGACGGGTCGTCGGTGACCCGCAGCACGCACCCCATGCCCTTGGTCGCCATCTTCTGCACGTGCAGCAGCGGATCGCCGCAGATCTCCACCAGGTCGGTGTAAGCCTGGCGGACCGCGTCGGGGGTCCACAGGTCCAGGCGCACCCCGAGCAGGTCCGGCCTGCGCCGCCACAGCTCCCCGGTGGCCTTCGCCGCGACCGGATAGCCCAGTTCCTCGGCGGCGGCGACCGCCTGTTCGGCGTCGTGCACCGCCCGGAACTCGACCACGTCGATGCCGTAGCAGCTCAGCAGCCGCACCGTCTCCTCGTCGGTGAGCCAGCGCCCGCCCGATTCCGCCACCCACCCCGCCACCAGGGCCGACGCGGCCGCGGTGTCGATACCGGGCGGCCGCACGACCGGGGAGACCGGCCGGTCCCGCCAGCGGGCGTAACGCTCGGCCCTGGCCAGCGCCCTGGCCGCGCGCTCCGGGTCCGGATACGAGGGGATGGAGCCTCTGGCCGGCGCGCCGCCGGTGGTGCGGACCGCGAGCAGCTTCGGAATGCCCGATTCGGCGACGAAGGTGGTCAGCACCGGCTTGTCCTTGCCGGGCGCCGAGGCGGCCGCGGCCCGGAGCGCGTCGGCGAAGCCGGTCATCGGCACCGGCACCGGCGGGGCGACGACGACGATCACCGCGTCGACCTCATCGCTGCGCAGCGCGGCCTGCACCGCTTCCCGATAGTCGGCGGGGGTGGCCTCGGGCCCCAGATCCACCGGCCCGTCGACCGGCGCGCTGGCGGCCCGCTCGGTCGGCCGCGCGCTGGGACCGCGATCCAGCGCCGTGGCGGGCCGGTGCACGCGCAGGCCCTCACTGTGCGCGGCGTCGATGGCCAGCCAGTTCAACGCGGCGCTGTTGCCGACCACCGCCACCCGTGGCCCGCGCGGCAACGGCTGACTGGCCAGCAGCGCGGCGCAGTCGAACAGCTCCGAGATGGAGTCGACCTGGATGATCCCGGCCTGGGCGAACAGGTCACGCACCACCGTGCGATCCATATCGGCGCCGGCGGCCAGGCGGCCGCTGCTCACCGCCACGATCGGCTTGCCGCGCGCCACCCGCCGGGCCAGCCGGGAGAACTTGCGCGGATTACCGAAGCTCTCCAGGTACAGCAGGATCACCTCGGTATCGGCTGCGGTGTCCCAGAACTGCAGCAGATCGTTGCCGGAGACATCGGCGCGGTTGCCCGCCGACACGAACGTCGACAGGCCGAGATTGCGGGCCGCCGCCTCCCCGAGGATCGCCGCGCCCAGCGGGCCGGACTGGCAGAAGAACCCGATCCGCCCGCGCTCGGGCAGCACCGGGGCCAGGGTGGCGTTGAGCCCCACCGCCGGGTCGGTGTTGGCGATGCCGAGCGCGCTGGGACCGACCACGCGCATGCCGTGGCCGCGGGCCGCGGCGACCAGCTCGTGTTCGGCGGCCAGGCCCTCGGGTCCGGTCTCGCCGAAACCCGCCGTCAGCACCACCAGGCCCTTGACCCCCTTGGCCATGCAGTCGTCGAGCACCGACCCGATGGCGGCCGGTGGTACCGCGACGACCGCCAGGTCCACTTCGTCGGGGATCTCGCGCACCGTGGCGTAGGCGCGCACCCCACGTACCGAGCGCCGGTGCGGGTTCACCGGGAACACCGGGCCGCTGAAGCCGCCAGCGAGCAGGTTCGCCAGTACCGCGCCGCCGACCCTGGTGGCCTCCGGCGACGCGCCGATCACGGCCACCGAGCCCGGTGCGAGCAGGTTGCCGACGCTGCGCGCCTCCGAGGCGGCCTCGCGCGAATCCCGCACGGTGCGCAGCGCTTCGGTGGGGTCGATCGCGAACTCCAGATGCACCTCGGCGCCGTCGCGACTGCGTTGCAGCTGATAGCCGGCATCGCGGAAGACGGTGATCATCGCCTCGTTCTCGGCGAGCACCTCCGCGACGAAGGCCACCACCTCGTTCTCGGCCGCCGCCCCCGCCAGGTGCTCGAGCAGCACCGAGCCGAGCCCGCGGCCCTGGTGCTCGTCGGCGACCACGAACGCGACCTCGGCGGCGCGCGGGCCCTGCCGGTCGAGCAGCTCGTAGCGGGCGACGCCGATGATCGCGTCTCCGAGCAGGGCGACCAGTCCCACCCGGTCGCGGTAGTCCACGTGGGTGGTGCGGTACATGTCCTTGGGCGAGATCCGCGGGTACGGACCGAAATAGCGCAGATACCGGGTGCGATCCGACAGCGCGGCGTGGAACACGGCCAGCGCGGGCGCGTCGGCGGGCACGATCGGGCGCACCCGGACCACGCCGCCGTCGGAGGCGAGCACGTCGCCGTACCAGTGCTGGGGTGGCGCAGGCGGATTCGCGGGCGTATCGGGGGTGTCGGGGAGCAGCGGCTCAGTCACGAGGGTCCTCCGGGTCGAGCCCGAGCAGGGCGAAACTCGCCCGCCGGGTGGCCGTGATGGCGGTGTCGACGGCCCGCTGGGCGCGGATCTGGCCGGCGTCACCGAGCTCGGGGGTGCCACCGGGACCGTCCCAGGGCCGGTAGGCGGTGTCGCCACCGTCACCCATGCTGGTCGGCGGCTGGACCCGGGGCGCGGCGGCGCGCACCTGCTCGATCCAGTCGGCCGGGACCGGGGTCTCCGGTGCCAGCGGCCGGTCCAGGGCCGCGGCGAGCAGATGTGTCCAGGCCCGGGGTACCACCCGGACCACCCCGTATCCGCCGCCGCCGATGGCCAGCCAGCGCCCCTCGGCATACGTGTCGGCCAGATCACGCATCGCCAGGAAGGCCGCGCGCTGACCGTCCACGGTGAGTTCGAGATCGGCCAGCGGGTCCTCCCGATGGGTGTCCACGCCGCACTGGCTGACGATGATCTGCGGCCGGAACGCGGCCACCGCGCCGGGCACCACCGCGTGGAATCCGCGCAGCCACTGGGCATCCCGGGTGCCGGGCAGCAGCGGCAGGTTGATCGAGGTGCCCTCGGCCGCCCCGATGCCGGTCTCGGTGGGCCAGCCGGTGTTGGGCCACAACGTCGCCGGGTGCTGGTGCAGTGAGATCGTCAGCACCCGCGGATCGGCGTAGAAGGCGCGTTGCACGCCGTCGCCGTGATGGACGTCGACATCGAGGTAGGCGATGCGATCGAAGCCGTGATCGAGCAGCCACGAGATCGCGATCGCGGCATCGTTGTAGATGCAGAAGCCCGCCGCCGCGTCGGGCATGGCGTGATGCATGCCACCACCGATGCTCACCGCCCGCCGGGTCCGCCCGGCCGCGATCTCCCCGGCGGCGGCGAGGGTTCCGCCCACGATGACCGACGCCGCCTCGTGCATGCGTGGGAAGATGGGGTTGTCGGCGGTTCCCAAGCCGTACACCGTGTCCTCGGGCGTCGGTGGGCCGTCACCGGCCCGCCGCACCGCCTCGATGTAGGCGCTGCTGTGAACCCGCAACAGGTCGGCCCGGGTGGCCGCGGCCGGCGCCAACGGCTCGACACCGTCGAGCACGCCCAGACTTTCGGCCAGCGACATGGTGAACTGCAGACGCGCCGGTTTCATCGGGTGCTCCGGACTCCAGGTGTAGCCGAGGAATCGCTCGGTCCACACGACGGTCCCGGGCTCTTCGCTGCGCGGCGGCGTGACCATGCTCGCCACGCTAGTCGGAAGCAGCGACCCCCGTGACGCGTTGACATGCAGTAGAAATAGGGCCGCCGGTCCGGCGGGCGGACGGGCGTTCGCGCGTGGGTAGAATTCGTGCCGACGAAGGGGTAACAGGTGAAGGATCTGGTCGACACCACGGAGATGTATCTCCGTACCATCTACGACCTCGAGGAAGAGGGCGTGGTGCCGCTGCGGGCGCGTATCGCCGAGCGGCTCGAGCAGAGTGGTCCGACGGTGAGCCAGACGGTCGCGCGGATGGAACGCGACGGCCTCCTGCTGGTCGCGGGTGACCGCCACCTCGAGCTGACCGACAAGGGCCGCGCCATGGCGGTCGCGGTGATGCGCAAGCACCGGCTCGCCGAGCGGTTGCTGGTCGACATCATCGGCCTCGACTGGCAGAACGTGCACGCCGAGGCGTGCCGCTGGGAGCACGTGATGAGCGAGGAGGTGGAACGGCGCCTGATCGAGGTGCTCAACCACCCGACCACCTCGCCCTACGGCAATCCCATCCCCGGGCTGGACGAGCTCGGCCTCGGCGATACCCCCGCAGCCGAGGAGACGCTCGTGCGGCTGTCCGACCTGCCCAACGGCGCGCTGCACGCCGTCGTGGTGCGCAGGCTGGCCGAGCACATCCAGACCGACCCGGAGGTCATCGGCAGGCTGCGCGAGGCGGGTGTGGTGCCCGACGCGCGCGTCACCGTCGAGACCAAGCCGGGTGCGGTGCTGATCACGGTGCCGGGGCACAGTGGTTTCGAACTGTCCGAAGAGATGGCGCACGCCGTCCAGGTGAGGCTGGTCTGATCCGTGAAACTTCTGGTCACCGGCGGCGCCGGCTACGTGGGTGGTGTCTGCGCCGCCGTCCTGCTCGAGGCCGGCAACGAGGTGGTCGTCGTCGACGACCTCTCGACCGGTAACGCCGACGGCGTCCCCGCCGGCGCCCGCTTCGTCCAGGGTGACATCGCCGTCGCGGCACCGGAGTTGCTGCGCGCCGAATCCTTCGACGGCGTCCTGCATTTCGCGGCACAGTCGCTCGTCGGCGAGTCGGTGGAGCAGCCGGAGAAGTACTGGCAGGGCAATGTCGTCAAGACGCTGACCCTGCTCGAGGCGATCCGCGAGACCGGCACCCCGCGCCTGGTGTTCTCCTCCACCGCCGCGACCTACGGCGAACCGGAGCAGGTGCCGATCACCGAGGCCGCGCCGACCCGCCCCACGAACCCCTACGGTGCGAGCAAGCTGGCCATCGACCACGCCATCACCTCCTACGCGGTGGCGCACGGTCTGGCCGCGACGAGCCTGCGCTACTTCAACGTGGCAGGCGCCTACGCCGGTCTCGGCGAGAACCGGGTCGTGGAAACGCATCTGATCCCCCTCGTGTTGCAGGTGGCGCTGGGCCACCGCAAGGCCATCTCCGTCTACGGCACCGACTGGCCGACACCGGACGGCACGTGCGTGCGGGACTACATCCACATCCGCGACCTGGCGCAGGCGCATCTGCTCGCCCTGTCCTCGTCGCAGCCGGGCAGCCACCGGATCCTCAATCTCGGCTCGGGCACCGGTTTCTCGGTGCGCGAGGTGATCTCGGCGTGCGAGCGGGTGACCGGCCTGCCGATCGAGGCGATCGACGCGCCGCGCCGCGCGGGCGATCCGGCGGTCCTCATCGCCTCCAGCGACCGGGCGATCGCCGAGCTGGGCTGGCAGCCCGCGCACAACGATCTCGACGAGATCGTCTCCGACGCCTGGGAATTCCTGCGTTCGCTCGGTGACAAGGCGCACAGCGCGCGCTGAGTTCCGCCGATCGCCGGTGTCATGACCGGAGTGGGCCGATGTCGACCCCCAGATCGGCCGCGATCTGGTGACCGCAGTGCGCGAGTTTGCGGAGCCGTTCCGGCCGCAAACCGCTCTGCAACGAGGTCTCCAGCAGCACGGCCATCGGGTGGGTCGCGTCGGCGTCCACCGCGGCGGCGAGGGCGACGCCGGCGAACGGGCCGTCCCCGCGCAGGTAGGCGCTGAATCCCAGCAGCGCGGCGGCTTCGGCGCGATCGGCGCCGGGAGTGGCCCGGGCCAGCTGGGCCCACAGCTGCTCGGCGGCCTCGGCGTGATCGCCCAGCGCCAGCCCGTACATCGCGTCGCGGATCGGCCGGTCGCGCAGCGTGGCGGCCAGCTGCGCGAGTTCGCGATCGGCGCGCGACGCTCCGGAGGCGGCGTCGGCGATCTGCCACAGCACCCATTCCAGCGCCCGGCGCTGATAGGCCACCGCGTGCCCGGCGCGCGCCGCCGCGGACAGGCCTTCGCGATAGCGCGCGACCGCGGGCCCGAGCCGGGTCTGCACCCGGGCGCACAGGTGCCGGTCGGGCCGGACCAGGGCGGTCAGTTCGTTGCGGGAGCCGCGGATCTGCCTGCCGTCGAGGACGTGCGAGAGCGCCACCATCGACGCCGCCGGGTCCCCGACGACCCCGCCCGCACCGCGCTGGAACAGGTCGCGGAACCGTGCCCCCGCCACGATCGCGGGCACCGACCAGGCCCCGCATACGGCGACGCCTTCGTCACCGAGCGCTTCGAGCAGCGACGCCGCCCGCAGCGCAGGCATCATCCCGGTCCCGGCCTCGTCGACGAAGACCGCCAGCACCCCGCCGGCGTGCTCACGCAGGCAGATCGACCCGACACAGGCGGTGAACTGGCCGATCCGGTGCGGGTCGGCCAGTGCGTCCAGATCGAAGCGCACGACCGCCTCGATCGCCGTGGCATCGCCCCCACCCGCGCCGCGCAGGACCGCGACGACCAGCGAGCGTTCGGGAACGAAACCGAGCATGGCGGGCAGGGCGGCGATGAGCTCGCCGGGATCGTCCACCCGCAGCGACGGCTGCGGCAGGCGCGCGGGATAGCCGGGCGTGGATTCGGCGCAGGTGAGCGCCCGGGGAAAGGGTCCGGAGCGGGTGGCCCGGCGGGTGGAGTTCGTCGAAGGTGTCATGGCTCCACCGTGCCCGGGGCCGTCGTCGGCGCCGGACAGCCGACCTGGGCATTCCGCCGCCCTGTTGACGGCGTCGCGGCTGTGGAGCGATCCCGGTCCCGGCGTCGCGCCCGGACCGGACTTGTCACCCCCGCGTGCTAGGCCTCGCGCACCCGGCGCACGGCGGTCGCGAACATCTCCGCGACGGCCTGCTCGTCCGGCTGCCCCGCGCCGAAGGTCATCGACGTCACCGTGATCCGCACATCGCCGACCTGCCCGATCGAGGTCTGCATCGTCTGGGTCAGCCCTGGCCCACCGACATCGGGAACGACGGTGCGCCGCAACGACACCGCGTCGTCGGCACCTCCCGGGACGGCGGTGCCGAGCACGGTCGAGACGGTCGATTCCGCGCCGGCCCGGCTGACCCGGATCTGCTCGCACCCCGCGAGCCGGTCGCGCAGGCGGGCGGCCGCCTCGGTGGTGCGCGACAGTTCGACGGTGAGCGTGGCCCGGCTCGCGTCGTCGTTGCCGACCGCGACCGCGGCCGGTTCGCCGCCCGGCTCGGGGTCCGGTGGCGTGCATCGCGACGGGCTGACGGTGGCCCCGGCCCCGACCCCGTCCAGGTCGCCCGCCGCCGCGGCCGCGGCCTGCGGCGGCAGCACCACGGCCGGATACCGGGCCGGGAACTGCTGCGCGGTGGGCAGCAGATCGGCGAGCGCGCCGTCGACGTGCCGGACCGCCATCGCGCTCTGGGCGACCGGCGTGCCGCTGATGCTCTCGCCACACCCGGTCAGCGCGAGCCCGGCGACCGCCACCGCGCAGACGAGGGTCCGGCGCCGCTGCCCGGGGCGCCGGACCGGATCGCCGTGGTGGGCCGGTGTCGTTTCCGCCACGTTCACCCCTCCCACTGTGCCGCACCGGGCCGGTCGGGGCGTGATCGCCACGCCGCGCGGGAATGTCGAGGCAGCGGTGGCTGTTGTGTAGCAGGACGAGCCGTCCTCCGGCCGTGTGCGACGCTTCTGCTCGCGTGGGGGACAATGGAGAACGCCTCCCCCGCCGCGAGCGTTGGTGGACCGCGCAGGAAGGAGTACGCGATGGATGACCAGTCGCACATGTACGAGCTGGAGTTCCCGGCACCGCAGCTGTCGTCGGACGACGGCGCGGGCCCCGTGCTGGTGCACGGGCTGGAAGGTTTCACCGACGCCGGTCACGCCGTGCGCCTGGCGACCACCCATCTGCGCGAGAGCCTGGAATCCGAGCTCGTCGCCTCCTTCGACGTCGACGAGCTGCTCGATTACCGCTCGCGCCGTCCGCTGATGACGTTCAAGACCGATCACTTCGCCGAGTACGCCGAGCCCGAGCTGAACCTGTGGGCACTGCGCGACACCGCGGGCACCCCGTTCCTGCTGCTGGCGGGCCTGGAGCCGGATCTGCGCTGGGAGAAGTTCACCACCGCGGTGCGGCTGCTGGCCGAGCAGCTCGGTGTGCGCCGCACGATCGGGCTGTCCGCGATCCCGATGGCGATTCCGCACACCCGGCCGCTGGGTGTCACCGCGCATTCCTCGGACCGTTCGCTGATCGGTGACCACCAGCGCTGGCCCGGTGAGCTGCAGGTGCCCGGCAGCGCGTCCTCGCTGCTGGAGTTCCGGATGGCCCAGCACGGCCACGAATCGCTCGGATTCTCCGTGCACGTGCCGCACTACCTGGCCCAGACCGACTACCCGGAAGCCGCCCAGACGCTGCTGGAGAACGTCGCCGACAGCGCGGGCCTCGAGCTGCCGCTCACCGCGCTGGGCGAGGCGGCCGCGCGCGTGCGCGAGCAGGTCGCCGAGCACATCGCGGGCAACGAGGAGGTCGAGACCGTCGTGACGGCGCTGGAACGCCAGTACGACAGTTTCGTGACCGCCCAGGAGAGCCAATCCAGCCTGCTGGCCGGCGACGGTGAACTGCCCAGCGGCGAGGAGCTCGGCGCCGAGTTCGAGCGCTTCCTCGCCGAGCAGGGCGGTTACGGCGACAACGCCCGCGACAGCGAGGACTGACCCGCCGGGCCGTGCTGACGGGGGCCACGCCCACCCCGCCCACTAGGGTGGTCGGAGTGGATCTGACCGACCTGCTCGAAATCCCCGGGACCGACGCCGACGCGCTCTACGAGTCGTTCGCGGCGTGGGCCGCCGAGCAGGGCACCCCCCTGTATCCGGCGCAGGACGAGGCGCTGATGGAGCTGGCCTCGGGGTCCAACGTGATCTTGGCGACGCCGACCGGCTCGGGCAAGTCCCTGGTCGCGGTCGGCGCGCACCTGTTCGCCATGGCCAACGGGCAGCGCAGCTACTACACCGCGCCGATCAAGGCGCTGGTCAGCGAGAAGTTCTTCGCGCTGTGCGAGGTGTTCGGCGCGGCGAACGTCGGCATGGTCACCGGCGACGCGGCGGTCAACGCCGACGCCCCGATCATCTGCGCGACGGCGGAGATCCTGGCGAACCTGGCGTTGCGCGAGGGCCCCGACGCCGAGGTCGGCCAGATCGTGATGGACGAGTTCCACTTCTACGCCGATCCCGATCGCGGCTGGGCCTGGCAGGTCCCGATCATCGAGCTGCCGCGCGCGCAGTTCCTGCTGATGTCGGCGACCCTGGGCGAGGTCGACTTCTTCGCCGAGGATCTCGAACGCCGCACCGGCCGCTCCACGGCGGTGGTCGCGGGCACCGAACGCCCTGTCCCCCTGACGTTCTCCTACGTGCGCACCCCCATCACCGAGACGCTCGAAGAACTGGTCACCACCCATCAGGCGCCGGTGTACGTCGTGCACTTCACCCAGGCCGCCGCGCTGGAACGCGCGCAGGCGCTGACCAGCGTGAACTTCGCCACTCGCGCCGAGAAGGACGCGATCGCCGCCGCCATCGGCGAGTTCCGGTTCGCCGCCGGTTTCGGCAAGACCCTCTCGCGGCTGATCCGGCACGGCATCGGCGTGCACCACGCGGGCATGCTGCCCAAGTACCGCAGGCTGGTGGAGAAGCTCGCCCAGGACGGCCTGCTGAAGGTGGTGTGCGGCACCGACACCCTCGGCGTCGGCATCAACGTGCCGATCCGCACGGTGCTGCTGACCGGGCTCACCAAGTTCGACGGCGTCCGCACCCGCAGGCTCAAAGCCCGTGAGTTCCATCAGATCGCGGGCCGCGCCGGTCGCGCCGGCTTCGACACCATGGGCACCGTCGTCGTCCAAGCGCCCGAGCACGAGGTGGAGAACGCGCGCCTGATCGCCAAGGCGGGCGACGACCCGAAGAAGCAGCGGAAGGTGCAGCGCCGCAAGCCACCCGAGGGGTTCGTCTCGTGGAGCGAGGAGACCTTCGACCGGCTCGTCGCCGCGCAGCCGGAGCCGATGGTGTCGCGCTTCGCGGTGACCAACGCCCTGCTGCTCAACGTGATCGCCCGGCCCGGCAACTGCTTCGACGCCATGCGCCACCTGCTCGAGGACAACCACGAGCCGCGGCCCGCCCAGCGCAAGCACATCCTGCGCGCGATCCGGCTCTACCGCGCGCTGCGCGATACCGGTGTGGTGCAACAGCTCACCGAACCCGACGCCAAGGGCCGAATGGCCCGGCTCACCGTCGACCTGCAGCGTGACTTCGCTCTCGATCAGCCGCTCTCACCGTTCGCGCTGGCCGCCTTCGAACTACTCGATCGCGAAAGCCCCACCTACACACTCGATGTCGTCTCGCTGATCGAGGCGACCCTGGAGGACCCGCGCCAGCTGCTGATGGCCCAGCAGCACAAGGCCCGCGGCGCCGCGGTGGCCGAGATGAAGGCCGACGGTATCGAATACGAGGAGCGCATGGAGCTCCTGGAAGAGGTCACCTGGCCCAAGCCGCTGGCCGAGCTGATCGAGCCCGCGTTCGAGACCTACCGGGCCGGGCATCCCTGGGTCTCGGAGTTCGCGCCGTCGCCGAAGTCGGTGGTGCGCGACATGATCGAGCGCGCGATGACCTTCGCCGAGCTGATCTCGTTCTACGAGCTGGCCCGTTCCGAGGGCGTGGTGCTGCGCTATCTCGCCGACGCCTACCGCGCGCTGCGCCGCACGGTGCCCGACGCGGCGCGCACCGAGGAGCTCGACGACCTCGTCGAATGGCTGGGCGAGCTGATCCGCCAGGTGGATTCGAGCCTGCTCGACGAATGGGAGCAGCTCACCAATCCCGGCGCGGAGAACGACGCCGAGCAGGTCGCGTTCGGCGCGGAGTCGGTGCGCCCGATCTCGGCCAACGAGCGCGCCTTCCGGGTGATGGTGCGCAACGCCATGTTCCGCCGGGTCGAACTGGCCTCGCGACAGCGCTGGTACGACCTCGACGAACTGAGCCCCGGCCCCGACTGGGCCGAGGACTTCGCCCCCTATTTCGACGAGTACGCCACGATCGGCACCGGCCCCGACGCCCGCGGCCCGCAGCTGTTCCAGGTGGAGCGGCGGCCGGGTTTCTGGCACGTGCGCCAGGTGCTCGACGACCCCGCCGGGGACCACGGCTGGGCGCTGACGGCCATCGTCGATCTGGAGGAGTCCGACGCCGCGGGCGAGGTCGTGTTCGACGAGGTCACGGTGTCGGCGGGCTGAGTGATACCCGTTCACTATCGTCGAAAATGACGAATGTTTGACGGATTCGTTGTTGGGTAGGCGCCGCTGATAGTCTCTCCCGGCCGCCGACCGAAAGTTCAACTATGCCCGAATCCCCGTACCTTGTCATCTACCCCGAACGGGTACGTGCCAATTACCGAGCTCTCGCAGCCGCCGTGTCGGCGCGGCGCAGCCGGGGCACCCGGATCAGGTACGCGGTGAAAGCGGCACCGGTCGACGAGTTGCTGACCCTGCTCGACGCCGAGGGCGCCGAGTTCGACGTGGCCAGCATCGGCGAGATCGACCAGGCGCTGCGCCTGGGGATCGACGCGGGCAAGCTCTGCTACGGCAACCCCATCAAGAAGAGCGCCCACATCGCGCGCGCCTTCGCCCTGGGGGTGCGCCGCTACGCCTTCGACACCGAGGACGATCTGCTGCGCATCGCCGAGCACGCCCCCGGCGCGGAGGTCGAGTGCCGGTTCCTGTCCTCGGCGCCGGAGTCGCGCACTCCCTTCGGCACCAAGTTCGGCTGCGCGCCGAGCGAGGCGCTGCGGCTGCTGGTGCGCGCCCGCGATCTGGGCCTGGTGGTGGGCGGCCCGTACTTCCACGTCGGCTCCCAGCAGCTCGATCCGGCCGCCTGGCGGATCGGCATCCGGCAGGCTGGTGAGATCGTGACCGCGTTGGCGGACAAGGACATTCACGTCGCCGCGGTCAACGTGGGCGGCGGTCTGCCGATCTCCTACGTCGACGCGGCCCCCGAACTCGACGCGATCGCGGCCGCCATGACCGCGGCCGCCGCCGAGTTCCTGCCCGAGTCCACCGGCCTGGTCGTCGAACCCGGCCGCGCGCTGGTGGGCAACGCGGGCACCATTCACGCCGAGGTCGTCGGCGTGCGATTCGCGCCGGATGGCCGGCGCTGGGTGTATCTCGACATCGGCCGGTACAACGGTATGGCCGAGACGGAGAACGAGTACATCGCCTACCGGTTCGTCACCGATCGCGACGGCGATCCGGTGGGTGCGGCGGTGGTCGCGGGTCCGACCTGCGACGGCGACGATGTACTGTATCAACGCACGAAGGTCCTTCTGCCGACCACGTTGCGAGCCGGTGATCAGATCCAGATCCTCGACACCGGCGCCTATACCGCGAGTTATTCGTCGGTGTCCTTCAATGGTTTTCCGCCCTTGACCGTTCATGTCTCGGGCGCTGAGCGAGAGTGAGTTTGCCCATGACGGCGGAATTCACCGGCTGGCACGTGCTGGCCGAGTTCGGTGGTGTCGACACAGACCTGTGTGACGATCTCGAACGACTCGAATCGGCGTTGCGTGAGTCTCTGATCGCGGCGGGCGTCACCATCTGCGATGTCGTTCACAAAAAGTTCGATCCGCAGGGGGTGACCGTCCTCGCCCTGTTGTCGGAGTCCCACGCCTCGATTCACACCTATCCGGAGTCCGGCGACATCTTCGTCGACGTCTTCACCTGCGGCAGCATCGGCGCCGGTGCGACGAAGGCGGTAGAACTCCTGCGAGACAAGTTGTCTCCCAAGGATGTTCGGATGAAGGTCGTCCAGCGCGGCCACGGTGCCGAGAAGATCTACGAACCGGTGGGCGACGGCCTGACCCGGATCTGGGATCTGCACGAGGTGATCGTGGACACGAACACCCCGTTCCAGCACATGGTGATCGCGCGGACCGATCAGGGCATCTCCCTGTTCTCCGACGACGACCGCCAGTCCACCGAGTTCTCCCAGGTCACCTACCACGAGGCCATGATGGTCCCGGCGTTCGTGCTGGCCGAGAAGCTGGACCGGGTGCTGATCATCGGTTCCGGTGAGGGTGTGGCCTCGCAGATGTCGGTGGCGGCGGGCGCGACCCTGGTCGACCACGTCGACATCGACCAGCGCGAGGTCGAGCTGTGCGCCCGGCACCTGCCCTACGGCTACACCACCGAGGAACTGGCGGCCGCGGTCGCCGGTGAGGGTCCGGTGCACGTGCACTACGCCGACGGCTGGGACTTCCTGGCCAACGCGCAGGAGGCGGGCACCCGCTACGACGTGATCGTCATCGATCTGCCGGACGAGCGCGTCGAGGACGCCCAGCACAACCGCCTCTACGAGGCGGAGTTCCTGTCCCGATGTAAGGCACTGCTGGCGCCCGGCGGCGTGCTGTCGGCCCAGGCCGGGTGCGCGACCATGTGGCGCAACGAGACCCTCAAGCGCTCGTGGGGCCGGTTCCACGAGCAGTTCGCCACCGTGGTCCCCTACGGCAGCGACGAGCACGAGTGGACCTTCCTGTTCGGCCTGAACGAGAAGATCGACGACCCGGTACGCGGCATGACCGACCGCCTGGCCCTGCTCCCCTACCGCGCCGAGACCATCGACGCCCGCGCCCTCGAGCGCGGCGCGATCGAGCCCTACGCCCTGCGCGCCTGAGCTCGCTTCGCGACAGCCACCGAAGGCGGTGACCCGGACCCCGGGTCACCGCCTTCGTCGTTTCCGCGGATCACCACCGGGCTGCCGATTCCGGTGTCGTGGCTCGCCGAACGTTGGCAGTATGCAAGATGCACAGCATCGACAGAATCGAGTCCGCTCATGACGCCGACACCGTTGTCCGCCGACGGTCTGATGCCGGTCCGCGCGCCGTCGGGCCATCGCCCGCGCCTGGACGCCCTGTCGCGGGCCGGGCTCACCGAGTTCCGCGCGCTGTTCGACGCGGCGCCCGCGGTGACCGAACGCGACTTCGCGCGGCTCGACGGTGATGTGACGATGCGGTCGTTCCCCGGGTCCGCCGAGCGGGTGCTCGGGCCGGTGATGGCGCGGCCGTCGTATTTCTGGGTGGCGAAATCGTTTCGTCACGTGGACGGCGGGGTGGCGGTCGGCCACAACGTCTTCCGTCTGCTCGGCGGCATGCGGGCGCTGAATTTCGTGGCGACGGTGGGTGATTCCGTGCTCGACGGGCGCGCGGCGGTGCTGTTCGACTACAACGATCCGCGGGTCGGTTCGCGGCGGCCCGCCCGGCGGATCTACGACGAACTGCGCGAGATCGAGCCGGATCTGTGGCTGGGCCCGAGCTACTTCCTGACCCGCGGGAAGCGGATCCCGATGGGCTGGTTCGCCCTCGACGCCGCGGTGCCGTTCGACGGCCCGGCCTGACGAACGGCGGTGCGCCGGGCGCGGGAGACCCGCACCCGGCGCACCGTGGCACTCTCAGCCGCGCGCCGCGCGTTGGGCGCGATACTCGGCGACGTTGACCCCGCCGACGCCCCAATCCGTCAGCGCCACTTCGTCGATCACCACGTAGGTGCTGTCGGGCGACTTGCCGAGCACCTCGAACAGCAGGTCGGTGACGCCCTTGATCAGCTGTCCCTTCTGCTCCGGGGTGACCCCTTCATCGGTGACCTTGATGTTGACATACGGCATGGTTGGTTTCCTTTCTACGCCGCTCTACCCGAGATGAACCCGCCGTCGACGGGGAGGATGTGGCCGGTGACGAACTCGGCGTCGGTCAGGTACAGCACGGCCGCCGTGGTGTCGGCGACCTCGCCGATCCGGCCGAGCAGCGCAGCACCCGCGGCGGCACGCTCGTCGCCGTCACCGAACAGCGGGGTGCGGATGATGCCGGGCGCGACCGCGTTCACCCGGATCCGGGCGGGCGCGAGTTCGGCGGCCAGGCTGGTGGTCAGGGCGTGCACGCCGCCCTTGCTGATCAGTGCGGCCGACGCGGGCAGCCCGGTCATCGCGTGGTCGATGAGCACGGTGCCGATGTTGACGACGCTGCCGCCGTCGCCCTGGGCGAGCAGCTGGCGCACCACGGCCTGGGTGGTGAAGTAGGTGCCCTTGAGGTTGCCTCCGAGATAGCGGTCGAGCTCGGCCTCGGTGACGTCGACGAAGGGGGTCGCGCCGAACACGCCCGCGCTGTTGATCAGCGCGTCGACCCGGCCGAATCGCTCGAGGGCGGCGCGGACGTACGCCGATCCCGTTGCGGGCGAGCCGATATCACCGGCCACGGTGGCCACGCGATCCGGCGCGTCCAGTTCCGCGGCGACGGCGGCGAGCTTGTCCGCGTCGCGGCCACCCAGGATCACAGCGTCGCCTCTGGCGACGAAGGCGCGGGCGACATCGCGCCCGATTCCGCTGGATGCCCCGGTCACGACGACCGTCTTCGGAGTCGACATCGACTGTTCCTTTCGAGTTCGGATACGACCGGTCGTCTCAGGATGGACGACCGGCAGGGTTAGGAGGCGGGACATGGCTCGGCTACGGCCGGAAGTAGTCGTCGAGCAGGCGCCGCAGACACTTGTCCAGCGGCTCGACGGTGCGGTCGATCTTCATCCGGATGACCGCACCCTCCCAGGACTCCAGCAGCAGATCGGCGAGATCGACGGCGTCGATGTCGGCGCGCACCGTTCCCTCGGCCTGCGCGGTCCGCAGGGCGGCGGCCACACCGTCGCGCCAAGCCGCCCAGGCCGCCGAGAGCGCGGTGCGCAAAGTCTCGCTGCCCTCGAGTTCACCGCCGAGATTGGCGATCAGGCAGCCACCGGTGTAGTCGGCGGCGACGAAGTCCGCGGTCAGCGTGCCGAAGAAGCGGCGCAGACCGGTGAGCGCGTCGGGGGCGCCGGCGAAAGCCTCGGCCAGGTTGCGCTGCACGCAGAGCGAATGATGCTCGATCACCGCGTGCGCGAAGCTCTCCTTGCTGTCGAAGTAGTTGTAGAACGACCCCTTCGGCACGCCGACCTTGTCGAGCACCTGCTTGATGCCGGTGCCGTGATAGCCGTTGGACAGCAGGCCGACCGCGCCCTCCTCGATCAGGAGTGCTCGGGTGTCGTCGCTACGCCGGGGCCGTGCCATGCCAATGACTATACGACCGGTCGTCTACTAATGGCAAGAGCCCACCGTCAGTCGTCGTCGACGCCGCGCGCCGCCAACGCCTCCCCCATCGCGTCGGCGGTCCGCAACGCGCGCACCAGCACGGGCGTGACCAGGGCCGTCGCCGACCAGGACACCCCGCGAGCGCGACGCGCCTCGGCGACGTCGTGCACGATCTGCGCCAGCAACGGAACGCAGCGAATGGCCAGGGCCAGCAGCAGCCCCACCCGCTCGGGATCCACCCCGACCCGGCGCAGCGGCCCGAGCGCGCGAGTGAGGGCGTCCAGCAGGTCGGTGACCCTGGTCGTCACGGTGACCAGCGCCGCGAGCGCGACCGAGGCGAGCAGCACAGCGCAGACGACGACCGCCCGGGTCGGCGAGGTGGTGAGCAACTGGAACACACCGATGATCAGCGTCATCCACAGCACCGGCCGGATCTGGGCCAGCGCCACCCGCCAGGAGATCCGCGCGAGCGCGAACAGGCAGGCGATCACGAGTACGAGCA
The DNA here is from genome assembly GCF_042882065.1 of Nocardia sp. NPDC058244. Classification (NCBI taxonomy): domain Bacteria; kingdom Bacillati; phylum Actinomycetota; class Actinomycetes; order Mycobacteriales; family Nocardiaceae; genus Nocardia; species Nocardia sp. NPDC058244. Next base: position 388,258 of record NZ_JBHVWX010000006.1, on the reverse strand, counting down.
CACCCACCCCTGGCAGACCGCGCACGAAGACGGTCATCGCGACGATCGCGACGACGAGCAGCACCAGCTTCGCCCCCGCGGGCATCCGGTGCAGCGGGGAATCGCCGGGACGGTAGAGGCCGATCACTCGACGAGCCGCCGGTACGCGCCGACCGCGTCCGCGGGCGGGCCGTCGTAGGCGAGGGACCCGTTGTCCAGCACCACGACTCGATCGAAGCCGTCGAGCAGGGCGAGCTGGTGGGTCACCACGATCACCTGCTGGTCGAGGGCGTTCAGCGCCTCCGACACCCGGCGGGCGTTGCGCAGGTCGAGCAGGGTGGTCGGCTCGTCGGCGACGATCACCTCGGGCTCGCGGATCAGCGCGGACCCGATCGCGAGCAGCTGCTTCTGCCCGCCCGAGAGCAGATGCGCCGGATGGTCGGCATGCGCGCTCAGCCCGAATCGGTCCAGCATCCGGGTCACCCTGGCCGCGATCTCGGCGCGGCTCAGGCCGCTGCGCCGCAGCGAGAACGCCAGATCCTCGGTGACGGTCGGCATCACGATCTGGGTGTCGGGATCGGTGAACACGAAGCCGACCTTGCGCCGCACCTGGGCACCCTTGCGGGCGGCGTCGATCCCGTCGACGGTGACGGTGCCCGAGGTCGGCTTCAGCAGGCCGTTGAGCATCCGCGCCAGCGTCGACTTCCCCGAGCCGTTGGCGCCGATGAGCCCGACCCGCTGTTCGATGATCCGCAGGTCGATCTCGCGCAGGACGGTCCGGTCGCCGAACCGGTGGCCCACCCCGTCGAGGACGATCTCGCTCACGCGCGCCGCCTGCCCGCGCGCTCAGCCACGGATCAGTCCGGGATAGGCCCGGTGCACACCCTTGGCCACCACGGTGGCGATGACGACCTTGGCCAGGTCGCCCGGCACGAACGCGAAGTTGGTCGAGATCGCGGCCCAGAGCCCGAGGTCGGTGCGGACCAGCAGGCCGGCGGTACCGAACAGGTAGATGACCACGATGCCGCCGAGCGCGTTGATCAGCAGGCCCGGCACGATCGGGTACTTCGGCAGGATCAGCGCGGTCAGCGACCCGATCACCAGCGTGGCGGGAATCCAGCCGATCAGATAGCCCGCGGTCGGCGAGGCCAGCGCGGTCAAGCCGGTGCGACCGCCCGAGAGCAGCGGCAGGCCGATCAGGGTCAGCGCGATGAAGATCGCGACGGCGGCGGTGCCCTTGCGCGCGCCGAGGATCGCGCCGGTCAGGATCACCCCGAGGGTCTGCAGGGTGATCGGCACGCCACTGAATCCGACGGTGATCGCACCCGGCAGCCCCAGGGCGGCGATCAGCGCGGCGAACACCGCGATCTGCGCCAGGTCCCGCGCGGCGAAACCGACCGCGGGCTTAGGGGATTTCTCGATATCGGACACAGCGGACATCCTTCACCATGGAATTGAACGACGTTCAAGATAGCAGGTGAGCAGCCTGCGTCCGCGGCCGGAAGACATCGGCGAGCATTTCGCCGCGCCCGAAGATCGATTACGATTCGAAGGTTGGGACTTCCCGGGCGGCGCTCGCCGCACAACGGCAGCGCGCCGACAACCCGTGGCCGAGGAAGGGCCATCATGTCGATAGCGCTACAACGTTTTTCGAACTTGATCGCCGCGATCTACGGCGCGGGCAACGACCCGGACCGGTGGGACTCGGTGATCGGGGAGATCACCGACACCTTCGGCGCGGTCCACGGCTTCCTGGTCATCGCCGATCCGGCCGGTGACCGGTTCGCGATCAAATCCGCGGGGGCCAGTAGCCCGCCGGATCTGCCCGCGCAGCTCGAGCGCGTCGCCGAGCGGGTCCAACAGCTGCCGGTCGGCAGCACCGCCACCAGTGACGACCTGTTCGCCGTGCCGGAGCACGGCAGCGCGCTGGCCGACCAGGTCAGTGCGAACGGCCTGTCCAACAGTTTCCTGGCCCGGCTCAGCGACGATCGCCCGTCGTCGTGGATCTGCCTGACGATGCCCGATCACCAGTCGATCACCGGCCATCCCGCGGGCCTGGCGCTGCTGCGGGTGCTCGTGCCGCACCTGCGCGGCGCGCTGCGCACCCAGTCCAAGCTGGTCGAACTGTCCCGGGACCGGGCCTTCGCGCTCGCGACCCTGGAGCAGGCGCACTACGGGATCATGATCGTCACCACCGACGCGGCGCTGGTTTTCGCCAACTCGATGGCCGAGCGGATCACCGAGGCGTCCGACGGGTTGTCGGTGGACGCCTTCGGCTGTCTGCGGGCCGGATCCCCGACCACCCAGAAACAGCTCAGGGACCTGATCAACTGCGCCGCCGACCCCGGATTCTCCAGCGGCAACGTGGCCATCACCCGCTGTTCCGGCCGCAAGCCGCTGATTCTGCGGGTGTCCCCGCTCGACGGCATCGCCGGCGACGGACTGTGGCACCGCGCGGTGCTGCTCCTGCTGGTCGATCCGGACCACGACCCCGAGCCGGAGCCCGAGGCCCTGCACGATCTGTACGGCCTGACCGACGCCGAGACCATGGTCGCCATGGGGGTGCTGCGCGGCGACGGCTTGCCCGCCGTCGCCGATCAGCTCTCCGTCTCGGTATTCACCGCCCGCACGCACCTGCAGCATATTTTCGCGAAGACGAAAACACATCGGCAGGCGGAATTGGTTCGGCTTCTGTTGACCACTGCCATTTCCGCGCAGTAACTATTCGCAATCAAATCGGATGGAATCCTGCACCGATTCCGCCGCGTGCGTCGACATCCGCGAGAATCAGCGAGAAATTCGCGCCGACCTGCGGGCCGATGCACGGCAGCCCGATATAGCCGTTGACGATCGCGACGAGCGTCGAACCGACGACGACGGGCGCGCCGGAATCACCGAGGATCACGCAGATCTGGGTCAGCGTCCACGAGGCGCCACCGAAGACGTCTCCGTAGACCAGCCCACAGGTCTGCCCTGTCGTCCGTCCTTCCTTGCAGGCGACGGCCGGGAATTGCGCGGGCACGCCGACGTCGGTGATCGTGGTCGAGCCGACCCGGTTCACCGGGATCACCGCGCTCTCGTCGAAGGCGATGACCGCGTAGTCGAGATCGCTGCCGAGCACCGCGATCGTGCCGACGTTGCCTGCCTCGGGATCGGCCTCCGCGGCCACTCCCATGCCCTCACCGGCGGCGGCGCAGTGCGCGGCCGTGAAGCCGACCAGCCGACCGGCACCATCCCGGCCGATCGTCGTGAGTGTGCAGGTCGAGCCGTCGTCGAGGACGATGCCGGAGCCACCACCGAGCGTCACCGGGGCGGCTCCCTGCGCCGTCCCGACAGTGCCGACGGTGCCCCAGACCAGCAGCAGCGTGGCGGCGGCGATCCACCACCGACCCCATGTCGTAGGGGCACTCCCGCGCTGAAGTGCGGGAGTGCCTTGATTGCTTCTCGTTTTCGGCATCTGCGTGTCAGACCACGCAGACCGGGTACAAGAAGGGAACGGTGATCAGGACGATGCCGCATGCGAGGAAGGCACCGGGGATCGTGATGAACGGTGACAACACAACGGGCTCGACCTGAACCGGAACCGGTGCGACGGGGACGGGGTCCGCCGCGGGTGCTGCGCCGGCGACGCCGGCACCTAGAGCGATCATCGGCGCACAAGCGAGCACCGCGATGGTTGAACGTACTTTGTACATGGCCATTCCTTCGACTGTCTCCCACATTTGTCGTGCCGATCCCACGACGGAATCGTCACCCTATAAAGGACAGCACCGACGGCCCGGAATATCGTCGTACGAACAGATGAGATCTAAAAGGGCCGCTTCGATCGGATCACAGCTGCGAGGTATTCGTAATCCTCGGCCCGCGCGGATGACCCCCGATATGCCAGCCCGATCGTGCGGCCCGGCGCGGGATCGGCGAAGCGCGCGGTGTCGAGGGTGGCCCGCGCGGTCTCGGTGGCCACGGCCATCTGCGGGATGAGGGTCACCCCGAGGCCGCCCGCGACGCACTGCACCACGGTCGTCAGCGAGGCGGCGCGGGTGTCGCCGACCGCGCCGGGGTGCACCTCGGCGGTGCGGCACAGCTCGAGCGTCTGGTCGCGCAGGCAATGGCCTTCGTCCAGCAGCAGCAGCGGCATGTCGGCCAGCACCGGCGCGGCCAGATCGGTGCGCCCGGCCAGCTCGTGCCCGCGCGGGGTGACGAGCACGAATTCCTCGGAGTACAGCGGGATCTCGACCAGGCCGGGGGCGTCGGTGGGCAGCGCGAGCAGGGCGACGTCGAGCACACCGGTGCGCAGCCCGTCGAGCAGCCGGGCGGTCTGGTCCTCCACCACCTGGGGCACCAGGGCGGGCAGTTTGCGGCGCAGTTCGGGCAGCAGGTCCGGCAGCACGTAGGGCGCGACGGTCGGGATGATGCCCAGCCGCAGCACGCCGCCGAGTCCGTCACCGGTCGCCGAGGCCACGAAACGGTCGGCCGCCTCGAGCGTCGCCATCGCCTGCGGCAGCAGCCGCATCCCGGCCGCGGTGACCAGCACGCGACGGGTGCTGCGCTCGATGAGCTGCAGTCCGAGGCCGTTTTCCAGTGATGCCAGTGCCTGCGATAACGTGGGTTGGCTCACAGTCAAACGCGCTGCGGCGGTGCCGAAATGCCGATATTCGGCCACGGCGACGAACGCACGCAGCTGCGACAGGGTTGGCTGATAAGTCTGATCAGTCACGCCTATCAGTGTACGACGAGCGATCGGCTTTACCTTTCAGTACGCTTTCGGCAAGATCACCGCGGGCTCACACGACGAGCGCGACCACACCACGAATGAGGAGATGAGCATGGCTCTGCTGACCATCGGCGACCAGTTCCCGGCATACAACCTCAAGGCCGTCATCGGAGGTGACCTGTCGAAGGTCGACGCGCAGCAGCCGGACGATTACTTCACCCAGATCACCAGCGACGACCACGCGGGCAAGTGGCGCATCGTGTTCTTCTGGCCCAAGGACTTCACCTTCGTGTGCCCCACCGAGATCGCCGCCTTCGGCAAGCTGAACGAGGAGTTCGCCGACCGTGACGCCCAGGTGCTCGGCGCCTCGGTCGACAACGAGTTCGTGCACTTCCAGTGGCGCGCCCAGCACGAGGATCTCAAGACCCTCCCCTTCCCGATCCTGTCGGACCTCAAGCGTGAGCTGGCCGCGGCCACCGGCGTTCTCAACGCCGACGGCGTCGCCGATCGCGCCACCTTCATCGTCGACCCGAACAACGAGGTGCAGTTCGTCTCGGTGACCGCCGGTTCGGTCGGCCGCAACGTCGACGAGGTGCTGCGCGTGCTCGACGCCCTGCAGTCCGACGAGCTGTGCGCCTGCAACTGGAAGAAGGGCGATCCGACCATCAACGCGGGCGAGCTGCTCTCGGCCAGCGTCTGATCCCCCCTTCCCACCGAACACCCAGAGGAGCCCCACTGTCATGAGCATCGAGAACCTGAAGAACTCCCTCCCCGAGTACGCCAAGGACCTCAAGCTCAACCTGTCGTCGATCGCGCGCACCACGGTGCTCAGCGAGCAGCAGCTGTGGGGCACCCTGCTCGCCTCGGCCGCCGCGACCCGCTCGGCCACCACGCTGCGCGAGATCGCCGAGGAAGCCGCCGACGTGCTGTCCGCCGAGGCCTACGAGGCCGCGCTGGGCGCCGCGTCGATCATGGGCATGAACAACGTGTTCTACCGCGGCAAGGCGTTCCTGGACGGCCGCTACGACGATCTGCGCGCCGGGCTGCGGATGAACATCATCGGCAACCCCGGTGTCGACAAGGCCGACTTCGAGCTGTGGTCGTTCGCGGTCTCCTCGATCAACGGTTGCGCGCACTGCCTGGAGGCGCACGAGAAGACGCTGCGTGAGGCCGGTGCCTCGCGCGAGGTGATCTTCGAGTCGCTGCGCGCGGCGGCCATCGTCGCCGGTGTCGGCCAGGCGGTGCAGTCCACCGAGGCCCTGGCCTCGGCCGCCGTCTGAGGTAGCGCCCCGCGGCCCCCGACCGGAATCCGGTCGGGGGCCGCGGTCGTTTCCCGAGGACACGACCGGGCGCGCGATCCTGCCGGGCCCGCGTACCGGCCGGTAGGCTCGCGATCATGAACGCACATGATGTGCCCGATGCCCCGGACATCCAGGTCGAGGTCGTCCGAGTGTTCACCGACCCCGCCGGGCAGCTCGGCAACGCGCTCGGCATCGCCCGCGCGGGTGACGTCGTCGCGCTCGACAAGCAGGAGCTGGCCGCGCGGCTGGGCTTCAGCGAGACCACCGTCGTGCAGGACCCCGTGGACGGGATCGCCGACGTCCGGATCTACACGCCCACCGTGGAATTGCCGTTCGCCGGGCATCCGAGCGTCGGCACCGCGTGGTGGCTGGCCGTGCAGCGCACGCCGGTACACACCCTCCAGGTCCCCGCGGGACCCGTCGCCGTCGCCCAGACCGACGGCCTGACCTGGATCACCGCCCGCGCCGAATGGGCGCCCGACTTCACCTTCCACGAGCTGGCCACGGCCGAGGAACTGGCGCTGCTGCGGCCCGACGACTTCAGCACCGGCCAGCACTACTTCTGGACCTGGACCGACGAACCGCGCGGCGCCCTGCGCTCCCGCATGTTCGCCCCCGCCATGGGCATCGCCGAGGACGAGGCCACCGGCGCGGCGGCGGTCGCGCTCACCGCCCAGTTGCGCCGCGGTCTGGTGGTGACCCAGGGCCAGGGGTCCCAGCTCTACACCGAATGGGATTCCGACGGCTGGGTGCGCCTCGGCGGCCGGGTCGCCGAGGACCACGTGGTGGTGCTCTGAGCTCAGCTCCCCAGCGGGCCGCCGAAGCGGCGTAGCCAGGGCGGGCGGGCGGTCCAGTGCCCGCGTCGTGGGGTGCCGGGTCCGGACAGGTCGGCGAGGATGCGGGTCTCCAGGTGCCGGGGTGGGGTGCGCTGGTCGTCGGCGGCCAGGCGCGCGAGCACGTCGTGCACGCCGCGGACCCGGTCGGCGAACTGCGCGAGGCCGGGCGTGGTCATGGTGGCCAGCTTGTTCTCGATGTGGTGGTGTTCGAGTTCGGCGACCGCGTCGAGGGCGTAGGCGTCGGCGAGGGCCAGCACCGAACCCGGTGGACACCAGTGCCGCGTGCTGCCGACGCGGATGGTGCGCTGCTCGGCCAGCCGCTCCACGCTCTCGGCGAGCAGCCGGGTGACGACGGGGACCCGCAGGCCCAGTTCACGCCCGATCGCCCGGTAGGTGCGCCCGCCGTAGTAGGCGAGCACGAACACCTCGCAGTGACTGTCGAGCGGATCGGCGAAGCCGAGCCGGGCCGACGCCGCGAGCCAGGGCATGTCGTCGCGGTCGTGCCGGTCCAGCCGCAATCGCTGGATCGCGAGCCGGTGGACCTGGGCGAGCAGCCAGGTCTGCTCGGCGTCGAACTGCGGTTCCCCGCGCCCCCGGTAGGGCGCGGGCAGTTCCGGCTCGCCCACGGGCGGGCGGTCGCCGCCGACCCGGGAGCCGTCGCGGCCGTAGACCGCGCCCCGGCCGAAGCCGGTGTCGGAGCCGGGGTCCCGCCGCTGCCCACCGACGAATGCCGAACGGCCCCACGGCGTCCCGAGATCGGGACCGTGGTCGTCCACGAGGTCGGCCGGTGGGTCCGGCGGCTCGGCGTCGGCCGTCCACGGGGTCGTGCGGAGTCGCCGATATCCCTCGCGGACAACGTCTTCGGCCGCACCCCGCCGGTGCAGCACCCGCAGCGCCAGCCCGAAGGCCGCCGCGCCGGTGGCCCGGAAGAGGGTGCGCAGCGCCTCGCGGTCGTCCGGCTCGGACGGGAGGTCGGGGACGGACCGCTCGACGCCACCGACCGCCGGGTCGGGACCACGCTGCCGGTTCATCGTCGAATTCCTGTCCACACAACGGCAATTCGCAGCGCGAGCGGTTGTGGATCGGTATTCACCGCCCGATCGCGGCAATCAGCATGAAGGCGGTACCGATATCCATCACCACATGGGGGATCAGCGCCGAGCTCAGTGGATGGGCACCGGCCGGGTGGACGAACCGGTGCGGGCGCGGTCCGTGACCGACGGTACCGAGCGCGAACAGGGCGTCCAGCGCGAACAACGCGGCCAGCGCCAGCGCGGGCCAGGCCGGGCCACTCACCGTGTGCCCGCCGCCGTGCCCGGCCATCGCGTACAGCATCGCCGCGGCGGCGACGGTGTGATAGCCGAGTGCCAAGACGCCGTCCGGACCCGCGGCGCCCTGTGCCCCCAGGCCGACGACACGCTCGGCCAGCAGGATCGCGAAGGCGACCGTGAGCGCGGTGAGAACACCGCGCACGGCCAGCGGATGGGTCGCGGCGGGGAAGATCAGCATGGCCAGCATCACCAGGCACATGAGCAGGTGGGCGCTGTCGGCCGCCGCGTCGACCCGGTGCCCGGGCGCCACCCGGCCGGTCAACCGCCGCGCGACGATGATCGTCGCGAGCACGAACGCGGCGACCACCGGCCACCGGACGAGTGCATAGTGCTCAACGAATTCGGCCACACCCCACCACCTTCGAGTCGAGACCCGCGCACCCCATGCTCGCATCGACCGGCGTCCCCGCGGGCGGGTTTGCCCCCAGGCGAGAGCACCCGCGGGAGATGACGGATCATGGACCGATGTCCGACGCACCCTCCGTGGCCTCGGCGCAAGCTCTGCGCGTGACGGTCGACGACCTCTCCGACGCCCCGATCCGCGACCTGCTGACCGGCCATCACACCGAGATGGCCGCCAACTCCCCCGCCGACAGCATGCACGCCCTCGACCTGGCCGCCCTGCGCGATCCCGCGGTCACGGTGTGGAGTGCCTGGGCGGGCGCCGAGCTGGCCGGGTGCGGCGCGCTCAAGGAACTCGACGCGGGCCACGGCGAGATCAAGTCCATGCGCACCGCCGACGGGTTCACCGGCCGCGGCGTCGCCGCGCGGGTGCTGGCCGATATCGTCGCGGAGGCGCGACGACGCGGCTACACGCGGCTGAGCCTGGAAACCGGCTCGAACGCGTACTTCGCACCCGCCCGCCGCCTCTACCTACGGCACGGGTTCACCGAGTGCGCGCCCTTCGCCGACTACGTCCTCGATCCACACAGCCAGTTCTTCACGCTGGCCCTCTAGCCACCGGCCCCGCGCTCAGCCCAGGGCGCGGGTGAAGCCCTCGACGAGCTCGGCGACCTGGGCGTCGGTCATCACGAACGACGGCGAGATCTGCATGGCGCCCTGACCGGCTGCGCGACCCGAGATGCCGTGCTCGCGCAGGGTTTTCACCAGGCCCGGCCCCTCGGACGGGTCGGCCAGCTGCACCGCGGCCACCGCGCCCAGACCGCTGCGCACCTCGGCGACGCGCGGATGCTCGGCCAGCGGCGCGAGCAGCGTGTGCAGGGTGGTCTCCAGGCGAGCCGCCTCCTCGAGCAGCCCCTCGCGTTCGACGATGGCGAGGTTGGCCAGTGCCGCCGCCGCCGCGCCCGCGTGCCCGCCATAGGTGTAGCCGTGCCGCCACCAGACGCCGCCCGCGAAGAACGGCTCGGCCAGGTGCGGTGCGATGAAGACCGCGCCCATCGGCACGTAGCCCGAGGTCAGGCCCTTGGCGGTGGTGACGAGGTCGGGTTCGAGCGCGAACTTGGTGGAGGCGAACCAGGTGCCGCCGATCCGGCCGAAACCGGTGACCACCTCGTCGGCGACGAACAGGATGTCGTTGTCGCGGCAGATCTGGCGCACCTCGGCCAGGTACCCCTCCGGCGGCAGGTACACCCCGCCCGCGCCGATGATCGGCTCGCAGAAGAAGGCCGCGATCTGCTCGGCGCCGATGTCCTCGATCAGGGCGAGCAGCGATTTCGCGTCGTCCCACTCGACGGTGCGGGTGTCGGCGACGAGTTCGCCGTACCCTTCCCGGTTGCCGGCCAGGCCACCGATCGAGGTGCCCGCGTAGTGCATGCCGTGGTAGGCCAGGCGGCGGCCGACCAGGATCTTCTTGTCGGTGCGGCCGAGTTCGTGCCAGTAGCGGCGAGCCAGCTTGGCGGCGGTCTCCACCGAGTCCGAGCCACCGGAGGTGAAGAAGATCTTGCTGCCCGGCACCGGCGCGATCGCCGACAGTTTCTCGGCCAGTTCCTGGGTCGGCGGTTCGGTGAGGTCACCGAAGTTGGAGTAGTGCGCGATGGTGCGCAACTGCTCGGCGACCGCGTCGGCGATCTCGGCGCGACCGTGCCCGACATTGGCGAACCAGAGCCCGGCGGTGGCGTCGAGGTACCGCGTGCCCGCGGTGTCGTAGACGTAGGCACCGTCACCGCGAGCGACGACGAACGCACCGTCCCGAGTGACGGCACCCATATCGGCGAATCCATGCCAGAGCGCATTCATGGCTCCACACTTACCCGAACCGGCCCGGTCGCGCTCGCCGGACTCGCGGATGTCTCAGTCCGCGGACTTGCGCTCCCGCCACCACGCGGGGAGGTCACCCAGCGACGCCATGGCAACCGCCAGCGCCGCGAACACCAGGGTCAGCACGACCAGCCCGATCGCCATCGACAGATAGCCCTGCTGCCGCGGGTCGATGAACGGATAGGGGTACCAGTCGGCGATCGGGCCGCGGATCAGGGTGTAGACGCCGTAGATCAGCGGGAAGATCAGCCACTGGCCGATCAGCGCCGGGCTCGGGCGCAACCGCTGCGGCATCGCCACCAGCAGCCAGTCCACGACCAGCACCAGCGGCAGGTACCGATGCATGACGTCGTTGATCCACTTGTCGTTGAGCATCACGTCGATCCGGGACAGCAGGACCGCGTAGACGACCATCGTGATGAGCATGTACAGCGTCGCCGCGCCGCGGAACAGCTGCCAGCCACGGCCCTGCGGGGCGAGGAATCCGCCGACCAGCAACACGATCACGCCGAGGATGTTCGACTCGATGGTGAAGTAGCTCAGGTAGTTGGTGAGCGAGAAGGTCGCGGAGTCGATGTTGCGCAGCGGGATCCACAGCAGCGCGACCACGCCGAGGACGCCGAACCCGATCCGCAGAACCCTGATCCACCACGCCGTGCCCACCGCTGCGCTCATGTCGGGATCATCGCACGCCCCGACGGCGAAAACGCCGGTCTACGGCGTCGCGTCGCGGCATCGATGGCGACGGCTCCGGACACGCGCGGGCCGCAGTGCCGGGCCGACGGTGTGTCGTTGGTCTCCGCCGCACCGGCCGTCGGCGGCGTGCCGGGAAAACCGGTGGCGGCCTTCGCTAGGCTGGTAGGCGCAATGACCAGGACAGCTAGCACCGGTACCCGCGCGCTGCGCACCCGCCTGGCGGAGGTCTCGCTGCGCGACGAACACCGGCTCCGGCGCAAGCTCGACCGGTCGCGCCCCGAGGATCTGCCCGCGCTCGAGGCGGAGATCGCCGCCGCCGAGACCCGCGTGGCCCATCGCCGCGCGGCGGTTCCGCGGATCACCTACCCGGAACAACTCCCGGTCTCCGCGCGCCGCGACGACATCGCCGCCGCGATCGCCGCGCACCAGGTCGTCATCGTGGCGGGCGAGACCGGCTCGGGCAAGACCACCCAGATCCCCAAGATCTGCCTCGAGCTCGGCCGCGGCATCCGCGGCACCATCGGCCACACCCAGCCGCGCCGCCTCGCCGCCCGGACCGTCGCCGAGCGCATCGCCGAGGAACTGGGCACCGAGCTGGGTGACGTGGTCGGCTACACGGTCCGCTTCACCGATCAGGCCTCGGACCGCACGCTGGTCAAGCTGATGACCGACGGCATCCTGCTCGCCGAGATCCAGCGCGACCGGCTGCTGCGCCGCTACGACACGATCATCATCGACGAGGCGCACGAGCGCAGTCTCAATATCGACTTCCTGCTCGGGTACCTCAAGCAGCTGCTGCCCCGGCGCCCCGACCTCAAGGTGATCATCACCTCGGCGACCATCGATCCCGAGCTGTTCGCCCGCCACTTCGCCGACGCGCAGGGCACGCCGGCGCCGATCGTCGAGGTGTCGGGCCGGTCGTATCCGGTCGAGCTGCGCTATCGCCCGCTGTCGCTGGAGTTGCCCGGCACCGAGGACGACGAGGACGACACCCGCGTCGTCGACCGCGACCCCACCGACGCCATCGCCGACGCGGTCACCGAACTGTTCGCCGAGGGCGACGGCGACGTACTGGTGTTCCTGTCCGGCGAACGCGAGATCCGCGACACCGCCGACACCCTGCGCGACCTGAGACTCCCGCGCACCGAGATCGTGCCGCTCTACGCGCGCCTGTCGGCGGCCGAGCAGCACAAGGTGTTCGCGCCGCACACCGGCCGCCGGGTGGTGCTGGCCACCAACGTCGCCGAGACCTCGCTGACCGTGCCGGGCATCCGCTATGTGGTCGACCCCGGCACCGCCCGCATCTCCCGCTACTCGATGCGCACCAAGGTGCAGCGGCTGCCGATCGAGCCGGTCTCGCAGGCCTCGGCCCGGCAGCGTTCCGGCCGCTGCGGCCGCGTCGCCGACGGCATCTGCATCCGGCTGTACTCCGAGGACGATTTCGAGTCGCGGCCCGCGTTCACCGAGCCGGAGATCCTGCGCACCAACCTCGCCGCGGTCATCCTGCAGATGACGGCGCTCGGCCTGGGTGACATCGAGAGCTTCCCGTTCGTCGAGGCACCCGATCGCCGCGCCATCCGCGACGGCATCGCGCTGCTCGAGGAACTGGGCGCGCTGGCCCACGGCAGCGCGAAAGCGGTGGACGGCGAAGCGGATTCGGGTGGCCATCTCACGCTCACCCCGATCGGCCGGGAGATGTCGCAGCTGCCGGTCGACCCCAGGATGGCGCGCATGCTCGTCGAAGCGCACCGCAACGGGTGCCTGGACGAGGTGCTGGTGATCGTGGCGGCGCTGTCCATCCAGGACGTGCGCGAACGGCCGGTGGAGCATCAGCAGGCCGCCGACACCCGGCACGCGCGGTTCACCGTCGAAGGGTCGGATTTCCTGGCCTACCTGCGGCTGTGGGACTACCTGACCGAACAGCGCAAGTCGCTGTCGTCCAACCAGTTCCGCCGGATGTGCCGCGAGGAGTTCCTGCACTACCTGCGGATCAGGGAGTGGCAGGACCTGCACGGTCAGCTGCGCACGATCACCCGTGGGCTCGGCTGGAACGCGGGGAACGCCCCCCGGGAGAACGCCGACGCGGCCACCGAGGACGGTGCGGCCCCGCAGCGCGGGCGGCGCGGCGGCGGACGCGCTACCGACCGCGAGCAACCGCTGTCGACCGCCGACGCGGGCGACCGGTCGTCGGCGCGACAGCGCGGCTCGTCCCGACGCGGGCGCGGGGCGCGGCCGGAGCGGGGATCGGCGACGGACACCACGGCGGCGAAAGACGCTCGCGGATCAGCGGATTCGGCCGCCGACGAGGCCATGCCGTGGCCGAGCGCCCAGATCCATCAATCCCTGCTGGCGGGCATGCTCTCGCATATCGGGGTGCGCGAGGCGGAGTCGCGGGAGTTCCTCGGCGCGCGCAACGCCAAATTCATGATCTTCCCCGGGTCCTCGCTGGCCAAGAAGCCGCCGCGCTGGGTGATGGCGGCCGAACTGGTGGAGACCTCGCGGCTGTGGGGCCGGATCGCGGCGAAGGTGGAACCCGAATGGGCCGAGCGGCTCGCGGGCGATCTGGTGAAACGCACCTACTCCGAACCACATTGGTCGTCGAAGCGGGGCGCGGCGCGGGCCTACGAGCGGGCCACGCTCTACGGCGTTCCGCTGGTCACCGGCCGTCCCGTGGACTACGGGCGGATCGATCCGGAACTGTCGCGCGAGCTGTTCCTGCGGCACGCCCTGGTGCAGGGCGAATGGCAGACCCGACACGGATTCTTCGCCCGCAACCGCGCGCTGATCGACGATGTGGCCGACCTCGAGCATCGGGCCCGGCGCCGCGACATCCTCGTCGACGACGAGGTGCTCTTCGAGTTCTACGACCAGCGCGTCCCCGCCGACGTCGTCTCGGTGCGGCATTTCGACAGCTGGTGGCGCAAGGCCGAACGCACCGATCCCGCCCTGCTGGACTTCTCGACCGACACCGTCGTCAACGCCGGTGCCGCCGCGCTCGATCCGACCGATTTCCCCGACGCCTGGCGCCAGGGCGAGCTCAGCTTCCCGCTGACCTACCAGTTCGAGCCCGGCCAGGACGACGACGGGGTGACGGTGCGTATCCCGGTCGAGCAGCTCGCGCACGTGCGGGCCGTCGGCTTCGACTGGCTGGTCCCCGGCATGCGGGAGGAACTGGCCGCCGCGTTCATCAAGACCCTGCCGAAGACGCTGCGCCGCCAGGTCGTTCCCGCTCCCGACTTCGCGGCGGCCGCGTTGCGCGAGCTGGTCCCCCGCGCCGAGCCGCTGCGCACCGGGCTGGCCAGGGAGCTCTCCCGGCTGGGTTCGGTCACCATCACCGCCGACGATCTCGCACCCGGCACGCTCCCCGATCACCTGCGGATGACCTTCGCCGCGGTCGACGGCCGGGGCACCGTGCTCGCCAAGTCCAAGAATCTCGCCCAGCTGAAAACCCAGCTGGCCGCCCAGGTGTCGGCCTCGGTGGCACGGGCCACGGCGGGCGCGGAGCGGGCGCCCGCCACCGTGTGGACCTCCGAGTCGCTGGGTTCGGTCGCGTCGACCGTGCGCCGCGAGGTGGCCGGGCAGACCGTCACCGGGTATCCGGCGCTGGTACCCGAGGGCGAGGGGGTGGCTGTGCGGGTGCTCAGCTCGCCCGCCGAGCAGGCCGCCGCCATGCGCGCCGGCGTGCGCACCCTGCTGCTCGCCGCGATCCCGACCTCCACCCGCGCCGTCACCGCCGGGCTGCCCGCCGCCGACCGGCTGGCCTTGAGCCAGAACCCCGACGGGTCGCTGGACAAGCTGGTCGAGGACTGCCGGGTGGCCGCCGCCGACGAACTCATCGCCGCCGCGGGTGGACCGGTCCGGACCCCCGCGGAGTTCGACGCGCTGGTCGCCACCGTCCGGCCCCAGCTGGCCGGCGCCGTCACCGGGCTGATCCGGGCCGTGGCGCCGGTACTGTCGGCCGCGCACCGGGCCCGCGCGGCACTGGCCGACACCACCGAGACCGATATCGCCGACGACGTCCGCCAGCAGCTCGATGACTTGTTGTTCCCCGGTTTCGTCGCCGAGTGGGGGCGGGCCAGGCTGCGCGAACTCCCCCGCTACCTGCTCGCCGCGGCCCAGCGGCTGGAATCGCTGCCCGGCTCGGCCGTGCGCGATCGCCAGGGCATGGTCGAGGTCGACCGGATGCTGGCGGCCTACGACAAGCTGGTCCGCGGCCTGCCCGAGGGCCGCCGCAACGCCCGCGACGTCACCGAGATCTGGTGGATGATCGAGGAACTGCGGGTGAGCCTGTTCGCGCAGAAGCTCGGCACGCCGTATCCGGTGTCGGCCAAGCGGATCGAGAAGGCGATCGGCGCGATCCGGCGCTGACCGACCGGCGGGTCAGTCGGTCGGCGCCGCGACGGCCGCCGCGCGCGCCTTGCGCATCTCGGTGATCTCGCGCTCGAAATCGGCTGCGCTGGTGAAGGATCGGTACACCGAGGCGAAACGCAGGTAGGCCACCTCGTCGAGATCGCGCAGCGGACCGAGGATGGCCAGGCCCACCTCGTGGCTGGGCACCTCGGGAGAGCCCTTGGCGCGCACCGCGTCCTCGACCTGCTGGGCCAGCAGGTTGAGCGCGTCGTCGTCGACCTCGCGGCCCTGGCAGGCGCGCCGGACACCGACGATCACCTTCTCGCGGCTGAACGGTTCGGTGACACCACTGCGCTTGACCACCGACAGGATCGCGGTCTCGACGGTGGTGAACCGGCGACCGCAGGACGGACACGACCGCCTGCGGCGGATCGCCGTACCCTCCTCGACTTCACGCGAGTCGACGACTCGCGAGTCAGGGTGTCGGCAATACGGGCAATGCATCCGAGGGTTCCTTCGTCGAGGCGCACTCCATGGCACTTGACAGAATACCTGTCACTACTGCACCACCTGCCACTGCGTGGTCAGGTCCGCGATCAGCTCGGGCAACCGGGCGAACATCCGGCCCCGGGTGAGCTTGGCGGGGAAGGGTTCGGCGAAGACCGACACCGCGTGCACCGGGTCGGCGGTGAGGTCGAGATGGCGCGGCACCAGGTCCGCGGTGATGTAGGCCCAGCGCGCGTCGCGGTCGGCCCAGTTGAAGTCGGGCAGCGGCATCCGCAAGCCGAGTCCGCCGGCGCGCACCGTCGCCGGCGCGTAGACGCCGGGTGCGCGCACGCCGGGCACGGCGGGCTTGCCCGCCACCGTGGTGACGTAGGTGAGGACCCGGCCCATACCGTCGCGACCGGCCGCGGTGACGTCCCACTGGTCGGCGACGATGTGGTTCTGTTCGCGGTCGGTCATCCGGACCAGCGAGTCCGCGCGGCCCGCCGCGGTGCCGCCGTCGATGCCCGCCCAGGCCGTGCGCATGCTGTCGTCGATCACGCCCGCGGCGAACAGTTCCTCGATGCCCGCCATCCCCTCGGCCAGGTAGACCTCGTGCTGCGGGACCAGGTCGGTGAAGATGTGCTTCTGCATGATCATCAGCCGGGTCTGGTACCAGGCGAGGTCGGCGGCGGTCAGGCGCGGGCCGTGCAGCGCCAGCCCGGTGATGTCGGCGGGCACCTCGGCGACGAGTTCGGGCGGGGTGGCCCGCAGCAGCTCGGCGACGGCGGTCCCGAGTTCGTGGATCCCGCCGACCGAGAGCACCGCGCCGATGTCACCGACGTCGAAGAAGCCGGAGGCGAAGGAACCGCCCGCGATCCCCGCCAGGCCCGCCCAGTAGAAGTCGGGCCGGGCCGCGGCGATGCGGAAGTAGTTGACGTACACCTGGCTGAAGGTGGCCGAATTGGCGGCGACGCCGCGCGCGGGCTCCCAGGCGGCCAGATCGATGGCCGCGTTGCCGGTGGCGACCACGAGCCAATATTGGTGCAGCAGGGTCGCGTAGCGCGCGGGCGCGATACCGTCGGCGCGCGCCTCGGTCAGGGCTTCCCGCAGCGGTGACTCAGTCAGTGGCAGCGCCGGGTGCAGACCGCCGCCGAACTCGCCGTCGGCGTTGAGCGCGGGGAGATCGAGATAGCCGGTGTACGCGGGAGCCGCGTCGGCCGGTGGCGCCGCTACCGCGCCGAGGAGCAGACAGAGCAGCACAACGATCGAAGAGCGGCGCATATGACCTCGCAACCGGTAACGCCGAGGCCCCTACCCGCCTCGGTTCGGGATGCCCGTCACGGTAGCAACGCGTTCTAGTTCTGGGACGCTTTTCGGTGACGCCGTTGATCTTCCGAACCGCCCGGACGATCCGAAAACCCTTTCTGTCCAGGTCTTTTCACCCTAGTTGACTGTCCCGGACAGTCCGCCCGTCCCGGCGTCCACCGACTGCGAAATCCCGGGATTCGCCGGCTCGAACCGATCACCGAAGCTCCCGGCACGCAGGTGCGCCAGACCGAGGAAGGCCACGACGACGATCGCCGTCACCAGGGCCGCCACCGCCAGTGCGGCGAAACCGATCTGGGCCTGTTCGACCCGGCGCACCGGATGCACTCCCCTGGCCCGCCGAGCGCCGGACACGCGGTCGTACAGCGCCGCGTCGGTGCGACGGCCCGCTTGCCGCGGTCCCTGCTCGGTCCGGGCGGGCTCGCGCGTGCGGCGCGGCGCCTCCGTCTGCGGCACCGTGGCGAAGGCGCGATCGAGCTCGGCGTCGACCGGCCGCGCCGATGCCGCGACGAGCACGTCACGGGCGGCGGCCAGACCGTCGGTCCCGTACGCGGCGAACACCTCTGCGGCGGGCCCGCGCGAGATCTCGGGACTCGCCACCAGCGGCGGCGGCACCGGCGCGGGGCGGCGGACCAGCGAGCCGGCGCCGACGCCGCGCACGAGCGAGAACGGCCGTCGCACACGGGCGTCGCGGCGACGCCGGACGATCGGCTCGGGGTAGGCGGCATGGTCGTAGGAACGCAGGGCGCTGGTCGCTGTGCTCATCGGAAGAACCTCCGGGGTGGTGTGCTCCGCTGCTGAAGGAAGTGCTGGTGAAGCCGCTGTGTCACACATTGTTCGAACACCTGTGCGACGAACTGATGTTCGATTTCTACCACGCCGCCGAGGCGATGTCAGCACGAAACGCCCGACATGCTCGAACAGATGTTTGATACTTCGGCGTGGCACGACTAACGTCGGAAAGGCGAAATCGACCAGCGGAAGGGCGGGACACGGTGACCCACACAGACGACACGGGTGACGAAAGCGCTACCGGCACCGTCACATCGGGATCCGGCGCGGATCTCACCGTGCGTCAGCGCACGGTCCTCGACGTCATCCGCACCTCGGTGACCGAGCGCGGCTATCCGCCCAGCATCCGCGAGATCGGCGACGCGGTCGGGCTCACCTCCACCTCCTCGGTGGCACACCAGCTGCGCGCGCTCGAGCGCAAGGGGTATCTGCGCCGCGACCCGAATCGTCCGCGCGCGGTGAATGTCCGCGGCCTGGACGAGGCGGTCCGCTCGGTGACGACGCTGCCCGTCGACGCGCCCGACGAGGTCGACGCGAGCAGGCCGACGCCGACCTTCGTTCCGGTGCTCGGCCGGATCGCCGCCGGTGGGCCGATCCTGGCCGAGCAGGCCGTGGAGGACGTCTTTCCGCTCCCCCGCGAGCTGGTCGGCGACGGCTCACTGTTCCTGCTCAAGGTCGTCGGCCAGTCCATGGTCGACGCGGCCATCTGCGACGGCGACTGGGTCGTGGTCCGGCAGCAGAACGTCGCCGAGGGTGGCGACATCGTCGCCGCCATGATCGACGGCGAGGCGACGGTGAAGACGTTCAAGCGCACCGGCAAGGACGTGTGGCTGATGCCGCACAACCCGCATTTCGAACCGATTCCGGGCAACGACGCGCAAATTCTCGGCAAGGTCGTCACCGTCATCCGCAAGATCTGAGCCGGGGCCCTGCGCGCGCTCAGTCGCGCACGGCCGCGTCCATCTCCCAGATCAGCAGTTCGGCGGCGGTCAGCGCGGTGACGCGGTGGCCGCCGGTGGCGGTCAGGCGCACGGCGTCGCCCTGCGCCAGCGCGCCGTGGTCCTCGAAGTCGACGGAACCGCGGGCGACGAAGACGTGCCCGTAGGGCGCGTCGGGCACGGTGATCGAGTGTCCCGGGTCCAGCCGCGCCACATGGAACGTGGCGTGCCGGTTGCCGATGCCGATCGCGGCGTCGGCACGGTGGCGCGACATGCCGGAGGCGACGGGCAGCAGGGCGT
This sequence comes from Nocardia sp. NPDC058244, assembly GCF_042882065.1. Taxonomy (NCBI): domain Bacteria; kingdom Bacillati; phylum Actinomycetota; class Actinomycetes; order Mycobacteriales; family Nocardiaceae; genus Nocardia; species Nocardia sp. NPDC058244. Next base: position 368,992 of record NZ_JBHVWX010000006.1, on the reverse strand, counting down.
TGCGGCGCAGCGCGTCCTCGATGTCGAGTTCCTGGTAGCTCGGCCCGACGCCGGGAGTGTCCGGCGGGATCCACATCTGCACGACGTGCAGGCGCTCGCGTTCCCGGTAGCCCGCGCCGTTGCGTTCGGAGTGCCGGATGCCGGTGCCCGCGCTCATCCGCTGGGCCAGGCCCGGATGGATCACCCCGGAATGCCCGGCCGAGTCCTGGTGCACCACGGTGCCCTCCAGGACCCAGGTGAGAATCTCGGTGTCGCGGTGCTGATGGGTGTCGAAGCCCTCACCGGGGCCGACGATGTCCTCGTTGTGCACCAGCAGCAGCCCGTGCGCGTTGTCCTCGAGGACGAAGTTGCCCGTCGCCGGGAAGGACTGCCGGGAGTCGAGCCAGGCGTTCCACCAGTGCGCACGTTCCGCGCCCGGGACCACCTGTACCTGCGCCGTCGCCATCGTCGTCACCTTCCGTCATCCGGACTATGGTCCGCATAGCGGTTAACGCGGGCGGCGCCGCGGGCATTCCACGGCGCCGGCCGGCGAAGGTCAGAAGGGCAGGGCGCCGCGCAGGCGACCGATCAGGGTGCGGCCGGAGTCGCGCTCGCGTTCGTTGAACAGGAACTGGAGTTCTTCCTCGAGCCCCTTGCGCACGACATCGCGCAGATCGATGGCCGCGGCGTCGAGGTCGTCGGCCTCGAGCCAGGGCGCCGGGTCGATCGGCGCGCCCGCCGAGAAGTAGAACCGTTCCGGGCGGGGCAGCGGCGTCGGGCCGATGCCCTTGACCATCGGCGGATTCAGCTCGGGGTTGATACCGAGCAGGCTGCAGGTCCAGCGCAGCGGGCGCATCACCGGGTGCTGGCCGTCGAAGACGATGTCGAACGCGTCGTCGACACCGATCATCGCCAGCGGCACGATCGGCACCCCCGCCTGGATCGCCATCCGCGCGAAGCCGGTCCGACCCTCCCACTTGAGCACGTACTTCTCACCCTTGCGTCGGATCGCCTCCCGGCCGCCACCGGGGAACACGACCACGGCCTCGCCCCGCTCCAGCAGCGCCAGGCAGTTGTTGCGGGTGCCGCGCACCGCGCCGAAGCGATGCAGGATCTCCCGCACGCCGGGCACCATCAGCACGTGCTCGGCCAGGCCGCGCACCAAACGTCCGCGCTGCCGCAGAATCTCCGGCATCAGCAACGGCGCGTCGATCCCGCCGAGCAGATTGTGGTTGGCCACGATCAACACCGGCCCCTCGGCCGGGATGTTCTCCAGACCGTAGAACCGCGGACTCGCCCACGCCCGCACCGGCGCGAACACCGCCTCGAACGCGCGGATCTCCCACTCGCTCGGCGTCGGATTCAACGGCGCGTTGTCGGAGAGGATCCGGTCGCCCTGCTCGACCGATCCCGCCCTGTTCTCGTTCACCATTCCTGGACCCCGCTGGTCATTCGACATAACACCCTCCTGCTGTCGACAATCGACCATAGCGCCCGAAAATGGCTGTGTCGCATCGGCGTTGACCGCTAACTCGCGGCAAACCCCGCTGGTCGGATCAGTTCGGCACGGCCTCCGCCGGGCCCGAATGCGCGTATTCCGACAGGGCGGCGGCCAGCGCGTGCGGTACCCGCGCGCGGACCCTGGTGCCGCCTTCCTCGTGCTCGGAGGTGATGATCCGGCCGTCGGCGTGGATGCGCGCCAGCAGATCGCCGCGGCTGTAGGGCAGCAGCACGCTGATGTCGACATCGAGCCCGCCGAGCACCTCCGAGAGCCGCTCGCGCAGCTCCTCCACCCCGGCACCGGTCTGCGCCGAGACGAAGGCCGCGTCGGGCAGCAGCCCGCGCAGCCGGGTGAGCTCGTTCGGGTCGGCCGCGTCGATCTTGTTGACCACCAGCAGTTCCGGCGGCGCGGCGGTGCCCTGCTCCTTGATCACGTCGGTGATCACCTCGCGGACCGCCTTGATCTGCTCGAGCGGCAGCGGATCGGACCCGTCGACGACGTGCAGCAGCAGATCGGCGCCGGTGACCTCCTCCAGCGTCGAGCGGAACGCCTCGACCAGCTGGGTGGGCAGGTGCCGGACGAAGCCGACGGTGTCGGTGAACACCATCTCGCGGCCGTCGTCGAGCGCGGCCCGCCGGGTGGTCGGATCGAGGGTGGCGAACAGCGCGTCCTGCACCAGCAGGCCCGCGCCGGTGAGCGCGTTCATCAGGCTCGACTTGCCCGCGTTGGTGTAGCCGACGATCGCGATCGCGGGGACGCCGCTGCCGGCGCGGCGCGCGCGCATGGTGTCGCGCGCGGTCTTCATCTCGCGGATCTCCCGGCGCAGCTTGGCCATCCGCTCGCGGATGCGGCGACGGTCGGTTTCGATCTTGGTCTCACCGGGACCACGCAGACCGACACCGCCGTTGCTGCCCGCGCGGCCACCGGCCTGGCGGGACATCGACTCACCCCAGCCGCGCAGGCGGGGCAGCATGTACTCCATCTGCGCCAGCGCGACCTGGGCCTTGCCCTCGCGGGAGGTGGCGTGCTGGGCGAAGATGTCGAGGATCAGCGCGGTGCGGTCGATGACCTTCACCTTGACGACCTTCTCCAGCGCGGTCAGCTGCGCCGGGGTGAGTTCACCGTCGCAGATCACGGTGTCGGCGCCGGTCTCGAGGACCACGGTGCGCAGTTCCTCGGCCTTGCCGGAACCGATGTAGGTGGCCGGGTCGGGCTTGTCGCGGCGCTGGATCAGGCCTTCGAGGACCTCCGAGCCCGCGGTCTCGGCCAGCGCGGCCAGCTCGACCATGCTCGCCTCGGCCTGCGCGGAGCTGCCGGTGGTCCACACCCCGACCAGCACGACCCGTTCCAGGCGCAGCTGCCGGTATTCGACCTCGGTGATGTCGGTGAGTTCGGTGGACAGTCCGGCGACACGGCGCAGCGAGGAGCGCTCGTCGAGCTGCATCTCGCCGACGGTGGGTTCGGGGGACCAGCCGGGCTGCCGCATGCGGGCCGCGTGGCGGGCCAGCGCGTCGTCGACGTCGCCGCGATCGGCGGCCACGTCGGGCTCGGCCGCGGCGGTGTGCTCGGTCGAGTGGGGGTCTGTGGGGGTTTCTGGTTTCGTCATACGCCCTCTATGCTGCCACGTCACGGTGACACCGTGCATCCGGTTATCGGCGCTCCAGCGCGTCCCACCAGTCCCGCGACAGCGTGCCGGTGGCCAGCAGCACCGACGGACCGCGCAACCAGGCCCGGCCCCGATCGACCGTGACCCGGACCTGGCCGCCGGGGACCCGCACGGTCACCTCGCCGGATCCGGTGCCCACCGAGACGCCGGCGGCGGTCAGCGCGGCGGCCGCGGCGGCCACGGTTCCCGTTCCGCAGGACCGGGTCTCGCCGACGCCACGTTCGTAGACGCGCATGTCGACCGCGTTGTCGGGGCCGAGGGCGGTGAGGATCTCGACGTTGACCCCGTGCGGGAACAGGTCGGGATCGAAGCCGGGCGAGACGGCCAGATCCAGCTTGGCCAGCGCGTCGGCGGTGAGTCCCACGTCGACGCAGGCCAGGTGCGGATTGCCGACATCGATGCCGATACCCGACAGCGCCCAGCCGCCCAGGGTGGCGGTGGACGGCCCGAGTTCCCGGACGACGCCCATGTCGACGGTGACCTCACCGTCGACCGGTCCGGCCGCGTGCACCACGACCGGCCGGGCGCCCGCGCGGCTGCCGACCACGAACTCGGTGCGCGATTCCAGCCCGGACGCGGCGAGGTAGTGCGCGAACACCCGCACGCCGTTGCCGCACATCTCGGCGATCGAGCCGTCGGCGTTGCGGTAGTCCATGAACCAGTCGGCGGCGGCGACACCCGCGGGCAGGGCGGCGAGGACACCCGCCTCGACCAGCGCGCCCGCCGTCGCGACCCGCAGCACGCCGTCGGCGCCGAGACCGCGCTGCCGATCGCACAGCGCGGCGATCCGGTCGACGGTCAGGTCGAGCCGGACCTGCGGGTCGGGCAGCACCACGAAATCGTTCTGGGTGCCGTGGCCTTTGCTGAATTCGATGTCGGACACGTCGTCATTCTCCCCTGTGCCGCCGGGTGCCGCGTTACCGGGCGAAGGTGCGCCGCTGGCGGGCGATCTCGTACAGGCTGATCGCGCCCGCCGACGGCGCGCCCAGCGAGCTGGCGGTGCCGCCCATCGGGATGGTCACCAGGTCGTCGCAGGCCTCGGCCCAGGCCGAGCTCATCCCGGTGGTCTCGTTGCCGACCACCAGGATCGTGGCCTCGGTGAAGTCGTAGTCGTAGATGGTGCTCGGCGCGTCCTCGTCGGTGCCGACGATGCGGGTGGGGATGCCGCGAGCCACCTGGCGGTCGCGGAACTCGAGCACCTGGGCGGGCCCGGCCGCGCGCAGCACCGGGACCGCGAACAGCGAGCCGGTGGAGGCGCGCACGGCCTGCGGGTCGAACTGGTCGGCGCCGTGGCCGGTGACGATCACGCCCGACGCGCCGAAGGCGTCCGCCGAGCGGATCAGCGTGCCCAGGTTGCCCGGCGAGTTCGGGCGATCGAACACGACCACGACCGGCGCGTCCTCGCCCGGTTCGCCCGGCGCGTAGTCGGCCAGGTCCGGCTGACGCGACACCGCGACCGCGACGATCTCCGGCACGCTCGCCGCCTTCTCCCCCAGCTCGGCCATCAGCTCGGGCACCAGCCCGACCTGTGGCACATCGGCGGTGTCGAGCACCTCGCGCGCCCAGCTGGACAGTTCGGGGGTGCCCAGCCGGTAGAGCAGGGTCTCCAGCGGCCAGTCGTTGGCCAGCGCCTGGGTGATCGGTCGCACGCCCTGCACGAGGAACCGGCCGTCACGATGACGTTTCGTCCGGTTGTTGAGATAGGCCTGCCACACCTGCACCGAGGCGTTGCGGGTACTCACTCGTCGCGTCACTGCGCTGTCCGTCCTGTCGGGTCTGTTCGGTGCGTGGAGAGCAGGGCCAGCGCGGTCGCGGCGAGCTCGGGATCGGCGCCGTCGACCCAGGCCACCCGGGGATCGCGGCGGAACCACGACCGCTGCCTGCGCACGTACCGGCGGGTGCCGATCAGGGTGCGCTCGCGGGCGTGGGCGAGGTCGTACTCACCGTCGAGATGGGCCAGCACCTGGGCGTAGCCGATCGCGCGACGGGCGGTCTGGCCTTCACGCAGGCCGACCTCGAGCAGCCCACGCACCTCCTCGACCAGACCGGTGTCGAACATGAGGGCCGTGCGGGCCTCGATGCGGGCGTCCAGCGCGGCGGTCTCCCGGTCGACGCCGAGGATGACGGTGTCCCAGCGCGGCGTGCCGATGGTCGGCGCCGACGCGGCGAACGGCTGCCCCGTCAGCTCGACGACCTCGAGCGCGCGCACCATCCGCCTGCCGTCGGTGGGCAGGATGGTGGCGGCCGCGACCGGATCGGCCGCGCGCAACGCGGCGTGCACGGCCACCACACCGCCCTCGGCCAGCAGCGTCTCCCAGCGGGCGCGGACCGCCGGGTCGGTGGCCGGGAAATCCCACTGGTCCAGCAGCGCCTGCACGTACATCATCGAGCCCCCGACGATGACCGGGGTGCGCCCGCGCGCCGTGATGTCCGCGACGACGGCGCTCGCGGCGCTCTGGTAGGCGGCGACCGTCGCGGTCTCGGTGACGTCGAGGACGTCGAGCAGATGATGCGGGATGCCCCGGCGCTGGTCCGGCGGCAGTTTCGCGGTGCCGACGTCCATGCCGCGGTAGAGCTGCATCGCGTCGATGTTGACGATCTCGCCGTCGAGCCGTTCGGCCAGGTCGAGCGCCAGATCGGACTTGCCGGTGGCGGTGGGGCCGACGACCGCGATGGGGCGCCCCGGCCTGCTCGTCACTCGCCGCTACCTTCCTGCCCACCGGGTTCCCACACGCTCACGTCGTAGCCGACACCATAGGGTGCGCCCTGATAGAGGGTACGCACCCTGGGATCGGCCGGATCGGCGGCGAACAGACCGCCGAGTACCTGGTAGGCGGCTCGCCCGTCGAGCAGCAGCTGCGCGCACAGCGCGGGGTCGAGCGTGGCCAGACCGCTGCGCGAGCCGTCGCGCAGCGCGGCGTCGAGCGCGTCCTGGACCGGTGCCGCACGCTCGTCCAGATAGCCGGGCGCCCCGACCGTCAGCGTCGCCGCGCCGTCGGCGACGACGAGCACTGCGTGCGGGGCGGGATCGGCGTCGAGTGCGGCCCGCAGCGCCGCGCCAGCGCGGACGCAGTCCGCCGGCGCGGTGTCGGCGGCGAGCAGCCGCGCCGTCACCGAGGTCCCGGGCGCGACCCGCTCGCGCAACCATCCGGCGACCAGCACCGGCAGCGGAAGCTGGGGGTCTGCTGGGACCGGATCCGGGCCGGCCGGGCCGAGCCCGACGACGACGTCGGCGCCGAAACCACGAAACGTCCCTCTGGTCGTGGCCGCGAAGTTCTGGTCGTGCGCGCCGACGCCGAGGACCGTCCAGCGGTCGGCCGCCGCGGCGAGCGCGGCCGCGGCGGCGAGGGCGGCGGCGCGCAGCACCGCGGTCGGGTCGTCGGGATCGCTGTCGGCCGCCACCGGGCGCCCACACAGTTCGGGCACCAGCATCGGCGGCGACGGGACCAGGGCCGCTATCGAGAACACCGGGTAACCGTAGCCGGAGCGCGGGTGGGGGGCCGCACCCGCCGCACCGCGACGAGGGAGGCGTCTGCGAGTGTCCGGCGCGGTGATGCCCACCGAGATTGCTAGTGTTTTCAGGTGCGACTACCCACGTCGTCCGGGACGAAATCCCAGGAAATCCGGCATCCGATCGCTCGGATCGATGGTTTCCTCGGCTCCGACCGGGTTCAATGGGATGTGCTAGGGCGTAACCAGGCAGCCGTGACGCGCGGCAGGGACGGAGAGCAATGACCGACAGCAACGGAACCGCGAAGCCCACCCCCGGTCCGGGCCCGCGACCGTCCGGTACCCCCAAGCCCGGCGGAAAGTCTCCGCGTCCGCCGAAGCCCCACGCCGTGAAACCGGCGCCGGGCCCCGATCAACCGCATCCGCACGCGGTGGTCGTGCCGACGGTGACCGACCCCAGCAAGTGGGGCCGCGTCGACGAGGACGGCACCGCGTGGGTCAAGACCGCCGACGGCGAGCGGATCATCGGGTCCTGGCAGGCGGGCGACGCCGCCGAGGGGCTCGAGCACTTCGGCCGCCGCTTCGACGACCTGGCCACCGAGGTCGCGCTGCTCGAGGCCAGGCTGGCCGCGGGCGCCGACGCCCGCAAGACCAAGGCCGCCGCGCTGACGATCGCCGAGTCGCTGCCGACCGCGGCCGTCATCGGCGACATCGACGGTCTGGCCGATCGCCTGCAGGCGATCGCCGAGCACTCCGAGGAAGCCGCCGCGCACGCCAAGGAGGAGAAGGAGCGCGCCCGGCACGAGCACACCGAGCGCAAGGAAGCCCTCGCCGCCGAGGCCGAGCAGATCGCCGCCGAGTCCACCCAGTGGAAGCACGCGGGCGATCGGCTGCGCGAGATCCTCGACGAGTGGAAGTCCATCCGCGGGGTCGACCGCAAGGTCGACGACGCCCTGTGGAAGCGCTATTCCAAGGCCCGCGAGGCGTTCAACCGCCGCCGCGGCGCGCACTTCGCCGAGCTCGACCGCGAGCGCGCCTCGGCCAAGACGCGCAAGGAAGAGCTGTGCGTGCGCGCCGAGGAGCTGTCCGGCTCCACCGACTGGACCGGCACGGCCGCGGTGTTCCGCGATCTGCTCACCGAGTGGAAGGCGGCGGGCCGCGCACCACGCGAGGCCGACGAGGCGCTGTGGCGGCGGTTCAAGAGCGCCCAGGACGTGTTCTTCGCCGCCCGCAACGCGGCGGTCTCCGAGCGTGACGCCGAGTTCGAGCACAACGCCACCGCCAAGCAGGAGCTGCTGCGCGCCTACGAGCACATCGACCCGGCCACCGGGCTCGACGGCGCCCGCAACGCGCTGCGCGAACTGCAGGACAAGTGGGACGCCATCGGCAAGGTGCCGCGCGAGCGCATGCAGGAGCTGGAAGGCAAGCTGCGCGCGATCGAGAAGCGCGTGCGCGACGCCGCCGACCAGCAGTGGCGCCGCACCGATCCGGAGGCCGTGGCGCGCGCCGCGCAGTTCCGCGAGCGGGTCGCCCAGTTCGAGGAGCAGGCCGCCAAGGCCACCGCGGCGGGCAAGAAGCGCGACGCGGAAAAGGCGCTCGAGCAGGCCAAGCAGTGGCGGGAATGGGCCGAGGCCGCCGAAGGCGCGGTCAGCAACCGCTGAGACAGCAAGAAACCCCCGACCGGTCCGGTCGGGGGTTTCTTCGTTCGGGGACTACTCTTCGCCGGTCAGGCGCTTGCGGTCGCGTTCCTCCGCCTCGCGCGCGGCGTTACGGCGCTGTTCCTCGGCGGCGAGCTGCACGGCGGTCCGGCTCCAGACGACGCGGATCCAGTGGAAGGTGAGCACCATGATCGCGATCGTGCCCAGGATCAGGCCGATGCCGGGGCCCGCGCCCTCGTAGTTGCCCAGGCCCGGGGTCTGCCGGTGCCAGATCGACAGTACGCCGAACACGCTGGCGACCGCCGAACCGGCGCAGGCCAGCCAGGCCAGCACCCAGCGGCGAGTGGTCAGCGCGAGCAGCGAGAAGCCGACGCCGAAGACGATGACCAGCCAGACGAAGATCCGGGAGGGCAGGCCGATATGCTCGACGCCCGCGGCCTCGGTGTTCAGCAGCACGTCGAAGCCGCGCGCGGTGCCCGCCGTCGGCAGCACCAGCGAGATCAGCAGCGCGAAGACCGCGCCCGCCACGACCAGCGCCCGCGCGCCGGGATCGATCTCGCCGGCGATGCGGCGTTCCACCGCGTCGAGTTCGCCGCGGAACTGTTCGAATTCCTTGTCGTCCACCCGGTTCACCGCGTCATCGCTCCTGTCCGCAGGCTGCTCGTTGCTGGTCTCGTGTGCGCCGGGCTCTACTGTGCCATCCCCGTCCGCGCCACCGGCACCCGACCCACTACGTCCGGTAGTAGATTCGGGTTCCTCCGGCGTCGCGGTCACGAGCAGCCGGTCGAGCAGCCACTGCTGACCGGCTCGACCGCGGGCGCGCCGATCCGCGGCAGCCCGAGGCCGACGCCGATCGGTTCGGTCTTCGGCGTCACGCCGCGCTCGTGCGCGTCGCCCGCCCTGGTGCGCCGGTGCGACTTCACCACGCCGTCGGCGATCAGGTGGTGCGGCGCGGCCTCGGTGATGTCGACGACGACGAGGTCGCCCGGCCGGATCCCGGCGTCGGCGCCGGGCCGGAAGTGCACCAGCCTGCCGTCGCGCGCGCGGCCGCTCATCCGGGCGGTGGCGGCGTTCTTCTTGCCCGCGCCGTCGGCGACGAGCAGCTCCACCTCGGTGCCGATCAGTGCCTGGTTGGCCTCGAGGGAGACCTGCTCCTGCAGCGCGATCAGCCGGTCGTAACGCTCCTGCACGACGGCCTTGGGCAGCTGGTCGGGCAGCTCGGCGGCGGGTGTCCCCGGCCGCTTGGAGTACTGGAAGGTGTAGGCGCTGGTGAACCGCGCCCGGCGCACCACGTCCAGGGTCTCTTGGAAGTCCTCTTCGGTCTCACCCGGGAAGCCGACGATGATGTCGGTGGTGATCGAGGCGTGCGGCATCGCGGCACGCACCTTGTCGATGATCCCGAGGAAGCGCTCCTTGCGGTAGGAGCGGCGCATCGCCTTGAGCACCCGGTCCGACCCGGACTGCAGCGGCATGTGCAGCTGCGGGCACACGGTCGGGGTCTGCGCCATCGCCTCGATGACGTCGTCGGTGAACTCGGCCGGGTGCGGGGAGGTGAACCGCACCCGCTCCAGGCCCTCGATCTGCCCGGTCGCGCGCAGGAGCTGGGCGAAGGCCCCGCGATCGCGTGGCTGCTCCGGGTCGACGAAGTTCACGCCGTAGGAGTTGACGTTCTGGCCGAGCAGCGTCACCTCGAGCACACCCTGGTCGACCAGGGCCTGTACCTCGGCGAGCACGTCACCGGGGCGGCGGTCGACCTCCTTGCCGCGCAGCGCGGGCACGATACAGAAGGTGCAGGTGTTGTTGCAGCCCACCGAGATCGACACCCAGCCCGCATAGGCCGATTCCCGCTTGGCGGGCAGCGTCGAGGGGAACGCCTCGAGCGATTCGAGGATCTCGACCTGGGCTTCCTCGTTGTGCCTTGCCCGCTCGAGCAGCACCGGCAGCGAGCCGATGTTGTGCGTGCCGAACACCACGTCGACCCAGGGCGCCTTGCGCACGACGGTCTCGCGGTCCTTCTGCGCCAGGCAGCCGCCGACGGCGATCTGCATGCCGGGCCTGCCCTGCTTGACCGGCGCCAGGTGACCGAGGGTGCCGTAGAGCTTGTTGTCGGCGTTTTCGCGCACCGCGCAGGTGTTGAACACCACCAGGTCGGGGGTGTCCGAGGGCGCCGCCTTCACATAGCCCGCGTCTTCGAGCAGGCCGGACAAGCGTTCGGAGTCGTGTACGTTCATCTGGCAGCCGAAGGTGCGGACCTCGTAACTGCGCGCCTGCGTCTGCGCGCGCTCCGTCGCGTTCTGTCCGTTCGAATCCACCCGTCCAGGGTACGGGCCGCACCCGCGGTGGTCTGCGTCGCGTCCGGGAGTCCCCCGTGGTACCGGCAGGTTACCGGCCGGTGTCGTTTCGGCGTGCCGTTGCGGCGAGTCACGGAAAGCCGGGCAAATCTCCGAAGAACGCCTAAGGTTTCTGACCATGACCGACGACGCCGCACCCGCGACCGGGAAAGCCGACGCCGCAGCCACTGCTGGCGCGCCGCCGATGATCTCGATGCGCAACGTGGACAAACACTTCGGTGATCTCCACGTTCTGCGCCACATCAACCTGGAAGTTCCGCGCGGGCAGGTCGTGATCGTCCTGGGCCCCTCGGGCTCGGGCAAGTCCACCCTGTGCCGCACGATCAACCGGCTCGAACCGATCGACTCCGGTGACATCGCCGTCGACGGTGTCGCCCTGCCCGCCGAAGGCAAGGCGCTGGCCGCGCTGCGCGCCGAGGTCGGCATGGTGTTCCAGTCGTTCAATCTGTTCGCGCACAAGACGATCCTCGAGAACGTCATGCTCGCGCCGCTGAAGGTCCGCGGCATCAAGAAGGACGACGCGCGCAAGAACGCGCTCGCCCTGCTCGACCGGGTCGGCATCGCCAACCAGGCCGAGAAGTACCCGGCGCAGCTCTCGGGTGGTCAGCAGCAGCGCGTGGCCATCGCCCGCTCGCTCGCGATGGACCCGAAGGTCATGCTCTTCGACGAGCCCACCTCGGCGCTGGACCCGGAGATGGTCAACGAGGTGCTCGAGGTGATGGTCTCGCTCGCCAAGGAGGGCATGACGATGCTCGTCGTGACCCACGAGATGGGCTTCGCCCGCCGGGCGGGCGACCGCGTGCTGTTCATGGCCGACGGCGAGATCGTCGAGGACACCGCGCCCGAGACCTTCTTCACCGCGCCCGCCTCGGACCGTGCCAAGGACTTCCTCGGCAAAATTCTCAGTCACTGACCATCCACCCATCACCAGGAGAAGGACACTCGATGAGGATCAATCGTGCGATGCGGGTCGGAATCGGCGCCGCGGCACTGGCATTGGCTGCCACGCTCACCGCGGGCTGCGGCGGCGGTGACGAGGGGTCGGTGCTCGACCACGCCAAGGACGGCAAGCTGACCGTCGGCATCAAGTTCGACCAGCCGGGCCTCGGCCTGCGCAACACCGACGGCACCTACAGCGGATTCGACGTCGAGGTGGCCAAGTACGTCGCCGACAAGCTGGGCGTGAAGCCGGAGAACATCACCTTCAAGGAGTCGCCGTCGGCGCAGCGCGAGACGCTGCTGGAGAACGGTCAGGTCGACTACGTCGTCGCGACCTACTCGATCACCGACAAGCGCAAGGAGAAGGTCGACTTCGCCGGCCCGTACTACATCGCCGGCCAGGACCTGCTGGTGCGCGCCGACAACACCGACATCACCGGCCCCGACTCGCTCGCGGGCAAGAAGGTCTGCTCCGTCAAGGGCTCCACCCCGGCGCAGAACATCAAGGACAAGTACCCGCAGGCGCAGCTGCAGACCTACGACACGTACTCGCTGTGCATCGAGGCGCTGCGTGGCGGCGCGATGGACGCGGTCACCACCGACAACGTCATCCTCGCCGGCTACGCCGCGCAGTCGCCGGGCTCCTACAAGCTCGTCAACAAGCCCTTCACCACCGAGAAGTACGGCATCGGTATCAAGAAGGGCGAGTCCGAGGCGCGCACCAAGATCAACGACGCGATCGAGGCCATGATCGCCGACGGTTCGTGGAAGGCCGCGCTGGAGAAGTCCTTCGCGGGCACCGGTTTCGCGATCCCGCAGCCGCCGACCGTCGACCGCTACTGATCACCTCCGCGATGGCGGCCCGGGACTTCCCGGGCCGCCATCGCGGGTGAAGTCCCGCTGACCCTTCCACATCGATCGGAGGACGCGCGTCCGTGTTCGACCTGATCTCGAGGTACGACTCCGAAATCCTCGACGCCTTCTGGGTGACCATCAAGCTGACGTTCTTCTCCGCGATCGGCGCGCTGGTCCTCGGCACCCTCGTCGCCGGCATGCGCGTGTCCCCCATCCCGGTCGCGCGCTGGGTCGGCTCCGTCTACGTCTCGATCTTCCGCAACACCCCGCTGACGCTGATCATCGTCTTCTGCTCGCTCGGCCTGTACACCACGCTGGGCTGGAAGCTGGCCGGTGATTCGCTGGCGGACAACAACTATCGCTGGGCGATCGTCGGCCTGAGCGTCTACACGGCGGCGTTCGTGTGCGAGTCGCTGCGCGCGGGCATCAACACGGTGCCGCTCGGCCAGTCCGAGGCGGGCCGCTCGCTCGGCTTCGGCTTCGCGCAGAACCTGCGCCTGGTGGTGCTGCCGCAGGCCTTCCGCGCGGTCATCGCCCCGCTGGGCAGCGTGCTGATCGCCCTGACGAAGAACTCGACCATCGCCTCGGTGATCGGCGTCGGCGAGGCCGCGTTCCTGATGAGCGAGATGAACGAGAACGAGGCCGCGCTGCTCGCGATCGGCGCGATCTTCGCCCTCGGCTTCGTCATTCTCACCCTGCCGACCGGCCTGTTCTTCGGCTGGCTGGCCAAGCGATTCGAGGTAGCCCGATGAGCGCAGCGTCGGTCCTGTTCGACGCGCCGGGCCCCCGCGCGCGCGTCCGGCATCACTTCTACTCGGTCCTGGTCGTCGTCGCGCTGGCCGCCTTCGGCTGGCTGCTGTACGACGCGTTCGCCGAGCAGGGCCAGTTCACCGCCGAGAAGTGGAAGCCGTTCCTGGAAGCGGGTGTCTGGGAGACCTACCTGCTGCCGGGTCTGCGGGGCACGCTGACCGCGGCGGTCATCTCGATCGTGTTCGCGCTGATCTTCGGCATGATCTTCGGCATCCTGCGGCTGTCGGACCACAAGTGGGTCCGCTGGATCGCCGGCGCGATCGTCGAGCTGGCCAGGGCGATCCCCGTGCTGATCCTGATGATCTTCCTGTTCGCCGTGTTCGGCGAGTACAAGGTCTTCCGGTCCGACGATCTGGCGCTGGCCGCGGTCGTCATCGCGCTGGTCATCTACAACGCCTCGGTCATCGCCGAGATCGTGCGCGCGGGCATCCGGTCGCTGCCCAAGGGCCAGACCGAGGCCGCGGTGGCGCTGGGCATGCGCAAGACCCAGCTGATGCGCCTGATCCTGCTGCCGCAGGCGGTCACGGCGATGCTGCCCGCCCTGGTCTCGCAGATGGTGGTGGTGCTCAAGGACACCGCGCTGGGCTACCAGATCACCTACGTGGAACTGGTGCGCGCCGGTCAGCAGGAAGGTGCCGCGCAGCAGAACACCATCCCCGCGCTGATGGTCGTGGCGCTGATCATGATCTCGCTGAACCTGGCACTGACCTTCCTGGCGACCACGCTGGAGAAGCGGCTGCGGTCGCGGCGCAAGAAGGGCGGCGGTGCGGTCCTGGCCACCGATTCGATCGTCACCGACGCCGCTCCCGGCGTGGACATCACCAAGAACTAGTCGACGACCCACCGCGGGGCCCGGTCCGGACGGATCGGGCCCCGCGGTGTGTTCGCTAGTCCTCGCCGAGGAGGCCGAACTCGTGCAGCAGCGGCCCGATCTCGGTGTCGTCGAGCTTCTTCAGCAGCCGGCGGCGGACGAAATCCGGTCCGGGCAAGCTCATCTCCGCACCGTCACGCAGGCGGCTGGTGGCGGCCAGCAGCGACCGGATGTCGTAGGTGGAGGCGAACACCTCCGGCACCCCGCGCTCGATGTCGAGCAGCCGGTAGGCCGCCTCCATGCCGGTGCGCACCGAGTACTCGGTGGTGAAGATACAGTCGCGCGTCGTCTCGGCGAACTGGCCGATGAAGGCGAAGTTCACCGCGCCCGCTGGCACCACGTCGGGCCGGTCGCCCGCCTGGCGGGGCATGAAGAACGCCGTCACGTACGGCATCATCACCGGCACGCAGGTCGCGGCGTCGGCGGCCATCTCCGCGATCTCCGCCTCGGGCACGCCCAGGTGGTAGAGCCATTCCTGGGTGATCTCCGCGCCGGTGCAGTCCTGCATCGGCTTCTTCACGAAATCGCCCGGCTTGTCGACGAAAAGCGCGTACACCCACACCACGATCTGGTCGGCGGGCTGCTGTTTGAAATGCGGCTGCCGGTTCACCGTCCAGCTCATCAGCCAGGACGAATCCCGCACCGTCACGATGCCGCCGGTGACCACCTTGCCGCTGAACGGGTCACGCTTGCAGATCTTCTGGATGTAGCGCGGGATGCGTTCGTCGAGGGTGGTGACCGTGGCCGATTCCCATTTGGTCTCCGGGATGTGGCCGCCGAAGACGTCGGGATGCCCGAACGCGGGGTCCTTGGCCGCGATGCGCCGCCACAGATCCCAGGCCGGGGCCGGGCCCTCGTCGAGTTTCGCCGGCGTGTGCTGATCGCCCTCGTCGGAGTTCTCGGTGAGCGAGCCGATGGTGACGAACAGCAGGTCGTCCGCGGTCAGGTCGACGCCGCCGTCGACGCCCTCGGACACCCAGTGCAGCCGGGTGGCCTGCTTGCGCGGCCCGCTGATGTCGAAGTCGACGTCGGTGACCTCGGTGTCGAACCGGAACTCCACCCCCTGGTCGAGCAGCCAGCGGTACAGCGGCAGCACCAGCGACTCGTACTGGTTGTACTTGGTGAACTTCAGCGCCGAGAAGTCCGGCAGGCCGCCGATGTGGTGGATGAACCGGTGCAGGTACAGCTTCATCTCGAGCGCGCTGTGCCATTCCTCGAACGCGAACATGGTGCGCCAGTACAGCCAGAAATTGCTGGCCAGGAAGTCCGCGCCGAACACCTCGTCGATGCGCTTGTTCTCCATCTGCTCGCGGGTCGCCAGGAACACCTTCACGATGTCCTTCTGCGCGCGATCGGTGAGGGTGAACAGGCCGTCGGTGTGCGCGTCCTGGCCGCGTTTCACGGTGGCGCGCTGCAACGAGAAGTTGGGGTCGTCCTTGTTGAGCCAGTAGAACTCGTCGAGCACGCTGGCGCCGTCGATCTCGATCGAGGGCACCGAACGGTAGAGATCCCACAGACATTCGAAGTGGTTCTCCATCTCGCGCCCACCGCGGATGACGAACCCCTTCTTCGGTTCCCTGATGCCGTCGAGCGCGCCGCCGGGCAGCTTCAGCCGTTCCAGGACGGTGATGCGGTCTCCGGGCAGCTGCCCGTCCCTGATCAGGAAGGCCGCGCCCGACAGCGATGCCAGGCCTGCCCCGACGAACCAGGCCGACTTGCGGTCCACCCCTTCGGGTTTGCGCGGACGGGCGAACGCTTCGTAGTTACCACTGCTGTAGTACATCCGACTCCTCTGTCCGTTGGCGGCGATGTCGAGCGGGACTAAGCGGTGTAGCGGTAGAACCCCTCCCCGGTGGCGGCGCCGAGCTTGCCCTTGTCGATGTAGTTCTCCTTGAGCCAGGCCGCGAGCTTCTTGTGCGCGTCGTTGCCGTTGACCAGGATGTTGTACGGGGTGCTCAGGCCGACGATGTCGAGGATCTGGAACGGGCCCATCGGGGCGCCGGTGGCGATGCGCCAGGTCTCGTCGACGGCGGCGGGTTCGGCGTAGCCGCCCGCGGCGAGTTCGATGCCCGAGTTCAGGAACGGCACGAGCAGTGAGTTGAGGACGTAGCCCGCCTTCTCCTTGTGCAATTCGATCGGCACCATGCCGATGGCCCGGGCGAACGCGACCACGGCCTGGAACACCGCCGGATCGGTGCGCTCGGTGCCCATCACCTCGGCGGTGTTGAACTTCCAGACGTGGTTGGCGAAGTGCAGCGCCAGGAACCGGTCGGGGCGGCCGGTGGCGTCGACGATGTCGCTGGGCAGCAGCGTCGAGGAGTTCGTCGCGAACACGGTGCGTTCGGGCGCGAGCGTCGCGAGCTTGCCGTAGAGGTCGCGCTTGATCTCGAGGACCTCGGGCACCGCCTCGATGATCAGGTCCGCCGCACTCGCGGCGGCGGCCAGATCGGTGGTGAGCGCGATACCCGCGGCGGTCGCTGTGGTGTTGCTCGCGTCGGCGCCGTCGACGTCCTGCTGGTACACCGTGGCGAGTTCGTCGAATCGGGCGCGCGCCGCGGTGATCGCCTTGTCGTCGATGTCGTAGGCGGTCACCTCGAAGCCGTGGAAGGCGGTCTGGAACGCGATCTGGGATCCGAGCACCCCCGTCCCCAGGACGGTCACCTTGCGGAATTCGATCGTCATGCGTCATCCTCCCAGTCGGGAAGCGGACCCCCACGCCGCTCCGCGTTTCGGTTGCCGGTGTCTCCACCGCCGTCCATCATGGCCCGGGAAGCTGAGCGCGTGGTGTGAAGAAGTCCCGCGTTTCGGACATCCCGGGCGGACGCCGGTAACAGTTCGGCAAACCGCCGCGGTGGGTCAGCCCGCGGTGACCAGTCCCTCCGCGACCATCCAGTCGCGGGCGACGTCGGCCGGTTCGCGGCCGCCGATATCGACCTGGCGGTTGAGCTCGGTGATCACCGCGTTGGTCAGCCGCGCGGAGATCGGCGCCATGATCGACGCGACTTCGGGGTGCGCGTCGGCGAACGGGCCGTGCATGACCAGCGCGGCGTTGTACTTCGGGAAGAAGCCGCGGTCGTCGTCGAGCAACACCAGATCCAGCGCCGGGATGCGGCCGTCGGTGGCGGCGACCGAGCCGAACCGGCACTGCTTCGCGTCGGCGGTCGCCTGGTAGACGAGCGCGTCCTGGACGATCTGTTTCGGCACGGCACCGACATCGATGCCGTACTTGCGGGCCATTCCCGGGTAGCCGTCCTGGCGGACGTTGAACTCGGTGCCCACGCAGGTACCGGCCGCGGCCGGGTTCTTCGCGATCAGGGCCGCGTAGTCCGACAGCGTGCGCACCCCGGTCTCCTCGGCGGTGCGCCTGCTGGTGACCAGGGCGTAGGTGTTGTTCATCGGCGCCATCGCGGCCCACACCATGTCGTGCTCGGCGCGGTCGGCGTCGCGGACGAGTTCGAACTGGCGCACCTCGTCGGGTTCGGGTGTCTCGTTGCCCAGATAGTTGATCCAGCCCGTGCCGGTGTAGTCGTAGGCGATGTCGACCTGACCGTGCAGCTGGGCGTCGCGCAGGCTGTTGGAGCCCTGGATATTGGTCAGGTCACGCACGTTCGCGCCCGCCGCGGTGAGCGCGAATTCGATCAGGTAGCCGAGGATGTTGGCCTCGGTGAAGTCCTTGGAGCCCACGGTGACCGCGACCCCGTCGAGCGCGGGCACGGCCACGATGCTGCCCGGTCCCACCGGCAGCGGCACCGAACCGCCCGACTGCAGACCACAACTCGCCAGCAGCAGCACCCCGGCCACGCCGAGCCATCGGGTGATCCTCACCGCAACCCCCTCGGTCCGAGGAACTGTTCGGCCAGTGCGCCCAGCCAGTCGACGAACAGGGCAAGGGCCACGGCCAGCACCGCGCCCACCGTCAGGGTGACGGTGTCGCGCAGCTTGTAGCCGGTGTCGATGAGGATGCCGAGCCCGCCCGCGCTCACCAGGAACGACAGCGTCGCGGTGCCGACGGCCAGCACCAGCGAGGTGCGCAGCCCGGCCAGGATGTAGGGCACCGCGAGCGGGAACTCGATGCGCCGCAACACCTGCGCCGCCGACATCCCCTGTCCGCGACCGGCGTCGACCAGCGCCGGGTCGACCTCCTGGTAGCCCAGGATCGTGTTGCGCAGCACCGGCAGCAGCGAGCAGAACGCGATCGGCGCGACCCCGACCCAGAATCCGGTGGTGCGGGTGACCAGGTAGCACAGCACGATCAGGCCGATGGCGGGCGCCGAGGCCCCGATATTGGCGATGCCGACGACGATCGGCGCGAACCCGCGGAAGCCGGGCCGGGTGAGCAGCGTGCCCAGCGGCACCGCCACCGCGACCACGATGAGCACCACCGCCGCGGTGATCAGGATGTGCTGCCAGGTGACCTCGGCGATGTTGCCTGCGCTGATGCTGGCCTGCTGGGTGAGCGTGAGGTCGCGCCGGAACGCCCACACCAGCACGCCGACGGTGAGGATCAGCACGATCACCGGCTGCACGAGCAGCCGCAGGAATTCGGCGCGCCGCTGCGCGGCGGGTGCGGCGGGCGCGTTCGCGGTCATGCCTGGACCGTCTCGGCGGTCCCGGCGGCGGCCAGGTGGCTGATCAGCGTGTCGACGGTGACCACGCCCGCGAACGCGCCGGTGTTGTCGACGACCACGGCCGAGGCCGTGCGTTCGGTGAGCAGGATCGCGAGCGCGTCCTGGAGGGTCGCGTCGGTGGGCAGTGTGGTCCGGATCGGGGCGCCGAGGTCGCGCAGTGAATCCGCGTGCGCGAGTTCGCCCGCCGCGATCCGGCGGGCCGGGGTGCGGTCGGCGGACAGGACGATGCCCCAGTCCTGCCGCGCGGTGCGCAGGCGGTCGGTGAGGTCGGCCGGGGCGGTGTCCTCGGGGACGGCGATGCCCTGGTCCAGGTCCAGGTCGGCGAGGACGGCGAGACCGAGGCGGTCGATGGTGGCGGTGTTGCCGACGAATCCGGCGACGGTGTCGTCGGCGGGGGCGGCCAGGATCGCCGCCGGGGTGTCGTACTGGAGGATGCGGGACCGCTCGCCCAGGACGGCGATCCGGTCGCCGAGTTTCACGGCCTCGCCGAAATCGTGGGTGACGAAGACGATGGTCTTGCCGAGTTCGCCCTGCAGGCGCAGCAATTCGTCCTGGAGCAGCGCACGGGTGATCGGATCGACGGCGCCGAACGGCTCGTCCATCAGCAGGACCGGCGGATCGGCCGCCAGCGCCCTGGCCACCCCGACGCGCTGCTGCTGCCCGCCGGAGAGCTGGCGCGGATAGCGGCCTCGGTAGACGGCGGGGTCGAGGCCGACGAGGCCGAGCATCTCGTCCACGCGGGCCTGGGTGCGCTTGCGGTCCCAGCCGAGCAGGCCCGGCACCGTGGCGATGTTCCTGGCGACGGTCAGGTGCGGGAACAGCCCGGCCTGCTGGATGGAATAGCCGATGCCACGGCGCAATTCGTCGGCGTCGATGGCGGCGGCGTCGCGGCCGCCGATGGTGACGGTGCCCGAGGTCGGCTCGATCAGCCGGTTGATCATCCGCATGGTGGTGGTCTTGCCGCACCCGGAGGGCCCGACCAGCACCACGATCTCCCCGGCCGGGATGGTCATGCTGACCTCCTCGACCGCCGGATCGGGCTGGTCGGGATAGCGCTTGGTGACCCGGTCGAGCACGATCTCGACCCCGGAGACCGCGGCGGTGCCGGTGGTGGTGTCGGTGTCAGTCACGAATTCCCCTCGAGATGGTGAGCCGGCCGAGCAGCATCAGGACGCCGTCGAGCGCGAGTGCGAGCACGACGATGAGCACGGTCCCGGTCAGTGCCTGCGGCACCGCGTTCGGGCTGCCCAGACGCGAGAGCCCGGAGAAGATGAGATTGCCGAGGCCGGGGCCTTTCGCGTACGCGGCCAGGGCCAGGATGCCCATGATCATCTGGGTGCTGACCCGCATCCCGGCCAGGATCGACGGCCACGCCAGCGGCAGCTCGATCGCGGTCAGCAGCCGCAGCCGGTTCATCCCGACGCCGCGCGCGGCATCGATCACCGCCGGATCCACCGACGCCAGCCCGAGCACGGTGTTGCGCAGGATCGGCAGCAGCGCGTACAGCACCAGTGCCACGATCGTCGGCCCGACCCCGAGGCCGAGGAACGGGATCAGCAGGCCGAGCAGCGCGAACGACGGGACGGTGAGGATCGCCCCCGCGCTCGCGGTCGCCGCCGCGGAGCCGAGCGGGCTCCGGTACACGAGCACCCCGACGAGCACCGCGACGATCGTCGCCAGCGCCAGCGACTGCACCACCGCCGACACGTGCAGATACGAATCGACCAGCAACTGCTCGCGCCGGTTCACCACGAACGACCACAACGCGTCCAGGGTCCACCTCCCCGTAGTTCGGCGGCCACACCGGGCCCTGTCCCCCGGAATGCCCACCCCGACCTCGGGTGAAACACCCCGTCACCACACCCCCGCCGCAGCTTGCGACGCTCGAATCCGCCTGCGCGAAACCACGTTTCACCGGCGCCGAATCATCCTACGCGCCGCGCCTCCGACCCGGGGCGGTTCTCGCGCGGGCGGTGCGCTCAGGGCGTTCGCCACCGACTCAGCGATCGGCCTCGGCCAGTTCGGCTTTGACGACCGCGTAGGCGATGGAGGCGCTGTAGCCGCGGCGGGCGAGCATATCGACCAGGCGGCGGGTGGCCTTGGCGCGGTCGAGATCGGTGGGCATGCCGCGGAGTTTGCGGCGGACCAGGTCGGCGGCGTCTTGCTCGTCGCCGGGGACCGGGCAGCGCGGCGCGCCCTCGGGTCGTTCGAGTCGCCGGACATCGTGGGACGGTCCGGTCGCGCCCGCATCGGGCCCGGACACCCGGCGCGGCCGCGGGGGTGCCTGTTCGAAGCCTGCCTCGGCGAGTTCGGCCGTGACGACGGCGAACGCCGTGGACTGGTCATAGCCGCGCCGGGCCAGCATGCCGACGAGACGCCGGACGGCCTTGTCGCGGTCCAGGTCTCGGGACAGGGTGGTCAGTTTGCGGCGGACCAGGTCGGTGGCGCGGGCGCGTTCGGCGTCGTCGGTGACGCTCGCCAGCGCGTTCTCGGCCTCGGCGGGGGCGACGCCCTTGTCGCGCAGTTCGCGCTGCAGGGCGCGCTTTCCGCGGCCGAAGTACGTATGGCGCTCGTGCACCCACTGTTCGGCGAAGGAGCCGTCGTCGACGAGGCCGACTTCGGCGAGCCGGTCGAGCGCGGCCGCGGTCACCTCGAGCCGGAAGCCTTTCTCCCCGAGACGTTTCTCCAGCTCGGCCCGGCTGCGGGCGCGCACGGCCAGCAGATTGAGGCAGGCGTCCTTGGCCTGGTCGACGGTCGCCTTCGGACGGTCGCCCGGGGCGAGCCGGCGTGTGCCGGCCCGCCTGTCGGGCTCTCCCGGCTGGGATCCGGCCGCCACCGGATCCACCTGCCGCCCGTCGTCACCACCGACGCCGGTCGACAGGGAGTCTTTCTCGCGCCGGCCGGACTTCCGTCCGCGCCGCGCGCCACGGGGCCGCGCCCCGCTCCCCCACTCTTCATGATCATCCCCGATCCGCGCAGCGGAATCGTGTGGTTGATCATGATCGGCGAATCCGGTCGGGTGCGCGCGCTGCGGATCGCCCGCACCCGACCGAATTCCCCTGGCGTCCAGTTCGGCCCGGTGTGCCCGAGCCGACCGGACGAGTTCGGTGTCCGCGCTGTCGCGGTGACGGTCTCGCCGCTGCGGCGGTTCCGGCGCTACCTCGATGCCGAGGCGGGCCAGCTGCCTGCGCATGTCCTCGACCGGATCCACCGCGTCGCGGGACGCCCGGCCGCCGGAGGTCGGCGAGCCCATCGGCTAGAAGTCGGCGGGCGCGTCGGCCTCGGCGGTCAGGTCGGCGCCGATGCCCAGCTTCTCCTTGATCTTCTTCTCGATCTCGTCGCGCACGTCGGTGTTCTCCAGCAGGAACTTGCGGGCGTTCTCCTTGCCCTGGCCCAGCTGGTCGCCCTCGTAGGTGTACCAGGAGCCGGACTTGCGGATGAAGCCGTGCTCGACGCCCATGTCGATGAGCGAGCCCTCCTTGGAGATGCCCTGGCCGTAGAGGATGTCGAACTCGGCCTGCTTGAACGGCGGGCTCACCTTGTTCTTGACGACCTTCACGCGGGTACGGTTGCCGACCGCGTCGGAGCCGTCCTTGAGGGTCTCGATGCGGCGCACGTCCAGGCGCACGGAGGCGTAGAACTTCAGCGCCTTACCACCGGTGGTGGTCTCCGGCGAGCCGAACATGACGCCGATCTTCTCGCGCAGCTGGTTGATGAAGATGGCGGTGGTGCCCGAGCTGTTGAGCGCACCGGTCATCTTGCGCAGCGCCTGGCTCATGAGACGGGCCTGCAGACCGACGTGGCTGTCACCCATCTCGCCCTCGATCTCGGCGCGCGGCACCAGGGCGGCGACGGAGTCGATGACGATGATGTCGATGGCGCCGGAACGCACCAGCATGTCGGCGATCTCGAGCGCCTGCTCACCGGTGTCGGGCTGGGAGACCAGCAGCGCGTCGGTGTCGACGCCCAGCTTGCGGGCGTAGTCGGGGTCCAGCGCGTGCTCGGCGTCGATGAACGCGGCGACGCCGCCGGCGGCCTGGGCGTTGGCCACCGCGTGCAGCGCGACCGTGGTCTTACCCGAGGATTCCGGGCCGTAGATCTCGACGACGCGACCGCGCGGCAACCCGCCGATACCGAGCGCGACATCGAGCGCGATGGAGCCGGTCGGGATGACGGAGATGGGCTGGCGGGCCTCCTCGCCCAGGCGCATGACCGCGCCCTTGCCGAAGCTCTTCTCCACCTGCGCCAGTGCCAGCTCCAGCGCTTTGTCGCGATCGTAGGCCTGCGGTGCCATGATGTGGTCCCCTTCTCGAGGTGAGTGTCTCTCTGGTTGGCGCCCACAGTAGAGGCCGGCACCGACAAGTTCTGGCGCCCAGATTAGTCGAACACCCATTCGAGTCAAGCGACGCGCCCGGCAACACGCGAGGACCCGCAAACCCGGCGCACATCACGCACCGCGGACCTCGCCGTCACCGCTGCGGCAGCACCGAATCGTCGCCTTCGGCGCGCGGCCCGAAGATCCGCCGCTCGGATTCGTCGATCCGCACGTCGTTGATGCTGGCCTCGCGCCGCGCCATCCGCCCGTCCGGCGCGAACTCCCACTGCTCGTTGCCGTAGCTGCGCCACCACTGCCCGGTCTCGTCGTGCCACTCGTACTGGAAGCGCACGGCGATGTGGTTGTCGTGGAAGGCCCACAGGTCCTTGCGCAGGGCGTAGCCGTTCTCGGTGGACCACTTGCGGGTGAGGAACTCGACGATGGCGGCGTGGCCGGTGAAGAACTCGTCGCGGTTGCGCCACACCGAATCCTCGGTGTAGGCCGCGGCGACCCGCTCGGGATCGCGGGTGTTCCAGGCGTTTTCGGCGGCGAGCACCTTGGCGCGCGCGGATTCGAGGTCGAAGGGTGGCAGTAGCGGTCGCACGGGGGACCCCTTCCGGAATGTTAACTATCTATCCAGTGTTGACAGGTTAGACAGTAGGGTGACCCGACAGCGTCGTCAACCCGTGAAATCGCGACAGTGGTTAGGAGATGAGTTGGTAACCTCAGGCATGCGCGATCCCCGTCCGCACACCGGCGAACCACCGGCTCTGGACCTGCTCAACACGCGGTGGGCGGGCGCCACCCCCGGTGACCTGCTCACCGATCTCGACGGGCTGCGGCTGTGGCTCGAGCTCACCGGACTCGCCGACCGCGTGCCCGCCGACGAGCACACCCTCACCGCGCTGCACACCGCCCGCGACGCCGTCCACGCGGCGGTCACCGCCGCCGACCCCACCGCGCTCAATCAGGTGCTCGACCGCGGCAGGCTGCGCCGTGAACTCACCGCCGACGGCCCGCGCGACATCCCCGAGGTAGCCGATCCGGCCTGGCTGCCGGGCTGGCTCGCGGCCGACGATCTGCTGCGCCTGATCGCCGCGGCGCCGCACCGGATCCGCCAGTGCGCGCACCCGGACTGCGTGCTGTTCTTCTACGACACGTCCAAGAACGGCACCCGGCGCTGGCACTCCATGGCGACCTGCGGCAACCGCACCAAGGCCGCGCGGCACTACGCCAAGACCAGCTGAGCGCCGCAGCGCCACGGCCTCAGAACAATTCGTCGAGCAGCCGGTAGTACTCGAGCTTCGCGCGGTCGGGCCCGGTCAGGCCGTAGGCGGTGAAGAACGCGGCCACCGCGTCGATGCCGAAATCCCCGGCCAGGTCGCGCTCGGCGAGGGCCAGATCGCGATAGCGGTCGGCCACCCCCAGCGCGCCGACATCGATCAGCACGCCACCGGCGAGCACATTGCCCGGGGTGAAGTCGCCGTGCGCGACGACCAGATCCTCCTCGGACGGGCGCTGCGCCACCAGGTGCTCGTGGATCGCCTCCGCGGTGAGTTCGCGATGGTCGGGGTCGAAATCGGCGGTGTCGACGAACTCTTCGACGACCTGCCTGCGGGCCTGCGCGAGGGTCACCTCGAGGCGGCCGTCGAACGGGCAGCCGGTGACCGGCAGGGCGTGCAGCGCGCGCAGGGCCCGCCCCATCACGCTGCCGACCTCGGCCGGATCACCGGCCAGATCGGTGAGCGAACGGGCCTCGGCGTCGGCCAGCACCAGGATGTCCTCGGCGAAGGCGGCCACGGCGGGCACCGCGATACCGTTGTCGCGCAACCAGATCAGCCGAGCGTGCTCGGCGACGGCGCGCGGCCCGCGCTTGATCCAGTACCCGCCCGACCGCGCGAGATTGCCGCCACGGCCCTCGTGGTCGTCCGACCACGCGGGCACCGGGCCGAGCAGCTCGGCGATCGCGGGCGGCAGCGGCAGGGCAAGTTCGTCGAGATGGTCCAGGGCCGCCCGGGTGGACTCGATGAGTTCGGAGTCGCCGTCGGCCACCCGCAGCCGCATCGCCTCGTTGAGCAGTTCCCGCGCCTCCCGCGGCCGGTGCTGCTCGGCCAGCGACTTGCCCAGGTGATGGGCGGCGAAGGAGACGAGCTCGGGATCGAGGGCGCGGCTGGCGTCGAGCGCGCGCCGGTACAGGATCTCCGCGGGCGCGGGTTCGCCCTGGTAGCGGTACACGTCGGCGAGGTTGATCCACACGGTGATCCGGCGCCGCTCGGTATCGGCCAGTTCCAGCGCCTGATCGAGCCGGTCGAGGGCCTCGTCGTGGCGGCCGAGCAGCATCAGCGCGATGCCGAGCCTGCGCAGGCCGCCGAAATCGTGGGGGTCGGCGACCGCGACCCTGGCCGCGAGCGTCTCGGGATCGACCGGGATCATCCGCAGCCGCTCGTCGAACCGGTACGGCCGGGTGTCCGGGTTCTGCGCTGTCACAGCCATGACCTGCTCACCATCGGGTTCGGGGAACATCGAAGTCGGCGCACAGGGCGCGCCACACGTCTCGCGGGTCGACGCCCGCCTCGATCGCGGCGGCACCGGTCCGCCCGAGCGCCGGGATCACGTGATCGGCCAGCATGGCGTCGGCGCGCGCCACGCCGAACTCGGTCTGCATCAGCTCCTGGAATTCGGTCAACCGCACGAAGCCCAAGATACTCGCGCTCGGCGACACCCGACAGGGTCACCGGCGCCCGAGCGCACCCCCGCGACCCCAGGGATCAGCGCTCGGCCGCCTTCTGGCAGATCTCGACCGGATCCTCCACCTCGGCCCGCCCGGCGGCCGCGCGCCGGGCCGCGGCGGTGTAGGCCGGGTCGTCGAGCACCTGCCGCACCGCGGCGCCGACCGCCTCGGGGGTCAGCGGCCGCACCAGCACCGAACTCCCCTGGCGCACCGCGCGATTGGCCAGTTCCCACTGGTCACCGCCGCCGGGCACGGTCACCACCGGCACCCCGGCGGCCAGGGATTTCGCGAGCAGGCCGTGGCCACCGCCGCCGACGACCACCGCCGCCTCGGTGAGCAGGGTGTCCTGGCGGCCCAGCCCGGCGGTCGCCCAGTCGGGCAGCTCGGCCGGTGGGGTGTCGAGCATGGAGACCGCGGCCCGGACACCGAGCCCGGCCAGTCCGGCCAGCACGGTGTCGACCATGGCGTCCACCCCCGTATGCGCGGTGGACGGGGCCACCATCACCAGCGGCGCGTCGCCCGGCGGGACCGGCAGGATCGCGTCGGTCGGCTCCCACAGCAGCGGCCCGACGACATGGGTGTCGGCGGGCCAGTCGGGCCGGTCGACCTCCAGCGCGGGCAGCGTCGCGACCAGCCGGGCGGTGGGGCCGGGATCCTCGGCGGGCAGGCCGATGCTCTCGCGCGCCGCCGAACGCTGCCGATTGCCCGCCTTGACCGCGCGGGCGGTCATCGTGCGCAGCACACCGTCGCGCACCCGCCCGCGCACGCCCTCCCCCGGCGCGAGACCACTGCCGATCGGCGGCAACGCTTTCGAGGGCAGGTACAGCGGATGCGGGGACAGTTCGACCCACGGCAGGCCGAGCCGCTCGGCCGCCATCCCGCCGCCCGCGGTGAGCACGTCCGAGACGATCAGGTCCGGCAGCATCGCGCTGAGTTCGGGCAGGTTCTCGGTCGCGATGTGGGCGGCGCGTTCGTGGATGCGCGCGCCCGCGTCGGCGTCGTTGTCGGTGGGTCGCGGTGCCAGCCCCTTGAGCCTGCGCACACTGATGCCCACGGCTCTGGCCGAGTCGAGCCAGCGCGGGCCGGTGAACAGCACCGGCTCGTCGCCCGCGGCCAGCAATCGCAGACACAACGCGATCGCGGGAAACGCATGCCCCGGATCGGGCCCGGCCACCACAGCTACTCGCATGCCGTCAGCGTGCCATACCTCCCGGCATGGTTCGCCGCGCCCAGCCGGCTACCGGCTGGTCGGCTACCGTCACGACGACAGCCGGGCGCGCGTCCGCCGGCCCGTCGAATCGCGAGGAGTGATCTGTCGTGCGGCCCGAAAACCCCACGCCCGACCCACCATCGGGCGAACCCGTCCCCGGCACACCCGCGCACGCAGCGCCAGGCTCGGGCGGCGCGATCACCACCGTCGACGCGCTGTTCGCGCTGCTCGCCCGCTGCGAAGACGCCTGGGACACCGCCGACCGCACCGGCGATCCGGTCGACATCCTCGATCACGACCGCCAGTGCGCGGAACTGCTCCGCCGCGACCAGCCCGCCGACCTGGAACTCCAGGTCGCCGGGCTGGTCCACGACATCGGGCACGTGCTGGTCCCCGGCGACGACGCGGGCCACGGCCGCCACGGCGCCGACGCGGTGCGTGCGCTGCTCGGCGAGCGGGTCGCGCGCCTGGTGGAACTGCACGTGGTCGCCAAACGCTTTCTGGTGGCGACGGATCCGGCGCACGCCGCCGGACTGTCCGCCTCGAGCCTGCGCACCTTGATCGCGCAGGGCGGGCCGATGTCGCCCGAGGAGGCGCGCGCCTTCCGCGCCGACCCGGACTTCGCCGCCGCGCTGGCATTGCGCCGTGCCGACGACGCGGGCAAGGTCGTCGGCTTGTCCGTCGCGCCGCTGCCGCAGTGGCGTCCGGTGGTCGAGCGCGTCGCCGCCCTCGCCCGCCACGATCGGCCGGTGCGGACCCGACCCGGCGCGGACGCCGTCAGCCCACCCCGGGAGAGGTGGCTCAGCCCCCGAAGGTGAACAGCTCGAATCCGACCGCGTGCGCGGCGGGGAACCCGTCCTTGGGACCCGTTGCGTAGGAGACGATCTCGTCCACCTGCTGTTCGACCGGTACCGGGCTGAGGACCTGGAGGTAGCGCCGGTGCGCGGACAGCGACGCCTTCGCCCGCGCCAGCTGCTCGCCGACGTCGACCGCGTGTGTCGCGACCGGACCGACCACGGCGGCCCAGCGCGCCGACCACGGCGCCAGGTCGGCGATCTCGGGGAAGATCCACTCGTTGCCCGCGTCGGAGATGGCGTCCATCGCCGAGCGGCCCACCGCCCGATGATCGGCGCTGTTGACCATCCCGGGCGCCCAGGTGTCGCCGAAGTTGAACAGCACCACCATCTCCGGGCGATGCCTGCGGATCGCGGCGGCCAGCTCCCGCCGCAGCGCCAAGCCCTCCTCGATCCGCCCGTCGGGGTGGTCGAGGAATTCGACGGTGTGGACGCCGACTTCCCGCGCGCCCGCCAGCTCCTCGATCTCCCGCAGCGGCCCGGCCTGCGCGGGCGGCATGCCCGCGATGCCCGCTTCACCGCGCGTGACGAGCAGATAGCGGATGTCCTTGCCCTGTCCGGTCCACCGCGCGACCGCGGCGGCCGCTCCGTATTCGATGTCGTCGGGATGCGCGACGATCACCAGTCCGCGCTGCCAGTCCTCGGGTACCTGATCCACCCGGCCATGCTAATCGCGGACGCCGCGATTACGGCTTGGTCAGCGTGGTCTTGTCGTTCGAGCCGGTCATCGCCTTGTACAGCAGGTACACCCCGGTGCCGATCGCGGCGATCACCAGGACCGGCAGCAGCGCCTTGATCAGCGCCCCGATGATCCAGAACGCGATCAACGCGACCACGACGATGCCGATGACTTTCCAGACCATGATGTGCTCCTCGCCAGTTCCGTGACCGCCCCGCGGCGATCCGACACCTTCGATGCTCCCACCCGCGATCCGATAAATCACCAGGTCAGCACGGAAATCGGGGGCGATCTCAGGGTTCACCCCGAGGCCGGGACACACCGGGACTACCCGGGCCGTCACCTTCGGATCAGCGTGAATCCGGTGGCGGATCCCGACCGGAGCGGCCCCGTCAGCGGGCGTTTCCCGGCGGTGCAGGTGGCGTAGCACGGCGGACGCGAATTCGGACACCTCGGCGTAATACCCCGGCTCTATAACATTCCTGACGCAGGAAAGGCGGGAATGGCCGTGACCACGGAAACCCTCGAAACCCGCGCCGCACCGATATCGGCGGCGCCCACCCGGCAACGGACATATCGCGCTCTTCGCGGACTGGGCACACCACTCGCTCGCGTCCTGACCGCGGGAATCGGAATCGTCGCCGTGGCCGCGCTGTGGACCGCGGTGCACGCGGCCGGGATATTCCCGGACATCCTCTTTCCCGGTCTCGGCGATATCGCCGCCGCGGGCGCGGCGATGTGGCGCGACGGCAGTCTCCGGGCCGACACGCTGGCCAGTCTGGACCGCGTCATCCGGGGTTTCGCGGTGGGCGTGCTCGTCGCGATCCCGGTGGGCGCGCTGACCGCGACCACCCGCGCGGGCAGGCTGATCGTGCAGCCAGTGCTGCGGTTGTTCGCGCCGGTGCCGACCGTGGCGCTGGTGCCGCTGGCCATTCTGTGGTTCGGGCTCGGCGAAGGCAGTAAACATTTCGTCATCGCGCTCGGCGTCTTCGTTCCGGTGTGGATCAATACGCATTCCGGACTTTCCGCGACGCCCGCCGATTTCCTGAAAGTCGCGCGCTGCGCGGGCGCTTCCCGCTGGCGCACACTCGTGCGCGTAGTTCTGCCCGAAGCATTTCCCGATATCGTCACCGGATTGCGGGTGGGCACCGCGACCGCGTTCGTCTTGATCGTGGTCGCGGAAATGGCCGGAACAACGGTCGGGCTCGGTTATCGCATCGCCCAGGCGCAGTTGTTCTCCCAGGTCGACCGGATGATCTTCTGCCTGCTCGTGCTCGGCGTCCTCGGCGTGCTGTGCGATCAGGTGGTGGCGCGCGCGGCGGCCCCGTTCATCGGCTGGGACCAGGAGGAACGATGAGCGTCACCCTGACCGCGCGCGGTCTGACCGTCGACTTCCCCCGCCGGACCCGCCCGGTCCTCGACGATCTGTCGCTGACCATCGAATCCGGTTCCTGCACAGTCCTGGTCGGACCGTCCGGCTGCGGCAAGTCCACCCTGCTCGACTGCTTCGCCGGGCTGCGGCTGCCGACCGCCGGGGTGGTCACCGAGGACGGCGTGCCGATCACCGGGCCCGCGCCGCGCCGCGGGGTGGTGTTCCAGCGCGACGTGCTGTTCCCGTGGTGCAGCGTGCGGGCCAATCTCGACTTCGTGCTCGGCGCCGCCGGTGTCCCGCGCCGGGCCCGCCCGGCCCGCATCGCACAGCTGCTCGCCGATGTGCACCTGCCCGCCGAGGTCGCCACCCGTCGGCCGCACCAGCTCTCGGGCGGAATGCGGCAGCGGGTCGGCGTGGCCAGGATGCTGGCCGGCGAACCCGAGGTGATGCTCATGGACGAGCCGTTCGCCGCACTCGACGCCCAGACCCGGCTGCACATGCAGGATCTGGTGACCGAGCTGTGGTCGAGTTCGGGGCGCACGGTGCTGTTCGTGACGCACGACGTGGACGAGGCGATCCGGCTCGCCGACCACATCGTCGTCCTCGGCGCGGGCCGGATTCGCGCCCGCCTCGACAATCCGCTCCCCCGCCCGCGCCCGGCCGACCGCCTCGCCGAGCTGCCCGGCTACAGCGCCCTGCGCCGCCGGCTGCACGCCGAATTGCGGGACGACGCGGACGATCTGCTCCCGTACTGACTCTCTTCTCTTCACTCGGAACCACTCTCGGAGGTCACCCATGTCCGGACCACTGCGCCGAGCCTGCGCGGCTCTGCTCGTCGCCGCCACCGCGGCCCTGTCCCTGTCGGCCTGCGCGGGCGAAACATCCACCGGCGCCGACACACTCACCGTCGGCTTCGTCGTCGACCCGTCGTGGGCGCAGATCCCGGTCGCCCAGCACAGCGGCGCCTTCACCCGGCACGGGGTGACGGTGCGGGTGGTCAACTTCGCCACCGGCGTGCAGGCTCTGCAGGCACTGCAGGGCGGCCAGGTCGATATCACCACCGCCGCCGACGTGCCCACCGCGAGCGCGCTGGCCAAGTCGAACGAGCTGCGGGTGGTGGCCGACGGGTCGCGCTGGATGGGCTCGCGGATCGTGGCACGCCGCGGCATCGAGAACCTGAACCAGCTGGCGGGCAAGAAGATCGGCACCCCGCTCGGCACCAGCGCGGCCTACTTCGCGGCCAAGGCCCTGACCAGTGCCGGGGTCGACGCCGAACTGGTCCAGGTGGCACCCGCGGCGATCACCACGGCGATCGCCAAGGGCGACGTCGACGCCGTCTCGATCTTCCAGCCCTACCAGGCCCAGGCGGTGGAGGTGCTCGGCGCGGACGCGGTCGAGCTGGACGTGACCACCGACCCCTACCGCCAGCACAGCCTGTACCTGGCCCAGGCCGCCGTCGCGCAGCAGAAGGCGGCGACCTTCCGGAAGTTCTTCGACGCCGTCGCCGAGGCGAGCGCCGCCCTCGCCGCGCACGATCCCGCCGCGACCGCCGCGGTCGCCGACGCGACGAAGCTGGCGCCCGCGCTGGTGGCGAAGGTGCTGGGCGAGTTCGACTTCACGCTGCAGCTGCGACCGGAACTCGCGGGCAACCTCGACGCGCTGGCCACCTGGGCGCGGTCGCGGAACTACCTGGATCCGGTGGTTCCCGCCGCCGACTATCCGCGCCTGCTCGACCCGAGCGCGCTGCCGCAGTCATGAGCGCGCCCACCCTGTTCACCCTCGGCGGCACGATCAGCATGCGGCTGGTCGACGGGCTCGCCGTACCCACCCTCGACGCCGACGGTGTCGCCGGGCTGCTCGGCGGCACACCGCCCGTGGCCGCCGTCGAGATCGCCCGGGTCGGCGGCTCGGAGGTCGACTTCACGCACCTGCGGGCCCTGCACGCGGCGATGACGGCCGCCGTGGCCGCTGGCAGCGGCGGCCTGATCGTCACCACCGGCACCGACTCGATCGAGGAGGTCGCCGCCTGGCTCACCTACACCGGACCGTGGACCGTGCCCGTGGTGGTGACCGGTTCGATGACGCCGGGCGGCGAACCGGGCAGCGACGCGCTGGCCAATCTGCGCGCCGCCGTGGCCGCCGTGGCGACACCGGTGTCCACCGAGCCGGTCGTGGCCTTCGCCGGCGCGCTCTGGCTCGGACGCGGGGTGCAGAAGGTGTCGGGCACCGGGCTCGCGGCCTTCGCGACCCCGGGACGGGCCGCGCTGGGCGTCGTCACGGGCACCGCGATAGCGGTCGAGCAGCCCGCGCCCGCGCCGGCCGCCACCGTGGGCGCACCGGGCACTGTCCTCGCCCGGGTTCCGCTGGTCGGCGCGTCGATGGCGGCCGACGACACCGCGCTGCGCGCCGTCGCGGCGGGTGCCGACGCCGTGGTCGTCGCGGGCAACGGGGCGGGCAACCTGCCACCGGCCCTCGCGGCCGCCGCGGCCGAGCTCGCCGCCGCGGGCACCCTGGTGGTGGTCGCCACCCGGGCCGCCGACAGCCGCACCGCCGCGGTCTACGGCTATCGCGGCGGGGGTGGCCTGCTCGTCGAGGCGGGTGTCCTGCTCGCCGACCGCATCACCCCGCACCAGGTGCGGGTGTTCCTCACCGTCGCGGTGTCGCGTGGCCTGACCGGGCCCGCGCTGCGCACCGCTCTCACCGAACATCTGGAGTCGCTGACGTGACCACCGTGCACATCCCCCGCCTGACCGCCCTGAGCGTCACCGAACTCGTCGAGCTGCTGGTTCCCGCCGGTCAGCCCTGGTGCGAGAACAGCCTCGACGGTCCGGCGCGGCCGCCCGAGGAGACCAGGGCGGCGCGCGAGATCGCCCCGTTGCTCGACGAACTCGGCTTCGCGACCCGTCTCGTCGGCCGCACCCCGACGCGCGCCAACCTGATCGCCACCAAGGTGTTCGGGCCGGGACCGACGCTGTTGCTGAACGACCATCTCGACACCTATCCCTCCGGGCCGCCCAGCCGATGGACCAAGTGCGACAACCCCTTCCGCGCCGTCGTCGACGACGGCCGGGTGTACGCGCGCGGCACCTCCGACACCAGGGGCAACCTGGCGACGCTGCTGCGCGCTGTCGCGCTGGTGTGCGCCACGCCGCCGGAGACCGGCACGCTGGTGGTCGCGCTCACCGTCGACGAGGAACGCAACGGCGTGGAGGGCGCGCTGTATCTGCTCGAGCAGCAGGGGCTGCGGGCGGACGCGAGCATCACCGTCGAGCCGACCGCCTGGACCGACGACACCGGTACCGGCGTGGCGGTGGCCACCCAGCACACCGGCCACGCGCTCGTCGACATCGCGGTCACCGGGCGGTCCAGCCACATCTGGCGGCCCGACACCGGCATCAATGCCGCGCACGCCCTGCTCGCCGTGCTGGCCGGGCTGTCGGGGTTGCCCACCGGCTGGGGACACAGCGTCGTCGGGCTGGACGCGGGCGAGGCGGGCATGGCCCAGTTCACCCCGCTCACCGCGTCGGCGCGGATCGCCATCGTCGGACTCGGTCCCGAGGTGAATCGCGCCGAGCTGCTGCAACGCGTCGACGACATCGCCCGCGCCCACCCGACCTCGGGCACCGACGTGCACGTCGCCTACGCCCCCGGGCCGACCTTCGTCCCCGGCACGGTGCCCCTGGACGCGGACGAACCGATCGTGGCGGCGCTGCGTGCCGGCTACCGGGACGCGGGCGGCGGCGAGGTCCGCACCTACGCCAAACCCGCCTATTGCGACACCATCCGCTTCCGGCACGCGGGCATCCCGGCGGTCACCTTCGGCCCCGGCGACGACGGCTGGGCGGTCTACGACGAGAGCATCGGCGTCGCCACCATGGAGTTCGCGGTCGACGCCTTGGCCGCCGCCATCGGCCGGTATCTGCGTCCGTCCAGGTGAGGCTGCGTATGCTCGGCGCGTGACCCACCAGCCCGACCCGATCCGCGCGCACCCCGGCCGACGGCTGCGCTCGGATCGGGCCAGGCAGGTCGCCGATGTGCTGCGCCGCCAGATCGCCCAGGGCACCATCGAGACCAAGCTGCCCGCCGAGGCGGTGCTGCAACGCGAATTCAGCGTGTCGCGCAACAGTATTCGCGAGGCACTCGAGATCCTGCGGCGCGAGGGCCTGGTCGACCGGTTTCCCGGCATCGGCACGGTGGTGCGCCGCCCGAAGCTCGAGCACACCATCGCCGCCACCCGTGGCCTGGCCGCGTCGCTGCGCGGGCACGGGACCGTGGTCAACGAGGTCCGGACCGCCGGGCAGGTCCGGCCGCCGACGGCGGTGACGAGCGCGCTCGGCCTCGGTCCCGACGAGCACGTCTGCTACATCGAGCGGCTGCGCCGCCTCGACGGCGAGCCGATCTCGCTCGACCTCACCTACCTGCCGCTCGACATCGGCACCGCGCTGCTGCACGCCGATCTGGAGACCGAGGACCTGTTCGCCCTGATCGAGCGGGCCGCCGACGACCGGCTGACCACCGTCTCGATCAACCTCGACGCCGTCACCGCCGACGACAACTCCGCCGCGCTGCTCGGGCTGCCGCCCGGCGGCGCGCTGCTGGTGCTGCAGCGGATCACCCGGCTCAGCGACGGCCACCCGGCCTGCCTGGAGTTCGTCCGGATGCGCGGTGACCGGATCACCCTGCGCATGTCTGCGCCGAACGGCTGACGGCGTGCGGCGCGCCCGGCCATACTCGGGGCGTGAGCGAGGAGGAGTCCATGGAACCCATCGTCACCATCGCGAGCGGCGCGGTGCGCGGCCGGACAGAGGCGGGCGTCACCCGATTTCTCGGGGTGCCCTACGCGGCGGCACCGGTCGGCGCGAAACGTTTCCAGCTGCCCGAGCCCGCGCCCGCCTGGGACGGTGTGCGGGAGTCGAGCCAGATGGGCGGGACCTGCGCGCAGTCGCCCTATCCGGCACCGATCCACGCACTGATCGGCAGCGACGGCATACCCGGCGACGAATACCTCAACGCGAACGTGTGGACCCCGGATCCCGGCGCGAGCGGGCTGCCGGTGCTGGTGTGGATCCACGGCGGCGCGTTCGTGCGCGGGTCGAACGCGCGCGCCATCTACGACGGCACGGCGTTCGCGCGCGACGGTGTGGTGCTGGTGTCGATCAACTACCGGCTCGGGATCTCCGGCTTCGCCGTGCTCGAGGGCGCCCCGCTCAATCGCGGGCTGCACGATCAGATCTTCGCGCTGCGCTGGGTCCGCGACAATATCGCCGCCTTCGGTGGCGATCCGGACAATGTCACCGTCTTCGGTGAGTCGGCGGGTGGGATGAGCGTGGCGGCACTGATCGCCGCGCCGCAGTCGACCGGGCTGTTCCGCCGCGCGATCATGCAGAGCGGCAACGGCGCGGTCGCCGCCGACGCCGACGACGCCCGCAAGGTGTCCGCCGCGCTGGCCGCGGAACTGGGCATCGCCCCGACCGCCGCCGATTTCGGTGGGCTCGGCCCCGACGAGTTGCGTGCCGCGCAGAACGCCGTCGCCCTCGCGGTGATGACCGATCCCGACCCCCGGCGCTGGGGCGCGTCGGTGGTCGGGCAGGGCATGGGCATCATGAGCCTGTTCCCGGTGATCGACGACGACATCGTCCCCGGCGCGCCGACGGCGGTGCTGGCCGCGAACCCCGACCGCGCGGTACCGCTCATCGCCGGCACCACCGCCGACGAGTTCCGGTTCTTCACCGTCCCGACCGGCATCACCGCGGCCGTCACCGCCGACACGCTGCCGTTCGTGCTCACCCGCTACGGCATCGATCCGGCGGTGGCGCAGACGTATTCGGCGCAGCGCCCCGACGCGGGCCCGGCCGAGATCTTCAACGCGATCCTCACCGACTGGTGCTTCCGGGCGGGCACGGTCGACTTCGCCGAGGCCAATGCCGCGGGCGCGCCCACCCACGTGTACGAATTCGCCTGGCCCACCGATCTTCCCGGCCTCGGCGCCTGCCACGTGCTCGAGGTGCCGTTCGTCTTCGACGCGCTCGCCGGGGCGCATGCGCTGACCGGTCCGCACCCGCCGCAGGCACTGGCCGACGAAATCCACGCGGCCTGGGTGCGATTCGCGACCGACGGCGACCCGGGGTGGCCTGCGTTCGACAGCGAGAACAAACAGGTGCGGATCTTCGACACCCCGGCGTCCTCCACGGTGGCGAACCCGCGCGGCGCCGAACTCGACGCGCTGCGCCAGACCATCGCCTGACCCGAATCGGCCCCGACGCCGAGCGCGCCGGGGCCGGAAGTCGTCGTGCGTCTGTCGGACTAGCGCGGGCCGGTGACGGGGCGGTCGGCCAGGTCGGTGAGCGCCTGGGCCCAGCCGTCGAGCCGGTCGGCGGCCTCGCGCAGATCCGCGACGATGCCGTTGAACTGGTAGGCGACCACGGTGTCCTCGGGGACGGCGAGAATGCGCGCCGCCGCGGCGACGAGCTGTTCGTATTCCATGACACCGTGTTCCAGCCGCGCGAGCACCCCGTTGACGGTGACCTTCAGCGCGGCAACGGTATCGGGATTGGCCCGGCCGACGGTGTCGGCGGCCTGCTCCATCGCCACGATGTCGGTGGCCAGCGCGTGCAGCGCGGCCGCGCCGGAGCGGGCCGTCTCGAGCAGGTCGCGCAGTTCGTCCTCGGGCAGTCGGCGGGTGCGGGCGATCTGGGCGCCGAGCCCGTGCAACGCGCGTTCGGCGCGGATCAGGCGCTGGATCGGACCGCGGGCCACCGAGCGCAGGCCCGGCGTCTTACGGGCGACGAAGGCCGCCTGCGGCAACGGCTGACCGCGCAATTGCAGATACCGACGCGCGCTCAACGCGGTCCCGGTCACGAAAGCGACCGCGCCACCACCGATCACGACGACCGCCCAGGCGGGCGCCGACACCACGGCCAGGCCCACCGCGCCGACGGTGGTGATGCCCGTGGCGGTGCCGAGCTGGAAGCTGCGCCGACGGGCGCGGCGCCTGCGGCGCAATTCCTTCTCGCGCGGATCGGCCCAGCGGCGCACCGCCACCATCGCCTGTTCACCGACCTCGCGCAGGGTAGCGGGCACCCCACCGGACACGGTGGGCCCCACCGGCGCCGCCGGATCGACGATCTCGGCTCGCTCGCGCCGTGTTCTCCCGCTCATCCCTCATCCTTTCGTCGCCACGGACCAGTGTCGCAGCAGACGACGACAAGTTGCCACCACCCGCACCGGGGACCAGGGCGGCGGCGCCCACCGGTTCGCGGCCGATCGCCGGTCGGGCTCCGTTGCGTCGCCGACGAACGAGCAAGCAACGGTGCCCGACCCGCGTCCGCGAACCCGCGTGGGCCGGTACTTCCTACTGCTGGGCGGCCTGGCCCTTGTTGATCTGCGGCGCCTGCGCGGGCTGCTGCTGCGCCGGATCGATCGCCGCGGCGTTGTTGCCGGTGGGCAGCGCGTCACCGCGCATCGAGGCGCGGATCTGCTCGAGCTTGCTGTGGCCCGCCATCTGGATGCTGGCCTGCTGGACCTCCATCATCCGGCCCTGCACCGTGTTCTGCGCCAGCTCGGCGGCACCGAGCGCATCGGCGTAGCGACGCTCGATCTTGTCGCGCACCGCGTCGAGGCTGGGCGTGGAACCGGGCGCGGACAGGGTGGAGTCCATCTGCTGCAGCGAGGCCGAGACCTGCTCCTGCATCTTGGCCTGCTCGAGCTGGCTGAGCAGCTTGGTGCGCTCGGCCACCTTCTGCTGCAACATCATCGCGTTCTGCTCGACCGCCTTCTTGGCCTGCGCGGCGGCCTGCAGGGACTGGTCGTGCAGCACCTTGAGGTCTTCCACCGACTGCTCGGCGGTGACCAGCTGGGCGGCGAACGCCTCGGCGGCGTTGGTGTACTGGATCGCCTTCTCGGTGTCGCCCGCGGCGGCCGCCTGATCGGCCAGCGTGACGGCCTGCCGGGCGTTGGCGTTGAGCTTCTCGACCTCGTCGAGCTGGCGGTTCAGCTTCATCTCCAGCTGACGCTGGTTACCGATCACCGACGCTGCCTGCTGCGACAGCGCCTGGTGCTGACGCTGCGCCTCCTCGATAGCCTGCTGAATCTGGACCTTCGGATCCGCATGCTCCTCGATCTTGGAGTCGAAGAGGGCCATCATGTACTTCCAGGCCTTCACGAACGGATTAGCCATCGATTGATCCCGCCTCCATCTGTGCGTCGCTCGTGCGACTGGTGGTGCGCGACCGTCACGCACCAGATATGTGCTTATCCTTCACCATGCGGCACCCGGGCCGGTGCGACCGGCCCGATCGACGCCTGATGAGAATCTATCCGTTCTCACCAGCTGTGTGCAGCGTCTCGCGCGTCGGGCACGTGGTTCGCCGCGTCACATTCCCTTCACCAGTACCAGCATCTCGGCCCTGGGCGCCGGGATGACGATGCGGGTGTCCTCGGCGATGCCGATCCGGGCGCCCTGCTCGGCCGACGCGCTCGCCGTGGCGGCCTGCTCCGGCGCGGCGGCGGGTTCGGCGGCCGCGGGCTCGGCGGCGGTGGCCTCGCGCTCGGCGGCGGGGCCGGTCAGCGCGGGCTCGCGCGGCGCGGAACCGTCGGCGCCGGCCATGATGGTGCTCACGTCCCACAGCACCCGCGACAGCGGCACGTCCAGTGCCTCGCAGATGGCGGCGAGCAGTTCACTGGAGGCTTCCTTGCGGCCGCGCTCCACTTCCGACAGATAGCCGAGGCTCACCCGCGCCGAGGTCGACACCTCGCGCAGCGTTCGATGCTGGGCGAGACGCGCACGCCGCAGACTGTCCCCGATTGCCTCCCGCAGCAGCGTCATCTCGTTCTCCTCCACCTCGTGTCACCGCCGTAGCGGTGCTCACCTCTTTCTGGCACAACGTCGAGCATCGGCCGGTGGTTCCCGGACGCGGCTAGTTCGTCGTCACACAGCGCAGCAACTCCCGCACCGCGCTGTGCACCGCACCGATCCTGATCGTCCACCGGTCGCCGTCGAGTTTCAACCGGACCACCTCACTGTGCCGTGGACCGGCCAATCCGAGGTATACCGTCCCGACCGGGTGCCCGTCCTGGGAATCGGGTCCGGCGACCCCGGTCAGGCCGACACCCCAGTCGGCGCCACAGCGCTGTCTGGCCCCCACGGCGAGCTGCTCGGCGGTCGACGCGGCCACCGGACCGTCGACCCGGAGGACGTCGTCGTCGACGCAGGCCAGATGGTTCTTCAGGTCGGTCGCGTACACGATCAGCCCACCCCGCAGCACCGCGCTGGCACCCGGCACCCCGGCCACGGTGGCGGCCAGCAGGCCCGCGGTCAGCGATTCGGCGGTGGCGACGGTCTGACCGGCCGCGGCCAAGGCCCCGACCAGCTCGGCGACCGGCGCGCCGCCGACGAGCGGATCGCTCACGAGCGGGACTCGCCGCGCGCGCGTCTCCCCGCCAGCCACAGGCGGGCCGCCTGGCCGACGTAGTCCAGGCCGGTGATCACCGTCAGCGCGACGGCCACGTACATCAGCACCATGCCCGCGGTGGCGAAGGCGCCCGAGAGCGGCAACAGCAGCAGCGCGATGGCGATCGACTGCACCAGCGTCTTGAGCTTGCCGCCGCGACCCGCGGGGATCACCCCGTGCCGGACCACGACCAGCCGCAGCAGGGTGATCCCGAGCTCGCGCCCCACGATGACCACGGTGATCCACCACGGCAGATCGCCCAGGATCGACAGCCCGATCAGCGCCGAACCGATCAGCGCCTTGTCCGCGATGGGGTCGGCCAGCTTGCCGAAATCGGTCACCAAACCGTATTTGCGGGCCAGTTGCCCGTCGAAGCGGTCGGTGATCGCCGCCAGCCCGAACACCGCGGCCGCGATGATCCGCCAGCGGGTGTCGTGCCCGCCCTCGGCGAACAGCGCCAGCACGAACAGCGGGACCAGCACGATGCGCGCGATGGTCAGCACGTTCGCGATATTGAGGACGGGAACCTGCTCCTCGGCGCGGCCCTGCACCACCCGCGGCGCCATGGCCGCCTCCCACCCGCGGTCGATCTCTTCGGGTCGCACGCTCATGCCCCGCCCTCTCGGCACTCACCGGCACTGCGCCGAAATCCACCCGTTTCGCGCGCGGTTTGCTCGCGTGGGCAATGCCGTCCGATCCGGTCGTCGAGCCCGGCGCGATGCGGTGAGCGGAACGACAGGATGTGCGGCACATGTTCAGACTATCGGTAACCCGGCCGACTACTGTGCACCCCATGACCTCACGGGGACCACTGGGTGGTTCGACCAGCGACGCGCATCCCGCCGCGCCCACTGTGGCGCCTGTCTCCGGTGTGGTCGTGCGACGAGCCCGAACCTCGGACGTCCCCGAGATCAAGCGTCTGGTCGACGAGTACGCGGGCCGCATCCTGCTGGAGAAGAACCTGGTCACGCTGTACGAGTCGGTCCAGGAGTTCTGGGTGGCCGAGCTCGACGGACAGGTCGTCGGCTGCGGCGCCCTGCACGTGCTGTGGGCCGATCTGGGTGAGGTGCGCACCGTCGCGGTCGATCCGGTGGTGAAGGGCCGCGGGGTCGGTGGCGCCGTCGTCGAGCGGCTGGTCGCGGTCGCGCGCGAGCTGCAGTTGCAGCGGCTGTTCGTGCTGACCTTCGAGGTGGACTTCTTCGGCAGGCACGGATTCGTCGAGATCGACGGCACGCCCGTCACCGCCGAGGTGTACGCCGAGATGTGCCGGTCCTACGACACCGGTGTCGCGGAGTTCCTCGACCTGAGCTACGTCAAGCCGAACACCCTCGGCAACACCCGCATGCTGCTGACTCTCTGAACATCCGCAAGTCCACCGCGAGAAAGCGACCGAGAAGTGCCGATCTTCGCCGTCCACTACACCTACACCGAGGCCACCGCGGCCGACCGGGCGACCAACCGCCCCGAGCATCGCGGGTGGCTCAACGCGCTCGTCGAGGTGGGCACGGTGCTCACCAGCGGCCCGTACCCGGACGGCACCGGCGCGCTGCTGATCTTCCGCGCCGCGGACGCGCAGTCGCTGACCACGCTGCTGACCGAGGACCCGTTCGCGAAGCTGGGCCTGATCGAGGCCGTGCGGGTCGTCGAATGGCAGCCGGTGATGGGCGCCTTCGCCGAGTGAGCGGCCGCTGACACAGCGCTGCCCGGAACCACGGTGGTTCCGGGCAGCGCGCGGTCAGGAGGAGGTGGTGCGACGGGTCTTGAGCAGACTCGCCACCGTGGCGATCACCAGGATGCCGATGATCACGCTCAGCGAGAACACGGTGGAGATCTCCGGCACGCTCACGTGCTCACCGCCGTTGATGAACGGCAGCGTGTTCTCGTGCAGCGCGTGCAGCACGAGCTTGACGCCGATGAACGCCAGGATGGCGGCCAGGCCGTAGGACAGGTACACCAGGCGGTCGAGCAGGCCGCCGATGAGGAAGTACAGCTGCCGCAGGCCCATCAGCGCGAAGGCGTTGGCCGTGAATACCAGGTAGGGCTGTTCGGTGAGGCCGTAGATGGCCGGAATCGAGTCCAGCGCGAACAGCAGGTCGGCGAAGCCGATGGCCAGCAGCGCCAGCAGCAGCGGGGTCACCACACGTTTGCCGTCGATCCGGGTGACGAGCTTGTCGCCGTCGTACTGGTCGGTGGTGGGCAGGATCCGCTTGGCCAGCGCGACGATCCGGCTGTCGCGTTGCTGCTCGTGCTCGACCTCGTGTCCACTCTCGCGCAGCAGGTTGACCGCGGTATAGATCAGGAACGCACCGAACAGGTAGAACACCCAGCTGAACGCGCTGATCGCGGCCGCGCCGACGGCGATGAACGCACCGCGCATCACCAGCGCCAGCACGATGCCGATCAACAGCACCTTCTGCTGGTAGATCCGCGGCACGGCGAAGGTGCTCATGATGATCAGGAAGATGAACAGGTTGTCCACCGAGAGCGCCTTCTCGGTGACGAAGCCCGCGTAGTACTCCCCGGCGTAGGTGCCGCCCCATTTCCAGGCGACGAACAGGCCGAACAGCAGCGCCAGGGTGATGTAGACGGCCGACCAGAAGCCCGATTCCTTGAAGGTCGGTTCGTGCGGCGTGCGCACATGGGCGAAGAAGTCGAAGACGAACAAGCCGAGGATCACCAGACCGGTGATCACCCACTCGAGCGTGGTCACCTGCATGTGGTGGTCCGATCGATGAAGTTCATGCCGTCCATCATGCCCGAAATGTCCGTTTCAGTCGGCTTTGCGGAACGCTTGCTCGTCATGATTTCACACACAGGCACGCTGACCTGCGCACGGGCCGGTCGGCGCGTCGGAAAAATCCGTTTCGCCGGGCGCCGACCGCTGCTACCGTCGACGCATCGTCACCCCATCGGTACCCCGAGAGGAGCTAGCCGTGAACGGATCCACCGCGAAGTACGAACGCCGTGTCGAGATGCACCGGCTACCCCTGGGTGCCGTGCTGCCGCAGCGCCTGTCGAGCGCACGCGGCGACTGCTGACCGGCATCGTCCGGCGCTGAGCGCCAGGCACCCCTCCCCCACGCGCGAGCCGACCGCTCGCGGACCTGTCACGTACCCCAGCCCGCCGCGGCGCGGCCCGGGGCGATCAGTCATTCCCTCGTAGCCCAACTGGCAGAGGCACCGGTCTCAGGTACCGGCAAGTGCGAGTTCGACTCTCGCCGAGGGAACCGTTCACCACTCCCGGCTCACGCAGGTGCCGACGGGCTCTCATAAGGCCCGGACGCGCGGTTCGACTCCGCGGTGAGCCACGGTCCCTCCTCGTTCGTCGCCGACTACTCCCGGCACGGTCAGAGCAAACCAGTATCGCGCGCCGACCGGCGTGCGTTCGACCTACTCGTCCTCGGCGCCGCCGGGGTCGCCACCCCGGATCGACCACAGCAAGCCGTCCAGTTCGTCGGGCTTGATCAGCACGTCGCGCGCCTTCGAGCCCTCGCTGGGCCCGACGACGCCGCGCGTCTCCATCAGGTCCATCAACCGGCCCGCCTTGGCGAAGCCGACCCGCAGCTTGCGCTGCAGCATCGAGGTGGAGCCGAACTGCGAGGTGACCACGAGTTCGACCGCCTGCAGCAGCACGTCCATGTCGTCGCCGATGTCGGGATCGACGTCCTTGACCTCGCCTGCCTTGGCGGCGGTCACGCCCTCCTGGTACTCCGGTTCGGCCTGGGTCTTGCTGAACTCGACGACCGCGTGGATCTCCTCGTCGGAGATGAACGCGCCCTGCAGACGGGTCGGCTTGCCCGCGCCCATCGGCAGGAAAAGGCCGTCGCCCATGCCGATCAGCTTCTCCGCACCGGGCTGATCCAGGATGACGCGCGAGTCGGTGAGCGAGGAGGTCGCGAAGGCCAGCCGCGAGGGCACGTTGGTCTTGATCAGGCCGGTGACCACGTCCACCGAGGGGCGCTGGGTCGCCAGCACCAGGTGGATACCGGCGGCGCGGGCCTTCTGGGTGATCCGCACGATCGCGTCCTCGACGTCGCGCGGCGCGGTCATCATCAGGTCGGCGAGCTCGTCGACGATGGCCAGGATGTAGGGGTAGGGCCGGTACACCCGCTCGCTGCCCAGCGGCGCGGTGATCTGGCCCGACTTGACCTTCTTGTTGAAGTCGTCGATGTGGCGGACCTTGTTGGCCTGCATGTCCTGATAGCGCTGCTCCATCTCCTCGACCAGCCAGGCCAGCGCGGCGGCGGCCTTCTTCGGCTGGGTGATGATGGGCGTGATCAGGTGCGGAATACCCTCGTACGGCGTGAGTTCCACCATCTTCGGGTCGATCAGGATCATCCTGACCTCGTCCGGGGTGGCCCGGTGCAGCAGCGAGACCAGCATCGAGTTGACGAAGCTCGACTTACCGGAACCGGTGGAACCGGCCACCAGCAGGTGCGGCATCTTGGCCAGGTTCGCCGAGACGAACTCACCCTCGATGTTCTTGCCGAGGCCGATCACCAGCGGATGGTGGTCGTTGCGGGTGTGCGGCGACTTGAGCACATCGGCCAGGCGCACCAGCTCTCGGTCGGAGTTGGGCACCTCGATGCCGACCGCGGATTTGCCGGGGATCGGCGCGAGCAGGCGCACGTTCTCGGTCGCGACCGCGTACGCGAGGTTGCGGGCCAGCGCGGTGATCTTCTCGACCTTGACGCCGGGGCCCAGCTCCACCTCGTAGCGGGTGACCGTCGGGCCGCGCACGAAACCGGTGACCGCGGCGTCGATCTTGAACTGCACCAGCACCTCGGTGATCGCCTCGATCATCGATTCGTTGGCGGCCGAACGCTTCTTGGGCGGTTCACCGTCGAGCAGCAGCGTCAGCGGCGGCAGCGTGTAGTCGCCGTCGACGACCCGGTCGGTGACGAACTCCGGCGCCGCGGGCGGCGGCGGGGTCTGGTCGACGACCTTGGCGGGCGGACGCTTGCGGGCCGGCTTGGGCGCGGGTTCGGGCGCGGGCGGTTCCTCGTCGAGCTGCAGTTGCTTCGCCTCGCGCAGCGGCGGTTCGCCGAGCGATTCGGTGCGCGCGTCGGAGCCGCCGAATTCGTCGGTCGGGTAGTTGTCGTCGGGGGTCCGGCCACGACGACGGGTGCCGTTGCGGTGCAGCGGGAAACCGTCGTCGTCGTAATTGGCCGGATCGTAGGGATCGTCGTCGTCGCCGTGTTCGCCGAGGCCGAAGTACTCCCGCAGCACCGCGGGCACCTCGCGCACCGTCGTCCCGGTGAGCAGCAGCACGCCGAACACCATGGCCAGCAACAGGATCGGCAGCGCCAGCCAGGGCGTGAGGCCCTGCCCGAGCGGGCCGCCGATGGCATAGCCGAGGATGCCCGCCGCCCGCGAGCGCCCGTGCGCGTCGGTGGGTGACCCGGCGGCCAGGTGCCAGATGCCGAGCGCGGGCAGCACCACGAGCAAGCCGCCCAGCACCAGCCGGGGCCGGATCTCCGGGTGCGGCTCGGTGCGCATGAGTACCACGGCGAGCGCGATGAACAGCAGCGGCGCCAATCCGCCCGCCGTCCCCGCGATGGCGCGCACGACGTCTTCGAGGAAACGGCCGACCGGTCCGCCC
Organism: Nocardia sp. NPDC058244; assembly: GCF_042882065.1. Lineage (NCBI taxonomy): Bacteria > Bacillati > Actinomycetota > Actinomycetes > Mycobacteriales > Nocardiaceae > Nocardia > Nocardia sp. NPDC058244. Next base: position 324,073 of record NZ_JBHVWX010000006.1, on the reverse strand, counting down.
GCCGAGAGCCACATGGCGGCGGCGATGATCGCGCTCACCGCGATGAGCGCCAGGCCGATGCCGTCGCGCCGGTGCCGGTGCTCGATCTCGCCCGCCCGGCTCAGCGTGCGGGTGGTGGCGCCGACGCCGCGGGCCAGCATGGTCCAGCCGCTGCCGACGCCGCGCCCGATCACGGCCAGCGGCGCGGTGTTCGACGCGCGTTTGACGGGTCGGCGGGCGGGGGCGGTGCGCCCGCGTGGCGCCGCCGACGCTCGCGGTGTCGTGGAACGAGATCGCGGCGGCGGCGTCTGCCCCCGGCTCGATCCCGCCCGCGCCCGAGAGGTCGTGGTGCTGCGGGACTTACCTGCCATGACCATCAGGCTAGCCGCTCAGGCCCCGTCCGGACCATCCGCAACACTGGTCCCACCCCGGTTGCGACGCTGATCTCACCCGGAGTCGCAGGTCGCGGGGCCCCGGTCGGGACGGGGAGAACTCGCGCCCGACCGCGTTTCGCGGCCCGTGGCTTATCGAATCCTTGTCGAACCCCTGTAATTCGGCCGTTTCGGCGCCGGATCGGTGGCGCGCGCGACGATCGGGCCGTTACGTTGACTGCGCTCGATCGGGTCGATGACCCGCAGCTCGTGAAGGGGAAGCTACACGTGAAGAGAATGCTCACCAGCGTTGCCGTTTTCGGCGCGACGACCGCGGCCTTGGTCGCGGGCCACATCGCTCCGGCCAACGCGCAAGGGAGCTACTACGGCGCCATCGCGGTGTCGGTCAAACCGGGGGTCTACGGGTACGCCACCGACTACGGCAGCTATGCCGACGCGGAGGCGGGGGCGATGGCGGCCTGCCGCCGCGGCGGAGGCGGCGGCGGGTGCGATGTGAAGGTGTCCTACCGCAACGGCTGTGGCGCGATCGCGATCTCGCGCGGCTGGTGGAGCTACGGCTCCGCGTCGACCATCGGCGGCGCCAAACGCGAAGCGCTGAACAACAATCCGGGCAACGCCGCCATCAAGCACTGGAACTGCACCAGCGGTTACCAGCTCTAGCCCGACCCGTCTCCGAACCGTATCTGGGGAGTTGCAGTGAACAACCGTCCAATGAAGACCGCCGCCGCCCTCGTCGCGATCGTCGCGGCCCTCGGGCTCAGCGCGTGCAGCAGCGATGCGAGCTCGTCGAGCGCGGGCGCGAGCAGCACGACCGCCGCGGGCGCCGGCTTCGAATCGGGCAGCACCAAGCAGGGCAAGGAAGAGGGCGGCGATCTCGCCGTCACCACCCCGCCCAACCTGCCCAAGCCGACCGCCGAGGAGCTCAACAGCCGGATCAACAGGGCGCTGGCGGGCAAGCTCACCGGTGACGAGAAGAAGACCTACATCGAGGACGCCGATCAGGATCCGATGCTGGTCGACAAGTTCGTCGACGCCGCGAACAAGAACAAGGTGACCGTCGCGATCACCAAGGTCGGCGAGCCCGCCGACGGCAAGCTCAAGGCCGACGCCGACGTCACCATCGACGGCAAGCCGGTGCAGGACGCCTTCGTCGACTTCGTCGCCGAGGACGATTCCTGGAAGGTCTCGCACACCTTCGCCTGCAACATCGTGAAGTCGGCGAAGCTCGACTCCGCGGCCTGCCAGGCCTGACCGACGAACGAGGAACCGCCGGGTGACGCTGTCACCCGGCGGTTCTCGTGTCCGGGTGGATCAGACGCCGATGACCGTCGGCACGATCATCGGGCGGCGGCGGTAGGTGTCGGCGACCCAGCGGCCGACCACCCGGCGCACGCCCTGGGCGATGCGATGGGTGTCGGTGATGCCCTCGCCGGCCAGCCGCAGCAGCTCGGACTCCACCAGCTCGTTCGCGCCGTTGAGCGCGGTCGGGTCGTCGGAGAAGCCGCGCCCGTTGAGCTCGGTGCTGACCGCCTTGCCGGTGGTCGAGTCGATGACGACGGTGATCGAGATGAAGCCGCCCTCGCCGAGGACCAGGCGGTCCGACAGGGTCGACTCGCCGACGTCGCCGACCGAGAGACCGTCGACGTAGACGTGCCCGACCGGCACCCGGCCGACGATGGAGGCGATGCCGTCGACCAGGTCGACCACCACGCCGTCCTCGGCCAGCACGACCCGCTCCTCCGGCACGCCGGTAGCCACCGCGAGCGCGGCGTTGGCGCGCAGGTGCCGCCACTCGCCGTGCACCGGCATGGCATTGGTCGGGCGCACCGCGTTGTACAGGTACAGCAGCTCACCGGCGGAGGCGTGCCCGGAGACGTGCACCTTCGCGTTCTGCTGGGTGATGACGGTGGCGCCGAGCCTGGCCAGGCCGTTGACCACCGCGAACACCGAGTTCTCGTTGCCGGGGATCAGCGAGGAGGCCAGCACGATCAGGTCGTCGGCGCGGATGTTGATCTGGCGGTGATCGCCACGCGCCATCCGGGCCAGCGCCGAGAGCGGCTCGCCCTGGGAACCGGTGGAGATCAGCACCAGGCGGTTGCCGGGCAGGTTCGCGGCCTGATCCATCTCGACGACCACGTTGTCGGGCACCGTCAGGTAGCCCAGGTCCTGCGCGATCTGCATGTTGCGCACCATCGAGCGACCGACGAAGCAGACCTTGCGGTTGTACTTCTGCGCCACGTCGACGACCTGCTGGATGCGGTGCACGTGGCTGGCGAAGGAGGCGACGATGACGCGGTTGCGCGCCTTGCCGATGACGTTGTCGAGCACCCCGCCGATCTCGCGCTCGGGCGTGACGAAGCCGGGGACCTCGGCATTGGTGGAGTCGACCAGGAACAGGTCGACACCCTCGTCGCCGAGCCGGGAGAACCCGGCCAGGTCGGTCAGGCGGCCGTCGAGCGGCAGCTGGTCGAGCTTGATGTCACCGGTATGCAGCACGACGCCGGCCTGGGTGCGGATGGCGACCGCGATGGCGTCGGGGATCGAGTGGTTGACCGCGAAGTACTCGCACTCGAACGGGCCGTGCACGGTGGTCTCGCCCTCGGCGACCTCCATGAGCTTGGGCTGCAGCCGGTGCTCACGGCACTTGGCGGCGACCAGCGCGAGGGTGAACTTCGCGCCGATCACGGGGATATCGGGGCGGTTGCGCAGCAGGAACGGCACCGCGCCGATGTGGTCCTCGTGACCGTGGGTGAGCACGATGGCGACGATGTCGTCCATCCGGTCCTCGATGGGCCGGAAGTCGGGCAGGATCAGGTCGACGCCGGGCTGCTGGTCCTCGGGGAACAGCACACCGCAGTCGACGATCAGCAGCTTGCCGTCGTACTCGAAGACGGTCATGTTGCGGCCGATTTCGCCGATGCCGCCGAGCGCGAGCACCCGCAGGCCGTTCTTGGGCAGCTTGGGCGGGGTACCGAGGCGGTCCTGGGGCGCCTTCTCGCGCGGCTCGGCCACCGGCGCGGAACCGCGGCCACGGCCGCCGCCCTGCCTGCCACGGCCACCGCCGCGGGCCTGCTGCTGCGGCGCCTGCTCGGCGGCGGGCTTGCTCTTGGCGCGGCGCGCGGAGGTCTTCTTCGGTGCGGTGACCTGCTCCTCGGCGACGCTGATCAGATCGGTGCCCACCTCGGCCTCGCCGACCAGGTTGGCCTCGGCGACGATCTCGGCGACCGGCTCGGGCACGGCCTGCTTCGGCGGCGCGACCGGCTCGACCGGGGTCGGCGTCGGTTCGGGCGCGCCCGCGGCGCGACTGGCGGACCGGCGGCGCGGCTTACGTGCGGTGGGTTCGGTCATTCCGACACCCCCGCGGCCTGCAGATCCAGCGCCAGCGCGTCGAGCTGCGCCTGCGTCGGCATCAGCTGGGGCAACCGGGGTTCACCCACATCGACACCGAGCAATCGAAGAGCTCCCTTGCACATCGCCACACCTCCCAGGCGGGTCATGGCCGCGAACAGCGGCAGCAGAGTCGCGTTGATCTCCCTGGCCCTGGCCACGTCACCGGCCGTGTAGGCCTGGTGGATCTCGCGCAGGCGCTCGGGCACGACGTGACCGATCACGCTGATGAAGCCGGTGGCGCCGACCGAGAGCCAGGGCAGGTTGAGGCCGTCGTCACCGGAGTAGAAGTCCAGTCCGGTGGTCGCGATGAGATCGGCACCGGAGACCAGGTCGCCCTTGGCGTCCTTGACCGCGACGATGTTCGGATGATCGGCGAGGCGGCGGATCGTGTCGATGGCGATCGGCACGATCGACCGCGGTGGAATGTCGTAGAGCGTCACCGGCAGCGCGGTGGCGTCGGCGACCGCGGTGAAGTGCGCGAGCAGGCCCTCCTGCGTGGGCCGCGAGTAGTACGGCGTCACCACGAGCAGGCCGTGCGCGCCCGCGTTCTCGGCCGCGCGCGCCAGTTCGATGGAGTGCGCGGTGTCGTAGGTGCCCGCGCCCGCGATCACGGTGGCGCGGTCGCCGACCGCGTCGACGACGGCGCGCAGCAGCTCGGCCTTCTCGTGCTCGGTGGTGGTCGGCGACTCACCCGTGGTCCCCGAGATGGCCAGCAGGTCGACGCCGCGGTCCACCAGGCGTGCGGCCAGGGCCACACCGGCATCGACGTCGACCTTGCCCGCAGCGCTGAAGGGGGTCACCATCGCGACACCTACCGTGCCGGACGCGTGCAGCTCCGTTGGCGTCGATTCACCGTTCGTCATGGTCAGAAAGGCTACCCGGTCGCCGGATGAGCCTCGACACCCTAGCGGCCGATCCGGCTGCCGGTGGGTGTTTTTCGCCGTCTTCCCTGTTCGGCGGTGACATCACGACCTTCCTTGCGCGCCGTCAGATATGACGTCACACTGATGTCATGGATCTGAGCGCTCATACCGCGCGGCTGCGCGAGGAACTGATCGCCGCCGCGGCCCTCGGCGACGAGAAAACGCAGGCCACCGCCGCCGCACTGGCCGCGGCGGTGGAGAGTTCGAGCAGGCTGGTGCTGCTGTCGGCGCTGTCGGAGCTGGCCGCGGAGATCAGCGCCGAACTCGGCGACCGCACCGTGCACGTCCGCCTCGACGGCACCGAGGCGGTGGCCGACGTGCGCAAGAACACGCCGTCGGGCTCCGACGAACAGCCGACCTTCGAGGAGATGACCGGGGACATCAGCCGCGTCACCCTGCGCCTGGTCGAACAGCTCAAGTCCAAGGCCGAGGAAGCCGCGGCGCAGAACGGGCAGTCGCTGAACTCCTGGCTCTCGGGCGCGGTCACCAACACCCTGCGCGATCAGATGCGCGGCCAGGGCCCGAAGGGCTGGTAACCGGTCACAGCAGCGGGGCGAGGTCGCCCCGCTCGCCGACGACGACCTCGTCGAGTTCGAGCCAGTCGGCCATCTCCCGCAGCGCGCCGCGCAGCGCGTGCGCGGTCTCGGCCGTCGCGTAGCCCGGCTCGGCGAACGCGCCGGGCGCGAGCAGCCTGCCGCTGCCCCGCTCGGCGCGCAGGTCGACGCGGCCGACCAGGACGCCGTCGAGCAGGAACGGGAAGACGTAATAGCCGTGCACCCGTTGGGGTTCGGGCGTGTAGATCTCGATGCGGTAGTGGAAGTCGAAGATCCGCTGGGTGCGCGGGCGGAAGAAGATCAGCGGGTCGAACGGGCACAGCAGGGCGGCGCCGGTGATCCGGCGCGGGGTGCTCGCCTCCGGGTGCAGGTAGGCGGGTGCGTCCCAGCCGGCGACCTCGACCGGGAGCAGTTCGCCCGCGTCGACGAGAGCGGCGATCGCGGGGGCGCTCTGACGCCGGTTCAGGCGGTAGTAGTCGCGCAGGTCGGTCTCGGTGCCGATGCCCAGCGCCCGGCTGGAGCGGCGCAGCAGTTCGCGCACGGCGTCGTCCTCGCCGATCTCGCGGTCGAGGACGTCGGCCGGGACGACGCGTTCGGTCAGGTCGTACAGGCGGGTGAATCCGGCCCGGCGCGCGATGGACAGTTCGCCCGCGGCGAAGAGCTGTTCGCACACCATCTTGGTGTCGCTGAGATTCCACCAGGTGCCCTTGGAGCGGGGCTTGTCCAGCTCCAGGTGGCGTTCGATCTCGCCCGCGCTGGACGCGCCGACCTCGGTGACGACATCGAGGATGTCCTTGCCCAGGGTCGGATTCCGCTCGACGACCTTGCGCATCCCCGACCAGCGCCCGTGCCGGTACTCGGCCATCCGCCAGCGCAGCAACGGCCAATCCGCGACCGGGATCAGCGCCGCCTCGTGCGCCCAGTACTCGACCAGGCCGCGGCGGGCGCGCGGGCTGTCGCTCCACGCCGCCTGCTCGAGCAGGCCGCGGTCGTAGGGACCGATCCGGCTGAACACCGGCGCGTAGTGCGCCCGAACCACCGCCGACACCGAATCCAGTTGCAGCAGACGGGTTCTGGCGACGACATCGAGGACGGCCCGCCGATTCGGGTTGGCCGGGCGACGTTTGCCGAAACCCTGCGCGGCCAGCGCGATCCGCCGGGCTGTCGCCGCATTCATCCGCTGCATTCCCTCAGCCTGGCACAGGGGTACGACAGATCGGCGCGGCTCAGGTCGAGACCCGCACGACCCCCGCGGTATCGATCTCGGTGCGCCGGTCGCCGGTCGCGGCCGCGGCCAGCACGGTCGCCACCCAGCGCCGCCCGATCGGCAGCACCCGCACGGTGACCGTGCCCTCCTGCGCGGCGTCGAGCGCCTCGATGGCGGCGTCGATCACGTTGTGGCGCACCCAGGTCGGCACCCCACGGAACCCGCCGTCGTCGAGCAGGGTCACCTCGACACCGCGCGCCCTGGCACCGCGCGCGGCGGCGCTGAGCTGTTCGGTGACCAGTTCGGGAGCCCGCAGTCCGTCGCGCAGTTCGGCTTCGAGCAGCCGGCACTGTTCGCGTTCGCCGTCGGTGAGATGGGCGCCCTCGGCGATGCGCGCGAGGATCGGCCGGGCGCGCAGCTCGAGCCGGGTCAGCTGCCGGTCGCGTTCGGCGCTCGCCGCGGCCAGCGCCGCCTCGGTCGCCGCGCGCCGGTTGGCCTGGCCGCGCAGCTCGCGCAGCGAGCGCTGGGTGGGCCGCACGATCGCCATGAACACCGTCACCACGCCGACGGTGGCGACCGGGGTCAGCGCCCGCACCACCGTCTCCGGATGCCAGGAGGTGAACACGCCCATGGTGACGAGCACGGTCGCCGCGGCGGCGACGCCGAGCCAGGCCGACAGGATGCGTCCCCGCAGCACCAGCATGGCCAGCAGGTACGAGGTCGGGTAGGCGGTCCACAGCTGGTGCGAGAAGCCGGTGGGGTTCTCGATCCACGGCACCGTCAGCGCCATCGCGGCCGGTCCGGCGCAGGCGACGTAGGCGGTGGCGGGCCACGGCAGCGGATCCACCGGGAAGACCAGCACCACCAGCGCGGCGACGGCCATCAGCACCAGTGCGACGGCGGCCGGGATCGGCGGGACGATGTCGAAGTTCACCCGCAGGTACATGACGATGGTGGCCTCGAAGATCACCACGAACAGCCAGGCCATGCCGTCGCTGAGGCCGAACAGGTCCCGCATGCCGAACGGCAGGTCGCGCTCAGCCATGACTGCCCCACACCAGAGTCACCACGGTGCCGGCGCCGGGCGCGGACTCGACGAAGGCCGCCCCGCCGGGCAGGGTGCGCATCCGGCCCAGGATGCTGCCCGCGATGCCCATCCGGTCGGCGGGCACCCGGGCCGGGTCGAAGCCGGCGCCGTCGTCGGAGAGCACCACCTTGATGCCGCCGGTCGCCACGGTGACGGCCACGTCGCGCCGCACCCGCCTGCCCGCGACCTCCGCGTGGCGCACGCTGTTGCGCACGGCCTCGCTCAGCGCCGCGCCGAGTACCTGCGCCGATTCCAGCGGCAGACACAGGTCCGCGCCGCGGCGCGCCGCCTGGACCGGGATGTCGGCGTCGACCTCGCGCACCGCGGCCCGCAGGAACTCCACCGCGGCGGCCGCGTCGAGATGATCGAGTTCCGGTGCGCTGCGCGCCTGTTCGAGCTGTTCGAGGGTGCGGGTCGCCTGGGCGGACAGGGCCGCGGTGGAGCCGGCCGTGCGGGAGGCCTCCAGCAGGGTCGACAGCACCGCGTCGTGGATGAGCGCGGCGAACCGGGCGGCCTCGCGTTCGCGGGCCGCCGTCGCCGCGACCGTCGCCGCCCGCGAGCGCTGCCGGACCGCTTCCTTGTCGACCCGTTCGGCGGCGGTGCGCGCGTAGACCACGCACCACAGGAACAGCGCGGCCACGCCCAGTGCCCTGGTGACGTCGCCGAACAGCGCCCACGCCGTACTGTCCGGCACCACCGCGGCATTGGACGCGCTGGTCGCCACCGCGAGCACCGCCGCGAAGCACGACGCCGTGCGGACCGACCAGGCCAGCCCGCCCGCCATCACCCCGAGGACCAGCCCGCGATACGGCCACGACGCGAACGACCCGACGGTCACCACGGAGTACACCAGCGGCGTCGTCACCGTCGCCACCAGATAGCAGATCGCGGCCGCCGCGGCGACCCGGCGGATCGCGGTGACCGGCCCGCGCGCCGACACCACGGCCAGCGGCGCGAAGAACAGATACGCGGCCACCAGATGCACCTCGGGCCACACCGAGCGGTTGACCGGCTGGATCAGCACGGCGGGCAGTTCGAGGGCCATCACGATGATCGCGCCGACGCCGATCACCACGCCGAGCCTGCGCAGGATCTGGTCGGTCGCCGCCCGGGAGAGCTCGGTGTCCACCGCGACGGGCCCGGCTGCCGGGCGGACCGCGGTGGTGGTCACGGGCGCTGCTGACGTTCCGGCACGGGCAGCCAGCCGTCCTCGACGGCCCGTTTGTACAGGTCGGTCTTGGTGGGGGCGGGCCTGCCCGCGTCGGCGTACTTCTGCCGGATGCGGCCGAGATAGTCGTTGACGGTCTGCTCGGACAGGCCGGTCAGCCGGGCCACCCGCGACGCCTTCTCCCCGGAGGCGTACAGCATGAGCACTTCTTCCTGGCGCGGGCTGAGGCCGACGTCGGACAGCTGCGGGTCACCGTCGATCGCGGCGGCCCAGTCGGTGGTGACGACCTGTTCCCCGGAGGCGGCCCGGCGCACCGCGGCGACCACGGTCGCCACGCTCTCGGACTTGCGCAGCACCCCGAGCACGCCCGCCTTGGCCGCCGACCGCACCAGGAACGCGTTGTCGGCACCGGTGAACACCAGCACCTCGATGCCGCGTTCGCGCAGCGTGGTGACGTTGTCCTCGGGGGTCGAGCCGTCGGGCAGGCGCAGGTCGAGCACGACCAGGTCCAGGGCGTCGTCGGCGGCGAGCAGCCCGGCCACGGTGTCGGCGGTGGCGACGAGGTCCAGATCGGGTTCGGGCCCGAGCATGGCCGCCAGCCCGATCGCGACCGACTCGTGGTCCTCGACCAGCCCGATCCGCCGTACCGCCGGAGTCTGCTGCAACTCGCTCACCGACCACTCCCCATCCTCGAACACCCTTCGCGGCCAGCCCGCGACCCGTCGGTGTCGAGTTCTACCGCATCCGGCGCCCGCGTGTCAGCCCACCAGAATTCGGGGCCGTCGCGATTCGCCCCGGTCGGCCCGCTCAGGCGGTCCGGCGACGCCGCGTCCACCGGCGCGGCGCAGGCGACGCGACGATGCCGTGGGTGAGCAGGCTTTCCGCGGTGTCGAGCACCGATTGCCGGACGGGCAGGAAGGTGAGTCCGAGCTCGGCTCTCGCCTTCTCCGCGCTGACCCGCTCCCGCATGCCGAGCGCGGGCACCACGCGCTTGACGGTGTCGTCGGTCAGCGCGGCGAGCTTCACCAGCCAGCGGGGGCAGCGTGCGCGATGTCCCAGCCGTCGTCGGCGGTCAGGTCCGCCTGCACGAACTCCACCGCGCCGCCGAGCCGGTCGGCGAGCTCCACCAGATGCGTGCGCCGGTCGACCGCGTCGAGATCCCGCACGGTCGCCCTGACCTGATAGCCGTGTTCGAGCAACTCCCGGACGCAGTGCCCGGCGACGAATCCCGTCGCACCGGTCACCAAGCGGTGGCTCACTCCATCAGCTGCGCGGCGACCGTGGCGCCGAGATTCCAGCAGGCTTCGAGGTCGGGCTTGGCCGGTGCGCCCGAGACCACCACGTAGTCGGCGGCTTTCACCCAGCCGAGCCCGGTGGTGATGGCGGTGACGCCCTTCTCCGCGCCTTCGGTGCCCTCGTTGCCGTGGACGTAGAGCCCGAACGGACGCCCCCGGGTCGAATCGAGGCACGGGTAGTAGACGGTGTCGAAGGCGTGTTTGAGCGCGCCGCTCATGTAGCCGAGGTTGGCCGGGGTGCCGAGCAGGTAGCCGTCGGCCTCGAGCACGTCGACCGCGGTGACGGCCAGGGCGGCCCGGCGCACCACCTCCACGCCCTCGATCTCGGGATCGGTGGCGCCGGACACGACCGCTTCGAACATCGCCTGGGTGTGCGGCGACGGGGTGTGGTGCACGAGCAGCAACCTGGCCACGGTCTAGTCCTCGCGTTCCAGTTTTTCCAGGGCCACCGCGCGGCGCATGGTCTCGCGGGCCCTGGTGCGGTCGCCCGCGTAGTCGTAGGCGCGGGCCAGCCGGTAGGAGGAGCGCCAGTTGTCCGGATCGGCTTCCCATTCGGCCTTGATCCGCTCGAACAGCGCGTCGGCGGCGTCGCGCTCGATGCGGCCCGACGGCCGTCGCGGCAGCTCCGAGGTGTCGACCTCGAGGCCCTCCTCGTCGATCCGGCGGGCCAGGCGCTGGTGCGCGAACGCCGCCTGCAGCGTCGCCCCCACGATCCACACGCCGACGATCGGCAGCAGCAGCATGCCGATGCCGATCGCGATCCCCGCGAACCCGCCGTCGGCGATGTAGGCGATGGCGAGTCCGCCGAGGCGGAGGAAGTAGTAGACCAGCGCCAGCACCAGGAACGCCACCAGCGCGACGATCTTCGCGACCTGACGGTCGGGTCGCCACGCGGCGGGTTCGGACGCGTTCACAGATCCAGGAACGGGTCGAGTCCGACCGTCAGACCCGGACGTCCGGCGATCTCGCGCACCCCCAGCAGCACGCCCGGCGCGAAGGAATTGCGATCGATGGAATCGTGGCGGATGGTCAGCGTCTCGCCCTGGGTGCCGAACAGCACCTCCTGGTGCGCGACCAGCCCGGCCAGCCGCACCGAATGCACCCGCACCCCGTCGACGTCGGCGCCGCGGGCGCCCTCGAGCTCGGTGGTGGTGGCATCGGGGCTCAGGCCGACGCCGGCCTCGGCGCGGGCCGCGGCGATCAGCCCGGCGGTGCGGTAGGCGGTGCCCGAGGGCGCGTCGGCCTTGTTCGGGTGGTGCAGCTCGATGACCTCGACCGACTCGAAGAACCGCGCCGCCTGCTCGGCGAACCGCATCGACAGCACCGCGCCGATCGCGAAGTTCGGCGCGATCAGCACGCCGACCTCGGGCCGCTGGGCCAGCTGACCCCGCACCTCGGCCAGGCGGACCTCGTCGAAGCCGGTGGTGCCGACGACCGCGTGGATCCCGTTCTCGATCAGGAACTTGAGGTTGCCCATCACCACATCGGGATGGGTGAAATCGACGACCACCTGGGTGCCGGTCTCGGTGAACGTCTCCAGCGCGTCACCCTTGTCGACCTGGGCGACCAGCTCCAGATCGGCCGCCGCCTCCACGGCCGCGCAGATGGCCTGTCCGACCTTGCCACGTGCTCCGAGCACTCCGACCCGAATGGTCACCCGTATCTCCTCGTGTCTCGCTTCGCCCTTACCGGCAAGCCTATCGAGCAGCGACGGGTGACCCGGCGCCGAGGTCAGTCGAACACGATCACCTGGCGCAGCGCCGCGCCCGCCGCGAGCTCGTCCATCGCCGCGTTGACCTGGTCGAGCCCGATCCGGGCCGACACCAGCCGTTCCAGCGGGAGCGTGCCCGCGCGCCACCGGCGGACGTATTCGGGGATGTCGCGCTCGGGCACGGCCGAGCCGAGGTAGCTGCCGACGATGGTGCGGCCCTGCGCGACGAGCGCCAGCGGCGAGATGGTCGCGGTGGCGTCGGGGGCGGGCAGGCCGACCGTCACCGTGACGCCACCGGCCGCCGTGGCGGCGACGGCGGTCTCGAACGCCCGCACATTGCCCGCGGCCTCGACGACCACCTCCGCCTGGACCCCCTGCTCGGCGATCTCCCCCGGCGTGAATGCCGCTGTTGCTCCGAATTCCCTTGCCAGCGCCAGCTTTTCGGGGACGGTGTCGACGGCGATCACCTCGCCGAGGCCGAGCGAGACGGCGACGAGCACCGCGGCCATGCCGACGCCGCCGAGCCCGACGACCATGATCCGATCGCCCTTGCCCGGCTTCGCGGCATTGAGCAGCGCGCCGCCGCCGGTGAGCACCGCGCAGCCGAGCACCGCGGCGACCTCCGGCGGCACGTCGGCGTCGACCGGGACCACCGACCGCCGATCGACGACGGCGTGCGTGGCGAATCCGGACACGCCCAGGTGGTGGTGCACCTCGGCGCCGTCGCGGTGCAGCCTGCGACCACCGCCGAGCAGTTCACCGGCGTTGTTGGCGACGCTGCCCGGCGCGCACGGGGTGCGGCCGTTGCTCGCGCAGCCGGCGCACTCGCCACAGCGCGGCAGGAACGTCATCACGACCCGCTGCCCCACCGCCACATCGGTGACACCGTCGCCGACCGCCTCGATCAGGCCCGCCGCCTCGTGCCCGAGCAGCATCGGCACCGGCCGCACCCGGTTGCCGTCGACCACCGACAGGTCGGAGTGGCACAGCCCCGCCGCCTCGATCCGCACCAGCAGCTCCCCGGGGCCCGGCGCGGCCAGCTCGAGCTCGCACACGGTGATCGGCCGCGACTCGGCGAACGGCGCGGGCGCGGCGATGCGTTCCAGGACGGCTCCACGAATCCTCATGTGCGCGACGCTACCCCGCGCGACGATTGCACGATCCGGGATCGGTGGCTAATCTCGTTCGCGGTGATGGTGCTCCTGTCGGCCGCCTCGTACCGTGCCCAGGGTCGGCGCCATCACGAACAAGGAGAAATCCACTGTCAGTGCAGTTCAATCACACCATTGTCGGATGTCACGATAATCGGGAAACCGCCGAATTCTGGGCGGATCTCCTCGGGTTGGACGTAGGGAAAGAGTGGGGGCCGTTCATTCCGGTCCCCGTCGCCAATGGCGTCACCTTCGATTTCGCGAAGGTGCCTCCGCATGTTTCCGAAATCCAGCCGCAGCATTACGCATTCCTCGTCTCGGAATCCGAATTCGATGCTGCCTACGCCAAGATCCAGCGCTACCAGATGGATCATTGGGCCGACCCGATGCAACACGGGGTCAACGAGATCAATCACAACGACGGTGGCCGCGGGGTCTATTTCCTCGACCCCAACGGCCACTTCATGGAGTTGATCACCGTGCCGTACGGCGGCTGGCCCGCCTAGTGCGCACGCGCTGCTCGGGTTCCCCGGAGCCCGAGCAGCGCGGCCAGCACGCAGGCCACCGAGACCAGCACGATGAACCACGGGAAGACCGTCGACAGGCCCCAGGTGGTGGCCGCCCAGCCCGCGGCCAGGGTCGGCAGCGCCATCGCGGAGTAGGCCAGCAGGTAGTAGGCCGACATGGTCTCGCCCCGGCGGTGCGGCGGAACGACTTCCGACAGATGCCGCAGTGAACCACCGAAGCCGAGGCCGAAGGTCGCGCCGAGCACCAGCCCGGCCACGATGACGACGGCGGGCTGCTTGGTGGCCAGCGCCGGGATGGTGGCCAGCAGCGCGGCGGCCATACCGAGGTCACCGATGACGGCGGCGCGGCGCGCCGGAATCCGCGACGCGAACAGCTGCGCCAGCGCGGCGGCGAGCGCGGTGCTCGCCACGACGACGCCACCGAAGACCAGGTTGTGCACGCCGGTCTCCGCCGCGGCCAGCGAGGGGTACAGCGACAGCAGCACGCCCAGCACCGACCAGGCCGCCATCACACCGATCGCGGAGAACCAGAAATCTGCCCTGATCTCGTGCGGCACCGCCGGTTTCGCGATCGTGATCCGCGATTTCACCCGCGCGGTGTGCGGCTCGCGCACGGCCAGGATGCCCGCGCCCGCGACCAGGCAGACCGCCGCGATCACGACGTAGGGCGTGCGCAGCGGCGACGGCGCGTACTGCGCGAGCACCGCGGTGCCCAGCACCGCGACCGCGATGCCGACATTGAACGCCACCCCGCTGAGCTGGCCCGACCGGGCGCCGTGCGTCGGCCGCAGATCGAGCAGGGCCGCGGCGCCCGCCACGACGGTCGCGCCGACCGCGGCGCCGTGCAAGGCCCTGGCCAGCAACAGCATCGGCACCGAATCGGCGAGCAGGAACACCACCAGGCCGAGGATCATCGTGGCGAAGGCGGCCACCATCACCGGCTTGCGGCCGACCACATCGGAGATCCGGCCCGAGACCAGCACCGCGCCGAGCGCGGCCACCGCGTACACGGCGAACACCATGGTCGTGGTGAGCGGCGAGAAGTGCCACTCGGTCTGATAGATGCCGTAGAGCGGCGCGGGCGCGCCGGAGACACCGAGCGCCACCGCGCTGGCGGCGAGGACGAGTCCGTACGCCCACCGCTTCCCCGACTCGACCGGAGCGATCGTCGTCGCCACCATGGCAGCCCCTATCAGCAGAGTTTGATCACCATCGAACGACGTCGACCCTACGCCTAGTATGATGAGTATCAAACCCCCGAGTGAGGTAGATCATGACACAGGCTAACGGTCTCCCCCCGGCGCCGACCCTGCCGGTCGCCGGGCTCCCCACTGTCCTGAGCGCCTTGCACGATCCGGTCCGCCTCGAGATGGTTCGCCGCATGGCCAACGCGGGCGCCCCGGTGCGCTGCTCGGCGCTCTACGACGCGATCAACAAATCCACCGCGACCCACCACTTCAAGATCCTGCGCGAGGCGGGCCTGATCGAGCGCCTGACCATCGACGGCCAGACCTATCAGCGCCTGCGCGCCGAGGCCGTGGAGGACGCGGTCCCCGGCCTGCTGCCCGCCGTCGTGGCCGCCGCCAACCAGGCGGCGCCGGACTGAGGTCCTACGGCTGGTCCGCCCGGGACTCGAGCGCCCCTGGCGGCGGGGGACCGGCGGGCATCATCACCAGTTCGTGCCCGCGCACCTCGCCGCCGGCGATCTCGCCGCCACCCCACCACACGGCGGCACCGGCCGCGACCAGCAGGGCCAGGACCGTCGCCACGATCAGGGGGACGCGGCGATAGCCCGCCCGGTCCCGCGCCATCGCGAGGACGCCCTCGAACACGACGGTGCCCAGCACGATGCCGAGTACCGCCAGCAGCACGCCGAATGTCACCGGCTGCCGGGCCCATCCGCGTCCCAGCCCGGCGATGACGAGCAGCGGCACGCCGAGCAGCGCCGAGCCGACCAGCATTCCCAGCGCGAAGTCGAAGCCGTCCTCGGCCTCGGGATCGTCGCGTCCCGGCCGCTGCCAGGCGGTGAACAGCAGCAGATGACCGACCGCCGCCCCGAGCGCGCCGAGCACCACGCACCACCCGCCCAGCCGGACGAGCTCGACGTGCTGCGACCGCAGCGCGACCGCGCCGATATCGGCGACCACACCGGCACCGCCGACCGAGACCAGGGCGAACAGCGGCCGGGGCCGCAGCACCCTGGCCCGCAGATACCCGGCGGGCAACTGCCTGCGGAGCTTGCGGAACACCCCGAACCAGGCCAGCGGCAACGCGGCGAACAGCACCGGCGACAGCACGCGCAACCCGCTCGCGGGGATCCACATCGTGGCGAAGGCGAGGCCGGCCGCGAACACCCAGACCCAGGTGGCCAACCGCATCAGCGCCCGCCAGTGCACCTCGGCGAGCAGCCTGCGGGCCGTGGGATCGGTGGGCGTACGCGCGAGGAGCCCGCGCAGGATGGCCACGGCCCCGGCCCGGCCGTCGACGCCTTGGAACTCCAGTCTGGCCTGCAGGTTCAGCAGGTCGGTATGCGTCGGGTCGATGGCGAGCCCGGCCGCCACGTGTCTGCGGACCGCGTCCTGGTCGGTGAGCCGCTGGTAGATCTCGGCCGCCGCGCAGTGGACATCGGCGTCGTCGGGTACGAGCTCGACCGCCTCGGCCAGCACGGCCCGTGCCCGCGCCGGGTCGGGTTCGGGGCCGTAGGCGAGCAGCCAGGCCAGCATCAGCAGCGTCGGCGCGCTGTGCGGATTCAGCCGCACCGCGGTCTCGAGATGGCGCAGGGCACTGCGCGGATCGTCGAGGTGCACCGCGGCCATCCCGACCACCAGGTGGGCGTCGGGATGGTCGGGATCGGCGACGATCGCCTGCCCCGCCCAGCGCGACGCCTCGGCGGGCTCGTCACGGTCGAGCGCGATATTCCCCAGTGCCACCAGCACTTCCGGATCGTCGGGCGCGGTCGCCAGCGCCGTGCCGAGGATCCGCCGCGCTTCCTCGATCCGGCCGAGTTCCCTGGCCACCCGTGCGCGTTCGATCGCCGCCTGTACCGGCACGGCCTCTCCCCTCCCCTGTGCGGTCTTCCGCGTGCAGACTACCGCCGGGGCGCGGGCTCAGTGATCGACGAGTTTGCGGACCGCCGCGGGCAGGTCGCGGGTGCGCTGGTAGGGGCCCGCGATCGCCGCGCCGTAGGGGCGGGCGAGCAGGGTCCGGGCGATGGCGCTGACCTCGTCGGTGGTGACGGCGTCGATGCGGGCGAGGGTGGCCGAGACGCTGCGGTGGTTGCCGTAGCTGAGTTCGCTGCGGCCGATCCGGTTCATCCGCGAGGCGGAGTCCTCCAGCCCGAGGACGAGGCCGCCGCGCAACGAGCCCTTGGCGCGGGCGCATTCGGCGTCGGTGACGCCGTTGGTGGCCACGTCGACGAGCACGTCGCGCGCCAATGTCGTGACCTGGGCGAGGTTTTCGGGCTGGCAGCCGAGATAGACCGAGAACGCGCCGGTGTCGGCGAAGGTGTCGACACTCGAGTACACCGAGTACGCCAGGCCGCGTTCCTCCCGGATGCGCTGGAACAACCGGGAACTCAGGCCACCGCCGACAATGGTGTTGAGCACCGACAGCGGCCAGCGCTGCTGGCCTTCGTGCCTGCCGAAGGCGCGCACGCCGAAGACCAGGTGGGTCTGTTCGCTGTCGCGGTTGATCCGGACCAGGCTGGGCGCGGTCTGCGCGCGGAACCTGCCCTCGCGGCGCGGGGCCGGATCGGCGGCGGCGTCCAGGCGCGGCCCGAACGCGCGATGCACCAGTTCGACGGTGCGGTCGTGGTCGACATTGCCCGCCACCGCGACGACCATCCGGTCCGGCCGGTACCGGCGCTGATGGAACCCGCGCAGCTGGGCGGCCCGCATGCCCTCGATGGACTCGACGGTGCCGATCACCGGCCGACCGATCGGGTGGTCGCCGAACAGCGCGGTGAGGAAGGAGTCGGCGACCAGGTCCTCGGGGTCGTCGTCGCGCATGGCGATCTCCTCGAGCACCACCTGCCGTTCGACGTCGACGTCGACGGACCGGCACAGCCCGTTGAGCACCACGTCGGAGACCAGTTCCACGGCCAGCGGCAGGTCCTCGTCGATGACGTGGGCGTAGTAGCAGGTCTGTTCCTTGGCGGTGAACGCGTTGAGCTCACCGCCGACGGCGTCCATCGTCTGGGCGATGTCGAGCGCCGAGCGGGTGGGCGTCGCCTTGAACAGCAGGTGTTCGAGGAAATGCGCCGCGCCCGCGACGGTGGGACCTTCGTCGCGCGAGCCGACGCCGACCCACACCCCGATGGAGGCCGAGCGCACGCCGGGCACGTGCTCGGTCACCACGCGCAGCCCGCCGGGGAGCACGGTACGGCGCACACCACCGGTGGTGGAGACGTCGTCAGCGGTTTCGGTACTCGACTCGGTCAACTGTGGCTTCGTCACCCGATCCCACCGGACGGCTGTACTGACATGGCTTCTCGAACCTCTCGGAAAGGGGTGCTGGCGACGTGCGCGGATGCCTCGGCGAAGCAGGCAGCAGGCTCGACGGCCGGCTCCGCGATTCTATGCGCCCCGCACCCCCGCTCGCGCATCGGCCCTCACGGCGTCCACGGGTGGGACCGCGTCGAGCACGGCCGCGATCCGGGCCAGCGCGGCGTCGCCCGCCATCGCCCAGTGGGTGGCCTCGATCCCGTACCGGTGCACGTCACCGCCGATGACGCCGGCCCAGCTCGCCGCGCCGCGCGCGCCGGTGGGGTCGTCGAGGGTGGCCGCGAAGTAGACGAGGTCGCCGTGGAAGCGCTCGGGCCGGTAGGCGTCGACCATCGTCATCGAGGCGGTGGCGGCGTCGATGATGCGGGCGACGCGGGTCCGGTCGAGCGCGGCCAGTGCTCCGCCCGCCTCGGCGGCCGCGGCGGCCAGGCCGTCGGCGTCGAAGGCCACGTCGAATTCGTCGCCCGCGAGGCCGCCGAGCAGGTCGCCGACGCTGGGCAGCGGCGTCTGCTCGGGGCCGTCGCCGAGCCAGCTGTCCATCATGGCCAGCCGCGCGACCTCGGCGCCCTCGGCCTGCAGCCGGGTGGCGACGGCGTGCGCGAGCAGGCCGCCCAGCGACCAGCCGAGCAGGTGGTACGGGCCCTCGGGCTGGACCTCGCGGATGGCCGTGACATAGCGCTCGGCCCAGGCGTCGATGGTGCCGGGCAGCGGTTCGTCCGCGGTGAGGGCGGGCGACTGCAGACCGTAGATCGGGCGCTCCGGGTCGAGGTGGCGGGTCAGACCGGCGAACGACCAGGACACACCGCCCACGGGATGCAGGCAGAACAGCGGTGCCCCGGTGCCGTGCGCGCGCAGCGGCAGCAGCACCGCGAACGCGTCGTCGGCCGCATCGTCCTGGGCGCGCAGCCGTTCCACGACCACGGCGGGTGTCGGGTCGGTGAAGAACCACGCGACCGGCACCGCGACGCCCAGTGCCTCGCTCAGGCGCGCGGACAGCTGGACCGCGGTCAGCGAGTTGCCGCCGAGGTCGAAGAAGTTGTCGTCCATGCCGATCCGGTCCAGGTCGAGGACCCGGGCGAATTCCCCGGCGACCCGCTGTTCGGTCTCGGTGACCGGGCCGCGGTAGGCGGCCTGGCGCAGGTGCGGCCGGGGCAGGGCGGCGCGGTCGAGCTTGCCGGAGGTGGTGACCGGGAACTCGTCGAGGACGAGCACCACGGCGGGCACCAGGTACCCGGGCAGCGCCTCGGCCAGTGCCGCGCGGACGGCGGCCGGGTCGAGCGGATCACGCTGCGCCGCCGTCGATTCGGCGACGACGTAGCCGACGAGCCGGTCCGCGCCCGCACCCGGCACCACCGCGGCCGCGGCCTGGGCGACGCCGGGGTGATCCAGCAGCGCGGCTTCCACCTCGCCGAGTTCGATGCGCTGACCGTTGAGCTTGACCTGGAGGTCGACGCGGCCCACGTAGTCGAGTGCGGCCGCCCCGTTCTCGCCGACGCGCAGGCGCACGAGGTCACCGGTCCGGTACATCCGGGCACCGGGCCCGGCGGACGGGTCGGGCACGAAACGCTCGGCGGTGAGCCCGGCCGCGCCGACGTAGCCGTGCGCGAGTTGCGCACCGCCGACGTACAGTTCGCCGGTCACGCCCGGCGGCACCGGCCGCAGCCGCGCGTCGAGCACGCGGAGACCGGTGTTCCCCACGGGCGTACCGATCGGCACAGTCACGGTGTCGGCGTCGTCCACCACGTGGGTGCTCACCTGCACGGCGGTCTCCGTCGGCCCGTACAGGTTGACCACCTGCGCGCCGGTCACGTCCCGGGCCCGCTGCGCCAGTGCCGGGGACAGGATCTCGCCACCGGCGAACACCCGGCGCAGACCGGTCGCGGATGTCTCCTGGTCATCGAACGGCAGCGCGGTGCCGTCGACCACCGGTCCGACGCCGTCGCCCGACGGAAGTGCCGCGCCCGCACCGCCGTTGCGCACCGGCTCGGCCGCGGAAGGCCGGGCCGTGGACTCGGCGAGGTACGCCGCGAGCAGGGTCGGTGCGAACTGCACGGTGTCGACCCGCTCTGCGGCGATCAGGTCGGCCAGGTAGCCGGGGTCGCCGTGGCCGCCGGGGCGGGCGATGACCGTGCGGGCGCCGACGCGCGGCGGTAGCAGCAGTTCCCAGATCGAGGCGTCGAAGGTGACCGGTGTCTTGTGCAGCACAGTGTCGCCGGGAGCGAACCCGAATTCCGTTGCCATCCAGTCGAGCTGGTTGACGATGGCGCGATGCGGCACCCCGACGCCCTTGGGCAGGCCGGTGGATCCGGAGGTGAAGATCACGTACGCGGTGTGCTCGGGCAGCAGCGGCTGCACGCGCTCGGCGTCGGTGAGCGGACCGGCCGGGTAGGCGGTGAGGTCGACCGTGTCGGCCTCCACCACATCGGCGCCGTCCAGCGGGGAACCGATGACCGGCAGGTCGGCGCGATCACGGGAGGTGGTGAGCACGCACACCGGCTGCGCGATCCGCAGGACGCGGGTGATCCGCTCGGCCGGGTGATCGGGGTCGATCGGCACGTAGATGCCACCGGCGGCGAGCACCGCGTGCACCGCCACCAGCAGCTCCGGCGAGCGGCGCACGGCGACGGCGACCGCCGTGTCCGGTCCGACACCCTGGTCTACGAGGTGGCGGGCGAGCCGGTGCACCCGGTCCGCGACGTCGGCGTAGGTGAGCGAGACGTCGCCGTCGGTGAGCGCGATCGCCGTCGGCGTCGCCGCGGCCTGCCGGTCGAACGCGACCGGCAGCACCTCGGCGGGCACCGGATGCCCGGTGTCGCACCAGGTGTCGAGCAGGCGCCGATCGGCGTCGGTCAGCAGGTCGACCTCGCCGAGCGGACGGGCCGGGTCGGCGGTGACGGCGTCGAGGATGCGGACGTAGCCGTCGGCGATCCTGGCCGCGGTGGCGGCGTCGAACAGGTCGGTCGCGTAGGTGAGACTCACCGCGCAGCCGCCGTCGGCGGTGTCGGCGAGCACCAGGTCCAGGTCGAACTTGGCGATGGCGGTGTCGGTATCGAGCCCGGTGACGGTGAGGTCGGGCAGGCTGACCTCGGTGGGCGCGGCGTCCAGGTTCTGGAAGGCGAGCATCACCTGGAACAGCGGGCTGTGCGCGGTCGAGCGGACCGGGTCGAGCACGTCGACGAGCCGCTCGAACGGCACATCGGCGTGCTCGAACGCGTCGAGGTCAACGCGGCGGGCCTGGCGCAGCAGGTCGGTGAAGGACGCGGCCGGGTCGACGGCGGTCCGCAGCACCAGGGTGTTGACGAACATGCCGACCAACTCGTCGAGCGCCGCCTCACCACGACCAGCGACGGGCGTGCCGATGGCGATGTCGCCGGTGCCGCTCAGCCGGGCCAGCAGGGCGGCCAGCGCCGCGTGCGCGACCATGAACGCGCTCGCGTCGCCACGGCGGGCCAGCTGCCCGACCCGCCGCCAGATCTCCGGCGGCACCACGGTGTCCACGCTCGCGCCGCGCTGCGAGGCGACCGCGGGACGCGGCCGGTCGGTGGGCAGCTCGAGCAGGCCGGGCAGCCCGGCCAGTTCGTCGCGCCAGAACCGGATCTGCCGGGCGGCGACCGATTCCGGGTCGTCCTCGCCGCCCAGCACCGCACGCTGCCACAGCGTGTAGTCGGCGTACTGGACCGCCAGGGGCGTCCATTCGGGGTCGGTGCCGGCGCGCCGGGCCAGGTAGGCCGCGGTGGTGTCGCGCAGCAGCGGACCGGCGGAGAAACCGTCGGCACTGATGTGGTGGATCACCACGACCAGCACGACGTCGTCGGGCGCGCTGCGCAGGACCCGCACCCGCACCGGCGGCGCGACGGTGACATCGAAGCCGCGGCCGATCTCGGCGGCCACCATCGCGGGCACCGCGATCGGGTCGACGGTCTCCACGACCGGGGTCGGCACGAACTGCCACACCGCCTGATGACCGATGCCGTCGATCGCCGGGTACGCGGTGCGCAGCACCTCGTGCCGGTCGAGCACATCGGCGACGGCGGCGGCCAGCGCCGGGGCGTCCACGTCGCCGCGCAGCCGCACCGCGATCGGGATGTTGTAGGCCGCCGACGCCGGGTCGAGGCGGTTGAGCAGCCACATGCGCTGCTGGGCCGCCGAGAGCGGGATCCGGTGCGGGCGGCGGGCGGCGGTCAGCGCGAGGCCGGCGCCGCTGCCCATCCGGCCCGCCAGGGTGTCGGCCAGGTCGGCGACGGTGGTCGCCTCGAACAGGGCGCGCACCGGCACCCGGGCCGACAGCGCCGCGCCGAGGCGGGCGGCGACCCTGGTGGCGATGAGCGAGTTGCCGCCGAGTTCGAAGAAGTCGTCGTCGAGACCGACCTGCGCGCGGCCGAGCACCTCACCGAAGACCTCGGCGACCGCGCGCTGGGCCGGGGTGACCGGCGCCCGGAACGGCCTGGCCACGAATTCCGGTGCGGGCAGGGCCTTGCGGTCGAGCTTGCCGGAGGTGTTGAGCGGGAACGCGTCGAGCACCACGATCACCGACGGCACCATGTACGACGGCAGCACCGTCGCCAGCGCCGAACGCAGCTGCGCCGCCTCGAGTTCGGCGCCGGGCACCGGCACCGCGTAGCCGACCAGCCGGTCGCCCGCCGGGCTCGCCGACACCACCGCCGCGGCCTGGCTGATCCCCGGCAGGCCACCCAGCGCGGCCTCGATGTCGCCGAGCTCGATGCGCTGACCGCGGAACTTCACCTGGAAGTCGATGCGCGCCAGGTAGCTCAGGACGCCGTCGCGGTTCCAGCGCACCAGGTCGCCGGTGCGGTACATGCGCTCGCCCGGCGCGCCGAACGGGTCGGCGACGAATCGGTCGGCCGACAGGTCGGGCCGCCCGAGGTACCCACGGGCCAGCTGCGCACCCGCCAGGTACAGCTCACCGGCGACGCCGGGGGCGACCGGCCGCAGCCGCTCGTCGAGCACGTAGACCCGGGTGTTCCAGGCGGGCACCCCGATCGGCACGGTCTGCCCGGTCGCGCCCTCGGCGGGCCAGGCGGTGACCGAGACGGCGGCCTCGGTGGGTCCGTACAGGTTGTGCACGGCCGCGGCCGAATGCGCGCCGAAGGCGGCCACCGTGTCCGGAGTGAGCGCCTCGCCGATCGCGAACACCAGCCGCAGGCTCGCCAGCTGACGCGCGTCGGCGTGCGCGGCGAACATCGCCAGCATCGACGGCACGAAGTCGGCGACGGTGATCCCCCGCGCGGCGACCAGGTCGGCCAGATACAGCGGATCGCGATGCCCGTCCGGGGTGGCCAGCACCAGGGTGGCGCCCGCGGCCAGCGGAGCGAAGAAGCCCCACACCGACAGGTCGAACCCGACGGCGGACTTCTGCAGGTACACGTCGTCGCCGTCGATCCCGTACCGCGCGAGCAGCCAGGCGATCTGGTTGCGCACACCCGCGTGACTCATCGCCACGCCCTTGGGCCTGCCGGTCGAGCCGGAGGTGAACAGGACGTAGGCGAGGTTCGAATCCCGCAGCGGCGCAAGGAGTTCGGCATCGGCCACCGGATCCGTCGAGTAGACCGACGTATCGACGGTGTCGACGACGACGATCCGAGGCGCGGGCGCCGCCATGGCCGCGATGCCGGTCCCCGTCGACGACTGCCGATCGAAGTAGTCGCGCGCGGTGGACAGGACCAGGTGCGGGCGCGCGGTGTCGAGGACCTGGGCGATGCGCTCGGCCGGGTGATCCGGGTCGACCGGCACGTACGCGCCGCCCGCGGTGAGCACCGCGTACAGCGTGACGACGAGGTCGATCGAGCGGCGGATCGCCACCGCCACCAGCGCGTCCGGGCCGACGCCCTCGGCGACGAGATGGCGGGCCAGCTGGTTCACCCGGGCGTCGAGCTCGGCGTAGGTCAGCTCGGTGTCCTCGAAGACGAGCGCGGTCGCCGCGGGATTCGCCCGCACCCGGTCGCGGAACGGGGTGAGCAGCGTCGCGGTGCGGTCGATCTCGTGCGCGGTGGCGTTCCACTCGGTGAGAATGCGGGTCCGCTCGACCGGCTCGAGCACGTCGATGGCGTCCAGCGGGGTGTGCGGCGCCGCGGCGACGGCGGTGAGCAGCCGTTCCAGCCTGCCCGCGAGGGCGGCCGCGGTCGCGGTGTCGACGACATCGTGGGCATAGGTGAGCACACCGGTGACACCGGCGGCGGCACCGTCGGCGGCGTAGGTGTCGCTGACGATCAGGTGCAGGTCGAACTGGGACAGCTCGCTGTCGGTGTCCAGCGCGGACACCGTGATCCCGGGCAGCGCCAGTTCGGCGCGCTCGAAGTTCTGGAACGAGAAGCCCACCTGGAACAGCGGGTGCCTGGCGGTGGAGCGGGCCGGGTCGAGCACCTCGACGAGCCGTTCGAACGGGACGTCCGCGTTGGCGTACACGGCCAGGTCGGTGGCGCGCTGGCGGGCCAGCAGCTGACCGAACGTCTCCCCCGCCACCAGCCGGGTGCGGAAGACCAGGGTGTTGACGAACATGCCGATCAGGTCCTCGAGCGCGGCCTCACCGCGCCCGGCCACGGGCGTGCCGACGGTGATGTCGGCGCTGCCGGACAGGCGCCCGAGCAGGGCCGCGAACGCGGTGTGCACGACCATGAACAGCGTCGCGCCGGATGCCCTGGCCAGCTCGGTCAGCCGGGCGTGGGTGCGCGCGTCGAGCGTGACCGGCACCGTGCCACCGGCGAGGGTGCGCACGGCCGGGCGGGGGCGGTCCAGTGGGAGGGCGAGTTCGTCCGGGAGATCGGCGAGTTCGCCGCGCCAGAAGTCGAGCTGGCGGGCGGCGACCGAGCCGGGGTCGGCTTCGTCGCCGAGGGTCGCGCGCTGCCACAGCGCGTAGTCGGCGTACTGCACCGGCAGCGGCGTCCACGCGGGCGCGGTGCCGTCGCGGCGGGCCAGGTAGGCGGTCATCAGGTCGCGGACCAGCGGCGGGACGGACGAGCCGTCCGCACTGATGTGGTGCACGACCACGGCCAGCACGGCCTCGTCGGTGTCGGCGTCCCGTCCGGCGGTGAGCCGGTACAGCACGACCTGCCAGGGGACGCCGGCCGTCACGTCGAACGTGGTCCCGGCCAGTTCGGTGACCGCCGCGACGACCTGGTCGGCCGCGATGTCACGAACCCGCAGGGCGACACCGGCTTCGGTGGTGGACAGGATCTCCTGGACCGGGCCGTCGGCGGTCTCGGGGTAGTAGGTGCGCAGCACTTCGTGGCGCTCGACGAGATCGCCGACGGCGGCGGCGAGCGCGTCGACATCGAGCACACCGCTGAGCCGCACCGCGATCGGCACGTTGTATCCGGCCGAATCGGGGTCGAACCGGTTGAGGAACCACATGCGCTGCTGCGCGGGCGAGAGCGGGAGCACGGCGGGCCGCTCCCCCGCCACCAGTGCCAGCCGGGCCGTGCCCTCGGCGCTGTCGAGCGCGGCGGCCAGCGCGGCCACCACGGGGGTTTCGAAGATCCGTGCCACCGGGACCTGCCGGTCCAGCGCGGCGCCGAGCCGGGCGGCGACCCGGGTCGCGATGAGCGAGTTGCCGCCGAGGTCGAAGAAGTCGTCGTCGGCGCCGACCGTGTCGAGGCCGAGCACGTCCGCGACCACCCCGGCCACCAGCTGCTCCGACGGCGTCGCCGGAGCACGGAATTCGCGCGCGGCGAGTTCCGGTGCGGGCAGCGCACGCCGATCCAGCTTGCCGGAGGCGTTGACGGGCAGCGCGTCGAGCACCACGAAGGCGCTCGGCACCATGTAGGCCGGAAGTGCTTGCCGCAGTGCGGCCTTCACCGCGTCCAGGTCGATCGCCCGATCGGGGCTCACGGGGACGAGGTAGGCGGTGAGGTAGTCGCCGGTGCCGTCGTCGCGGACGGTGACGACGGCCCGATCGACGGTCTCGAGCGCGGACAGGATCGCTTCGATCTCGCCGAGTTCGATGCGCAGGCCGCGCAGTTTCACCTGGAAGTCGGTGCGGCCCAGGTACTCCAGTTCGCCGGTGCGGGTGCGCACGACGAGGTCACCGGTGCGGTACATGCGCTCGCCGGGGGTCCCGTACGGGTTGGCGACGAAGCGGTCCGCCGACAGGTCGGGGCGGGCGAGGTAGCCGCGGGCCAGCTGGACACCGGCCAGGTACAGCTCGCCGGGCGTGCCGACCGGCACGGGGCGCAGGCGGGCGTCGAGCACGTGCAGGGCGGTATTGGCGACGGGCGCGCCGATCGGCACGGTGACGGTGTCGGCGTCGGTGACCTCGTGGAAGGTGACGTCGACGGCGGCCTCGGTCGGCCCGTACAGGTTGTGCACCGCCACCCCGGGCACCAGCGCGCGCAGGCGCTGGGCGTCGGCGGCGGGCAGCGCCTCACCGGAGGCGAACACCTGGCGCAGCGACCCGCACGCGGCGGCCCATGGTTCGGCGAGGAACGCGGCCAGCATCGACGGCACGAAGTGCGCGACATCGACACCGGTGCGGGTGATCACCTCGGCCAGATAGGCGGGATCGCGGTGCCCGTCGGGGCGGGCGACGACCAAGGTCGCGCCGATCTGCAAGGGCCAGAACAGTTCCCACACCGACACGTCGAAGGTGATCGGCGTCTTCTGCAGCACGACGCCGTCGGCGTCGAGCCGGTAGGCGTCCTGCATCCAGACCAGGCGGTTGACGATCGCGGTGTGGCTCACGGCCACGCCCTTCGGCTTGCCGGTCGAGCCCGAGGTGAACAGCACGTAGGCCAGGTCGGCGGCGCGCAGCGGACGGATCCGGTCGGCGTCGGTAACCGGGTCGGCGGCGAATCCGGACAGGTCCAGGTCCGCCGGATCTAGGACGCGGGCGCCGGGGAAGCCCGCGCCGGCGAGCACGCACACCGGCGCCGCGGTCGCGAGCACGTCGGCGATGCGGTCGGCTGGGTGGTCGGGGTCCAGCGGCAGGTAGGCCGCGCCCGCGGCCTGCGCGGCGTAGACGGCGACCAGCAGGTCGATGCCGCGGCGCAGGCCCACGCCGACGACGGCGCCGGGGCCCACGCCCTCGGCGATCAGGAATCGCGCCAGACGCGCGACCCGAGCGGCGAACTCGCCGTAGGTGATCCGCAGGCCCTCGAAGTCGAGGGCGACGGCGTCGGGGGTGCGCAGGGCTTGCGCGGCGAACATCGAGACGAGCGTCGCCTCGGCGTCCAGCGGGGCGGCGGTGTCGTTCCATGCCGCCAGCTGCGCGGTTTCGGCGGGGTCGAGCAGGTCGATCTCGCCGACCGGCGCGGTCTCGTCGGCCACCACCGCGGCCAGGACACGCACGAAGCGTTCGCCGAAGGCCACGACCGTGGTTTCGTCGAACAGATCGGTGGCGTAGCGCAGCCAGCCACGCAGACCGGGTTCGCCCGCGGTGCCGGTGATCTCGTCGATCGCCAGCGACAGGTCGAACTGGGTGGTCGCGGCGGGCAGGGCGAACTCGCCGATGCGCAGGCCGGGCAGGTCGATGCCGGTGTCGTCGCGGTGCTCGAACGCGAGCATCACCTGCACGATCGGCGAATACGCGGTCGAGCGCGCCGGATTCAGCTCCTCGACCAGGCGCTCGAACGGCAGCTCGGCGTGGGCGAAGGCGCGCAGATCGGCGGCGCGGACCTCGGCGAGCAGGTCACCGAACCCGGCGCCCGCGTCGACGGTGGTCCGCAGCACGAGGGTGTTGACGAACATGCCGACCAGATCGTCGAGCGCGGCATCGGCCCGGCCCGCGACGGGCGTGCCCACCACGATGTCGGCCCCGGCTCCCTGCCGCGACAGCAGCACCGCGAACGCCGCGTGCACCACCATGAAGGTGGACACCCCGTGGCGGCGGGCCAGCTCCTCGATCCCGGTCACCACGCCGGCGGGCACGTCGAACCCGACGGATCCGCCCGCGCCGGTCCGCACGGCGGGCCGGGGCCGATCGGTGGCGAGCTCCACTGCCGGTGCGAGCCCGGCCAGTTCGTCGCGCCAGTGCGCCAGCTGCCGCGCCAGCCGCGATTCCGGATCGGCGGCGTCGCCGAGGACCGCGTGCTGCCACAGGGTGAAGTCGGGATACTGCACGGGCAGCGGCTCCCACTCCGGCGCCGTCCCCGCGCTGCGCGCGACATACGCGGTGACGAGATCCCGCGCCAGCGGCGTGGTCGACACACCGTCGGCGGCGATGTGATGCACCGCGAGCACCAGCACGTGCTCGACCTCGTCCACCCGCGCGTCGCCGCGAACGACACCGTCGGTGACCGTGTCGTCGTGGCGAGCGGCGGACGTCGAACCGTCACGAATAGCACTGTCGGACACCGTGTCACGGCGCGTGCCGACTGCCGCGGCACGGGTGTCACGGCGTGTGCCGACTGCCGCGACACCGTGGGGCTCCGTGCCGTTGGGCAGCGCGAATCCTGGTGCCGCACCGTCGAAGGCGGCACCGTTGCGGCCCGCGGGTGCGGCCGCTCGATCGTCCGGCACCCGCCGGAGCAGGGCGGCACGGACCGGGGGCTGGGAGGTCAGGTCGTAGCCGGCCCCGATGATCGCGCGCACCGCGTCGGCCAGCTCCGCCTCGGCGACCTCGCGGACGTCGGCGACCGGCAGCACGCGGTCGACCGGGAGGACGACCTGGGTCGGCCCGTCGGCGTCCTCGGGGAAGACGGTCCGCAGCGATTCGTGCCGCGCGAGCACGTCGCCCAGGGCCGCCCACAGCGCGTCGGTGTCCAGGTCGCCGGTGAGGCGCAGGGCGATGGGCAGCGTGTAGACGGCGGAGTCGGGGTCGATCCGGTTCAGCAGCCACAGGCGGGTCTGGGCCAGCGACAGCGGGATGCGGGCCGGGCGCGGGTCCATCACGGTCAGCGGCGGCAGCTGCTCGGCGTGGGCAACGGCGCGGACGGCGAGACCGGCGACGGTGGGGGCGTCGAACACGTCGCGCACGTCGAGCGCGCTGCCCAGTGCCGCGTTGGCGCGGGCGACGAGCCGCATGGCGAGCAGGGAGTTGCCGCCGATGTCGAAGAAGTCGTCGTCGGCGCCGACCCTGGCCAGCCCGAGCAGCTCGCCCACCACGGCGGCGAGCGCGGTCTGCGTGCCGGGGCGTGGCGCCACGTAGGCGGTGGTGACGGACAGGTCGGCGGCCGGGAGCGCGGCCCGGTCCAGTTTGCCCGCGGAGTTGAGCGGGACGGTGTCGAGCACCACCAGGTGGGCGGGCACCATGTACGCGGGCACCCGGCTCGCGACGTGCGCGCGCACCACGGCGGGGTCGACCGCACCGGCGACGTAGGCGACCAGGCACTGCCGTCCGGCGTCGTCGGTCGCGGGGACCACGGTCGCGTGGGTGACGCCGGGCGCGTCGCCGAGCGCGGCCTCGATCTCGCCGAGCTCGATCCGCAGACCGCGGATCTTCACCTGGAAGTCGTTGCGGCCCAGGTACACCAGCGCGCCGGCGCGATCGCGGCGCACCAGATCACCGGTCCGGTACATGCGGCCGCCGTCGGGCCCGTACGGGTCGGCGACGAAGCGGTCGGCGGTCAGGTCGGGCCTGCCCAGGTAGCCGCGGGCGAGCTGGTCGCCCGCCAGGTACAGCTCGCCCGCGACCCCGGCGGGCACCGGGTGCAGCCGCTCGTCGAGCACGTAGGCGCGCACGTTCCAGCTCGGCCTGCCGATCGGCAGCTCGGTCTGCTCGACCGGGGCGGTGATCTGCTGGAAGGTGCTGGTGATCGTCACCTCGGTCGGGCCGTAGGTGTTGTGCAGTTCGGCGGGCACGGTGGCGAGCACAGTGGCCGCCAGCGCGGCGGGCAGCTCCTCGCCGCCCAGGTGCAGCATCCGCAGCCCACTCAGGTCCGCGGCCAGCCCTTCGGCGAGCATCGCCGCCAGCACCGACGGCACGAATTCGGCGATGGTGACGCCCTGTTCGCGCACCACCCGCGCCTGGTAGGCGAGGTCGAGGTGCCCACCGGGCCGCAGCAGGACCAGGGTGGCGCCGAGCAGCGCCGGGCACAGCAGTTCCCACAGCGAGACGTCGAAGGTCAGCGGCGCGCGCTGGAGCAGCCGGTCCGCGGCGGTCAGGTCGTATTCGCCACGCAGCCAGCACAGTTCGTTGACCACGGCCCGATGCGAGACCAGCACACCCTTGGGCAGACCGGTGGAGCCGGAGGTGAACAGCACGTAGGCCGGGTGCGCGGGGTGCAGCGGGGCGAGGCGTTCGGCGTCGGTGACCGGGCCGCCGGGTACCGGCGGCTGCGCCGGGTCCTCGAGCTGCGCGACGGTCAGCACCGGGAAGCCGGAGCGCGACGCGGCGGCGAAATGCACCGAGGCCGTGGCAGATCGGATACCCCGGTCGACATGATCGAGGTCGCCCGCCGACGCGGCGACGACCAAGCGCGGCGCCGCCGTCTCGAGCACGTGCCCGATCCGGTCGGCGGGCTGGGCCGGATCGATCGGCACGTACACGCCACCGGCGGCGAGCACACCGTGTAGCACCACCAGCAGGTCGATGCCGCGCGGCACGGCGACCGCGACCGGGGTCTCCGGGCCGACACCGCAGTCGATCAGCCTGCGCGCGAGCCGGTTCGCCCGCGCGGCGAGCGCGCCGTAGGTGATCTCGGCACCCTCGAAGACGGCGGCGACGGCGTGCGGGTCGCGGGCCGCGGCCGCGTCGAGCAGGTGCGCGGCCAGCGGGGCACCGATACCGAGTTCGGCGAGCGCGGGCGCGAGCGGCTCGACGTCACCGTGCGGACCGGCGAGCAGCCGCGTGCGGCCGTCCTCGTCGAGAACGGGCAGGTCGCCGACGGCGGTGCCGGGCGCGGTGACGGCGGCGCGCAGTACCCGCTCCAGCATGCCGACCAGGGTCGCGATGGTGTCGGCGTCGAAGAGGTCGGTGGCGTAGCGCAGTTCGAGGTCGAGGCCGTCGGCCGTGCCGTCGGCGCCGTAGTGGTCGACGAAGGTGAAGTCCAGGTCCACTTCGATCGGCGCGTCCGGCAGGGTCAGCCCGGACAGGGTCAGGCCGGGCAGCTCGAACGCGGTGGTGCGCTGGTTCTGCAGCGCCAGCGACACCTGGTACAGCGGCGCGTAGCCCTGGGAGCGGGCCGGGTTGACCGCGTCGACGAGGCTTTCGAACGGCACGTCGGCGTGGTCGAAGGCGTCGAGGTCACCGGCGCGGATGTCGTCGAGCAGGGCGCTGAACGGCACGGCGGCGGGCACGCTCGCGCGCAGCACCAGGGTGTTGACGAACATGCCGACGATGTCGTCGAGCTCACGATGCCCACGGCCCGCGACGGGCGTGCCGACGACGATGTCGGTGCCCGCGGACAGGCGCGCCAGCAGCACCGCGAGACCGGCGTGCAGCACCATGAACGGGGTGGCGCGCCGCGCGCGGGCCAGTTCGTCGATCCGGCGGTGCAGGTCGGCGTCGAGGGTGGTGGTGAAGGTGGCGCCCCGGTGGGAGGCGACCAGCGGCCTGCGGCGGTCGGCGGGCAGGGTGAGCACGTCGGGCAGGCCGGCGAGCCGGTCGGTCCAGTAGGCGAGCTGATGGGCCAGCGGCGCGTCGGGATCGTCGGCGCTGCCGAGTCCTTCGGTCTGCCACAGCGCGTAGTCGGCGTAGTGCACGGCCAGCGCGGGCAGCCGCGGCTCGGCCCCGGCGGTGCGGGCCGCGTAGGCGGCGACCAGATCGCGGGTCAGCGGGCCCATCGACCAGCCGTCGGCGGCGATGTGGTGCACGACCAGCACCAGGATGTGCTCGGTCGGCGTCACCCGCAGCAGCGCGGCGCGCACCGGCACCTCGGTGGTGATGTCGAAACCGCCGTCGAGCGTGGCGCCCACGGCGGCGGCCACCGCCTCGGCGGCGACGTCGGTGACCGCGAGGTCGGGGACGAACGGCGCGCCGACGAGCTGGGTGGCCTGCCCGTCGAACTCGGGATAGGTGGTGCGCAGCGTCTCGTGCCGGGCGATCAGGTCGCCCAGGGCGCCGCGCAGGGCGGCGGTGTCGAGGTCGCCGCTGAGCCGGATCGCGACCGGGATGTGGTAGGCGGTCGAGCCGGGATCGAAGCGGTGCAGGAACCACATGCGCTGCTGCGCGGGCGAGAGCGGAATCCGCTGCGGCCGTTGCCCGGCCACCGGTCCCCGCCTGCTGCCGGTGCCGCGCAGCGCGTCCAGGCGCACGGCGAGACCGGCGACGGTGCTGGCCTCGAACAGCTCCCGCACCGGCACCTTGGCGTCCAGAACGGCGCCGAGCCGGGCGGCCACCTGGGTGGCGAGCAGCGAGTTGCCGCCGAGGGCGAAGAAGTCGTCGTCGGCGCCCACGCGGTCGAGCCCGACCACGTCGGCGAAGGTCGCCGCGACGATCCGCTCGGTCGCGGTCACCGGTTCGCGATAGTCGCGCTCCGGCAGTTCCGGCGCGGGCAGTGCGCGGCGGTCGAGCTTGCCGGAGCTGTTGATCGGCAGCGCGTCGAGGAAGACATACGCGCCGGGCACCATGTACGACGGCAGCACCGCCGCGACGGCGGCATCCAGGTCGGCGGGCGACAGAGGCTCGCGCCCGGGCGAATCACCCGCCGGGGCAGCCGCATCACCCGCGACGGTATCGGGGGTGGGCACGATGTAGGCGACGAGCTGGTCCGGGCGGTCGGCGTCGGAGCGGACCAGCACCGCGACGCGGTCGACGCCGGGGACCGTGGCGAGGGCGGCTTCGATCTCGGCGGGTTCGATGCGCAGTCCGCGCAGTTTCACCTGGAAGTCGGTGCGGCCCAGGTAGTGCAGGGCCGGTCCGGCGGGGCCGGTGCGCCAGGCGACGAGGTCGCCGGTGCGGTAGAGCCGGTCGCCGGTGCCGAACGGGTCGGCGACGAAACGCTCGGCGGTCAGGTCGGCGCGGCCGTGATAGCCGTCGGCGAGCTGGGCACCCGCTACGTACAGCTCGCCGGGAACACCGGCGGGCACGGCACGCAGCCGCGAATCAAGCACGTACACGCGGGTATTGGCGACCGGGGTGCCGATCGGGGCGGCGGCGGTCGGCTCGGCGCCGACCTCGTGGGTGGTGACCTGGACGGCGGTTTCGGTGGGGCCGTACAGGTTCACAACGGCCGCACCGGTGGCGGTGCGCACGCGCTGGGCGAGGTCGGTGGTCAGCGCCTCGCCACCGGCGAACACCAGGCGCAGGCTCTCCGTGCGGACCGGCTCGGCGACGACGGCGGCCAGCACCGAGGGCACGTACTGCACGACGCTCACCGCGTGCCGCGCGGTCACCTCGGCCAGATACGCCGGGTCGCGGTGTCCGTCGGCGGTGGCCAGGACCAGGCGGGCACCGGTCTGCAACGGCCACAGCAGTTCCCACACCGACGCGTCGAAGGTGAACGGGGTCTTCTGCAGGACGACGTCACCGGCGGTGAGCGCGTACTCGCGCTGCAGCCACCGCAGCTGGTTCACCACGGCCCGGTGCGGTACCGCCACGCCCTTCGGCCTGCCGGTCGAGCCGGAGGTGAACAGCACATAGGCGAGGTGGTCCGGGCGCAGCGGGGTGACCCGCTCGGCATCGGCGATAGGCTGATCCGAGAGCTCCGCCAGGTCGAGGGTGTCGATCTCGACGACCGAATCCGCCACGGCCACACCGTGACCGGCGGCCGTCAGCACGCACACCGGTGCCGTCCGGTCGAGCACGTACGCGGTCCGCTCGGCCGGATGGTCCGGGTCGACGGGCACATACGCGGCGCCCGCCGCGAGCACAGCGTGCACGGCCACGAGCTGATCGAGACCGCGCCGCAGGGCCACGGCGACCACCGAGCCCGGTCCGGCGCCGACACCGATGAGGTGTCGCGCCAGCCGATGGACCCGGCGCGCGAATTCCGCGTACGTCAGCGACTCGACGGCGTCCGGATCGTCGCCGAGGCCCGCCGCACCGACCGGCACCGGCTCGGTATCCACGACCACCGCGACAGCGTCCGGGGTGGCGGCGACCTGGTCGGCGAACAGCGAAGCGAGCGTGGCCGCGGGGTCGAGGACCAGGTCGGTGGCGTTCCAGGTGGTCAGGACCTCGGTGGCTTCGGCCGGGTCGAGCAGGTCGAGATCGCCGACCGGACGGGCCGGGTCGGCGAGGACGCCGTCGAGCAGGCGGCGCAGGCGGGTGGCGAATCCGGCGACGGTGCTCGCGTCGAACAGATCGGTGGCGTAGAGGAACGCGCCGGACAGGCCCGCGGGCGCGCCGTGCTCGTCGCGGTGCTCGGTGAGGGTGAGTTCGAGGTCGAACTTGGCGACCGAGGTGGGCAGGTCGACGCCGGCCACCGTGAGCCCGGGCAGGGCGAGGGCGCGCTGCGTGTCCTCGTTGAGCGACAGCATCACCTGGAACAGCGGATTGCGCGCGGTGGAGCGAACCGGGTCGAGCACCTCGACCAGCCGCTCGAACGGCACATCGGCGTGGTCGAACGCGGCGAGGTCGGTCTCGCGCACCCGGGCCAGCAGCTCGGTGAACGGGGCGGCGGGGCTGACCTCGGTCCGCAGCACGAGGGTGTTGACGAACATGCCGACCAGGTCGTCGAGGGCCCGGTCACCCCGCCCCGACACCGGGGTGCCGATCGCGATGTCGGTGGTCGCCGACAGCCGCGCCAGCAGCGCCGCGAACACCGCGTGCGCGGCCATGAACACGGTGACGCCCCGCGCCCGCGCGAAGTCGGCCAGCGCCCGGTGGGTTTCGGCGTCGATGTCGATCGGGTGC
This sequence comes from Nocardia sp. NPDC058244, assembly GCF_042882065.1. NCBI lineage: Bacteria > Bacillati > Actinomycetota > Actinomycetes > Mycobacteriales > Nocardiaceae > Nocardia > Nocardia sp. NPDC058244. The sequence continues at coordinate 289,500 of NZ_JBHVWX010000006.1, read as the reverse complement.
AGCGCACCGCCGCGCGAGGCGACGGCGGGTCGCGTCCGATCGGTCGGCAGCTCCAGCTGCTCCGGCACGCCCGCCAGGGTGTCCGCCCAGAACGCCAGCTGCCGCGCCGCCACCGATTCCGGGTCGGCGGCATCGCCCAGCACGCCGTGCTGCCACACCGCGTAGTCGGCGTACTGCACCGTCAGCGCCGCCCACTGCGGCACGTTCCCGGTGGCCCTGGCACCGTACGCGGTGAGCACATCGCGGATCAGCGGGCCGAAGGAGAAGCCGTCGGCGGCGATGTGATGCAGCACGATCACGAGCACGTACTCGGCATCGCCGGAGCCCGATTCCGCGGCTTCGGACTCCGCCGCGATGTCGGTGACACGCAGGAGCGTGGCCCGGAGGGGCGCGTCGACGGTCAGGTCGAAACCCGTGGTGGCGCAGGCACGCACCGCGCCGGTCAGGGCCGCCGTGGTGACGATCTGCGGCAGGACCTCGGGGACCAGGCCGGTGGCGGGCAGGATCTCGGCGATCGCCCGGCCGTCGCGCTCGGGGTAGCGGGTGCGCAGGACCTCGTGGCGGTCCAGCACGTCGACGAGGGCGGCGTGCAGGGCGGCGACATCGAGGGCGCCGGTGAGCCGCACCGCCATCGGGATGTTGTCGGTGGCCGAGCCCGGGTCGAACCGGTTGAGGAACCACATCCGCTGCTGGGCGGGCGAGAGCGGCAGCGGGTCGGGCCGGGTGCCCGCGACGAGGGCGGGGCCGGAACCGGTGCCGCGCAGCCGGTCCGCGGCCGCGGCGAGGCCGAGCACGGTGGCGGTGTCGAAGAGCTGCCGGACCGGGATGCGGATGTCGAGGTCGGTGCCGAGGCGGGCCATCAGGCGGGTCGCCAGCAGCGAGGTGCCGCCCAGGTCGAAGAAGTCGTCGTCGCGGCCGACCCGCTCCAGGCCGAGGACCTCGGCGAACGCGGCGGCGACGGCCTGCTCGGCCGGGGTCTCGGGAGCGCGATAGGCGGCGGCTTCGAAGACCGGCGCGGGCAGCGCGGCGCGGTCGAGCTTGCCGACCGGGGTCAGCGGCACCGCGTCGAGGGCGACGATCGCGGCCGGGACCATGTGCGCGGGCAGGTGGTCGGCGGCGTGCGCGATCAGCGTCGCGGTGTCGACGGCCGTGCCCGCCACCGGCACCACGTAGGCCACCAGCACGGTCGCGCCCGCCTCGGTGCGATGCCCGAGGGTGGCGGCGAAGTCGACGGTGGCATGCCGGGCGAGGACGGCGTCGATCTCGCCGAGCTCGATCCGGAAGCCACGCACCTTCACCTGGAAGTCGTTGCGGCCCAGGTACTCCAGGTCCCAGTCGTCGTCGGTGCGCACCCAGCGCACGGTGTCGCCGGTGCGGTACATCCGCTCGCCCGGCGCGCCGTAGGGATTGGTGACGAAGCGCCCCGCGGTGAGCGCGGGCCTGCGGTGGTAGCCGCGCGCCAGCTGGGCCCCGGCGATGTACAGCTCGCCGACCACACCGGCCGGGACCGGCCGCAGCCGCTCGTCGAGCACCAGTTCGGTGGTGCCCTCCACCGGCGCGCCGAGGGTGATCGGCGTTGTCGCCGTGAGGGGTTCGCTGATATTGGTGACGATGGTGGTCTCGGTGGGACCGTAGCCGTTGCGGAAGACCAGACCGGGGATCGCGGTGGTCCAGCGCGCCACCAGCTCCGCCGGGCACGCCTCGCCGCCGACGACCACGACCCGCAGCTGATCGAGACCCTCGGGCTGCACCGTGGCCAGCGCGGACGGGGTGATGATCACATGGGTCACCCGTTCGGCCCGCAGCAGCTCACCCAGCTCCGCCCCACCGAACACGCCGGTCGGCGCGACGACCATGGTCGCGCCCGCGGTGACGGTCAGCAGCAGCTCGGCGACCGAGATGTCGAACGACGGCGACGCCACGTGCAGCACCCGCGCGTCCGCCGACGCCACGTACCGCCCCGCCTGCACCGGCAGGTACGCCGCGACCGCGCCGTGCGGAATCACCACACCCTTCGGCAGACCGGTGGTGCCGGAGGTGTAGATGACATACGCGGGATCCAGTGGATCCACCGCACGGCGCGTTCCGCGACGACCGGAGACGAGCGGAGACGCACCCGCCTCGAGTGCTGCCACATCGGCGTACACCGCCGCGTCACCTCCGGCGGTACCCGGTGCCGACCCGGCGCCGGTGGCACCCGACTCCGTGCCGAGCCGGTCCGCCCGTTCGGCGCCGACCGCGGCGTCGAGCACGACCCACTCCACGGTGGCGGGCAGGTCAGGGCGCACCACGTCGACCGTGATACCCACGGCCGCACCGGAATCCGACAGCATGTGGGTGATGCGGTCGGCGGGGTAGGTCGGGTCGACCGGCAGGAAGCCCGCGCCGGACTTCACGACACCCCAGACGGCGGTGACGGAGTCGGCGGAACGCGGAATGCTCACGGCGACGAGGTCGCCCGCGCCGATGCCGAGGCCGGTCAGGTGCGCGGCCAGGCGCGCGGACGCGGCGTCGAGTTCGCCGTAGGTGAGGGTGCGGTCCCCGTCCCGGATCGCGATGGCGCCGGGGTCGGCGGCGGCGCCGGCCAGCACCTGCGGCAGCAGCGGGAACGGGGCGGCCGGGCCACCGGAACGGCCGGTCAGCTCGGCGAGTTCGGCGTCGATCAGCAGCGGCAGGTCGGCGACCGGGGTCCGCGGGGCGGCGGCGATCGCGGCGAGCAGGCCGGTGAAGCGGCGCACCATCCGGGCGACGGTGGACTCGTCGAACAGATCGGTGGCGTAGGAGAATTCGCCGGACAGGCCGGTGGCGCCGGACTCACGCAGCGTCACCGACAGATCGAACTTCTCGATGTCGTAGGGCAGGTCGACGGCGGCGGCCCGCAGGCCGGGCAGCTCGAAGTCGGCCTGCGGCAGGTTCTGCAGTGACAGCGCGACCTGGAACAGCGGGTGCCGGCCTGCCGAGCGCGGCGGCGCGAGCACCTCCACCAGGCGCTCGAACGGCAGGGTGGTGTGCTCGAACGCGGCCAGATCGTCGGTGCGGACCCGGCCGAGCAGATCAGCGAAGGATTCCCCGCCGCGCACCTCGGTACGCAGGATGGCGGTGTTGACGAACATGCCGATGACATCGTCGAGCTCGGCGGCGCCACGCCCGGCGACCGGGCTGCCGATCGCCACATCGGTATTGCCCGACAGGCGCGCGATCAGCACCGACAGCGCCGCGTGCAGCACCATGAACAGGGTCGCGCCCTGGTCGGCGGCAACGGAATTCAGCGCCGAGACAAGATCGGCGTCGAGCGCGAATTCGATCCGCTGCCCCCGCATCGACGCGACGGCGGGCCGCGGCCGATCGGTCGGCAGGCTCGACTCGTCCGGCAGCCCGGCCAGCGCGCCACGCCAGAACGCGATCTCCCGCCCGGCCCTGGACTCGATGTCCTCCTCGGCCCCGAGCAGCGCCCGCTGCCACAGCGTGTAATCGGCGTATTGCACCGGCAGCGGAGCCCATTCCGGCGCCGTGCCCTCGGTCCGCGCGTAGTAGGCGGTCATGGTGTCGCGCACCAGCGGCCCGGCCGACCACCCGTCCGAGGCGATGTGGTGCACCACCAGCACCAGCACGTGGTCACCGTCGACCTCGAACAGCCGCGCCCGCAGCGGCGGCGCGGCGGTGACGTCGAACCCACGCAGGATCACCGCGGCCAACACATCGGGAAGGTCCTGCGCCACAACACTGATGGGCGTGAGCACACCGAACAACGTCGACGCCGCTACCGTCTCGGCACCACCGACCTCCGGACCGTCCAACGCGCCAGCAGCGCCAGCAGCGCCAGCAGCGCCAGCAGCGCCAGCAGCGCCAGCAGCGCCAGCAGCGCCAGCAGCGCCAGCAGCGCCAGCAGCGCCAGCAGCGGGGAGCGTCGAGTTCGACTCGGCGGCAAGCAAGTCGAATGCCGCCGACGGTGACAGGACGTGCTGGGTGCCGACTCCGTCGACCTCCGGGTACACCGTCCGCAGGACCTCGTGCCGGGCGATCAGATCGCCGACGGCGGCGCGCAGGGCGTCCTGGTCCAGCGCGCCGGACAGGCGGACCGCGATCGGGATGTTGTAGGCGCCGGTCGCCGGATCGAACCGGTTCAGGAACCACATGCGCTGCTGGGCGGGCGAGAGCGGCAGCACCTCGGGGCGCGGGCCCGCGACGAGGGCGGGCCGGTCGTCGATCGCGCCACCGTCGACCAGTTTCGCGAGCACGGCGACCGTCGGGCTGTCGAAGAAGTCCCGCACGTCCACGCGCACACCGAAGTTCGCCTGCAGGCGGGCGATGGCGCGGGTGGCGATCAGCGAGTTGCCGCCGAGGCGGAAGAAGTCGTCGTCCAGGCCGACGGTCTCGACCCCGAGCAGTTCACCGAAGAGCGCGGCCACGGCGCGCTCGGTGGCGGTCACCGGCGCGCGGAACTCGGCCGCCGCGACCCGGAAATCGGGCTCCGGCAGCGCCTTCCGATCCAGCTTGCCGCTGGCGTTGATCGGCATCGCGGGCAGCTGCACCAGCAGCGAGGGCACCATGTATTCCGGCATCGACGCCTTCGCGTGCACGACCAGCTCGGCCTCGTCGAGCGGCGCGCCGTCGACACTGACCACATAGCCGACCAGCGCCTCACCGGCGGCATGGCGATGCAGCACCACCGCCGCGTTGCCGACGCGCGGGTGCGCGGCCAGCACGGCCTCGATCTCCCCGAGCTCGATCCGCAGGCCACGCAGCTTCACCTGGAAGTCGGTGCGCCCCAGGTACTCCAGCTCGTCCCCGCCGGGCAGCTGCCGCACCAGGTCACCGGTGCGGTACATGCGCTCACCGGGCACGCCGAACGGGTTGGCGACGAAGCGGTCGGCGGTCAGTCCGGGCCGGGCCACATAGCCGCGCGCCAGCTGCACCCCCGACAGATACAGCTCACCCACCACCCCGGCGGGCACCTCGTCGAGGTTCTCGTCGAGCACCAGCAGACCCGTGTCGTCGGCGGGGCCGCCGATCGGGACCGACACCTCGTCGGCGACGGTCACCTCGTGCGCGGTCACGTCGACCGCCGCCTCGGTGGGACCGTACAGGTTGTGCAGCGCGGTCGCCGACAGCTTGCGCAGCCGGGTGGCGGTGGCGGCGGGCAGCGCCTCGCCGGAGGCGAACACCAGCCGCAGCGACGACAGGTCCACCGGCGCGGTGGTCTCGGACAGTTCCCCGGCGAAGGCGGCCAGCATCGACGGCACGAAGTGGGTGACGCTCACCCGCTGCTCGGCGATCAGCGCGGCCAGGTAGGCGGGCTCACCGTGCCTGCCGGGTTCGGCGACGACCAGCCGGGCACCGATCTGCAAGGGCCAGAACAGCTCCCACACCGAGACGTCGAAGGTGTAGGGCGTCTTCTGCAGCACCACGTCGGCGTCGGTCAGCGCGTAGCAGCGCTGGCGCCAGTCCAGGTTCGCCACGATCGCGCCGTGCGTGACGGCCACGCCCTTGGGCCTGCCGGTGGACCCCGAGGTGAAGATGACATAGGCGGTGTTGCCCGCTCGCGCGCCGCCGTCGACCGCGGCGGGCGGCGCGGTCCAGTCGATGTCGTCGGTGCGCAGGACCGGCGCGCCGGGCAGATCGGGCTCGTCGGCGGCGCGGGTCACCACCACGATCGGCCGCGCCACCTCGAGCACATAGCGCAGCCGGTCCACCGGGTGATCCGGATCCAGCGGCACGTACGCGCCACCGGCGCGCACGATCGCGTGCACGGCGACGATCAGCTCCACGCTGCGCCGCATGGCCAGCCCGACCAGGGCCTCCGGTCCCACGCCGAGGTCGACCAGCCGCGCGGCCAGCACCCGCACCCTGGCGTCGAATTCGGCGTAGGTCAGCGTCTGCGCGCCGAACTGCACCGCGACCAGGTCGGATGTGCGGGCCAGCTGCTCGGCGAACCGGTCGACCAGGGTCGGCGCCTGCCCCGCCACCGGCGGCTGTACACCCAGCGCGGCCATGGCGTCACCGGCCAGCGCGTCCAGCAGCAGCCCGAACGTCCCGTCGGCGGCATCGACCACGCCGGGGAACAGCTCGGCGAGCACGACCTGCACCAGGGTCTCGGGATCCAGTGCGCCACCGGTCAGCTCGGCCATCACCGTCAGCCGCGCGTCGAGGTCGGCATAGGAGACCGAGGTGCCGTCGAACTCGACCGCGCTGCGGGCCGGCTCCATCGCCGCGACCGTCGCCACCAGCGCTGCCAGCTGTTCTGTTCCCGCGCGCGCCGGAGTGGTGTTGGTCATCTGGACTGCCTTCCATCTACCGACCGCAGGTGACGCCACGCGGCCGCAATACAACTCGGAACTCCCCGGACCCACCGGGGTGACGGGATCGGCGCGGGGCGGCCAACCTCGGGCACCCAGCCCGAAATCCGCCCTCTCACACCGGCACTCAGTGCGATCGGCTATGACACGATCGCGACCCACCGGCTCGCCGCCATGCAACCAGCTATGACTCGGTTATCTCCCGACCTCCATCGTCAACCCCGACACCTGACACCCGCGCCCGCAGACGAGAGAAGCGTATTCGGTCCGATAATAAACCGGACCAGATTCCGTCAAAATCTCGGTTCGAAGCCCCGGTTTCCGGCGCTGAGAACGGTCCAGCAATACGACCGCATACGCCGAGGGGACAGCTCTCGCCCGGTCGTCCGTCATGGACGGTGTGGCGGCCGTCGGCACAGGTTCACACTGTGTCGGGCAACACTATGTGAAACAACGTTGCATCAACGTTGCATCGCAGTGATTCACACCACTTTTCCGCGCGCGAGGCGTCGCCCGGACACGACGAAACCCCCCGTCGTGCGAGACGACGAGGGGTTTCGGTGGTCGGTACGGCTACCGGCGCGGTTACTCCGCGGCGGCGTCCTCGGCCGGGGCGGCCTCGGCGGCCGGGGCCTCTTCCTCGACGGGGACCAGCGAGATCTTGCCGCGGTTGTCGATGTCGGCGATCTCCACGCGCAGCTTGTCGCCGACGTTGACCACGTCTTCGACCTTGGCCACGCGCTTGCCCTGGCCCAGCTTGGAGATGTGCACCAGGCCGTCACGGCCCGGCAGCAGCGAGACGAACGCGCCGAAGGCGGTGGTCTTGACGACCGTGCCCAGGAAGCGCTCGCCGACCTTCGGCAGCTGCGGGTTCGCGATCGCGTTGATCGCGTCGATCGCGGCCTGCGCCGACGGCCCGTCGGTCGCACCGACGAACACGGTGCCGTCATCCTCGATGGAGATGTTGGCGCCGGTGTCCTCGGTGATCTGGTTGATCATCTTGCCCTTGGGCCCGATGACCTCGCCGATCTTGTCGACCGGGATCTTGATGGCGGTGACGCGCGGGGCGTACGGGCTCATCTCGTCCGGGGTGGCGATGGCCTCGGCCATCACGTCCAGGATGGTGGTGCGGGCGTCGTGCGCCTGGTTCAGCGCGCCGGCCAGCACCTGCGAGGGGATGCCGTCGAGCTTGGTGTCCAGCTGCAGGGCGGTGACGAAGTCGCGGGTACCGGCGACCTTGAAGTCCATGTCGCCGAAGGCATCCTCGGCGCCGAGGATGTCGGTCAGCGCGACGTAGCGGACCTCGTCCTCACCCTTGTCGTTGGTGACGGTGTCCGACACCAGGCCCATGGCGATACCGGCGACCGGCGCCTTCAGCGGCACACCGGCGTTGAGCAGCGACAGGGTCGAGGCGCACACCGAACCCATCGAGGTGGAGCCGTTGGAGCCCAGCGCCTCCGAGACCTGACGGATGGCGTAGGGGAACTCCTCCTGCGAGGGCAGCACCGGCATCAGCGCACGCTCGGCGAGCGCGCCGTGGCCGATCTCGCGACGCTTCGGCGAACCGACGCGACCGGTCTCACCGGTGGAGAACGGCGGGAAGTTGTAGTGGTGCATGTAGCGCTTGGTGGTCTCCGGGCCGAGCGAGTCGACCTGCTGGGCCATCTTCACCATGTCCAGGGTGGTGACGCCCATGATCTGGGTCTCGCCACGCTCGAACAGCGCCGAACCGTGGGCGCGCGGGATCACGGCGACCTCGGCGCTCAGCGCGCGGATGTCGGCCAGACCACGGCCGTCGATGCGGAAGCCGTCGGTGAGGATGCGCTGACGCACCAGCTTCTTGGTGACCGAGCGGAACGCCGCGCCCAGTTCCTTCTCGCGACCGGTGAAGTCCTCGCCCAGACGCGAGAGCACGTCCAGCTTGATCTCGTCGATCTTGGCCTCACGGGCCTGCTTGTCGGCGATGCTCAGCGCCTCGTTCAGCTCGCGCTTGGCGGTGCCCTCGACGGCCTCGAACACGTCGGCGGCGTACGGCGGGAAGAGCGGGAACTCCTCGGTGGGCTTGGCGGCCAGGGTCGCCAGGTCCGACTGCGCGCGGCACAGGCGGGCGATGAACGGCTTGGCGGCCTCGAGGCCCTCGGCCACGACGGCCTCGGTCGGTGCCTGCGCGCCGTCCTCGATCAGGGCGATGACCTTGTCGGTGGCCTCGGCCTCGACCATCATGATGGCGACGTCACCGGTCTCGGTGACGCGGCCCGCGACGACCATGTCGAACACGGCGCCCTCGAGCTGCTCCACGGTCGGGAACGCGACCCACTGGCCACCGATCAGGGCGACGCGCACGCCGCCGACCGGGCCGGAGAACGGCAGGCCGGAGATCTGGGTGGACGCCGAGGCGGCGTTGATGGCCACCACGTCGTAGAGGTCCTGCGGGTCCAGGCTCAGCACGGTGACCACGACCTGGATCTCGTTGCGCAGGCCGTCGACGAACGACGGGCGCAGCGGACGGTCGATCAGGCGGCAGGTCAGGATCGCGTCGGTGGAGGGGCGGCCCTCGCGACGGAAGAACGAGCCGGGGATGCGGCCCGCGGCGTACATGCGCTCTTCGACGTCGACCGTCAGCGGGAAGAAGTCGAACTGGTCCTTGGGGTGCTTGCCGGCGGTGGTCGCCGACAGCAGCATGGTCTCGTCGTCCAGGTAGGCGACGACGGATCCGGCGGCCTGCTTGGCCAGACGGCCCGTCTCGAAGCGGATGGTGCGGGTGCCGAAGCTGCCGTTGTCGATCAGCGCGACCGACTCGAAAACACCGGGCTCGACCTCGACCGCGGTCGAAGTACGTTCAGTTGTCTGCGTCATTTTTCTTCTCTCGACCTCTCGTCTCGCCGGAGCGCAGCACCATCTGGGCGCGAACCAGCTATTCGTCAGCCGTACCGGACACGGACACGTGGGAACCCTCCTGGCTGCCACGCGCAGCACCCGGCCGGATCCCCTTGGAAGCGGCGACGCGGAGGCGGTCATCGATCGAAGCCCGACGGCGGCGGGAATTCGCCAGCCGAAAGGCCACTACCGAAGACCGACGCCACGCGGACGGATGCATACGGCTGTCACATGTTGTAGTGCACGCGGAAACCCGATGGTCGCCGAATACACGAATAGCCAACGAGAAGAAGTGTACTTCTTCCCATTGGCTACTCGCCGACCGCCTCAGCGGGGAGGCGTGTCGAAGCAGATCAGCGGCGCAGGCCGAGACGCTCGATGAGCGAACGGTAGCGCTCGATGTCCTTGGCCTGCAGGTACTTCGACAGGCGGCGACGACGACCGATCAGGGCCAGCAGGCCGTGCCGGGTGTGGTGATCGTGCTTGTGCTGCTTCAGGTGCTCGGTCAGGTCCGAGATCCGCTTCGACAGCAGCGCGATCTGCGCCTCCGGCGAGCCGGTGTCCTTCTCGTGCAGGCCGTACTCGGCCAGGATGGCCGACTTCTGCTCAGTGGTCAGCGCCATGCGGCATCGACTCCTATTTCTCAGGGCTCATCCCCGCTCGCGCGAGGAATACCGTTGGACTGCGCTCGAAGCCTGGACAAACCAGGTGGGCGCCACCGCAGACCGCAGCAAACCCGAGGATCGACTGTACCGGAGCGCTCGAGCGCGGGCCGAACCGGGTGTCAGGCGTCGGCGGCGGTGAGCACCTTGCGGGCGTTCTCGACGTCGCGGCCCATGGCCTCGACCAGGTCGTCGATGGTGTCGAACTTGCGCATCCCGCGCAGCTGCTCGACGAAGTCGACCGCCACGTGCTGGCCGTACAGATCGGCCTCGCCGTCGAGGACGAACGCCTCCACGGTGCGCGAACGCCCCGAGAAGGTGGGGTTGGTGCCGACCGAGATGGCGGCCATCGCCCGCTCGCCGGGTTCGACGGTGCCGATGGTCGGACCGGGCCCGAGCACGGTGAACCAGCCCGCGTACACGCCGTCGGCCGGGATGGCCGCGTGCATCGGCGGGGCGACGTTGGCGGTCGGGAAGCCGAGCCCGCGGCCGCGGCCGTCACCGTGCACGACGACGCCCTCGACCCGATGCGGCCTGCCCAGCGCCTCGGCGGCGGCCGCCATGTCGCCCGCGTCGACGCAGGCGCGGATGTAGGTGGAGGAGAAGGTGACGGCGTGCTCGCCGAGCAGGGTGACGCCGTCGACCTCGAAGCCGAAGCGGGCGCCCAGATCGCGCATGGTGTCGACGGTGCCCGCGGCCTTCTTGCCGAAGGTGAAGTTGTCGCCGACGACGACCTCGGTGACGTGCAGCCGCTCGACCAGCAGGTCGTGGACGTAACCGGCCGGAGTGAGCTTCATGAAGTCCTGGGTGAACGGCATCACGCAGAACACATCGATCCCGAGCTCCTCGGCGAGCTCGGCCCGCCGGGTCAGGGTGGTGAGCTGCGCGGGATGGGAACCGGGCCGGACCACTTCCATGGGATGCGGATCGAAGGTCATCAGAACCGAGGGAACATCACGCTTCTTCGCCGCGGCCACCGCGCGGCTGATCAGCTGCGCGTGCCCGCGATGCACGCCGTCGAACACGCCGATCGTGAGGACGCAGCGCCCCCAGTCGGCGGGCACATCGTCGAGACTTCGCCATCTCTGCACAGAGCGAAGCCTACGCAACGTTATTCGCCGGCGCCGTGCCGGTCCGCCGATGTGTCATTCGGGCCAGGGATGCCTAACATCAATGATGTGCCAGGTAAACGAGATGTCGCTACCCGCCGAGCGTCGACAGCGCCCGGTGAACAGGCCGAACTCGCTGCCACCGCGACGCTCGCGCCCGAATTGTCCGCGGTGGCGCAGGACTATCTGAAGGTCATCTGGACCGCGCAGGAGTGGTCACAGGAAAAAGTCTCGACCAAGCTGCTCGCCGAGCGGATCGGCGTGTCGGCCTCGACGGTGTCGGAGGCGGTGCGGAAGCTCGCCGACCAGGGGCTGGTCGAGCACGCCCGCTACGGCGCGATCACCCTCACCGAGCACGGCAGGCGCGCCGCCGTCGCCATGGTCCGCAGGCACCGGCTGATCGAGACGTTCCTGGTGAACGAGCTCGGGTACGGCTGGGACGAGGTGCACGACGAGGCCGAGGTGCTCGAGCACGCGGTGTCGGAACTGCTGATGACCCGCATCGACGCCAAACTCGGCCACCCCGACCGCGATCCGCACGGCGACCCCATCCCGTCGGTCGACGGCGCGGTCCCCACGCCCCCGGCGCGACGCCTGTCCGACTTCGCCGCGGGCGAATCCGGCCGCGTCGCCCGCATCTCCGACTCCGACCCCGCGATGCTGCGCTACTTCGACTCGGTCGGCATCGCCCTCGACACCGTGATCGCGGTCGAGGAGCGCCGCGACTTCGCCGGCACCATCGCGGTCCGCATCGCCGCCGCCGAGGCGCCGACCGAGCTGGGAACCCTCGCCGCCGAAGCCATCTGGCTGACGGCCTAGCTCAGCAGGAGAAGTAGTGCCGCAGGGTGTCGGGGACACCGGCGGCACTCGCCTCGGCCCAGCACGTGTCGTGCGGGAACTGGACATAGGTGGCCCAGGTGCCGGTGGCGCGGGTGATGATCCGCTGGTTGTCGCCGGGGCTGTCCCAGGACACGACCGCCCAGCGTCCGTCGCAGTGCGAGATGGTGGCGACCGGACCCGCGTCGACCCCGAGTTCGGTCTCCACGGTGGCTTCGGCGCAGGCGGGCGCCGGTGCGGTGTCCTGGAAACGCAGGTTCCCGGTGACGGTCGCGCCCGCCTCGACCAGGAACAGCGAGTGCATGCCCTCGGGGACCGGGTTCGTGCCCGCGGGCGCCGTCATGCCGAAGTGGTAGCAGCCCGTCGCCGCGGTGAAGACAGCCAGCCCGGCGGCGTCGGTGACCCCCTCCTGGCGCTGGGTCTCGGTGGTCTCGCCGACGGGGATGTCGTGGCCTGCCGGATCGCACGGCTGCTGGAGCGAAAGCCGCACGGGCACACCGGGGACCGGAACCCCGGACAGGGTCGCCGTCCGCAGGACGACGGTACCGGTCGCGGGCGTGGGCGGCGGCGTGGTGCGCGCGGACGTCGGCGCGGCGGAGGTGCCCACCGGCGGGCGGGTCACCGGCGGCGCGCTGGTGACCGGCGCCTCGCTCGGCGGCACGATGACGGGCGGCCGTGACGTGCTGGTCACGGAGCTCGGCCGCACCGAACTCGACGAATCCACCGTCCGCGGACCATCACCCCCACACCCCGCGAGCAGCAATGTCACCCCGGCGACCACGCCGATCCAGGTCTTACGCAGTGCGATCATGGCCCACCCCTCCGTAGCCGAGAGCTATTCGCCCTGGCTATCGCGAGAGGTGGCTGTGGTGTTAACCACGGTCCAGTACCCCTGACATCGCGGCCACGCCCTCAGCGCGACAGGAAGTCCAGCAGCACACGGACGGCAGACCGTCTAGCCCTGGTTGAGGTCGAGGAACTCCGCCAGCGGTGTCGAAGCCGACCACATCTGCTCGAAGTTGACGATGTAGTAGCCGACGAAATTACGGTCGGTGACACTGAATCCGTTCAGCTTCTGCCGCCCACCGCCGGAGAAGGCAAGGAAGGCAACGGTGTCGTCGAGCAGCGCCATACTGACACCGTCGACAACCGCGGACCAGTCGATGACATTCGCCTCGTAGGACAAGATACCGGCGGTCTGGTCTCGATGGCTGCGCAACCAGTCGAGCATGCTGGGCACGACGACGCCGTTGCGGGTCGGCGCCGCGATCACCCGGCGCGCAGACCGCTGTTCGTTACCGCAGCTGCGCGCCCAGTCCAGGACGGCCTCGAAATAGTCCGCCGAGGCACTCGATGCGAACGATGTCGGCGGGTGGGCTCGCAAATAGGTGCAGCGGATTTCCTGCGTCGCCGCCCGAACCTGTCGTGCTGCGGCGGAGTAGAACTCGGGGTTGTCCCGGTACCAGGTGGTGGAGATGAGGCTGGTCGAGGTGTCCTCGCGCACAAGGACATCGGCGGGTCCGGAGCCGTAACGCTCGGCATCCCGGTCGGCGCGGGTCTGTTCCCACAGGCTCTGCCACTCCCGCAACCCGGCCGCGTTCTCGGCGAGGGCAGGCTCGCACGCGACGACCAGCGCCTCGGTGTGACGCCAGCTGGGAAAGCGGTTGCCGCTCAACCAGTCCGCCACCATGGCCCGGCTGATCATCATCCGCCCCGCCAGGACCTGCTGGGTCGGATTGCCGAACCGCTCACGGTGGGCCCGTAGTTTCGCTGCGAACCGATCCGTCGCGGTCCGATCGATCATGAAGCATCACCCCTGCCGCCATGATGCCCTTCGGTGTCGGCAGATGTCGACAAATGTCGACGCGAGCGTCGACGCGGTGCCGCCGTCGCGCGATCCCGTCGGTAGGTGTCGACCTGGTGCCGTCACCACGGCGGCGTCCCGAACATGGGAATCACCGCACCCTCCTACCCGAACGGTGGCACCCATGAAGATCCTCTTCCGAATCCAGTTCACCGAGCGCCTCGCGTTGTCGGCGGGCTTGCTGGTCGCGATCGCGTTGTTCGCGATGCCGGAGCAGGCAGCCGCGCGATGTCCGGACATCGATCCCGGCGTGGCGTTGTTCGTCGTCGCCACGATGCTCTTCGCCCGTACCGCCGCTTCGCCTGTGCCGCAGCGGGCATAGCCGAAGCCGTCCGGGTCGTGTGACGGCCGGCCCGGACAGGTGCCCTCAGCGCGACAGGAAGTCCAGCAGCACACGGAATTCCGTGAGCGAGAGGTAGCCGTCGCCGTCCTGATCGGCGGCCGCGAGCAGGTCGGCGGCCGGTTCCTCGATGCGGCCGCCGCCGACGTGGCGGATCAGCGAGTCCAGTTCGCTCACCGAGATCCGGCCGTCGCCGTTGACGTCGAAGACCCGGAACGCGGCGTCGGCGTCGGTCACCTCGATGCGGCCCTCGACCACGGCGGCGTCGAATTCGGCACGGGAGACCAGGAAGTCGCCGTTGGTGTCGGCCGCGGCGACCAGGCGTTCGATCGCCGCGCGGTCGACCTCGATACCGGCGGAACGGATGCCGGTCGCGATGTCGTCGACCGACACCAGCCCGTCGCCGTCGCGGTCCCACAGCGTGAACGTGTCGACCGGTTCTGTACTCATCTCGCTACCCTTCCCCCGGTCGGCGATATCCGCACGCCGACCGTCACCGCCACTCTACGGAGGCGGCAGCGACGACGTCCGGCGAGCCGGGCGGCGGTGACCTCGCCCGCGGGTACCCGCCGCCGAACGCCGACGCGGCGCAACACCTTCGGTGTCAGTCGCCGATGCCCTGGGGACGGACCACCATCACCGAGGCCGCCCGCTTGCCGCTCTCCTCGAGCAGCGCGATGGCCCGGCCCGCCGGGTCGATGGCGGCGTAGACGCCCGCGATCCCGATCGGCGCGAGCCACCGGCCGTTGCGCAGGTCGTTCGCCTGGGACTCGTCGATGTCGCGGTGCGGGAAGGCCGTGCGGACCGCGGTGTCGATATCGAGGCTGAGCAGCGGCTGTTCGGCTTCCGCGGCGGCGGCCAGCTGCTCCAGGGTGCGGGCGTGTTCGAGGGTGAACGGGCCGACCCTGGTGCGGCGCAACGCCGTCAGGTGACCACCGACGCCGAGGGCGGCGCCGAGATCGCGGGCCAGCGCGCGGATGTAGGTGCCCGAGGAGCACTCGACCTCCACATCCAGGTCGACGAACTCGCCGTCGGCGACGTCGCGGCGAGCCAGGATGTCGAAGCGCGACACCGTCACCGGGCGGGCCGCGAGCTGCACGTCCTCCCCCGCGCGGGCGCGGGCGTAGGCGCGTTCGCCGTCGACCTTGATGGCGCTCACCGTGGCCGGGATCTGCGCGATGTCACCGGTCAGCGCCGCGACACCGGCCGCGATCCCGGCATCGGTGACGTGCAGCGCCGGGGTGGTCGCGGTGACCTCGCCCTCCGCGTCGTCGGTGATCGTGGCCTGGCCGAGCCGGATGGTCGCGGTGTAGGCCTTGGTGGTGAGGATCAGCTGACCGAGCAGCTTGGTCGCCCGTTCCACGCCGAGCACCAGCACTCCGGTGGCCATCGGGTCGAGGGTGCCCGCGTGCCCGACCTTCTTGGTGCGCAACAGCTTCCGGCTGCGCGCGACGACATCGTGGCTGGTCCAGCCTCCGTCCTTGTCGACGATGACCAGGCCGCCCAGCGGGTCCACCGCGGGGGTGCGCGCGCCCATCAGCCGTGCGCGATCGCGGTCAGGATCAGCCCGTCGGCGATCATCCAGCGGCCGTCGAACGAGGTCAGCGGGGCGCCACCGTCGTTCGTCGTCCCGGGAACCAGCAGTCGCGTGTGGAACGTACCCGTGCCGGAATCGGCGGTGCGGGAATCGATCTCGAAGGTGATGTGCGCGTCCTCGAAACCGAGCCAGCGCAGCGTCAGCGGGAACCAGGCCTTGTAGGTGGCCTCCTTCGCGCAGAACAGCAGGCGGTCCAGGTGCAGGCCGTCGGCGGGCGCGGTGGCCAGCCACTCGCGTTCGGCGGGCAGGCTGACCGAGTCGAGCACGCCCTCGGGCAGCGCGCCGTGCGGTTCGGCGTCGATGCCGACCGAGCGGAACCGCAACGCGTGCGCCATCGCGGCGGCGCGGTAGCCGTCGCAGTGGGTCAGGCTGCCGACCACGCCGCGCGGGAACAGGGGCATGCCCCGCTCCCCCTTGCCGATCGCCACCGGCGGCTCGCCCAGTTGCTCGAGCGCGAGGCGGGCACAGTGGCGGGCGCCGATGAAGTCGCGCCTGCGCTTCTCGACCGACTTGGCGATGAGGTGCTCCTCGGCGGGATGCGCCTTCAGGTCCTCCGGGTACGCCAGCAACTCGGCGGCGGCAACGCCGGACGGCAGAATGTTGTCAATCATCGAGTTCCAGCCTAGTAGTGGTCAGATGCCGCGGCGGCGGTCGGCTTTGGCGCGCATCTCGGCCGCGGCCGCTTCCATTTCCGGGGTGACGGTGAAGTGGCCGCCCCAGGCGTTGAGGTCGCCGTCGGCGTAGACGGGTTCGGGCAGGATCTGGCGCAGCAGGGGCTCGGGCATGCCGCGGCGCTTCCATTCGCGGGGGTAGCCGAGGGAGACCTCTTCGAAGCGGACGCCGTCGTAGAAGGTGGTGCGCGGGATGTGCAGGTGGCCGTAGACCGAGCAGACCACGTTGTAGCTGGTGTGCCAGTCGGCGGTGAGATCGGTGCCGCACCACATCGAGAACTCGGGATAGAACAGGATCTCGGTGGGCTGGCGGACCAGCGGGAAGTGGTTGACCAGCACCACCGGGGCATCGGGGCCCAGCGCGTCGAGGCGGCGCTGGGTGTACTGCACCCGGGCGTGGCACCAGGCGTCGCGAGTGAGGTACGGGTCGGGGGTCAGCAGGAACTCGTCGGTCGCGACGACATTGCGTTCCCGCGCCACGGCCAGCCCCTGGGCCTTGGTGGTGGTGCCCGCGGGCAGCCACGAGTAGTCGTAGAGCAGGAACATCGGCGCGATGGTGACGCGGCCCCCGTACTGTTCGGCACCCGAGCCGGTCCACACCGGATACGGGTCCTCCGGGGTCACCACGTCGAGGTCGCGGCACATCGAGACCAGGTAGTCGTAGCGGGCGGCGCCGTGCATCTGCACCGGGTCCTTGGGCGTGGTCCAGAGCTCGTGATTGCCCGGCACCCAGATGACCTTCGCGAACCGGCCGCGCAGCAGCTCCAGCGCCCAGCGGACCTCTTCGGCCTTCTCGCCCACGTCACCGGCGACGATCAGCCAGTCCTCCGGCGAGTCCGGGTGGATCTGCTCCACCACCGGTTTGTTGCCCTGATGCCCCACGTGCACATCACTGACCGCCATCAACTTCGGAATCACCTGTCCACAGTGGCACACCCGCGAACCGGCGCCCGCGCGGGTTCGCCCGTTCCGATCGCGCGGTCGTCGGCGACCAGCGGATCAGCGGTCCGTTGACGCCGCTATCGGGCCGTCAGACGCGGAACAGCCCGGCGACGAAGGACACCACCTGCGGTCGAGCCTGGGCGTCGATCTCGGGGTGCCCGCCCGGATACTGGCCGAATTCCACCGCGGTGCCCGCCGCGCGCATCTGCGCGAGCAGGGTGTAGGTCATCGGCAACGGGACCACCGTGTCGGCGGCGCCGTGCACGATCAGGATGGGCTGGCGGTAGCCGACCGTGGGGACCACCATGTAGTCGCGCAGGGCCGCGCCGATGCCGTCGGCGTCCACCGGGCGCGCCAGCAGCGCGCCGATCGACGCGCCGTCGACCACCGCGCCGAAGTCGTCGACGCAGCTGGTGGCGATCGCGTCGACCACCTCCCGGCCGCGCGGGCTGAGCAGGCCGTTCACATCCAGGTCGGGACGGGCGGCGCGCAGCCCGGCGAGGATGCCCGCGAACGGGCCGACCAGCTCGTCCACGATCGGCAGATTCGGCACCCGCGGGTCGAGCCGGGACAGGACCTGTTCGAAGTTGGATTCCGGTGCCAGCGCGACGGTGCCGCGGAAGTCCAGTTCGGGCGCGTAGTCACCGGCCAGATTGCCGGTGGCCAGCGCCGCGTGGCCGCCCTGCGATCCGCCGACCACGGCCCAGGTGGCCGAGAGGTCCGGCTCGGCCGCGCGGGCGGCGCGGACCAGGTCGATCGTCGCCGTCGCCTCGGTGCGAGTGTGCAGGTAGGGATGCACGGTGTCGGACCCGACGGACAGGCCGAGGTAGTCCGGCGCGACCACGGCCCAGCCGCGATCGAGGAAGGACCGCAGCAGCGGCTGCTCGTGCACCGCCTTGTTCGTCGTGATGCCGCACTGCCGGCCCAGGCCGCTGGTGCCGTGGTCCCAGGCCACGACCGGGTAGCCACCCGCGGGCGGCGGCGAGTCCGGCAGGAGCACGAGCCCGGCACCGTTGATCAGTCCACCGGTCGGCCCCTCGGTGCGGTAGTCCACGATCGCCGCGCGCGACCAGTTTCCCCAGCCCGCGGGCTGATCGATGTGCCCGAGCAGGGTGCCCGCCCCGTCGGGCGCCGCGTACGCCGTCGGCACTCCGAGCCCGAGCCCCGCGAGCAGGACGGCGGCACCGACCGCCGCTCGGAGAGCGATACTCCTGGACATCACGCCACGCACTACGTCGCCTCCATCGTCGGCTCGAGGTCCTCCGTTCCGACGGTAGTGCGAACTCGCCGTACCAGGTATCGCTGTGACGAGCGCCACTCCGGCTAGGCGGCCCCGGTCGGGACGTCGGCGCCGACCCGGGCCCAGCGACCGGACCTGGCGCGGGCGACGACCGCGAGCAGACGCAGGAGCATGAACGCCACCAGTCCGGACCAGATACCCGCGACGCCCCAGTCGAAGACCAGGGCGAGCCAGATCAGCGGCAGGAAGCCGACCAGGGCGGCGACCAGCGTGGCGGTGCGCAGGAAGGCCGCGTCGCCCGCGCCGAGCAGGACGCCGTCGAGCGCGAAGACGGCGCCGGCCACCGGGATCATGGCGACGAAGAACCACCAGATGACGTGGGTGCGCTCGAGCACCTGCGGGTCATCGGTGAACAGCAGCGGGATCACGCCGGCCCCGGCGGCGAAGCAGGCGGCCAGGACCAGCGCGAAGATCACCGACCAGCCCGTCACCCGCCGGGCGATCCCCTTCGCGCCCCGCGCATTGCCCGCCCCGAGCGCGGCCCCGACGAGGGTCTGGGCCGCGATGGCCAGCGAATCCAGGGTCAGCGCGAGGAAGTTCCACAGTTGCAGCACCAGCTGATGGGCGGCGACCGACGCGGCGCCGAAGCGGGCGGCGACCGCGGCGGCGGAGATGAAGCACGCCTGGAACGACAGGCTGCGCACGATGAGATCGCGGCCGAGGACCAGCTGGGCCCGCATCACGGCGGGATGGGGACGCAGCGAGACCCGTTCGCGCAGCAGCGCGTAGCCGAACAGGCCGCCGGTCACGAGCTGACCGGCCACATTGGCCACCGCCGACCCCGCCAGCTCCAGGCGGGGCGCCCCGAGCAGCCCGTACACCAGCACCGGGCACAGCACGGCCGACAGCGCCAGTCCCGCCACCACGTACATCAGCGGACGGCGCACATCCTGCACCCCGCGCATCCAGCCGTTGCCCGCCATCGACAGCAGGATCAGCGGCACCCCGAACAGGGCGATCCGCACCCAGCCCAGCGCCTCGTCCGCGATCTCGCCGCCCCCGGCGATCGCCGCGCACAGCGGCCCCGCGAACAGCTGCACCACCAGCAGGATCAGCACACCGATCGCCGCGCCCACCCAGCTGGCCTGCACGCCCTCCGCGACCGCGCCCGCCCGATCCCCCGCGCCGTGCCGTCGCGACGCGCGCGCGGTGGTGCCGTAGGACAGGAAGGTGAGCTGGGTGCTGACCGACCCCACGATGACCCCACCGACCGCGAGCCCCGCCAGGGCCAGCGCCCCCAGCCTGCCGACGATCGCCATGTCGAACAGCAGATACAGCGGCTCGGCCACGAGCACGCCGAGGGTGGGCAGCGCGATCCCGAGAATCCGCCGCGGCCCCACCTCGGCGTCCGGATCAACCGTGGACATCAGGCTCCGCCTCCCCGTCGATGGCGCCCGAACCGGCGCCCGCCACCGATGCTCGCACACCCGTCGCGACCCGATCCCGCGCCGCGACGAGTGCCGGACCACGAGCCCGGCGCGGGGCCGGACCGGACACGGGCGGTGCGGAACCGGACGATCCCGGCGAAATCCCTGGTAAATGTCGCGGTACCCGACGCCACCGGCAATACTGGTCACTCGCCCAGTCAGGGCGGACGCAGCGCGACCCCTCCGGTTCGCCCCGAGCTCTCAGGACAGCATCCATGGCGTTTGTACAGCGGTGGCGCGTGATCACGGCGTTCGCCCTCGTGGGGGCGGCGACCCAGGTCGTGTGGCTCAACTACGCGCCGGTCACCACGGTGGCGGCGGCCCATTTCGGGGTGTCGGAGTCGGCGGTCGGCTGGCTGGCCAATATGTTCCCGCTGCTGTACGTGGTGCTGGCGATCCCCGCGGGCATCCTGCTCGACCGCTGGTTCCGGCCCGCCCTGATCGCGGGCGCGGCGCTCACCGCGATCGGCGCCGACCTGCGCCTGCTGCACGACAGCTTCGCGATGGCGCTGGCCGGTCAGACGATCGTGGCCGTCGCGCAGCCGCTGGTGCTCAACGCGATCACCGGCGTCGCGGGACACTATCTCGACGAGAAGGACCGCCCGACCGGGATCGCGGTCGGCACCGCCAGCACCTTCGCCGGGATGGCGGCGGCCTTCGTGCTCGGGGCGATCTTCCCCGCCGAGAGCCAGCTGTGGACGCTGACCGCCCTCGGCGCGGGCTTCGCCACCGTGGCGGCGGTGCTGCTCACCGTCGAGTTGCTGCGGCCGGGGCACGGCGCGCCCGTGCGGCCCGCGGGCGAGTCGGCAGCTCCGCTCGCCGCGCTGCGCGCCACCCTCGGTGACCCGTATGTCCGCCGCCTGTGCGCGGCGGTCTTCTTCCCGTTCGGCACCTTCGTCGCGCTGGCCACCTACGGTCAGGCGCTGCTCGAACCCGCCGGGGTCAGCGCGGATGCCGCCAGCATCGTGCTGCTGATCAATGTCGTGGCCGGGGTCGTCGGCTGCGCGGTGGTGCCGGTGGCGGTGCTGCGGCGCGGCGTCGAACTGCCCGCGGTCATGGTCGGGCTCACCGCCAGCGCGCTGGCCTGCCTGCTCGTCGCCGTGGCGCCCGGGCTCGCCACCGGGTTCCTGGCGTTCGTCCTGATCGGGCTCACCCTGCTGCCCGCCCTGCCGATCGTGCTCACCATGACCGAGCGCCACACCGGGGTGGCCGAGGGCACCGCGGCCGGACTCATCTGGATGACCGGCAATCTCGGCGGCCTCGTCGTCGCCGGGGCCACCGGCCTGCTCGTCGACCGACCGGCACTCGCGTTCGGATTGTGCGCTGTCGCAACGATTCTGGGCGTACCCCTCGTCCAGCGGCTGCGCCGCGAGCCGGTTCCGGTCGGCTGATCAGCGCGACCGGCCGCGCACCGGACTGTCGGCACGCCGGTCACCGGCCTCGGCCGGGTCGATCGGCCCGGCCCGCCGGTTCGGATCGCCGCCGAGAACGGGCCGGCACGTCCGGGGACGACCGACGGCGCCGCGCTCAGCCGAGCGCGGTGACCAGCGCCTGCACCACGTCGGCGGCGTTGCCATACGTTGTGTACCCCGCCGCGAACCGATGTCCGCCACCACCGAAACCACTCGCGATCGCGGCGACGTCCACGCCGTCGGCGGCGCCCGGCGCGGAATCGCGCGAGCGCAGCGAGACGGTCCAGCGGTCGTTCTGGCCGCGGGCCTCCTTGAAGACGGCCGCGATCCCGGCCTCGGCGGTGGTACGGACGACGTCGATGACGCTCTCCACCTCTTCGGGTCCCACCTCGTGGGTATCGGTGGCCCGCACCAGCGCGTAGACCAGCCCCACCCCGGCCGCCGAGGGCACCACGACCGCCGTGGACAGCACCTTCGACAGCATCGGCAGCCACGCGTACGGGTGCGTGTCGAGCAGGACGCGGGTGATCTCGGCGCCATCGATCCCGGTCGCCAGCAGCCGTTCGGCCAAGGCATGACTGCCGGTCCTGGCCCAGCGGAACGACCCGGTGTCGGTGACCAGCCCCGCGAACAGGCAGTGCGCGATGGCGGCATCGATCGGGATGCCCCACGCGTCGAGCAGCCGGGTGACCAGCTCCGTGGTCGAGGCCGCCGACTCGTCGATCAGATCGACGGTGCCGAACCCGTCGTTGGCCCGGTGATGATCGATGACCAGCGTCGTCGCGGCCCCGTCCAGCCGGTCGGCGAGCACGCCGAGCCTGCTGCGCGCGCCGCAATCGACGACGACCAGCAGGTCGACCTCGGCCGGTACCTCGGCGGGCGACACCAGCAGATGCCCACCGGGCAGCGTCCGCAGCGAGGCGGGCAGTTCGGCGGGCTCGGCGAAGGACACCACCACCGGCACGCCCTTGCGTTCCAGTGCCAGCGCCAGCGCCAGCCCGCTGCCGATGGTGTCGGCGTCGGGCTGCACGTGACAGAGCACCGTCACCGCCCGCGCCGTCGCCAGAGCGGCGACGGCGGCGGCCGGCACGGTCGCGTCACGGACGCTGGTCATCGGGGTTACTCGTCGCCGTCGTCGTCGCGATCGGACTTGTACGGGTCGGCCTCACCGGCGTGCGTGGCGTTGGCCGCGACCTTGGCGACCTCGTCGTCGATGGCGCGAGCCCGGGCCAGCAGCTCTTCCATCTCGCGGGCCGCGTCGGGCACCTTGTCCAGCGTGAACGACAGGATCGGGGTGAACTTCACCCCGGTACCCGCACCCACCTTGGACCGCAGCACGCCCTTGGCCGCGTCCAGACCGGCGGCCGCGGCCGCGTAGTCGGGTTCGGCGTCGAGCGTCTCGCCCATCACCGTGTAGAACACCGTTGCCTCGCGCAGATCGCCGGTCACCTTGGCATCGGTGACGGTGACGAACCGCAGCCGCGGATCCTTGATCTCGTACTCGATCGCGGTGGCCACGATCGCGGAAATCCGCTTGGCGAGTCGGCGTGCCCTGGCTTGATCCACCATGGGTCTGTCCTCCTCTGGTCTAGTCTTCGGGTCCGAAGATCCGGCGGCGTACTGCCAGCAACTCTATCTCCGGACGGGCGGCGACGTGCCGCTCACACTTGTCGAGCACCTCGTTCAGGTGACTCGTTTCCGCGCTGACCATGGCGACACCGAGCAGGGCCCGGCGATGCAGATCCTGGTCACCGGCCTCGGCGGCGTTGACGGCGAAGCGCTTCTGCAGCTCGGCGAGAATCGGGCGGATCACCGACCGCTTCTCCTTGAGCGAGTGCACGTCACCGAGCAGTAGATCGAATTCGAGCGCACCGATGTACAGCGGTGCTCACCTCCTGGTAGATGGATGGATTGCCCGCATGACCACACGCCGCACCCGAGGTGTCGGGTGCGGCGTGTGGAACGGTGTGCGTGATCAGTCGCGCGGCTTCTCGCGCAGCTCGTACGCCTCGATGATGTCGCCGTCCTTGATGTCGTTGTAGGTCACGGTCATACCGCACTCGTAACCTTCGCGGACCTCGGTGGCGTCGTCCTTCTCCCGCTTGAGCGAGGAGATGGTCATCGTCTCGGCGACCACCCTGCCGTCGCGGATCAGGCGCGCCTTGGCGTTGCGCTTGACCGAGCCCGACAGGACCATGCAGCCGGCGATGTTGCCGACCTTCGACGAACGGAAGATCGCGCGGATCTCCGCCCGGCCCAGCTCGACCTCTTCGTAGATCGGCTTGAGCATGCCCTTGAGGGCCTTCTCGATCTCGTCGATGGCCTGGTAGATCACCGAGTAGTACCGGATGTCGACGCCCTCGCGGTTGGCCAGCTCGGTGGCCTTGCCCTCCGCACGGACGTTGAAGCCGATGATGATCGCGTTCGAGGCCGACGCCAGGTTGACGTTGGTCTCGGTGACGCCACCGACACCGCGGTCGATGACGCGCAGACGCACCTCGTCGTCGATCTCGATGCCGAGCAGGGCCTCTTCGAGGGCCTCGACCGTACCGGAGTTGTCGCCCTTGAGGATCAGGTTGAGCTCCGAAGTCTCCTTCAGGGCGGCATCCAGATCTTCCAGGCTGATCCGCTTGCGGCTGCGCGCGGCCAGTGCGTTGCGCTTGCGCGCATTGCGGCGGTCGGCGATCTGGCGAGCGATCCGGTCCTCGTCGACCACGAGCAGGTTGTCGCCTGCGCCGGGCACCGAGGTGAAACCGATGACCTGGACGGGCCGCGACGGCAGGGCCGCCTCGACGTCGTCGCCGTGCTCGTCGACCATGCGGCGCACGCGACCGTAGGCGTCGCCCGCCACGATCGAGTCGCCGACGCGCAGCGTGCCGCGCTGGATGAGCACGGTGGCCACCGGGCCACGGCCGCGGTCGAGGTGCGCCTCGATGGCGACACCCTGGGCGTCCATGTCCGGGTTGGCCCGCAGGTCGAGCGAGGCGTCGGCGGTCAGCAGGACCGCTTCCAGCAGCGCGTCGATGTTGGTGCCCTGCTTGGCCGAGATGTCGACGAACATGGTGTCGCCACCGTATTCCTCGGTCACCAGGCCGTACTCGGTCAGCTGCTGCCGGATCTTGTCCGGGTTCGCGCCTTCCTTGTCGATCTTGTTGACCGCCACCACGATCGGCACGTCGGCCGCCTGGGCGTGGTTGATCGCTTCCACCGTCTGCGGCATGACGCCGTCGTCGGCCGCGACCACGAGGATCGCGATGTCGGTGGCCTTCGCGCCACGGGCACGCATGGCGGTGAACGCCTCGTGACCCGGGGTGTCGATGAAGGTGATCAGGCGCTCGTCGCCGTTGAGATCGGTCAGCACCTGGTAGGCGCCGATGTGCTGGGTGATGCCACCGGCCTCGCCCTCGCGGACGTTGGCCTTGCGGATCGTGTCCAGCAGTCGGGTCTTACCGTGGTCGACGTGACCCATGACGGTCACGACCGGCGGACGCTGCTCGAGGTCGTCCTCGCCGCCGGCGTCCTCGCCGTAGGTGAGATCGAACGATTCCAGCAGCTCGCGGTCCTCGTCCTCGGGGCTGACGACGTGCACGACGTAGTTCATCTCGCTGCCGAGCAGCTCGAGGGTCTCGTCGTTCACCGACTGGGTCGCGGTGACCATCTCGCCCAGGTTGAACAGCGCCTGCACGAGAGCGGCCGGGTTCGCGTCGATCTTCTCGGCGAAGTCCGACAGCGACGCGCCGCGGGCGAGCCGGATGATCTCGCCGTTGCCGCGGGGCAGCCGCACGCCACCGACGGCGGGCGCCTGCATGTTCTCGTATTCGGCGCGCTTCGCCCGCTTCGACTTGCG
The DNA here is from genome assembly GCF_042882065.1 of Nocardia sp. NPDC058244. Lineage (NCBI taxonomy): Bacteria > Bacillati > Actinomycetota > Actinomycetes > Mycobacteriales > Nocardiaceae > Nocardia > Nocardia sp. NPDC058244. The sequence goes on along the minus strand of NZ_JBHVWX010000006.1, from coordinate 264,319 downwards.
GCCACGACGCGGAGCGCCACCGGGACGACCGAACGCGCCGGCCGCGCCACCACGGCCACCGGGACCACCCGGACGACCGCCGCCGCCACCGGGACGACCACGGAAGCCACCGGCCGCGGGTGCACCGGCACCCTGACCTGCACCGGGGGCACCGCCACCGCCACCGCGGTAGCCGCCACCGCCGCCACCGGGACGACCGGCGCCACCGGGCGCGCCGCCCGGACGACCCGGACGGCCACCGGCCGCCGGACCCGGACGCGCGGAGCGCTGGGGCATGGCACCGGGGTTCGGCCGCGGGGGCATCGAGCCCGGGTTGGGGCGCGGGCCACCGGGACGCGGGGCACCGCCCTGCGCGGCGGCCGGACGCGGACCACCCTGGCCCTGGCCGGGACGGGGACCGCCCTGACCGGGAGCCGGACGCGGACCACCCTGGCCGGGAGCCGGACGCGGACCGCCCTGACCCGGCGTCGGCCGCGGACCGCCCTGCGGGGCGGGACGCGGGGCCGGACGCTCACGATCCGGGGCGGAGCTGAACGGGTTGTTGCCGACGCGCGGGGTCTTCGGGCCGGGCTTCGGGCCGGGACCGGCCGGACGCGGGGCCGGAGCACCCGGCGCGGGCTGACCCGGACGGGCCTGACCGGCGGCGGGCTGACCCGGACGCGGTGCGCCGGGGGCCGGACGCGGACCGGGCGCGGGGGCACCGGCCGGCTTCGCGGCGGGCGCCGCCGACTGCGCGGCGGCCGGGGTCGGCCGAGCGGCCGGAGCCGGCTTGGCCTCGACCGGAGCCGACTCGGCGGCCGGAGCCACCGGGGCCGCGGGGGTCGCGGCGGCGGGCGCCGCCGGAGCCGGACGCGGACCGGGACGGGGGCCGCCACCGGGAGTGGGCTTGGCGGCCGGACGGGCCGCCTGGGACGGACCGGGACGGGCCGCCGGCTTCGCGTCGCCCGCCGGGGCGGACTTCGACGCGAGCGATTCACGGAGGCGACGGGCGACGGGTGCTTCCACCGTCGAGGACGCCGACTTCACGAACTCGCCCTGCTCCTTGAGCTTCGCGAGTAGTTCTTTGGACGTGACACCGAGTTCTTTGGCCAACTCGTGCACGCGGGCCTTGCCTGCCACTGCTCTCCTCACTGAGAGGCCGAGCAGCGCCACCGTGTAAGGGGACGGCGGCCCGCACGACCTCGGGTTATCTCCGATGGACGTTCATCGTTGGTGCTTCACGGTGTGCTCATGAGTGCTCGTGCCTGTTCTCGAGGTACTGCTCCAGGGCTGAGATATCCAGATTTCCGGACACTCGTAGGGCTCTGCCGAATGCTCGGCGCCGCTCTGCGGAACGCAGACAAGCTGAAACGGGGTGCAGCCAGGCACCCCGTCCGGGAAGTCTGCGCCGTGGATCGGGAACGATCACAACACCCGGAGCCCCGGCGGAGCCGGTGTCCCGATGCTGCGCCACGATCCGCAACAGTTCGGCAGACGGCTCGCGCTGACGGCATCCGATACAGGTGCGAACGGATTGCGCGGGCCGGTCTTCCACCCACTCTACCGGTGACCCGGTCATAACGACGAACCCCTCCCCTTCCGAAGTTACGAACATGTCATCCGAGGGTCGGGATTCCCGCGTTTTCGTCAACTACGGTGCGCCTCCGGCCGAACCGAATCGCCCTGCTCCGGAGCCGCGTCGCTGCGGATATCGATGCGCCAGCCGGTCAATCGGGCGGCCAGGCGGGCATTCTGGCCCTCCTTGCCGATCGCCAGCGACAGCTGGAAGTCCGGCACGATCACCCGGGCCGCCCTGGCTTCCGGATCGACGACGGTGACCGAGACCACCTTCGACGGCGAGAGCGCGTTGCCGACGAAGGTCGCCGGATCCTCGGCGTAATCGATGATATCGATCTTCTCGCCTGCCAGCTCGCTCATCACGTTGCGCACGCGCTGACCCATCGGGCCGATGCACGCGCCCTTGGCGTTCACGCCGGGCACGGTGGACCGCACCGCGATCTTGGAGCGGTGCCCCGACTCGCGGGCCACCGCGACGATCTCCACCGAGCCGTCGGCGATCTCGGGCACCTCGAGCGAGAACAGTCTGCGCACCAGGTTCGGGTGGGTGCGCGAGAGCTGGATCTGTGGGCCACGCGGGCCACGGGAGACGCCGTAGACGTAGCACTTGATCCGGTCGCCGTGCTCGTAGGTCTCCCCCGGCACCTGCTCGGCGGGCGGGATCAGGCCCTCGGCGCCGTTGGCCTCGCTGCCGATCCGCACCACCACGATGCCGCGGGCGTTGGCCCTGGCGTCGCGCTGGACGACACCGCCGACGATGTCGCCCTCGTGGGTCGAGAACTCGCCGAAGGACTTCTCGTTCTCGGCGTCGCGCAGCCGCTGCAGCACCACCTGGCGGGCGGTGGTCGCGGCGATCCGGCCGAAGCCCTCCGGGGTGTCGTCCCATTCGGAGACGAGGTTGCCGTCGGCGTCCAGCTCCCGCGCCATCACCCGGACCACACCGGTCTTCTGGTTGATGTCGATGTACGCGTTGGGCTGATGACCCTCGGTGTGCCGGTAGGCGGTGAGCAGCGCCGACTCGATCGCCGAGATCACGGTCTCGATGGGGATGCCCTTGTCGGCGACGATCGCCCGCAAGGCTTCGATTTCGATGTTCATTCCGCAACCCCTTCGGTGGGAGAGTCACTGTGTTGTCCTGCGGCGGCGAGGTCGGCGGGTTCTTCGCCCGGTACCGGGCGGCCCGCGGCGATCCCGCCCGCGAGTTCGAGTTCGGCGGCGCCCGGTGCGTTGAACTCGACCTGGACCACCGCGGTGGCGATGTCGGCGAGCGGCACGTGCACCCGGTGCGGCTTGTTCTTGCCGCCGAGGACCAGCGCCACGGTGCCGTCCTCGGCGAGCTGGCCTGCGCGCGCCTCGAAGCGGGCCTTGCCCTCGACCGGCTCGGCGCCCTCGCGCAGCGCGACCTTCACCTTGCGGCCCTGCGCGCGTCGCCAGTGCCGCTCGGCGGTCAGCGGGCGGTCGACGCCGGGGGTGGTCACTTCGAGCAGGTAGGCGGATTCGCCGAAATCGCCCGCGTCGTCGAGCAGCTCGGACATCTCCCGGCTGAGCTCGGCGATCGCGTCCAGATCGGCCGGACCGTCGCTGTCGACGGTGACCTTCAACCGAACCGGCGCCAATTCGTCCTTGCCCGCAGACGCGATCGCGACGCCCTCGAGGTCGAATCCCCGGCGTGCGACGAGCTCAGCGACGAGCTGGCTCACCCTTTCCTCGGTGGGCATCGGCATATGGGCGGCTCCTGGTTCAGTTGTGACGCGATCGGAAATTTCTACGCCGAAGGTCTAGCGTAACGCGCCACGAGAGTGTAAAGGACCAGCCACCGGGCTTCGCGCACCGGTCCGCCCCGGCGTGCCTCCCGGTGTCGCGGCGTGGGCGGGCGACGGTGCGCGGATCTGGCACGATGGGTAGGTGCCCTTCCGCCATACCGCCCCGCCGAGCGCCGGGCGACCTTCCGGCATGCGCTCCGACCGGCACGAATCCCGCCCGATGACGAGCGAGTCGCCGCGCCCGGTCGCACCGCAGCGCACAGCCCCCGCAACTCCGCACCGACCGGCTTCGGCCGCACCGGCGCAGTGGTCGCCGACCGCCGACGTGACACAGCGCACGGCGGGCGCTTGGCGGCGGCGGTCGTTGCTGCGCCTGGTCGGCGCGACAGCCGTCGGCGTCCCCGCGCTGAGCGTGCTGGCCGCCTGCGCCGAGAACGACACCGTGCACGCGCCGGATCCGCTTGCCGCGCAAGAGGTCCTGGCCCGCGCCGACGCCGCGTCCGCGCAGGCCGCGATCGCGCTCGCCCCGCAGGCACAGGCCGCGCTGGCCACCGTCGCCACCGAACGCACCGCCCACGCCGACGCGCTGCGCACCGAGATCGACCGGGTGATCGGCGTGTACGGCGACGGCAGCACCCCCGTGCACCGCACCGGTGAGATCACCGTGCCCGGCCCCGACGGCGCCCTCGTGCCCGCCGCGACGATCGAGAACGCCACCCAGCCGCTGACGATCGCCCAGCTGCGCGATCAGCTGGTCCGCTCGCAGCAGTCCGCCGCGGCGCTGGCCCGCACCGAATCCGGGTACCGCGCGGGGCTGTTGGCCTCGATCAGCGCGGCCTGCGCCACCGAGGCGGGAGTCCTGCTCGCATGACCGATCAACGACAGGCCCTCCAGGCCGCCCTGGACAGCGAGTACGCCGCCGTCTACTCCTACGGCGTGATCGCCGCCTACGCCAATGCCGACCGGGCGCGCATGGTCGCCGAGTTCAGCGCCGCGCACCGGGCCCGGCGCGACGCCACCATCGAACTGCTGGAAGCAGGCGGCACCGCACCCGAGGCGGCGGGCGCCGCCTACACCCCACCGTTCCCGGTCGACGATCCGATCCCCGCGGCACACCTGGCCGTCACGGTCGAATCCGATTGCGCCGCAGCATGGTACGCCGTCGTCGAACAGGCAGCCGACGCGGCGGTCCGGGCCACCGCGACGGAGGCACTCACCGAATCCGCGGTGCGCCGAGCCCGCTGGCAGGCGATCCTGGGCGCGAACCCCGTCACCACGACGTTCCCCGGCCGCGCGTCGGTGTAACCACACCCGGGCACGATCGCGAGCCCAGGCCCGACGTCGGCCGCCCCACCGTGCGGTGCGGCGGCCGAACCGGGTCCGCTACGGACGCATCGCGTAGGCGCCGTCGTAGGACGCCACCTGCTGCCACACCCGGTCGAAGCGCGCGGCGTCGGCCACGGGGCTGCGCAGGGCGCCGACGGCCCACGCGCGCTGGGCCTCGGTGACCGTCGGCTTGCCGAGCAGGGCGGTCGCGTGGGTGTTGAAGTCGCGGATCTGGAAATCGAAGATCTGGTCGACGACATCGCGGTCGAGCCCGGTGAGCTCGGCCTGCTCGAGGATCAGCTGGCCGTAGACCACCGTGGAGAACAGGTGGCCGATGGTCAGCATGAAGTCCAGGTCCTTCTGCTGGGCCGCGTCCGGCGCCGCGGTGAGCAGCAGCGTGCGCAGCGCCTGCGCCTGCTCGTAGAACCGGCCGACGTTCGGCACGTCCGCGGCCTGCTCGTAGGCCGGGGTCCAGTCGGCGAACTGCACCTTGCCCGCGCCGCGCGCCGGACCCTGCTGCCAGAAGAACTCCTGGTCGCCCGGCGCCAGGTCGGTGCCGATGGCCGGGTACTCCGTCGGGTTGAGCAGGTAGTTCGGCATGAACTTCAGGATCTGACCGACGTTCACGTGCACCGTGCCCTCGAGCCGGGGCAGGTGGTTGATGTAGCGCGAGGCCTGCGCGAAGTAGGTGGCCTTCTCGAAGCCCTTGGCCGCCAGCACATCCAGCAGCAGGGTCATCGCGACCTCGCCCTCGGAGGTGACCTTGGACTTGGTCATCGGGTTGAACAGCAGGTAGCGGCGGTCCTCGAGCGAGGCGCTGCGGAAGTAGTCCACCGCGCGGTCGCTGAACAGCTTCATCGCGATCAGGCGCGCGTAGGCGTCGACGAAATTGCCACGCACATGGCCGAAGTCGGTGACCGGGTTGCCGTAGAGGATGCGGTTGCTGGCGTGGGTGATGGCCTCGAAGAACGAGTGCTCGACCATGCCGATGCCGCCGTGGCAGAGGTTGAACTTGCCCACGTTGACGGTGTTGAGCGCGGCCGAGAAGGCCTCGGGCCCTTCGTGCAGCACGTCGGCGGCGGTCACCGGGTAGTTCTCCAGCCGGAAGTGGCTGACGTACATCTGGCCGTGGATGACGCTCTCGACCAGGTGGTAGTCGGCGTGGCGGCTGTCGGCGGCGAACCAGATGTAGCCCTCGGCGCCCTCGACATCGCCGCGGCGGGAGAACACCGACACCATCGAGGCGACGTTGCCGTTGCCGATGTAGTACTTCTCGCCGTTGGCGCGGAACAGGATTCCGGCCTCGGCGTCGGCGCTGCCCGGCGCGGTCGGGGTGAGGATCAGGTCGGTGTTGTAGATGTCGGCGCCGTGCTCGCGCTCGGACAGCGCGAACGCCATCACCTGGCCCGCGTCGAGGTCGGCGGCGGCCTTGCGCTTGGCGGTCTCGTTGTCGCTCTGCCAGATCGGGCCGAGGCCGAGGATGGTGACCTGCTCGGCGTACCAGTACGCGAGGCCGTAGAAGCCGAAGATCTCGGCCAGGGCCGCGTTGCGGGCGGCGTCCCAGCGCTTGTTCGGGTCGCCGTCGGCGTAGGCGGCCGGGGTCAGGAAGGTCGCGAACAGCTTCTCCTTCGCGACGAAGTCGAGGAATTCCTCGGTCCAGACCGCGTCGCGGTCCTCGGCCAGCAGCTGTGCCTTGCCCTTGGATTCGAACCACTCGATGGTGGCTCGCAGCAGCCGCCGCGTCTCGGCATCGAAGTGCTGAGGGTCGTAGGTGGCGGGGTTGAACAGCAGGCTCGGCGAACTCGTCATGGGAGCTAACTTAGCAGCGCCGCACCCCACCTCGAGCCCATGACCTGCGGGTTTCCCCTACGTAGGCGTAAGTTCACCGGCCTATTGTTGTTTCACACAATCAAATGTATTGTTTGATTCATGCAAGCAAACAAGGATCAGGTCTCCGAACTCGCCCGCACGACGAGCAGGTTCGCCGAGGCGATGCGCCAGGGCACCTCCCGGGCGTACGACCCGGTCCGGGTCGGGGTGCTGCAGGCAGTGGCGGAGTCGGGTCCGCTGCGCGCCGGGGAGATCGCCGAACGCCTCGACGCGCTGCCCTCCTCGATCACCCGGCACGTGCAGACCCTGGCGGAGGCCGGGCTGGTGCGCACCGCGCCGGACCCGGCCGACCGGCGGGCGGTCCTGGTCGAGATCACCGACGCGGGGCGCGCGGAACTCCAGCAGTTCCTCGAGGTGGGCGACCAGGTGTTCGGCGCGGTCATCGCCGACTGGCCCGCCGCCGATGTGGTCACCCTCACCCGCCTGCTCGACCGGTTGATCACCGACTGGTCGCAGGCGGGTCCCACCCAGCAGCAGCGGGCGTCGAAGCGGCGCTCCGGCGGGTTCGGCTGGAGCCGGGCCTGACCATCGAAAGGACACCGTCATGGCATCCAACACCCCACTGAAGGTCATCGTCGCGGGCGGCGGTATCGGCGGTCTGGCGCTGGCCAACGGCTTGCGCCGGGCCGGCGTCGCGGTCAGCGTGCACGAGCGCGAGGTGCGGCGCACCGACCGGCTGCAGGGCTTCCGCATCCACATCAACCCGCACGGCAGCGGCGCGCTGGCCGAGCTGCTCTCCCCCGAGCTCTTCGCGACCTTCGTCGCCTGCTCCGGCCAGGGCGGCAACGGTTTCGGCTTCGTCACCGAGCAGCTGTCGAGCCTGATCGATTTCGAGAGCGCCGAGACCGCGAGCGCCGACCGCGACCACTACGGCATCAGCCGGATCACCCTGCGCCGCATCCTGCTCGCCGAACTGGGCGACGCGGTGCACTACGGCAGCGCGTTCGACCGCTACGAGCGTCGGCCGGACGGCCGGGTGGTCGTCCACTTCGCCGACGGCGGCAGCGAGGTCGGTGATGTGCTGGTCGGTGCCGACGGCGGCACCTCGCGGGTACGGGCCCAGTACCTGCCGCAGGCGCGGCGGGTGGACACCGGCATCGTCACCATCGCGGGCAAGTACGCGCTCACCCCGAGCGCCCGCGACCGCCTCGATCCGCGCCTGCTCGCGCACCCGCACAGCGTGATTCCGCCGAGTGGTTGCGGCATGTTCGTCGCACCGCACGAATTCGCCCCGCCCGCACCGGGTGTCGCGCTCGGCAGCGACGGCCCCGAGCTCACACCCGGCTTCCTGTTCGACGACACCCAGCCCTACGTGTTCTGGGCGTTCGCCGCCGAGCGGGACCGATTCGGCGTCGACCTGTCGGCCCTCGACGCGGCGGAGCTGCACGCCACCGCGGTCCGGATGACCGCGGGCTGGGCGCCCGAACTGCGCAGGTTGGTCGCCGAATCCGACGGCGCCACCGCCACTCTCCTGCCGATCAAGACCTCGGTCCCGATCCCGCGCTGGACCCCGACCACCGTCACCCTGCTCGGTGACGCCATCCACAGCATGACCCCGTTCGCCGGCATCGGCGCCAACACCGCCCTGCGCGACGCCCAGCTGCTGTGCCGCATGCTGGTCGCCGCCGACCGCCGCGAGCGCGGCCTGCTCGACGCGATCGGCGCCTACGAAACCGCCATGACCGACTACGGTTTCGCCGCGGTCCGCACCTCGCTGAGCACCGCCGAACGCGCCGTCGCCGACGGCAGGCTCGGCCGCTTGATGGGCAAGCTCGTCCTGCGCACCGCGAGCGCGATACCGCCGATGAAGCGCAAGATGTTCGCCGACCTCGGCGCCTGACCCGGTGCCGCGCCGCCCGGAGCACCGGACGGCGCGGCACCGCGCCGGGATCAGCTCATCAGTTCGCCGATCAGGCCGGTGCGGGTGCCGATGATCCCGCCGGTGGTGTCGAATTCGACCCGCAGCTCGTACAGGCCGAAGTGCGCGAGCAGCAGCTGCGGTTCGCCGAAGGTCAGGGTGGTGACGTGGTGGCGCTCGAAGTAGCCGGCGGCCATCGCCCGCATGGCGGGGTAGCGGCTGTCCGGATCGGTCAGCGGATGCAGCAGGTTCGCGGCCGTCTCGATGAGCTGGGCGGCCACCCCGGGATCCGATCCCGTCATGGTCACGGCGTCGTCGGTGACCGCGAAGTAGCGCCACCCGGCGCCGTCCGGCGCCGCTGCCCAGCCGACGGATCCGCCCAGGTCGGCGGCCCCGGCCACCAGCAGGGTGACCACATTGTCGGGATGGACGACGGTGCCGAGGTCGACCCGGTCCACCGCCAGGTGCTCGGCCCCGTGTTCGCGCGCCAGCCCGCGCAGCGCGGCGGCACCCGTCCACTCCCGCCCCGCCCATGCCCAGATCCGGTGCTCGCTGTCGTAGCGGCCGATCTCGGCGACGGCCACCGGACCGCCGGGGACCTCGACGAGATCGCCGTACATCGGCTGCCAGCGCAGGGTCGGTCGCGGCGCGTCGGTGGCCGCGCCGCGCAGCGAACCGTGACCGCCGACGGTGGTCGCGGTGGCCGGTGCCAGCGCGACCAGCAGACTGTCCGGGAAGAAGGGTGGGATCCGCTCGTGCCGCGGCCCGGCCTCGGCCGGGGCGAGCGGGCCCGCACCGACGACCTCGGCGTCGAGGAGCTGGTCACCGGCGTCGATGCGGACGATCAGCCGCGGTCCGTCGGGCAGCTGCACCTCCACCCCGTCGGCGGTGTCGCGCACGGGCAGGCGGTGACGGTGGGCGTAGCCGGCCACGACCGCCCGCGTGCCGGTGCCGGGCAGCATCCTGGCGGCGGCGGCCACCAGGTCGGCCACCCGGCCCGGGTCCGGCGTCGCGGACGGCACCTGCTCGTCGTCGACGATCAGGTAGGCGTACGCGCGGCCGCCGTGATTGAACTTGGTCATCCCGCGGGCGCCGAGCGCGCCCAGCGCGATGATCGACAGATGGTCGGCGGCCAGCATCGGGTCGGGGAAACCGGCGAGATCGACGATTTCCTCGGCGAATTCGGGGATCCCGTGCTGTAATCCGAGCTCGCGCAGCCGGGTCGACGCCGCGACGCCGGGCAGGCCGGCGAGGGTGGGTTTGGCCCACGCCCACATGAAGGTCAGATCCTCGGCGTAGGTCCCGATCTCGCCGGACCCGGCGAACTCCCGGTCGCCGATCCACACGCACCCCGCCCGATGATCCACCCGGGTCGGCCCCGGCCTGATCTGCTCCTGAAATACCGAATACTGCTCGATCGCCCCGCCGAGATAATCCCGCGCCAGCCGCAACAGCGAATCGCTGAACGTGTCCACGCGCTCGAAACTATCAGTTCCCCGGCCACTGCCCGTAGGCGAGCGGCAGCGGTCGGTTCCTGTGCCGCAGCGGCTTTCGCCGACCCGGTCGCGCCGCGGTGGACGCGACCGGGTCGCGCGGATTCAGCCGCGGATCTTCGCGGTGACCGCGGCGACGGCGTCCTCGGCCGCGATCTCCTCGGCCTCGCCGGTGAACCGGTTGCGCAGTTCGACCTTGCCGTCGGCCCAGCCGCGGCCGATGACCAGGATCCAGGGCATGCCGAGCAGTTCGGCGTCCTTGAACTTCACGCCGGGCGAGGCGGTGCGGTCGTCGAAGAGGACCTCGAGGCCCTGCTTGTCCAGCCCGGCCACGACCTGCTCGGCGCCCTCGCGGGCGGCGGCGTCCTTGTTCGCGATGACCACGTGCACGTCGAACGGCGCGACCTCGGCCGGCCAGCGCAGGCCCTTGTCGTCGTGCTGCTGCTCGGCGATCACCGCGACCAGGCGCGAGACGCCGATGCCGTAGGAACCCATGGTGAGCCGGACCGGCTTGCCGTTCTCGCCCAGCACGTCGACGTCGAACGCGTCGGTGTACTTGCGGCCGAGCTGGAAGATGTGGCCGATCTCGATGCCACGGGCCGACACCAGCGGACCCGCGCCGTCGGGCGAGGGATCGCCGTCGCGGACCTCGGCGGCCTCGATGGTGCCGTCGGGGGTGAAGTCACGACCGGCCACCAGGCCGACGACGTGCTTGCCCTGCACGTCGGCACCGGTGATCCAGCTGGTGCCATCGACGACACGGGGATCGACGAGGTAGCGAACACCGTTGGCCTGCAACGCCTTCGGGCCGATATAGCCCTTCACCAGGAAGGGGTTGGCGGCGAAGTCGGCCTCGGTGAGCAGCTCCACCTCGGCGGGCTCGACGGAGGCTTCCAGCCGCTTGTCGTCGATCTCGCGGTCACCGGGGACGCCGATGCCGAGGATCTCGGTCTTGCCGTCCGGGTGGCGCAGCTTGACCATGACGTTCTTGAGCGTGTCGGCGGCGGTGACGGCGCGGTCGAGCACCGTCGCCTCGTTGGCCCAGTCGACCAGCGTGGCGATGGTGGGGGTGTTCGGGGTGTCGTACTCGACCGCGGCGGGCAGGCCGTCGATCGGCAGCGGCGCGGGCGCGGGCGTGACCACGGCTTCCACGTTGGCCGCGTAGCCGGACTCGGCACAGCGCACGTAGGTGTCCTCACCCACGGGGCTGGCGGCGAGGAATTCCTCGGACGCGCTGCCGCCCATGGCGCCGGAGGTGGCGGCCACGATCACGTACTCGACGCCGAGCCGCTCGAAGATGCGCTGGTAGGCGGCGCGATGGGTGGCGTAGCTGGTGGCAAGGCCGGCGTCGTCGAGGTCGAAGGAGTAGGAGTCCTTCATGGTGAACTCGCGGCCGCGCAGGATGCCGGCGCGGGGACGTTCCTCGTCGCGGTACTTGTCCTGGATCTGGTACAGCGTGACCGGCAGATCCTTGTAGGAGTTGTACTCACCCTTGACGGTGAGCGCGAACAGCTCCTCGTGGGTGGGGCCGAGCAGGTAGTCGCCGCCCTTGCGGTCCTGCAGGCGGAACAGGGCGTCGCCGTATTCGGTCCACCGGTTGGTGGTCTCGTAGGGCTCGCGCGGCAGCAGCGCGGGCAGGGAGATCTCCTGGGCGCCGGTGGCGTCCATCTCCTGGCGCACCACGTCCTCGATGCGGCGCAGCGTGCGCAGGCCCAGCGGCAGCCACGAGTACACGCCGGGGGCGATCCGGCGGACGTAGCCGGCGCGGACGAGCAGTTTGTGGCTGGGCACCTCGGCGTCGGCGGGATCGTCTCGCAGGGTGCGCAGGAACAGGCGGGAGAGGCGGGTGATCACGGATGCACAGGGTAGTCCCTGGTCCGGGGCCACGTGCAAGCCGATATCGGTTCCACCGACCACCAGCGGCCGGACCGCGGCACGACGCCGGTACCGTAGGCGATCGTGCTGGTGCTGCTGCCTCCCTCCGAAACCAAGTCCGACGGTGGGTCGGGCGCGCCCCTCGACCTGGCCGATCTGGCGATGCCGCAGCTCACGGCGGTGCGCGACAAGCTGATCACCGAGGTGGTGCAGCTCGCCGCCGACCCGGCCGCCGCCACCGCGGTGCTCGGGCTCGGCAAGGCCGCCGACGCCGAGATCGCCCGCAACGCGAGCCTGCGCACCTCGGCGACCCGCCCCGCGCTGGAGCGCTACACCGGGGTGCTCTACGACGCGCTGGACGCGAAGTCGTTCACCAAGGCGCAGCGCGCGAAGGCGTACGCGCGCCTCGGCATCGGCTCCGCGCTGTTCGGCGCGGTCCGCGCGGCCGACCCGATCCCGGCCTACCGCCTCTCCGGCGGCACCAAGCTGCCCGGTCTGCCGACGCTGTCGGCGGTGTGGCGCGACGTGCTGTCCGACGCCCTCTACGCCGAGGCGGGCGGCGAACTCGTCATCGATCTCCGGTCGGGCAGCTACCAGCAGCTGGGCCGGGTCCCCGACGCCATTACCGCCAACGTGCTCACCGAGCACGCCGACGGCTCACGCACGGTGGTCAGCCACTTCAACAAGCATCACAAGGGTCTGCTGGCCCGCGCGCTGGTGCTCACCCGCGCGGAGCCGACCGACATCCGCGCGGTGGCGCGGGTGGCGACCAAGGCCGGCCTGCGGGCCGAGATCGCTTCCCCCACCGAACTTCTCGTCATCACGCGGTAGTGGGCTGCATCAGCTGGATGAGGTTGCCGCAGGTGTCGTCGAAGACGGCGGTGGTGACCGCGCCCATCGGCTGGGGCGGCTGGGTGAACAGGACGCCGCGGTCGAGCAGGCGGCGGTATTCACCGTCGAGGTCGTCGACGGTGAAGATCATGCAGGGGATGCCGTCGGCGGTGAGCGCGGACTTGTAGTTCTGGGCGATCGGGTTCTGGTCGGGCTCGAGCAGCAACTGGATGCCGTCGACGTCGGCGGGCGAGACCACGGTCAGCCAGTCGTACTCGCCGACCGGCACCCGGTCCTTGACCTGGAAGCCGAGCACGTCGGTGTAGAACTTCTCGGCCTTGTCCTGGTCGTCGACGAAGATGCTGGTCACACCGATGCGGATCATGGGTCCTCCTGGGGGATCGGCCATCGCTCCGAGATCGCGCGCAGCGGCGTGAAATCGGCGTGATGGAACTTGTAGCGGCCTTGTCGACGGGAGGTCACCAGCCCCGCGGCCTCGAGCATGCCCAGGTGCTGGGTGATCGCCTGCCGCGACGAACTGATCCCGTGCCGGGTGGCGAGCTTGGCGCACAATTCGAACAGCGTCTGCCCGTCCCGCTCGGCCAGTTCGTCGAGCAGCGCGCGCCGCGTCGAGTCCGCCAAGGCGGTGAAGATATCGGTCACGGCGCGCGCTCCTCCCGTCGTCTCCCCTCGAACGATAGGCAAGCTGACGCTTGCATGTCAAGCATCGATGCAGGTGGGAGGCTCCCGCCTCAGACCTCGGCGGCGGCCAGCGCGGTGCGGATCGTCGCGATGTCGCCGGTGGTCGCGGCCGCGGGCGGCCAGGAATCGCCCGGGACGGCGTAGGGCCGGACGTAGACCGGCGTGTCGCGCTGGGAGCGACGGCTCTCGGCGAGCGTGCCGCCGTCGACGACGTCGTAGCCGAGCGCGTCGATCAGGTGGGCCGCGGCGATCTTCGCGGCCGGGTCGTCACCGAAGACCGGCAGCGCGGACCGGTCGGCGGCGCCCGCGGGCCGGGCGAGGGTGGCCAGGTGCTCGAAGTAGATGTTGTTGAACGCCTTGACCACCTGCGCGTCGGGCAGGTGCCGCTGCAACAGCTCACTGGTGGTGACGGTGTCGGCGTCGAGTTCGGCGATGGCGCCGTCCCGCTCGGGGTAGTAGTTGTTGGTGTCGAGCACGACCTTGCCCGCCAGCGGCGCGACCGGTACGTCCTGATAGGCCTTCAACGGCACGGTCACCACGACGAGGTCGCCTGCGGCCGCCGCCTCCGCCGGCGTCGCCGCCCTGGCCCGGGGCCCGAGCTCCGCGACGAGGCCGGCCAGCGTCTCGGGTCCGCGAGAATTGCTGAGTACCACGTCGATTCCGGCGGCCACCGCCAGCCGCGCCACTGTCGATCCGATATTGCCGCTGCCGATCAATCCGAGTGTCGTCATGTGCTCGGTCAACCACCGAACCGGTGCGCCTGTTCCCGCCCCGTGCGCACGAGCCGATCCGGCCGACCGGATCGGCTCACTCGGCGCGCCAGGCGACCGCGGCCGCGAGCAGCCGGGCCCGGACCAGGTCGACGTGCGGCCGGGGCGGTCCACCGACCCGGCGGGCCAGGAAGCCGGTGTTGATCGGCGGATCGGCCGGATCGAGCAGGGTCACCAGGCTGCCGTCGGCGAGCTCGCCCGCGCACAGGTAGCGCGGCAGCACACTGATCCCCGCGCCGGCGCGCACCGCGGCCAGCACCGCGCGCAGATCGGGGACGATCAGGGCCGGGGTCGCCTCCAGCCGGGTCTCGAACACGTGCCGCCAATAGCGGCGCAGGATCGGCAGATCCGCGGCGTAGCTGAGCAGCGGGAGCCCGTCGAGCGCGCCCGGATCGGCGCGGCGCAGGCGATCGGTGTCGACGCGGGCGGCCACCGCGGGCGCCGCGACGAGCAGGAACTCCTCGTCGACGAGCGGTTCGGCGAGCACGGTCCGGCCACGCGGGCGCGCCGTGGCGATCACCAGATCGAGGGTGCCCGAACGCAATTCGGCCAGCAGGTCGTCGGTGAGGCCGGCGCGGACGGTGAGCCGCACCCCGTCGGCGAGCAGCGGCGCGAGCGCGGGCAGCACCTGCGCGGCCAGCATCTCGGCGGGCCCGCCGAGCAGCACCGGCGGTTCGGGCGGCGCGGGCCGCTCGGCGACCGGGCCGCCGACCACCGACGCGAGCGCGTCCAGCGGGGCGCTCACCCGCGCCGCCAGCTCGTGCGCGGCGGCGGTCGGCGCCACCCCGCGCGGCAGGCGCTCGAACAGCGGCGTGCCCAGGTACCGTTCCAGCGCCTGGACCTGCGTGGTCACCGTGGGCTGGGACAGTCCCGCCTGCGCGGCCCCCGCGGTGAGCGATCCGGTCCGGTAGACCGCCAGGAAGGTCCGCAACTGCACCAGATCCATCGAGCCATCGGCTGGCCTATGTCTCATATAGACCATCCTATTGGTCAGACAATGCCCGAGTCCCTAGCGTCGAGAGCGCGACCCGACGACGCTGCCGGCCGATCGCCACGAAACCCGTTGAATGGAGAAGGAATCCGATGGCACACATCCTGTTCGTCCTCACCGGCGCCGATCACTGGACCCTGGCGGACGGCACGAAGCACCCCACGGGGTTCTGGGCCGAGGAGTTCGTCGCGCCGTACGCGGCGTTCACCGGCGCGGGCCACACCGTCACCGTCGCGACGCCGGGTGGCGTGCTCCCGCCGGTCGACCAGGGCAGCCTGGCGGCCGAGGCGAACGGCGGCGCCGAGCGCGCGGCGGAGATCGCCGAGGTCCTGGCCGGGGCCGAGGTCCTGCGGCAGCCGATCCCGCTCGCCGAGGTGCGGCTCGCCGACTACGACGCGGTGTTCTACCCCGGCGGGCACGGCCCGATGGAGGATCTCGCGGTCGATCCCGTCTCGGGTGCGCTCCTGGTCGACGCGCTGGCCTCGGGCAAGCCGCTCGGGGTGGTCTGCCACGCGCCCGCCGCCCTGCTCGCGACCGCCGACGCCGACGGGAAGTCCCCGTTCGCCGGGTACCGGGTCGCCGCGTTCAGCAATGCCGAGGAGGCCCAGGCGGGCTTCGCCGAGAAGGCGAAGTGGCTGCTCGCGGACCGGCTCGTCGCGCTCGGCGTCGACTACCGCGAGGGCGAGCCGTGGGCCCCGCACATCGAGGTCGACCGCACCCTCTACACCGGCCAGAACCCGGCGTCGTCGGCGCCGCTGGCGGCCCGGATGCTCGACGCGCTCTGACCCACACACCCGGCGGACCGCACCGGTCCGCCGGGTGTCGCGGCGCCGCGTGCTTGTGGCGTGGCCCACAGCCACCTACTCTTCGCGCTGTGGATCCCCGCCGTTCGCTGAAGAACAGTCTGCGCGTGCTCGCCGCGGTCGTCTCGCTCGCCGCGCTGCCGCTCGCCCCGGCCCAGGCCGAGCCGTCACCCTCGGGTGGCGCGGCCTATGTCGCGCTCGGTGACTCCGGGGCCGCGACCACCGGCGCCGCCAATCTGGACCTCGGCGCGCCACTGCGCTGCGTGCGCTCCACCACCAACGCGCCCAAGCTGGTCGCCGAGCGCCTGGGACTGAGCCTGGACGACCGCACGTGCAGCTCGGCGAAGATCCCCGACCTCTACACCTCCCAAACACCGGGTGTCGCACCGCAACTCGACGCGCTCGGACCCGCGACGAAGATCGTCACCCTGCACATCGGCGCCAA
This sequence comes from Nocardia sp. NPDC058244, assembly GCF_042882065.1. NCBI lineage: Bacteria > Bacillati > Actinomycetota > Actinomycetes > Mycobacteriales > Nocardiaceae > Nocardia > Nocardia sp. NPDC058244. Next base: position 248,015 of record NZ_JBHVWX010000006.1, on the reverse strand, counting down.
CGACGCCGAGATGACGAAGTACATCCTCGGCGACTGTCACGCGGGCGCGGCGACCGGCGGTTGCGCCGCGGCGGCCGATCCCGCGTGGGACGCGGGCATCGACGCGATCGCCCCGGCCTACGCCGCCGCCCTGACCGAGATCGCCCGCCGCGCACCGGCCGCCACGATCTTCGTCGACGGCTGGCCCACCTACCTGGCCGACACCAGCTGCCCGGCGATGCTCGGCCTGCTCCCGGCCGACGCCGCCTACATCCAGTCGAAGTTCGCGCGGCTCAATACCGTCGTCGCCCGTGAGGCCGCCGCGCACGGGGCGATCTACATCGACACCGTGGCCGCCTCGCCCGCGCTCGGGATGTGCGCCGACCCGGCCGTGCGCTGGTTCGATCCGCTGGTGGCCGACCAGACCCTGCTCCCCTACCACCCCACCCTGACGGGACAGCGCGGCGTCGCCGAACTGCTCACCGCCGCCATCGAATCCAGCGGCGCGCTGGGGCGCTGAGCGGTCTCAGTCGGTGAGCCGGTCCAGTTCGGCGGCCAGGTTCTCCCGCGCGCGCTCCTCGTAGCGGGCGCGGGCCGCCGGAGTCCGGTACAGCACAGGCTGATTCGCGATCGCGCGCAGCACCGCGGCGCGACCGGCCCGGAACAGGTCGTCGGGGACGTGCGCGTACTCGGTGCGCACCGCGGTCGCGTAGGCGGCGTAGCTCACCGGATCGCCGCCGAGCACGACCAGGTCGGCGTCGCACAGCACGGCACCGTTGGCGTCGCCCGCCTCGGAATCGTGACCACGGGTGAGCAGCACCAGCCGAGCCACCTCGTCCACCAAGGGTTTTCGGGCGCCCAGGGATTCGAGGACGTCGCGCGCCAGGTCGGCGCTGCGTTCCTCGTTGTCGGCGCGGTCGACCGCGTAGATCGCGTCGTGGAAGAAGGCGGCGTAGCGCACCGCGTCGATATCGGCTGCGCTGTCGGCCCATTCGTCGATCGCGCCGAGCATCGCGCGCAGGTGTTCGGCGGTGTGATAGTGGCGATGGGGTTCGCTGTAGCGGGCGATGATCCCGGCTCCGAGGGAAACGGAGTCCGGTCCGGCCAGGGCGGTCCAGCGGTCGAGAAGGTCCAGCGACGACAACGTCATGGGCTCCAGTGTCGGCGGACACCCGCTCGCCGACAACCCCGATTTCCGGTGGGATCACCACGATCGGCCTATCGCGCGTCGTCGCCACCGGTGAGTTCGCGCACCAGCAGCGCGGTGTGCAGCGAGGTGCGGGACTCGCCGTCGTCGAGGTCGACGTCGAGAATGCGCTCGATCCGGGCGAGGCGGTCGTAGAGCGTCGGCCTGCTGATGACGAGCGCCTTGGCGAGCTCGGTCTTGTTGCCCGCCAGGTCGAGGAAGCGGCGCAGGGTGGCGGTGAGATCGGTGCCGTGCCGGAGGTCGTGGCGCAGCAGGGCACTCAGTTCGGTCTCGGCGAAACCCTGCACCCGGGGATCGTCGCGGATCAGCGAGAGCAGCCCGCGCAGCCGGATATCGGCGCTGCGGAAGAAGATTCGGTGGGGCGCGGCGCGCATCGATGCCGCGACGGCCGCGACCTCCCTCGCGTCGGCGAGTCCGCTCGCCGTGTCGAGCAGGGAGTCGGAGTCGGCGCCGACGCCGATCACCGCGCGCCGCACCCCCTCGACCCGGCGCACCTCGGTGAGCACGGCCGCGCACACCGTCGCGAGCCGGTCCTCGACGACGGCGCCCCGGGCGAGGGCGAGAATCATCGCGACCCGTTCCCCGTCGACCTGCGCCGCGCGGCCGCCCGTGCCGCGCGGCCCCGGCCGGTGCTCGGCCGCGCTCAGCGCCGAGGCGTCGGCGAGGCCGAGCCCGTGGGTCACCGCCTCGACCACCGCCGCGCTGCGCCGTTGCGCCGCCACCGGGTCCGGGTCGGCGACGGCGTCGACATCGATGGCCAGCGGAACGTAGCGGGCGTGCCGGTGCAGCCCGAGCGCGGCCGCCCGCGCCTGCGCGTCGCGTTCGTCGCCGATCCGGCCCTCGACGAGGTCGGCGATCAGCCCGGTCTGGGCCCGGCGGTGCAGCCCGAAGCGGTCCTTGTCGATCATCCGGTGCAGGGTCAGGGTCTGGGCCGCGCGTTCGAGCACCATTCGCGCGCGGGGTGTCGGGCCGTGGTCCGCGCGCAGGATCAGCCTGCCCCAGCGCTGCATCTGCGGGCCGACGTCGACCACGCACGCGTCGTCGGGCAGCAGGCGCGAGGTGGCCTCCCAATTCTCCAGCAACGCCGAGGACGTGGTGTGCCGGGCGGTCGCGGCCAGCACCCGGTGCGCCAGATCCTCCAGCACGACCGACGCGTCGAGCATGGTGGCCGCGGTGCGCACGATCTCGGCGAGCGCGGCCCGGCGCACACTGAGGTCGGTGAAGGTCTCGTGCACCGTCCTGGCGAACTCGAGCTCGGCGTACTGGTCGGCGACGATCGCGCGATGGACCGCCTCGGTGATCTCGACGAACCGGGTCACCCGGTGCAGCACGATCACCGGAAGCCCGAGTTCGGCGGCGGTGGCCGCGACGACCGGCCCCAGTTCGCTCACGTAGCTGCCGAGCTCGACCACCAGGCCCGCGACCCCGGCGGCGGCCAGCGAGCGCAGATAGGCGACCCGGGCGGGCTCCGGCGCGGCCAGTGCCTGCCCGGTGGTCAGGATCAGCTCCGCGCCGACCAGCACCTGGGCGACGTCGGCCAGGTCGCTGACGTGCACCCAGCGCACCGGCCGGTCCAGATCGGCCCCGCAGATCACCTCCGGGTGACCCGCTTGGACCACCGGCGTGGCGAGCACATCGGCCACCGTCAACAGCACCGACGAATCGTAATACGAAAGCCGCGACTCCGTACAGATCGTCGGCCGGTGCCGCGGTGATCGTGGACCAGGGTGGAAGCACCACCCTTCCCGGCGAAACGAGGTCTGGCATGCAGTCCATCGGCCACTGGATCGACGGCAAGTCCGTCACCGGCACCAGCGAGGCGACCGCCCCGGTCACCAATCCCGCCACCGGCGCGGTCACCGGCGACCTGGCCCTGGCGAACGTGGCCGACACCCGCGCGGCGATCGACGCCGCGACGGTGGCGTTCGCGACCTGGCGCGACACCTCGCTGACCCGCCGCACCCAGGTGCTGTTCCGGTTCCGCGAGCTGCTGGCCGAGCGCAAGGCGGAGCTGGCGGCGATCATCACCGCCGAGCACGGCAAGGTGGCCGCCGACGCGCTCGGTGAGGTCACCCGCGGGCTGGAGGTCGTCGAATTCGCCTGCGGCATCCCGCATCTGCTCAAGGGCTCGTTCACCGAGAACGCCTCGACCGAGGTCGACATCCACTCCGTGCGCCAGCCGCTGGGCCCGGTCGCGATCATCTCGCCGTTCAACTTCCCGGCCATGGTGCCGATGTGGTTCTTCCCGCTGGCCATCGGCTCGGGCAACACCGTGGTGCTCAAGCCGAGCGAGAAGGACCCGTCGGCGGCGCTGTGGCTGGCGCGGCTGTGGCAGGAAGCGGGCCTGCCCGACGGCGTGTTCAACGTCGTGCAGGGCGACAAGGTGGCCGTCGACGAACTGCTGGACAATCCGGGCATCAAGGCGGTCTCGTTCGTCGGCTCCACCCCGATCGCCAAGTACGTCTTCCAGCGCGGCACCGCGGCGGGCAAGCGGGTGCAGGCGCTGGGCGGGGCGAAGAACCACATGGTCGTGCTGCCCGACGCCGATCTGGACCTGGCCGCCGACGCCGCCGTCAACGCCGGATTCGGGTCGGCGGGCGAGCGGTGCATGGCCATCAGCGTGGTCGTCGCGGTCGGCGGGGTCGCCGACGAGCTGGTCACCCGGATCGCCGAGCGCGCGGCGACCATCGTCACCGGGGACGGCACCTCCGGCGCCGACATGGGTCCGCTGATCACCCGGGCCCACCGCGATCGCGTCGCCGACTACATCGACGCGGGTGAGAGCGCGGGCGCCCGGGTGGTGCTCGACGGCCGTCCGCTGATCGTCGAGGGCGCGCCGGACGGATTCTGGCTCGGGCCGACGATTCTCGACGGGGTCACGCCGTCGATGAGCGTCTACACCGACGAGATCTTCGGGCCGGTGCTCTCGGTCGTGCGGGTCGGCACCTACGAGGAGGCGGTGGCGCTGATCAACGCCAACCGCTACGGCAACGGCACCGCCGTGTTCACCAACGACGGCGGCGCGGCCCGCCGGTTCCACCACGAGGTGGAGGTGGGCATGGTCGGCGTCAATGTGCCGATCCCGGTTCCCATGGCCTACTACAGTTTCGGTGGCTGGAAGAACTCGCTGTTCGGCGATTCCCACGCACACGGCACCGACGGCGTGCACTTCTTCACCCGCACCAAGGCGATCACCACCCGCTGGCTCGATCCCAGCCACGGCGGGCTGGAACTCGGCTTCCCCCAGAACAAGTGACCGGACAGGAGCAGTGCCGATGACGCTTTCCGACGAGGCCGCCCGCGCCTACGAACTCGATCGCCGCCACGTCTTCCATTCCTGGTCGGCGCAGGCCCAGGTGTCGCCGATCGTGCTCACCGCGGCCGAGGGCTGCTACGTGTGGGACGGCGAGGGCAACCGGCTGCTGGACTTCTCCTCGATGATGGTGAACACCAATATCGGGCACCAGCATCCGAAGGTGGTCGCCGCGATCGCCGCGCAGGCGGCCGAATTGTGCACGGTCGGACCGGCGTTCGCCAATGCCGCCCGGTCCGAGGCGGCCCGGCTGATCAGCGAGCTCACCCCGGGCGACCTGGACAAGATCTTCTTCACCAACGGCGGCGCCGACGCCGTCGAACACGCGATCCGGATGGCGCGCCTGCACACCGGGCGGCCCAAGGTGCTCGCGCGGTACCGCTCTTACCACGGCGGCACGGAGACCGCGGTCAATGTCACCGGCGACCCCCGACGCTGGCCCAACGATCACGGCACCAGCGGGGTGGTGCACTTCTTCGGCCCGTTCCTCTATCGTTCGGAATTCCACGCGAGCGACGAGGCGCAGGAGACCCAGCGCGCCCTCGAGCACCTGGAACGCACCATCGCGATGGAGGGTCCGGCCACGATCGCGGCCGTCGTGCTGGAATCGGTGCCGGGCACCGCGGGCATCATGGTGCCGAGCACCGAGTACATGCGCGGCGTCCGGGAACTGTGCGACCGGCACGGCATCGTGTTCATCGCCGACGAGGTGATGGCGGGCTTCGGCCGCACCGGGAAATGGTTCGCCATCGACAATTTCGGCGTCGTCCCGGACCTGATCACCTTCGCCAAGGGGGTGAACTCCGGCTACGTGCCGCTGGGCGGCGTGGCGATCAGCGAGGCCATCGCGGCCACGTTCGCGGACCGGCCGTACCCGGGCGGGCTCACCTATTCGGGTCATCCGCTGGCCACCGCGGCGGCGGTCGCCACGATCACCGCGATGCGCGAGGAGCGGATCGTGGAGAACGCGGCCGAGGTCGGTGCCCGGGTCATCGGGCCCGGGCTGCGCGAACTCGCGCAGCGGCATCCGAGCATCGGCGAGGTGCGCGGGCTGGGCGTGTTCTGGGCGCTCGAGCTGGTGCGCGACCGCGCGACCAGGGAACCGCTGGCCCCCTACGGCGGCACCAGTCCCGCGATGACCGAGCTCGTCGCCGCCTGTCGGCGCGGCGGGCTGCTGACGTTCGTGAACTTCAACCGGCTGCACGTGGTGCCGCCGTGTGTGATCACCGAGGCCGAGGTCAAGGAGGGGCTGGCGATCCTCGATCAGGCACTCACCGTCGCCGACGCGCACACCGTCGACGCGCCGTGACACCGGCGGTTTCGCCGCGGGCGGAATGCGCCCGCGGCGCAACGCGTTGTCCGCGAGTGTGACTGATACCGCAGTGCTTTCCGACGAACTGAAGTCGTACCTGGACGAGGAGAAGGTCTACGCGACCGTCGCCACGGTCGGTGCGAACGGACATCCGCATCTGACCGTCGTCTGGATCAAACGCGAGGGCGACGACCTGCTGTTCTCCACCACCGTCGAGCGGCAGCAGGCCAAGAACCTGGCGCGCGACCCGCGGATCACGGTGATGGTGAACCCACCGGAGCGGCCGTTCCTCTACGCCGAGATCCGGGGCACGGCCACCACCGTCCCCGATCCGGAGCGGGCGCTGCCCGAGGAGATGTCGCTCAAGTACACCGGCCTGCCCTACCGCGAGTTCAACCCCGCCTCGGTGCACGACGGCGAGCGGGTGATCGTGCGGATCACTCCGCGCCGGGTCGCCGGGCGGCTCTGAGTCGCCGATCGCGCAGCAGGGGCGGGCTCAGGCGTTCTGAGCCTCCTCCTGGGCGTGCTGCGCCTCGGCCAGCTGGCCGGGGGTGAACCGCAGCGTCACCGCGACGACGGCGGCCAGCACGGCCAGCCCGGAGCAGACCAGCAGGACCAGGGTGTAGCCGCTGGTGAGCGCGTCGAGCTGGGGTCCGTCGAGATCGGAGACCTTCTCGGTGGTGCTGCCGCCCAGCGACAGCGTGCGCGAGGCGGCGATCGGGCTGAGCAGCCCGATGGCGATCGGTGTCGCCAGGTTCATGAACATCTGCCCGACGGCCGACAGCGGGCCGATATCGGCGGGCGGCACCCCGACGAGCACGCACAGCGGCGCCAGCACCATCGCGACACCCACGCCGAAACCGATGACCACCAGCAGCGGAAGCAGCGTGGTGAGGTAGCTGATGTGGCGATCCAGGGTCGAGCCGAAGAGCAGCCCGGCCGCCAGCACCAGCGCGGCCGCGCTCAGCAACCAGCGAGGTGGCACGATCAGCGCCGCCTTCGACGCCAGCGCGCCACCGATCCCGATGCCGACGGTGAACGGGATGCAGGCGATACCGGCCTTCAGCGGGCTGTAACCGAGCGAGTTCTGCAGCATCTGGGCGACGAAGAATGTCATGGCGCCGAGCACCGCGCCGGCCAGGAAGATGAGCAGGAAGGTGGAATTGCGGTCGCGGCTGTCGAACAGCGACCACGGCAGCAGCGGATCGGATTCGTTGCGTTCGACGACGACAAAGGTGATGAGCAGCGCGAAACCGATGATCAGCGCGCCCAGGATGACCGGACTGCCCCAGCCCCACGCGGGTCCCTCGGTGGCGCCGAAGACGATCAGCGCGCACGCGAGCGTCCCGAGCACCGCGCCCTTGACGTCCAGCGGCGCGCGATGGTGCACGGTGTCGGCGAGGGCGTACACCGCCCCGGCGACGATCAACGCGCCGATCGGCACATTGATCAGGAAGATCCACCGCCAGGACAGCTCGGTGAGCAGACCACCGACGACCAGGCCGCTGACCGAGCCGATGCCGGCCATCGAGCCCACCACCGCCACGGCCTGATTGCGCGCCTTGCCCGGCGCGAACGTCGTGGCCACCAGCGCGAAGGCGGTCGGCGCCGCGATCGCGGCGCCGGCGCCCTGGAACGCTCGCGCGACCAGCAGGGTCACCTCGCCCTGGGCCAGGCCGCACGCCAGCGACGCCACCGTGAACAGCCCGACACCGGTGATGAGCATGCGTTTGCGCCCGAACACGTCACCGAGGCGGCCGCCGAGCAGCATGAGCCCGGCGAAGGTCAGACCGTAGGCGGTGACCGTCCACGCGCCACCGGAGCTGGACAGGCCCATCTCCTCCTGCAGCCGCGGCAGCGCGAAGATCACGACGGTTCCGTCGAGCACGACCATGAACTGCAGGCCACTGAGCACGAGGATGGCCAGCCCGAAGGCCGACTGTTTCACCGGGGGCTGCATCGTCGCAGGGGGTTTATCGAGCACAGTCGAACACTGTAAACGAGGCCGCTACCCGGCCCGGAGGGTTCGGTGCGCCGACGGGCCCTCAGGCGCGCGCACCGGTGGCAGCGTCGAAGCCCGCCGTCGGGCCGATGACGATGATCGCCGGCGGCCGGATGCCCTCGGATTTGACCTTCTCCGCGACCGTGCCCAGATCGGCCCGGACCACCCGCTGGGTGCGCAGGGTGCCCTCCTGGATGACCGCGGCGGGCGTCTCGGCGGCACGGCCGCCGGCGAGCAGCGCGTCGGCGAACTTGTCGATCCGTTCCACCGCCATCATCAGCACCAGGGTGCCGCGCAGCTTGGCCAGCGCCGCCCAGTCGACCAGCGAATCGGGGTGATCGGGGGCGACGTGCCCGCTGACCACGACGAACTCGTGCGTCACACCGCGATGGGTCACCGGGATGCCCGCGGCGCCGGGCACCGAGATCGGACTCGTGACACCGGGCACCACCGTCACCGGAATGCCCGCCTCGGTGCAGGCTTCGAGCTCCTCGTACCCACGGCCGAACACGTACGGGTCGCCGCCCTTGAGCCGGACCACGAACTTGCCCGCCTTGGCGCCCTCGACCAGCGCGAGGTTGATCGCCTCCTGCGCCATCGACCGGCCGTACGGGATCTTGGCCGCGTCGATCACCTCGACGTGCGGGCCCAGCTCGGCCAGCAGCTCCGGCGGCGCGAGCCGGTCGGCGACGACCAGGTCGGCGCGGGCCAGCAGCCTGCGGCCGCGCACGGTGATCAGGTCCGGGTCGCCCGGCCCGCCGCCGACCAGGGCGACGCCCGGGGTCACCGGCTCCGAATCATCGGTCACCACACCCGATTGCAGCGCCTCGAGCAGCCCGTTGCGCACGGCGGCCGAGCGACGGTGCGCGCCCCCGGCCAGCACGCCGAGGGTCAATCCGTCGTAGCGGGCGGTGGCGGGGGTGACGGCGGTGCCGTCGCGGGCGATGTCGGCGCGCACGCAGAAGATCCGCTTCGCGGTCGCCTCGGCGACCACGGCGGCGTTGGTCTCGGGTTCGTCGGTGCAGGCCATCGCATACCAGGCGTCGTCGAGATCGCCGTCGGCGTAGGCGCGCAGTTCGACGGTGAGCTGACCGGCGGTCGCCATGCCCTCGACGGCCGGGGTGACCGCCTTGCTGACCACGTGGACGTCGGCACCGGCGGCCACCAGCAGGCCGAGCCTGCGCTGGGCGACGGTGCCGCCGCCGACCACGACTACTCTGCGTCCGCGCAGATCGAGCCCGACCAGGTAGTTCGGGTCGCCTGCGGGCGGGGTCGATGCGGTGTCAGACGTGTTCGGCACAGTGGCCCAGCCTAGTTCCTGGCTCGCCGCGCGCCGAACGGGCCCGCCGACACCGCCTTCGCCGTGCGCCGCGGTCGGCGCGCCCGCGTTGCCGTCCGGTCCTCCGCGCGCGACAGTGGAGTCCATGACCCAGCCGGACGCACTTCTCGACGTGGCCTACGACGAAGCCCTGCGCGGCCTGGCCGAGGGCGGTGTCCCGATCGGTGCCGCCCTCTTCGACGCCGACGGCACCCTGCTCGGGCGCGGCCACAATCGCCGCGTGCAGAACGACGACCCGAGCGTGCACGCCGAGACCGACGCCTTCCGCGCCGCGGGCCGCCGTCGCGACTACCGGTCCACGATCATGGTGACCACCCTGTCGCCGTGCTGGTACTGCAGCGGCCTGGTCCGCCAGTTCGGCATCGGCACCGTGATCATCGGCGAGGCACGCACCTTCCACGGCGGCCACGACTGGCTCGCCGAGCACGGCGTGCGGGTGCTGGTCCTCGACGACCCGCGCTGTGTGTCCCTGATGACCGACTTCATCGCCGATCACCCCGACCTGTGGTTCGAGGACATCGGCGTCACCGACGCGCCGGCGAAGGAGACCCCGGCATGAGCGACCGCATCGCCTCGGTCGACCTGGCCCGCTGGCGCTCCGGCGGCGCCGCGGCCGCCGCCGTGGCGCGCGAGGTCGACGCGGGCCTGCGCCGGGCCGGTTTCCTGCTGGTGCGCGGCCACGGCATCGACCCGGCGCTGCCCGCCGCGGTCCGCGCCGCCGCCCGCCGCTTCTTCGCGCTGCCCGAGGAAGTCAAGAACCGGTACGCGGTGACCGTCGGCGGTCGCGGCTGGATCGGGCCCGGCCGCGAGGCCAACGGCTACGCCGAGGGCACCGAGACCCCACCCGACCTCAAGGAGACCTTCGCGGTCGGTGCCGACACGGCCACCGGTGACCCGGCGGTGGACCGGGTGTGGTTCCTGCCCAATGTCTGGCCCGCCGAGATCACGGAGTTGCGTGCCCTGCTGACCGAGTACACGGCCGCCGTGCACGCGCTCTCCGACGAGCTGCTCGCCCTGTCCGCCGCCGCGCTCGCGCTCCCGGACAACCCGTTCGCCACGCTCGCCACCCGCCCCACCTGGACCTGCAATATCAACCACTATCCCCCGCTGACCAGCGTCGGCACCCCGCAAGCGGGCCAGTTCCGGATCGGCCCGCACACCGATTTCGGCACCGTCACCGTGCTCGACCGCGAGCCGGGGGCGGGCGGCTTGCAGATCTACACCGAGGCCGACGGCTGGGCCGACGCCCCCTTCGATCCGGCCGCGCTGACCGTGAACATCGGTGACCTGCTGGCCTATTGGAGTGGCGAGCGCTGGCCCTCGGGCAGGCACCGGGTACTCCCCCCGCAGGCCGCCGCGCCGGAGGAAGACCTGGTCTCGCTCATCTTCTTCTACGAACTCGACCACGATGCCGTGGTGACCCCGCTCGCGCCGCCGATCGGCCGGGTGCGGCCGGGACCGCCGGTGGTCTCGGCCGACTTCCTGCGCGTGCGCCTGGACGCCATCACGCTCGGCTGACCCGTACACTCGCGAGCCATGCCCGCCTGGTCCCGCCTCGTCCTGGTCGTCGCCGCCCTGCTGCTGGCCGGACCTGGCCCCGCCGTCGCCGCGCCGCCCTACGAGCCGGCGGCCGGTGTCGAAGCGCACTACGCCGCGCCGGGCCCGTTCGCTGTGACCGAGCGGATCGGCGAACTGTGTTGCGACACCACCGGTGCCGCGTTCGACCTGTGGTACCCGAGCGAGCTCGGCACCGGCCATCCGATCGTGCTGTTCGGTGACGGCACCCAGGCGGTGCCCACCCAGTACCGCCACCTGCTGCGGCACTTCGCGTCGTGGGGCTTCGTGGTGATCGCGACGCAGAACCAGTACACCGGTTCCGGCATCGACATCCTCGCCTCGCTCGACCGGCTGATCGCCGAATCCGCCGATCCCGCGAGCATTTTCGCCGGGCGGCTGGACACCACGGCGGTGGGCGTGGTCGGTCATTCGCAGGGCGCTTCCGGCGCGCTGAACGCGATGCGGCGCTCCGGCGGGGCGATCCGCACCGCGATCACCGTCGAACTGCCGCGCACCGGCCTGTGCTCGGATGCCCTCAGCTGCACCGATCCGGCCGCGATCGAGACCGGCTCGGTGTTCCTGATCAACGGCTCGGCCGACACCCTGATCTCGCCCTCGGAACAGCCGCTCCCGGTCGAGGTCGTCGGCGTCCAGTCCCATCGCGCCTACTACGACGCGCTCACCGTGCCGAAAGTGTGGGCGACGCTCGAGGGCGCCGACCACAACGACGTCCAGGGCACTCCGGCCTGCGCGGACGGCCAGCTCGCCTGCGGCACCGGCGTGTACGGCTTCCTCGGCTACCCGACGGCCTGGCTGGCCGCCCGATTACGCGGTGACGCCAGGGCCGCGGCGGCCTTCGTGACCGGTTCCGGCGCGTTGTTCGCCCCGTCGCCGCACTGGCGCAATCAGAGCGGCACGATCACCGGCTGAGCTCAGCCGGTGTACGGATTGTTCTGCACCCAGCGGAAGTCCGTGCCGCGCAGCGGGAAGCTGTCGAGATCCAGGCGGGTGAGGGTGACCGTCACCGGCTTGCCGTCGAGCTCACCGCGCAACGTCAGCCGGTCGTCGGCGGGCCGGTCGACCGCGAAGGTCGTGACGGCCGCCGTGGCCTCGCCCGGCGCCGACGGCGCGGCGGTGAGGGTCATCGTGTGCGCTTCGGTGTCGAAGGCAGCCGCCACCGGCACGATCGAGTCGTCCATCCGCTGGTAGCCCGCCGACCCGGCATCGATGATCAAGCGCTGCCAGCGCACCGGGTCGGAGGTCAGCGGCGGCACCGGGGTCGCCTCGGCGGTGAACTCGGTGACATCCCAGATGCCGTACAGCTCGGGTTTCGGTGCGCCGCCGCCATATTCGTCCCAGGACCGCGCGCCGAGGTATACGCAGCCGAGCACCACCCATAGCCCCGCCACGACCTGCACGACGGTGGCCCACCGGTTCGCCCGCGCCGAGCCGAACAGCGGCGGCTGCACGAGCGGTCCCGAATCCCGTTCCAGCACCAGCACATTCGCCAGGCGCCGGGCCTGGGGCGCGAGCAGCACCAGGCTCATCAGCAGCAGATGCCCGGACAGCATCTTCACCGGCACGTCGAAGGTCAGGTTCAGCAGGAACACCTGCGCCATGCTGATCACGCCGAGCATCGCGCCCAGGGTGGCGGTGCGCGGCCAGAACAGCAGCAGCCCGGCGAGCACCTCGGCCGCGCCCAGCGACATCTCGTAGACCGGGGACGAACCCACCTGGGTCCACAGCATCGACATCGGGCTCAGGTCACCGACCCGGGTGAGCAGGGTGGTGAGCGCGGGCTCGGGCATCTGGGTCGGGATGAGCTTGGCGAACCCGTAGAACAGCAGCTGCCCGCCGACACACAGCCGCAGCAGCGTCAGGAACCAGCTCGCCGCCCGCGGGTAGGCGCGCCTGCGCCGGTCGAGCACCGACCAGATCGCGGTGATCAGCAGCGCGGCCACCAGGACCAGCCCGCACTGGATCCAGATCGCGGCCTGGTCACCGCTACCGTTCATGACCAGCTCCGCCTGCACCCCGAACACGTGCTCGCCGATCCAGCGGCTCACCGGGGCCAGCGAGAGCATCTGCCAGGCGATGGCGTCCTCGGGCAGGTGTAGCGCGAACACCCCGAGGAAGACGAAACTGATCTGCGCCATCCACAGACAGAACAGCCCGAGGTAGGCGACCGTGAACCGGAAGGCGAGCCGCGTCACCGGATGCCAGGTCGGCGTCGGCGGCGGGCTCGCGATCTCTGCGGGTGCGAGCTCCGTGGTCACGGCGGTCACCTTGGCCTCCTCGTCGAGTTCGATTGCTACCGAAGCTAATCGGTTCCGCGAGCGGACGCGTCCGGGAAAACCCCCATCTTTGCCGTGTCAACCCTGAATCTCACTGACCGACTGGCGGCTTACATTCCCGTCGGCCGTCCGGTACGCCGGTATCGAAACGTGTTCCATCTCGCCGACAGGGGTACTCACATATGTCCGACGATCCGGACCTCACCGCGCAACAGTCGCTCACGGTCAGCGAGCGCGATCTCGACGAACTCGCCGAGCAGTTGTCGCAGTGGCTGGCCGGCAAGGTCGGCGCCGACGCACCGCCGAAGGTCGGCAATCTGAGCAAGCCGTCGACCGGTGGCATGTCGAGCACCACCATCCTGTTCGACGCCGAGTGGACCGTCGACGGCGGGACCGACGGCGGGGCGTTCGTGCTCCGGATGGCCCCCGAGGACGGCTCGTTCCCGGTCTTCGAGTCCTACGACCTGCCGCTGCAGTACCAGGTGATGGCCGGGGTGGCCGACGGCTCCGATGTCGCGGTGCCCACGCTGCGCTGGCTCGAACGCGACGAATCGGTCTTCGGCTCGCCGTTCCTGGTGATGGAGAAGGTCGACGGCCGCGCGCCCTCGGACAATCCGCCGTACGTCTTCTTCGGCTGGCTCTTCGACGCGACCGTGGCCGAACGCGAGCTGATCGCGGACGCCACCGTCGACGTGATCGCCCGCGTCCACGCCATCGACGACATCACCCGGCGCTTCCCGCTGCTCGACGGCGAGGGGTCCGGGCTGCGCAGGCACTTCGAGGCCCAGCGCGCCTGGTACCGGTGGGCGCTGACCGACGACGGCGTCGAGATCCCGCTGATCGAGCGGACCTTCGACTGGCTCGAGGCCCACTGGCCCGCCGAGACCGGCCCCGAGGTGCTGAACTGGGGCGACGCCCGCCCCGGCAACATCCTCTTCGACGGGTTCGCCCCGGCCGCGGTGCTGGACTGGGAGATGGCCACCTTCGGCCCGCGTGAGCTCGACCTGGGCTGGGTGATCTTCATCCACCGGTTCTTCCAGGACATCGCCACCCGCTTCGATCAGCCCGGCCTGCCCGACTTCCTGCGCAAGGACGCGGTGGTCGCGAAATACGAAGAGCTGACCGGACATACGGTCCAGGACCTCGACTTCTACATCGTCTACGCGGCGCTGCGGCACGCGATCGTGATGGCCAGGATCAAGCGGCGGATGATCCACTTCGGTGAGGACACCGTGCCCGCCGAACTCGACGACTACGTGATGCACCGGCTCAGCCTCGAAGCACTGCTCGACGGCACCTATGAGTGGGACTGACAGGAGACAACGACGATGAACGCGATCATGCCCGTCCCCCTGGACGAATACCCGGTCCACCAGACCCCGCTGTCGCTGGCCAGGGTGGCCACCAGCGACCGCAACTTCTACGACCGCTACTACTTCAACGCCTTCGACCCGGCCGGCGACGCCATGCTGATCACCGGCTTCGGCGTCTACCCGAACCTGGGCGTGGTGGACGCGTTCGCGACGGTGCGCCACGGCGACACCCAGCGCAGCGTGCGGTTCTCCGACGCGCTGACCTCGCGTGATCTCACCACCGCGGTGGGCGGCTACCGGATCGAGGTGCTCGAGCCGCTGCAGAAGCTGCGGGTGGTGTGCGAGCACGAGGACCTCGGCTTCGACCTCACCTGGACCGGCGCGCACCCGGCGGTGCAGGAGCAGCCGCACCTGATCCTGTCCGGCACCCGGCCGATCATCGAGGCGTCCCGGTTCGCCCAGCTGGGTTCGTGGGAGGGCACGCTCGCCGTCGACGGGCGCGACATCACCGTCGACCCGGCGGCGTGGACCGGCAGCCGCGACCGCTCCTGGGGCATCCGTCCCTCGGGTGAGCCGGAGCCGCCGGGGCGGGCCGCGTCCGAGGGCGCCGGTGGTTTCTGGTGGCTGTACGCGCCGCTGCGCTTCGACGAGTTCGCCATCGTGGTGATCGTGCAGGAAGACCCCGACGGCACCCGCACCCTCAACAACGCGGTCCGGATCTGGCACGACGGCCGCAAGGAACAGCTGGGCTGGCCGAGGATGACCTGGACCTACGAGTCCGGCACCCGGCATCCGAAGTCGGTGCGCCTGGACATGACCACCCCCGACGGCAAGCCGCTCGAGGTCGAGATCGAGTCGCGTCCCGGTATCGCCCTGCACGTCGGCTGCGGCTACGGACCCGACCCCGACTGGACCCACGGCCGCTGGATGGGCCGGGACTGGTCGCTGTCGAGCGCCTACGACCTCACCGACCCCGCGATCATCGCCCGCACCCCCTACGGCGTGATCGACCACATCGGCTACGCCCGCTGCGGCGACGCCGAGGGCTGGGGCCTGTTCGAGCACGCCTCGATGGGCCGCCACGACCCCACCGGTTTCGAGGATTGGTCCGCCGTCGCGCCCTGACGCGACGGACCGGTCCAGCGAGAGGAAAGGCGCCGCCGCGACAACGAGGTCGCGGCGGCTCCGATTTCTAAGCGGCCGTGGCGAAGTCGGCCAGCAGCGACGGAACGGCGGCGTCGAAGCCGGCGACGTCGAGCATGCCCGCGTCGTCGGGATCGGCGATGCTGAACTTCGTCGCCGTCATGCCGACCACCACCAGCTTGGCTCGCGGGTTCACCTCGCGGCGGTAGCGAGCCAGCGCCTGGTGCGGGTGCACCGACCCCGCCCAGGTCTCATTGTCGGTGTACACCGAGAACACATCCACCTCGATGCCCTGATCCAGCGCGTGCAGGATCGGCAGCGAGCAGTCGGTCCCGCCGAAGGGCAGGCCCGACACGGCGCGCACGGCGTCGTCGAGGCGCTGCCGCGGCGAGATCGCCAGCGGGGACAGATCGCGCGCCCCCTGCCAGCGGGTGCCCGACGCGGTGAAGCCGACGATCTGGTGCCGCTCCTCGGTGCGGGCGGTGACCAGGGCGAGCGCGGCCGAGGCCTCGCGTGCCGAGAGCGGCAGCCCCGCGATCGGCGACGTCATCGACGCCGACACGTCCAGCGCCAGCAGGTGCCGCAGGCCGGTCGGGCGGACCGTCTCGAACGCCGCGTAGAACGCCGCGTCGAGGGCGTCCACCACCGGCGCCGACGGCGTCCAGGTGCCATCGCCGCGTGCCGAGGTCCCCGACGCGTAGGTGCGCAGCGCGATCAGCACCGACACCGGGTGCACCCGCGCCGTGCGCAGCCGCTCCGGGTCGCCCAGCCGCGCGCAGATCGCCGCGGTGCGCGGACCGAGCGGATCCAGCAGACCGAGCCGGGTCAGGCGCGGCAGCTGCCGCAGCAGCGCCGTCTGCGGGATGCCGTTGTCCAGCAACGCCTCCCACACCTCGGGCGTGTTCAGCGCGGCGTCGGGCAGCATCTCCCAGCTCAGCCGGTACTCGCGAACCAGCTCGGGCACCTGCTCGACCGGCGCGGACCTGGCCCGCTCGAAGCCGTCGACCAGGGCGAGGCCGTCGAGGTCCGGTGTGCGGCCGCAGATCCAGTCGAAGAGCCTGCGCCGCTCGTCCTCGGTGGCCGCCGGGTGCGACAGGCGCAGCAGGTCGCGGTGCGACCAGCCCTCCCGCTGCCGGTACTTGACGACCTGGTACGCCAGGTCACCGACCGGCTTGTCCAGGTACCAGTTGGCGACCGCGCGGGACAGGCCGCGACCCCAGCCGCGGAACTGCTCGGCGTAGCCGGCGAACAGGAACAGGTGGGTGCCGGTGCGCGCGACCAGCGGCAGCGCGGCGAGCGCGGCCCGGCGGCCGTCCACGTCGCCGAGCGCGGCGGCAGCGGCGAGTGCGAACAGCGCCGGGTTCGGCCGCGGCGCGCGCCCTGCGGTGGAGATCTCGACGATCTCGCGCACCAGCTCGGCGGTGTGCTCGGCGGCGTACTCGGTGATGAACTCGGCATTGTCGGCGGTCAGCGCGGCGGCGCTGACGTAGTACGTGCCGGATTCCGTACCGAGGGTGAGGAATCGGCGCAGGCGGGCCTGCGGCGTGATCTCGAAGACGTACCCGCCCGCGGCATTGACGACCTGCCGGGCATCGGCAGGGCTGGTCTGCGGTGTGGCGCGACGCGAAAAGCGCGACAGAATATTCATGGTTCCCCCTCCGATACGAGTACCGGCGTTGTGGTTTCGGCCCCGGGACCCACCGGGGCGTGTGACGGCGCGTGGAGCGGACGGACATGGGTGTCTCGGCCGGGACAACGGAAATCGCTTTCCGCCGCAGGGCTCGAACCTGCTGGACTCGGAGTCCTCACCAGATAACCGACCGAATCCGGTCCGTCCTGCTCCTACGCACCGCAGCCGCACGGGTGGACGTGTGTGTCCCGACCGGAAGGACGCTCTACCGGACTGAGCTACCGCCACCTCGCGGTGGCGGGCAGGATTCGAACCTGCGACATTCCCCATCTGAAGGTAACCGATCGGATCCGGTCCACCCTGCGGCTGCTGGAGATGACGGTACGGGCCGGAGGTGATCTTGCCCAGCGAATTAATTCGGGGCGTTCGCTTCCACCGTCGCGACGGCGATCACGACACCGTCGACAACGGTTCGGCCGCACAGGAGTTCACCACTGCCCGCGAGCAGCGCCGCCGCCTCCGCGACCGAGGGCGTGCCGACGGCTCGCGCGGTCCGTGGGGATCGATGCGGTGTGCCGACCTCGGTCAGCTGTGCCGCGCTGAACGCGACCACGGGCACGCCGAGCGCCGCCGCGGCCGCGCGGACACCGGGATCGGGCGCACGACGGTCGATCGTGGCCAGGCACGTCACGGTGGCGGTGTCACCGACGACGGATTCGACCGCGCGGGTGATCTTCTCCGGGTCGGCGCCCAGCCGGACGCCGATACCGACGACCACCGCGGTCCGCTCGACTGTCGCGTCGGGTACCGGCTCGTCGCCGCTCGGCGGCGGGCCCGCGGGCGGCGATGTCATCGGCACATCTCTTCGGCTTTCACCGGAGCCGCCGTGGTGCACCGCTTCGCCGTCATCGATCGAAACGGCGGGCGGCGGTGACGAATCGGGTGATGGCGTCGGGGTTTCCGGCCGGGTGGGTGTGCAGGTAGGAGGCGTGGACCTGGCGGATCACCGCGCCCTCGGTGATCGAGGAGGTGGTGCGCCAGCCCCAGGCGGCGTTCTCGGGGCCGACCCGGGTGAGGCGGGTGCGGTGGAATTCGTGGCCGCGGACGCGGGTGCCCGCGCGCCAGAGGGCGGAGTCGTGCAGGGCGACGGCGTCGCGGTAGCCGAGGGTCAGGCGGGGGCCGAACTCGGCGTCGGCGTCGAGGACGCCCGCCATCGGGTGGCCGTCGAGGGAGCGGGTGAGGTAGAGCAGGCCCGCGCATTCGGCGTGGATCGGCAGGTCGCGGGTGGCGCCGTCGGCGATGGCGGTGCGCAGCTTCTCGTTGGCCGACAGTGCGCCCGCGTGCTCCTCGGGAAAACCACCGGGAAGCACCAATCCCGCTGTGCCGGAAGGCAGTTCGTCGGTCATCGGATCGAAGACGACCACCTGGGCGCCCGCGGCGATCAGCAGCTCGCGGTGCTCGGCATATCCGAACGTGAACGCGGGTCCGCCCGCCATCGCGATCAGTGGACCACTGCCTGTCCGTGCTTCGGGAGCGTGTTCGGCCGCGGCCAGTTCCGACGCGGGGTCCCACGCGGGCCCCGCGGCCGATCCGCCGGCGAGGTCGACGATCGCCTTCAGATCGATGTGGGCCGCGACGAGTTCGGTCATCGCGTCCACCGCGGCGGTGGCGGCGGTGCCGTGCTCGACGGCGGGAATGAGACCCAGATGCCGTGAGGGCACTTCCAATTCGGCCATGCGGGGCAGGGCACCGAGGACCGGGATGCCGACGCGATCACACGCCGCGCGCAGGACCTGCTCGTGCCGTTCGCTGCCGACGCGGTTGAGGATCACCCCGCCGAGGCGCACCGAGGAGTCGAAGGTGGCGAAGCCGTGCAGCAGCGCGGCCAGGCTCTGCGAGTGCCCGCGCGCGTCGACGACCAGCACCACCGGAGCACCGAGCAGGCTCGCGATCTGCGCCGTCGATCCCTCGGCGACCGCCTCGGTCCGGTTCTCGTCGATCCGCCCGTCGAACAGGCCCATCACGCCCTCGACGACGGCGATGTCGCAGTCGCGCGCGCCGTGCCGGTAGAGCGGGACCACCCGATCCTCGCCCACCAGAACGGGATCCAGATTGCGGCCCGGTCGCCCGGCCGCGAGCCCGTGATAGCCGGGGTCGATGTAATCGGGGCCGACCTTGAACGGCGCCACCCGATGACCGGCCCGGCGTAGCGCGCCGATGAGCCCGGTGGCGAGCGTCGTCTTCCCGCTGCCCGACGCCGGGGCGGCGATCACGACCGCGGGGGCGGTCATCGTCGACCCTGGGACGCGGCCGTCGCCGTCACGGTGACGGTCACCATTCGATGCCGCGCTGGCCCTTGCGGCCCGCGTCCATCGGATGCTTCACCTTGGTCATCTCGGTGACCAGGTCGGCGGCGTCGATGAGCGCCTGTGGTGCGTCGCGGCCGGTGATCACGACGTGCTGGTTGCCGGGGCGGTTGGTCAGTGTCTCGACGACCTCGTCGACATCGACCCACCCCCACTTGAGCGGGTAGGTGAACTCGTCGAGCACGTAGAAGCGGTGCTGCTCGGCGGCGAGCCGGCGCGCGATCTCCTGCCAGCCCGACAGCGCGGCGGCCGCGTGATCCTCCTCGGTGCCGTGCTTGCGGGTCCAGGACCAGCCCTCGCCCATCTTGTGCCACTCGACCGCGCCACCGGCGCCGGTCTGCTCGTGCAGCTCGCCGAGCGTGCGGAACGCGGCCTCCTCGCCGACCTTCCACTTGGCGCTCTTGACGAACTGGAACACAGCCACGTCGAAGCCCTGGTTCCAGGCCCGCAGCGCCATCCCGAAGGCGGCGGTGGACTTGCCCTTGCCCGGGCCCGTGTGCACGGCCAGCACCGGCTGGTTACGCCGCTGCCGCGTCGTCAGGCCGTCCTCCGGCACAACCTCCGGAACACCCTTGGGCACGAAGACTCCTCCTTCTCGGCACCGACGCGCCGGTTCGCGGCCCGGAGGGACCGCACTGTCGATGGACGACCGCGCCGATGCCCCGAGCACCCCGACGGCGCACCGGTCGCGCAACTGTCGATCCCCATTTCTATCAGGGCGTCACCGGCCCCCCGACACGCACTGTCGTCCGGAACATCGCCGCCGCACGCTGGGCACGAGGCCGCCGTGCCGATAGCCCGGCCACCGGGCGGCGTCTGCCGGGTCAGGTCCCGCGAGCGCCGGTGGCCTGGGCCCGGCACGTGGGCGATGTCGGCCGAGTCAGGCCGACATTGCCGCCGCACGCTGGGCACGACGCTGCCGCATCGATGGCCCGGCTACCGGGCGATATCGGCCGGGCCAGGACGCGCGAGCACCGACGGCCCGGGCCACGGCACGTGAGCGGCGTCGGCCAGGTCAGGCCGCGCGGGCGCCGGTGGACCGGACGACATCCGCGACGGTGTCGCCGGTGAGTTCGTCCAGGCGCAGGTAGCGGGCGCGCAGGTCGCGGGCCAGTTCGGCGGCCAGGCCGAGGCGGATCATGCCGCGTTCGCAGTCGATGACCATGGCGGTGTGGCCCTCCCCTGCCAGCAGGCGGGCAGCCGTGCGGGCACGGGGCAGCGGGTCGATGCCGCCGGTGGCGCGGCCGTCGGTGAGCAGCACCAGCATCGGGCGGCGGCGCGGGTCGCGGACGTGTTCGCGGGCGATCACCTCGCGCGCCTTCAGCAGACCCGCGGCGAGCGGGGTCTTGCCGCCGGTGCGCAGGCCGGCCAGGCGGCGCACGGCGATGTCGACCGACGAGGTCGGCGGCAGCACCAGCTCGGCCTCGCTGCCACGCACGCTGATCACGGCCACCTTGTCGCGGCGCTGGTAGGCGTCGCGCAGCAGCGTGACGATGGCGCCGGTGACGGCGGTGAGCCGGTCGCGCGCGGCCATCGACCCGGAGGCGTCGACGACGAACACCACCAGATTCCCTTCGCGCCCTTCGCGATACGCGCCGCGCAGGTCCTCGGCGGCCAGCGCCAGCGGGCCGCTGAACCGGCCGCGCTCGAATTGCCGTGGGGCGGCGGCGAAGACGGTGCCGAGCAGGTGCAGCCCGGTCGAGGTGTCGGTGCTGGGGCGCACCATGCGGCCGGTGCGGGTCTGGGCGCGGGACCGTCGGCCCGGCGCGCCTTCCCCGATGCCGGGGACCTCCCACCGCGGCGCGGCCTTGGCGACCGAACCCGGTGTGCCCGAGACACCCTCGGCCGCGGGCCGGGCTCCGCCGCCCTTGGGGCCGCCACCGTCGGGACCGCCGTCCGGTCCGCCATCGTCCGGTCCACCGTCGTCCGGTCCGCCGTTATCGGGCTCCGGGTCGACCGGGCCCTGGTCCTCGGGTCCGTGCGGGCCCGCACTGTCGGGGCCACGGTCGACCGGGCGGGGTCCGGCGTCACTGGACGTATCGTCGCCCCGCTCCGCGGGACCGGTTCCGGCGTCGCCCGGCTGGTCGGGGCCGGGTTGATCCGCGTCGAATTCCTCGGTGGCGGAAGCCTTGTCGACCTCGTCGGCGGCCGATCGCATCGCCTCGTCCAGCTGCTCCTCACTGATCCCCGGCTCGTCGAACGGATCGCGCCTGCGCCGGTGCGGCAGCGCCAGCTCGGCCGCGATCCGCACGTCGTCCTCGGTGACCCGGTCGCGGCCCCGCCAGGCGGCGTGCGCGGTGGCGGTCCTGGCGACGACCAGATCGGCGCGCATCCCGTCGACGTCGAAGGCCGCGCACAGCGCGGCGATCCGCCGCAGTTCGGCGTTGTCGAGCGCCACGCCGGGCAGCCGGTCGCGCGCGGTCAGAATCCGTTCGGCGACAACGGCGTCGGCGTCGGCGTAGCGCGCGGCGAAGCCGGCGGGGTCGGCCTCGTAGTCCAGGCGCCTGCGCACCACCGCCATGCGGGTGTCCACCTCGCGGGAGGCGGCCACGTCGACGGTCAGACCGAACCGGTCCAGCAGCTGGGGCCGCAGCTCGCCCTCTTCGGGGTTCATGGTGCCGACGAGCACGAAACGCGCCGGATGCGAATGGGAGACGCCGTCGCGCTCGACGTGGACCCGGCCCATGGCCGCCGCGTCGAGCAGCACGTCGACCAGGTGGTCGTGCAGCAGGTTCACCTCGTCGACGTAGAGCACGCCGTGGTGGGCCGCGGCCAGCAGACCGGGCCGGAACGCCTGTTCGCCGTCGCGCAGCACGCGCTCGAGGTCGATCGACCCGACGACGCGGTCCTCGGTGGCGCCGACCGGCAGTTCGACCAGCCGAGCGGGCCGGGCGCCGCTCTCGTCGACGACCGGCGGCAGCAACTGGGCCAGCGCGCGCACCACCGTCGACTTCGCGGTGCCCTTCTCGCCGCGCACCAGCACGCCGCCGATCCCGGGGTGCACCGCCGACAGGATCAACGCCAGCTGCAGGCGCTCCTGGCCGACGACCGCCGAGAACGGGAAGCCCGCCTCACCCGCCGAGCGAGCGGCGGTGTGCGGACCAGCGGCGACATCAGCAAAACCAGGCACACCCCCACTGTATTCGCGCCATGATCATCTCCGGACGCGGGGCGTCGGCGGCGAAACGCCGAGAGGTCCCCGGCACCGTGCCGGGGACCGCTCGGGGGGATGTTCAGCCCCGGCGCATCGGGACGTGCGGGATACCGTCGTCGAGGAACTCCGCGCCGTCGGCGACGAAGCCGTACTTGGCGTACATGTCGACCAGGTACGACTGCGCGTTCAGGCGGACCGTGGCCGAACCGGTCTCGGCGAGTGCCGCCTGGAGCAGCCGGGTGGTGTAGCCGTGCCCACGCGCGGGCACCGCCGTGCACAGCCGGCCGAGCCGAAAGCTGGTCACGCCGTCCTCGTGCTCCTCGAGCAGCCGCAGCGTGGCGATGACCTCGCCCTCGTCGTCGAGCCACAGGTGCCGGGTCTCCGGCAGCAGGTCACGCCCGTCCAGTTCGGGATAGGCGCAGGCCTGCTCGACGACGAACACGTCGACGCGAAGTTTCAACAGCTGGTACAGGGTGGCGGTGTCCAGATCCGCCGCCCATGCCCGTCTCAATGCGACCGTTGACATCATCGCGTCTTGCTATCACACCTGCGCGTAGGTCGGGGCCTCCGGCTGCGCGGGCGTGTTCTTCGCGTTGAGCTTCAGCGACTTGTTGGTCCAGTCCCAGACTTCCTGGAACAGGGCCTGGTTCTCCGACAGCTTCTGGCCCAGCGACGGGATCATCCGCTTCAGCTGCGGGGTCCAGTCGGCGTACTCACGCGGGAAGCAGCGCTGCATGACGTCGAGCATCGCGGTGACGCAGGTCGAGGCGCCCGGCGAGGCGCCGAGCAGACCGGCGATGGTGCCGTCCTCGGCGGAGATGACCGCGGTGCCGAACTCGAGCACACCGCCCGCGCCCTTCTTCCGGATGACCTGCACGCGCTGACCGGCGGTGATCAGCTCCCAGTCGCGGCCCTCGGCCCGCGGCAGGAACTCCTCGAGCACGCCGACCTTGCCCGCCTGCGACTTGAGCAGCTCGCTGATCAGGTACTTGGTCAGGCCCATCTCGGTGAGGCCGACGCCGACGAGCGAACCGATGTTGTTCGGCTTGATCGACTTGAACAGGTCAGCGTTGGAGCCGTCCTTGAGGAACTTGGGGGTCCAGCCGGCGTACGGGCCGAACAGCAGGCCCTTGCGGCCGTTGATGACGCGGGTGTCCAGGTGCGGCACCGACATCGGCGGCGCGCCGACGGCGGCCTTGCCGTAGACCTTGGCCTCGTGCGCCGCGATCAGCTCGGGGTTGGTCGAGCGCAGGAACTGGCCGCTGATCGGGAAGCCACCGAAGCCCTTGGCCTCCTTGATGCCCGACTTCTGCAGCAGCGGCAGCGCGCCACCACCGGCGCCGACGAAGACGAACTTCGCGTTGACGACCCGGCTCTGGAAGGTGCGCAGGTTGCGGACGGTGACGTTCCAGCTGCCGTCGGACTGCTTGTCGAGGTTGCGGACCTCGGTGCCGAAGGCGATCTCGCCGCCGGACTTGCCGATGTAGGCGAGCAGCTGCTTGGTGAGCGCGCCGAAGTCGATATCGGTGCCGCCGTCGGTCCAGTTCAGCGCGATCGGGTCGGTGAAGTCACGGCCCTTGGCCATCAGCGGCAGGCGCGCGGCGAACTCGTCGGGGCTGTCGACGTACTCCATGCCGCGGAACAGCGGGTGCGGCGCCAGCGCCTCGTAGCGCTTGCGCAGGTAGTCGACGTTGTCGGCGCCGTGCACGAAGCTGACGTGCGGGATGGGGTTGATGAAGCCGGACGGGTCGTCGAGTACGCCGGTGTCGACGGCCGAGGCCCAGAACTGCCGGGAGACCTGGAAGCGCTCGTTGATGTCGACGGCCTTGCCGATGTCGACCGAGCCGTCGGCGTTCTGCGGGCTGTAGTTGAGCTCGCACAGCGCCGAGTGACCGGTGCCCGCGTTGTTCCACGGATCGCTGCTCTCCGCGGCGGCGGCGTCGAGCCGCTCGAACACCGAGATGCTCCACTCCGGCTGCAGCTGCCGCAGCAGCGCGCCCAGCGTGGCACTCATGATGCCTGCGCCGATGAGTACGACATCGGTCTTTTCGGTCTTCGCAGCGTTCGACACGGGTACTTCGACTTCCTTGTCCTTCTCAGCTACCCACCGGGGTGAGTTCGCTTGGGCGCGGGCGCTTTGGGGTTGTTGCGACTCGCGGTGAATCGCCGGGGGGTAGGTTACCCGTCGTTCACCTGAAGCCAATTGTGCACCTCAGCCGTTCGGAGTACCGCAACCGACCTCCCGAATGTGATCTAAACCAACACTGCACGTCGCGCTGACCGCGCGATAGATTGAGCGGTGTGACGAACGAAACCTCACTCGATCCCGCCGGCACCGCCGATCGGACCGATGAGCAGTGGCAACCCGATGTCCTCGGCACCGACTACCAGCAGCGCACCCTGCCGCTGGGCCCCGATCCCGACGGTGAGGGCGAGGTGGTGGCCACCCTCGTCCGCTATCTGCCCGACGCCGCCGCGCCGGCCACCGCGCCGACCGTGCTCTATCTGCACGGGTTCACCGATTACTTCTTCCAAGAGCACCTGGCCGAGCACTTCGCGGCCCGCGGCCACCGCTTCTACGCCCTCGACCTGCGCAAATGTGGTCGTTCGCGGCGGGAAGGGCAGAGCGCGCACTTCGTCAGCGACCTGGCACTCTACGACGCCGAGCTGAACGAGGCGCTGCGCATCGCGCGCGCGGAGACCGGGGACGACGTCCTGATCGTCGCGCATTCGACCGGCGGACTCGTGGTGCCGCTGTGGCTGGACCGGCTCGAGGCCGCGGGCGGCACCGCGAAGGCCGGGATCGTCGGCGTCGTGCTCAACAGCCCGTGGTTCGATCTGCAGGGTCCGGCGTACTACCGCACCGTCGGCACGCCGATCATCAACGCGGTCGGCAAGGTCCGGGCGTTCGCGCAGCTCCCCGGCATGGGCGTCAGCACCGCCTACGGCGACAGCCTGCACCATAGCCGCGCGGGTGAGTGGGACTACAACCTGGACTGGAAGCCGCTCAGCGGCGAGCCGGTGCGGCTGGGCTGGCTGCGAGCCATCCGGCGTGGCCAGGCCCGCCTGCACCAGGGGCTGGCGATCGGGGTGCCCGCGCTGATCCTGCGCTCGCGGCTGACCAAGTTCGCCCGCGCGCACAGCCCCGCCGTCGACGTGGCCGATGCCGTGCTCGACGTCAAGCAGATCCAGCGCTGGGCGGGTTGCCTGGGCGAGCGCACCACGATCGTGCCGATCGACGGCGCCCGCCACGACGTGTTCCTGTCCTCGGAAGCGGTGCGCGCCAACGCTTTCGCCGAAACCGACAGCTGGCTGGACTGGCTGGCGGCCTACCGCAAGAACTAGCGGGTGGCGGGCCGGGACCTGGTGGTCCCGGCCTGCTGCTCACCAGAGGCTGGTGCGCAGGACGATCTCGGTGGCCAGCTCGTGGGCGCCCTCGGTGGCGATGTTGTCGACCTCGACCGGCACCACCCGGAACTCGCCGTACACGTAGCGGCCGGACGCGTCGGCGACGGCGCGCGGCAGGCTCTTGGTGACCAGCATGGTGACCGGCAGCTCGAGCGGCGGACAGGCCGCGTCGGGCGCGGTGCCGTCGGCGCCGGGCACCGCCGGATGACCGTGATCGGCGACGACCAGGCTCATGAACCGCCCGAACCGGCCCGCGCACAGCCGCCAGGCCAGCGCCGCGCCCGCACCGCGCCCGGCCACATTGGCGTAGGGCAGCTCGAGCTCGTCGAGAATCACGTGGATCGCCGCGGGCTCGAGCCCCTCGACCGACTCCAGCACGACGGTCTGCAGATCGGACTCGTGCAGCCGCGCGCATACGGTGTCGAACACGTCGGCCGGATCGTCCGCATCGGGAAGCAACAGCACATTGTGCCGCGATTGGGGGCCGTCGACCCGCACTGTCCAGGCCCGGTCACCGACCGTGATCTGCCGAGATTTCATGCCGGTGAACGGTACACGGCCCGGCTGAACACGGCAGCGTGTTGCGCTCCGCCCGGCCGGTCTGTTTTCGCCCGTGTCCTGGGCTTTCCCAATCCGGAGGGCCCGAATTGCCAGACCTGTCACAGCGGGGCGTCGTCGGCGGTGAGGAGAGCGGCCGCACACCCGGCGACCCGTGCGGCGGGCCACGCGAGGTGCCGGACGTGGTGTGCGGAGTTCACCTCCCCGGAGATGCCGCGCGCACCGTACGATGACGGCCGAATCGATCGATCGGCGTTCACGGGGGGCTTGTGAAGCGAATCATCCAGAGTGTGTTGTGCGCCGTCGGTGCGCTCTTCTTCGGCGCGGGCGCGCTGTTCGGGGTCACCCAGCCGATCAATGCCACCGCCTACCTCCTCGGGTTCGGCCGGGAGGTCACGGTCCACGTCGACCAGAGCTCCAGTGGGCTGATGGGCGGTCGGAGCAAGGCAGGCATCGGCACCGATGTCGAGAACGGCGACACGATCCGGCTCTTCGATGTCCGATCAGGCGACACCGTCAGCGCCAGGAAGGTTCTCATCGATATCGGCGTGGACAGCTTCGCGTACCGATCGGCCAGGGCCGCCGCCACCGATTTCACCTGGCTCATCGGCGTCCTCGTCCTCGGCGGACCCGCCCTGGTGTTCGGGCTCGCCGCCTTCGCGCTGGCCAGGGCCCGACCCGTCGCCGTCGAGGAGTCTGAGCCTCGATCGTGAGCCGCCGTGTCGAGGAGACACGGGGACGATCAGCCGACCTCGGGGCGATCGAGTGCGGCGCGCACGGTCGGCAGATCGGATGACGCGCCACGGCTGATCAGGACGTCGAGGGCGGCCAGGTCGACGTGCTGTTCGATCAGGTCGGCCAGCAGGTCGAGCTGGGCGGTGCGGGTGGCGGCCACCGAGGTGTCCTGGGCGACGCGGAAGCCGGTGCGGCCCGCGCGCAGGGCTACTTCGGCGAGCCAGGTGCGGCGGAACTCGTCGGATTCGAGCAGCCCGTGCACGTGAGTGCCCCAGATCGCCTCGCGCGCACTGCCTTCGGGGGTGCCGTCGACCGTCAGCCAGGTGGGGTCGCCGCTGTGCCGGACGCGGCCGTGGTGGATTTCGTAGCCGGTGACGGGGATGCCGTCGGCATGGCCCGAGATCTGTCGCGCGATCTTGGGGTTCGCGAACTCGATGGTGAGGTCGAGCAAGCCGAGACCTTCAGCGACCCAGGGGTTCTCGCTCGTCGCGGCGAGTCCTGGCGGTTGATCCGCCTGGACCGCGTCCTCGCCATCCGCGTCGCGACCGTTCGGCGCGATGGCCGTGGTGTGTTCGCCGGAACCCGGCGGGCGCGCGTACTCCACGCCGTCGGTGATCCGGCGTCCGAGCATCTGATAGCCGCCGCAGATGCCGAGAATCGGGCGGCCGGCGGCCGCGCGCGCACGCAGCGCCTCGCCGATCCCCCTGGTGCGCAACCACTCCAGATCCGAGACGGTCGCCTTGGAGCCGGGCACCACCACGAGGTCGGCGGTGGCGATCTGATCGGGGCCGTCGGCCCAGCGGACCGCGACGCCGGGCTCGCAGGCGAGGGCTTCGATGTCGGTGGAGTTGGAGATGCGCGGCAGGCGCACGGCGGCGACGGTGAGCCACTCGGTGCCGTGCGGCGGGCCGGGACGGCCGACGGGCGTGCCCGCGACGGTGCCGAGGGAGTCCTCGGCGTCGAGCCAGAGGTCTTCGGCGAAAGGCAGAACCCCCAGGGTGGGGCGGCCGGTCAGCGCGGTCAGCTGGTCGAGGCCGGGCTGGAGCAGGGCCACGTCGCCACGGAACTTGTTGACGAGAAAACCCGAGATGAGCTGCTGGTCCTCGGGTTCCAGCACCGCCAGGGTGCCGAACAGATGGGCCAGCACTCCCCCGCGATCGATGTCACCGACCACGAGCACCGGAAGCTCGGCGGCGCGCGCCAGTCCCATGTTCGCCAGATCCGTGGCCCGCAGATTGATCTCGGCGGGCGACCCGGCACCCTCGCAGATCACCACGTCGAATTCCGCGCGCAGGGAAGCGAGTTCGGTCGCGACCACCTCGCGCAGCTGCTGCCTGCGGGTGAAATAGTCGCGCGCGCCGACGGTCCCGACGGCCTTGCCGCGCACCACGAGCTGCG
Source organism: Nocardia sp. NPDC058244 (assembly GCF_042882065.1). Classification (NCBI taxonomy): domain Bacteria; kingdom Bacillati; phylum Actinomycetota; class Actinomycetes; order Mycobacteriales; family Nocardiaceae; genus Nocardia; species Nocardia sp. NPDC058244. The sequence continues at coordinate 219,307 of NZ_JBHVWX010000006.1, read as the reverse complement.
AGCGCCGATCGCTGCCGGGCTTGAGCAGCACCGGATTGAACCGCACGCTCGGCTCCAGCCCACACGCCCGCGCCTGCAATGCCTGCGCCCGCCCGATCTCCCCGCCATCGAGGGTGACGACGGAGTTGTTGGACATGTTCTGGGCCTTGAACGGCGCCACCCGCACACCACGCCGCGCGAGCATCCGGCAGATGCCCGCCACCACAACGCTTTTCCCCGCGTCGGAGGTCGTCCCCGCGATCAGCAGCGCCCCGCGCGGGCGCGCGTCGTCCCGCGCACCCGCGGCCGGACTCACGGCAGGGTCAGGATTTCCGCGCCCGTCTCGGTGACGACCAGGGTGTGTTCGAACTGGGCGGTCCACTTGCGGTCCTTGGTGACCACGGTCCAGCCGTCGTCCCAGATGTCGTAGTCGATGCCGCCGAGGTTGATCATCGGCTCGATGGTGAAGGTCATGCCGGGCTCGATGACCGAGTCGATCTCGGGCTGGTCGTAGTGCAGGATGACCAGGCCGCTGTGGAAGGTGGGGCCGACGCCGTGGCCGGTGAAGTCGCGCACGACGCCGTAGCCGAAGCGGTTGGCGTAGGCCTCGATGACCCGGCCGATCACATTGAGCGCGCGGCCCGGCTTGACCGCCTTGATGGCCCGGTTGGTGGCCTCTTCGGTGCGCTCGACCAGCAGGCGCACCTCCTCGTCGACATCGCCGGCGAGGAAGGTCTTGTTGGTGTCGCCGTGCACGCCGTGGATGAAGGCGGTGACGTCGATGTTGACGATGTCGCCGTCCTCGATCACGGTCGAGTCGGGGATGCCGTGGCAGATGACCTCGTTGAGCGAGGTGCAGCAGGACTTGGAGAAGCCCTTGTAGCCGAGGGTCGACGGGTAGGCGCCGTGGTCGCACATGTACTCGTGGGCGATCCGGTCCAGCTCGTCGGTGGTGACGCCGGGCGCGACCGCCTTGCCCGCCTCTGCCAGGGCCTGCGCGGCGATCTTGCCCGCGATCCGCATCTTCTCGATGGTCTCGGCCGTCTGCACCCAGGGCTCGCGCCCTTCGTTCGCGGTCTTCTTCCACACGTACTCGGGACGCTCGATGGAACGCGGGACGTCGCGGATCGGCGACTGGGTGCCGGGAACGAGTGGCTGACGGGTGCGCACGGACATAGCAGCGAGTGTAGCCAGCGCCCCTACCCGGCGCTGTGTCGCGGTTCGAGCCGGACCACGATCCCCTTCGAGGTGGGGGTGTTGCTGATGTCGGCGACGCTGTCGAGCGGGACCAGCACGTTCGTCTCCGGATAGTAGGCCGCCGCCGAGCCGCGGCTGGCCGGGTAGGCGACCACCACGAAGTTCTCGGCGCGCCGCTCGACCCCGTCGTGCCAGACGCTGACCAGGTCGACCACGTCCCGATCGGCCAGGCCGAGCTCGGCCAGGTCGTCCGGGTTGACCATCACTACCCGGCGCGCGTTGTGGATGCCCCGGTAGCGGTCGTTGTTCGCGTACGGGATGGTGTTCCACTGATCGTGCGAGCGCAGCGACTGCAACAGCAGATGCCCCGGCGGCACGTCGAGGAAGGTGAAGTCGTTGCGGGTGAACTCCGCCTTCCCGCTGGCGGTGCGGTAGACGCCCTCGTTGACCGGGTTGACCAACCGCAGCCCACCCGGCCGGGAGACCCGCTCGGTGAAGTTCTCGAAGCCGGGCACCACCCGGGAGATGCGGTCGCGGACGGTGTCGTAGTCGGCCTCGAACTCCGCCCACGGAATCGCGGGAGTGGTGCCGAGCGTGCGCTGGGCCAGCCGGGAGATGATGGCGACCTCGCTGAGCAAGTGCGGCGAGGCCGGGTCGAGGCGGCCGCGGGAGGCGTGGACCTCGCTCATCGAGTCCTCCACGGTGACGAACTGCTCACCGGTGGCCTGGATGTCGCGATCGCTGCGGCCCAGGGTGGGCAGGATCAGCGCGGTCGCACCGCACACGGTGTGCGAGCGGTTCAGTTTGGTGGAGATCTGCACGGTGAGCGCGCACTGCCGCAGCGCCGCCTCGGTGACCGCGCTGTCCGGCGTCGCCCGCGCGAAATTGCCCGCGACACCGACGAATACCTTCGCCCGGCCGTCGCGCATGGCACGGATCGCGTCGACCGAGTCCAGCCCGTGCGCGGTCGGCGGGGTGAAGCCGAACTCGGTGCCGAGGGCGTCGAGGAACCACTGCGGGACCCGCTCCCAGATGCCCATCGTGCGGTCGCCCTGGACGTTGCTGTGCCCGCGGACCGGGCACACGCCCGCACCGGGGCGGCCGAGATTGCCACGCAGCAGCAGGAAGTCGACGATCTCGCGGATCGTGGGCACGCCGTGCTTGTGCTGGGTCAGGCCCATCGCCCAGCACACGATGATCTTCTTCGCGCCGAGGACTTCCCGGTGCACGTCCTCGATCGCCGCCCGGGTCAGACCGGTCGCCGTGAGCGCGTCGTCCCAGCCGATTCCCCTGGCGTGCGCGGCGAAATCCTCGAAGCCGTGGGTCTGCTCGCGAATGAACTCGTGGTCGAGGACGGTGCCGGGAGCGGCGTCCTCGGCTTCGAGCAGCAGCCGGTTCAGGGTCTGGAACAGGGCCAGGTCACCGCCGGGCCGGATCTGCAGGAAGTGATCGGCGATCGCGGTGCCGCGCCCGATCACCCCGCGCGGGACCTGCGGGTTCTTGAACCGGATCAGCCCGGCTTCGGGCAGCGGGTTGACCGCGACGACCTTCGCGCCGTTGCGCTTGGCCTGCTCCAGGGCCGAGAGCATCCGGGGATGGTTCGTGCCGGGATTCTGGCCGACGACGAAGATCAGGTCGGCGGCGTAGATGTCGTCCAGCGACACACTGCCCTTGCCGACCCCGAGGGTCTGGTTGAGCGCCGAACCACTGGACTCGTGGCACATGTTGGAGCAGTCGGGCAGGTTGTTGGTGCCGTAGGCGCGGGCGAAGAGCTGCAGCAGGAACGCGGCCTCGTTGTTGAGGCGGCCGGAGGTGTAGAACAGCGCCTCGTTCGGCGAGTCCAGGCCACGCAGCGTTTCGGCGATCAGGTCGAGGGCGGCGTCCCAGCCGATCGGCTCGTAGTGCGCGGCGCCGGGCCGCTTGACCATCGGCTCGGTCAGCCTGCCCTGCTGGTTGAGCCAGTAGTCGGAGGTGGCGTCGAGTTCGTCGACGGTGTGGCCGGCGAAGAACTCGCGGGTGACCCGGCGGGTGGTCGCCTCGTCGCTGACGTGCTTGGCGCCGTTCTCGCAGTACTCGTTCTTGTGCCGGTGCTTCGGCTCCGGCCACGCGCAGCCGGGGCAGTCGAACCCCGCGGCCTGATTGACGTTGAGCAGCGTCAGCGCGGTGCGTGCGGCCGAGGTCTGCGACAGCGAGTACTCGAGCGCGTGGACCACCCCGGGAACGCCGGCCGCCCAGGTCTTGGGTGGGGTGACCGACAGGTCGTCGGTGGGGTCGTCGATCGAGGTCATCACCGGCTTCTTCCCGTGCCGCGGCACTGCGATCGGACTGGATGACCTCAGGCTTCCCAGTTTCACGGCGGTTGTCAACGCGGCGGTTCACACCCGGTTTCGCCCGCAGGGGTGAGGACGGGCGACCGCCGCGCTCGCACGCTGTCACCATGACGACACTTCCCGCCCCGTCCCTCGCCGCCGTCGCCCAGCAGCTGACCGGCGGCGGCCGCGGCATTCTCGCCGCCGACGAGTCGATCACGACCATGTCCGCCCGCCTGGAACAGGCGGGCGTCCCCGCGAGCGCGACCGCCCGGCGCGACTATCGCGCCCTGCTGCTCACCGCCGACGGGCTGGCGGATCGGGTCAGCGGAATCATCCTGTGCGACGAGACCTTCGGCCAGGATCTCGCCGACGGCCGCCCCTTCCCCGTCGCGGCCCGCGACCTCGGCCTGCTGCCCGGCATCAAGGTCGACACCGGCACCACCGCCCTGCCCGGGCAGGCGGGCGCGCTGGTCACCGAGGGACTCGACGGGCTCGGCGCCCGGCTGGCGTCCTATGCCGAGCGCGGGGCCGCCTTCGCCAAGTGGCGGGCCGTATTCGACGTGCGGACGATCACGCCCTACGCCGCCCACGCCAACGGCCACGCGCTGGCGCGCTACGCCGCGCTGTGTCAGGAGCACGGCATCGTGCCGATCGTCGAGCCGGAGGTGCTGTGCACCGGCGAGCACGATCTGGCCGCGTCCGCCCAGGCCACCCGGCTCGCCCTGCGCTCGCTGTTCGCCGCCCTCGACGCCGCCGGGGTCGACCCGACCGGCATCGTGCTCAAACCGAACTTCGTGACGCCGGGACTCGACGCCGCGCCCGCACCCGCCGACGAGGTGGTGGCGGCGACGTTCGCGGTCCTGCGCGACACCGTGCCCGCCGCGGTTCCCGGCATCGCCTTCCTCTCCGGTGGTCAGCCGACCGAGCGGGTCTGCGACTACCTGCGCGCGCTGCACGCCAGGGGCGACCGGCCGTGGTCGGTCACGTTCTCGTTCGGGCGGGCGCTGGTCAGCGCCGCCTTGCGCACGTGGGCCGGGGCGCCGGCCACGGTGGCCGACGCCCAGCGGGTGCTGCTGGCGAACTGCCGCAGCGCCGCCGACGCGACCCGCTGACTACCGGATCGGCAGCTCGACCAGCACGATCGTGCCGCGCCCCAGCAGCGACTCGATGCGCAGCGAGGCCTCGATGACGGCGCAGCGTTCGGCGAGCGAGCTCAGCCCGAAGTGCTGGTCGGCGTCGGCGGACCGTTCGGCCCGGCGCGCGGCGGGGTCGAACCCCGCGCCGTCGTCGGAGCACCCCAGCACCACCGAGTCGCCGACCCGGCGCAGCGACAGCACGATCCGGCTCGCGCCCGCGTGCTTGACCGCGTTCACCAGCGCCTCCTGCGCGATCCGGTACAGGGCGGCGGCCGCGTGCTCGGGGATGTCGCCGACGGCGGCGGCCGGGTCGACGAGGAATTCGATCGCCGGGCCACCGCCGGTGCTCGCGGTGCGGACCAGCGATTCGAGCGCGGCGACCAGGCCCAGGTCGTCGAGGACGAGGCTGTGCAGGCCTGAGATCGCCGCCCTGGTCTCGTTGTAGGCGTAGTCGGCCAGGGTCCGGGCGCCGACCAGTTCGGCGCGGGCCCGCTCCAGCGCCCGCAGGCCCGACTCGTCGCCCGCGGCGACGTGGTCGGCGAGTTCGGAGACGGTCAGGTCGGCCGCGGACAGGTGGAACGACATCGACGCGAGCGCGGTGGTCACCCCGTCGTGCAGGTCGAACGCGATCCGCCTGCGCTCGGCCTCCTGCGCCGAGATCGCCTGTTCGACCAGGCGATCCCGTTCGGTGCGATGCCGGGTGACGGTGCGCCACAACCGGTGCGCGTGCAACGACAGACCGAGCACGCCGGCGTAGCCTTCCGCCCGCGCGAGGTCGGCCGGGCCGAACGGTGTCGCCGGATCCCGATGGGCGGCGAGGACTCCCACCACCGAGTCGTCGATGCCGCGCAGCGGCAGGCACATCCGGGCGATGGTCCGGTCGGGGTCCAGGCGTAACAGGCTGCGGTGCATCGCATTACGCGGCGAATCCCGATCGAGCAGCACCGGCGTTCCGGTCCGGGCGACCAGTCCGGTCACACCGAATCCGACCTGCAGGGTCAGCGCGCCCGCCGACGGATGGGCGGGCCAGAGGTCGACCACGGTGAGGTCCTGCCCGTCGACCGCGTACAGCAGCACCCCGTCGGCCGCGAGCAGCGGGGCCAGCTGCGCGGCGCTCGGCGCGACGCCGGTCACCGGAACAGCCCCTCCCGCAACGCGACCGCGATCGCCCCGCTCCGATCGGACACGCCCAGTTTGCGATACAGCCCGCGGATGTGGGTCTTCACCGTGTCCTCGCTGACCACCAGCTTGCCCGCCACCGCGCGGTTGGAGTGCCCGGAGACCAGCAGTCCCAGGACCTCCGACTCGCGCTGGGTGAGCCCGAGATGCGCACCCGACCAGAACTGCCCGGCGTCGAGCCGGGCGGCGGCCAGGGCGACCCGGCCGGCCAGGGCGGGATCGATGACGGTCTCGCCGTCGGCGGCCCGGCGCAGGTGGGCGACGAGTTCGCGCCCGTCCACCCGCTTGAGGACATACCCGGCCGCGCCCGCGCGCAGCGCCTGGTAGAGGTAGTGCTCGTCGTCGTAGACGGTGAGCACCACGACCCGCGTCACCGGATAGCGTTCGGTGATCTGCCTGCACAGATCCAGACCGCTGGCCTTGCCGATCCGGACGTCGCACAGGACGATGTCGGGCCGGTGCTCGTCGATCAGCCGCAGGGCCGCGGTGTCGGTGGTCGACTGGCCGACGATCGCGACCTCGTCGGGGAAGTGGCCGAGCATCGCGTCGAGCCCGCGCAGGACCATCTCGTGGTCGTCGACGAGCACCAGCCGTAACGGGGGCGGCGGCTCCGGCATACCGCCACAGTACGGCGGAAAACGGCGGGGGCTCACGGCAATCGGCGAGAAATCACCCGTGCGGCCACCCGCGCGGGGGAAGGCCGCGCGACCCGCGTGCGGTCGGATGGACGGACCCGATCGAAAGGCGCCGCCATGCCGGAATCCACTGTCCATCGGCCACTCGCCGCGTCCGCTGTCGACACCGATCAGCTCGCCGTCGACACCCTGCGCTTCCTCGCCGCCGACATGGTCGAGGCCGCGAACTCGGGACATCCGGGGATGCCGATGGGGGCGGCGCCGATGGCGTGGACGTTGTGGAGCAGACATCTGCGCCATGATCCGGCCGACCCGGCCTGGGCCGATCGGGACCGGTTCGTCCTGTCCGCCGGGCACGGTTCGGCGCTGCTGTACGGGCTGCTGCACCTGTTCGGCTACGACCTGCCCACCGAGGAGCTGCGCCGGTTCCGCCAGCTGGGGTCGCTGACACCGGGTCATCCCGAGTACGGCGAGACGCCGGGCGTCGAGTGCACGACGGGTCCGCTCGGTCAGGGCCTGGCGATGGCCGTCGGCATGGCACTGGCGGAGCGGATGACGCACGCCCGCTACCCGGAGATCACCGACCACCGCACCTACGCGATCGTCGGCGACGGCTGTCTGATGGAAGGTGTCAGCCACGAGGCGGCCTCGATCGCCGGGCAGCTGCGGCTGGGCCGGTTGATCGTGCTGTGGGACGACAACGCCATCACCATCGACGGCGCCGTCGACCGGTCCTGCGGCGACGACCAGCTCGCCCGCTTCGCCGCCTACGGCTGGCACACCGCGACGGTGGCCGGCGGCACCGACATCGCCGCGATCGACGCGGCCCTCACCCGGGCGAAAGACGATCCACGCCCGAGTTTCCTGGCCGTCCGGACGGTGATCGGACACGGCGCGCCCGACGTGGCGGGCACCGCGAAGGCACACGGCGCACCGCTGGGCGCGGATCAGCTCACCCGGGCCAAAGCGGGTGCCGGATGGACCTATCCGGCGTTCGCGGTCCCCGAGCAGGTCGCCGCGACGTGCGCGGTGCTCACCGAGATCGGCGCCGAGGACCGGGCCGACTGGCTCGTTCGGTTCACCGCGTTCGTCTCTGCCGCACCGGAACGCGCCGACGAGTTCACGCGGGCCGGCGCGCGCGCCCTGCCCGCCGGACTCGCCGACGCGCTGTCCGGCATCGTCGGGGACGCGCCGCGCGCGACCCGGCAGTCCTCGCAAGCCTGCCTGGACGCCCTGCGGCCGATCCTGCCGGAACTGGTGGGCGGCTCGGCCGACCTCGCGGGATCGACCGGCACCGCGTTCGGTCCGGTGCTGGGCCGGGACGACTACGCGCACCGCGCGATCGCGTTCGGCATCCGCGAGTTCGGCATGGCCGCCGTCCTCAACGGGATCAGCCTGCACGGCGGGTTCCGGGTGTTCGGCAGCACATTCCTGGTCTTCGCCGACTATCTGCGACCCGCGCTGCGCCTGTCGGCGCTGATGGGCCAACCGGTGATCTACGTGCTCACCCACGATTCGATCGCGGTCGGCGAGGACGGGCCGACGCACCAGCCCGTCGAGCACATCGAGTCGCTGCGCCTGATCCCCGGCCTCCAGGTCCTGCGCCCGGCCGACGATGCCGAGACCGCGCTCGCGTGGGAACTGGCACTGCGCCGCACCGACGGCCCGACCGCCCTGATCCTGTCCAGACAGTCTCTGCCGCAACACACCACCGATCGCGGCACCCGCGAACTTGCCGCCGACGGTTCTACGAGCGAGACCACCGACCCGCTCGTCACCGAGGGACGCCACCTGGTCGATATCGTCGCCACCGGCTCGGAGGTCTCGCTGGCGGCGGCGGTCGCCGACGAGCTCCGGGCCGACGGCTACGTCGTGCGGGTGATGTCGGTGCTGGATCGCACGCGCTACTCCCCCGATCCCACGGCCCGGACCGTCAGCATCGAGGCGGGCAGCACCACGGGCTGGGTGGGCGTGGTCGACCTGGCGATCGGCATCGACGCGTTCGGGCACAGCGGTCCCGGCGCCGAGGTCATGGCCCACCACGGCCTCACCGTGTCGACGGTGCTCACCCGGATCCGCGACTACCTGGACGGTGCCCGATGACCCGCCTGGACGCGGTGATCTTCGATGTCGACGGCACCCTGGTCGACAGCGAACGCGACGGGCACCGGGTGGCGTTCAACGCGGCCTTCGCCGAGGCCGGGCTCCCCGACCGCTGGGATGTCGACCGCTACGGCGACCTGCTGCGGATCGCCGGCGGCACCCAGCGGATGACCCACTGGTTCGAGAGCACCGGCCGCGCACCCGCCCAGGCCGGGGAACTCGCGGAACGATTGCACCCCATCAAGACCCGGATCATGCGGAGCCTGGTCGAGGACGGGCGGATCCAGCCGAGGCCCGGCGCCAGGGAGCTGATCGAGCGGCTCGCCGCCCGCGGTATCGCGCTGCACGTGGCCACCACCGGCACCCGTGCGTGGGTGGAACCCCTGCTGCGCCATGCTTTCGGCCCGGTCTTCGACGTCGTGGTCACCGGGACCGAGGTCCCCGACCTCAAACCGAGCCCGGCGGTCTATCTGGAGGTCCTGGCCAGGACGAGGTGCGCGCCCGAGCACGTTGTCGCGGTGGAGGATTCCGCCAACGGTGTGCTCGCCGCGCAGGCTGCCGGGCTGCGGTGCGTCGCCGCGCAGAACGCCTACACCCGCTCGCACGACCTCTCCGCGGCCCTGCTGGTCGCGGACGGTCTCGACGATCCGGAACTCGTCAGCTGGTTCGACGACCAGCTGAGCGCGGTCTCGCCGCGCCGCCGGTAGGGACCGCAGGGGCGATGCGCCACCCCTGCGGTCGGCCGTTCAGAAGGCGGGGACCGCGTCCGCCGTGGCCGCCTCGGCGGTGGTCCCCGGTCGGCGCAGCACCGTCACGCTGACCAGCAACGCCGCCGCCAGCAGACCGGCCGCGACGGTGAACGCGAGGCGATAGCCATCGGTCAACGCGACGGCTTCGGTTGCGCCCGTGGCAAGTTCGGTGCCGGTCCTGGTGGCGGCGAGAGTGGACAGGACCGCGACCCCGACCGCCATCCCGACCTGCTGGGTGGTGTTGAACAGGCCGGAGGCGAGCCCGGCGTCGTCGGCCGAGGCACCCGACATGCCCAGCGCGGTGAGCGCAGGCAGCACCAGCCCGCCGCCGGCGATCAGCACCATCATCGGCAGCAGATCGGTGACGTAGTCCGCGTCGACGGGCAGCCGCATCAGCCACGACATGCCGATCAGCAGCAGGACCAGTCCCGCGATGAGCACGGTCCGTTCGCCGAAGCGGGTGATCAGCCGGGCCGAGGCGAACAGCGACACCCCGCCGATGGCGAGGGCGGCGGGCAGCATGGCCAACCCGGTCTGCAAGGCGTTGTAGCCCAGCACCTTCTGCAGGTAGAGCGCGACGATGATCTGGAAGGCGAACATCGCCGAGAGCGTGAGCATCTGCACCATATTGGCACCGGACACGCTGCGGGAGCGGAAGATCCGCAGCGGCAGCAATGGCCGGCGCGCGGTGGCCTGGCGGGCGACGAAGGCCGCGAGCAGCGCGCCGGACACCGCGCCGAGCCCCAGGGTGTGCGGCGACACCCAGCCGTACCGCTCGACTTCCACGATGGTGTAGATACCGAGCATCAGCCCGGCCGTGACCAGGACCGCCCCGAGCACATCGGCGCCCGCGCCCCAGCCCAGACCGCGGTCGGCCGGGAGCGCCGTGACGGCGACCAGAACGGTCACCACCCCGATCGGCACATTGATCAGGAAGATCCAGTGCCAGTTCAGCGCATCGGTGAGCACTCCCCCCAGCACCTGCCCGATCGACGCGCCCGCCGCCCCGGTGAAGCTGAAAATGCCGATGGCCGTGGCCCGTTCGCGCGGACCGGGAAAGATCGTGACCAGGATGCCGAGCACCACCGACGCGGCCAGAGCACTGCCGAGGCCCTGCAGGAAGCGCGCTGCCACCAGCATCGCCGGGGTGCCCGCGGCACCGGCCAGCAGCGAGGCCGCCGTGAAAACGACGGTGCCGGTGAGGAACATCGTCTTGCGGCCGACCAGATCGCCCAGCCGTCCGGCCAGCAGGAGCAGTCCGCCGAAGGCGATCAGGTAGGCGTTGACGGTCCAGCTCAGGCCCGCGGAGGTGAAGCCGAGGTCCGCCTGGATCGCGGGCATGGCGACGGTGACGATGCTGCCGTCGAGGATGGTCATCAGCGTCGCCGCCGACAGCACCGCGAGCGCGATGCGCTGAGAAGAGGTCATGAAATGACCGTACTAGATAGTTTCGTTGCAGACAATCTATAACGGACTATTGCCGCGCGCGACGCGCAGGTGCCGCCTCTACCACGGTCGACAACCGCCCCTCCACCAGCAGATTCAATGCGCGAACCAGAGTTTCCCGCTCCACCTTCGGCAGCGAACCGAGCGCCGCCTGGTGCACGCCGTCCACGATCTCGGTGCTGCGCGCGGCGAGCTTCGCCCCCTCCGGCGTCACCCCGATGATCCGCGCGCGACGGTCGGTGCTCGACGGCTTGCGCTCGGCCAGGCCCGCCTTCTCCAGCGCGTCGACGGTGACGACCATGGTCGTCTTGTCCATGTCGCCGAGCTCGGCGAGCTGCGCCTGGGTGCGCTCGGCCTCGAGCGCGTGCACCAGCACGCAGTGCATGCGGGCCGTCAGCCCGATCTCGGCCAGCGCCGCCGCCATCTGGGTGCGCAGCACGTGACTCGTGCGGTCGAGCAGGAAGGACAGGTCGGGTTCGGCGCGCGTCGTCGCGAGGGCGGTCATACCGGCCACTATAGTTTTGTCATAGATAATCTGCATCCATCCGTAACGGCGGGGAATTTCGCCGGACTACGGTCCGTTTAGGAGATGACCGGAGCAGACCGCATCCCGAAAACGAGGTTCACATGGAACTGGGGCTCACCACCTTCGCCGAGCTGTACCCCACCGGCGACCGGCCCGCGCCGACCGCCGCCGAGCGGCTGCGCCAGGTCGTCGACGAGGCCGTCGCCACCGAGGCGGCGGGCCTGGACGTCTACGGCGTCGGCGAGCACCACCGCAAGGATTTCGCGGCCTCCTCGCCCGCCGTCGTCCTGGCGGCCGCGGCGGCGCGCACCGAACGCATCCAGCTGACCAGCGCGGTGACCGTCCTCAGCTCCGACGACCCGGTCCGGGTGTACCAGGACTTCGCGACCCTGGACGGGCTGTCGAACGGCCGGGCCGAGCTGATGGCCGGGCGCGGGTCGTTCACCGAGTCGTTCCCGCTGTTCGGCTACGACCTCGCCGACTACGACGACCTCTTCGAGGAGAAGCTGGCCCTGCTGCTGCGCCTGCGCGCGGACGAGCCGGTGACCTGGTCGGGCCGTTTCCGCGCGCCGCTGCGCGACGCCACCGTCTATCCGCGCACCGACGACCGGCCACTGCCGGTGTGGATCGCCGTCGGCGGCAGCCCGGAGTCGGTGATCCGGGCCGGCCTGCTCGGACTACCGCTGGCGATCGCGATCATCGGCGGTCAGCCGGCCAGGTTCAAGCCGCTGGTCGAGCTGTACCACCGGGCCCTCGCCGAGGGCGGCCACGAGAAGCAGCCGGTGGCGGTGCACGCGCACGGCTACGTCGCCGAGACCGACGAGCAGGCGGTGGCCGACTTCTACGCGCCGTACGCGCTGGCCATGTCGACCATCGGCCGCGAACGCGGCTGGGGCCCGATGACCCGCGAGCAGTTCGACGCCCTGCGCTCGCAGAGCGGTTCGCTGTTCGTCGGCACGCCGGACTACGTGGCGGGCAAGATCGCCGAGGTCCGCGACACCCTCGGCCTGGACCGGTTCATGCTGCACACCAGCGTCGGCACCCTCCCGCCGGAACAGGTGCTGCACAGCATCGACCTACTCGGCACCAAGGTCGCACCACAGGTGCGCTGACCTACTCGAGCGCCGCGCCCAGCTCGCCTCGGCGGGCGGCGCGGCGTTCGCGTCGCCTGCGCAGGTAGCGGCGGATGCGGCTGGCGCAGGCGTAGACCACCCACAACCCGATCGCCAGCGAGACGGCGGCGATCACCGCGGCCAGTATCGGGAAGAACACCGCGAGCGTGACGACGGCGCCGACGCCCAGATCCTCCGCGGTACTCACCGCGATATTGGTGACCGGTTCCGGAGAGGTGTTGATCGCCATCCGAGTACCGGCTTTGACGATATGGCTGGCCAGGGCCGTGGTCCCGCCGACCGCCGCCGCGAACATCGTCGGCAGCGAATCGTCCTGCCCGGCGATGAGAGCCGCCACCACCGCCCCGGACGCTGGCCGCACCACGGTGTGCACGGCGTCCCAGAACGAATCCAGATACGGGATCTTGTCGGCGACCGCCTCGATGACGAACAGCACGGCCGCCGCGACCAGCACATCGGTGCGCTCGAGTCCCGGCGGCACGTCCTCGGCCCAGCCGATCCGCCCGAAGACCCCGAGCAGGAACACCACCGCGTACGCGTTGATCCCGCTGGCCCAGCCCGCGGTGAAGATCAGAGGTAGCACCGACACCTGCTCAGCGTAAGCCCGTCCACCGACTCCACACGGCAGCTCGGCCGCGCTCCAGAATCTAGCACCGCTAGACATGCTAGCGATCGGATGCTATCTTTGCTCCAGCTTCTAGCGATGCTAGATATCACGAAGAGGGAGCCAGGAAATGCTCGTTGTCACCGGCCAGATCATCGCCACCGCCGCCGTTCTCGCCAATGCCGTCGTCTACGGCACCGATGTCTGCGGGGCCGTGATCATGCGGTCGGTCTACCGCAAGCTCGACGACGCGACCGTGACCGTGAGCGCGGGGTGGGGCCACTACTACGGCGACAAGCGCATGCCGATCGTCGGCGTGAGCGGCGTGGTGACCGCGGTGCTCACACTGCTGATCGCGGTGCTGGCCGGGCAGACCGGCGCCGCGATCGCGGCGGGGATCGCGGTCGCCGCACTGCTGACCTGGCTCGCCTTCTACGTCCGCGTCGCCAAGCCGATCAACACCCGACAGACCGCCGCCGCGCTCAGCGGCGTCATCCCCGCCGATGCCCGTGCGCTGCAGGACAAGTGGGACAGCATCCTGAAGTACCGCGTCACCCTCCAGTTCGTCGCCATCGCCGCCCTGTGCGCCGCGATCATCCTGTTCTGAACCCACCCCGTCACCGAGGAGTCACCGACATGTCCTTCACCACCAATGAACAGCAGTTCCTCGCCGAGGCCGGGATCGGCCGACTCGCCACGGTGTCCCCCGACGGCGTCGTGCAGAACAACCCGACCAACTACCGACTGAACCCCGACGGCACCATCGACATCGGCGGCATGCGGATGCGCACCAGTCGCAAGTACCGCAATGTCGAGGCGGGCAGCCGCGTGTCGTTCGTCATCGACCAACAGGTTTCCCTGGAGCCCTACGTAATTCGCGGCATCGAGGTCCGCGGCAAGGCGGAAACCCTCGCCGACGAGGAGCCCCCGTTCCCACACCAGGAACGCGTGATCCTCCGCATCCACCCCGAACGCATCATCTCCTGGGGCATCGACGGCGACTCCTTCGACTTCACCAGCCGCGACACCGAATAGTCAGGCCATTCCACCTGGCGGCGAGCCGGGCCGCTGGCCGCGCGGCCCGCCGCCACACTGTTCCGATAGCCAAATGATCTGTGGTTAAAAGGATTTCGTTGGGACTCGATAGGCACCGCCCGATAGATTCTCTGGTGTTGGACCATACGGTCAGGACACGCGAAGCGAAGAACATCGAGGAGCTCGTCATGCGGTACAAGTTCGCCCTGATCGTTCATTCGGCCGTCATCGCCGCTGCGGGCGCCGGCATGGCGATCACGGCTGCTCCGGCCGGTGCATCGGCGGACCGGTGGGCATCTATCGCCATTTCGCCATCCACCGGACACCACGGCTACGCAGCGGACTTCGATTCGCAGGCCGGTGCCGAAGCGACGGCGGTCGAGGAATGCGGTGAGTCCGACTGCTTCGCCTATGTCGACGCCTCCAGCGGCTGGTGTATAGCCGCTGCGCACACATCCAGCGGTCAGTGGTCGTGGGCGCGGGCAACAAACCGGACATCAACGGAAGGCATGGCACTCGCGTCATTGGGCGGCGATGCGGTCGTCGCCCGTTGGGTCTGCCAGACCTGACATCCAGTACGCAGGCTTGCCACCTGCCGACCAGTCGGACAAAGGTGTCGATGACGGGAAGGTTCCGGGCCGCCGCTGGTCGCCGTGACCGTGGCGGCGTGGTTAGCGTAGGGGATGGCCAGTGCAGCGTCCGTCAACCGCCGTGAGCAGCTCCGCGACTTCCTGCGCGGGCTGCGGGAACAGCTCGGACCCACGGACGTCGGCCTGCCCGCGGCGGGCTGACGGCGAATGCCGGGACTGCGGCGCGAACAGGTCGCGATGCTGGCGGCGGGAATGTTGCCTACATACTCCCAAGGCCGCACACCGGAGCGAGACAATGATGTCGCCCCTTCCGTCCGCGGATCGGTCTCAACCACATCGCTCCCCACCATAGTCGGTATGGATCTGCCCTTGCAGGGCGCGCTATTCGGCAAGGCCGGAATTGACGAGCCTGGGCGCCGTCCAGGTAGCCAGCAGCCAGTCGACCTCAGGCTCGCCGGGGATACCGAGCCCGCCAGCCCGTCTGTAGGACACCATGCGAAAAATGATCTCGCCAGGGATGCCGTCCAACTCGGCCTGGGCATGAATTTGCGCGGCGCAGGCGACATCGAAACAGACTCGCGAGATCGTGAACGTGCCCAGTTCCTGGTGTTCCAGCATAGCCTTAGCCTGCACCGCTGATCGCTTGGCTTGACCGGCCGCCGGGAGCGGTGCGAACCCAGCGACCAGACCCCAGCGCTGGTGTTGCCAAGCTTCTAGGAAAGCTGTCGCCCTCACCACAATGTCCTGGTCGTCGAAACCGGGATCGCCGGGCAGCAGCTGCGAAGGCACGAACTCGTCACGGAACCGTAGCTGGGCGTAGTGCTGCAGGATCTGCGGCCAGAGCGTGCCCCAACTCGGTTCCGGTAGCGCGGGTGCGGCGGCCTTGGTCGTGGCGCGGGCCCAATCCGCGACTGCGAACAGCATGCACCACGCCTTGGTCGCGACAACGACGTTGTCGAAGTTGACGATCGAGCCGTGCACCATACCGTGACGATGGACCTCGAAGACCTCCTCGTCGACACGCTTCCTGAACGTCTTGCGAAATGCTTTCATCGCGTGGGTGAGCCCGAGGTGGTGGCCGACCACCGAGTCCCACGCCGCCATCTCCGCCGGCTCACGTGCGGCCAGACCTCGACGCGCCGCAGGCTGAAAGTCGTTGACAAAGCCATCCATGACCGCGATCAATTGCAAGGTGGCACTGTCAAACTCATCAGCGAAGTAGTGCTGGAAGGCACGCTGGATCTGACGGCGGCGCACCTTCAGGCCGTGGTGGGCGTTCAACCGCAGAATCCACAAGGAGAGGGTGTCGCGGTCGCGGTAAAGCTCGATCAGTCGCTGTTCAGCAGCCTCGGCGGTCGCAGTCTGGGCCAGGATCGTTTCCAGCTCCGCGACATTGAGCAGGTCGTGGAAGATCCACTGTCGCACGCCGAGACGGTCATAGAACTCATCGACCACCGTGACCAAGCGGTCCAGATCGTGGCGGATCGCCAGGATCTGCTTGCGCTGGGCACGCATAGCAAAACGGGTGATCGACCCCAACACCTTGATCTGCTGCGACAGCTCACGGTAACTGGGCAGATCCTTGGCCGAGCCGTACGGCTTGGGCGTGGGCGAGACCGGCACGGCGGACATCGGGCCATCCTAGGACTCCAACCTGCCGTCCCTCCACCGAATTCCCCTCTGGGCTACCAGGTGGCGAATACCAGCAGCGGCATTATTGCTCACTGGATCTGGCTCAGTTAGCGCGGTAATCTCAACTCTTACGTTGGTGATCGTGTGGCGTGTCGCGCGCTGGTGCCGGTCGGGGCGGAGACATCGGCCGACAGCAGTGAGTGCCACCGCAGTGCACGGGCTGCCCCAGGCCCTAGGAGTGCAGAGTCGGCCTTGCTCGCCACCGTGACAAGTCGGTTGCACACTCACTGCCCGGGACGGTGGAGATCTGTGGACAGCGGCTGTCATTCCTTGAGTCGCGGGCGCCGACAGTGCGACACCTCCAGGCGACGCCCGGAGAGGGCGATCGACCCCACTCGGGCAGGTCGACGGTGGGCCAACATACAAGATTCCGGAGGTTATCGCCGCTATCGGCATGTCTACCCTGTTGTGCTGCATAATGATTGGCCTGAGGTACGGGGTTGTTGCGATCGCCCAGTCCTATGCTGACACAGTTGAGCGACATGGTGGAGGGTTTGCGGTGGACGTTATCGAGGAGTTCGTCAGCCGATATGTCAGAGAATACGACTTCTATGAGATGAGTTCACGCATCGCCGCGGGCATGCTCAAGGCAGATTTGGACGCGACCGGTATCCGCGCGATTGTCACTCACCGACCGAAGGCAGTAGACCGGTTGGAGCGAAAGTGTCGGCAGCGCCATATCGAATCACCCTACGGTTCTGTCGATGAGATCGTGGAGGACATCGTCGATTTGGCGGGTGTACGGGTTGCGCTCTACTTTCCCGGGGAGCGCGACGAAGTCGACAGGGCGATCAACAGACTGTTTACACCGCTTGAACCCAGAAAAGACATCCCTGGAAGCGAAGACGGTGAAAAGTCGACCGACGATGCGGGACACAGCAAAGCGGTTGCCAGTGAGCGGAGCAACGACGCATCCACGTACAGAAAGCGTTTTCCGGGATATACAGCAAGTCATTACCGGGTCAGAATGAACGACGATCAACTGCCTGCGGCCCAAGCACGCTACGCGATTGCCCGCATCGAGATCCAAGTGGCGTCGGTACTGATGCACGCATGGTCGGAGGTCGAACACGACCTCGTATACAAGCCGCTCCGTGAGGGCGACTCAGCCTCCGATGACGAACGTGCGTTGATCGACCAGCTCAATGGTTTGGTTCATTCCGGCGAAATTGCCCTTGAGCGCTTGCAGAAAGCCGCAGACCGACGAATCTCACAGAAAGGGCGACCGTTTCGGAACCACTACGAGCTCGCTGCGCATCTCATTGCCCAGTTTCAGCAGACCAACGACCGATCAGTGGGTAAGGATGGGCTCGGCCGAGTCGATGAATTATTCGAATACTTGACGAGAATCGAGATCGACAACCCTGCGAAGCTTGAGCCTTTTGTGGAATCTCTACACGGCAACCTTGAGTCACGCTCGCTGTCGGAACAGATTATCGACGCGACCCTCGCGGCGGACAGCAAGCGATACGAGACTATGCTTGCGCTGAGAGATCGTGACTCCTCTTCTCTCGCAGACAGTCATGCGACTCATTCCGATTTCGAAGGTGACCCGGCTAATTTCATCACCCTGGTCGGCCGGTTCGTCATGAGATGGTCGGAGCTGGAATCATTCGTTCGCGGTTTCACTGCCCCCGACCTGGCCCGGCGGCCATTCGTTCAGATTATGCACGATCCTGAGGTCATCGGAGCCCTGGGCACACCGATAGTGCAGCAAATCGACCGGTTACGAAGGTATAGGAATCTGATCGTTCACGGCAAGCATGCCATCATAAGTCCAGGGCAGGCCCGGGGAGCCATAGACGAGATCGAGGACGTAATCCGGCTCCTGAGGGAGCTGCCTCCTCGGTGATCTCTTACTCGGGCGCTACGCCATGATTGTGTGGATGGTGCATAGTCATGCATCTGGGTTGCTCTACTGAATGTGCACGAAATTGACCCGCCCCTGCCCTGGCCATCACCGAGATCACCACCACCAGGCTCGTCGGCCCAGTGTCGAACCGCTCACCAGCGGAGGTGATCTCGACCTGGGCTGCTACTACGAGCGCGGCATGACCGCCCGGTGGTGCATCCAGCCGCTGCCCGACGAACTGCTCGACCGCTTGCATCGGACTTGGGAATCCGGTAGCTAGATCGGGACCGCCCTGTTCACGCTGGCGTCGCTGTCGATCGATGCGGGCTATGTCGGAGGTGCCTGGCCGACCTCGACTGATGCTGCATGCCGGCGGTCGCGCGGGATCGCCTCGCCCCCCAGACAACCGTGCGGTTAGCTACGAGACCGGGGCCAGGTCCGCTATTGCGTCGAGTCTGCGGCCCTCGTTAGGCATCGAGAGGCCGATCCACAGCCCGAACAGTCCGCGCCGTTTGTAGCGCATCCGGCGGGACACTTGCACACTCGTAGTCACCGCCGGAGCCCCCAGAACCTCGGCAATTCTCCGGTCAGCCTGGTAGAACATTCGTCGCGTCCAAGACAGCATATGCACCAGATACATGCCGAGGTAGAGACCTACGAACAGTGTGATGGCGACTTCAGCCCACAGCCGCGCAGGGACATCCAACGCAGTCGTGACAAAGCCTGCCAGGGCTATCGAGGCGACACTTCCGATCGACGCGATGCACAGCAGCTTCGGCGTGCCGGATTCGATCAAGTCAGCTAGTACGACAGCCTGCGCCAACTCGCTGTCCTGCTCAGCCGTAGTCAGGTTGCCGAATGCCGGGGTGATGGCGATGTACGGGCGGTAGACCGCAGTTCGTGTCCAAATACCCTCGGGCAAAAGACTTTCCGACAGCTTCCCTCGCTTTACGCGAGGAGAACGTACCCCGAGTGTCAGGGCCAGCTCTTGGGCGCGTTTGGCGTGCGCATCTAGATTCACCCGCATATGTTCTATGAATCGCAACCAAAACCACGCCCAAACATCCTAGTATCACATCATGGACGTGCGGCTATCACTCCTTCCGGCGTCGTGGATCAGCTGCGTTGGCTACCAATTGATTCCGTGGCTCGAGTCACGTTCGGGGCGTGGGTAGTGAGTGTTCTCGCCGTTGTTGTCCACGAAAGTGGTGTGGTGGGTGTGACTGCCGGGCGTGGCGGCCTCCATGGCCTTGGCGATTGCAGCGCCGGGCGATCTCGCCTCCGCCGCACCAGGTCGCCGGACTTCCGGCGGCGCGGTTAGCGTGGAGGGATGGCCAGTGCTGCGTCCGTCCACCGTCGTGAGCAACTCCGTGATTTCCTGCGGTCGCGGCGGGAGCGGGTCGGGCCGGCGGACGTCGGTCTGCCCGCGGCGGGTCGTCGGCGGACTCCGGGGTTGCGGCGTGAAGAGGTCGCGATGTTGGCGGGGGTGGGGGTGTCTTGGTACACGTGGCTCGAGCAAGGGCGTGACATCACGGTGTCGGGGGACGTGCTCGATGCGGTGGCGAAGGTGCTGCTGCTGAGCGAACCTGAGCGGGGGCATCTGTATTTGCTCGCCGGGCTCAATCCGCCGCCGCCGCGTGCTGCGGCGGGGACCGAGGTGACCGTGGAGATCCGGCAGTTGCTCGATGGGTGGGAGCGGGGGCCCGCGGTGGTGCGGGATCGGTACTGGAACATTCTGGCGTTCAATGTGGTGGCTGGGCGGGTGTTCGGGTGTGATGACGGGGAACCGCACAATTGCCTGGTCACGTTCTTCACCAGTCCGCGGTATCGCGAGCTGCCCGTGCTGTGGGAGGCGGCGGCGCCGGGGGTTGTCGCGGCGTATCGCGCGGATGCGGCGCTCGCCCCGCATGATGACGAATTCCAGCGGGTGGCACGGGAACTGGCCGCCGCTGAACCCGACTTCGCGCGGCTGTGGGAGCGGCATGAGGTGGACGTCCCGGTCCAGGCGGTCAATGCTCTGCGGCATCCCGAGGTCGGCGAGCTGTACTTCGACGCGACCACGCTGACCGTCGCCGATCAGCCGAATTGGTCTGTCGTGCTCTACAACCCGAAGCCGGGCACCGACACCGTCGACCGTCTCGCCCACCTGCCGCGCCTGCGGTTGACCGCATCCGCCTGATCCGCGACGGCGGTCACCTCGGAACCGGAGGTATCGAAATCGCAGGACGCCGCTGTGCGCGGTATCCCGAAATCAGCGGCGGGTGGGGCGACGGACAGCGACTACCCTGCAGACGCACGCGATATGCGGAATGCCGAGGCGATGAGGTCGGCAGCCTGGTGGTGTCACACCCCGGACAACTACGCACTGTCTCTGCGGTACCGGGAGGTCCACGCTGAATCCATGACGCACAACAGTTCTCGATTCGACGGCAAGACAGTGCTGATCACCGGCGGCACCAGCGGCATGGGTCTGGCGACCGCGCACCGGCTGCTCGCCGAAGGGGCCGAGGTCGTGGTGACCGGGCGCGACAAGGCCCGGCTGGACGCGGCGGTGGCCGAGCTCGGGACGGGGGCGCACGGGATCGCGGGTGATGTCACCGATCTCGACGACCTGGACACCCTCGCCGCGACGCTGACCGACCGCTTCGGCCGCCTCGACGTGGTCTTCGCCAATGCGGGCATCGGCTCGTTCCAGCCGATCGATCAGGTGACCGGCGCGCTGTTCGACGAGGTGATCGCCGCCAACGTCAAGGCTGCGTTCTTCACCATCCAGAAGACCCTGCCGCTGTTGCCCGCGCACGCGGCGATCGTCATCAACGCCTCGTTCGGCCTGCACCGCGGGGTCCCCGGCACGGCGCTGTACTCGGCGAGCAAGGCCGCCGTCCACAACCTCACCCGCACGCTCGCCGCCGAATTGGCACCGCGCCGCATCCGGGTGAACTCGGTGAGCCCCGGCTACATCGACACCCCGGCCTTCCGCGCCGAACTCTCCGACGCCGCCCAGGCTGGTGTCGCGGGCCTGTCCCCCGCCGGTCGCGTCGGCACCTCCGACGATGTCGCCGCTGCGGTCGCGTTCCTCGCCTCCGTCGATGCCGCCTACGTCAACGGCCACGACCTGCGCGTCGACGGCGGCCTCACCGCCGTCGACGCCGCCGCTCTCCTGTGAACGCCGCGCCGGGTCGAACCCCGACCGGCCGCCAAGGTGTCGGACCGTCCGATCAGCGCAGCGCGGCGCGTCCCCGCACCCGGCCGAGGACGACCAGCACCACCAGCGTGACCACCACCAGGACCGTGGTCCCGGCCGCGGCGTCGAACACCTCGCCGCGGTCGGTCTGGGCGAAGATGCTGACGGGCAGCGTCTTCCAGGTGGCTGGGTAGACCATGATCGTCGCGCCCAGCTCACCCATGGACAGGGCGATGGCCAGGCCGGCCGCCGCGCCGAGGGCGGGCAGCAGCAGCGGCAGGGTGATCTGGCACAGCACGCGCACGGGACCGGCGCCGAGGGATTCGGCGGCCTGCCGGTACGCCGGGTCGAGCCGGTCCAGCGCGGCCGACACCGCGCTGAACGCGTAGGCCAGGACCAGCACCGTGTGCGCCACGATCACGATCCACTTGGTGCCGCCGAGCAGCAGCGGGCGCTCGTTGAAGGCGATGAGCACGCCGAGGCCGACGGCGACCGAGGGTACCGCGACAGGCAGGTGGAACACCGCGTCGGTCACCCGGCGCAACCAGGTGGGCGCCGCCCGCGAGGCCAGCGCCGCCCAGGTGCCGAGGACCAGCGAGAGCGCGCCCGCCAGCAGGGCGGTCTGCAGGCTCACCGACAGGCTCGCCGCCTGCTCACCGCTGAGCGCGTTGCCGAGATTGGTGACACCGAGGTCCGAGGGCAGTGGGCCGGTCCAGCTGCCCGCCAGCGCGGCGGCGACCACGGTGGCGATCGGGGCGACGAAGACCACCGCCACCACCAGCCCGAACACGCCGAGCACCAGGGCCTTTCCCCGGGGAGTCCAGACGAGCACGATCAATCCCCCTTCGGGCGGGCGGTGAACCGGGCGAAGACGAGCCGGTAGGTCAGGTACAGGGTGAGCGAGAGCAGCACCTGCACCGAGGCCAGTACGGCGGCGCCGGGCAGGTCGAAGGTGACGATGCCGCGGGTGTAGATCAACGCGGGCAGCGTGATCACGCCCTTCGCGCCGGTGAACAGCACGATGCCGAACTCGTTGAGCGTCAGCAGCAGCACGAGGCTGCCGCCCGCCGCCAGCGCGGGCCACGCCTCGGGCAGCACCACCTGCCGCAGCACCCGCCACGGCGAGGCGCCCAGACTCGCGGCCACGTCGAGCTGCTCACGCGGCAGCTGCGCGAACGCGGCCAGCACCGGCCGCACCACGAACGGGGTGAAGTAGGTGATCTCGGCCAGGATCACGCCGAGCGGGGTGGTGAGGAAATCGACGACCGGCTGCGTCGCGCCGGTCAGCTCGGCCAGCAGCGCGTTCACCGCGCCCGCCGTGCCGTAGAGGAAGGTGAACGCGAGGGTGATCAGGAACGACGGCAGCGTCAGGATCGTGTCGATGAGCCTGCCGACCACCCCCGCCCCGGGAAACGGAACGAACGCGAGCACGATCGCCAGGAACGTCCCGAGGACCAGGCAGCCCGCGGTCGCGCACACGGCGATGGACACGGTGCGCCACAGGGCTTCCCGGAACGACTCCGAACCGAGCACCGAGGTCCACACGTCGGTGCCGCGCCCGGTCGGGGTCTGCGTCGATTCGGTGAGCACCCGCAGGATCGGGTAGCCGGCGATGCCGAGCACGACCAGCACCGGCGGCAGTGTCCACAGGATCGGCGCCCATGATGGGCGGGGGACAACAACTTTGGGAGCGGGAGCAGGGGTCGGCGATTCGACGACGGGCGCACTCATCGTGACCCCCGCCGCACCGGCCACGGGACATCGGCGCGGCGTGCACCGCTCACCGCCCCCCGACCACCACACCGGAGCCTGGTCGGTCCGCCGAGTTCGCCTGATACTTCTCGGGCGCTGCTGATGTCGATCACGACGCGTCCTCCTCCCGGCGCACGCCGGCGCCGGTGGCTCCGCGGCGGCGACCACCGTCGACCGCGTTCGGAATGAGCACCCCGGCCGGGTCGGGCAGCCGCACGCCGACGACCGCACCGACCTCGGTGGTGAAATGCCCTGGCACATCGACAGCGAGGTCCCCGGGCAGCCCGTCGACCGCCAGCTCGACCCGGGTCGAGGCACCACGCCACACCGAGGTCAGCACGGTGGCGCGCAGGGCATCGCGTTCGCCGGTCTTGCCGAGAGTGATCGTGTGCGGCCGGATACACAGCAGCGCGGAGTCGTCCGGCGCCCAGTCGGCCAGCCCGACACCGGGCTGGGGCGCCTGCGCGCGCAGGGTCGCGGTGCCCGCGGTGACCAGCGCCGCCGTGCCGGTGACGTGATTGACGGTGCACGGCACCAGGTTCGCGCCGCCGAGGAAGGCGGCGGTGAAGTCGGTGGGCGGCCGCTGCCAGAGGTTCTCGGCGGTGTCGATGTCGACCAGCCGGGAGTCGCGCATCACCGCGATCCGGTCGGCCAGCGCCAGCGCCTCGGCCTGATCATGGGTGACGTACAGCATCGCGGTGTCGGGCAGCGCCTTGCGCAGATCCTGCAGTTCGCCCAGCATCGCCTGGCGCAGTTGCGCGTCGAGCGCGGCCAGCGGCTCGTCGAGCAGCAGGACCGCGGGCCGGATGGCCAGCGCGCGGGCGATCGCCACCCGCTGCTGCTGGCCACCGGACAGCTCCCGTGGCAGCCGCTGGGCGAAGCCCGCCATGCCGACCATCTCCAGCGCCTCGGTGACCCGCGCACCGATCTCGGCGCGCGGCACCCGATGCGATTTCAGCCCGAAGGCGACATTGCCGTGCACGCTCATGTGCGGGAACAGCGCGTAGGACTGGACGACGACACCGATCCCGCGCGCGGCGGGCGAGAGATCGGTGACGTCGCGCCCGGCCAGCCGGACCGCGCCCGAGGTGGGCCGGACGAAACCGGCCAGCGCCTTGAGCGCGGTCGACTTGCCCGACCCACTCGGGCCGAGGAGCGCGACGGTCTCGCCGACGGCGACGCGCAGGGTGAAATCGGACAGCGCGACCGCGGCCTTGCGGCCCCTGCCGTAGCTGACCCCGACCCGGTCGAACACGATCGCCGGCTCGTTCGTCGTGGCCGTCCCGGTGCGGGCGGCGGTAGCGGACTTCATGCTGAGGTCACCGTCGGACATCGTCTACTCCCTTACAGCACAGCCGGATTCAGCTGCCGGTTGCCTTCTGGTACGCCGCGACGTCGGCGTCCAGCTCGGTGAGGACCTTGTTCCAGTCGACCGCGACCACGTCGACACCACGCAGCGTGGCGGCCGGGCCGCCCTCGGCGGGGGCCTGCACATCGGTGCGCGGGGACACCGCGAAGGCCTCCGGGCCGAGCTTGCTCTGCGCGTCGGTGGCGAGCAGGAAGCTCATCAGCTTCGTGGCGTCGTCCTTGTGCGGCGCGCCCTTGGCCAGGCCCATCATGTACGGCACCGAGACGGTGGAACGCTTGCCCGCGGTGGCGGGGAAGAAGACGGTGAACTTGGAGCCCTTCTCCTGCACCGTGGTCAGGTTCATCTGCACGTCACCGTTGGCGATCAGCAGCTCGCCCTTGTCGACCTTGGCCTGCAGCTTGCCGGTCGAGGAGGACGGGCCGACATTGTTGGCCTGCAACGCGGCCAGGTAGTCCAGCGCGGCCTGCTTGCCGCGCAGCTGCTGCAGCAGCACCAGCACCGCCGTGCCGTCACCGGCCTGGCCGGGGGTGGAGTACTGCAGCTTGCCCTTGAACTCCGGCTTCAGCAGGTCCTCCCAGGTCAGCGCGGAGGCGTCGACCGAGGGATTGGCGATGAAGCACAGGTAGTTGTTGGCCAGGGTCACGTAGGTGCCCTCGGCGTCCTTGTCGGCGGCCGGGATCGCGGCGGTGTCGATGCCGCTGGGCTGCAGCAGCCCGGACTGCTTCGCCTTCTGGATGAACGGCGGCAGGGTGACGACCACGTCGGCCTGCGGGTTGGACTGTTCCTTGTCCACGCGGTTCACCACTTCGCCGGAACCGGCCTCGACCAGGTTGACCGCGATACCGGTCTGCGCGGTGAATTCCGCGAACCGGTTCTTGTACCAGCCGCCGACACCGTCGGCGGAGTAGACGGTGACGGTCTTGCCGTCCGTGGATTCGGTGCCGGTGCCGCCGCAGGCCGCGGTGAACGCGACGGCGGTGACGCCGGCCAGCAGCAGCGCGACCTTGGACAGGCGGCGCGCGGTGAGGGAAGTACGCACGATTACAGCAACTTTCGTCTCGTTGTCGAGGGGAATCGCAGGGACGGTGGATTTTTCGGTCACACCGCGACGGCTGCCGCGGTGGAGTCAGGGGGCGAGCACCAGCGCGGGGAACTCGGCGACCGAGGCGATGACGTGGGTGGCGCCCGCGGCGCGCAGCTGGTCGGCGCTGTGCGCGCCGGTGAGGGTGCCCGCGACGATGCCCGCGCCCGCGGCGAGGCCGGTCGCGACGTCGCTGGTGGTGTCACCGAGCACGGCGATCCGGTCGACCGCGTCGACGCCGAGGCGCAGGGCCGCGGTGAGGACCATGTCCGGGTACGGGCGGCCACGGCCCGCGTCCGAGGGCGCCAGGGTGAGGTCGGCCAGCTCGGCCCAGCCGAGGGCGGCCAGCAGCTTGTCCTGGGTGCCCCGGCTGAACCCGGTGGTCAGGGCGACCCGCACGCCCGCTGCGCGCAACGCGGTGATCGCCTCGACCGCACCGGGAATCGGCGCGATGTCGGCCTCGTCGACCAGGGCGTCGTAGGCGGCCTCGAAGGCGAGGTTGGCGGCCTGGGCGGCGGCCTCGTCGCCGAGCAGTGCCCGGAAGACCTCGATCTTGGACTGGCCCATGGTGTCGACGACATAGCGGCGGGCCTGCTCGCGACGCGGGCCTTCCGGCTCGATCCCGGCGGCGGTGGCGGCGGCCTCGAAGGCGCGCAGCACCAGGCCGCCGTCGGCGACGGTGGTGCCCGCCATGTCGAGGACGGCGAGCTGAATGGTGGTGTCCGGCATGGTTGTCCTCACAGTCCGATCTGGTCGGCGGTCTGTTCGCCGATGGCGGGGCCCAGGGTCATGCCGCGGCCACCGGGGCCGGTGACGACCCAGACGTTGGTGTCGGCCCGCACCCGGGTGACGATGGCGTCGGGGTCGACGCTCTGGCTGTAGACGCCCGCCCAGCGGCGCACGACGCGCGGCAGCTTGCGGCCGAGCAGTTCCTCGGTGACCTCGGTGAGGTGGTCGTAGGGCGCCTCGTCGACGTCGAAGGCGAACGGCTCGGTGTATTCGTGGGTGTCGCCGATGGTCAGGCCGCCGTGCAGGCGCTGCACGCACAGCAGCTGCATCTTGTGCTCGGCGGCGGTGGCGGTCTGCGACTGTTCCAGCGCGAGTGAATCCACCTGCGCGCCGGCGAATCCCGGGTAGTAGCGGAAACTGTCGCCGTCGGCGATCGCGGTGGTGAGCGGTTCGTCCAGTGGCGCGGTCTGCATCATCTGCAAGCGCACCCGGCGCACCGGCAGCTCGCCGGCGAGTTCGCGGGTGAGCCCGGAATGGGCGGCACCGGGGCAGTGCACGACCAGGTCGGTCTCGTGGCGACGGCCGTGATCGTCGACGACGACGGCGCCGGACCCGGTGTCGAGCACCGAGCGGGCCTCGGTGCCCTCGAAGAAGGTGTAGCGGCCGCTGCCCGCCATGTGGGCGCGCAGCGCGGGCAGCGCCTGGCGCGATTCCACCGCCGCGTCGGTCGAACAGTGCAGTCCGGCAAGGTATTTGCCGCGCAGCGCCGGGTTGAGCGCGCGCACCCCGGCGGGGTCGAGCAGGGTGAAGCCGCGCGCCTGCGCGGTGGGGCCCGCGGCCGCCGCCTCGGCGACGGCGAGTTCGGCGGGCGTGCGCACCAGCGTGATCGACCCCGCCGGGCGGAAGCCGACGCCGGCCACCCGGCCGCCGATCTCCTCCCACAGCTCGCGCGAGCGCAGGGTCAGCTCCAGCTCCCCCGCGGCCCGGCCGGACACCCAGACCAGGCCGAAGTTGCGGACCGTCGCACCCCGGGCCTCGCGTTCGCGTTCGAGCTGGACGACCTCGTGGCCACGGGCGATCGCCGCCCAGGCGTGTGCGGTGCCGAGTATCCCTCCACCGATGATGACCAATCGCATGCCGATGATGGTGGCAAATGGTCTAGACCGATAGGTGTTGGCCACGAGAACGGCACGTTAATTTTTGGTATAGACCAATCGAGTACGCTGGCGGGCATGGATGCACCGCACACGACGCGCGTTCCGAAGGTGTTCCTGGTTCGCACCGAGATCGACGCCATCCTGGCCGATCTCGACGAAGGCGACCCGGTGCCGTCCGAACGCGACCTCGCCACCCGCTTCGGCGTCGCCCGCGAGACGGTGCGCCAGGCACTGCGAGAACTGCTGGTGGAGGGCAGGATTCGGCGCCGAGGGCGCGGCACGGTGGTCTCGCGCCCCAAGCTGACCCAGCCGCTGTCGCTGCGCTCCTACACCGAGGGCGCGATCAGTCTCGGCCGCACCCCCGGTCGCATCCTGGTCGGCTGGGAGGACGTCGCCGCCGACGCGGAGACCGCGGCCGACCTGGAACTGGAGCCGGGCGCGACGGTGATGCACCTGGAACGGGTCCTGCTCGCCGACGGTGAACGCATCGGACTGGAGAGCACCTACCTGCCACTGCATCGCTTCGCCGGCCTGCGTGGCAGCTACGACCCGACCACGTCGCTGTACACCGCGATCCGCGCGACCGGCGTCGAACTCGCCGGTGCGCGGGAACGCATCGAAACCGTTCTGGCAGCGCCCAGAGAAGCGGGCCTGCTCGAATGCACAACGGCATTGCCGATGTTGCTGTTGCATCGACGCAGCGTCGATGCCGACGGCGCACCCATCGAACGGGTGCGCTCGCTGTACCGGGGTGACCGCGTCGCCTTCGAGGCGAGGCTGTCACCCGAGCACGAGTAGCCCGATTACTGCTCGGGCAGCCGCCGCCGTCCGCCTGCCACATCGGTGACCAGGTCGGTGTAGCCGTCGACGAGTTCGGCGAGGTGATACCAGTGCTTGTGCGTGCTGTCGCTGCGCGCGCCGTCGAGATCGATGGCCTGGTTCGCGTCGACCCAGCTGCGCGCCATCCGGTCGACCACCGCACCGAGGCTCTCGGTGTGCAGTGACGCGCCGTTACGGTGCAGTGGGATCTCCTGGACGATCCAGTCGTTGATGTCGTCGACGAGTTCGCTGCGACGGCAATCGATTTCGGCGATCAGTGCGGCATCGCGCACCTGTGCCCGCCGTTCGTGCAGTTCAGCCAGTGCGTGCGCCGACCGCAACAATTCTCGATCTTGAAAACGCCTGCCCTGGAATGCGCACAACAATTGCGGCGCAGTCGGCAGTACCCCCATCACCGGCGCGCTCATCGCAACGCCCCGAATTCACCCGACACCCAAGATTTGTGTACCAACATGATTGGCTCTCGATTCGGTTATCCCGGTCTTCTGTTCGGATTGCTCGCAACCAGGCTAACTGGATCATGCTCGCTCACACTGCGAAACGCAAGATTGCGTTGTCAGCCTTGCGGTAAAGCCGCCCTGACAGAACCGATGGTCACATCCGCACGGCGGCACCGGTTTACGGCGTGTCCACACGCCCGCCGACCTTCAGCTATGCGCCGGAGGCATCGTTCTCGGCCGATCGCGTGACATCGAGGCCGCACAGCGCAATAATGCGATTCACGAAGCGCGCCACAGGCGAAGGGGAACCATGGCAGGCAAGCGCACGACACTGACGGTCCGACTACGCAGGCTCGCCGCCATGCTGCGCGAGTTACGCGAAACCGCGGGTCTCAGCAAGGAAGACGTCAGCGCTCGCACCGGTATCAACGTGACCACGCTGTATCGCATCGAAATGGCGCAGGCCCGCCCGCAACGCCGCACGCTCGGCGCGATGCTCGACCTGTATCAGGTCAACGAGAAAACCCGCGAAGAAGCGCTCAGCCTGCTCACCGACGCGCTGAAACCCGGTATGTCGCACGCCTACGAAGGCGCGGTGTCCGACGTCTACGCCACCTACATCAACTTCGAGGCGGAAGCACTATCGGCCCGCCAATACCAGACCTCGACCGTGCCGGGCCTGCTGCAGACCTACGAGTACGCGGCCGCCGTCATCGACACCTCCATGCCCCGCCTCGACGCCGCCACCATGGAGAGCAGGGCCAAGGCCAGGATGGACCGCGCGGTCAACCTGTCCAAGGACGATCCGCTCGAACTGTGGGTCGTGATGGACGAGGCGGCCATCCGCAGGGTCGTCGGCGGGCCAGCCGTGATGGCAGGCCAGCTCGACCGGCTGATCACCGAGACCAAGCGCAAGAACGTGATCCTGCAGATCCTGCCGTTCGACGCGGGCGCGCACCCCGGCATGGCCGGCTCGTTCACCCTGCTCGATTTCCGCAACCCGGTCGACCCCGAACTGGTGTACGTGGAGAGCCTGGCGATCGACACCCTCGTCGAGGGTCATTCCGAGATCCGCCGGTTCGGCGTGATCTTCGACCAGCTGCGCGCGATGGCGCTGAGCCCGCGCGATTCGGCGCTGCTGCTCGCCGACGCGCGCGCCGCGATCGCTCAGTAGCGCACGGCTCGCCGGAACCCGAGCACGGCGGGCAGCGCGAACACCGCGATCGCGCCCAGCGACCAGGCCAGCGTCGCTAGCAGCGGAGCGCGCACCGGTCCACCGAGCGCGAGGCCGCGCATGGTGTCGATCGCGTGGGTCAGCGGATTGTGCTCGACCAGCGGACGCGCCCAGTCCGGATAGGCCCGCAGCGGGACGAAGCCGGTGCTGAAGAACATCAGCATCGACGAGCCCAGCGAGATCACCTCGACCAGTGCGGTTTTGGAGGTGTACACCGCCAGCGCGGTGACCATGGTGGCGAAGCCGAGGCCGTAGAGCAGCGGGATGGCGAACAGGGCGAGGGCCGCGAGCGGCCCCTGGGTGAACCGGAATCCGAGCACCGCGCCGACCGCGAAGATCGCCAGGGTGCTCAGCGCGATGCGCGCGCACTCGGCCGCGATCCGCGACAGCGGGGCGGAGGCACGGTGCACGGGCAGCACCCAGAACCGGGCGAGCAGGCCCTCGTCGCGTTCGCGCCCCAGGGTCACCGCGCCGGCCAGCGACCCCGACATCACCCCGACCAGCGCGAGCATCGGTACCGAGCCGTAGAGCGCGTCGGCGTCGGCGAAGGCCGAGACCTGGGTGCCCAGCACGGAGTCCAGCATCACCAGCAGCAGCGAAGGGAACACCAGCGCCTGCATGACGGTCAGCGGATCGCGGTACCAGCGCATCAGCAGGCGCTTGGTCTGGATCATGGTCTGCGGCAGCAGCATCCGGAGCGTCTCGGTGCGCCCGGTGACCACCGGCAGGGCGGCGCCGGTGGTCATCCGCGCCGCCGGACCGCGCGCAGCCAGGCCAGTGCGCCGCAGCCGAGGAGCAGGCCGAGCGCCCAGGCCAGCCCGGGGCCGAGCGTCGGAAGATCCACCGCGCCCGCGTTCCCGGTGGCATCGCCAGCCAGCGCGCGCAGTCCGGTGACGAGCTGCGAGACCGGCTGATTGCGGGCGTAGCCCTGGATCCAGCCGGGGAACTGGCTCGCCGGGGCGAAGCCGGTGGACACCATGCCGAGAATCAGCTGGGGCAGCACCAGGATCTGGGTGGTCGCCTCCGGGCTCGTCGTCACGCTGCCGAGCAGATCGGCACCGCAGCACAGCGCGACGGCGATGAGCAGTGACACTCCGACGAATCCGGCGGTGTGCCACCAGGGTCCGTAGAACCGGAAGCCGACCAGCGTGCCGCACGCCAGGGCGGCGGTCACCGCGACCACCGACCGCTGGCCCGCGGCGGTCATCCTGGCCGCCCACGGCACCCAGCGTGGCATCGGCAGGGTGGCCAGGCGCAGGTCGAGACCGTCGCGGGCATCGGTGGCCGAGCGGAAGGCCGCGGCGATGGCGCAGAACGAGACCGCCTGCAGGATGAGCATCGGCATCAGGAACTGCGCGTAGCTGCTCAGGCCGTGCCCGTACTCGCTCATGACCAGATTCAGCGGCACGTAGAAGCCGAGGGTGAAGACCACCGGCGCGAGGATCGCGGTGAGGATCTCCCCGGTTCGCCAGGACGGCCGGATCAGCCGCAGCGACAGCACCCACCACTGGGTGATGGCCGAGGTCGCCGCCCGCTCGGGGCGCACGACCACACGATCGGCCGAAATCCACACCACCCCATCGTGCGTGATCCCGGCGGCGGGCGCAGGGGAACCGGGCGCGGTCAGCATCGGGTGCGCATCGTCGGCACGACCGTGCCGAGCACGCGGGCGATCTCGGGCGCGATCTCGGGCGCGGTCAGCTCGCCGGGGGCGGCGTCGAGCACGAAGCCGGTCACCGCGCCCTCGACGTACGGTCGCCAGTTCCGCACCGCGGCGGCCGGATCGGGCCGTTCGTCGCCGTCGGGCCAGCGACCGGCGACGCACACGGTCAGGTCACCGGTCAGCACCGAGGGGCGGTGGCCCACCACCATCCCGGCCACCGCGTCGGCGGCGTCGGCGAGCCGAGCCAGGTCGACGCCGGTGAGCTCCACGGTCCCGGCCAGGGCCGCGGCGAGGACGGCGGCGGTCCGGTCGTCGGACAGGGCGGCGGTGTCGGCCTCGACACCGAACTGCGGGGCGAAGCGGGCGACGTACTCCCCCACCGACAGCCGGGGCGGCGGCGCGTCGCGGCACACGGCCGGATCGGTGTCGAGCAGCACGATCCCGACGTCCTCGCCCGCCGCGCGCAGCTGAACCGCGGCCTCGTGGGCGACGAATCCGCCCGATGACCAACCGAGCAGCTGATACGGGCCGTGCGGGGCGATCCGGCGGATCTCGGCGACAACGCGGGCGGCCGATGCGCCGATGGTGCGAGGTGGCGTGGGCGCGGCGGGCGCCTGCATCCCGTAGACGGGGACGCGCGGATCGAGGTGGGCGAGCAGGCCCGCGTAGCTCCAGGCCAGGCCCGAATCACCGGCCAGGCAGAACAGCGGCACACCGTCGACCCGCGGACCGAGCGGACGGATCGACAGTACCGGCGCCAGCGCCGACGACCCGGCGCGCCGGTCGTCGGAAGCCGGGATCGCCAGGCAGGATTCGGGCCGCTCCTGCGGCCACGCACAAGCCGGGGCGGACGGGTCGGCGGGAGAGCTCACAACAAATGATACGTCGTACGAAACCGGCTCCGGCCCACCGGTTTCGGGGGCACCCACCGGACACTCGAAGCGTCCGGTGGGTGCGGAACCCGCGGCGGCGGCCTGCTACTGCACGCGCAGGCTGCCGAACAGGCCTTCCTTCTCGTCCTCCGGGCCCGCCGTGAAGTACAGCGCGTTGGCGTCGCCGAGGCTCTCACCGTTGCCGAACATCAGAGCCCACAGCCCGGCGATCTCGACCGGCTTCGCGTTGCCGTCCCGCAGGTAGTCGACGAAGGTGCCGGTGGTGTCGTCGTAGGCCAGCACGCGGCCGAGACCACCGAAGTTGCCGATCAGCAGCTTGCCCGAGAGCGCGCCGAAGTTCGACGGCGCGATCGCCACACCCCAGGGCGCGTTGAGCCTGCCGCCGTCGTCGATGATCCGCACCAGCTTGCCCGCGGCGTCGAACTCGGCCACCTTGCCCTTGTCGGGCTTGCCGTTGGCGGACTTGTCGGCATCGGCGTCGAGGGAGTCCTCCTCGGCCTTGTCGAAGGCCTTGGGGTCCTTCTCGTCCGGCTGGGTGATCGCGTAGGACACGAACACCCGGCTGCCCAGGGTGGTGATGTTGAACGGGGCCGGATCGCCGGGCTTGGCCTTCTTGCCCTTCTCGGGGGTGGCCGGGTCGATCACGTCACCGGTGGCGAAGGGGTTGGCGAAGCCGGTGGTCGCCACCGGCTGCCAGAACTTGTCGAAGGTGCGGACCTGCGGGTCGGCGCCGAAGTCGGCGGCGAGCAGCTTGTCCCCGGACGGCGACAGCGCGATCCCGAAGAACGCCATGCCCTGCGCCGCACCGTCGAACACCTGGTTCGCGCCGCCGTCGCGGCGCACGATCGCGCCGTCGGGCGCCTGCTCGGTCCAGGCCGAGATCTTGCCGGAGTCGGTCGCGAAGATGAACCGCGACGAGCCGCCGAGCGGGATCGGCATGCCGTCGACGTCCACCCACTGGTCGCGCACGGCGAACAGGTCGGAGGTGATCGGGGCCGGGTTGAACACCACGCCGGTGACCTTGCCGACGCTCTTGTCCGAGGTGTCGGCGTCGGCGCCGGGCACACCGACGAGCTTGAGCTGGTCCTGGAACAGCTTCTGCAGCTTCGGCTCCGAGGACGCCTGCACGTCACCGACGAACTGGTACGACTTGCCGCCCGCGCCGACCCAGAAGTGCCCGCCCGCGCCCTTGGGGCGATCGGCCAGGCCCCAGGCGTTGACCATGTCGGGGAATGTGAACTGGGCGTGGTAGGAATCCTTGTTGGCGGCAAGGTTCGTCTGGCTGTACCGGTTTCCGTCGAGCGCGGCCACATCGTCGCCCGCCTGCTCGGAACCCGAGCACGCCGCGGCCAGTAGCAGGGCCGCACCGAGAACCGCACCGCGCACCAGCCCGGACCGTACCCCGCGGGTACCCCTCACATGTCCGTTCACGTTCTATCCTTTCGACCTCCGCCGGACGGCGTTCAGGCGAGGCTGACCTTAGCCTGACCGGAGCCCCGGCGTGCCGTGACCGTCGACAGCAAGGCAGGTCTAGGCTGTCGCCCGTGGTCGAACCCTCCGCCCCCGTCGCCCCCCATCCCGACATCGCCGCCCTGGCACCGCTGCTCGGCAGCTGGCGCGGCCGCGGCCACGGCGAGTACCCGACCATCGAATCGTTCGACTACGTCGAGGAGATCACCTTCGGGCACCTCGGCAGGCCGTTCCTCACCTACCGGCAGCGGACCAAGGCCGCCTCCGACGGCAGGCCACTGCACGCCGAGACCGGCTACCTGCGCTGCCCCGCCCCCGGCCGGGTCGAGCTGATCCTCGCCCACCCCACCGGCATCACCGAGATCTGCGAGGGCACGATCACCGAAACCGTCGACGGAATCCGCCTGGAATTGAACTCGACGAATATCGGCCTGAGCGGTTCGGCGAAACCGGTTACCGCGCTCGGCCGCTCTTTCCACGTGACCGGGGACACGATCGACTACACGTTGCGAATGGCCGCCGTCGGCGAATCCCTGCAGCACCATCTGGCCGCGACTCTGCAACGCACGTAACGTTCTCCGAATTCGGTAATTTACCGTACCGAGGCCGCTGAACTGCGGATTTCGTTGCCCGACACCACACATTCACCTTTTCATCACGGTCACGTACCGGTTGTGTTCGAACACGCCCGCACATAACGCAACAATTGTGTGTCGCTTACCGCCGTCGGTTGTTGCCCCGCGGCGACCGTTCTACGGTTCAAGCAACAGCTAACCACCAGACAATCGAAAGGCTGCCCGGGAAAGCACGTCGAAACCCTGAACGAGGGAGACGAACCATGAGGCGTTCCACCCTGATCTTGACCACTGCCGGGATGATCCTGGGCGGCGCTGCCGCCATCGACCTCCTCGACGGCGCAGGCACGAATGCCGCGCCCGAGCCCATCGCCGGGTACAACGTCGTGCACAACACGGCGACAGCCCATTCCGAGAGCAGTTCACTCGCGGTGGTGCGGGGCCTGCTGGCGACCGAGAACGCCGACGGACCCGGCCACACCGCCTCGGCGCCCGTTCAGTAGCCCGGCGGCAGCGCGGCGAACATATCCCGGGTGACGGCGACCGCGTTGTCGGAGCTGCCACCCTTGACCAGCAATGTCGCGAACGCCATGTCCCCCCGGTAGCCGACGAACCACGAGTGCGACCCGCCGTCGACCTCGGCTTCGCCGGTCTTGCCGTACACCTCGCCCTGGTCCCTGATCCGTTCGGCGGTGCCGCCCGTGACGACCATGCGCATCATCGTGCGCAGGCCGTCGACCACGTTCGCCTCGATCGCGGGCCGGTCACCGTCGACCCGGGTCGGCCTGCCCGCGATCAGGTACGGCACCGGCGCCGCGCCCTGGGCGACCGTCGCCGCCATCACGGCCATGCCGAACGGGCTCACTACGACCCGGCCCTGCCCGATGCCGTCCTCGGCGCGCTGGACGAGTTCCTCGGCGGGCGGCACCGACCCCGACATCGTCGGCAGGCCCTCCACCACGTACTCCTGGCCGATGCCGAGCCGGGCCGCGGCGTCGGTGAGGGCGGTGCCGTCCAGCCTGCTGGCCAGCCGGGCGAAGGTGGTGTTGCACGAGCGCTCGTAGGCGGTGGCCATCGGCACGTCACCGACGGAGAACAGGTTGTAGTTGGGGATGGTGCGCTCGCCGATGGTGGTGCGGCTCGGACACGGCAGCACCGTCTCGGGGGTGGCGATGCCCGCCGCCATCGCGGCCGAGGCGGTCACCGTCTTGAAGATCGAGCCCGGCGGATACTGGCCGCTGGTGGCGACCGGGCCGTCCCGATCGGCGGCCTTGTTCTGGGCCACCGCGAGAATCGCCCCGGTCGACGGGCGCAGCACCACCATCATGGTCTGTTCGGTGCGCAGGTCCACCGCGTGCTGCGCGGAGTTCTGCACGAACCGGTCGATGCTCAGCGCGAACGAGGGCGCCGGCTGGGCCGCGACCTCGTGCAGCACATCGAGATCGGCGCCGTTGGCATTGCGGGTGACCACGCTCCAGCCTGCCTTGCCGTCGACCTCGGCGATCACCGTCTTGCGCACCTGGGTGAGCAGATCGGGCGCGAACTTGCGATCGGTGGGCACCATGTCCCACTCCTGGGTCAGCGTGACACCGGGCAGGCCGATCAGTTCGCCGCCGATGGTGTCGGCCTCGTACTCGGTCAGCAGGATCACCGTGGCGGCCCCGCCTGCGCCGCGGGCCGCGGCCAGGATCGTTTGCGGCGTGTAGGCCACCGGGTCGATCCGGCTCAGCGCCGCGGCCAGGGCGCCGGCGACCCGGTCCGGCTCGGTGGCCGCGGCGACGTCGAAACGCACCCGCGACACCTTGCCCGGCACCAGCACATCGCTGCCCGCCGACTCGTTGACCCGCGCGCGCGGCGCCTGCGCGGTGCGCAGTTCCAGGGTCTGGGTGTCGCCCAGCTTGGGATGGATGTCGGCGGAGGTCCAGCGCACCAGCCAGCGGCCTCCGGTGCGGCCCATCTGCAACTCGCCGGTGTAGGTCCACTGGCGGCCCTTGGGCAGGGTCCACGCGTAGGTGTAGTCGACGGTGGCCGTGTCGCCGCTGACGCGCGCGTCGCCGGTGCGGATCTCCAGCTTCTCCGCCTGTAGCGCCTGCCACGCCGAAGTCAGTGCGGCCGTGGCCTTCTCGGGGGCGGTGGTGAGCTCGGCGGCCGCGGCGAGATCGTGGTCGGCGAACGCCTCGGCGAAGGCGTCGGCGGCGGGTACCGGTCCCTGCGGGCCCGCGGAGCAGGCGGTCGCCGCCACCGCGAGGGCGGCCACCGCGAACGTGGTTACCATCCGTGTCCTCATCGGCACCGATGGTAGCGGCGACCGGGCAGCAAACCCCGCAGGACGGCGCCGTACACGCCCGGAAATCAGTCGACGAGCACCGTGGCGAAGGTCGCGATCTGGCGGAAACCCACACGGCTGTAAGCACGTCGGGCGATCCGGTTGTAGTCGTTGACGTACAGGCTCGCCGTACGTCCCGTCGCGACAACGGCATTGGCGACCGTCGCGGTGCCCGCGGTGCCGACACCGGCGCCACGGAATTCCGGGTGCACCCACACGCCCTGGATCTGCCCGGTGCGCCGCGACAGCGCGCCGATCTCGGCCTTGTAGACGACCTCGCCGTCCTCGAAACGTGCCCAGGCCCTGCCGGATTCGATCAGGCTCTGGATCCGCCTGCGATAGCCACGGCCACCGTCGCCCGCGCGCGGGTCGACGCCGACCTCCTCGATGAACATGGCGATCGCCGCGGTGAGATAGCGGTCGATCTCGTCGGGGCGCACCCGGCGCACGCCCGCGTCGGGTCGGGCCAGCGCGGGCGCGGCGAGCGCGAGCAACGGCTGATCGGCGCGCAGTTCCCTGGCCGGGCCCCACTTGGGCAGCAGCAGCTCCCACAGCGGCAGCGCCAGCTCCTGCCTGCCGACGACCGAGGAACACACCCGCGGCCAGCGCGCCGCCCGATCCGCGAACGCCCGCAGGGCCTGCTGGTCACCGCGCAGCGGCACGAGGTTCGCGCCGGAGAAGCACAGGGAGTCCGCGGGCCCGCCCCGGCTCCACAGCTCACCGAGCCCGGAGCGCGTGTCCAGCCCGAACTCCTGCACCCTGGCCGCGATCATGCACGAGGCCACCGGGTCGGAGTCGAGCACACGCAGCACCTCGCCCAGATCTCGCACGGACACCGGGCGCGCGGGAGGGGTTTTGGACCGTCGCGTCGGCTCCAGCAGACTCCGCACGGCACCAGCCTGCCACGAAAGCACGCGCCGTGGTACAGGTCCGCCGAATCCGACGTCCGACCGTGAGCGGCGGAGGTCAGCCGACGGTGACGACCGGCTCGGCGCCCGGCTGCTCGCCCATCTCCTCGGCAATGCGCATCGCCTCTTCGATCAGGGTTTCCACGATCTGCGCCTCCGGCACGGTCTTGATGACCTCGCCCTTGACGAAGATCTGGCCCTTGCCGTTGCCCGAGGCGACACCGAGGTCGGCCTCGCGGGCCTCACCCGGACCGTTCACCACGCAGCCCATCACGGCGACGCGCAGCGGCACCTCGAGGCCGTCGAGACCGGCCGCGACCGCGTCGGCCAGGGTGTAGACGTCGACCTGAGCGCGCCCGCACGACGGGCAGGACACGATCTCGAGCTTGCGCGGGCGCAGGTTCAGCGACTGCAGGATCTGGCCGCCGACCTTCACCTCCTCGGCGGGCGGGGCCGACAGCGAAACGCGGATCGTGTCGCCGATGCCCTCGCTGAGCAGCGCGCCGAACGCCACCGCGGACTTGATCGTGCCCTGGAAGG
This sequence comes from Nocardia sp. NPDC058244, assembly GCF_042882065.1. Taxonomy (NCBI): domain Bacteria; kingdom Bacillati; phylum Actinomycetota; class Actinomycetes; order Mycobacteriales; family Nocardiaceae; genus Nocardia; species Nocardia sp. NPDC058244. The sequence goes on along the minus strand of NZ_JBHVWX010000006.1, from coordinate 180,978 downwards.
CCGGACCCGCCTCGGTGACGCCGAGGTGCAGCGGGTAGTCGCTCTGCGCGGCCAGCTGCCGGTAGGCCTCCACCATGATCACCGGGTCGTTGTGCTTGACCGAGATCTTGATGTCGCCGAAGCCGTGGTCCTCGAACAGGCTCGCCTCCCACAGCGCCGACTCGACCAGCGCCTCGGGGGTGGCCTTGCCGTACTTCTCCAGCATCCGCTTGTCCAGCGAACCGGCGTTGACGCCGATGCGGATCGGGATGCCCGCGGCGCCCGCGGCCTTGGCGACCTCGCCGACGCGGCCGTCGAACTCCTTGATGTTGCCCGGGTTCACCCGGACCGCGGCGCAGCCGGCGTCGATCGCGGCGAAGATGTAGCGCGGCTGGAAGTGGATGTCGGCGATCACCGGGATCTGCGACTTCTTCGCGATCGTGGCGAGCGCGTCGGCGTCTTCCTGGCGCGGACACGCCACCCGGACGATGTCGCAGCCCGACGCGGTCAGCTCGGCGATCTGCTGCAGCGTGGCGTTGATGTCGTGGGTCTTGGTGGTGGTCATCGACTGCACCGAGATCGGCGAGTCACTTCCCACGCCCACGGTGCCCACCTTCAGCTGGCGGGTCTTGCGCCGGGGTGCGAGAACAGCAGCGGGAGCGGCGGGCATCCCCAATCCGATTGTGCTGGTCACGTTCGGCTGCCTTCTTTCGTACGTTTCGTGGATTCGACCGGGGGTGGTGCTGCCGAGCTTAGTCGCGCGGAGTGGGCGCACGCCCTGTGAGGGGCACGACAGCGGTTCGTAGCGATCAGGGCAGCCGGATCGGATTGACGATGTCGGCGGCCAACGTCAACAGCATGAACGCACCACCGATAACAACCGCCACATACGTCACAGGGAGCAGCTTCAGGTAGTCCACCGGGCCGGCCGGGGCCTTGCCACGCCAGGACCGGATGGTGTCCCTGATCTTCTCGTAGAGCACCACCGCGATGTGCCCGCCGTCCAGGGGCAGCAGCGGCAGCAGGTTGAACGCGCCGAGGAAGAAGTTCAGGCTGGCCAGCACCATGATGAACATGCCCCACAGGCCGCGCTCGGCGGTCTCGCCGCCGATCCGGCTGGCGCCGTAGACACTGACCGGGGTCTCCGGGTCACGCTCGCCGCCGGTGACCGCCTCCCACAGCGCGGTCACCTTCTGCGGCATCTTCGCCAGCGACTTCACCGTCTCGATGAAGAAGTCACCGGTGAACGAGATGGTCGCCGGGATCGCCGCGATCGGGCCGTACTGCTGGGGCTCGGCGAAGTCGGGGCCGACGCCGACCGCGCTCACCTCCCGGCTCGGGCCCTCCTTCGGGTAGCGCACGGTGCGCTCCGGCGTCACCGGCACGGTCAGCGTCGTGCCGTCACGCTCGATCGTGTAGGTGAACGGGCCGGTCTGCTTCTGCGTCTCGGCCTGGAACTGCGCCCAGGTGGTCACCGGCACGCCGTTGACCGCGGTCACCACGTCGCCGCGCCGCAGCCCGGCGCGCTGCGCGGGACCGTCGCCGGCGCACTGCTGCATCGTCTGGTCGGGATTCTGCTGGGCGACACAGCTCATCGAGCCCAGCGCGGTGGCCGGGGGCTGTTCGAGCTGGGGCAGACCCCAGCCGACGGCCAGGATCACCAGCAGGACGAAGCCGAGCAGGAAGTTCATCGCGATGCCGCCGAACATCACGACCAGGCGCTTCCAGGTCGACTGGCGGTACATCGCCCGCTCGACGTCCTCGGGTTCCAGTTCGTCGAGCGCCGTCATGCCCGCGATATCGCAGAAACCGCCCAGCGGCAGCGCCTTGAGGCCGTATTCGGTCTCACCACGCCGGAAGGAGAAGACCTTGGGCCCGAAGCCGATGAAGTACCGGCGCACCTTCATGCCGGTGGCCTGCGCCGCCCACATGTGCCCGCATTCGTGCAGCGCGATCGAGATCGTGATACCGAGGGCGAACAGTGCGAACCCCAGCGCGAATACCATCTGGCTCCTGAGTCGTTTCGCGTCGTGTCAGGACGCGATGATTTCCGCGGCGTACTGCCGTGCCCAGCGGTCGGCTCCGAGGACGTCGTCCAGGGTATCGGGTTCCGCCTGCCAGCGATCGGCGGCCTCTACCGCCTGTGTGACGGTGCGCACGATCGCCGGGAAGGTGATCTTGCCGTCGAGGAAGGCCTGCACCGCGACCTCGTTGGCGGCGTTGTACACGGCAGTGACGCTGCCGCCCGCCTCACCGGCCTGCCTGGCCAGGCGCACGGCCGGGAAGACCGCGTCGTCGACCGGTTCGAAGGTCCACGTCGACGCGGTACCGAAGTCACACGCGGCCGCCGCGCCGGGGACCCGGTCGGGCCAGCCGAGGGCCAGCGCGATGGGCAGCTTCATGTCCGGCGGGCTGGCCTGGGCGAGGGTGGAGCCGTCGGTGAAGGTGACCATCGAGTGCACGATCGACTGCGGGTGCACGGTGACATCGATGCGGTCGTACGGGACGCCGAACAGCAGGTGGGTCTCGATCAGTTCCAGGCCCTTGTTCACCAGCGACGCCGAGTTCAGGGTGTTCATCGGCCCCATCGACCAGGTCGGATGGGTCTTCGCCTCGCTGGGGTTGACCGATTCGAGCATCTCCGCGGTCCAGCCGCGGAACGGCCCGCCGGAGGCGGTGAGCACCAGCCGCGCGACCTCGTCGGCGCGGCCGCCGCGCAGGCACTGCGCGAGGGCGGAGTGTTCGGAGTCGACCGGGACGATCTGGCCGGGCGCGGCCGCGCGGGTCACCAGGGACCCACCGGCGACCAGGGATTCCTTGTTGGCCAGGGCGAGCCGGGTGCCCGCTTCCAGGGTGGCCAGGGTCGGGCCGAGGCCCAGCGAACCGACCAGCGCGTTGAGCACCACGTCGGCCTCGGTGCGGCGCACCAGTTCGGTCGCCGCGTCGGGACCACCGAGCTCGAGGTCGAGGGCCGCGGCGGCGGCCGGGTCGGCGACGGCGACATTGCGGGTGCCGACGGCGGCCATCTGCTCGGCGAGCAGCGCCTGATTGCCGCCGCGCGCGGCGAGACCGACCACCTCGAACCGGTCGGGGTTGGCGGCGATCACCTCGAGCGCCTGGGTACCGATCGATCCGGTACTGCCCAGGAGCAGGACCTTCACCCGATCGGTGGACGTGGACTGGCCGTGTGCGGCACGCGTTGCTGGGTGGGACACGGCCCCATTGTGGCAGGGCTGCTGGCTACGACGGACGGTCGTATGCCACGATATGCTCACTCGCCCAACCAGAACTCGAGCCCTAAGGAGCGATCGTGGCCGCCACGGACCTCGAATCAGTCAGCACCGAGCGCGCCGTCGCCACCAGCGTCGATCCCGCCGAAGTGCCCTCGGCCGCGTGGGGCTGGAGCGGTGAGTCGCGCAAGACCTTCCGCATCGCGGCCTGGGTCGTCGTGGTGATCCTGCTCGGCATGACCGTCGGCAACCACCAGGGCCACGTCGAGGACATCTTCCTCATCGGCCTGGCCGGCCTGATCGCGGTGATCCTGGTCGTCGACTCGCTCACCCAGCGCATCCCTCGGTAATCCCGGCTTCTTCGACAACGCCTGCGGCAGCGATCTTCTCGCGCCGCGGGCGTTGTCGTGTGTGCGGCGTCAGCGGCCGCGGCGCGCACCGGTCTTGCGGCCCTTGCCCTGACGAGCGGACTGCTGCTTGGCCGCCGGCTTCTTCGCGGTGCTCTTGTGGGCGGGCTCGGGCGCCCGCCGCTGCGGCTCCGCCGCCACCGCTCCGCGCGAGCTGTTCGCCGATCGGCCGCGCACGATCCCGACGAACTCCTCGAGCAGTTCGCTGTCGGTGCCAGCGGGCCAGGCCAGCGCGATCTCGGTGAACTCGGTCTCGCTGATCGGCCGGTAGACCAGGTCGCGCCGGTGGTGCAGCCGGGCGATCGACTGCGGCACGATCGTCGCGCCGCCGACCGCGGCGACCAGCGCCAGGGTGTCGGCGGCCTGATCGAGATCGGCGCCGTCCTGGAGCCGCTCCTCGGCCAGGTCGGCGGGGGTGATCGTGTCCAGCAGCGAGAGCGCGTCGTCCTTCTGCACGACCGCGACCGGCGTCTCCCGCCACAGCGGAATGGCGTTCATGGCGGTGCGGTCGATCGGCAGCCGGACGAAGCACAGGTCGATCCGGCCCTCGCGCAGCGCGCTCTCCTGCTCGCCCTGGGCGACCCCGACGACCTCGAGCGGATGGTCCGGCAGCCGGTCACTCCAGATCCGCGCCCACTTCGACACGGTGACACCCGGCACGAACCCCACCCGCAGGCTCGCGGGCGCGTCCGGCTTCTGCTCCCGCTCGGCCTGCTCCCGCGCGCTGATCAGCGCCCTGACGTGGTGCAGCAGCGCGGCCCCGTCCTCGGTCAGCTGGGTGGGCGACGCGCCGGGGACGAACACCCTGGTGCCGAGCTCGCCCTCCAGTTCGATGACGGTCGCGCTGAGGCTCTGCCGGGAGATCCGCAGACCCTTCGCGGCCCTGGCGAAGTGCAGTTCCTCGGCGACCGCGACGAAGCGACGCAGCCGGGCGAGGTCGATGGAGTCGGCGGCGGTGACGTCGAAGTCGCTCATTCTGACCAGAATATGGCACCCGCCGGGCAGCCCCGACCACCGATCACAGGTTCGACAGCACCCACAGCACGGCGATGATCGACCCGACGACGGCGATCAGGATCAGGAACGTGGTCAGCACCGAGCCCCACCCGCTGCGCGACGGCGCGGGATACGGCGTCGGCGGCGGCACCGGCCGCTGCCACGGCTGCGGCGCGACCGGACGCGGCGCGACCGGCTGATACGGGGGCACCGGCGGGCGGTTCACCGGGTACGGCGCACCCGGCCCGGGCACCGGCGTCATCGGCGCCATCCCGACGAACGGCTGCGGATGCGCCCCCGAGGTGGGCCGTGCCGTCGGTGCGGCGCCGGTCCCGGAGCGCAGCGCCCGCTGCACGGCGTCGACGAATTCCTCGCAGGAGGAGAACCGGTCGGCGGGCCGTTTGGCGAGCGCGCGGGCCATCACGGCGTCGAGCACCGGCGGCAGTCCGGCACGGCGCGGGCTGACCGGCGGCGGCGGTGCCTGCAGATGCCCGGTGATGACCGCGGCCGGGCTGGGCGCCTCGTACGGCGCGGTGCCGGTCAGCAGCGAGTACAGGGTGCAGGCCAGCGAGTACTGGTCGGCGCGGTGATCGAGCGGGACACCGGTGAGCTGTTCGGGCGCGGCGTAGGCGAGCGTCGCGGTGAACGACCCCGTCTCGGTGAGGTGGCCGGAATCGTCACGCAGCCGGGCGATCCCGAAATCGGTGAGGTACACCCGCTCCTGGCTGTTGGATCGGGCGAGCAGGATATTGGCGGGCTTCACATCCCGGTGCAGCACGCCGGCGCGATGCGCGTAGTCGAGCGCGGCGGCGGTCTCGCCGATGATCTGCACCGCCCGGTCCGGCGGCAGCGACCGCGGATCCAGCGTGGACGCGTCGACCCCGTCGATGTACTGCATGCTGATCCACAGCTGATCGCCCTCGACGCCCCGGTCGAAGACGGTCACGATGTTGGGGTGGTCGAGCTGGGCCACCAGATCGGCTTCCCGCTCGAACCTGGCCCTGATCTCCTTGTCGGAGTACAGCTCCTGATTCAGCAGCTTGAGCGCGGTCCAGCGCGGCAGCCGGGGATGCCTGGCCAGATACACCGACCCCATCCCGCCGCGGCCCAGCTGCCGGTCGATCGTGTATCCGGCGAATACCGTCCCGTCAGAAACCACTCTGACCCCCGAATCTCGCTCGTCGTCCGACGGGAGTGGACCCTACCAAACACCGTTCGCCCCGGTGCGGGGGTCGCGCGGGGCCGGACTCAGCCCAGCGGGAAGCCCGCGACGTCGGAGATCAGGACCGGCATGTTCTTCTCGACCGTATTGCCCGCGAAGGGCGTGTCGTCGGAGCCGCGGTAGAAAAGCAGCACCCAGCGCGCCCGCGCGGGGTCGGAGAACGTCGAGACCACGGCGGAACCGACGTACTGACCACCGCTGGTCCGCTCCCGCCGGTCGTCGGTGCGGGTGCCGCTCGTCGCCTGACCGTGGTCCTTCGTCTGCTGCCGGAACCGAGCGACGGCATCGGCGGCGGCCGCGGCGGTGGGATAGGTGAAGAAGGCGTAGTGCGTGTCACCGACGAAGTTGTCGGCGCAGTTCCATTTCGCCTGGTAGCCGTTGAAGGTCTTCATCCATTCCTCGCCGTACTTCGACGGCTCCAACCGGCCCGAGCACAGCCGGTCCCCGAGCACCCGCCCGCTGTCGTAGCCGTCGGGCAGCATCTGTGGGAAGGCGGCGTGCAGCGCGTCCATGTCCTTGTGACCGGCGGAGCGGTGCATGGCATCGGCCAGCGGGGAACTGTCGTCCTGCCACACCCAGTACGTCACGCCGAGGATCAGCGCCAGCACCGCGAGCAGGACCACCGGCGTCCAGTTGCGGCGCGGCGGGGGGACCGGACGACCGGGATAGGGCCGCGCGGGTGGCTGCCCGTACCCCGGATAAGGCTGCGGCACAACAGGATGCGGCAGCTGTGGACGCGCCTGCGGATGCTGCGGCCTCGACTGCCCCGCGAACACGGTCGGCTGCGCACCGGTGCCACTCAGCGCGCGACGCGCGGCCGCGGCGAATTCCGCGCAGGAGTCGAAGCGATCGGCAGGCCGCTTGGCCAGCGCGCGAGCCAGGACGGCGTCCAGCGCGACGGGCAGATCGGGCCGGTACGCCCGCAACGATGGCGGCGGCGATTGCAGATGACCCTGGATGACCAGGACCGGATTGGTCGCCTCGAACGGCGCCACCCCGGTGAGCAGCGAGTACAGCGTGCAGGCCAGCGAATACTGGTCGGAGCGGTGATCCAGGTGAGCGCCGGTCAGCTGCTCGGGTGAGGCGTACGCCAGGGTGGCGGTGAAGGTGCCGGTCTGCGTCAGGTGGTGCACGTCGTCCCGGGGCCGGGCGATGCCGAAGTCGGTGAGCAGCACCCGCTCCCGGCCGTCGGAGTCGGCCAGCAGGATATTGGCGGGCTTCACGTCGCGATGGAGCACCCCGTTGCGGTGCGCGTGATCGAGCGCCGCCGCCGTGCCCTCGACGATGCGCAACGCCCGCTCGACGGGAACCGGATGCGCGATGGTCGCCGCGTCGACCCCGTCGACGAACTGCATGCTGATCCACAGCCGCCCGTCGTCGACACCCCGGTCGTAGACCGTGACGATGTTCGGATGCTCCAGCTGCGCGGCCAGATCCGCTTCCCGTTCGAATCGGGCACGGATCTCGGTGTCGGCGAACAACTCCGGGTTCAGCAGCTTGAGCGCGGTCTGCCGGGGCAGGCGCGGGTGCCTGGCCAGATACACCGATCCCATTCCGCCACGGCCGAGTTGACGTTCGATGGTGTATCCGGCGAAAACCGTCCCGTCGGAAATCACTGACTGCCCCCGCATCTCCCGCGTCGTCCGACGCGTGAGGACCCTACCAAAACCCGGATTCAGCGCGGCGGGCCAGCGCGGCGCCCGGCGACCCGGTCAGAGCGGCGCCTTGGCCAATCGCGCCTCCAGATCGTCGAGCCATCGCTGGTTGTCGCCCTTGGCGCCGCGCATCTGCGGCATGGCGAACAGCACGAACCTGGCGCGATCCGGGTCGGTGAAACTCGTGAGAATCGTGGCCCGTTCGCCGTCGTACTCGTCGGTGGAGAAGAGCCGGTGGTTCTGCCGGGTGCCGATGGTGACGGTTCCGCGGTCGGTCGATTCCGCGACGAAGCCGCTCACCGCCGACCGGGCGGCCTCGACGGTGGCGAAACTGTAGAAGCGGTAGGCGAGGGCGTCGTCGTCCGGGTCCAGGCATTCCCACCGGGCCTGCCAGTCGTTGAAGTTCCGCAGCCCGCCTTTGTCGATCGTGTAGAACGACTTCCACACCGGCGCGCCCTTGCAGTACGTGCCGCCGTATCCGTCGTTCTTGTCCGAGGACGGCGGCAGCATGCCGGGAAAGGCGGCCGACATCGCTCGCAGATCGCGGTGCCCAACCGACCGTTCGAGCTGCTGCGCGATGATCCCGGTGTCGTCCTGCCAGGCCCAGATCCCCCCGCCGAGGACGAGCGCACCGACGATCACGGCCGCGACCAGCCTGCCCGTACGGCGGCGCGGCGGCGGGACAGGAGCCCGACCCTGCGGGCGCGGACCGCCGGGCGGGCGCCTGGGGTAACCCCGAGCCGGACGCGGCGGCGTGATGTGCCCGATCGGATTCCCCTGGATTCCGACCGGCAGGGGCCGCCCGGCGAACACGGTCGGCTGCGCACCGGTCCCCTGCACCGCACGGCGCGCGGCGGCCGCGAACTCCGCACACGAGTCGAAGCGATCGGCGGGACGCTTGGCCAGCGCGCGAGCCAGCACAGCGTCCAGCGCGACGGGCAGATCGGGCCGGTACGCCCGCAGCGACGGCGGCGACGACTGGAGGTGGCCCTGGATGACCTGGACCGGATTGGTCGCCTCGAACGGGGCTACCCCGGTGAGCAGCGAGTACAGCGTGCAGGCCAGCGAGTACTGGTCGGAGCGGTGGTCCAGGTGGGCGCCGGTCAGCTGCTCGGGTGAGGCATAGGCCAGCGTCGCGGTGAAGGTGCCGGTCCTGGTGAGGTGGTGCGCGTCGTCCCGGGGGCGGGCGATGCCGAAGTCGGTGAGCAGCACCCGCTCCCGGCCCTCCCCCGCGGCCAGCAGGATATTGGCCGGTTTCACGTCGCGATGCAGGACACCGTTGCGGTGCGCGTGGTCCAGTGCGGCCGCGGTGCCCTCGACGATGTGCAGGGCCCGGTCGACGGGCACGGGGTGGTCGATGGTCGCGGCGTCGACCCCGTCGACGAACTGCATGCTGATCCACAGCCGCCCGTCGTCGACACCGCGGTCGTACACCGTGACGATCTGCGGGTGCTCCAGCTGTGCCGCCAGATCGGCTTCCCGTTCGAAGCGCGCACGGATCTCGGTGTCGGCGAACAACTCCGGATTCAGCACCTTGAGCGCGATCTGCCGGGGCAGGCGCGGATGCCGGGCCAGATACACCGACCCCATCCCGCCGCGCCCGAGTCGACGTTCGATCGCGTAGCCGGCGAAGACGTCGCCCGTCGCAAGCATGGTTCCCCCTGGTCGGTCCCGGCCGCCGCTGCGCATCCCACCGGTCGGCCACCACCAACCTAACGCCTGACCGCGCGGCAGCGGACATCGTGCCGCGGCGGCCGACGATCGCCGGGCGGGACCGAGCTCGCCGCCCGGCTCACTCCTCGATCCGCACACCCATCGACCGGGCGGTGCCCGCCACGATCCGCATCGCGGCCTCCACGTCGGTCGTGTTCAGATCGGGCAGTTTGCGGATGGCGATGCGCCGCAACTGTTCCCGCGACAGCGCGCCCACCGGCTTGTGACCGGGACGGGGTGAGCCCGGTTTACCGAGGGCCTTGCGGATGAGCGAGGCGGTCGGCGGCGTCTTGAGCCGCATGGTCCAGCGTTTTCGGGCATCGATCGTGATGACGGCGGGGATGATCTCCCCGCGCTGATCGGCCGTCGCCGCGTCGTAGCGGCGTTTGACTTCGAACGGCGGGATACCGGTGGGACCGAGCATCTTGCCGAGAACCATGAGGGAGGCGTTGCCCGCCTCGAGTTCGAGAGTGACTGTGACAGAGGCTGTTCCGCGCGCCATAGTCAACGATCTCGGACGCGGGCCTCGATCCGGTCCCGCGCCGGTAACGCCTGGGCCGCAACGCGATCGGGCGTCAGCGGATGCCGGGGCGCGACGGCCGCCGATCTCGGCCCGGCACCCCCGCCGTTGCGACTTCGCGACCGGCGGACGCCGTGTTCGAGTCGCCCCGCGCGCCCCGGCCTGTCAGGCTGGAGCCGTGAAGCGTGATGTGTCCGCGAGCATGGAGATCACGGTCCACGCCGACGCGGTGCTGCAGTGGCAGATCGCCGTGGCCCGCCAGCCGGGCCTCGACCTGATCGAGTCCATGACCTGCGTGCTCGACGGCGAGTACGTCACCCCGCGCGAGGTCATCGGCCCGCACCATTCCCGGCTGCACGTGCTCGACGCCAAGGCGGGCACGCTCCGGCTGGACTACCAGGCGACGGTGTTCGGCACCGCGACCCCCGCACCGGCCACCGACTACGAGATCGCGCTGTACCGGCGGCCGAGCCGCTACGCCGAGTCGGACAAGCTACTCGGTTACGCCGCCGCCGAGTTCGGCTACGGCATCGTCGATCCGGGGATGCCCGCGCGGGTGGCGGCGTGGGTGGGCAGGCGGATCTCCTACGTCGCCGGCAGCAGCGCCCCGATCGACGGCGCGGTCGAGACCCTGCTGTCGGGCACCGGCGTCTGCCGCGACTTCTCCCACCTGGTCGTCGCGCTCCTGCGCGCGGTCGGCATCCCGGCGCGGGTGGCCGCCGTCTACGCCCCCGGGTGCGTGCCGATGGACTTCCACGCCGTCGCCGAGGCCTACGTCGACGGCAGGTGGCACACGCTCGACCCGACCTGCCTGGCCCCGCGCCCCAGCCTGGTCCGCATCGCCACCGGGCGCGACGCCTCCGACATCGCCTTCCTGGACAACCACGGCGGCGACATCACCCTCAACACGCTGACGGTGAACGCCTTCGTCGACGGGCCGCTGCCCTACGACGACTTCACGCAGTCCTACGTCATCGAGTAGCGGATCAGCCCTCGGCGGCGAGCTGACCGCAGGCCGCTGCGATCTCCTGACCGCGGGTGTCGCGCACCGTACAGGAGACACCCTGGGCACTTCGGCGATCGACCAGCGGTTGTTAACCGGCACTAGGGTGTCGCGCAGTTCGCCGTTGACGGTGTGCAGCGAGACCGCGAGCCGCACCGACATGCCCTCGGCCAGCCTGCGGATTGCGGGCGCCAGACCGACGGTCGACACCGTCACCGAACGCTGCGAGATACCGAGACCGTCAGGCGCAGGCGAGGTGATCCAGCCCACCCGAGCGGCAATGTGCCACAGCGTGGTACGGTGTGGATATGCCAGTCCCTCAGGTACCGCGGCCGACCGAGGTCAGCGTGCGTCAGTTCGTCAACGACTCCGGTGCCGTTACCCGGGGTCTGCGGGAAGGTAGGCAATATGTCCTCACCATCAACGGCGAGCCGCTAGCCGAAGTAAGGCCCATCAGACGGCATCGCTTCGTACCGACCGGTCAGGCCCAAGCAATGTTCGCCGCTGCCCCCGCACTCGACTATGACGCGCTGCGCGACGACCTGGACACGGCCATAGACGACGAACTCTCCGACGACCCACTCGAAGGAACCGAGCTGTGACTCGTCAAGCCAGGGGCGTTCTCGACACCAGTATCGTCGCGGCCTTCTCACTGTTCGACCCGGCCGAGCTTCCCGTCGAGTCCGCCATCACCGCGGTCACCTTGGGCGAGCTCTCGCGTGGGCCATACGCCACCGACGATCCGGGCCGACGCGCCCGCCGGATCGCCGTACTACAACACACCGAAGCCACCTTCGGCGACGCGCTCCCCTACGACAGCGAAGCCGCACGACTGTTCGGGTTGATCTGCGCCTCGGTCTATGCGATCGGCCGACAACCACGTCGACGGACGGCCGACCTCATGATCGCCGCGACCGCAGCGCGAAACGGACTTCCGCTGTACACCACCAATCCCAAAGATTTCGTCGGCATCGAGTCCCACGTCACGATCATCCCGGTTACCCGCCCAGAGGGAGCTAGCGGCTGACCGTTGATGGTAGGTCAGTCCGCATTACAGCCGGGGCGAGCGAGGCTTTGGACGGAAACCGGGGCGTCGAGCCGGCAACCCGTGCGAGAGTTGATCATGGCGCGTACCGACCCGATCTCCGGTGCTCAGCTGGCCGTTCTGAACTGGGTCGCTGAGGGATGCCCCGATGGGGTCATGAAGGGCCACACCTATAAACACAGCGCGAAGGCCCTGGAATGGCGTCGTCTGCTAACTGTGTCGACAAAGGGCGGCACTTGGCGCGCGGAACTGACGGAAGCCGGCCGCTACTACCTCGAACGAGGTCGGTATCCAGACGGACACTGGGCCAGCAAACACAGGGCGAGAGCACCTCGTCGGCCGATCCAGCAGCAGGGTCAAGCCGGAGTATCTGACCGGCGCCAGCGCGTCCACGTCGACGCCGCCGTTCAGCGCAACGAGGTAAACGGTGGCGATCGCACCGTCCACACTGAGGGCGAAACCAGGGAGGCGCGACCACCTGTGGCGGATTCCTCACCGGTGGGCAAGCCGCTTTCGGCCCCCGGGAAGAAGCAGCAGCCTCGTCGCTCGCGCCCGGTCGATAATCTCATCGCTGACATCGTCGACGCCGGTGGAACACTCCTTGTTCAACGGACCGCCGACGGGCCCAATTACGACAGTCTGATCCGCTCCGCCGTGCGGTTCGGCAAGGTTCCGCAAGGTAAGCTCCTGGTGACCGCGCGCGGGCAGTCTCCCCGAGAACTGGCCATCAAGCTGGTGGATCAGCCGAAGCCACTCATAGTGCCGCCCCGTCGAACGTTGGCCCATCCGGCAGCAATTCGCCTGCGAGACGACGACACGAGTATGCAGTTCACACCGTCGGTCCGAGTGTGGTCCCTTGGAGTAGTGGATGTGCTCGCCTCAGCGCTTGCGGCAGAGGGCGCCGACGTCTACGCAGTACCAGGACACGATCGTCGAGGGGGCTACCACAACCGGCGGAACAGCCCACCAAATGTTTTGCGAGTGAAGATAAAGGGGCACACCTTCGGTGTTCAGATGGTAGAGCCGCCCGAGAAAGTTCCGCATGAGGCGACGCCGACCGAACTCGCCCGCGCCGCACGGGATTCCGCATATTCGATCGCAAAGTATGACGTCGTTCCCAGCGGGCGAATCATGCTGACGATTACAAACGGCGTCTCATGCCTCGAGTCATCGTGGACATACAGTGACGACGAGGGCACGGTCGACCTGGCCCCAGTGGTTCTGGAGCTGGGATTACGGGCAGCTGACGCCGAGGCGAAACGGCTCGCGGACGAGCGCGATGCTGCCGAACGTCGACACCGATGGGAAGCCGCAATGGCGACCGCAGAGTCGGCATTCGCCGACGCCCACCGCGCGAAAGTCTTTCGGGAACAGGCCGAGCGCTGGCGTCAGTTGCAGGAGCTCGACGAGTATCTGGCAGCAATGCGATCCTACGTCGCCGCGCTCGACGACGCGCATGACGCGGAGGAAGCAGCTCGCTGGCTGGAATGGGTGTCGAACTACCGAAAGGGATTGGATCCGCTGCACGGCACGCTGGGGATGCCTGCTATCCCCAAACCCGGTGCCGACGATCTGAAGCCGTATCTCAACGGCTGGAGCTACTACGGTCCAGACCGCTCGTCGAGGTGGTGACGGGCAAGGTTTCACCACCACCGCCGTGCACGGACCTTGACATACCGGACCGGCATTTCGGACGGATGCTTGGGACGTTCGATCTCGGGCCGGACACTCGTCGGCGTTATACGTCCGGTCTCGTGTTCGCGTTCGATCACTTCGGCCAGCATGTGGTTATGGTCCTGGAGGGCATCGAGGAGGCGCCGCACGATGCGGTCGAGGCGTCGCACCTCCGCCTCGGCGGCGGTGACACGTTCGTAGGTAGTCACAGCGCGGTGGCCGCACCACTGGCGAAGCAGCTCGTGCTGCGGCCTCTCATTTTCGACGTACCATCTGTACTCCCATTCCGGATCCGAGGTGCGCTCGCCCGACCCATCGATAGCCCGATACTTGCGCCCGCCGATACACAGGTCTCGCGCCTTTTCCTCGGCCTCCATCACCCAATCGAGGACGGGCGCGGGATTCTGAAGACAGGCCAGCTCGGCGACCAACAGCGAGCCTGCCGATGACAGTAGCCGCGTGCCGTCGAGCTCGAACGACGCCACGGCAGTGGTGATTTCATCGAGTGTGGTGCCGATGAGCTTCTCGAATCCGGATCGGTCGTGAACTTCCGTTACCTGCTTGACCTGTTGCCGTCCCCAGCAAGTCGCGATCTCGTCGGGTATCAGCAGTTCGAACACCGTGTCGATAGCGAATTCCTCTGTCTCGCTGATGTCGTCCTCGGCAGCCAAGCGGCCCCAGTTCGCCATGAGTTCGTCGTATCGCTGGACCGAGCTCCAAGGTCCATGGAGCCGACCCGAGGGGGCGTTCTCTTGTTGCCCGGCCTTCTTGCCGTCGAGGAACTCGATGTCGATGCGAACGCTGCGCGGACGCCTATCGATCGCGCGGACGCGCACACGCTCGGATGGCGAATAGTCCCGCAGGCGATAGATCCACTCACAACCGACGTCTGACTGTGCCGGCACGGTGCGAGGCTCGTCAGTGGGCGGCGGAGATGTCATATCCGAAGCGTTACACACCTGTCGCGACGAGGTCGCTAGATCGGTCGATCGTCGAGGACATCGCGCGACGCTGTCGAACCGCGCTCCTGCGGTGTGGTGCTGACGGGCGTTTGGTGCGCGCTATTGGTCGTTGTCCAGCTCGGCCAGCTGTTTTCGCAAGTTGCTGGCAGCCGACTCTGTATCCTCGAGCTTCTTCTGCAGTGTCGCGCGCGAGGGCATCCTCGCCTTGGGCTTCTTGACGGGTGCGTTCGGTACCAGCCAGCCGTTCGGTTCGCACGACACGATCCGGTGCAGGTATCGGCATGTGCCACAGCGCTGTTCCGGAGAGGGTTTCGGAAGGCCAGCAACAATCATCCGCCTCATATGCTCGTAATCAGAACGCAAGCCCTCGAAGGCCTTCTCAGCTTCCGGCTGATCAAGTTCTGCCAATCGAGATTGCGGTTGTTCGTCGCTGAGCGTTGCCACTGGTCCGTTACTGGGCCGCCAAGCGAGATCTTCCACCGCGACCTCGGTGTGGTGTCCGCACGCCAGGATGGCGCTCCAGTATGCGAATGTTCGAGGCTCAGCGTGACGAATCTTTGCCCAGCATGCGGGATCGTAGGACATGTAGTCGGGCGGCTCGACCGGGTCGGCGGGATGATCCACGATCCGGTACTCGCCCCATTCGACTATCTCCAGGTAGCTGTCAGTCTTGTCCTTATACAGGTGTTCGATTTCGCCAGGCGGCAGATCGCCATCGATCAACCCGCTACATGGCACATCGTATCCAGGGGCGAACGCATGTCGCCGTGGATCAGCAACTCCTCGACGCAACCACAGTCCAAACGCACGCGCCACCGAAAGAGATCTTCTGCCTTGGGCCTCCTCAGCTCCCAAATGTCCAGAAGGCCGGGCGGAACGAGGTCCCGCTGCAGTTGCTGACTTTCGTTGAATTCCTTCAACGCTCTGGTCGCCGATCGTGGAACGCCGGGGATCTTTGGTCCGGTCGGGACCATACTGAAGCCGACCCAATGTTTCGGCTCGAGAGAACACCCCTCGGGACGCGACAGGTCCGGCAGGTATGAATCTTCTCTGCCCATTCCCTGTCCTGGTACCAGCGTCGGCGGATCGAGTGGCCGCAGGTGAGGCCGAGTTCCCATTCGTCATACTGGCGTGACTGTACTGAAGTCCTATGTCCATACAAGAGGCGTGCAATCGTGGTCCACCGCTCTTGGCTCATCGGCGGTGGTGGACAGCACCACAAACCGTGCAGGACATTCGATCCTTCTACGCTCCAATGTCCTTCGCCACACCTGCCGTGTCGCTCGAGGGATGTTCTCCTCTGCTCCTGATCAACGGAACTGCTGTGCGCATTTCGCACAGCATGGTACCTTTGCCTGTACGAAATGCGCACAGATCGAGGAGGACTGGCGGTGCCCACACCGACCTGGCACAACGAGCCAGTGAACCCGTCCCAATACACACATGCCATGCGAGAGGCGTCCGAGGTTGCCCTTTCAGCGATGAGCGGCCCGGCTCTACCTTCACTGAACACCGTCGAACTACTTCACATCCTCGAAGCCGCATCGTGGCTGGATTACTTGCGCGTCTGGGCAACCGAAGCAGTGTTCCCGATCGCCCGCGAGTCCGGAGCATCCTGGGCACAACTAGCGGCTGCGATGGGCGAAAGTCGCTCGACAGTCAAATCTCGCTACGAACGCCAGCACTCAACACCCGAAGAGGCGAAACCCGTAATGAGGAACATCTCCACCCAACTCCGTGTCCGACAAAATGGCGAGAACGCTTGGACGGTAACCATCGGCGCTGGCAATCGAATCGACCTAGATGACACCGAAATCCGTTCACTGATCCTCGAAATGAACACGCGAATGGCGAAGTTCCCCATGCCGAACGATCCGACACTCATGGAACTGCACGGCATCACTTTCGAGCGGGCGGACAACGGCCCGACACTCGGCGATGTTTGCTGGATAGCAGCACTCAATGACCAGACTGCGGCCGTAACCATCGGACAAATGGCGAGACTGTTCGACCGAATCGATCGCGAAATTGGGATCGACCGCGACCCGAATACATTCCGCCGAAGTTAACTCCCGAGCGGCCTCTGACGCCGGGTCCAGCAGGGGAATCAGATTCACATGCACCAACGGCCCCAACGCCTTACGCAGCTCCTTGCCCAACATGTCCGCGCGCCACCCCTGATCGTTGACATCACGGATCAACGCGTACTCGATCGACACTCGACGACCCGACCTATCCGCGTAATACCGTGCCGCGTCCAGGACTTCGGCCACCGACCAACGGTTGTTCACCGGAACCAAGGTATCCCGCAGCTCATCGTCGGGAGTATGCAGTGACCCCTCAACGGCCGAAAATTACTGTCCGTATGTGCGGTTAGACCAATCAACAGTTCCAACGCACAATCTGGCATCATAGCAACCCGCCAATGTTGAACCCGGGCGTGAGCACCCTGTCGAGAGCCGCTCGAATGCGAGGTATCTCGGCGCTTCCGGTGGTGGGTAGGCGCAGCAGTGGGATGCGGTACTTGACGCAGACCTTGTTCTTCAGCGCGTCACGGGCCAGCTGGTCCGGATTGTTCTCGTGGTATTCGTATCCGTCGACCTCAACCGCGCAGACCCATCGACGCGTGACACGGTTGAATACGACGAAGTCGAAGCTCGCGCGATTGTTCACGAATTGTGCCTCAGCCACGGTCAGCTCAGTTGTGTCGGGCAGTAGGTTTCGAACCAGTACCTCGGCCCGGATGCCGAGGCCAAGGTACTTCTGCTCCTGCACAACCTCTTCCAGCACGGTGGCGACGATGTCCTGGGACAGGAATCGGGAACGTCGCCGGATTCGGGACATAAGCGGTCGCAGTCGCGCGGAGTAGTCGCGGTAGAGCAGGTCGAACACCGACACGATCGAGCTGTCGAAAACGGTGCTGCCGGGATTCCGGTAGCCGATGTAGCCGATGAGGTCGCGAAGATTGCTGCTGCGCGGCAGCATGTCGTGGTTGGTGACGAGCACGAACCGCTTCTTCGCCCGCGAGACGGCGACATTGATCATCTGTGGGTCGTCGAGGAACCCGAGCCCGCCCTTCTCCTCGGGGTCCGATGTCTCGTCGAGGACCGTGGTCATCACGATCACGTCCTTCTCCCGACCTTGGAATCGGTGGATCGTGTCTGCTTCGACCGCGCCGAGGAGCGCGTCTGTGACCTTGCTGACTTGCTTGCGGTAGGGCGTGGTGACGCCGATGTCCGTCGCCGCGAAGTCGGCACAGTACGTCGGGAGGATCTCACGTTCGATCACATCGATCTCTCGCTGGTTGGACCGGCTCTCCCTGTGGCGACGCATGTGATTGCCTTCGACGGTCCGCGCGACGATCATCGATTCCCAGCCGGGGGTGCTGGTGGTGAAGGTGATCAGCTCGTCGTCGTAGAACTTGCTGTTGCAGAATCCGATGATGTCGGGAGCGCATCGATAGTGCTCACGCAGCATGGTGCGCGGCAGCGCGGCACCGTACAGCTCGATCAACGCGGACAAGATGCTGTGCCGGTGGAAGTCGTACACAGGGAGCGGTGGGGGCGGGCAATCCTTCGACTCGAGACCCGGAATGTGGGCCAGCTGTTTCACATCCCCCACGACGATCACGTTCTTGCAGCACGCGAGCACGTTCGCGGCCTCCAGCAGATTCACCTGCGAGGCTTCGTCGATGATGAGGTAGTCGAGCATCCGGCCGCGCCCGATGCTGCGCTGTAGGGAATGACACGTGCTGAGGATCACCGGATAGTCGCGGCTGAACCGCTGCCACTCGCGCAGGTAGTTGTGGCCGTAGATGCCCGGCCGGTGCTGGGCGTAGCGGTCACGCAAGCGGTCGGTGAGCCACCGCAGCGAGCGCTCGCGGTGTCGATCGGTCAGCTCGTCGAACTTCGCGGAGCTCAACGTGCTGGTGAGCCGGCCGATCTCGGCATCGAGATCGGCGATCCTCTTGTCGAAGTACAGTCGTTGCAGCCGCAGGACGACCTCGACGTCGCTGGCGTCGACCGCTCGCATCGACCGGTATCTGATCCAGTGGATGATCCGGTCGACGGCCTCGGGTAACACGCCCGGCTGGGCCAGGCCGGGATCGGTGTCGGCGATGTAGTCCAGGATCTTGTCCGCGGGCCAGCGCAGCACCGGCAACAACCGCTCGTCCGGCAGCGACTGCCGATCGAAGTGGGTCATGAAGTGTTCGCGTTCGAGCAGGTAACCGTCGCGCTCGGATCGCCGTTGGGCGAGTTCGCCCTGCGTGGTTTGGAGCAGGCGTAACCGCCGATCCAGGGTGGCGATCTCCTCGACCGAGCCGATCTCGCCCCTTTCGGTCGCGACAAGGCGCGCGACAAGCCTGTTCCGGTTGTCCTGGGTACTTCTGCCGAGAAACTCCCGCCGCTTCTCCGACCGGCCCAAATCGGCTACCACATAGCCGATTTGGACGTCGATGAGCTTGTCGCGCACGTTCTCGACCGCGGCGTTGTTCGAGGACACGACCGCCACGGTCTTGGACTCATCGAGCAAGATGTTGGCGATCAGGTTGAGGATGGTCTGTGTCTTGCCGGTGCCGGGCGGGCCGTCCACCGCCGAGATCGGAAATCGCAGCGCGTTGTCGATCGCCTTGCGCTGACTCGGATTGGTGTGAAACGGGTAGATTCGCGGATCGGGCGCGTCGTCGCGCTGTTCCAGGCGTGCGCCGGTGAGAAACCTATGCAGCACGCTGTCAGGGTGAAGGAAGGTGAGGTGGTCGAGCCCCTCCCGCAGGAGATGGCCCGTCTCCGGCAGTAGACCCGCGAGTTCGCGCCAATACCGCAGTACCGCAGCAGATTCGGCAATCGCGGCGCCGTTGCGAACGATCTCGACCTCGCTCGCGGGGCGCGCATGCCAGGTCCCGTCCCGGGCGAAGATGTGCCACCAGCCACCATCGGGAGTGTCGAAAAGGTAAGCGCCGCTGGAACTGTCACATAGCACACCGTCCGCGAGGATCTCGGTCCCCTGGTCCGGTGGTAGTTGTCGTGGGTGGTTCGCGAGGTAGACCCGGTCACGGCCGTAGCGATAGGTGCCGCCGCGTGCGTAGCTGATGTGGATCAGCCGACCGTCGATCTGATAGCCCTCTATCTCGGCGGTCTTGTTCTCGACGAAACTACCGTCCCGTTCGCGGACGACCACGGCGTATTCACGTGCGTTGATCGTCACCTAGACCACCAGGATCATCAGGGTCAGCAAACCCAGGATCGCGAGCCCGAACACCATCCAGTCCCAACGCACCGACGACCGCTGGTGTCCCGGGTGGTTCACCGGTGGGTGCCATGTGACGGGTGGGGGTGGCTGTGGTGGCAGAGGAGGGGGCTGCGGAGCGGCCGGGCGGCGCGATGACGGAGGGAGATGCGGGGCCCACCACGATTCGGCCGTAGTTGCGGGTGTCGACCGTGCTGCCGGGACAGCCTGCGATGGGCGTGCGGCAGGGGTGCCAGGCACCGACCGGGCAGCGGGGCTGGGAGACGTCGGCCGGGTGGCAAGATTGGGAGGTGCCGGGGGTGCTGCCGGATCAGCAGGCGATGGGCGCGCGGCCTGGTTAGGAGGCGCCGATCGTACGGCCGAATTGGCAGGCGCCGGGCGCGCGGACCGCGATGTCCGCGGCTGCGGGGGTGCTGTGTCCGGTGTGGGGGTACTCGGCGGGGCAGGGGACGGCGAGCTCGTTCGCACCGGAGCCGCCGGGGGACGCACCCTCATGGCAGGGCTTTCGTACAACCTGCTCAGCTCGGCCTGTCTGCGCGCCTGTGCCGCTGAACGATCTGTGGGCGGCACAACCGCCGCAGCTCGCGTCGATGACGGAATCGGCGGCGCGCCTGCGCTCTTCGGTGCCCTGGTAGGCCTGGGTGGTGCTGGTGCGACAGCGGGTGGCGGGGATTTCAGCGCGGCCATCTGTTGATCAGTGAGATTGCGTAGCAGGCCGACCCGCACGAGTTCGATCTGCGGGACAGGCACGCCCTTGTTCACATAGGTCACGACGGTGCCGGTGATCGCGATCTGCCAGTCTTTCAGCTTCGGCAGGAGGCGTTTTCCATGCGTGCTGCGGCTGCCGTACTTGTCGAAGAGCTGACGTGCGACGCCGTCGTGGGCGACGATGGTGAAATCGCCCCGCCGGTAGTCACCGAGGTTGATCAAGGCCACATCGCGGCCCTGGAATCCCTTGTTGACAATGCCAAACTGGATTTTCCCGTAGACGGTGATGGTCTCACCCGCACGGTTCAGCAGCTCGTCACGTTCGCTGCCTGCGACGAACTGACCGAGCGCCAGTTCGAAACCGCCCGCAGCCGGTGCGCCCGCCCCGGTCCCCGCCAAGACGGTTTCGACGTAGTCGTAGTCGGTTCGGCAGGCCCGCTTCAACGCAGCGGCAGCGCCAGCGACTCCGCTGATGCGGGCGAGCGCGGCGAACAACGGCGAGTTTTCCGGGTCGACGAAGTCCCGTGCGGTGAAGATCAGGTTCTCGCCGGTACCGCCGAAGTCGTCCCACAGCGATGGCTGGTGCCGGAGCGCCCGCAGTGAGACATCGATAACCGCGGCCGCGAAAGTATCGATGCCACTGTCGAAACGGCCACCGCGACCGGGATGCTGATAGTTGCGGTGACCTTGCTCGATTGCCGGCAACCCGGTACCGGCGAACGTATCGACAAACATGCCGTCGTAGTCGATCAGGGTGATCGAAAGGTCCCGGCCGACGAGGATGTTGCCGTGCTGGAGATCGCCGTGTGCGGCGCCCGCGGCGCGCAACGCGACGACCGCGTCCGCGATCGCGACCCGCACCGTCTCGATTGCGACCGGATCCTGGTAGCCCTCGATCCAGTCCTCCACCCACACGCCGAGCATCTCACCGGTCGACCATCGCATGCGCACGGTCGGAAAACCCGTGCCGTTCACCATGATCCCGTCGGCTTGGTACACGGCATCGATCAGGAACGTCAGATTCGGATGGCCGGCGACGAACCGGTAAATGTGCTCGTAGCGTTCGCGCAGTCGGCGCTCATCATGGCCTTGCTTGTGAAAACAGCGCACCGCGAAGCGCTGTTTCGAGGCGCTGTCGATAGCGAACGTCGCCGCGAACCCGCCCGAGGCGACTGACGGCATGCCCTGCGCGTTGCGCACGGGCTCACCGGTTCGAAGCAGGTCGACATGGCGGAAAGCGATCGGTGGATTTGCCACCGCACTTTGGTAATTCAGCAGGCTCGGCAATCTCATAGTCGCACCGCGCAGATCGTTGTGTCGTCGTTGTCCATGCCGGCGCGGCGCGCGTGCTCCACCCACGTCCGGAACTCGTCGTCGTCACCGGGGATCGTGCTCACGTCGATGCGCGCGCCACCGCGTTTCTGTTCCAGCAGGTACTTCGCCAGACCATCGGAGGCGAGCACGAGATGATCACCACCCGCGTAGTCATCGCCGTGTTCCCAGAGCGCCGCCCGATGGGAGACATCCCCGGAATGGGTGGTGATCAGGGCCGGGGTACGACCGAACTGGCGCGGATGATCCAGCGGACCCGCTGTGATCAGCTCTCCGTCACGCAGGTGCAGCAAACACGCGTCGCCGATCCCGATCGCTCGGTACCGCTGCCGCGCCACGTCGATATCCACCCCGACAAATGTCGCCGCGCCGCCGCGCCGCAGCTTCTCTTGGGCATACCAGGGAAGCCCTGCCGTGTCGACCCGTTCCCGCCAGTGCGACCTGAGTGCATCCAGCACGGCGAGTTCTAGAATGTCCACGCCATCGATCGCGTAGGCGGCTACCAGCAGCTCCGCCCACTCCTCGGCACGAGCGGTGGTCGACGCGCCGTCGGCGAGCGCGAAGCGCGACCCGGTGCCACCGATCGCGCGATCATCGTTCTCGTCCGGGTCGCGTCCCTCCTTGTGCCGGGTGGCCAGGCGCGCCGCTGGAGTATTGGTCATCGTATCCCCCTGTGCCCGAACGTGTTCCGGGGCGGTTACCAGGTCTGGGCGTCGCCGTGTGCGCGCGTACTCCCGTCTTGGCCGTCATCGACCGCATCGTCACCGTCGTCCGAAACCAGGTCATCGGCGGCCGGGCTCATGAGCTCCTTCAGCCCGGTCGGAGTGACCGCGCGAGTACCGATGTCGAGGAAGTCGATCACCATCGTGACGTCGGCGTTGTAGAGGAACCCGCGCGAGCCCGCGTTCACCGAATACCCGAGTGACGCGGACGCTTCCAGCATCGACGGCGGCAGAATGCTCGAAGCCTCGAACAGTCGCCGCGCGTTCGGGTCGCTCAAACCCGCCGCAGTGTCCGGGAAGGTCACCGACTGCCCACCGAGGGCCGACAAGTGGAGGTTGAACACCAGGGCCGCACCGTCGTCCGTGGACAGGGCGCGGATTCGGTTGGCCGCGTCGCGCGGGTCACCATCGGTACTGGCCCCGTCGGTCACATTGATCACGATCGGCGGGAAACTCGACGGATGCTCCGCGCACCACGACGCGATCACCGGTTCGGCGTAGGTCAGTGCCGACACCATGGGTGTAGCGCCATCCGACAGCGGATCCACCCACACCGGCATCTGCTGGTTCACCGCGACGACGCCGCCCGCACCATCGGGCACTCGCCGGGTCACCGCATCGACCCGGCGCGGATTCTCAGCGAGTTCGGAGACCGGCAACACCCGCCGGTCGGCATCGGCGCCATGAAGGATCGGCCCGATCTTCGCGCCGTACCCAACCACCCCGACCTCGAAGTAGTTGTAGATCCGCTCGCCGCCACGACTGCACAGCAGCACGGCGTTGCCGAGCAGGTTGTTCACCGCCAGCGCCAGCACATCAGCCTTCGTGCCCTGCCCCTGCCCCGCGGGCTCCGACATCGAGAACGACTGATCTACCAGCAACATCAACAACGCCGGCTGCCTACGGTTGATCTCCGCTGAGTACACGATTCCCCATTCCATGAACACAGATCACCAATAGCGCCATCCCCGCACGCATCTCGGACTCGAAAGAGATTGTAGCCCTTACCGTTCCATCGGGCCGACAGCTCGCCCCCGGGGGCCGCGCCTCGTCATCCGAGCCAAGGACAACCCGTCGGCCACCAAGGCTCGTTCTGGCATCCTCGAAGGAGCCGACAAAGCCAGGGGGAAATGCGATGAGCAACACACCACCGAACTGGTACCGGGACCCCTCCGACGCCGACCACCTCAGGTACTGGAACGGCATCGAATGGACCGACAACAGGATGGCCGCCGCACCTGCCGCGCCGAACCCGGGCGCATCGACCGCGAAAGTGCCGTTGTTCGGCGCACGCGCGCTGGCGAAGCGCCAGTCCGCCGAACTCGCCGACGCGATAGCCGAGAATCAACGGCTCCGAGCGCAATTGACGGCGCTGGGAGGGCTCGAAACAGCGCAACTGCAGCAGCTGCGCGACCAGCTCGCCACTCAAGTAACCGACGATCAGGCCATGCTGGACGCCCTGCGCGCTGAGGTGATCAGCACCCGCGACGAGCAGGTGCTGCAGGAGATCGGGATCTACGAGTACCGCCATCCGCTCTCGGACTCGATGGCCTACCGCACGGCGCTGGAGCTGTTGCAAGGCGAGATCAAGGCGATGGCGCGCCGCGACGGTGGTGCGATCGAGGCATCGACCACGTGGACCGTCAACGGTTCGGTCACCGAGGGACGGAAGATGGTCCGCGAGTACTCGAAGTTGATGTTGCGGGCATACAACGCCGAAGCGGACAACCTCGTCCGCAGTCTCAAGCCGTACAAGTTCAGCTGGGAACTATGGATGCGAACGTATTGCGCAAGTGGGGTTCTGTTTGGTTCGACCTTGTCCATGCTGGGCAGGTTCTGAAACTTCGATCGGTATCGAGCCTGGCCTCCGACAACTTGATTCAGAGCTTCATACCCAGCCGTCGCCGCTCCATCAGCCCTCGGCAGCCAATTGCCCACAGGCGGCAGCAATCTCCTGCCCCCGCGTGTCACGCACCGTGCAGGAGACGCCCTGGGCGATCACCCGGCGCACGAACTCCTTCTCGACCGGCTTCGGGCTGGCATCCCACTCGCTGCCCGGCGTCGGGTTGAGCGGGATCAGGTTCACGTGCACCAGCGGGCCCAGTGCCTTGTGCAGCTTCTTGCCGAGCAGGTCCGCCCGCCAGGGCTGATCGTTGACGTCACGGATCAACGCGTACTCGATCGACACCCGGCGACCGGACTTGTCGGCGTAGTAGCGCGCCGCGTCGAGCACCTCGGCGATCGACCAGCGGTTGTTCACCGGCACCAGGGTGTCGCGCAGTTCGTCGTCAGGAGTGTGCAGCGACACCGCGAGCCGCACCGACATGTCCTCGTCGGCCAGCTTGCGGATCGCGGGCGCCAGGCCGACGGTCGACACCGTCACCGAGCGCTGCGAGATGCCCAGACCGTCGGGCGCGGGCGAGGTGATCCGGCGGACCGCGTTCACCACCCGCTTGTAATTGGCCAGCGGCTCACCCATCCCCATGAACACGATGTTGGACAGCCGGCCGGGGCCGCCGTGCACCTCACCGTCGCGCAGCGCCGCGGCCGCGGCCCGCACCTGGTCGACGATCTCCGCGGTCGAGAGGTTGCGGTTGAGCCCGGCCTGGCCGGTCGCGCAGAACGGGCACGCCATGCCGCAGCCCGCCTGGCTGGAGATGCACAGCGTGTTGCGGTCGGGGTAGCGCATGAGCACGCTCTCCAGCAGGGTGCCGTCGTGGGCGCGCCACAGCGTCTTGCGGGTGTCACCCTCGTCGCAGGCGAGGTGGCGGACCACCGATAGCAGCGGCGGGAACAGCGTCTCGCCGACCTTCTCGCGCACGTCGGCGGGCAGATCGGTCATCAGCGCCGGGTCGGCCTGCAGCCTGCCGTAGTACTGGCGGGCCAGCTGGTCGGCGCGGAACTTCGGCAGTCCCAGCTCCTGCACCGCGACCTTGCGCTCGTCCGCGTCGAGGTCGGCGAGGTGGCGCGGCGGCAGACCGCGACGCGGGGCATCGAACACGAGGGGCAGGGAGGTGGCCATAATTCCACCATTGTCCCAAACGAGGTGGCGGGCCCGGTCGCCGGGCCGCCACGCCGAACGCCGTTATCGAGAAGATGCGTGCACCGGTGATAGCTGTCGGCCATGATCGAACCATGTCCACCAATGCCGAATCGGGTGCGTCACCGGCCGAACACGAGCCCGCCGCGCCGACCAGCGAGCCGACCGGGACCCAGCACCGCAAGGACAAGCAGGCCCCGGCCAAGCGCGCCACCCCGCCCGGGGTCCACGGTTCGCGCACCGGCTACGCCTGGATCGGCCTGCTCGCGGCCGCGATCATCGGCATCGTGCTGCTGATCTTCATCATCCAGAACCTCGACCAGGCCCAGGTGAACCTGCTGTTCTGGGACTTCTCGCTACCGCTCGGCATCACCGTGCTGCTGTCGGTGATCGCGGGCGCGCTGGTGATGGGACTGGTCGGTGGGGTGCGGATCCTGCAGCTGCGCCACGCCGCCAAGAAGCCCTGAGGCTCAGAGCAGCGCGCTGAGCACCAGCCAGGACACGAACGCCGAGGGCAGCATCGAGTCGAGGCGGTCCATGATGCCGCCGTGGCCGGGCAGCATCGTGCCCATGTCCTTGATGCCGAGTTCGCGCTTGATCTGCGACTCGATCAGGTCGCCGCAGGTGGCCACCACCACCAGGCCGATGCCGAGGACGACGCCGATCATCGAGTTCGCCTCGAGCAGCAGCGTGACGGTCAGCAGACCACCGATCACGCTGAACACCAGCGACCCACAGAACCCTTCCCACGACTTCTTCGGGCTGATCGCGGGCACCATCGGATGCCTGCCGAACAGCACGCCGGCGACATAACCGCCGACATCGGAGCAGACCACCAGGATCATGAACGTCAGCACCCGCAGGTTGCCGTCGGGTTCGAGCAGCAGCAGCGTCGAGAACGCGGCCAGCAGCGGGATCCAGGTGAGCGTGAACAGCGTGATCGCGGTGTCGCGCAGGAAGTTCTTGGGCGCGGTGCTCAGCCCGTGGTCGAACAGCCGCCACACCATGCAGACCAGCGCCGTCGCGGCGAACGCGCCGACCACGCCCTGCGCACCCCACGGCCAGCCCAGCCAGAACACCGCCTGGCCGCCGACCAGCAGCGGGATCCGCGGGACCAGGACGTCGGCCTCCCGCAGCCGCTTGGCGACCTCCCAGGTCGCGACGGCGACCGCCGCGCCCACCACCCCGATGAACACCTTGGGGACGAACAGCAGGATCGCGATGAGCGACAGACCGAGCCCCAACCCGACCGCGAGTGCCGCGGGCAGATTGCGCCCCGCGCGCGACGCGGGCGCCTGCGGCTCGGCAGGCGCCTGGTCGTCCGGTGTCTGCGGCGCCGCGCCGGTCTCCTCGACCTGGTCCGGCGTCGGCTCCGGTGCCGCTCCGGTGGCGGCGGCGTCTTCGGCCACGATTGTCCCGTCGCTCAACTCGTCGTTCCGTTCATCCCCCGCACGAGCGGGACTGGCGAGATCTGCGCTCAGACCTCGAGCAGTTCGGCTTCCTTGTGCTTGACCAGCTCATCGATCTGGCCCACGTACTTGGCGGTGGTCTTGTCGAGCTCCTTCTCGGCGCGCCCGACCTCGTCCTCACCCGCCTCGCCATCCTTCTGGATCCGGCCCAGTTCGTCCATCGCCTTGCGACGGACGTTGCGAATCGAGACCTTGGCGTCCTCACCCTTGCCCTTGGCCATCTTGACCATCTCGCGGCGCCGCTCCTCGGTGAGCTGCGGCACCGTGATGCGCAGGATGTCACCGTTGTTGGTCGGGTTCACGCCCAGGTCGGAGTTGCGGATCGCGTTCTCGATCGGGCCGAGCTGGCTCTGCTCGTAGGGCTTGATCACCACCATGCGCGGCTCCGGCACGGTGATGCTCGACATCTGGGTGATCGGCGTCAGCGAACCGTAGTAGTCGACCACGACGCGGGCGAACATGCCCGGGTTGGCGCGGCCGGTGCGGATGGTTCCGAGGTCGTCCTTCGCCACCGAGACGGCCTTCTCCATCTTCTCCTCGGCATCGAAGAGCGCTTCATCAATCACGACCGGTTCCTCCACAGCGTCGTCATCGTCATCATCCGCGGTTGCGGGATCAGGACCGAACCAAGGTGCCGATGTGCTCACCGGCGACCGCGCGGGCAATGTTGCCCTTGGTCAACAGATTGAACACCAGAATCGGCATCTGGTTGTCCATGCACAAGCTGAAGGCGGTCGCATCGGCCACCTTCAGCCCCTTCTCGATCACTTCCTTGTGCGTGATCTCGGTGAACATGCTCGCGTTCGCGTCCACGCGCGGGTCGGCGTCGAACACGCCGTCGACCGCCTTCGCCATCAGCACGACCTCGGCGCCGATCTCGAGCGCGCGCTGGGCGGCGGTGGTGTCGGTGGAGAAGTAGGGCATGCCCATGCCGGCGCCGAAGATCACGACGCGGCCCTTCTCCAGGTGCCGCTTGGCCCGCAGCGGGAGGTACGGCTCGGCGACCTGGCCCATCGTGATGGCCGTCTGCACGCGCGTGTCCACCCCCTGCTGCTGGAGGAAGTCCTGCAGCGCAAGGCTGTTCATCACGGTGCCGAGCATGCCCATGTAGTCCGAGCGGGCGCGTTCCATGCCGCGCTCTTCCAGCTCGGCGCCGCGGAAGAAGTTGCCGCCACCGATCACCACGGCCACCTGGACGCCGGTCTCGACGATCTCGGCGATCTGCTCGGCCACCGTCTGCACGACATCCGGGTCGAGACCGACCCCGCCGCCACCGAACATCTCCCCACCCAGCTTCAGCAGCACCCGGCGGTATCCAGGGCGGTCGGTACCCGGGTCGGTCATGGGTGTTCGTCTCCTTCGGCAAGGTCGATATGGGTCGAACTGCGGGCACGCGAATCGGCCGCACAGCAAGGCGAAGCGGCATCCATCCTGCCTTATCCGGTTCCCGTCACCGCACAAGACCCCCTTGCGCAACGCGGAGACCCTGGAACCGGGGGCAGCTGCCGTCAGGAATCGGCAAGAGCCCCTCGGGGGCAGACGGACGCTGCTCCCGAGGGGCTCTCGTTCAGGCGGATCAGGCCTGGCCGACCTCGAAGCGGGCGAAGCGGGTCAGGGTGACACCGGCCTCGTCCAGGAGGGCCTTGACGGTCTTCTTCGAGTCGGTGACCGACGCCTGCTCGAGCAGGACGACGTCCTTGAAGAAGCCGTTGACGCGGCCCTCGGTGATCTTCGGCAGCGCGGCCTCGGGCTTGCCCTCTTCGCGGGCGGTGGCCTCGGCGACGCGACGCTCGTTCTCGACCAGGTCGGCCGGGACCTCGTCACGGGTGACGTAACGGGCCTTGAGCGCGGCGACCTGCATCGCGGCGGCGCGGGCGGCCTCGGCGGCGGCATCGCCTTCACCGGTGTACTCGACGAGCACGCCGACGGCCGGCGGCAGGTCCGACGCACGCTTGTGCAGGTAGGTGGCGACCGGGCCGTCGAAGGCCACGACGCGACGCAGTTCCAGCTTCTCGCCGATCTTGGCCGACAGCGCCTGCACGGCGTCGTCGACGGTGCCGTTGTCCAGCTTCAGCGCCTTCAGGGCGTCGAGGTCGGCAGGCTTGCCGGCCGCGGCGGCGGTGACGACCGCGTCGGCCAGCTCCTGGAACTCGGCGTTCTTGGCGACGAAGTCGGTCTCGGAGTTGATCTCGACCATGACGCCGTCCTTGGCGATGACCAGACCCTCGGCGGTCGCGCGCTCGGCGCGCTTGCCGACATCCTTGGCGCCCTTGATGCGCAGCACCTCGACGGCCTTGTCGAAATCGCCGTCGGACTCGGCCAGCGCGTTCTTGCAGTCCATCATGCCGGAGCCGGTGAGCTCGCGGAGCCGCTTCACGTCAGCAGCGGTGTAGTTCGCCATCGGGGGCGAGCCTCCTCGTGTGTGGGGTGCTTGGGTGTTTACACCACCTTGCCGACCGCTTCTGAATTCAGAAGGGCCGGCAAGGTGAACGTAGAGCTACCGATCAGCTCAGAAGTCGGCCGGGGTGTGCTGCGCCGGGTCGGCCTTGACCTCGGCCTCGGCCTCGGCGGGCGTCTCGGCGGCAACCTCGGCGGCCGGGGTCGCCTGAGCCAGCAGCTCCTGCTCCCACTCGGCGAGCGGCTCACCGGCGCCGGCCTCGGGCTTCGCGTCGCCGGAAGCCTGGCCCGCGCGGGCCTGCACGCCCTCGGCCACCGCGGAGGCGACGACCTTGGTGAGCAGAGCGGCGGAACGGATCGCGTCGTCGTTACCCGGGATCGGGTAGTCGACCAGGTCGGGATCGCAGTTGGTGTCCAGGATCGCGATGACCGGGATGTTCAGCTTGCGCGCCTCGCCGACGGCGATGTGCTCCTTGTTGGTGTCGACGACCCAGATGGCCGAGGGCACCTTGGCCATGTCGCGGATACCACCGAGGGTGCGGTCCAGCTTGGTCATCTCACGCGTCAGCATGAGGATTTCCTTCTTGGTGCGACCCTCGAAGCCACCGGTCTGCTCCATGGCCTCGAGCTCCTTCAGGCGCTGCAGGCGCTTGTGGACGGTCGAGAAGTTGGTGAGCATGCCACCCAGCCAGCGCTGGTTGACGTAGGGCATCCCGACGCGAGTCGCCTCGGCCGCGATCGACTCCTGGGCCTGCTTCTTGGTGCCGACGAAGAGAACGGTGCCACCGTGGGCGACAGTCTCCTTGACGAACTCGTAGGCCTTGTCGATGTAGGTCAGCGTCTGCTGCAGGTCGATGATGTAGATGCCGTTGCGGTCGGTGAAGATGAACCGCTTCATCTTCGGGTTCCACCGACGAGTCTGGTGCCCGAAGTGCGCGCCGCTGTCGAGCAGCTGCTTCATGGTTACGACAGCCATAGCTCCCGTATCTCTCTTTCGTTGCCGGTTGACGCAGCCGATCGGCGATCGACTGCCCTGGCGCCACCGAAACCGCCGGACCCAGGTCTGCGAGACCGGGACCAGCCGACGATTCCACTGTCCATCCATCGGAGAACTCGCACGGACATGCCCTCACGGACTGCCTGCGTTGCGAGCGGCGACCGGATGGACGAGCACGGGTGGCGCGCGAAGTCGGTTCCTGCTGTGCACAGCACAAACCGCGTTGATCAGTCTACGCGGAGCACGGCCAGGCCCGAAATCGCCCCCTGGCCACGACCACCGAAACAGGTGGTGAAGTGCGCGGTATCCACATGGGGCGAGGTTGTCCCCAGTTGCCGATCCGACGGCCCGGCCGGGGTGTTCGCCGCCGAAAGTGAAGGCATGAACATCTTCACACGAACCCTGATCTCGACGTTTCCGCTGCTGTGCGCGGTGGGCGCGCTGGCGGCACCCGTTGCGGCGCATCCGGGCGCGGGGACGCCCGCCGCCCCGGTGTGTTCCGGTGGCGGTGCCGCGACTGCGCCCGAGCGGCACGGGGCCGCGGCGCCGACTCCTCCCCCGCGCTCCGACGCGGCGCCGGTTCCGGTCCGGGTGACCGTGCGCGATCTGACCACGGCGCCGAATGCCGGAGAGCGGGGCCGGGTGGGAGCTCCGGTCGAGGTGGAGATCGTCGTCCGGGGCGGTGGCGGTGGGTCGGCGGCCGGGTTGCCTGCCGCGCTGCGCGATCTGGTGCAGACCTTGATCACGCCGCAGCGGGTTCCCGCGCCGCGACCGCATCGCTGAGCCGGTGTGGGCACCGTGCGCGGTGGCGTCGTGTGCGATCGAGCGATACGGCAAGTGCGGCGTCGGTCCGCCACGCGACGAGCGGAAACCGCCGATCGCGCGCACCACCGGGACCACGCACGGGCATGCTCGGCGTTCGGGTCGTCACGGGGAGTACGGACGGGAGCTTGCTTCGGTGCGGCGGTGATGTCGCTGGCGGCGGTGCTGGTCTGCGGTGCCGCGCCGGTCGGCGGAGCCGAGCAGGGCACGTTCGGCTGGCCGCTGCGGCCCCGGCCGACGGTGGAGCGCCGGTTCGACAAACCGGAACGGAACTGGCTGCCCGGTCATCGCGGAGTCGACCTGGCGGGCAGCGAGGGACAGCCGGTGCTGGCGGCGGGCGAGGGCATCGTGGTGTTCGCCGGTGTCGTGGCGGACAAGCCCGTCGTGTCGATCGACCATCCCGGCGGGCTGCGCACCACGTACGAGCCGGTGCGCGCACAGGTCGCGGTGGGGAGCCGGGTCGGCAGGGGCACCCCGATCGGGACCCTGGTGGCCGGACACGAGGGGTGTCCGGCCACCGCCTGCCTGCACTGGGGTGCCCGGCGAGAAGCGAGCGAGCACGCGCGGCGCGAGTACATCGATCCGCTGGGCCTGCTGCACGAGGTCCCCGTTCGGCTGAAGCCGCTGGAACCGGTGCTGTGACGAAGCACTCCACGGCACCGGATACCTCCGTCTCGATCGCGGGACGACAATCGGGGTGTGTCAGCGGAATCAGCGCCCTTCACCTACCCCGAGGTAGGTGCCACCCGTGCGACCTTCCCGGCGGGCTACCACCGGTTCGAGCTCCGGCGCCCGATCGGCCACGGCCGCGCACTGTTCGACCGGGCCGCCACCCACATCCTCGGGTTCGGGATACAGAAGGGCACCGGCGTCTTCCAGCGGGCCGATACCGAAACCGCGGTGGCGGGAACGGAATTGACGGTAAGCATCGGCGTCGGCCCGGTCGGCATCGTCGCGCCGTGCCGAGTCGTCTACGTCCTCGACGAACCGGACCGCCGCGGCTTCGCCTACGGCACCCTGCCCGGCCATCCCGAGGTCGGCGAGGAACTGTTCGCCGTGGAGTACGACCCCACCGACGACACCGTTTATGGCCTGATCACCGCCTTCTCCCGTCCCGGCGCCTGGTACGTGGCGCTCGGCGGGCCCGTCGTCCGGCTGATCCAGCGCTGGTTCGCGCACCGGTACCTGAAAACCTTGCCCACCGGCCGCTGAGCTGCACAGTCGTTCCCCAGACCGGTGCCGTGAGAGGCCGGTACGACTCAGTATCTTCCGCGGGCCACGCGCGGCTCACTTCTCGACGGCCGTCGCGAGGCTAGGCGCGGCTCCGTGCCACCCGGGGGCTCCGCAAACTTGTGGCGCAGCGGGGCCACGCAGAGGTCCGCTGCGGCGGGCCACGGCAGCTCGCGCCGCAGCGGAGTTACGCGGGATCGGGACCCCGACGAAGCCAGTACGGCTCAGTATCCGCGACGCGGCTACCCAGGGTCCGCACAGTTCGCCAGCCGCTTCCTGCCGTCAATGTCGCGACGGGACCACGCGGCGCGCCGTGCTGCGGTGGGCAACTTGGGCATCGTGCCGTGGCGGTGGCACACAGGGCTCCGTGACGAGGTGTGAATCCCATTGCCAAACGCGGCAGATCGCCCAGGCCGCGACGTCCCTGGCCCGCACCTGCGCCACCAGCACGGCCGGGTCGAAGCCCGGTCAGCTCTGAAAGCGCTCAGTGCAGAAACGGTTGCCCACCGGGGCTTTGACAGTCGCCGACCGGCAACTACCTCGGCACCGGGCTCGGTCAGAGGAGGGCGGCGAGCGCGTCCGCTTCGGCGGTGAGGGTGTCGCGGCGGTCGGCAGCGCCGAGCCGGTCGTATTCGGCTGCGGCAGTGCGCCTTTCGTCGATCTCGCGATGCACGATCTGGGTGATGTCGGCTTCGGTGAGATCACGGCGTTGCGCTTCGGCGGTGCCGAGCCCGACCGCACTGGCTTCCAGCGCGCCGGCTTTCACGTCACCCGCGTCGACCGCTTCGGCATTGTCGATCGCACTCAACGCGGATCGCAGCGCCGAGACCGCGCTGCGGTCACGAGCTTTCATCGCGGGCTTCAGCGCGGCGCGCAGCCGCTCGCGTAGCACGGAGTCAGGCGTGTGCGAAGTTCCGGCAGTCATCCCGCCGACAGTAGTTGCCGACGAGGAACGCGTCGAGCGAGTTTTCCACCGATGTCCCAGGTCACAGGCAGTCATGCAGGCGCAGCGGAGTGATGTGGCCGCAGGGATTTCAGCACTGCCGGTTCGGGCTCGGGCTCGGGCTCGGGCTCGGGCTCGGGCTCGGGAATCTCCGGCAGCGCGCAGCGCGGTCTGGAAACGCGCGAACCAGTCGGCGTAGTCATCGATCCGATCGTCCGCGCGGCTGAACTCTTCCCGCCGCGCCGCACCGAGCTGATCGGGGCGCGGCTGGCGGCGGATCGGGCGGCTCTCGTACCCTCACTCGATCAGCCGGGTGACCAGCAGCCCGGTGAAGGCGATGAGCGCGACCAGTCCGACAGCCGCGGCGGCAGCGGTGACCACCGGACGACCGGCGGCCACACGGCCGTGATGGAGAGCGCGGCCGCGGAACCATCCGAGAAAGCTCAGCAGCACGGACAGCACAGCTGCGACCATCGGCAGCGCGTTGGTCGGCCAGCCGTCGGCGGTGACCTGGTGAGCGAACAGCAGCGCACAGCCGGCCGCGCCCAGCGAGGTCCGCCGCCAGGCCAGGGCTGTGCGCTCCATCGCCAAGGTCGGGGGCGTCACGACAGCAGCACCGCCAGGCAGGCCATCAGGGCAACGACAGCCACACCGACCGACAGCACCGGGACGAGGACGGTGCCGGGCAGTGGGCGGCCTGTTCGCATCGCGACATCCACCAGCCGCCAGTGCCGGAACGCCCCCAGCGCCACCGCGAACGACATGATCAGGCAACTCACGGCGATGACCCCACCGAACCCGGCCAGCCGCAACGGTTGCACCAGGGTATGCACGGCGACGCCGCCCGCGAGCAGCCCGAGCGCCGTCCGGATCCAGGCCAGAAACGTCCGCTCGTTGGCCAGCGTGAACCGATAGTCGAGTTCCTCCTCCCCGTCCTCGGATTCACCCCCGACATCGGGCAACGCCATCACCGACCACCTCCGATCCCCCATCTTGCCGCCTCACCGCCCACCCACCCCGCAACGCGCCGACCACATCGTCCGCACGGACGCACTCACCGTTCCTCGGCCATGCCGGACTCACCACTGGACCGGCGGCGTCTCGCCCGCGAGCTCAGGCGCGGGGGTGGGCCTGGTCGTGGACTCGTTTGAGGCGTTCCACCGAGACGTGCGTGTAGAGCTGGGTGGTGGCCATGCTGGCGTGGCCGAGGAGTTCCTGGACGACGCGCAGGTCGGCGCCGCCTTCGAGCAGGTGGGTGGCGGCGGTGTGGCGCAGGCCGTGCGGGCCGAGATCGGGCGCTCCGGGGATGGCCGAGACGACCTCGTGCACCACGGTGCGGGCTTGGCGCTGGTCGAGGCGGCGGCCACGCTGGCCCAGGAGCAGGGCCCGGCCGGAATGTTCGTTGACCAGGGACGGGCGACCCGCGCGCAGCCAGGCGTTCAGCGCGGTGTCAGCGGGGCCGCCGAAGGGCACCGATCGTTCCTTGTTGCCTTTGCCGAGGACACGGACGAGTGCGCGCTCCCGGTCGATGTCGTCGATGTCGAGGCCGCACAGTTCACTGACGCGGATTCCGGTGGCGTACAACAGTTCGACGATCAGCCGGTCCCGCAGTGCCATCGGATCCTGCTGGGCCGCACCCGATTCCGCGGCATCCATAGCCTGCGCGGCCTGCCCCTGCGCCAGCACCGCGGGCAGCACCCGGTGCGCCTTCGGCGCCTGCAACCG
Organism: Nocardia sp. NPDC058244; assembly: GCF_042882065.1. NCBI lineage: Bacteria > Bacillati > Actinomycetota > Actinomycetes > Mycobacteriales > Nocardiaceae > Nocardia > Nocardia sp. NPDC058244. The sequence continues at coordinate 145,940 of NZ_JBHVWX010000006.1, read as the reverse complement.
CAATCCCGGGTCGATGGTGAGGCGCCCCGTCTCGGTGAGCCAGGCGGTGAAAGTCCTTGCGGCAGAGGCTCGCCGAGACAATGTCGTACGCGCCGCCCCGGCCGCCGCCAGCTCGGCCAACCACGACCGCAACAGCGGCAGATCCATTTCCCGCACCGCGGAATCCGCCGACCGCGCGTACAGATGCTCGAGCAGCGAGCGCACATCCCCGACGTAAGCCCGCACCGTGTGCGCCGACCGATTCCGCCCCAACCGCAGGTGGCGCCCGAACTCCGTGAGCAGCGCGGTCAGATCGTCGGGCAACACATCCATCTCCCCACCGTGACCCCTCCCTCGACCCCGCGCAACCCACCACGCCGCATCGCCCTCTCACCACACAACCACCCCAGCTGGTGCGGCCCGGTCCCTACCGAACGCCCTTCCTTGCCGGACCGTCCTGCACGGCACTGCTCCCCAGCAAGCAGCTCACCGCGTTCCGCCCCGCCGAACGCGGTCGGGCCGGCGGCCAGCAGCGCGGCACCGGCTCCCGCGGCCGGCAGCAGTTCCAGCGCCGCGTCTCGCGGGCGGCGGCCTCGTTGCCCGCGTAGTGCACGGCGACGAGCGCGCCCTTGGCGGCGAGCTGCCCGGCGGTCGCGCGGCCGATGCCACGGCTGGATCCGGTGTCGGTGACCGCCCGGCGCATCACCGTGTGCGCGTCGGCAATGGTGGCGTCCTTCATGGCACGCACCACCGCGATCGACTCGGCCGTCGTCGAAACCGGACGAGGCCCGTGCCTACCGCTGACATGCATGGCGCCGTTTACCGCTGCCATGAGCGAATTCAGTCGTCACACGCCGGTGGAGGACGGCCCACCTCGAGTCGAGCGCCTGCCGCGGGTGCGGAACCAGCCGTCGGAATCGCAGCCGACCAGGTCGGCGAGTTCCAGGCCGGGGAGGATGGCGCGGACTGTCGCGACATCGAGGCCGGATTGGTGGGCCAGGTCCAGCGGTAGGCGGGAGCCGATGGCGGGGAGGGCGGCGTAGACGTCGGCTTCGGCGCCGCGGAGGTGGGTGGCGGGGTCGATGGTGTCGTCGGTGACCGGGAGGCGGAGGGGGCCTGCTTCGTCGATGACGTCTTCGGCGCGGGTGACTAGCAGGGCTTCACCCTCGCGGATCATGCGGTGACAGCCGACCGAGGACGCGGATCCGACGGGGCCGGGGACCGCCATCGCCGGGCGGCCGAGGCGGCGGGCCCATTTCACGGTGTTACGGGCGCCGCTGCGCAGGCCGGCTTCGACGACGAGGACACCGTCGCCGAGGGTCGCGATGAGCCGGTTGCGGGCCAGGAATCGGTGCTTCTGCGCGTTGGTTCCCGGCGGATATTCACTGAGCACGAGGCCGGTGGCGGCGATGGCGGACAGCAGACGGTCGTGCTGGGCGGGGTAGGGCCGGTCGACGCCACAGGCCAGCACGGCGACGGTCGGGCCGCCGACGGCGAGTGCCGCGCGGTGCGCCGCCGCATCGATGCCGAAGGCCGCACCGGACACGATGGTCCAGCCGCGCCCGGCCAGGTCACCGGCGATCTCACTCGCCACCTGCACCCCGTACCCGCTGCTGCATCGTGAACCGACCACGGCGACAGCACGTTCGGACGCCACCTGCAGTGAGAGCGGGCCGCGCGCCCACAGCACCAGCGGCACCGCGCCCTCGCGATCCCGCTCACTGTCGAGCTGATCCAGACCGAGCATCCGCCAGCCCGGCCACTCGTCGTCGTCCGGCGTGATGACCCGCCCACCCAACCGTCGCATCTGCGCCAGATCCGCCGCCGCCATATCCATCTCACGACGCGCGGCAGTAGGCCCCCGCAACACCTCGGGCAGTTCGTGCTCGCGCACCGCTCGGGCCGCCTCGCACACCCCGACCGAACCGATCAACGCCGACAACGCGGCACAGGGCCCCTGCACCACCCTCGACAGATACACCCACGCGAGCCGCCGCTCGTCGACATCGCGATCGAGCACGCCCGATGGCTGCTCCGAACACCCTCCGTCGACCACCAGTCGCGGCTGCGAAGTCCCCGACCCACCAGCCTCACCATCGAGCATCAGCTCCGGCTGCGCGCCACCGACGCCACCGGCGAGCGCCAGTTGCGGCCGCGCTGATCGCGCCCCGCCGACCTCGTCGTCCCGCTTCTGCTGCGGTTTCGCCGACCCCGCTCCACCGAAACCACCGCCCGAAACCACCGAAGGCTTCCCTGCCGACGGCGCCGAACCGACCTCGGTCGATCCACTCACCTCGCGCCCGCCATTCATTGCGCACCCCGCTGCCGAAAGTTCAACGCCGACAGCACATCCTGCACGCTCGGTATCTCCCCACCGCGCAGGTCGCACACCGTCCACGCGACACGGATCGCCCGGTCGGCGCCCCGGGCCGACATCCGGCCCAGGCGTAAGGCCGTCTCGATCGGTGCGATCGATTCGCGCGGCAACCGGAACCGTTGGCGCAGCACATGTCCGGGCACCTCGGCATTGGTCGTCCAGCCGTCGGCGCTCCAGCGCTCCAGGGCCAGGCCGCGGGCCTGTCTGACCCTGGCGGCGACGCTGGCGCTGGTCTCGACCTGTTCGTCGCCGAACGTCGCGCCGGCCTGGCCGTGCATCTGCACCCAGATGTCGATGCGGTCCAGGAGCGGGCCGGACAGTTTGCCCAGGTAGCGGCGGCGGGCCAGTGGGGCGCAGATGCAGTCGACATCGCGGGCAGGTGCGCACGGGCAGGGGTTGGCCGCGAGCACCAGTTGGAATCGGGCGGGGTAGCGCGCGACACCGTCGCGCCGGGCGATCCGCACCTCGCCTTCCTCGAGTGGAGTGCGCAGTGCCTCCAGCACTTTCGTGCCGATCTCCGCGCACTCGTCGAGGAACAGCACCCCGCGGTGCGCGCGGCTCACGGCGCCGGGCCGCGCCATGCCGGAGCCACCGCCGATCATGGCGGTCACCGAGGTCGAGTGATGCGGGGCGACGAACGGTGCCAGCGTGATCAGGGGCTGCGCGGCCGACAGCGAGCCCGCCATCGAGTGGATCGCGGTGACCTCCAGCGATTCGGTCTCCGACAGCGGCGGCAGCAGGCCGGGAAGGCGTTGCGCCAGCATCGTTTTGCCGATCCCGGGTGGTCCGGTCAGCAGCAGGTGGTGACCGCTCTCCGTGGAATTGCATTGACTGCACGATGGTTCCGGCGGATAACCACCTGATCTGCGCCAGCGCGACGATACAGAGAATCTGACCAAACCGCTCCTGATCTGCACATTCTCGGCTACTCTTCCGTTTACCGAAAGGACATTGCATCAGACGGAAGAGGTGGGATGGGGCGATCGGGCAACGAACCAGACGGATCCGCCCGGCTCGAGCTGGTCGATGGCGTCAAATTGCTCCACCCCGAAGACGCTGTGCTGGAGGCGATGCTGTCGGGGTGGGCTAAGCAGAGACGTGGCGGCCTGCACCTGCTGCAGAGTTCCATCGACGGCGGCCTGCGCACAGTCCGCCGGTTTCTCGACTTCACAGGCGAATACCCATGGCACTGGACCTCGGCGCACATGGACGAGTGGTCGATGCACCTGGTCGCCGAGCGCGGCCGCGCCGAGTCGACAGTGCGCAACTACCAAGGCGCGATCCGCCAGTTCTGCGCGTTCATCACCTCACCGCACTACCACTGGTCCCAGGAATGCGAACTCCGCTTCGGCACCCACCCGATCCAGATCTGCCACGAGTGGAACACCAGCGCACATCTGCTGGACTACGAGGGCCGACCTGGACGCCGACCGATGACCCGGGAGGAATGCCAAGCCCTGTTCGACTACGCCGATGACCAGGTCGAACGGGCACTCCAACTGCGCCGCAAGGGCGCTCTGACCGCATACCGCGACGCGACGGTCTTCAAGGTCCTCTACGGCTGGGGGTTGCGCTGCACCGAGTGCAGCAAGCTCGACCGCACCGATTGGTATCGCAATCCACAAGCGCCCGAACTGGGCCGATTCGGCGGTGTTCACGTCCGCTACGGCAAACGCAGCCGCGGATCGCCGCCGAAGAGGCGCATGGTCGCCAGCGTGATGCCCTGGGCCGTCGAAGCCGTCGAGGACTACATTCTCAACGTCAGACCACGGCTGGGCGATACGCAGCATCCAGCGCTTTGGCTCACCGAGCGCGGGAACAGACTGCAGGCCCGAGAAATCGAGAGCCGCTTCGCCGAATATCGAGACGCGCTCGGCCTGGATCCGGACCTGTCACCACATTGCCTGCGCCACAGCTACGCCACTCACCTGGTAGAGGACGGCGCCGATCCGAAGTTCGTGCAGGAACAACTCGGACACCGATTCGCCAGTACGACAGCCATTTACACCGGCGTCAGCAGCGACTTTATGAACACGATGCTGCGTAACCACCTCGACCGCGCATTCCAGCAGGAGGACCCGTGACCGCCAAACTCGACTACGAATGGCATCTGCGCGACCTAATGGCCCGGCAGGGCATGTTCTCCACCACCGATATTCGACCGCTACTGATCGAGCGGGGCATCACCCTCTCACCGACTCAGATCTGGCGGTTGGTCACCGAAAAGCCCGAACGGTTGAACCTCAAGGTCCTCGTTGCGCTAATGGACATCCTCGGCTGCCGAATGGACGAACTCGTCGAACCGATCGCGGTGGCCCGGCGGAGCAACCGCAAGGCTGTCGGCGAAACCTCGCCCGTCGGTAACAGCGCCAACGACGCCGGGCTCGGATCGCTGCGGCCGAAACGGGCCAGAGTGGTGCCACCGAAGCCATGACCACTTCAGAACCCGCTCCACGGTTCCGGACCCATCCGGTCGAGACCATCGTCGAGATCGTCTGCGGCGTCGAGGCGGGCCTCGAGCCCGGCACGGTCGAGGCCACAATCGTCGCGGTCGCTCCCGGGTTTCATGCGCAGCGGCGCCTGGCCGCGGCCCTGCACGACGATCCAACCCTGCTGACCAGCGGACGACCTGCAGGACCACCCACGATCGAAAAGCTCATTCGCGCCCTGCAATCGCACGAATTCCAGAGCCTGACCCTACCTCGCTGCGCCGACTGCGACCGCCCCAGGGAATTGACGGTCCGCAACCCTCGCGGCGAACGGGTCTGCGCCAGCTGCAAGAACCGATACAGGATCAACAGCGCGGACTGCGCATCCTGCGGGAACCATCGTCCGATCAACTTCCGCGACAGCACCGGTCGGGTGTTCTGCCGGTATTGCCCGCCGGAAACAGGCATCGACTACCACGCCGAGATCGGCCAGCACATTCGCCAGCTCGCCCCCGAATCCGACGAGGCGATGCTGCACGAAATTATCACCAACACCCTACCCAGGCCGAGCCAGCTACGCGGCGTCGCCTGGGAACTCAGGGCCCGTCCCGGCCTACTCGCCGGCGAGGGAGTCGACATCTCCCGCAGCCTCGGCACGTTGATCACCACCCTCACCCGCCACAACATCCGCAATATCACCCCGCTGACCTGTCCGTTCTGCCAACGCACCGTCAACCTCAAGAACCGCTACGACGGCCTGCTCTGCTGCGGCACCTGCTACGACAACAAGCACGCCGAACCATGCGGCCACTGCGGTCGACGCCGACCCGTCGTCGGACGCGACGACGCCGGTCGACCGCTCTGCAGCAACTGTTTCAAAGAATCGCGCGAGAACAAAGCCGCCTGCAGCGAATGCGGGAAAGTCCGAGTGGTTGCCCGGCGCGAACACGGATACATCATCTGCCGCGCCTGCGCCCGCGTCCCCTATTACGCGGTCTGCATTCACTGCGGCAAATACAAGCGCTGCTACTTCGCCCGCACGAGCGAACCGCGTTGCGAGCCCTGTTCCCGGCTCATCAATAACAGCGAACCCTGCCAGCGCTGCATGACCATTCGTCCCGTCAATTCCCGCACCCCAGACGGACAACCCCTATGCAACCAATGCACACGCGAGCGAGAATGCTGCCTGCACTGCCGCAGGCTGCGTTACTCCGCCAAACGTCTCGAAGGCGGCGGCTCACTCTGCTCGAACTGCTACAAGAAGGACCCCATCTCTTTCCAGCACTGCGTCGACTGCGGCGCCCTGGAGCGACTTCATCACTTCGGGCTCTGCGAGCGCTGCGCCTGCCCGGGCATCCTCGGCCAGATGCTCAGCGGACCAGATGGCGTGATGAGGCCCGAACTCGAACCTCTATATCACGCCCTTCTCGCCAACGACCCCAAGAATCTGCTCTGCTGGCTCGGCTCGCGCGGTCCTCGTCAGATCCTCACCGCACTCGCTGAGGGAACCGGCCCGCTCACTCACAACACCTTCGACCAGCTGCCGAACCAGCAGGCAGCGCGAACTTTGCGAGCTGCCCTCATCACCGCGGGAGTGCTTCCGGACCGCGACGAACAGCTCGCTCGGCTGGAACGAGCGATCCCACGAACCCTCGACCGCGTCGCCGACCTCGACAGCAGACGCATCCTGAAGGCGTTCGCCACCTGGTCCTACCTGCGCCGACTGCGCGCCGCATCCAAACGCCAACCCCTCACCGTCGGGCAGGTGGCCAACACCGTCACCCGCCTCAGCAAGGCAGTCCACCTACTGAATTGGCTACACGAGCAGGGAAAGACGCTCGCGACTTGCCGCCAAGCCGACATCGACGACTGGCTCGATGAAAGCCGCCGGGATGCACGACAGTTCGTCTCCTGGGCGGTTGAACGCGGCCTCGCTCACAACATTGCTATCGCGCCCCGTCGATCCAACATCACCCGAGATGGCCTCAAGACCGACGACCTGCGATGGACCCTCGCCCGAAAGCTACTCAATGACACTTCGATCGCCACCGCCAATCGCGCCGCCGGCCTACTCGTGCTGTTCTACGCACAGCCCACAACCCGGATCGCAGGGCTCACAATCGACCAGATCCGCGAAACACCCAACGGCAGAGTCGAACTCTTGCTCGGAAAGCTTCCACTCCAACTCGCGGAGCCCGTTGGCGATCTGTTCCGCGAACTTGTCTCCAACCGCAAAGGACACGCTGCGATCGGGCACACCGACGAGCACAGCTGGCTCTTCCCGGGCGGAGCTCCCGGCCGCCCGATCAGCCCCCAGCAGCTCGCATCCCGGCTCAAACGAGTTGGAGTACAACCACGCGCCAGCCGCAACACTGCTCTCATCGAGCTCGCCGGCTCGATCCACGCTGCAGTCCTGAGCCGCATGCTCGGCATCTCCATCGACACGGCGACGGTCTGGACGAACGAATCCGGCAACACGAGACCCGGCTACGCCGCCGAACTCCAGCGGCGCAGCGATAGACCTCACCCACTCGATTGAGCCCCCGCGTTCCGCTCATACGCAACCGAGGACAAACCAGGAAGCTAGCTCGTTTGAGCGGCCAGCAGTTCACCCACGAAGCAGGCGTCGAATCCAGCCCCAGCCACGCACTCTTTGAACTTCCGCTGAGGAATGAACGGCGGCGTGCTGGATTTGCGTCCCGCCCGCTCCTTGGCCGATGACACCGCGATTTTCTCGAACGTTGACGAAGTATTCTTCGTGCGACCCACCAACGTGGACATGGACAGCCGCGTCAGCCTGCCGACGGGTTGGTAGCTGGTGCATCGGCACGCCCTTAGCCATGTCCAGTACCATCTCCACAAGCGTTGTCCGGACAACGCCGACGATGCCGCCGATGGCGGTGTCCGAAACCCGATAGTACATATCGGCGATCTGTGGGTCGTTGCCCTGCCGAGCATTCCATCTCGACGCGGCGAACTTGAGCCCTTCCAGCCGAATCTGCTGAGTTTCGCCGCTTTCCGCCATACCGATGAGATGGTCAATCGACGTTCGGAATGAAACCAATTCTGGGATTAATTCCTGAGCGTCGACTGGGGCCTGATACCGGGAGATAGATTGTTGACGCACGATGACCTGAGAAAGGGAGATGGTATCGACAAAAAGAGGTAACGGAAGCTTCCTATATGCCGGAACCTCTACGCCAGCGTCATACCCCTTGAGCTCGCGCGACGCCCATAGTCTCAGTGCATCGGACCCGGTAACTGCTCCGAGAGCGAGGCACTTCCGGAGCAGCCCTCCCAGGGGTTCGTTCTCATCGAGAACTCGTTCACGAAGGTCTGCAAGCAGTTCGGCATCAGCCACCACCCTGCCAGCCTTTCACATCGGGACAGCAGCGTCACATCGCCGAGGTAAGCGCGCCGATGACCATACCCGCCGTTTCGGAAGCCACAGCTTCCCCCAGCGCACCGCCCACCACCAGACCTATGCGCTGCAGTGCGCGCCACCGCCTCCGAACCGTTTCCGGCTCCGGGTTCTCCTGGCCGGCAGCTTCTTCGAGGTCGTCGATGGCATGTTCGGCATCGACGCGGTCGTCGTCGCTGTCGATCTCGCCTGCGGCAGTTCGAAGCTGCGTCAACAGATTCGACAGATCCGAACCGATGTTCGTGACGTGCTGCGTTTGCGACGACCCAGCCCCTTGCCCGATGACGCCCGAGTTGTGCTGGACGTTGACATGGTACTGGTCTTGCGATCCGTGCACATTCACCTGCACGGCAGAATCGACCTGGTTGCGCGTGGGCAACCCGTCGAACGGAACTTCCCTGGTCATGTCTGCCACCATCTCCACTAGGGTCGTGCGGATCTTTCCGAGCATCCCTGCTACAGCCGCAGGCGATACCAGACAGTACGCCTCCTCCACTCGCGTGAACGGAAGTCCCTCTGCTAGTTTCGCGGCCTGCGACAGCCCCTCATGCATGTAATGGAGGGACTTGGTCGATACTGCCAACATCTCCAGTTCATCGACGGACTGGTGGAACGGCACCGCCTGGAGCCTGCCCCTGTCCTCCTCTTGGAGGTGCCGAAAGTCGACGGTGTACCCGGCCCTGTGCCAACCACCTATCCAGCCGTCAACAGTCAGCGATAGCTGAAGCTTTCTATACCGTGGAAGATCGTCCTGTGGCGCATAGCCGTGTAGTTCGGACCTTGCCCAACCGCGGAGAGCATCGGAGCCAGTTTCCGCTCCGAGCGCGATGCATGTACGCAGCAGACCGGCTAAGGACTCAGACTCATCGATCACTCGCCGACGAAGATTCGCCATCGCATTGAACTCAGACAAGCGGACCCGCCTTCTCCCCACTTGTCCCACTGAAGACGAACTCCCCGTGCCAAGTTGCCACCTACGCCCCCTCCTCACCTATGGCTGCATTAAAGTCACGTATAACGATATCCATGCTCCGCTGGAGTTCAGTATTCTCACTCAAACGTTTGAACAATTCCGCCCGGGATCGCTTCCCAACCTCGGTATCCCAGTAGTCTTTTAGGATATCGACCATGACCGACTCCACTGAGGCCCCCGGTCCGAGACCGTTCGCCGCGAGTGCCCCCTCGCCCGGAACGCCGCGGGGGACCTGGCCCGGAAGGAGTTCCAGACCCGAGACCTCAAGTAATTCAGCAGCATCGTCGCGATTGACCCAGACCGTGCCTTGCACCAGTCGCGAGATTTCACTATCGAGGTCGTCCCTCGGAGCCACCACATCAACTTGCGCAGGGACGGAGAACCTGGCAGTCCATCCTCCACCGAATCGTGTTGCCGCTTCGGTAAATTCCCACCCCGAGTTAACCGCCCTACCAGCAATAGACGCAGCTTGCGTTACATGCCTCGGAAACCCCGCCTCCCATGGGTCGACCGGAAATCCATACAACTTGTCATCTAAAAGCCTTTGCAGCTGAGCCAAATCGAGGCGCTTCTGTGCCTCCGCCAGCGCTTCACCATCCATCGGGTTCTTCGCAGACGCAAGGCGTGACTGAAACTCCGAAAGGTCACGAGCATAGAACGTCCGGTGTTGGTTGTCCTTCTCCAGCTCCGACGCCAAGTCGGGATGCCACGGTGCCGGACATGTCTCCTCTGAGGTCACATCTCCGAAGTCCTTGTAATTCTGGCTTACGAACCACACATCCTCGCTCTGATGTTGCACCGCGACATCACGGAGGGTGAACCAGATCAATGTGTCTCGATAGCCATCCTTGTTGGAGCCTTCTTGATCATCATCCTCAACTTTTCGATTCCTCCGACCTCCAGCGTTGCCAGAATCTTCCTGCTTGTTTTGCCCGGTTCGCGTGTAGGGTGCGATCCGTTCGGCTGCACGCCGGGTGACTTCGGCGTGACTTACGCTCGGCCAGTCGGCAATCTCGAAGCCTGCCGCAATAACTCGGCTTCGGAACCAATCCTCAGCGTCATCACCTCGGTGTTCAAGGTGCTCACGAACGGAGGCTGCGAGGTCGGAGAGACCCGCCTCTACGAGGGGACGACGCGCGGCCTGGACTGCCGCCACGCTCGCAGTGGCACGGATTTTGGCAGCGACTTCCTGGATCACCACTTCAGGCACGATTACACGAATGTCCCGCTCCTCGACATGGCGGATGATCTCGCTCCAGGTTGCGCCCGAAAGGTCGGGGTTCCGGCACATCAGGTTGGTGTCAACCACCACGATTGTCATAGGTGAGAACTATATTTGAGCAACCACGCTCCGACGAAGCCGAGCGATGCTCGGGACGCCTTCGCAGGATTGACCGAGGCTCGATCGACGGACTCGTCGCAGCGGCGAGACTCGCCTTCACTGAACGACGGCTGGCTTGCTGTCTACGCGATCGACACCGGTTGTTCAGCCGAACCCAGCCGATGGCCTGAAGCTGACTGCGCACCGATCCTGTCGTCCCAGCCTCTCGCCTTCTACCTCGCGCCGACTGTAGTGCCGCCGCGCCAACCTCCGAACTCGCACAAGGAACTCCGCATGTTGTCACATCCGCAACTACCGGTACCCGCCGCCGCGACCTCCAGTGCCCAGCGGGCCTCGTCCTGGCCGACGACATCGCTCAGGTCGCCGCTGGGCGCCTGCGCGTCCGGCACCATCCCGTCCGGTTCCAGCAGTCCGCCTTCGCCGCGCAGCCAGGCGACCACCGCGCGCAGACTGACCGCGCCGAGCACTTCGATCCCCTCGACCAGCCCCGCCTCGGCCACCGCCGCCGCCGGCACGACCACCGTCGGTACGCCCGCGGTGCGCGCGGCGATCACCGCGGGCAACACCCCGCGCACCCGCCGGACGCGACCGTCGAGTGCCAACTCCCCGAGGAGAACGGTCTTCGCCAGCCGCTCCCCCGGCACCGCCCCGGACGCGTCGAGCACCGAGACCGCCAGCGCCAGGTCGTAGACGCTGCCCACCTTCGGCAGCGTGGCCGGGGACAATGCCAGGATCACCCGGCCGTCGGGCCACTTCTCCCCCGTGTTGGCGACCGCCGAGCGCACCCGGTTGCGCGACTCCTGCAGGGCCGTGTCGGGCAGACCGACCAGATTCACCGACGGCAGGCCCTGACCGATGTCGGCCTCGATCTCCACCAGCTGACCGTCGACCCCGGTGACCGCGACAGACAACGCGCGACCGAGCGCCATCAGAAGGCTCCGGCCAGGTGGTCGATGACGGGCCGGTGCCCGCGCGGGACCAGGACCGACACCACGTCGAACCGGATCCGCCGCCACGGGCCGTCCTGCTCGGCCAGCCACAGCAGCGCGAGCCTGCGGATCCGCTGCTGTTTGCTGAAGGTGACCGATTCGGCCGGGGTGCCGAACCCCAGGCCCGATCGCGTCTTCACCTCGACGAACGCCGTCACCGACGGGTCCTGGACGATCAGGTCCAGCTCGCCGTAGCGGCATCGCCAATTGCGGGCGACGATCTCCATCCCCGACTCACGCAAGAACTGCGCGGCGAGTTTCTCCCCGTATGCGCCGAGCGCCTGTTTGTCTGCCACGGGTCGAGCATGCCGCTCGACGCCGTCGCGCCCGGTCCGGTGACCTGGGCGGATGACAACCCTGTGGACAACCGCCGACCTGTGGACAACCAGGCCGGCGGCGCGCCGTCACTCCGGCAGGCGCAGGTCGGGCTTCTCCAGCTCTTCGATGTTCACGTCCTTGAACGTGATCACTCGTACGTGCTTGACGAAGCGCGCCGGGCGGTACATGTCCCACACCCACGCATCGCTCATCCGCACTTCGAAGTAGACCTCGCCGTCGGCGTTCTGCGGCCGCAATTCGACAGAATTGGCCAGGTAGAAGCGACGTTCGGTCTCCACCACGTACGAGAACTGACCGACGATGTCCTTGTACTCGCGGTACAGGGACAGTTCCATCTCGGTTTCGTACTTCTCGAGGTCCTCAGCACTCATCGGGTGGGACGTCCTCCTTCTAGCAGCGCCGCGTTCATTGCTGACATCATCGCGCATGCGCGGGGCGGGTAGCCACTCGGCTACCGCCCGGCACCTCGAGCTCGCGCACATTCCGCCAGGACCGGCGGTGTTCGGTACTGGGTCCGAGCTGCCGGAGCGCGGCGGTGTGCTCGGGCGTGTTGTAGCCCTTGTGCGCCGCGAATCCGTACCCGGGCAGCTGCCCGTCCAGCTCGACCATCATCCGGTCCCTGGTCACCTTGGCCAGGATGCTGGCCGCCGCGATGCAGGCCGCCGTGGCGTCACCGCCGATGACCGGCAGCGACGGCGCGGGCAGCCCGGGGACCTTGAAACCGTCGGTCAGGATGTAGCCGGGCGTGCGGCCGAGACCGACCACCGCCCGGCGCATGCCCTCGATATTGGCGACGTGGATCCCGATCGCGTCGATCTCCCACGCGGGCACCACGACGACGCTGTAGGCCAGCGCCAGCCGCTGAACGACCGGGAACAGCTCCTCACGGGCCGCCTCCGTGAGTTTCTTGGAGTCGTCGAGCCCGGACAGCCTGTCGTAGGCCTTGGGCGCCAGCAGGCACGCGGCGATCACCAGCGGTCCGGCGCACGGGCCGCGGCCCGCCTCGTCGACACCGGCCACCGGGCCGAGGCCGCTGCGGATGAGCGCCGCCTCGAGCGTGCGTAAGCCGCCCGCCCGGCGCATCACCACCCGCGGCGGCCAGTTGGTCCGATCCTGCCCCACAGTTCGATTGTCCCCGTGTCTCGTCGCGTGTCAGTTTTCCTGCGGGTTCTCCGACCGCACCGGACCCATCCGGCTCGGCGGCCAGATCTTGAACACCGTCTTGCCGCGCACGTTGTCCACCGGCACGGTGCCCTGCAGATCGTCGCTGACGTGGGCGCGCGAATCGGCCGACTCGTTGCGGTTGTCGCCCATCACCCACAGGTTGCCCTCGGGCACCTTCACCGGGCCGAACACCCGGCCCGCCGGGTAGACGGCGTTGGGGCGGTCGGTGAACCAGGGGTAGTCCTTCTTGATGTACGGCTCGTCGAGCGGTTTGCCGTCGACCATCACCCGGCCCTGCGGATCACAGCACTGCACGGTCTGCCCGCCGACGGCGATGACGCGCTTGACGAGATCGTTCTCGTCCGGCGGCACCAGCCCGAAGTACGACAGGAAGTTCTGCAGCCCGCGCACGACGGTGTTGTCGGAGCGGACCGACTTGTAGTGCCCGTTCCACGACGGCGGGCCGACGAAGACCACGACGTCGCCGGGGCCGGGATCGGAACCGTAATAGCTGATCTTCTCGACATAGATGCGATCGCCGATCAGCAGCGTGTTCTCCATCGACTGCGACGGGATCACATACGGCCGTCCGACGAAAGTCACCATGAGCGCGGCGATCACGGCCGCGATCACGATCAGAATCGGCAGCTCCTGCCAGAACGGTCGCTGCTTCTTGTCGCCGCGCTTGCGCTTGCGCCGCCCACCTTCGTCGCCCGAATCGGACACCGACACCGACCCACTTTCGTCTGCCACGCCGAACAGAGTAGCCCGGCGCCCCGACCGAAGTCGGAGCGCCGGGCTACCGGAAATTTCTGTGCTGCGAACAGCTACCGCAAGATCAGCGCTTTTCCTTGATCTTGGCGGCCTTACCGCGCAGATCGCGCAGGTAGTACAGCTTGGCGCGACGCACGTCACCGCGGGTCACGACATCGATGTGGTCGATGTTGGGGCTGTGCACGGGGAAGGTGCGCTCGACACCGACACCGAAGGACACCTTGCGGACCGTGAAGGTCTCGCCGATGCCGCCGCCCTGACGCCGGATCACGACGCCCTTGAAGACCTGGATGCGCTCCTTCGAGCCTTCGATGACCTTCACGTGCACGTTCAGGGTGTCGCCCGGACGGAAATCGGGGACATCGCTACGCAGCGACTTCTCGTCGACGAAGTCAAGGGTGTTCATTTTCCACCTTTTCGGATTCTTTGCGCGAACAGAGGAACCTGGCGGCACTGACGCGCTCGACCGGTTCATGCTCAGAACAGGAGTGCTCCCGGACACAACTCGGCCGAGGCAACCGGTTCATTGTGCCAGACCAGGGACTCCGGACTGAAATCGGGCGACCCCGGTCACTCACCCGGGGTGGTGTCGGCCTGGCTGCGCGGAAGCAGATGGGGATGCGGCGGCGGTGCGGGGGGCGCCGCGACCACCCGCCGTGCGAGCTCGGCCTCGGCCGCCGACTTGGCGTGCTCGACGTCGGGTTTGCCCGCGATGAGGTCCTGGATGAAGATCTTGGCGCGGATCACCGGGCGGCGATAGCGCTGTTCCCTGGCGATCGCGCGCGCCATGGTCTTGGGCCGCTCGCCGTAGCGCCAGCGCGCCCACGGTGCGCCGGGGCGGCTGAGCCGGATGGCCCCGATCAGCAGCAGCGGCGTGAAGAACATGCCGAACAGGCCCGTCCAGATCTTGCCCTTGACGATCACGATCGCCGCCAGCCCCAGGTTCAGCAGCAGGGTGCCGAGGACGGCGAGCCGGACGCCGATGCCGCGCGACTGCCGGAAGTCGTCGTAGTCGAGGAAGGTCTGCGGTTGCACGCCGAGCAGCAGCAGACCGGTCACCGCCAGCGCGACGAAGACCGCGTCGACCGAGGTGCGGCCCTGCTCCTCCCAGTAGACGTCGCGCAGGTAGAAGATCAGCGCGAACTCGTCGAGCACCAGCGCCGCGCCGATCCCGAACAGGGCGGCGAGCACGCTGGAGGTGACCTGGGTGGAGTCCTCGGCGGTGGCGATCAGGCCGATGCCGGTGAGCAGCACCGTGATGACACCGAAGACCATGTGGTGGATGTGGGTGTCACCCGCGGTGACATTGCCCGGCCACCACCGCACCTTGGCCCGGATCATCCGCACGCTGATCCGGATGACCACGAACCCGAGGATGAATCCCAGCAGGAAACACAACAGGGGCAGGCGGCCGTGCGCGATCACCTCGTCTTCGAGCCACCGTCGCATGCCGCCCCGCCCTGTCGTCGAGTTACTTGCCGCCGAATCCCGCCCGGCGCAACGCGTCGGCCATCGATCCGCTGGGCTCGGCCGCGGGCTTGCGCTGGTTGCCACCACGCCCCTGCTGGGCCTGGCCACGCCCCTGCTGTCCACGATCCGCGCCCTGACCACGGCCGCCCTGCGGACGACCCTGACCACGACCCTGGCCGCGCGGTGCGCCGCCACCACGATTGTCCCCCTGCGCGGGCTTTCCCGGCTCGTCGTCGAGCCGCAAACTCAGCCCGATCCGCTGCCGGGCCACGTCGACCTCCAGCACCTTGACCTTCACGACGTCACCGGACTTGACCACTTCGCGCGGGTCCTTGACGAAGTTGTGCGACATGGCCGAGACGTGCACGAGGCCGTCCTGGTGCACGCCGACGTCGACGAACGCGCCGAACGCGGCCACATTGGTGACCACGCCCTCGAGCACCATGCCCGGCTGCAGGTCGGCGACCTTCTCCACGCCCGCGGCGAATTCGGCGGTCTTGAACTCCGGCCGCGGGTCGCGGCCGGGCTTCTCCAGCTCGGCGATGATGTCGCTGACGGTGGGCACACCGAACTTCTCGTCGGTGAAGTCGGCGGGGCGCAGCGCGCGCAAGGTGCCGGTGTTGCCGATGACCTCGGCCATCGGACTGCCGGTGTGCTCGAGGATGCGGCGCACCACCGGGTAGGCCTCGGGGTGCACGGCGGAGGTGTCGAGCGGGTCGTCGCCGCCGCGGATGCGCAGGAAGCCCGCGCACTGTTCGAACGCCTTGGGCCCGAGCCGGGGTACCTCGAGCAGCGCGGTCCGGCTGCGGAAGGGGCCGTTCTGGTCGCGGTGGGCGACAATGCTTTCCGCGACCGAGCCGGAGACACCCGACACGCGCGAGAGCAGCGGCACCGAGGCGGTGTTCACGTCGACGCCGACCGCGTTCACCGCGTCCTCGACGACCGCGCCGAGCGAGCGGGCCAGCAGCGTCTCGGAGACGTCGTGCTGGTACTGGCCGACACCGATCGACTTGGGGTCGATCTTCACCAGCTCGGCCAGCGGGTCCTGCAGGCGGCGGGCGATGGAGACCGCGCCGCGCAGCGACACGTCCATGTCGGGCAGTTCGGCCGAGGCGTAGGCCGAGGCCGAGTACACCGAGGCGCCCGCTTCCGACACCACGATCTTGGTCGGCTTGTTCTCGGGGATGCGCGAGATCAGTTCGGTGGCCAGGGCATCGGTCTCGCGCGAGGCGGTGCCGTTGCCGATGGCGATGAGCTCCACGCCGAACCGGGCCACCAGCGCGGCCAGCACGGCCAGCGACTTCTCGGTCTGGCCCTGCGGCTTGTGCGGGTAGATGACCTCGGTCGCCACCGCCTTGCCGGTGGCGTCGACGACGGCGACCTTCACACCGGTGCGGTAGCCCGGGTCCAGGCCCATGGTGGTGCGGGTGCCCGCGGGCGCGGCGAGCAGCAGGTCGCGCAGGTTCGCGGCGAACACGTCGACCGCGTCCTTCTCGGCGGCCTGCCGCAGCCGCATCCTGGTGTCGATGCCCAGGCTCACCTGCAGTTTGGTGCGCCAGGCCCAGCGCACGGTGTCGAGCAGCCACGGATCGGCGGCGCGGCCCTGGTCGGCGATGCCGACGGCGACCGCGATGCGGCCCTCGTAGATCGTGCGCTCGCCGGGCGCCGGCTCCTCGGTGTCGGGTTCGAGGTGCAGGGTGAGCACCTCTTCCTTCTCACCGCGCAGCAGCGCCAGGATCCGGTGCGATGGCAGCTTGTGGAACGGCTCGCTGAACTCGAAGTAGTCGGCGAACTTGGCGCCCGCCTCCTCCTTGCCCGCGCGGACTGTCGAGGTGACCTGGCCGCGGTTCCACATCAGTTCGCGCAGTTCGCCGACCAGGTCGGCGTCCTCGGCGAAGCGCTCGACCAGGATGGCGCGGGCGCCCTCGAGCTGTTCGGCGGTGTAGCCGGCCGGGTCGGTGGTGGGGTCGCCGATCAGCGCGTCGGCCACCGGCTCGTGCCCGGCCTCGCGCGCGATCTGCGCCTTGGTGCGGCGCTTGGGCTTGTAGGGCAGGTAGATGTCCTCGAGGCGGGCCTTGGTCTCGGCGAGCATGATCTGCTGGTGCAGCGCCGGGTCGAGTTTGCCCTGGCCCCGGATGGATTCGATGATCGCGCCGCGCCGCTCGTCGAGCTCACGCAGGTAGCCGAGCCGTTCGTCGAGCTGACGCAGCTGGGCGTCGTCGAGGCCGCCGGTGACCTCCTTGCGGTAGCGCGCGATGAACGGCACCGTCGAACCGCCGTCGAGCAGTTCGACGGCGGCGCGGACCTGGGTCTCGCGCACCCCCAGTTCGTCGGCGATCCGCCTGCCCACGCTGGCGAGGACGGTCGTGCTGTCGGTCGGAGTGCCGTTCGACGTCGAACGGGCGGTCTCGGGCGCTGTCGTCACGTCCGCAGAGACTACAGCTCTTCCCCGACACCCGGCCGACTCCCAGGTCAGCGAACCACCGTCAGCTCGGGCTCGTTCACGGGTCGATCGAGCGGCGTATCGGTGCGCTCGCGCAGGAATTTGTCGAACATCGCCGCGACCGTGCAGCGCACCAGAAACGCCATCCGATCAGGGTCGATGGTGCCGATGTACCGCGCGGCGAGCGGCCGGGCTGGCCCCGGCACCAGCGACGGCATGTCGGTGAAGTCGTAGTGGGCCGAATTCGCGATGGCCAGATGGCGTTTCCAGCCGGTCGCGGAGCGCCAGAACGCGTCGAGCGCCGGATTCGCGTCGCCGACTTCCTCGATCTGGCTGCTGGTCAGCACCAGCGTCGGCCGGTCGACGCCCTCGGTCACCGCGCGGCCGAAAGCCTCGTCCACGCCGATCTGACCGTCCAGGTCAACGGCCGCGTCGATCCGCCGGTCCTCGTGCATGCCCTCCACCGCGGTGTAGCCACCGGAGGAATGACCGACGGCGCCGACCCGGTCGAGGTCGAGCACGCGACCGAGATCGGTGGGCAGCGGATCCCGCTCGGCGTCCGGGTTCTCGCCGCCCGCCAGCCGGGCGAGCGCGTCGAGGACGAACCGGAAGTCGAGCAGCCTGGCCTCGATGTACTTCGCGCGGATGGCGGTGTCGAAACCGTTCGGCGCGGGGGCCGGGGGCACGATCCGGCCGCCGGGAAACTCGACCGCGGGCCCGGTTTCGTAGGTGTGGTCGATGGTCACCACGACGTAGCCGCGGGAGGCGAGATCTTCGGCGAGACCGGTACCGAGGATCCGCGAGACGCCGGCGCCGGGCGTGTACAGCACCACCGGATAGGTCTCGCCGGTCCGCGCGGGCGCCGCGCGATAGGCGTGGGTCAGCGCACCGGGAAGATCCACGCCCACTGTCTGTTCCAGTCCGGGAATCAGCTCGGTCGAGGCGTAGTGCCCGCGCGGGTACCGGTCCACCTCGGTCGCCGGGTAGAACACCGAGATCATCAGTTCCCTGGCGTGTTCGGGCACGAACGGATCGGGCCGGGCCGCGTCGACCAGGTGCACAGTGGTCGTCCCCACCGGGAAAGCGCCGGTGGGACTCGGCAGGACCGCGATCCCGGGGTCGGCGCCCCCGGTGCCCCCACTCGCCGCGACCAGCGCGCAGACCGACATCGCCACCATCGTCGCTCGACGGATCACCGTCTCCCCCACCATCATCCGGACCCCGGGGACACCCCCGCGATTCGCCGGACACGCTATCAGCTGGTCGCGTGTCCGGCGGGCGGGTCAGCCGAGGATGTCCCTGGCCAGTTCGCGCATTTCGGCCTTGCGGATCTTGCCGGTGACCGTCATCGGGAACTCGTCGACCACGTGGACGTAGCGCGGGATCTTGTAGTGGGCCAGGCGGCCGGTGCAGAAGGCGCGGACGGCGGCGGCGTCGAGGATCGGGGCGCCGTCGCGCAGGCGGAGCCAGACCATGAGTTCCTCCCCGTATTTGTCGTCGGGGACGCCGATGACCTGGGCGTCGACGACATCGGGATGGGTGTAGAGGAATTCCTCGATCTCGCGCGGATAGATGTTCTCGCCGCCGCGGATCACCATGTCCTTGATCCGGCCGGTGACCGAGAGGTAGCCGTCGTCGTCCATGACGCCGATGTCGCCGGTGTGCATCCACCGGGCCGCGTCGATCGCCTCGGCCGTCTTGTCGGGCTGGTCCCAGTAGCCGAGCATCACCGAGTAGCCGCGGGTGCACAGTTCGCCCGCCTCGCCGCGCGGCAGGGTGCGCCCGGTCGCCGGGTCGACCACCTTCACCTCGAGATGCGGACCGACCCGGCCGACGGTGGCGGTGCGGCGTTCGATGCTGTCATCGCTGCGGGTCTGGGTGGACACCGGCGACGTCTCGGTCATCCCGTAACAGATGGACACCTCGGTCATCCCGAGCTGGTCGATGACCCGCTTCATCACCTCCACCGGGCACGGCGACCCCGCCATGATGCCGGTGCGCAGGCTCGACAGATCCGGGGTGGCCCCGGCGTCGAGCTCGGCCAGCATCGCGATGAACATCGTCGGGACGCCGTAGAGCGAGGTGCAGCGCTCGGCGGCGACGGCGGCCAGGGTCGCCGCCGGGTCGAACGCGGGTGCCGGAATCACCACGGCCGCACCGTGCGAGGTGGCCGCGAGATTGCCCATGACCATGCCGAAGCAGTGGTAGTACGGCACCGGCACGCAGATCCGGTCGACCTCGGTGTATCCGCACAGTTCACCGACGAAGAAGCCGTTGTTGAGGATGTTGTGGTGGCTGAGCGTGGCGCCCTTCGGGAAACCGGTGGTGCCCGAGGTGTACTGGATGTTGATCGGATCGTCGGCCGACAGCGTCGCGGCGATGGCGACCAGTCGCTCGGTGTCGGGCTCGGTGGCCGCGATCTCCTGCCACTGCGATCGGCCGAGGATCAGGACCTGTTCCAGGTCGGGGCAGTTCGGCCGGACCTCGTCGATCATCGCCACATAGTTCGAGGTCTTGAACTCCGGCGCGGCGATCAGCTGGCGGATGCCCGCCTGCCGCAGCACGTACTCGAGTTCGCTGGTGCGGTAGGCCGGGTTGATATTGACCAGCACCGCGCCCAGCTTGGCCGTGGCGTACTGGACGAGGAACCATTCCGCGCAGTTGGGCGCCCAGATCCCGACCCGGTCGCCCGCGCCGATGCCGAGGCAGGCGAGGCCGGTCGCGACGGCGTCGACCGCGACGCCCAGCTCCCGGTAGGTCCAGCGACGGCCGGTGGGGCGGTCGATCAGCGCGTCGCGGTCCGGGTGGGCGGCCACGGTGCGATCGAGGTTCGCGCCGATGGTGTCGCCGAGCAGCGGCGTGCCGGTCAGGCCGTGGGCGTAGCTCAGTGCGGACATCAGCGGGTCTCCTTGCCGCGCAGCAGGAATCGCTGCACCTTGCCACTCGGTGTCTTGGGCAGGCTCGTCACGTAGTGGACCTGCCGGGGATAGGCGTGCGCCGCGAACTTGTCCTTGACCAGGCGCTGGAGTTCGGCGGTCAGCTCGGCACCGCCCTCGGCGCCGTCGCGCAGCACGACGAAGGCTTCGAGCACCTCGCCGCGCAGTTCGTCCGGCATGCCGACGACGGCGGCCTCGGCGACCTGATCGTGCAGCACCAGCACGCTCTCGACCTCGAACGGGCCGATCCGGTAGCCGGCCATGATGATCACGTCGTCGTCGCGCGAGCTGAAGTGGAAGAAGCCGTCCGCGTCGCGGGCGCCGACGTCACCGGTGAGGTACCAGCGCCCGTCGGGGGTGAACCGGCTCGCGGTGCGCTCGGGGGCGTCGAGGTAGCCGAGGAACCACAGCAGCGGGCTGTGGTCGGTGTCGATGGCGACCCGGCCGATCTCGCCGGGCGCGGCCTCGACGTCGGCGTCGTCGGCCAGCACCGCGCAGGTCCAGCCGGGCAGCTGGGTGCCCATCGAACCGGGCGGGGCCGGGCGGTCGACGTCCGGGTGCCAGGCGTGGCAGATGACCATGCCGTGCTCGGTCTGGCCGTAGTGATCGCGTACCGCGACCCCGAGCGCCCGCTCCGACCAGGCGACCACATCGGGGGTGAGCGGTTCGCCCGCCGACGACGCCCGGCGCAGCGCGATCCCCTCCGGGTCGCCACCGGCGCGCAACGCCCGGTAGACCGTCGGTGCGGCGGCGAAGTTGGTGACGCCGAAACGGCGCAGCACGTCCAGGGTGAGCGGCGCGGAGAACCCGGCGTGCAGCAGCAGGCTGCGGGTGCCGGTCGCCAGCGGGGCCAGGATCGCGTAGTAGAGCCCGTACGCCCAGCCCGGGTCCGCGGCGTTCCAGTAGACGTCGTCGGGACGCACGTCGAGCGCGAACTCCTGGTAGGCGTGGAACGAGGCCAGCGCCCGCACGGGAATCGGCACGCCCTTGGGGGTGCCGGTGGTGCCGCTGGTGAACAGCTGGACCAGCAGGCCGTCACCGCCGACGGCCACCGCGGACGCGCGCGGGTCGTCGGCGCGGTGCGCGGCGAGCAGGTCGGCGAACCGCAGCGCGTCGGGGTCGGTGGTGTCGCCGACGATGATCGTGCGGCGCTCCGGATCGGCGGGGATGTCCGCGCTCACGGCCAGCTTGGGCGCCTGATCGGCGTCGGCGACGACCACCTTCGCGTGGGCGGCCGCGAGCCGGAAACCGATCGCGGGCGGCGCGAAGGCGGTGAACAGCGGGACGTGCACCGCGCCGCGCCGCCAGATGCCGAGCAGCGCCACGACCAGGTCGGCGGACTTGCCCATCAGCGTCGCGACCCGGTCGCCCGGCTGCACCCCCAGCTCGGCCAGCGCCGCCGCGAAGCGCGCGGACCGCTCCCGCAGTTCGCCGTAGGTCAGCTCGTACGCGCTCAGATCGGACTCGACGACGGTGCAGGCGATCCGCTCGGCCGGATGCCGGTCACACAGCAACTCGGCCGCGCTGGCCTCGGGTCCGTCGTAACTCTCGAGCAGGTCGCGCACCCGCGCGTCCAGGTCGGTACTCATCGCAGTTCTCCTCAACACCTGGGCCGGGCCGCCAGGTCTTGTCCTAGAATGTGGCACACCTCACGTTCGCCACTACCCCCGAAAAGGGGTGACCGATGCCGGCCACTGCTCTGTTGCGCCCCCGCGACGGTGACGCGCTGCGCGCGGAGATCCGCTGGGTGGCGCGCCGCGCGAACGTCCCGGTGATCTTCGGCGGCGCGGTGGACGAGGACGCCCTGCTGCTCACCGAGTTCGTCGGCACCGTCACCACCGGGCTGCGCGGGCTGACGGTGCTGCGCACGTCCGGGCTCGGCGGCCAGGCGATGGAGCGCCGCAGGCCCGCCTCGGTGGCCGACTATCGCGGCGCCTCCACCATCACCCACCACTACGACGGCCCGGTGTGCGGCGAGGGCCTGCGCTCGGTGGTCGCCGTGCCGGTCGTGGTGGACGACCGCCCGCGCGCGGTGCTGTACGCGGCGACCAGGGGCACGGGCCCGATCGGCGATCGCACGACCGAGGTGATCCTGCAGGCGAGCAGGCGGCTGGCCACCGAGATCGCGGTGCGCGACGAGGTGGACCGGCGGGTCAGGATGCTCGCGCTCGCGACGCCGGCCCCCGCCGCCACGCCCGCGGTCACCGAGGAGCTGCGCGAAATCCACGCCGAGCTGCGGGCGCTGGCGGCGGCCAGCGGCGACGCGGCGGTGCGCGCCCAGCTGTCGGGGGTGTGCGATCGGCTCACCGGCGTCCTGACCGGCGAGCCGGCGGCAGAGGTGCCCCGGCTGTCGCGGCGCGAACTCGACGTGCTCGCCCAGATCGCGCTCGGCTGCACGAATCAGGAGGCGGCGCTGCGGCTCTCGCTCGGCCCGGAGACCGTCAAGAGCTATCTGCGGCAGGCGATGACCAAGCTCGACGCGCGAACCCGGCACGAAGCGGTGGCCCTGGCCCGGCGCCACGGGCTCCTGCCCTGATGTGTGATCGGTCACCCTCCCGGCCGTCCTGACGGCCGGTGCGCGCACCCGCGAGCGGCACTGCCGCCGAGCACGGTCCCCCGGCGCGGAGCCGGACTCCGGGACCACCGGAGTGCGCCGTCGCCCGAATCATCCTGGGACGCACGGTCTGTACTGGGAACATGTGCAAGGGGGCCGGATCGACCCGGTCGATCGGCCGAGCTTCGTTGCGGCGGAAGCCATTCCGGATGGAACGAGCAATCCCCGTCCTGGACGATGACACAACGAATTACCCCTCCGGATACCCGAATATCTTTGGGACAAAACAATCTCGACGTCGATCCGGCCCGGTAGCGTCGGTCGGATGACGGAGCCTTTCCAATTGGCCGGCGTCTCGCTGGACTGTGACGACCCCGAAACCCTCGCCCGCTTCTATCTCGGGCTACTCGGTGGCCGCGTGCTGTGGAACGACGCCCACAGTGTCGGAATCCGGCTCCCGTCGGGGCTGACGATCGCCGCGCAACGCGTCGAGGACTACTACCCGCCGCAGTGGCCGGGCAGCGCCGCGGTGCAGCTGGAGCTGGCCGCCGACGCCGACCTGGACCTCTGCGAACAGCACGCGATGGCGATCGGTGCCAAACCCGCTCCGGTGCAACAGGACCCGCGCTGGCGCGTGCTGCTGGATCCGGCCGGGCACCCGTTCTGCATCACCACCAGGGTGGTGCCCGCCTAGCGCGGGAGTTCGGGCTCCGGGAGCAGGTCCGGCCTGCGCTCGCGGGTGCGTTCCAGGGACCGTTCGTGCCGCCAGGCGGCCACCTTGGCGTGATCGCCGGAGAGCAGGGTCGGCGGCACGTCGAGGCCACGCCAGGACACCGGGCGGGTGTAGCTGGGACCTTCGAGCAGCCCGTCGGAGAACGAATCCTCCTGGTGGGACTGCTGATTGCCGAGCACGCCGGGGATCAGCCGCACCACGGCCTCGGTCATCACCAGCACGGCGGCCTCGCCGCCGATGAGCACGTAGTCGCCGATGCTCACCTCTTCGACGCGGACGCGACGGGCGGCGTCGTCGAAGACCCGCTGATCGATGCCCTCGTAGCGGCCGCACGCGAAGACCAGGTGCCGCTCGGTGGACCAGCGCTGCGCGGTGGCCTGGGTGAACGGCACACCGGCCGGGGTGGGGACGACGAGCAGCGCGTCGTCGGGGCAGACCGCGTCGAGCGCGTCGCCCCAGACGGTGGGCTTCATGACCATGCCGGGACCGCCGCCGTAGGGCGAATCGTCGACCGACTTGTGCACGTCGTGCGTCCAGTCACGCAGGTCGTGGACGCCGATCGAGATCAGGCCCTTGTCGACGGCCTTGCCGAGCAGCGCGGTCCGCAGCGGCTCGAGGTACTCCGGGAAGATCGTGACGACATCGAGTTGCACGAATTACTCCGGATCGAGCAGGCCCTCGGGCGGATCGATGACCACCAGTCCCTCGGCGATCGACACGGTCGGCACGATGGCGGTGACGAAGGGGATGAGAATCTCGCGGCCGTCGTCGGCGGCGCGCACCGACAGCAGTTCGCCCGCGGCCGAGTGCAGCACCTCGGTGACCTCGCCGACGACGGTGCCGTCGGTGAGCTCGACGCGCAGGCCCTCGAGCTCGTGGTCGTAGAAGGCGTCCTCGTCCTCGGACGGGGGCAGCGAGTCGCTGTCGACGACGAACAGCATGCCGCGCAGCGCGTCGGCCGCGGTACGGTCGGCGACACCGTCGACGAAGACCAGAAGCCGGCCCGAGTGCTCTCGGGCCGACTTCACGGTGTAGTCGCGGGTCGCCGCGGATTTCGGCATCTTGCCGTGCAGGGTGGCACCGGGGGCGAACCGGAGTTCCGGCTCGTCGGTGCGCACCTCGACGACGAGTTCGCCGCGCACGCCGTGCGACTTGGCGACCCGACCTACGACGAGTTCCATCTAGGCGTCGGTGTCGACCACGTCGACCCGGATACCACGGCCACCGATGCCGGCGACCAGGGTGCGCAGCGCGGTCGCGGTACGACCACCACGCCCGATCACCTTGCCCAGGTCCTCGGGGTGGACGTGCACCTCGACGGTGCGCCCGCGCCGGCCGGTGATCAGCTCGACGCGGACGTCATCGGGGTTGGCGACGATGCCGCGAACCAGATGTTCGACGGCATCGGCAACAACGGCAGTCATTACTCGGCAGCCTCAGCGGCGGGGGCCTCGGCGGCCTCCTCGTCCTTCTTGGCGGCCTTCTTCTTGGGGGTGACGGCCTCGGCGACGGGCTCGTTGTCGGCGGCGGCCAGCGCGGCGTTGAACAGGTCCAGCTTGGACGGCTTGGCGGCCTTCACCTTGAGGGTGCCCTCGGCGCCCGGCAGGCCCTTGAACTTCTGCCAGTCGCCGGTGATCTCCAGCAGACGCTGCACGGACTCGGTCGGCTGCGCGCCGACACCCAGCCAGTACTGCACACGCTCGGAATCGATCTCGATCAGCGAGGGCTCTTCCTTCGGGTGGTACTTGCCGATGGCCTCGATGGCCCGGCCGTCACGACGGGTGCGGGCGTCGGCGACAACCACGCGGTACTGCGGGTTGCGGATCTTGCCCAGGCGGGTGAGCTTGATGCGAACAGCCATGCTGATCTGCCTCTTTCAGTAGTTTGGTCACCGCGCGATTCGGCGACCCGCATGGTCTGCGGGTCCGGTTTCGCGCATGAAGTGTGTGACCGCCGCGCGGTACGTGACCGGAGACGGGCTGACACTGTCCAGGAAGGACGGTTGTTCATTGTGCCAGACCGGTCCGCGCCGACTGAAATCGGCCGTTCCCCGGTGCCGCCGGTCAGCGGTGGCCGGTGACCGGGTCCGGGGTCTTCACCACCAGCCCGCGCAGCACCACCCAGTCGGGGTCGGTGAGCGCGGCCGGGGTGGTGCGGGGGTCGTCGGCGTAGACGACGAAGTCGGCCGGGGCGCCCTCCTCGACGCCGGGGCGGCCGAGCCAGGTGCGCGCGTTCCAGGAGGCGGCGCCCAGCGCGTCGTGCGGCGAGAGGCCCGCGCCGCCGAGGGCGGCGATCTCGTCGGCGATCCGGCCGTGGCGGATGGAGCCGCCCGCGTCGGTCCCCGCGTAGATGGGCACGCCCGCCTCGTGCGCCTTGCCGACCGTGTCGCGGACGCGTCGGTGCAGGTCACGCATGTGGGCGGCGTAGACGGGGAACTTGGTGGCGCTGTCGGCGATGCCGGGGAAGGTGTCGATATTGATCAGGGTGGGGACCAGGGCGGTGCCGTGGGCGAGCATCAGCTCGATGGTGTCGTCGGTGATGCCGGTGCCGTGTTCGAGGCAGTCGATGCCGGCGTTGATCAGGCCGGGCAGCGCGTCCTCGCCGAAGACGTGGGCGGTGACGCGGGCGCCGTTGGCGTGGGCGGCGTCGATCGCCTGCTTCAGGATGTCGTCGCTCCACAGCGGCCGCAGATCGCCGACGGAACGGTCGATCCAGTCGCCGACGATCTTGACCCAGCCGTCGCCGAAGCGGGCCTGCTCGGCGACGATCTCCGGCAGGTCGCGTTCGTCGTCGAGCTCGATGCCCAGTTCGCGGATGTAGCGCTTGGGGCGGGCGATGTGGCGGCCCGCGCGGATGATGCGCGGGAGTTCGGCGTGCTCGTCGATGAAGCGGGTGTCGATCGGCGAGCCCGCGTCGCGCAGCAGCAGCGCGCCGGCGTCGCGTTCGGTCTCGGCCTGCTCGATCGCGCCCTCGCGGGTCTCGTCGCCGCCGCCGTAGCGGATCCCGACGTGGCAGTGGGCGTCGACCAGGCCGGGCACGATCCAGCCGGTGCGGCACAGGGTTTCGGCCCCGGGCACCGGCTCGAAGGTGACGAGCCCGTCGACGACCCAGAGGTCGCGCTCCTCGTCGCCGGGGAGAACCACACCACGCAGATGCACACGAACCTCCAGACGTCGGCCTGGCC
Source organism: Nocardia sp. NPDC058244 (assembly GCF_042882065.1). NCBI lineage: Bacteria > Bacillati > Actinomycetota > Actinomycetes > Mycobacteriales > Nocardiaceae > Nocardia > Nocardia sp. NPDC058244. Next base: position 118,833 of record NZ_JBHVWX010000006.1, on the reverse strand, counting down.
CCAACCTACCGCCCGCGCTCGGCCGACGCACCCGGGTCGGCGGGCCGCCACCGGCTACCGGGCGAGCTCCGGTTCGCCGAGGAAGACCGTCACCGCGACGATCCGCGGCTCGTCGGCCGCGAAGTCGACGAAGGCCACCCCGCGCGCCGCGCCGATCCGCACGCTCGCGCTGACCGTGCGCCCGGCGGCGATCATCTTCTCCCACCGGATGTCCCGGGCGAACTCGGCGAACCCCGCCGCGTCGACCGGCCGCCCGGCGGGCAGTTCCACCGCCGCCCGCGCGCCGAGCAGATCCCGGACACCGGCCAGGTCGCCCGCGGCGGCGGCGCCGAAGAGCCTGCCGACGACGCGTTTGCCCGTGGTGCCCACACCGCGCAGGCCGCGCATCATGCCCATCGCGCCACCGACACCCAGCTCGGCGACCAGTTGCGGGCCGAGCTTGGTCCCGGCCAGCATCCCGGACGGACCGGTGCCGAGCAGCCGCCGGATCATCACCGCCAGTTCCCAGTGCGCGGCCAGGCGCGCGATCCGCCAGCCGTCGGCGGATTCGATCAGGTCGTAGCGCAGGTGCATGGGCACGGTGACGGTGGCGCCGGTCGACATGGTGGTCTCGATGTGCAGGTCGCGCACCACCGTGCGCCCGGCGACCAGGTCGCGCTCGACCCGGAAGGCGATGGTGTTCGGCGCGATGAAGACGTTGTAGAACCGCGAGATCGCCTCGCGGCCGATGTGTTCGCGCGCGCCGTACGGATCGTGCACGGCGGCGTTGTCGACGAACAGGCCGACCCAGGCGTCCTTGTCGTGCGCCGCCACCGCGCGGGGCGAGGCCTGTACGGCCGCCAGCAGGTCTTCCGCGGTCCGATCCAACGGCATGTAGGTCCTCCATAGTCGCGCTGCCCCTGCCCGATCCATGATAGAACGTGTTCTAGTTTTGCGTCGGCGATCGTGCCCGGCGCGCTGTTGGACAAAGGAATCTCGATGGACTGGTACACCGGGAACGCCACCTACGACACGGTGCTGGCCATCGCCTTCGCCTTCGCCGCGTTCGTGATCGTGGGCGGGTTGTTCGCGCAGAGTCCGTACGGCCGTTTCGCCTCGACCTCGATCGGCTTCAATCTCAACCCCAAGCTGGGCTGGTGGCTGATGGAACTGCCCGCGACCGTGGTGTTCGCGGTGTTCTATCTCAGCGGGCCCGACCGCTTCGAGCCGGTGCCGCTGGTGCTGGCGGCGATCTGGCTGCTGCACTACGGCAATCGCGGCTGGTTCTTCCCGCTGTCCATCCGGCAGGTGCCGGGCAAGAAGAGCAGCTTCAACTTCTCGGTGGTCGCGGCCGGGGTCTTCGTGACCTCGCTGCACGGCTATCTCAACGGCGCCTTCTTCAGCAACGACTACAAGAACCAGTACGGCACCGCCTGGCTCACCGACCCGCGCTTCCTGATCGGGCTCGTCGTGTACCTGTGCGGCTTCGGGCTGCTGGTGCGGTCGGAGGCGATCGTGCGCAACCTGCGCGACAAGAACAACCCCGGCGCGGCCGAGTACCGGGTGCCCTTCGGCGGCGGATTCCGGTTCGTCAGCAGCCCGGCCTACCTGGGCGAACTCATCGCCTGGGCCGGGTTCGCGCTGCTCACCTGGTCGCTGGCCGGGGTGGCGATCTTCCTGATCACGGCGGGCAACCTGGTGCCGCGCGCGTTCGCGACGCACCGCTGGTACCGGGAGAAGTTCGTCGACTACCCGGCGAATCGCAAGGCCCTGATCCCCGGCGTGATCTGACCCGGAGACGAGAACACCGCGGCCGATGCTCGGCCGCGGTGTTCTCGTCGGATCAGTTCTTGGGGAACTTCAGCTGGGACAGGTCGATGCCTTCCAGACCCGGCGGCAGCTGGTCGAGCCCCGGCGGCATCTGCGACAGGTCCATGCCCGGCGGCAGACCGGGCATCCCGGCGGGCATTCCGGGGAAACCACCGCGCATCTTCGGCGGGGTCGGGCCGCGCCCACCCTTCTTGCCCTTCTTGCCCTTCTTGTTGTTGCCGCGGCGCGCGCCGGGCAGGCCCATCTGACGGCCCATCATGGCCATCATCTTCTTGGCCTCGAAGAAACGGTCGACGAGCTGGTTGACCTCGGAGACCTGCACGCCCGAGCCGTTGGCGATGCGCAGGCGGCGGGAGGCGTTGATGATCTTCGGGTTGTCGCGCTCGGCGGGGGTCATGCCGCGGATGATGGCCTGCACCCGGTCGAGCTGCTTGTCGTCGACCTGGGCGAGCACGTCCTTCATCTGACCGGCGCCGGGCAGCATGCCGAGCAGGTTGCCGATCGGGCCCATCTTGCGGATGGCCAGCATCTGGTCGAGGAAGTCCTCGAGGGTGAGCTCGCCGCTGCCGATCTTGCGGGCGGTCTCCTCGGCCTGCTGGGCGTCGTAGACCTGCTCGGCCTGCTCGATCAGGGTGAGCACGTCACCCATGCCGAGGATGCGCGAGGCCATCCGGTCCGGATGGAAGACGTCGAAGTCCTCGAGCTTCTCACCGGTGGAGGCGAACATGATCGGCGAACCGGTCACATTGCGGACCGACAGCGCGGCACCACCGCGGGCGTCGCCGTCGAGCTTGGTGAGCACGACACCGGTGAAGCCGACACCGTCGCGGAACGCCTCGGCGGTGCTGACCGCGTCCTGGCCGATCATCGCGTCGAGCACGAACAGCGTCTCGTCGGGCTGCACGGCGTCGCGGATGCCCGCGGCCTGGCGCATCAGCTCGGCGTCGATACCGAGGCGGCCCGCGGTATCGACGATGACCACGTCGTACTGCTTGGCCTTGGCCTCTTCGACACCGGCGCGCGCGACACCGACCGGGTCGGCCGCCGAGATACCGAGCGGGTTCTCGCCGCCGCCGATCGAGGTGCCGGGGTGCGGGGCGAACACGGGCACGCCCGCGCGCTCACCGACGACCTGCAGCTGGGTGACCGCGCCGGGACGCTGGAGATCACAGGCGACCAGGATCGGCTGATGCCCCTGGGCCTTGAGCCATTTGGCCAGCTTGCCCGCGAGGGTGGTCTTACCGGCACCCTGCAGACCGGCCAGCATGATGACCGTCGGCGGGTTCTTGGCCAGGTTCAGCCTGCGCGTCTCGCCGCCGAGGATGTTGACCAGTTCCTCGTTGACGATCTTGACGACCTGCTGGGCCGGGTTCAGCGCCGCGGAGACCTCGGCGCCCTTGGCGCGCTCCTTGACGTTGGCGATGAAGCCGCGCACCACGGGCAGCGCGACGTCGGCTTCCAGGAGGGCGAGGCGGATCTCGCGCGCGGTGGCGTCGATGTCGGCCGGTGACAGACGCCCCTTACCGCGCAGATCCTGCAGTGCACCGGTAAGCCGGTCGGACAGGGATTCGAACACCGATCGCGCTCCTGATCTGAAAGGGACGTCTATTGCCCTCCCAGGGTAATGGGTGTTATTCCCGGTGCCGCACGTGCGGTGGCGCGGTGCGCCGCAATTCGTGGTTTTCGATGTTCACCAGGTACACCGCCTCCCGGCCGGTGAGACCCAGCTCACGCGAGAGCGACTCGATCCGCTCCCATTCGGCATCGGGACTGTCGACGTGCCGGGCGGTCGTGGAGGCGATGGTCATCGCCGCCAGGGCCTGGGCGCCGGAGAGCGTGCGCCCCGGTAGCCACGAAACCACCCACAGGTCACCGCCGACGCAGCGCGCGATATGCGAGGTCGCGTCGCTGGTCATCATCGATGCGGATACGACTTCGATAGCCACGGATCTGCTCCCCTCGAACGAGTGACAGCCAGACCTCTCGAATGCTATAGGTCTCATCTCGACTGATCGGGCACCGGAGACCGTTGACGGGCAACCTGATAGCAATCGGTGGTGAAACTGTGTCCTGACTGTCTCAGTCGGCGCTCGGTTCGGGGGGCGGCGGCGGTGCCGGGAGCGGGACCACGTCCAGGACCGCCTTCTCGATGCGGTCGCGCAGCTGCGGGCTGTCGGCGTCGCCCAGATCGAGACAGAACGCGTCGACCACGGCCGAACCCATCGTGACCACCTTGGCCCAGCGCACGTTCACCCCGGCCGTCGCGAAGCTACCGGCCAGCCTGCTGAGCAGGCCGACCCGGTCCTCGGCGCGCAGTTCGAGAATCACCTGCCCCGGCGTACTGGTCGCCGACCAGATCATCCGCGGCTGGGCCCGCGCGTACCGGCCCGGTCCGGCGCCGATCGCCTCGGCCTCGCGCTTGGCGAGCACCTCGGGCAGGTTCAGCGCGCCGGTGGTGGCCCGGATCAGCTCCTGGCGCAGCAGACCCGCGTCCGGCGGGTCGCCGAATTTCGGGGTCACCGCGAAGGTGTTGATCGCCGACTCCCCCGCGCTGCCGAGCGAGGCCGACAGCACCCGCAGCGAATGCAGGGCCAGCACGCCGGCGGCGTCGGAGAGCAGGCCGGGCTCGTCGGGCGCGATGACGGTCACCAGGTAGGTGTGCTTGCCCTCGCCCGGGGCGAGCGTGACGTGGACGCCGCCCGCGCGCGCCTTCTCCAGCAGGTCGGGGTCGATCGGTTCCGGCTGCGGCAGCGGCTCCCCCGCCATCACCAGCTTGCAGCGGCGCACCAGATCGCCGATGAGCGAGGCCTTCCAGTCACCCCAGACGCCGGGGCCGGTGGCCATCGAGTCGGCCTCGGCCAGCGCGTGCAGCAGTTCGAGCAGACCGACGTCACCACCGAGCGCGTCGGCGACGAATCGCACGGTCTCCGGGTCGGCCAGGTCGCGCCGGGTCGCGGTGTCGGGGAGCAGCAGATGGTGGCGCACGATCGCGCTGAGCGTGCGCACGTCCGAGGGCCACAGGCCGAGCCTGCGGCCGATGTGGGTGGCCAGTTCGGCGCCGACGACGCTGTGATCGCCCGCCCGGCCCTTGCCGATGTCGTGCAGCAGCGCGCCGAGCGCGAGCAGGTCCGGCCGGGCGACCCGGGTACTGAGCGCGCCCGCGTAGGCGACGGTTTCCATCAGGTGCCGGTCGACGGTCCAGGTGTGCAGGGCGTCGCGGGGCGGCAGGTCGCGGACCGCGCCCCACTCGGGAAACAGCCTGCCCCACAGGCCGGTGCGATCGAGCGCCTCCACCGCGTCGATGCTGCCGCGGCCCGCGCCCAACAGGACCAGCAGGTCGTTGAGGGCGTCCTTGGGCCACGGCTCGCGTAGCTCGGGGGCGTCCTCGGAGAGCCGGTTGAGCGTGGTCGCCGACATCGGCAGCCCGGTCTGCGCCGAGGCGGCGGCGACCCGCAGGATCAGGCCGGGATCGCGCTGTGGCCGCGCGTCCCTGGCCAGCACCACCTCGCCGGAGTGCTCGACCACCCCCTCATCGAGTGGTCGGCGCACCGGCATCCGCCGCAGCCTGGCCAGGCCGCGGCGCGGCAGCGCGTTGGCCGCGGTGCGCAGACCGACATCGGTCGAGTAGCTCACCGTGCGGGCCGAATCGCTCAACGTGCGGGCCAGATCGAACCGGTCGCCGATGCGCAGGGCCGCGCCGATCTCGTCGGCGTCTTGGGCGCGCAGCTGGTCGCGGGCGCGCCCGGCGACCCGGTGCAGTTCGGTGCGCACGTCGAGCAGTCTGCGGTGGGCCTGCTTCAGCCCGCCGCCGGGGACCTCGGGGCCGAGGCCGGGCATGGCGTCGGTCAGCTGGGCGATGGCGAGCGCGTCGAGCAGCTGGATGTCGCGCAGGCCGCCCCGGCCGTTCTTGAGGTCGGGTTCGGCGCGGTGGGCGATCTCGCCGCTGCGCTGCCAGCGCGCGGTGGTCTGGGCGATCAGCTCGTCGAAACGGGACCGGATGCCGGTCCGCCATTCCCGGCGCACGCCGCCGATGAGCAGGTTGGACAGGTCCTCGTCGCCGACGATGTGGCGGGCTTCGAGCAGGCCGAGCGCGGCGACCATGTCGTCGGCGGCCACCCGCAGGGCCTGCGGCACGGTGCGGACGCTGTGATCGAGCTTGATGTGGGCGTCCCACAGCGGATACCAGAGCTGATCGGCGACCTCCGACACCACGGCCGGGTCGACGTCGTCGTGCAACAGTACGAGGTCCAAGTCGGAGAACGGCAGCATCTCGCGGCGGCCGAGGCCACCGACCGCGACGACGGCCAGGCCGCTGTCGGCGGTGATGCCGAGCTCGTTGCCCTTGCTGGTCAGCCACAGTTCGAACAGGTCGACCAAAGCCGCGCGCAGCGATTCCGGATCGAGCCGGGGATTGCGGGGCCCCGCCCCGTCGAGCAGCTGCGCCCTGGCCTTCACCAGGTCGGCCGCCCCGTTGTTCTGAATACCGCCGTTCTGTTGTGCCACAGTCCCACCGCCATTCATGCGGGCGGCCCCGCCCCGACCGGTCCTGCCGGTGGGAGCGGGGCCGCCGCTCGATCGTTTACAACCGTGCGTCGCTACCGAATTACAGTGCGTCGCTTCCGCGCTCGCCGGTGCGGACCCGGATGATGGTGTCCACCGGGGTCACCCACACCTTGCCGTCACCGATCTTCCCGGTGCGCGAGGCCTCGACGATCACCTCGACGACCTTCTCGACCGACGCGTCGTCGACGACGACCTCGACGCGAACCTTCGGAACGAAGTCCACCGAGTACTCCGCGCCGCGGTAGACCTCGGTGTGGCCCTTCTGCCGGCCGTACCCCTGGACCTCACTGACGGTCATGCCGAGCACGCCTGCCTGTTCCAGCCCGGTCTTCACGTCTTCGAGCGTGAACGGTTTGACGATTGCCGTAACCAGTTTCATGTTCGTCATGCCTCCTTGACGAGCGAGCGTGCCGTGCCACCCACAGCAGCGAAATCGTAAGCGGTTTCCGCGTGCTCGGACTCGTCCAGGCCCGCCGCCTCGGACTCTTCGCTCGCGCGCAGGCCGATGGTGAACTTGATCGCGTACGCGATCACGGCCGTCGCGACGAGCGAGTAGGCCAGGACGGTGAAGGCACCGACAGCCTGCAGCTTCAACTGCTCGACTCCACCACCGTAGAACAGACCCTCGACAGCTGCGGGAGCTTCGGCCGTGGCGACCAGGCCGACCATCAGGGTGCCGACCAGACCACCGACCAGGTGGACGCCGACGACGTCGAGCGAGTCGTCGAAGCCGAAGCGGAACTTCAGGCCCACGGCCAGGGCGCACAGCGCGCCGGAGACGACACCGATGGCCAGCGCGCCGACCACGTTCACCGAGGAACAGGCCGGGGTGATCGCGACCAGACCGGCGACGATGCCCGAGGCGGCACCGAGGGAGGTCGGGTGGCCGTCACGAATCTTCTCCACGAGCAGCCAGGCGAGCATCGCGGCCGCGGTGGCGATGGTGGTGGTGATGAAGGTGGCACCCGCGATGCCGTTGGCACCCAGCGCCGAACCGGCGTTGAAGCCGTACCAGCCGAACCACAGCAGACCGGCGCCGAGCATGACGAACGGCAGGTTGTGCGGACGGAACGGGGTCTTCGGCCAGCCCTTGCGCTTGCCGAGGATCAGGCAGAGGACCAGGCCCGCCGCACCGGCGTTGATGTGCACCGCGGTACCACCGGCGAAGTCGATGGCCTTGAGGTTGTTGGCGATCCAGCCGCCCTGCTCAGCGGTGTAGCCGTCGAAGGCGAAGACCCAGTGCGCGACGGGGAAGTAGACGACCGTGGCCCAGATTCCGGCAAATACGAGCCACGAGCCGAACTTGAGGCGGTCGGCGACCGCGCCCGAGATGAGTGCGACCGTGATGATCGCGAACATGAGCTGGAAGGCGACGAAGACCGTCAGCGGGATACCCGCGGTGATCGGGGCCGTCGGGTCCTCCGGGGTCGCGGTGAACAGCGGGATACCCGGCGAGTCGGCGCCGGTGCCACCGAAGATGCTCTTCAGCCCGAAGTACTGGAGGGGGTCACCGAGGAGGTTGCCCTTGTCCTCACCGAAAGCCATCGAAAAGCCGTAGAGAACCCACAGGACGGTGACCACGCCCATCGCGGAGATGCTCATCATGATCATGTTCAGCACGTTCTTGCCACGGACCATACCGCCGTAGAAGAACGCCAGACCCGGCGTCATGAGCAGCACGAGCGCTGCGGACGCCAGCATCCAAGCGGTGTCACCGGTATCCGGTGTACCGATCAGTGGAAATGCCACCTTGTCTTCCTCCTCATCTCGGGCCTCGCCGATGACGGCAAAAGGACCTGTACAGAAGGGTCGCCACTCGGTGTTTCATCCGTTGAGCTGTGGTGTTTCACCTGAGTGAACGGATAGCGCGGTTGTGTTGCTTCCACGTTTCCTGTGGTTGGCCATCGCGGAGCACCTCACGGTGAGGCCGGTACGAGTGTGCGGTTCGCCCGCGGTTCGCGCGGGGAGGTGGACACGGCGTTTCCCCAGGAAAACGACGATGCCCGCCCGATCGCTGGATCGGGCGGGCATCGTAGGGATGGTTACGCGGCGCCGCCGAGCAGCGCGTCGACGAAGGCACCGGGCTCGAACGGCGCCAGATCGTCGGCGCCCTCACCGAGACCGACCAGCTTCACCGGCACCCCGAGCTCGTGCTGCACCTGGAACACGATGCCGCCCTTGGCGGTGCCGTCCAGTTTGGTGAGCACGACACCGGTGATGTCGACGACGTCGGCGAACACCCGGGCCTGCATCAGGCCGTTCTGGCCGACGGTCGAGTCGAGGACCAGCAGCACCTCGTCGACCTCGGCCTTCTTCTCCACGACCCGCTTGACCTTGCCGAGCTCGTCCATCAGGCCGGTCTTGGTATGCAGGCGGCCCGCGGTGTCGACCAGGACCGCGTCGACCCCGCGATCGATGCCGGCGGTGACCGCGTCGAAGGCGACGGCAGCCGGATCGGCGGCCTCCTTGCCGCGCACGGTCTCGGCGCCGACCCGCTCGCCCCAGGTCTGCAGCTGGTCGGCGGCGGCGGCGCGGAAGGTGTCGGCGGCGCCGAGCAGCACCCGGCGGCCGTCGGCGACGAGCACGCGGGCCAGCTTGCCGGTGGTGGTGGTCTTGCCGGTGCCGTTGACACCGACGACCAGCAGGATCGCCGGATGATCGGCGTGCGGGAGCGCGTGGATGGACCGGTCCAGCTCGGGGCGCAGCGCCTCGATCAGCACGTCACGCAGCGCGGCGCGGGCCTGTTCCGGGGTGCGCACGCTGCGCGCGGCCATCTCCTCGCGCAGGCGTTCGACGATCTTCGCGGTGCTCGCGGTGCCGATATCGGCCAGCACCAGGGTGTCCTCGATCTCCTCCCACGACTCCTCGTCAAGGTCACCGCCGCCGAGCAGGCCGAGCAGGCTCTTGCCGACGGCGTTCTGCGAGCGGGACAGGCGGCCGCGCAGGCGTTCGAGACGGCCCGCGGTGGGGTCGATCTCCTCGATCGCGGCGGCGACGGCGTCGACCTCGGCGGGGGCGGGCTCCTCGGCGACGGCGGGTTCGGCGGGGGCGGCCTCGGCCGGGGTGGGTTCGGTCTCGACCGGCGCGGGCTCGGTGGGCGCGGTGTCGGTCGGCGCGGCATCGGTCGCGGTAGTTTCGGTCGCGGTGGTTTCGGTCGCGGCAGTGTCGGTCGCGGTGGTGTCGAGGGAGCTCAGGTCGTCCGGGACCACGACGGTCTCGTCGACCTGCACATCGGCCTCGGGCAGCGGCACGTCGGTGATCCCGCGGCGGGGGGCATCGCGCGGGACGGCCGCGTCGTCACCGACGTGCGGCTGGCCCTCGTCGTCGGTGCGCTCCCCCACCGGTTCGGGCTTCGGCAGCGTGGCCGCCGACCCGCCCTGACTGAAACTGAATCCGCCGGACGCGGTGTACCCACCGGACCGGTCCGTCAACTCCTTGTCCGGCTCGGGCGGTGCCAGGGAGATCTGGCGCCGCTTGTACAGGACGAAACCCGCGACGAGCGCCACCAACAGCACGGCGGCGATCGCGGCGATCAGGATCCACGCTTGCGAACTCACCCGGCCGAGTCTATTCGGGGGGCGGGTCGCGGCACGTCGGCGGCGTCGGCGCGGCGGGTCGGTGACGGGCGCCGGGGCGCATCGGCACGCCGGGGAAACACTACAGATTCGTTGTCCTGCGGAACTTCTGGCGCTCGCCCCATAGGATCGGCGACGTGACCGATCGAAACGTGCTTGGGGGGCCGCTGGAAGAGTGCGGCACCGATCCTCTCACGGGCTTCTACCGGGACGGCTGCTGCAGCACCGGTCCGGAGGATCTCGGCAGCCACACCGTGTGCACGGTCGTGACGGCGGAATTCCTGGAGCATCAGGCATCCATCGGCAACGACCTCAGTACTCCGCGTCCGGAGAACAATTTCCCCGGCCTGCAGCCGGGCGACCGCTGGTGCGTGGTGGCGGTGCGCTGGCTGCACGCCCACGAGGACGGTGTCGCCGCGCCGGTGGTGCTGGCCGCGACACACGAGAACGCCCTGGAGGTCATCTCCATGGACATCCTCCGCAAATACGCGGTAGACGTCCCGGACGACGTCAGCGATCTGCTGTAGGCGCCAGGTGACGCCTGCGGTGCGCCTTCTGCCTGCAGGCTGCCGAGCAGTAGCGGGCGGGCCTGCCGGTGCCCGACCGGCGTACCGGCTCGGCGCACACGGGACACCGCGGAGTTTCGTCACTCTGGTGCGTTTCGTCACGGTCTGAGGTCGTCGGTTCCGTGACGCTCGACGGGCGGCCACGCAGCGCGTCGAGGACGAGCACGACGGCGGGCGCGAGCGGTTCGCCCGCGCGCCGATGCCGTTGGATCGCCACGCAGCCGGTGAAGATGTCGAGCACGTCGGCGACGCCGACATCGCGGCGGACCGCGCCCTGGCGCTGGGCGGCGGTGAGCAGGGCGCCGAGCGCGCGATGGAAGCGGTTGCCCGCGCCGCGCAGCAGGGCGCGCGGCCAGCCGTCGTCGGATTGCACCAGGTCGCACAGGTCCTTGTTGCCCGGCGTCGTCACGATGACATGGGTGCACAGCGCGAAGAAGGCCGCGCCGGGGTCGGGATCGGCCAGGTGGTCGGCGGCCAGCGCGGCGAGCCGGTCGACCCGCTGCTGCATGACCGCTTCCAGCAGGTCGGTCTTGGTGGGGAAATGCCGGTGGACCGTGCCCGCGCCGACTCCGGCCCGGCGGGCCACCTCGGCGAGTGAGACGGTGGTGCCGCGCTCGGCGAGCAATCGCTGGGCGGCGACCAGGATCAGCGCGCGGTTGCGCCGGGCATCGGCTCGGATCACCGGTTCCACGCCGTTGTCGACGGTCATTTCGTTACGCCTTCCCCACACCACACCTGGTCGACCGGGTCGTCCCGCCCGTACCGTCCGGCATACGGGTCGACCGACCCGATTGTAGGGAACGAAACGGAGCTCATCCACATGTCGTCAGCACTGCCCGTTCTGATCACCGGCGCGACCGGCAAGCAGGGCGGCGCCACCGCCCGCAAGCTGCTCGCCGACGGTCACCCGGTCCGCGCCCTCGTCCGCGATCCCGCCGCCCCCGCGGCCCGCGCCCTGGCCGCCGCGGGCGCCGAACTCGCCGTCGGCGACTTCGACGACCCGCCGACGCTGCGGGCGGCGGCCACCGGCGTGCGATCCGTATTCCTGGTTCCCCCAGCCGATTACGGACCCGACGGCTGGGACGCGGGCGACGAGGGCCGCCGTGGCGCCGCCATGGTCGACGCGGCCCGCGCGGCGGGCGCCGACCAGATCGTCTTCACCGGCGTGGCCACCCTCGGCTCGGCCGAGTCGTGGGGCCAGGAGGGAAAACGCCGGATCGAGGACGCGGTCGCCGCATCCGGGCTGCGCTACACCGTGCTGCGCCCGGTGCGCTTCATGGAGAACTACCTCATCCAGGGCCTGCCGGTCGACGGCATCAGGGCGGGCGGGGAACATCGGCACCTGTTCCCGGCCGACCGGCCGCTGCAGATGATCGCCCTGGCCGACATCGCCGAATTCGCCGCGCTGGCCTTCGCCGATCCGGCCGGCTGGCACGGCCGGACCCTGGAACTGGCGGGCGAGGCGATCACCCCGGTCGCGGCCGCCGCGGCCATCGCCGAGGCGATCGGCAGGCCGGTCCACTACCGCGAGATCGCGGAGTCCGAGGCCGAGGCGATCGGCCCCCAGCTGGGCAATACCTGGCGCCTGATCCGCGAGACCGGCGGCTGGCACGCCGACCTGCCCGCCCTGCGCCTGCTGCACCCGGGCCTCACGACACTGCGCGAATGGCTGTCCACCGGCGGTGCGGCCAGGATTCTGGCCACGATCGAGGAGTCGGCGCCGGTCGCCTGACGCCCACCGGCTCCCCCCGCCACGAGACAGAATCGGCACGCCGGGACGGTGACGGCGGGATCCCGCCAGCCACCGGTACGGCCGATTCCTACCGTCGATCGATGTGAATGCTGAAGCTGTCGCCACGCTGCCCAGAACCCCGCTGCGTGGCTCCGTCGTGTTGTTCATGTCGCTGGCCGCGGCGCTGGGGACCGCGGCGCTCTATCCGCTGCAACCCGCGATCGCCGGGGTGGCGGACTCGGTCGACGCGCGGATCGCGGTGGTGGGTGTCGCGTTGGCGTGCGGGCCGGTCGGATACCTGGTCGGGCTCGGGCTGCTCGTTCCGCTGGTCGACCGGTTCTCGCCCGCGCGGCTGCTCGCGGTGCAGTTCGGGGTGCTGGCCGGGGCGTCGGCGGTGTGCGCGGCGGTCGAGCGCGCGTGGCAGTTGGGGCTGGTGATCGGTGTCGTCGGCGCGTGTTCGGCGGTGGGCGCCGGGCTCAGTTCGGTGGCGGGGCGGCTCGCGCCACCGCATCGGCGCGCGACGATCCTCGGCATCGTGACCGCGGGGATCTCCGCCGGGATCCTCGCCGGGCGGATCGTCGGCGGGTGGCTCGCCGACGAGATCGGCTGGCGCGGAATGCAGCTGACCTTCGCCGCCGCCTGCGGCTTCGTCGCCCTCGGTTGCCTGGTGGTACTGCCCGGCGAGCGGGGCGCGACCGACCGCGGCTACCTCGAGACGCTGCGTTCGCTGCCCCGCCTGCTGGCCCGCGACGACACGCTGCGCACCGCGTCGATCCGGGGCGCGCTGTGGTTCTTCGCGTTCTGCGCGGTGTGGAGCGGACTCGCGGTCGCGCTGGCCGAGCCGCCGTTCGCGTATTCGGCGGAACGGATCGGCCTGTACGCCCTGGCCGGGCTGTCGGGCATCGCGGCGACGCGGGTCGCGGGCGCGTGGACCGATCGGGTCGGCCCGCGGCGGGTCCTGCTGATCGGCCTCGCGCTGGCCGGATTCGCCGCGCTCGTCCTGGGCGGCACGCTGAGCAGCACCGCGGTCACGCTCGTCTGCCTCGCGCTGTTCGACGCCGGGCTCTTCGCCGCCCAGGTCGCGAATCAGAGCACCGTGCTCGCCATCGACCCGGCCTCGCCCGCCCGCTTCAACAGCGCGTACATGATCGTGTACTTCGTGGGCGGCAGCCTCGGCACCGCCTTCGGCGCGGCCGCGGTCGAGTGGTTCGGCTGGACCGCGACGGCCACGATCGCGGCACTCGCGATCGTGGCCGCGGCGACCGCCGTCGCGCTCGGCAGCTCGCCGTCGGCGCGGCCGATGATGCGCTGACCACCGCCGCCGCGCGGACCCGGCGCCGCGCGGATCAGTTCAGCGCGCCGTTGTAATCCGGGAACTTGAAGGTGCGCTCGGCATGCCCGCCGGACAGGTCCGATGGGCTGTTGCCGATATTCGCGACGATCGTGTAGCCCTTGCTCTCGATATCGACCCGGCTCGCCGTCTTGTACTCGGCCAGTCCGGCATTGCCCGCCGACAGCGTGGTCGGCGCGCTGCCGTACAGCCCGTCCACCGGGTAGCCCACCGAGGTCAGGTTCGCCTGCGAGTAGGCGCCGATCAGCGCGGGCCTGCCGGTGACGAAGATGATCGCCGCGCCGTTCTGCTTCGCCCAGGTGGCCAGGTCGAGCACGGGCTGGATCGCCGGGATGATCAGCCCCGCGTTGTAGGACGTCTCGAGCGTCGTGTTGTCGATGTCGAAGACGATCGCGGGCTTGGTCGCGCCGGGCAGCCTGCCGGCGAGGTAGGTCTTGGCCTCGGCCACGACGGGCGTGATCTCCCCGATCCACTGCGCGTACGGCGGCAGCTCGGACTTGTTGCCCGACAGCGAGGACGAGCCACCACCGGAGGAACCACCACCGGACAGCGACGACGATCCGGTGTCGGCACCCGCCACGGGGAGCGGGGCGAGGAGCGCGGCCGCGATGCCGGCGACCAGCGATGCTGTAACACGTTTCATCCGTCGCACGCTAACAGCGGCCCCGACCGATGAAATGTGTTGGCATTTCACAATCCCGGACAGTGGGACTGCTACGCCGGAGCGCCCACCGGATCGGTATCGGTCGCCTCGGCCCGGTTCAACCGCTGCGAGATCACCTGGGTGATGCCGTCACCGCGCATGCTCACGCCGTAGAGCGCGTCGGCGATCTCCATAGTCGGCTTCTGGTGGGTGATGACGATCAGCTGGCTCTTCTCCCGCAGCTGCTCGAACAGGCCGATGAGCCTGCGCAGGTTGGTGTCGTCCAGGGCGGCCTCGACCTCGTCCATCACATAGAACGGGGACGGCCGCGCCCGGAAGATGCTGACCAGCAGGGCGACCGCGGTCAGCGACTTCTCGCCACCGGAGAGCAGCGACAGCCGCTTGACCTTCTTGCCCGGCGGCCTGGCCTCCACCTCGATGCCGGTGGTGAGCATGTCGGAGGGGTCGGTGAGCACGAGCCTGCCCTCGCCACCGGGGAACAGCTTGGCGAAGACGCCGACGAACTCCCGCTCCACGTCGGCGTAGGCCTCGGTGAACACCTGCAGGATGCGCGCGTCGACCTCGGCGACCACGTCGAGCAGGTCCTTGCGCGCGTTCTTGACGTCTTCGAGCTGGGTGGCGAGGAAGTTGTAGCGCTCCTCGAGCGCCGCGAACTCCTCCAGCGCGAGCGGATTCACCTTGCCGAGGGTGGTGAGGTCCTTCTCGGCGCGTTTGGCGCGGCGCTCCTGGGAGGCCCGGTCGTAGGGCATCGGCTGCGGCGCGCTGACCTGCTCGCCGCGTTCCTTGGCGGCCTCGTACTCCTGCATCTCCAGCGCCGAGGGCGGCAGCGGGACATCGGGTCCGTATTCGGCGACGAGATCGGCCAGCGCGATGCCGAACTGCTCGGCGATGGTCGTCTCCAGCTGTTCGATGCGCAGCGCCGCTTGGGCTTTGGCGACCTCGTCGCGGTGCACGGCGTCGGTGAGCTGGGCCAGCTGGGTGGTCAGCGCCCGCGCCCGCTCCTTCACCTGCTCGAGCGCGGCGGCGCATTCACCCCGGCGCCGGACCAGCTCGTCGCGCCGGGCCGCGGCGGCGGCCACGACCCGCTCGAGCTCGTGCGCGATCTTCGCGCCCGACTCCGCGACCGCGGCGGCCACCGCGGCGGCCTGGCGGCGCGCGGCCTGTGCCCGTTCGGCCCTGGCCCTGGCCTCGCGCTCGGCGCGGGCGGCCCGGCGCAGCGAATCCGCCTTGCCGCGGACCGATTCCGCGCGTTCCTCGGCGGTGCGCACGGCCAGCCTGGCCTCGACCTCCATGGTGCGGGCCTCGGCGAGGGCGGCCGCGGCCTCCTCGCGTTCGCGGCCCGCGGTCTCGGTGCCCGCGGCGCCGTAGCTGTCGTCGCCGCCGTCGTGTTCCATCTCGGCGTGGCGCAGCCGGTCCTCGAGCTCGGCGAGGGACGCCAGCGACTTCTCCCTGGCCGCCTCGGCGTCGGCGCGCTGGGTCGCCAGGCGCTCGCCCTCGGTCTGCGCCGACCGCGCGGTCTGGCCGACCCGGGCCAGCCGGTCGTAGATCGCCAGCAGCGCCTGGTCGGATTCGTGCAGCGCCATCAGCGCGTGGTCGGCGGCGTCCTTGCGGTCGGTTTGCTCGGCCAGCGCGCCGGCCAGCGCCGCTTCCAGCTCCTCGGCCCGGCGCTGCGCGGCCGCCAATTCGGCGGTGGCGGTATCGATCTCGGCCTGCACCTCGAGCTGGCTCGGCATCCGCTCCGAGCCACCGACGATCCAGCCCGACCCGGCCAGATCGCCGTCGCGGGTGACCACGCGCAGTTCGGGACGCAGCGCGACGAGTTCGGTGGCGGTCGCCAGATCGTCGACGACCACCACCCCCGCGGTGAGCGCCGCCAGCGCGGGGCGCACCGCCTCGGCGCCGTCGACGACCTCGGCCAGCCAGCGCGCTCCCGACGGCAGGCCGCCGCGTTCGGTGGGAACCAGTCCGGCGGTGGCGAAGACGAAGGCGACCCGGCCACCGTCGCCGGAGCGCAGCTCGCGCACGGCGGCGTCGGCGGCGGTCGGGGTCTCGGCGGTGATCGCGTCGGCCAGCGGGCCGAGCAGCGCGGCGACCGCGGCCTCGAAACCGCCGTCGACCCGCAGCTGCGCCGAGAGCCGGTCACCGAGGCCGCTGACCCCGTGCTCGAGCAGCCAGGCCGCGCCGTCCTTGCGGGCCAGGTTCATCCCGAGCGCCTCGATGCGGGCGCCGAGCCGGGCCACCAGCTTGCTCGCCTCGCGGTCGTGTTCACGCAGCTCCCGCACGCGTTCGTCGGCCAGTGCCAGGGCGGCGACGGCGTGCTCGTGCTGGGCGTCGAGGCCCTTCTCCCCCGCGTCCAGTTCGCCGAGTTCGTCCTGCACCGCGTCGTATTCGACCTGGGCGGCCTCGCCGCGATGGCGGGCGTCGGCGATGGCGACCGAGAGCCGGGCGATCTCGGCGTCCACCGATTGCGACTTCGTGCGCAGGTTCTCGACCTGGCCCGCGAGCCGGGCCAGCCCCTCGCGCCGATCGGCGATGGCGCGCACGGCGGCCAGATGCGCCTGCTCGGCGGCCTTGGCGGCGTGCTCGCGGTCGGCGAGCGCCTCCCTGGCGGCTTCGAGCGTTTCGGCGGCCATCTCCACCGCGTAGCGCAGCTCGGCTTCCTCGGCCTCGATCCGGTCGGCCTCGGCCTCGAGCTGCTCGGGGTCACGGCCGGTACCGACCGGCGTCTCGGTGTGCAGGTGCCGCGCCCGGTCACCGGCGATGCGGATGGTGGCGTTGACCCGCTCGGCCAGCGCGGACAGCTGGAACCAGGTCTGCGCGGCGGCCTCGGCGCTGGGGCTCAGCCGGGAGAGCTGGAACTCCTGCTGCGCGAGCGCGGCATTGGCGGCGTCGAGCTCGGTCTGCACGGTGATCTGCTGCTCGCGGGCGTAGGCCTCCTTGCTGAGCTGGGACTGCAGCTCGCCGCGCCGGGTCACCAGATCGTCGGCGGCCAGCCGCAGCCGGGCATCGCGCAGGTCGGCCTGCACGGTCTGCGCCCGCCGCGCCACCTCGGCCTGCCTGCCGAGCGGCTTGAGCTGGCGGCGCAGTTCGGTGGTGAGGTCGGTGAGCCGGGCGAGGTTGGCCTGCATCGCGTCGAGCTTGCGGACGGCCTTCTCCTTGCGCCGCCGGTGCTTGAGCACACCCGCGGCCTCCTCGACGAACGCGCGCCGGTCCTCCGGGCGCGACTCCAGGATCGCCGAGAGCTGGCCCTGCCCCACGATGACGTGCATCTCGCGGCCGATACCGGAGTCCGACAGCAGTTCCTGCACGTCCATCAGCCGGCAGCTGCTGCCGTTGATCTCGTACTCGCCCGCGCCGTCACGGAACATCCGCCGGGTGATCGATACCTCGGCGTAGTCGATCGGCAGCGCGCCGTCGGAGTTGTCGATCGTCAGCGTCACCTCGGCGCGGCCGAGCGGGGCGCGACCGGTGGTGCCGGCGAAGATGACGTCCTGCATCTTGCCGCCCCGCAACGCCTTGGCACCCTGCTCACCCATCACCCAGGTGAGCGCGTCCACGACATTGGATTTCCCGGACCCGTTCGGCCCGACGACACAGGTGATCCCCGGTTCGAAGCGCAGCGTGGTCGCGGAAGCGAAGGACTTGAACCCTTTGAGGGTCAAGCTCTTGAGATGCAAGGCCGGCCCGCCTCTCCGCGATCAGGCCAGACTCGAGCGCGAGGAAATCGGCGCATGCGGCTGGCGGTCGGTATCGGGTTGCGGTAGCCCGTTCCCGACGAGATACCCGTGTGCTCGCGTGAGCATACCCGTCGCTACCGGCTGCTCTGCGGCAGTGCGGGCGATCCGGGCCGTGGGGCGGCCACCGGGCCGCCGAGCGCTCAGCCCCGGTGCGGGCGATCCGGGTTGTGCGGGTCCATGTGCTGGACGTGCTTCATATGCTTCTCGAGCTGGCGCAGGTGGGTCTGGGTGCCCGGCGTGGCTTCCCAGCCGGTGAGGACGCGGAAGACCAGGACAGCGCCCCACGGGCCGATGACCCACATCGGCCAGAAATACGTGAGCTCGCCCGCGCTCAACGAGATCAGACCCCAGATGACCACCACGATCAGGCTGACGCCGAGCCAGCTGCCCGCCTCGATGCGCTGCCAGACCGGGATCCGCGCGCCCTTCTTCTCGGCGGGCGCGCTCGCCTGCTGCTGCGTGGTCAGCTGCGGCAGGTCCGACAGCACGACGGCGAGCTCGTCGCGGGTGGCGGTCGCGTAGACCTTGGCGACGCGCTGGTCGTATTCGGTGAGGTCGAGCCTGCCGTCGGCGAGATGGGTGCTCAGCTGCGCGACGATGGCGTTGCGCTCGGCATCGGACGCGCGTGTGCCTGGGGTGATGTCCATCCCGACATCCTCTCGTTCACCAACCACAGTGGACAGCTGTTTCCAGCCTCCACCCTCCACTGTGTGATGTCAACCGCGGCGCCGGTCACAGGATGGCGAACGCCACCACCAGACCCAGGGCGAAGTGCGCGGCGGCGACCACCAGCACCTCGGGGGTGTAGGTGTCGGAATGCAGCGTGCGGCCGATGTCGATGCCGGTGACCTTCTCGATCACCCGCACCGAGACCACCTGCGCGATGATGCCGACCAGGCCGTACACGACCGCGGCGATCAGCCCCTCGGACAGCTTGTTCACCCCGCCGGTGGCCAGCACCGCGAACACGACGATGAACGCCATGCTGACCATCCCCGCCGCGGACACGATCAGCGCGTTCGGCTTGCCCGCGACGACGAGGTCGCGCAGCTTGCCGGGCGTGGTCAGGTCGATGGCGAAGAAGCCGATCAGCATCAGCGCGAGACCGATGAGGCAGTACAGGATGATGGCGCCGACGCCTTCACCGAGCGCGCTCCAATAACCCGATTCCAGGGCGAGGGCGGTCATCGTGGTCCTTTCGAACAGTGTTGTGTGGTCACGGTCAGTCGACGATGCGGTGCGGGACGAAGGCGGCGCCGTCGTCGGTGATCAGGCCCGCCGTCTCCCGGATGCCGAGGCCCGCCGCCGTGTCACCGACGACCCAGGCGCCGAGCACCGGGCGCATGCCGTCGAATTCCGGGAGCGGATCGAGCAATTGGTAGACGAAGCCCTCGGCGCCGTAGACGCCGCCGGTCGCGGTCTCCATGCCGGGACCGACGATGGTCATGTTGGCGCCCTCGCGGCCGAGCTTGGGCTTGCGGATGTACTCGGTGAGCTCGTGCGGGCTGTCGAGGTAGGCGGGCAGCAGGTTCGGGTGGCCGGGATACATCTCCCAGAGCACCGCCAGCAGCGCCTTGTTGCTGAGCAGCGTGGTCCACAGCGGTTCGACCCAGGCGGTGGCGGGCAGGCTCTCGACCACGCGCTTGCCGAAGTCGTCGTCGAGGATCCACTCCCACGGGTACAGCTTGAAGGCCGCCTCGATCGGCGCCTCGGCCAGATCGACGAACCGGTGCAGTTCGGTGTCGAAGCCGATCTCCTCGATCGGCAGCGCGACCGTGTCGAAGCCCGCCTCGGCGGCGGTCTCCTGCATGTAGGCGGTGGTCACGTTGTCCTCGCCGGTCGCGTCCGCGCCCGACCAGGTGAAGTGCAGCTCGGTGCCGGGCAGCACGCCGCGCAGCTCGGTCCAGCGCTCCACCAGCTTCTCGTGCAGCGAATTCCACTGGTCGCCACCGGGATACACCTGCTGCAACCAGTGCCACTGGATGATCGCGGCCTCGAGCAGCGAGGTCGGGGTGTCGGCGTTGTACTCGAGCAGTTTGGCCGGTCGGCGCGCGTCGTAACGCAGGTCGAAGCGGCCGTAGACGTACGGGTCACTGCGCCGCCAGGATTCGGCGATCGGCCCCCAGCTCCATTCGGGCAGGCCGAAATCGGCGTAGCGCTCGGTGAGGACCACGTGCTCGGCCGCGTGCAGGCACATCGACTGCAGCAGTTCCACATCGGCTTCCAGCGCGAGGATCTCGTCCATCGAGAACTCGTAGTGCACCGACTCGTCCCAGTACGGGCGCGGCTGACCGCTGGCATCGCGGCCGGGCGCGCCGTAGACCAGTCCCTGACTCTCGATGATCTGCTGCCAGCCCGGACGCGGCGTACTCGCCACCCGCCGCACTAGGACCCGCTCCCGCCGGTGGACTTGCTGCCGAGCCCGCCACGCTGGATCGTGGTGCCGCTCTTGGTGGTGACGGTGGCGTTGCGCGGCTTCACCGAGCTGCCGCCGCTGGGCGGCTTGCCGATGGTGGGGGTGCCGCCGTAGTGGTAGCGGTACTGCGGCCAGCCGAGCAGGATCAGGCTGCCCGCGCCGCCGTGGCTGGTGTCGCTGCGGAAGTTGGATTTGCCGTTACCGCAGTACTCGTCGGCGACGACGACCTCGTTGCCGTTCTGGTCGATCTGCACGCAGGACGCGGTCACCTGATCCGGCGCCGAGATGGCGCGGTAGGCCAGATAGCCACCGCCGACCAGGGCGGCGACACCGACGACGGCGACACCGCCGATCATCACCCGTTTCCTGGTGCGCCGCTTGGCTTCCGCGGCCTCGGCGGCGGCGCGCTGGGCCTGTTCGGCCTGCTTGCGCGCCTTGTCGCGCGCCCGTGCCTCGCCGACCGTCGGCGGGCGGGGCTGGGTGACCCCGGGTTCCTGCCTGGCCATCCGGCCGGGCCGCGCCTGCTCGTTCGCCGGCGGTTCCGGCGGCTGCTGCGGCATCGGCGGCCAGCCCGCACCGGGGTCGGGCGGTGTCCAGCCCGCACCGGGGTCCGGTGGCTGGTGGGGCGAGCGTCCGGAGCCGCGCGCAGGCGGCTCATCGGGCGGACCAGGGTTCTGTGTGCTCACCGCTGCCGCCCCCTAGCCCCCGAAGTCACCACTAGCGCTCCTCGAATCCCGTCATGTCGCCCCGCGCGGGCTCCCAGCTTTCCACAACCAGGTCGACCCGACCAGGCGCCTGGCCGGACCGTAGCAGGTCCAGCAGCTTCGCGCCCGCCGTTCGCGGTCCTTCGGCGACCACGTGCACCCGCCCGTCGCTGTGGTTGCGGGCATAGCCGGTGAGCCCGAGTTCCAGTGCGCGCGAGCGGGTCCACCAGCGGAAACCCACCCCCTGCACCATCCCGTGCACCCACGCGCTGAGCCGCTGCGGCCCCTCGCTCATGCGTCGATATCGAAGTTCAGCGTCACCTTGGTGCCCGCCTTGAGGGTGCGGCCCACGGTGCACACCTTGTCGACGGCCCGCTGCACGGTGACCAGTAGTCGCTCGCGCGCGGCCTCGTCGAGTTCGGACAGGTCCAGCTCGAGGACCTCGTCGAGCTGCGGGTACAGCTCGTTCTCGCGGTCGGCGTCGCCGGAGACGCGGATGGTGGCGTCGAAGTCGTCGCCGAGGCGGCGCGAGAGCGGCAGGTCGGAGCTGAGGCCGGTGCAGGCGGCCAGCGCGATCTTCAGCAGCTCACCGGGGGTGAACGCGCCTTCCACACCCTGCGAGGCGATCAGTACCTCGGCGCCGCGGTTGCTGCGCCCGGTGTAGGCCCTGGTTCCGGTGCGCTCGACCCACAGCTCGGTGGGTGCGGTGGTCACGGGTGCGTTCTGCTCAGCCATGCCTAGATCCTGCCATTCACGTCGCGGACGATTCACGCCTGGGAACGCCTGCGTGCGCGGCGGCATTCCGGCGGGGTGACCCGCGGCACCCCTCATTCCTGGAAGCGGTACCCCATACCCGCCTCGGTCAGCAGGTGCCGGGGGTTGGCCGGGTCGTCCTCGAGTTTGCGGCGCAGCTGCGCGAGGTAGACCCGCAGGTAGTGGGTCTCGGTGGCATAGGCGGGCCCCCACACCTCGCGCAGGAGTTCCTTGCGGCCCACCAGTTTTCCGCGATTGCGGACCAGCATCTCGAGCATCCCCCACTCGGTGGGGGTCAGGTGCACCGGCTCGCCCCGCTTGGTGACCTTCTTGGCGACCAGATCGACGGTGAACGAATCGGTGACCACCACCGGGTCGACGCTGTCGACCTCGGTCGCGCCGCGCCGGACCGCGGCGCGCAGCCGGGCCAGCAGTTCGTCCATGCCGAACGGCTTGGTGACGTAGTCGTCGGCGCCCGCGTCGAGCGCTTCGACCTTGTCGGCGGAGTCGGTGCGCGCCGAGAGCACCAGCACCGGCGCCGAGGTCCAGCCGCGCAAACCGGCCAGCACCTCGATGCCGTCCATATCGGGCAGGCCCAGGTCGAGCACGATGACGTCGGGGTGCCGTTCGGCGGCGGCACGCAGCGCGGCCGCACCGTTGCCCGCGGTGATCACCTCGTACCCGCGCACCGACAGATTGATCCGCAAGGCCCGCACGATCTGTGGCTCGTCGTCGACCACCAGCACCTTGGTGGCCGCAGGAGCCTGATTCTTGTCCGTCATCACCGTTCCTGAGTTGTGGCCGGGCGTCCCGACCCGAGCTGGAGCGACTGCCGATGCGGTCATCGGTCAGTCTCGTCGGATTCGGGCGCGCTGTCATCGTCCGTCGTCGGCGCGGCGCTGGTGCCCGACGGCAGGTCGACGAGCATCGTCAGCCCGCCGCCGGGGGTCGGCTCGGCGTGGACGGTGCCGCCCATCGCTTCGACGAAGCCGCGGACCACCGACAGACCAAGGCCGACGCCGGTGGTGTTGTCGCGGTCCCCTAGGCGCTGGAAGGGTTCGAACAGCTGCTCCTCGGTGCCTGCGGGGACGCCGGGCCCGACGTCGACGACGGCGATCGAGACCCGGTCGCCGTCATGTTCGGCGGTGACTCGTACCGGTGTATCGCGACCGGAGTGGCGCAGCGCGTTGTCGATCAGATTCGCCAGCACGCGTTCGAGCAGACCGAGGTCCGCCAGTACCGAGACCTCCCCGACCTCCACCTTCACCCGGTCCATCGCCGCGCGCCGCAGGCCGCGGGTACCCATCCCGACGCTGACCAGCGCACGATGCACCGCCTCGTCCATGTAGACCTGCCGCAGCTGCGGGGTGACGACACCGACCGCGATCCGCGACGAGTCGAGCAGATTGCCGACCAGCGCGGTCAGCTGGTCGACGGACTCCTCGATCGCCTCCAGCAGTTCGCCGGTGTCCTCGGCCGAGAACTCGATATCGTCGCTGCGCAAGCTCGACACCGCCGCCTTCGCTCCGGCCAGCGGGGTGCGCAGATCATGGCTCACGGCCGACAGCAGCGCCCGGCGCAGCCGGTCGGCCTCGAGCAACGCGGCCGCCGCACTGGCCTCTTCCGCCAGCTCGGCCTGCCGCACCAGCCCGACGGCCTGGTTGGCCACCGCGTTGAGCACGGGGCGGTCGGAGGAATCGATCGCCCGGCCCGCGAGCAGCAGGTGGCTCAGCGCGTCGCCCGCCTCGATCACGGTGTCGGCGTCGGATGCCCTGGCGGGCGGGTCGACCCCGACGGAGGCGACGATCTGCTCACCGCACTGCACGCTGACCGCGCGCTGCCCGTAGGTCTCGCGGACCTGCTCGAGCAGATTCGGCAGATCGGCGCCGTGCAGGACCGAGCCGGCGAACATCGTCAGCAGCTCCGCCTCGCGCGAGGCCTTGCGCGCCTGCAGCGTCCGCTTGGCCGCGACATCGACCAGGGCCGCCACGGCCACCGCGACGATGAGCAAGACCACTACGGTGACGAAGTTGTCCGGCTCGGCGATGGTGAAGCTGTAGCGGGGATCGGTGAAGTACCAGTTCAGCAGCAGGCCCGACAGCAGCGCCGACAGCCCGGCGGGCACCACGCCGCCGAACAGCGCCACCGCCACCACCCCGATGAAGAACATGGCACTGAGCCCGCCCAGCTGCAGCCAGCCGTCGAGGAGCAGCCCGCACACCAGGCTCACCAGCACCGGCACGACGATCGCGGCCAGCCAGGCCGTCACCGGCCTGCGCGGGCGCAGCCACGCTTTGCGGACGCCGCGGTTGGCTTCCTCGTGCGTCACCATGTGGACGTCGATCTTGCCGGAGCGCTGCACCACGGTGGAGCCGATGCCCTCGTCGAGGATTCGCGCCCACCGGGAGCGCCGCGAGGTGCCCAGTACCAGCTGGGTGGCGTTGACCTCGCGGGCGAATTCGAGCAGCGCGGTGGGCACGTCGTCACCGGTGACGGTGTGCAGCGAGGCGTCCAGACCGGCGGCGAGTTCGCGCAGGGTCGCCATCCGCTCGGTCGAGACCCCGGCCAGCCCGTCACCGCGCACCACGTGCACGACGACCAGATCGGCGCTGGCCTTCGACGCGATCCGCCCGGCCCGGCGCACGACGGTCTCCGATTCCCGGCCGCCGGTGACCGCCACGACCACGCGTTCGCGGGCCTCCCACAGCTCGGTGATCTTGTGGTCGGCCCGGTACTTGGCCAGCGCCGCGTCCACCTGGTCGGCCAGCCACAGCAGCGCGAGTTCGCGCAGCGCGGTCAGATTGCCGGGGCGGAAGTAGTTGCGCAGCGCCGCGTCGACCTTGTCGGCGGCGTAGACGTTGCCGTGGGAGAGCCTGCGCCGCAACGCCTCCGGGGTGAGGTCGACCAGTTCCACCTGGTCGGCGGCCCGCACCACCGCGTCGGGCACGGTCTCGCGCTGCTCGATTCCGGTGATCTGCGCGACGACGTCGTTGAGGCTCTCCAGGTGCTGCACGTTCACCGTCGAGATGACGTCGATGCCCGCGTCGAGCAGCTGTTCCACATCCTGCCAGCGCTTCTCGTGCACGCTGCCCGGCACGTTGGTGTGCGCCAACTCGTCGACGAGCACCACCGCGGGTCTGCGGGCCAGCACCGCGTCGACGTCGAGTTCGGGCAGCTGCGTCCCCCGGTAGACGACCGTCTTGAGCGGAATCCGCTCGATGCCGTCGAGCAGGTCGGCGGTCTTCTTCCGGCCGTGCGTCTCGACGACGGCGGCGACCACATCGCGGCCGCGTTCCAGCCGCCGGTGCGCTTCGCCGAGCATGGCGTAGGTCTTGCCGACGCCCGGCGCCGCACCGAGGTAGATGCGCAGTTGTCCGCGTTTCACCAGTCCATCATCGCGGGTCGGCGGGCCGGGGCAGGCGAGCGCACCGGCAACACACCGACGGTCACCATCGGCGCGTGCGAGGTGTTCAACCTGCCGAGCACACGGATCAACAGCAGCGATCCGACGAAACCGAGGATCACCGCAAGGGTCACAACAGACACCGCGATCTCACTTTCCGTGAACAGGGGCCCGGCGGCGTCCGTCGCCGGCCGGAGCCCCATTCTCACCGCGTGTTCGTCGCCCGATCTCGATCTTTACGGGGTGTTGACGGCTTTGGCCCCGGCCTTGACGGCTTCCGCACACCCGATCGGGGCGCCCCCGCGTCAACAGGCCGTAAAGGCCGCGCCGCCCGGCGCTAAGGAGTCGTAAGGAACCCACGCCGCGTCCCGTTCCGGCGTTTCACTCACCTTGGCGCTCCACCTCGGAGCGCAAGGAGGTTGGAAATGTCTGTCGTGGTGTTCACGGTGCTCACCGTGGCGATCTTCGCGCTGCTGGGCGTGATCCAGCGGGGGGTGGAGAAGCTGTGATCGCGAACCTTGTCGGTCTGGCTCTGGCCGTCCTCGTCGCCGTGTACATGGTCGCGGCGCTGCTCTTCCCCGAGAGGTTCTAGGTGAACACGACAACAGCGGGGATCGCGTTCGTCGCGGCCCTGGTGATCACGCTGGCCCTGGTGCATGTGCCGCTCGGCGACTACATGTACCGGGTCTACAGCAGTGACAAGCACTCCCGCGCCGAGCGGCTGATCTACCGCGCCATCGGCGCGAAACCCGAGGTCGAGCAGACCTGGCCGATCTACGCCCGCAGCGTGCTGGCGTTCTCGGCGGTGAGCATCCTGTTCCTGTTCTTCTTCCAGCTGGCGCAGGGCGCGCTGCCGCTGCACCTGAACGACCCCGGCACCGAGATGACCCCGGCGCTGGCCTGGAACACCGCGGTCAGCTTCGTCACCAACACGAACTGGCAGAACTACTCCGGCGAGTCCACCCAGGGGCACCTGGTGCAGATGGCCGGGCTGGCGGTGCAGAACTTCGTCTCCGCGGCCGTGGGCATGGCGGTGGCGGTGGCGCTGGTGCGCGGCTTCGCCCGCCGCCACACCGGTGAGCTCGGCAACTTCTGGGTCGACCTGGTGCGCGGCACCCTGCGGATCCTGCTGCCGATCGCGTTCGTCTTCGCGATCGTGCTGATCGCCGGTGGGGTCATCCAGAACTTCCACCTGCACGATCAGGTCGCCCAGACCATCGGCGGCGCCCCGCAGACGCTCACCGGCGGGCCGGTCGCCAGCCAGGAGGTCATCAAGGAACTGGGCACCAACGGCGGCGGCTTCTACAACGCCAACTCCGCGCACCCGTTCGAGAACGCGAGCACCTGGACGAACTTCCTGGAGATCTTCCTGCTGATGGTGATCGCCTTCTCGCTGCCGCGCACGTTCGGCCGGATGGTCGGCAGCACCAAGCAGGGCTACGCGATCGTGGCGGTGATGGGCACGATCGCGCTGGTCAGCATCGGGCTGACCAACCTGTTCCAGCTGCAGCACCACGGCACGGTGCCGACCGCGATCGGCGCGTCCATGGAGGGCGTGGAAACCCGCTTCGGCGTGGCGAATTCGGCCAGTTTCGCGGCGTCGACCACCCTCACCTCGACCGGTGCGGTGAACTCGTTCCACGACTCCTACACCAGCCTCGGCGGCATGATGACGATGTTCAACATGCAGCTGGGTGAGGTGGCGCCCGGTGGTGTCGGCTCCGGTCTGTACGGCATGCTGATCCTCGCCGTGATCACGGTGTTCGTCGCGGGCCTGATGGTCGGTCGCACACCGGAGTACCTGGGCAAGAAGATCACCCCGCGCGAGATCAAGCTGGCCGCTTCGTATTTCCTGGTGAGCCCGCTGATCGTGCTGATCGGTACCGCTGTCGCCATGGCCCTGCCGGGCCAGCGCGCGAGCATGCTCAACAGTGGCCCGCACGGCCTCTCGGAAGTGCTGTACGCCTTCACCTCCGCGGCCAACAACAACGGTTCCGCCTTCGCCGGTCTCACCGGCAACACCGAGTGGTTCAACACCGCGCTCGGCCTGGCGATGGTGTTCGGCCGGTTCCTGCCGATCATCTTCGTGCTGGCGCTGGCCGGTGCGCTGGCCCAGCAGGGCACCACTCCCGCGTCGATCGGCACGTTGCCGACGCACCGGCCGCAGTTCGTCGGCATGGTCGTCGGCGTGACCGTGATCCTGGTCGCGCTCACCTTCCTGCCCGCTCTCGCGCTCGGGCCGCTCGCCGAAGGAATTCACTGAAATGACCAGTCCCACCCTCGAATCACCGGCCGCGCCGCGGCCCGAGCACCGGACCAGGGGCGTGCAGAAGGGCGTCCTGGATCCGAAGCTGCTGCTCACCTCCCTCCCGGACGCGCTGCGCAAGCTCGACCCGCGCACGCTCTGGAAGAACCCCGTGATGCTGATCGTCGAGATCGGCGCGGTCTGGTCGACCATCCTCGCGATCGCCGATCCGAGCTTCTTCGCCTGGGCGATCGTCGTCTGGCTGTGGCTCACCGTGGTTTTCGCGAATCTGGCCGAGGCCGTCGCCGAAGGACGCGGCAAGGCGCAGGCCGACACCCTGCGCAAAGCCAAGACCGACACCGTCGCACGGCGGCTGGCCGACTGGACCCCCGGCGGCCGCATCGTCGAGGAGCGCGTCGCCGCTCCCGAACTGCGCCGCGGCGACTACGTGGTGGTCGAAGCCGGTCAGGTCATCCCCGGTGACGGTGACGTCGTCGAAGGCATCGCCTCGGTGGACGAATCGGCCATCACCGGCGAATCCGCCCCGGTCATCCGTGAATCCGGCGGCGACCGCTCGGCGGTCACCGGCGGCACCACGGTGCTCTCGGACCGGATCGTCGTGCGGATCACCCAGGAGCCTGGCGCCAGCTTCATCGACAAGATGATCGCGCTCGTCGAGGGCGCGAGCCGCCAGAAGACGCCGAACGAGATCGCGCTCAATATCCTGCTGGCCGCGCTCACCATCATCTTCGTGTTCGCGGTGACCACGCTCCAGCCGCTGGCCATCTTCGCCAAGGCGAACAACCCGGGCGTGCCGGACACCTCGGCGCTGGACGCGCACGGCATCACCGGCATCGTGATGGTCTCGCTGCTGGTCTGCCTCATCCCGACCACCATCGGCGCGCTGCTCTCGGCCATCGGCATCGCCGGCATGGACCGGCTCGTGCAGCGCAATGTGCTGGCCATGTCGGGTCGCGCGGTCGAGGCCGCGGGCGACGTGAACACCCTGCTGCTCGACAAGACCGGCACCATCACCCTCGGCAACCGCCAGGCCGCCGAATTCGTGCCGATGCCGGGTGTTCCCGACGACGAGCTCGCCGACGCGGCGCAGCTGTCCAGCCTCGCCGACGAGACGCCGGAGGGGCGCTCGATCGTCGTGTTCGCCAAGCAGACGTTCAACAAGCGGGAACGCTCGGCGGGCGAGCTGCCCGGTGCCACCTGGGTGGAGTTCACCGCGCAGACCCGCATGTCGGGTGTCGACCTCGCCGACGGGCACCAGCTGCGCAAGGGGGCAGCAGGTGCCGTCACCGAATGGGTTCGCGCCCAGGGTGGTGCGGTACCGGAGCAGGCCGCGGTGATCGTCGACGGCATCTCCGCCTCGGGCGGCACGCCGCTGGTGGTCGGTGAGGTCAAGGACGGCACCCCGCGACTGCTGGGCGTCATCCATCTCAAGGACGTCGTCAAGCAGGGCATGCGGGAACGCTTCGACGAGATGCGCCGCATGGGCATCCGCACGGTGATGATCACCGGCGACAACCCGTTGACCGCCAAGGCGATCGCGGACGAGGCGGGCGTCGACGACTTCCTCGCCGAAGCGACGCCGGAGGACAAGCTCGCCCTGATCAAGAAGGAACAGGACGGCGGCCGCCTGGTCGCGATGACCGGCGACGGCACCAACGACGCCCCCGCCCTGGCCCAGGCCGACGTGGGCGTGGCGATGAACACCGGCACCTCGGCCGCCAAAGAGGCGGGCAACATGGTCGATCTGGACTCGGACCCGACCAAGCTGATCGAGATCGTCGAGATCGGCAAGCAGTTGCTGATCACCCGCGGCGCGCTGACCACGTTCTCCATCGCCAACGACATCGCCAAGTACTTCGCCATCATTCCGGCGTTGTTCGTGGCGTTGTTCCCCGGCCTGGACGCGCTCAACATCATGCGCCTGGCCAGCCCGCAGTCGGCGATCCTGTCCGCGGTCGTCTTCAACGCGATCATCATCGTGGCGCTGATTCCGCTGGCGCTGCGCGGTGTCGACTACCGGCCGAGCAATGCCTCGAAGTTGTTGAGCCGCAACCTGACGATCTACGGCCTCGGCGGCATCATCGCGCCGTTCCTCGGCATCAAGATCATCGACCTGCTCGTCCAACTCCTCCCCGGGATGTCCTGACATGCGTACCTCAACCTGGATCCGCCAGCACCTGGCCGCCCTGCGCGCCCTGCTCGTGCTGACCGTGATCACCGGAATCGTGTATCCCGTCGTGGTGTTCGCGGTGGCTCAGCTGCCGGGACTGAACGACAAGGCCGACGGCTCGCTGATCGAGCGCGACGGAAAACTGGTGGGCTCCAGCCTGATCGGGCAGTCGTTCACCGACGCCGACGGCAAGGCCATGACGCAGTACTTCCAGAGCCGCCCGTCGGCCGCGGGCGACGGCTACGACCCGCTGTCCACCGCCGCGAGCAACCTCGGCCCGGAGGACATCGTCGACACGGCTGCCCGCACCAGCCTGCTCACCACCGTGTGCGCGCGCTCGAAGGAGGTCGGCGACCGTGAGGGGGTCGACGGCGCCCGCCAGTTCTGCACGAAAGACGGTGTCGGCGCGGTGCTCTCGGTGATCGGCCCGCGCGATGCCGACGGTGACGTGTCGCGGCCGGTGCAGGTCGTCAGCGTGAACGAACTGTGCCCGACGCCGCCGTTCCTGGCCACGTTCCGCGGCGTTGCCGTGGAATGCGCGAAGGAGGGCGAGGACTACTCGGTCGGCCGGATCATCCCGATCCTGGGCGACGCCCCGGCCCAGGTGGCCGTGCCCGCCGACGCGGTCACCGCCAGCGGCAGCGGCCTGGACCCGCACATCTCCCCCGAATACGCGGCGATCCAGGTCGAGCGGGTGGCGAAGGCGCGTGGGATCACCGCCGATCAGGTGCGCGAGCTCGTGGCGGCCCATACCGCCGGGCGCACACTCGGGTTCCTCGGGGAGCCGCGGGTGAATGTCGTCGAGCTCAACCTCGCGCTGGACGAACGCTTCCCGTTCCAGGGCTGAGCACCACCGCGCGACATTCGGGGCCGGATCCGTACGGATCCGGCCCCGGTGCCGTCTACTGCTCTTCGTCGGTGATCAGCGCCCACCCCTCGGGCAGCCCGTGCACCGTCACCGCCGACCCGCAGACCTCGAGGTCGACCGTGACGTCACCGAGCCGGAACTCCGAGAGCCGCACACATCCCCACGCCTCCGGCACCTGCGGCCGCACGGTCAGGGTCTTGGCGGGCACATCGGGGTCGAGCCCGAGGAACGAGCGCACGAGCAGCAGCGGCGCGGCACTGGCCCACGCCTGCGGCGAGCACGAGGTGGGATAGGGCACCGGCGCCGCGAAACGGGCACGGGGGAAGCCACAGAACAACTCGGGCAGCCTGCCGTCGAACGCGGCGGCCGCGTCGAGCAATCCGCCCGCCAGCTTCGTCGCCAGCGCCACCGCGCCCGGCACATGCTGGTACCGCATCAACCCGGCGACCGCGATCGCCGTGTCGTGCGGCCACACCGACCCGCAGTGATAACTCATCGGGTTGTAGGCGCCCATGGTCGAGGCCAGCGTGCGCAGGCCGAAGCCCGAGTCCATCTCCGCCCTGGCCAGGTTCGCGATCAGGCTCTCGGCGTGTTCGTCGGTGGCGATGCCCGACCACAGGCAGTGCGCCGCGTTGCTGGTCAGCGCGTCGACCTGACGCTTGCTGCCGTCCAATGCCACGGCGTACCAGCCGCATTGGGGTAGCCAGAACTGTTCGGCGAACTTGGTCCGCAGTTCCGCGGCCCGCTCGCGCATGCGGGTGGCCAGGGCCGGATCGTCGAACTGATCGGCCAGTTCCGCCCGGGCCAGATACGCCGCGTACACGTACCCCTGCACCTCGCACAGCGCGATCGGCGCCTGCGCGATGTGGCCCGCGGCGTCGTTGATCCCGTCGAAGCTGTCCTTCCAGCCCTGGTTGATCAGTCCGCGATCGGTGGCGCGCACGTACTCGACGAAGCCGTCGTCGTCGCGGTCGCCGAAATCGGTGATCCAGCCGATCGCGGCGTCGGCCGCGGGCAGCAAGGTCGCGATCGAGGCCGGCTCGGCGCCCCAGCGCAGGCACTCGGCCAGCAGCATCACGAACAGCGGTGTGGCGTCGACGGTTCCGTAGTAGATCTGGCCGCCGAGCACCTGCCCGACCGCGGGACCACGCCGCATCTCGTGCATGATCCGGCCCGGTTCCTCCTCCACCAGCGGATCGACCGTCTGGCCCTGCAATTCGGCCAGCTGCTGGAGCGTGCCCAGGGCGAGATCGGTCTCCAGCGGCAGCGACATCCACGCCGTGAGCAGCGAGTCCCGGCCGAACAGCGTCATGAACCAGGGCGCGCCCGCGGCGACGAACGGCCGCCCGGTGCCGGAATCGGTATGGATCTGCAACGCGCCCAGATCGCTCTCGCTGCGGCGCAGGATCTGGTTGAGCAGCCCGGAATCGGCGCTGATATCGGTGGCGGTGGCCCGCCAGGCCTGGATCTTGCGCACCGGCTCGCTGGCCCGGTAGCGCTCGCCCGGGGTGCCTTGGGTCTGCGGGCGCTGCGCGGCGCCCGCCGGTTGCGCGGTGATCTCGGTCTGCCAGCGGCCGCCCGCGGGCACGACGACGCGCCAGATCATGGTGCCGGGCAGCACCATCGGCTCCACCGTCGAGGTGAGGGCGAGCCCGCGCGACAGGTCGGCCCGGTCGTGCAGCAGCAGTTCGCCGTCGGAGGTGGTCATCTCCGCGCGGCGGCCGCCCATCCGGCCTTCCTTCACCGAGAACAGGTCGACGAAATCGGCGTCGACGTGCAGCTCGAGCACCACCGCGGTGGCCTCGCGGCTCATGTTCTCCAGGGTGATCAGCTCGTGCATGCCCTCGGCGACGAGCCGGTCGCGCACGACCAGCAGGGTGCTGTCGGCCCGGCCCTGCTGCGGCGGCCTGCGCAGCACGAACCGCGCGGCGAAGGCCTCCGGGCTGAGCACCGACAGCGGCTCGGGCCGCTTGCCGTCGATCATCAGCTCCCAGCGCGAAATCACCCGCGCGTCACGGAAGAACAGGCCCTGCGGCTTGCCCGGCTCGATGTCACCGAGCCGGTCGGACAGGCAGAAGGTGCCGCCTTCGACGAGGGTGACGTTGCCGCCGTTGCCGCCGAGCCCCGCGGGTTCCCCCGCGTTGAGCGGGCTCGGCGACGACGCGTTGTTCAGGCTCATCCGCGCCCGCTGACCGCCGCCCCGACCGGCATCGGCATGGTGAAGGCGTTGCCGTAGCCGATCGTGGTGCGGGCCAACAATTGCCGGTACACCTGCTCGTAGCCGCCGCCGAGGGTGTCGGCGCCGAAATTCGCTTCCACGTGTGCCCGGCAGGCCGCCGGATCGAAGGTCGCGACTTCGGCGATGGCGGCGGGCAGCTCGTCCGGTTCCTCGCAGATCCGCCCGGTGACGCCGTCGACCACGACCTCGGCCACCGCACCACCGCGCAACGCGACCACCGGCGTTCCGCAGACCATCGACTCGATCATCACCATGCCGAACGGCTCCTCCCAGCGAATGGGGAACAGCAGACACCGTGCTCCGGACAACAGTTTACGCTTGGCCGCCGCGTCGGCGAGGCCGAACACATGATCGGCGTCGGTCAGCCGCGGTCGCACGTACTCCTCGAAGTAGGCCTTCTCCGGTGGCTCGGAGCACTTGCCCGCCAGGATGAGCGGGATGCCCGCCGCGTGCGCGGCGTCGAGTGCCAGATGGGGGCCCTTGTCCATGGTGAAGCGGCCGAGGAACAGCGCGTAGTCCTGCTTCTCGGTCGCGAACGGCCACAGGTCCGGCCGCAGCGCGTTGTGCACGCGGCCCGCCCAGGGCAGTTCGGGCGCGAGTTCGCGCTGCCGGTCGCTGATCGCGACGAGCGAGCATTCCTCGCCCAGTTCGCGGTAGTAGCGGTAGCAGTCGTCCTGCACGGGCCCGTGCACGGTCACCACGGTCGGCAGGCCGAGATTGGCGTACGCCGGGGCGTTGAGCGGGCCGGCGAAGGTGTGATCGTGCACCAGGTCGATCCCTTGGGTCTCGGCCAGGCGCTCGATCGCGCGGCGCACCCGCAGCGCGTGCACCACCTCGGGGAACGGATCACCGAGTCGTTCCGGGACGATCCGGTCCCACAGCGGGACGAAATCCGCCTTGGTACCCGGCTCGCCCGCTCCGAACAGGGTGACGTGATGGCCGCGCTCGCACAGCGAGTCGACCAGATCGGCGACGACGGCTTCCACGCCGCCGTACGCCTTCGGGGGTACATCGAAATACGGTGGAACAACCATCGCGATCCGCAGTGGGCCGCCGTTGTGCTCGATCGCATAGAGATCGGACGTGGAGAACCCGGTCGGCGACATTGCCGACGTATCTGCACTCATGACCTTCCTTCCAGGGACACAACCTCGCAACACTTGCGCGAACAAGAGATGGCCGCCTCGGCGGGGGTGGAGACGAGAGCTTCACCGCCGTCCATGGGGCATGGTTGGCCTGGCCAAGCGGGAAGCGCACCACGCGGGTGCCCGCCTGAACAGAGGGGCCGTAGTGGAACGTACCCCGCTACCGGAGAGTAAACCAGTGGGTTGCTGGCAAAACGTGTCGGCGATTCCGTGACGAGACAGGAGATTCCGCCGTCAGAGGCGGTCTACGGCGTACAGAATTTCGGTTCCACCGGGTCGACACATGGGATGTTGCCGAACTCGGTCATGGTGAGCCTGGCCTTACCCCGGGTCAGGTAGTCGAGGAACTGCGCGACCAGCGAATCACCGGCGATCGGGCCGTGGGTGTAGGCGTATTCCACGCCGGTGAAGCGGTAGGCACCGGACCGGATCGTCTCCGGCGCCGGACGCACCCCGTCGATCGTGACCGCCGCGACCCCGTCGGCGATCGCCGAGGTCTCCAGATACCCCACCGCACCAGGAATTTTGGCAACGAACATAGCCACTTCGTCGGTGACGTCGACCTCGCACTGCTCGCCGCCCACGGCCATGCCGACGCAGCTGGTATAGCGGAACACCTTGCGGTTGTCCTCGAGCAGCCGCGATTCCAGCGCGCGCCGGGTGCCCGAGCCCGCGGTCCGGTCGATCAGGACCACGGGGAGATCGGGTCCGCCGATCTGGTTCCAGTTCTTGATGTTTCCCCGGTACAGGTCCCGGATCTGCTGGGTCGAGAGGTCTTTCAGCCCGACCCCGGGATGCACGACGAGCGAGAACGAGCCAAGGGCCAGCGGGAGTTCGGTGAGCGCCGCGAACGAGGTTCCCTTGGCGCCGTCACCGATCGCGAGCATGCCCGGCGTCGGTCCGGCCTTGGTGATCGCGCGCAGGCCCGGCTCGGTGCCGATGAAATCGAAGGTGAATCGCGCTCCGGTGCAGGTCTTCTCGTAGTTCCGCGCGGCCGCGCGGATCATCGGCGCCATGGCGGTCGAACCGACGACGGTCAGCTCGCCCGCGGCGCAGTCCCGCGGGGGTGGATCACCGCGCAGCACGGTGGCCAGCAACTGCACCATCACCACCAGGGCGAGGAACACGCTCAGGCCGAGCAGGGCGGGTTCGCGCCGGGAGCGGCTGGTGGTCTCGACGAATCGGCCGCCCTTGAGGCTGCCCGCCTTCGTCACCACCTTCGCCGCGTTGATGTCCTGCGGATCGGGCGCCGGACCGGCGAGCACGGCCAGCACCTTGTAGTGCTCTCCGCGTTCGAGCCGTTCGCTCGGCAGCACGATCCGCGCGGCGTTGTCCGCGCCGACACCGGCGGCCAGCTCCCGCAGGGCGTCACTGAACGCGGTCACCGAGTGCCCGGTGCGGGTGACCCGCTCGGTGACCTCGAGCGCGCGGATCGTGTGGTGTGGGAACAGCAGTCGCGGACTCTCGCCGACATAGTCGTCGGCCTCGATCGCCGTGGAGCCGTAGTTCTCGATCCGGATCAGCACCACCGACACCGGATCCGCGGTCGACGTGCCGCCCTGGGCCGTCGCGCCGTTCGGGTCGGCGAGCTGGATCCGGCTGGCCGGCGTGTTCATCTGCACGCGGTAGCCGAGGCGCTTGCGGCCGACGAAGACGAACTCCCGCAGGAACGCCGCCGTCGCCACGAACAGACCGAGCACCGACAGCACGATCTCGACCGGGAACTCGCCCATCGGCTCCCCTCCCCCACCCGGATACCTGTCTCCGCTTGTCTATCAGGCCGATCCGACATCGCGGCGCCCGGCGCCGGTTGTTCGGCGAGTCTTCACCCGGTGGTCGTCGCGCACCAGGTCAGCAGCTCGTCGACCGGCCAGGTGTTGATCACCCGGTCGGCCGGGACACCGTGCGCCAGTGCGCGTTCGCAGCCGTAGCCCTGCCAGGCCAGCTGGCCGGGGGCGTGCGCGTCGGTGTCGATACTGAAGTGGCAGCCCATCTCGACGGCCAGGTCGATGAGGCGGCCGGGTGGGTCGCGGCGTTCGGGCCTGCTGTTGATCTCCACGGCGGTGCTGTATTTCCGGCAGGCCTCGAAGACGAGTTCGGCGTCGAAACTGGACTCGGGGCGGGTGCCGCGGCCGCCCTCGACGAGGCGGCCGGTGCAGTGGCCGAGGATGTCGACATTCGGGTTCGCGACGGCGTAGACCATGCGTTTGGTCATGGTGGCGCTGTCGTCGCGCAGGTGTGAATGCACGCTGGCGACAACGACATCCAGCCGTTCGAGCAGCTCGGCGCGCTGGTCGAGGGTGCCGTCGTCGAGGATGTCGACCTCGATGCCGGTGAGGATGCGGAAGGGCGCGAGCTGCTCCTGGAGTTCGGCGATCACGTCGAGCTGGCGCAGCAGCCGGTCGGCGGACAGGCCGTTGGCGACCTTCAGCCGTGGCGAATGATCGGTCAGCGCACAGTATTCGTGCCCCAGCGCGGCGGCCACCCCCATCATCTCCCCGATCGGGCTGCCGCCGTCGGACCAGTCCGAGTGGGTGTGCAGGTCGCCGCGCAGCACCGTGCGCAGCGGGTCGCCCGCCGGCCCGATGGGTTGTGCGGCGCCGCGCAATTCGGCCAGGTAGTCGGGAACCGCACCGGCGCACGCCTGTTCGATGACGGCGGCGGTCTTCGGCCCGATCCCGGCCAGCTCGCGCCAGCTGTGCTCGCGCGCCCGCGCAGCCTGTTCGGACTCGGACAGCCCGGCGACGATATCGGCGGCGCGGCGATACGCCTTCACCCGGTGGGTCTCCGCGCGGGATCGCTCGAGCCAGAACCCGATCTCCCGCAGGGCCGCCACCGGGCCTGGACCCGCCGCCGTCACCGTGCGCTACCTGATCCGGCCGTACTTGAGGAATGCGACGCCGTCGGCGTACACCCGGCTGGTGATCACCCGGAAGCGTTCCGGCTCCGGCAGTTTCGCGCCGCCGCCGAACAGCGGCCGACCGGTCCCGAGCACCACCGGATGCAGCTTCAGGAACACCTGGTCGATCTCGGGCAGCAGCGCCTGGGCCAGCTCACCGCCGCCACAGAGCCAGATCCCCAGTCCCGCTTCGCGTTTGAGCGCGCGGACGGCGGAGATCGGGTCGGCGGTGATCAGCTCGACCCCGGGCGCCGGCGATTCCGGCAGCGTCGTCGACACCACGAACTGGCGCAGGTGCTCGTAGGGACTGGCGGTGCCGGTGCGCACGCCGAAGTCGTGCGTCTTGCGGCCCATGATCACGGTGTCGAAGTAGACGTTGCCCGCCGCGATGCCGCGCGCCTCGCGCACCTTGGTCGGCAGCGTCTCGGGATACTGCGAGATGATCGCGGGCCCGTGGTCGCCGCCGACCGGGAAGAAGTCCAGGGTCCCGTCCTCGGCGGCGATGAATCCGTCGATCGTCGATGCCACGAAATAGGTCAGCTTGCGCATAACGTCCTCCTGCACGGACCCGGTCCGATACGACCTGTCAGGAGAAACGGTAGCGTGCCCGGATCAGCGGCGGCGAGGCTTCCGCTGACACTTCGGGCAGGAAAACGACGAGCGATTCATGAATTGCTCACGGATCAGCGGCGCGCCGCACCGGTCGCACGGCTCGTTCTCGCGGCCGTAGGCGGCCAGTGACCGGGAGAAATAGCCGGACTCGCCGTTCACATTCACATACAGCGCGTCGAAGGAGGTACCGCCGACGGCCAGCGCCTCGCTCATGACCGCGGTGACGCCCTCGAGCAGCCGGCGCACCACCGGCCGGGTGAGTTCGGCGGCCACCCGCGTGCCGTGCAGACCCGCCCGCCACAGCGCCTCGTCGGCGTAGATGTTGCCGATGCCCGACACCACGGTCTGATCGAGCAGCACCCGCTTGATCTCGGTGTTCTTGGCCCGGATCGCCGCCACCACGGCCTCGGCGTCGAAACGCGGGTCCAGCGGATCGCGGGCGATGTGGGCGACGGAGTCCGGGACGACGGTGCCGTCGACCTCCACGAGGTCGGCCAGCGCCCAGCCGCCGAAGGTGCGCTGATCGACGAAGCGCAGCTCGCTGCCGTCACCGAGGGCGGCGCGGATGTGGGCGTGCTTCTCGACCGGGGCGCCGGCGGGCTGCACCAGCATCTGCCCGCTCATGCCCAGGTGGACGACCAGGGCGGTCTCCGGCTCGTCGAAGGTGAGCCACAGGTACTTGCCGCGGCGCCGCGCGTCCTCGATCTTCAGGCCGGTGAGGCGGGCCGCCAGATCGGCGCCACCCGCGAGGTGCCTGCGCACGGCCCGGGGATGGGTGACGGTGACGGCGTCGATCGCCCGGCCGACCGCATGATCGGCCAGACCGCGCCGCACCACCTCGACTTCGGGCAGTTCGGGCACGGTCAGGCTTCGGTGGTTTCGGTGGCCGAGGATTCGTCGGTGAGTGCCTTGTAGGCGGTGCCTGCGGCCTTCTGCTCGGCTTCCTTCTTGGAGCGGCCGACACCCTGCCCGTACGGACGACCGGCGATCACCGTGGTCGCGGTGAACTCCTTGTTGTGGTCCGGGCCGGTGGAGGTGATCTCGTAATTGGGCACGCCGAGCCCGCGTTCGGCGGTGAGCTCCTGCAGGCTGGTCTTCCAGTCGAGGCCCGCGCCCATGCGGGGGCCGCGCTCGAGCAGTTCGGCGAACAGGCGCAGCACGACGCCACGGGCCACCTCGATGCCGTGCTCGAGATGCACGGCGCCGAGCAGGGACTCCATGCCGTCGGCGAGGATGCTCGGCTTGTCACGGCCGCCGGTGAGCTCTTCGCCCTTGCCGAGCAGCAGGTATTGACCGAGTCCGCCGTCGCCGAGACCACGCGCCACCTCGGCGAGCGCGTGCATGTTCACCACACTGGCGCGCAGCTTCGCGAGCTCACCCTCGGACTTGTCCGGGTGCTCGGTGTAGAGGCGCTCGGTGATGCTCAGGCCGAGGACCGAGTCGCCGAGGAACTCGAGGCGCTCGTTGGTCGGCAGACCGCCGTTCTCGTACGCGTACGACCGGTGCGTCAGCGCTAGGCGCAGAAGCTCCGGTCGTACGTCGACACCGAGGGCGGTGAGCAGGCTGGCGTGATCGGCCGAACCTGCGGTTTCTTTGCTCGCTGTCACGAATCAGACAGCAGAGGTGACCTGGCGGCCCTTGTAGGTGCCGCAGGACGGGCACGCGATGTGCGGGAGGGTCTTCTCACCGCAGGCACGGTTCGGGCAGGTGACCAGGGTCGGCGCGACGGCCTTCCACTGGCTGCGCCGCGACCGGGTGTTGGAACGGGACATCCGGCGCTTGGGAACAGCCACGGCTACTTCTCCTCTGTGTTTTCGCTGGCCACGTGGGCATCGTTTGCCACGGGAGCGGATCGGTCTGGGGTGGTGGAACCCTCAGCGGGGTCGCCGGTGCCGGGCGCCTCTGCGGCGAAACTCGCCAACTTGGCCCAGCGAGGGTCCAGTATCTCATGCCCATGATCAGGACCCGCAATCGCCATCCGCACACCGCACTCGGGGCACAGGCCCGCGCAGTCCGGGGTGCACAGCGGCTGCAGCGGAAGCTCCAGCCCGATGGCGTCGAGGATCACCGGCTCGAGGTCGATGAGGTCGTCTTCCATGCGGTAGACCTCGTCGTCCTCGGTCGTCTGCTCGGTGGTGCTGTCCGGATACGCGAACAGCTCCGTCAGACGAATCTCGACCTGGTCGTCGAACGGTTCGAGGCAGCGCGAGCACTCCCCGACCGTCGGCCCGGACACCGTGCCGGTGACCAGCACACCCTCCGAGACGGCCTGCAGCTGCAGGTCGAGTTCCACCGCGGCGTCGGCCGGGATGGCGATCAGGTCCAGACCCAGCCGCTCATGGTCGGTGACGGTACGCCGCAGCTCCCGCATGGTTCCCGGCCTGCGGCCGAGACTGCGGACATCCAGCACGAAGCCCGCGTCGGACACAGGACCACTGGTCTTGTGCGGACGCGACGGCGAACCGGAAGCGGCGGGCATCACTGACTCACTTACTTCTGAGGGGATTTGGGCAACCACTCAACAGTACGGCAGGACCCCGCCCGAACTCAAAACGCGACCGCGCGCTCAGCGCCGGTGGTCGGCCGCGTATTCCGGGTATTCGGCGGACTGACCGCCGCGCATCTGCTGACGGCCGCGGGTGATCGTGCGCCGCGTCGTGTTCAGCGTCTCCTCCATCTCGGCGAGCCTGCCGCCGAAATCGGCCATCTGCTCGTCGACGTAGTCGTCGCACTCGGCGCGCACCCGGTCGGACTCGGCCTGGGCGCTGTCGATCAGGCGCGCCGACTCCGCGTGCGCGGCCCGCACGACCTCGGTCTGCGCGACCAGGCGGGCCTGCTCGGCCTTGCCGTCGGCGACCGAGCGCTCGTAGGAGTCCTTGCC
Organism: Nocardia sp. NPDC058244; assembly: GCF_042882065.1. NCBI lineage: Bacteria > Bacillati > Actinomycetota > Actinomycetes > Mycobacteriales > Nocardiaceae > Nocardia > Nocardia sp. NPDC058244. The sequence goes on along the minus strand of NZ_JBHVWX010000006.1, from coordinate 78,480 downwards.
CGCCTGGATGGCCCGGTCGGCGTCGATCTGGGCGCGGCCGGTGAGCTCGTCGTACTCGGCGTTGCCGTCGGCGACCACCTGATCGGCCTCGGCCTGCGCGGTCGCGACCAGGCGATCGGCGTGGGTGGTGGCCTCGGCGACCATCCGGTCGGCGTGCGCCTTGGCGTCGGCCAGGATGCGGTCGGCCTCGGCGCGCGCGGACTCGATGGTGGTGCGTGCCTGCTCGTTGGCGGAGGTCACGGTGGTCTCGGCGCCGGTACGGGCGTCGCCGACGATCTTGTCGCGATGATCGAGGACGTCCTGGGCGTCGTCGAGCTCACCGGGCAGGGCGTCGCGGACGTCGTCGAGCAGTTCGAGGACATCGCCGCGCGGCACGATGCAGCTGCGGGTCGGCGGGATGCCGCGCGCCTCTTCGACGATGGCGACCAGTTCGTCGAGTGCTTCGAATACGCGATACATGCTCACTACCCTCCTGCTTCCTCACGGCGAAACCACTACCGCCGTGGCCCAGTGTGCCCGTCGGCGGCGCGTGTTCCGAATGTCGTCGCGGTGTGTCGCGAGAGTGTCCTAGATCGCACAGATATCAAGTGGAGTGAATCCCTCCACTTCCGCTACCATCGGTAGGCACGACATCGCCGTCCGCCGGGAAGCACTGCACGTTTTTTGCTGTTGTACTCCTCGACGCCTTTCACAGGATCGGAGTCGACCATGACCGTTCTGGAAACACCGAGAAACCCGGTGCTGCACGTTGCGGGCATGTTCGCTCCCTGGGCGGGTCCGTTCCCGCTCGTGGCGCCGGTCGAACCCGCGCCCGCGCTGCGCCCGCGGTTCGACAAGACCCTGGCCTACCTGCGCGGCGACCGCGCACTCCCCCAGCTCATCCGCTTCGCCCTGGTCGGCGGCTCCAGCAATATCGCCTACGTGCTGCTGTTCTTCGCCATGCACGGAGTCGGCCCGCTGATCGCCAATGTCGCCGGTTCGGTCGTCAGCACGATCATCGCCAACGAACTGCACCGTCAGCTCACCTTCCACGCGGCCGACCGGGTCACCTGGTTCACCGCGCAGTGGGAGGGCGGCGGACTGGCCCTGCTGGGGCTGGGCATCACGACGGCGGGCCTGGCCGCCCTCGGGGTATGGGCGCCCGGCCTCGGCGACAGTGTGCAGGCCCTGGCCGTGCTCGCCATCACCGCCGCGGTCGGCGGGATGCGCTTCCTCGCCCTGCGCGGTCTGGTCTTCTAGCCCCGACGCTCGGCCAAGCGGTCGAGGAGGCGCTTGTGGACGGCGGGCGGGAGCATGTCGCTGACGTCGCCGCCGTAGGCCGCGACTTCCTTGACCAGTGAGCTGGACAGGAAGCTCAGGGACGGGTTGGTGGCGATGAAGAAGGTGTCGACGCCGGCCAGTTTGTGGTTCATCTGGGCCATCTGGAGCTCGTAGCCGAAGTCGCCCGCGTCGCGCAGGCCCTTCACGATCGCGCCGACACCCTCCTGCTTGGCGAAGTCGACCAGCAGGCCCTGCCAGGATGCGACGCGCACGTTGGGCAGGTGGGTGACCGATTCGCGCAGCAGTTCCATGCGCTCGTCCACGGTGAACATGCCCTGTTTCTTGGGGTTCACCATGACGGTGATGATCACCTCGTCGAACTGCGCGGCCGCACGGGCGAACACGTCGAGGTGACCGTTGGTGACCGGGTCGAAGGAGCCGGGGCACAGTGCTGCAGCCATGGTTCAGACGCTAGCACCGAATTCGGCGAGCTCGATTCTGGTCTCCCCGTACTTGCGCGGCTTCAGCGGCGCATAGCCTGCGGGCCAGGCGATCTCGGGTGAGCGGATGGACCGCTCGACGATCACCAGCGCGTCGGGCGCGAGCCAGCCGTTGGCCGCCAGCGCGGTGAGGTCGGCGATCACGTCCTCGGTGCTCACGTCGTACGGCGGATCGGAGAAGACCACGTCGTAGGTGTCCGGCGCGGCGTGCGCCAGCACCGTGCCGACCGTGCCGAGGCGCAGTTCCGCGCCGGGCAGGCCGAGCTCGGCGATATTGGCGCGCACGACCGCGGCCGCCGTGCGGTCGGCCTCGACGAGCAGGGCGTGCGCGGCCCCGCGCGAGAGCGCTTCCAGGCCGAGCGCGCCCGAACCGGCGTACAGGTCGACGACCCGCGCGCCGTCCAGGTCCAGGCGCGCGTCGATCGCGCTGAACAGCGCCTCGCGCACCCGGTCCGAGGTGGGCCGGGTACCGGCGGGCGGCACCTTCAGCCGCCGCCCGCCCGCCGTACCCGCGACGATGCGCGTCATTCCGACTCGCGCGCTGCCAGTTCCACCAGCAGATCGCCGCCCTCGACCTGCTGCACCTTGGCGGTAGCGATCCGGCCGACGATGCCGGCGCGCGGCGCGGTGATGGCCGCCTCCATCTTCATCGCCTCGATGGTGCCGACGGTGTCGCCCGCGTGGATCTCGTCGCCCTCCGACACCGCCAGCGTGACGACACCGGCGAACGGCGCCGCGATGTGGCCGGGGTTGTTCTTGTCGGCCTTCTCCGCGGCGGGCACCTCCGACGCGATCGAACGGTCCCGCACCGCGATCGGGCGCAGCTGCCCGTTCATGATGCACATGACCGTGCGCATGCCCTTCTCGTCCGGCTCGGAGATCGCCTCGAGCCCGATGAGCAGCGTGACGCCCTTCTCCAGCTGCACCCGGTGCTCCTCGCCGCGGCGCAGACCGTAGAAGAACTGGTTCTCCGACAGGCCGGTGGTGTCGCCGTACTTCTCCCGGTGCGCCTGGAACTCCGCGGTCGGGCCGGGGAACAGCAGGCGGTTGAGGGTGTGGCGTCGTTCGGCCGAGGTGCCGTCGAGCCCGGCCTGGTCGGCCGCGGTCAGCGGGGTCTCCGGCTTGGGCTCGTTGCGCCCGGCCAGCGCCTTGCTGCGGAACGGCTCCGGCCAGCCACCGGCGGGCTCGCCCAGCTCGCCGCGCAGGAAGCCGATCACCGAGTCGGGGATGTCGTAGCGGCCCGGATCGGCGGCGAAGTCCTCGATGTCGACGCCGGTGCCGACCAGCGCCAGCGCCAGGTCACCGACGACCTTCGACGACGGGGTCACCTTGATCAGTCGGCCCAGCAGCCGGTCGGCCGCGGCGTACTTGGCCTCGACCTCCTCGAACCGGTCACCCAGGCCGAGCGCGATCGCCTGCTGACGCAGGTTCGACAGCTGACCGCCCGGGATCTCGTGGGTGTACACGCGCCCGGTCGGCGCGGGCAGACCCGACTCGAACGGCGCGTACACCTTGCGCAGCGCCTCCCAGTACGGCTCCAGATCGCAGACGTTCTGCAGGTTCAGGCCGGTGTCGCGCTCGGTGTGCGCGGTGGCGGCGACGATCGCCGACAGCGCGGGCTGCGAGGTGGTGCCCGCCATCGCGGCCGAGGCGCCGTCGACCGCGTCGGCGCCCGCCTGCCACGCGGCCAGGTAGGTCGCCAGCTGCCCGCCCGGGGTGTCGTGGGTGTGCACGTGCACCGGCAGATCGAAGTTGCTGCGCAGCGCGGTGACCAGCTTCGCCGCCGCGGGCGCGCGCAGCAGACCGGCCATGTCCTTGATCGCGAGCACGTGCGCGCCCGCGTCGACGATCTGCTCGGCCAGCTTCAGGTAGTAGTCGAGCGTGTAGAGCGACTCGTTCGGGTCGAGCAGGTCACCGGTGTAGCTGAGCGCGACTTCGGCGATGGCCGTGCCGGTTTCGCGCACCGCGTCGATGGCCGGGCGCATCTGGTCGACATTGTTGAGCGCGTCGAAGATGCGGAAGATATCGATTCCGGTGGTCGCGGCCTCGGAGACGAACGTCCGGGTGACCTGCTCCGGGTACGGCGTATAGCCGACGGTGTTGCGGCCGCGCAGCAGCATCTGCAGACAGATGTTCGGCACGGCCTCACGCAGCGCGGCCAGCCGCTCCCACGGGTCCTCGTGCAGGAAGCGCAGCGCCACATCGTAGGTCGCGCCGCCCCACGCCTCGATCGAGAGCAGTTCGGGGGTCAGCCGGGCGACGTGCCCGGCCACGCCGAGCAGGCCGTTGGTGCGCACGCGGGTCGCCAGCAGCGACTGGTGCGCGTCGCGGAAGGTGGTGTCGGTGACGCCGAGCGCCTTCTGCTCGCGCAGGGCGCGGGCGAAACCGTCCGGGCCGAGGGCCAGCAGGCGCTGGCGCGAGCCGTCCGGCGGCGGCAGGGTCAGGTCGGCGGCGGGCAGCTTGTCGTACGGGTACACCGTGGTCCGGCGGTCGCCGTGCGGCTTGTTGACGGTGACGTCGGCCAGGTAGCTCAGGATCTTGGTGCCACGGTCGGCCGAGCCGCGCGAAGTCAGCAGCTCCGGTCGCTCGTCGATGAACGAGGTGGTGACCCGGCCCGCCTGGAAGTCCGGATCGTCGAGCACCGAGAGCAGGAAGGGGATGTTGGTCGTGACGCCACGGATGCGGAACTCGGCGAGCGCGCGCCGGGCGCGGGCGGCCGCGGCGGGCAGGTCGCGACCGCGGCAGGTCAGCTTGACCAGCATCGAGTCGAAGTAGGCGCCGATCTCCGCGCCCAGGTTCGCGCCGCCGTCGAGGCGGATGCCCGCGCCGCCGGGGGTGCGGTAGGCGGTGATGCGGCCGGTGTCGGGGCGGAAGCCGTTGGCCGGGTCCTCGGTGGTGATGCGGCACTGCAGCGCGGCGCCACGGATCGACACCGTGTCCTGGCTCAGGCCCAGGTCGGCCAGACTCTCGCCGGACGCGATGCGCAGCTGCGACTGCACCAGGTCGACGTCGGTGATCTCCTCGGTGACCGTGTGCTCGACCTGGATGCGCGGGTTCATCTCGATGAAGACGTGGTTGCCGCGCTCGTCGAGCAGGAACTCCACGGTGCCCGCGTTGCTGTAGCCGATCTGGCGGGCGAAGGCCACGGCGTCGGCGCAGATCCGTTCGCGCAGTGCCGGATCCAGGTTCGGCGCGGGCGCGAGCTCGATCACCTTCTGGTGGCGGCGCTGCAGCGAGCAGTCGCGCTCGAACAGGTGCATGACATTGCCGTGCTGGTCGGCCAGGATCTGCACCTCGATGTGGCGCGGGTTCACCACGGCCTGCTCGAGGAACACGGTCGGATCGCCGAAGGCCGACTCGGCCTCGCGCGAGGCCGCCTCGATCGACTCGCGCAGCTGCTCGGGCGCGGCCACGCGGCGCATGCCGCGGCCGCCACCACCGGCGACGGCCTTGACGAAGATCGGGTACTCGAATTCCCGCGAGGCGGCCAGCAGCGCGTCGATGTCGGCGGACGGCTCGCTGGACTTCAGCACCGGCAGCCCGGCGGCCTTGGCGGCGGCGATGGCGGTGGCCTTGTTGCCCGCCATCTCGAGCACGGCGGCCGAGGGACCGATGAAGGTGATGCCCTCGCGCTCACAGGCGGCCGCGAGGTCGGGGTTCTCGGACAGGAAGCCGTAGCCGGGGTAGATCGCGTCGGCGCCCGCGCTCTTGGCCGCGTCGATGATCGCCTCGATGGACAGGTACGCCCGGACCGGGTGCCCCTCCTCGCCGATCTGATACGACTCGGCCGCCTTCAGCCGATGGACGGAGTTGCGGTCCTCATGGGGGAACACCGCGACCGTTCCGATGCCGAGTTCGTATGCCGCGCGGAAGGCGCGAATGGCGATCTCACCACGATTGGCGACCAAGACTTTCGAGAACATTGGACCACGGTACCCGGCCGCGACCGCAGCACTGTCACGCAAGGTGGCTTCGCAGCAATCTTCACATCGCACACCCGCCCACCTGCGAAGTTGCGTTCATCGGGCCGTCACATCTCACCGCGGCGGCAGGCCCGCGGTGCGCCGCCGAAGCGCAGGTCACGCGGGCCGCGCGGGGCGGGGTGGTCGCGGCGGCCCGCGCCGAGGCCCTATGCTTGGTGGCGCAGCTGGTTCGCCTGCGCGGTGGAAGAGTCGGAGCCCCGACCTCCCGCGCCGGTGTCGAAGCCCGGGCACACCGTGCCGGGTGAAGAGGGAACCCGGTGGGAATCCGGGACTGTCCCGCAGCGGTATGCAGGAACGACCGCCGTCATCAGCACTGGGCACGATGCCCGGGAAGCGACGGCCAGTAGGTCGGTCGATCACACGACCGGTGCCCGCGAGTCCGAAGACCTGCCGACTGTGCCGGATACGCCGTATCCGGCGGCCACCGCCTCGTGGATCGGGCGCGCGGACCACCTGTGCCGACCCGTCGTGTCCTCACGACGGGTTCCTCCGGTGTCGGCGTCGCCCGCGAAAGGCGTCGGCTCTCCCCGCACGACACTGGAGAATCTCCGTGACTGTTTCGCACTCCCCGTTCACCGCGACGGTTCTCGGCCTGCCGCGGGTCGGCCCGCGCCGGGAACTCAAGCGCGCCACCGAGTCCTACTGGGCAGGCCGGCTCGGCGCCGAGGACCTGCACGCCGTCGGGCGCATGCTGCGCACCGTGCAGTTCGCCGCGTTGCAGGCGGCCGGACTGGATTCGGTGCCCGTCGGCACCTTCTCCTACTACGACCAGATGCTCGACACCGCGGTCCTGCTCGGTGCGCTGCCGCACCGGGTGGCCGAGATCGCCGACCCGCTGGACCGCTATTTCGCGGCCGCGCGCGGTACCGACACCGTCGCGCCGCTGGAGATGACCAAGTGGTTCGACACCAACTACCACTACCTGGTGCCCGAGATCGACGCGGCCACCACGTTCACCCTGCACCCGGAGCAGCTGCTGACCGAGCTCGCCGAGGCGATCCAGCTCGGCGTGCAGGCGCGGCCGGTGGTGATCGGCCCGCTGACCTTCCTGAAGCTGGCCAAGTCCGCCGACGGTGCCGCGCTGGACCGGCTGCCGGAACTGCTGCCGCTGTACCTGGACCTGCTGGCGCGCCTGGCCGCGGCGGGCGCGCAGTGGGTGCAGATCGATGAGCCGGTGCTGGTCACCGATCTGACCGAGGCTGAGATCGACCTGGTGCGCGACACCTACACCGCGCTGTCGGCCGCGCCGGACCGGCCCGCGATCCTGGTCGCCACCTACTTCGGGCACCCCGGCGCCGCGCTGACGGCGCTGGCGGACACCGGAATCGACGGCGTCGCGCTCGATTTCACCGCCGGTACCGAGACGTCCGCGCTCGCCGGGATTCCGGCGCTGGCGGGCAAGCTGCTGGTCGCCGGTGTCGTCGACGGCCGCAATATCTGGCGCACCGACCTCGACGCCGCGCTCGCCACGCTCGGCGCCCTGGGCGGCGAGGTGGCCGTGTCGACGTCCTGCTCGCTGCTGCACGTGCCGTACTCGCTGACTCCGGAGACCGGGCTCGACGACCGGCTGCGGTCGTGGCTGGCCTTCGGCGCCGAGAAGGTCGGTGAGGTGCGGGTGCTCGCGACCGCGCTGGCCGAGGGCACCGGCGCGGTCGCCGCCGAGCTGGCCGCCGCCCGCGCCGCGGCGCGGACCCGGCGCACCGACCCGCGCCTGCACGACGACCGGGTCCGCGCCCGGCTGGCCGCGCTCGACGACGCCGACCTCACCCGCTCCCCCGCCGACGAACGCCGGGCGGCGCAGCGCGATCACCTGGACCTGCCGGTGCTGCCGACCACCACGATCGGCTCCTACCCGCAGACCTCGGCCATCCGCCTGGCCCGCGCCGCGCTGCGCACCGGCGAGATCGACGAGGCCGAGTACGTGCGCCGGATGCGCGCCGAGATCGCCGACGTGATCACCCTCCAGGAGCGGCTCGGCCTGGACGTGCTGGTGCACGGCGAGCCGGAACGCAACGACATGGTCCAGTACTTCGCCGAGCTGCTCGACGGTTTCGCCGCCACCGAGGCGGGCTGGGTGCAGTCCTACGGCACCCGCTGCGTGCGTCCGCCGATCCTGTTCGGCGACGTCTCCCGGTCCGCGCCGATGACGCTGTCGTGGATCGGCTACGCCCAGTCGCTGACGGCCAAGCCGGTCAAGGGCATGCTCACCGGTCCGGTGACGATCCTGGCGTGGTCGTTCGTCCGTGACGATCAGCCGCTGGCCGACTCGGCCCGGCAGGTCGCGCTGGCGATCCGGGACGAGACGGTCGACCTGGAGACCCAGGGCGCCCGGATCATCCAGGTCGACGAGCCCGCGCTGCGCGAGCTGCTGCCGCTGCGCGCGGCCGATCAGCCCGCCTACCTGCGCTGGTCGGTGGACGCGTTCCGGCTGGCCACCGCCGGAGTCGCCGACACCACCCAGGTGCACACGCACCTGTGCTACTCGGAGTTCGGCGAGGTGATCTCGGCGATCGCGGGCCTGGACGCCGACGTCACCTCCATCGAGGCGGCCCGCTCGCACATGGAGGTGCTCGACGACCTGAACGCGGCCGGTTTCGCGCTCGGGGTCGGCCCAGGTGTCTACGACATCCACTCGCCGCGGGTGCCCTCGGTCGAGGAGATCACCACCTCGCTGTCGGCGGCGCTGAAGGCGGTTCCGGCCGAGCGGCTGTGGGTGAACCCGGACTGCGGTCTCAAGACCCGCGGCCCGGTGGAGGTCGAGGCGTCGCTGCGCAATCTGGTGACGGCGGCCGCCGCGCTGCGCTGATACAGCTCTGCCCCGGACGGCGCGAGCCGTCCGGGGCAGGGGCGCCGGGCCGCGTCGTCCGCGATGAGGGGCGGACGACGCAGGCCGGTTCAGTGGCGCGTGGCGGGTACCGGGCGCTGGTCGACGCCGCGATACTCCGACAGCGGCCGGATCAGCGCGTTCGCGGCCGACTGCTCCGCGATGTGCGCGGTCCAGCCGGTGATCCGGCTCATCACGAAGATGGGCGTGAACATCTCGATGTCGAGGCCCATCAGGTAGTAGGCGGGCCCGGCGGGGAAGTCGAGATTCGGTGCGATGCCGGTCTGCTCGGCCATGGCCGCCGCGAGCGCGTCGTACATCCGCACCCAGCGCTGTTCCCCGGTCACCGCGGCGACCTCGTCCAGGGCGGCCTTCATCGTGGGCACCCGGGAGTCGCCGTCGCGGTACACCCGATGCCCGAAACCCATCACCTTGCGCCGCGCGGCCAGCGTCTCGGCGACCCAGGCGGCGGCCCGCTCTGGGTCACCGATCTCGAGCATGGTGTGCATGACGGCCTCGTTGGCGCCGCCGTGCAGCCTGCCCTTCAACGCGCCGATGGCCGCGGTGATCGCGCTGTACATGTCCGAGCCGGTGGAGGTCACCACCCGGGCGGCGAAGGTGGAGGCGTTGAAACCGTGCTCGGCGTAGAGGATCAGCGAGATCTCGAACGCCCGCACGATCCGCGGCGCGGGGATCTCGCCGAAGCACATGTACAGGAAGTTCTCGGCGAACCCGAGCTGGGAGTGCGGGGCGATCGGGTCCAGGCCGCGCCGCCTGCGCATCGCGGCCGCGATCACCGTGGGCAGCAGCGCGGTCAATCGCAGTGCGGCGGAGAGCCTTTCCCGCTCGCCGACGCTCTCGGAGGCGGCGTCCTCGGTGCCGAGGTAGCTTACGACCGTGCGCACCACATCCATCGGATGGCAGGTGTCGGGCATCTTCTCCACCAGCGCCAGCACCGACCGGTCGATCCGGCGTTGCGCGCGTTCGCGCTGGCACAGCTGTTGCAGCTGCCCGTCGTCGGGCAGTTCGCCGTACCAGAGCAGGTAGGCGACCTCCTCGAAGGAGCAGCGCGCGGCCAGATCCTGCACGGGATAGCCGCGATAGGTCAGCGAGTTGGTCTCGGCGACCACCTTGGAGATGCTCGTCGTGTCGACCACCACGCCCGCAAGCCCCTTGGCGATGGCGCTCGGTGCCGTCTGTCCACTGGTCATGGTCACTCACCCACTGTGAAATCGAAGATGCCGGAGTCGAATTCGTTGTAGCGCTGGTAGCCGAGCAGTTCGTAGAGCCGGGACCGGTGCTGCATGCGGTCCAGCAGGGCCGATTGGGTACCGGCCATGGCGATCTCGCGCAGGCCGTCCTCGATCGCGCCCATCGCCAGCCGCAGCGTGGTGACCGGGTAGATCACCGCGTTGTAGCCGAGGTCGGTCAGTGTCGCGGCCGACAGCAGCGGGGTCCTGCCGAACTCGGTCATGTTGGCCAGCAGCGGGACATCCACGGCGGCACGGAACTTCGCGAACTCGGCCTCGTCGACCAGCGCCTCGGTGAAGATCAGGTCGGCGCCGGCGTCGGCGTACGCCTTGGCCCGGTCGATCGCCGCGTCCAGCCCCTCGATGGCGCGCGCGTCCGTGCGGGCGCAGAGCACGAAGCCCGGATCGCGGCGCACCGCCACGGCCGCCCGGATCCGGCGCACCATCGTCGCGGTGTCGACGACCGCCTTGCCGTCGAGATGACCGCATCGCTTCGGATTGACCTGGTCCTCGAGGTGGCAGCCGGCCAGGCCCGCGTCCTCGAGCAGGGTCACCGTGCGGGCGGCGTTCATCGGTTCGCCGAAGCCGGTATCGGCGTCGACCAGGACCGGCAGTTCGGTGGCGCGTGCGATCTGGCGGCCGCGTTCGACGACCTCGGTGAGCGTGGTCAGGCCGATATCGGGCAGGGCCAGCTCGGCCGAGATCACCGCGCCGGAGACATACACCCCGTCGAACCCGATCTCCTGGATCAGCCTGGCCACCAGCGGGTTCACCGCGCCGGGCAGCCGCTGCAAGGTCCCGGCGGCCAAGCCCGCCCGGAAGGCGGCGCGCTTGGCCGCCGGACTCGCCTGCGCGGCGAGCAGTCCCTCGACACTCATCAGAACAGTCCTTCCCGCGCGGCGGGCAGCACGTCGAACAGGACCGGGTCGACCGCGAAGGTCAGCTGGTCCAGCTCGCCCGCGGCCAGTTCCGGGGTGCGCTGCGCGGCGTCGAGGAAGCGGTCCTGTTCCGCCGGCGTGACGACGCCGTCGGCGAGGACGCGGAACTTCTCGAGGTACTGCGCGCGGGCGAACGGTCGCGCGCCCAGCGGATGCGCGTCGGCCACCGCGAGCTCGTCGACGATCACCGTGCCGTCGTCGAGGGTGACCACGGCCCGCGCGCCGAACGCCTTCTCCCTCGGGTCGGTCGCGTGGTAGCGGCGGGTCCACTCCGGGTCCTCGACGGTCGCGATCTTGTGCCACAGCGCGACGGTGTCGGGCCGCTGCGCGCGCTCGGGCGCGTAGGAGCGCTCGTGATGCCAGGTGCCGTCCTGGAGCGCGACGGCGAAGATATAGGGAAGCGAGTGGTCGAGGGTCTCGCGGCTGGCGCGCGGGTCGAACTTCTGCGGGTCGCCGGAGCCGGTGCCGATCACGTAGTGCGTGTGATGGCTGGTGTGCAGCACGATCGAGGCGATCCGGGCGGTGTCGGGGATCCGCGCGCGCAGCCTGCGCGCGAGGTCGATCGGAGCCTGGCTCTGGTATTCGGCCGAGTGCTCCTTGGTGTAGCTGTCCAGGATGGCGCGCTTGGCCTCGCCGGGGCCGGGCAGCGGCACGTGGTATTCGGCGTCGGTCCCGCCGAGCAGCCAGGCGATGACGCCGTCGGCGCCCTCCCAGATCGGGGCGGGCGCGCCCTCACCCCGCATCGCGCGGTCGACCGCCTCGACGGCCATCTTCCCCGCGAACGCCGGTGCGTAGGCCTTCCAGCTGGAGATCTCGCCCTTGCGGGACTGCCGGGTCGCGGTGGTGGTGTGCAGCGCCTGCCCGACCGCCTGGTAGATGGTCTCGGCGTCCAGACCGAGCAGGGTGCCGATGCCCGCCGCGGCCGACGGGCCGAGATGGGCGACGTGGTCGATCTTGTGCTCGTGCAGGCAGATCGCGCGCACCAGGTCGATCTGGATCTCGTAGCCGGTGGCCAGCCCGCGGATCAGCTCGGCGCCGCTGCGCCGGGCGTGCTGGGCGACGGCCAGGATCGGCGGGATGTTGTCGCCGGGATGGGAGTACTCGGCGGCCAGGAAGGTGTCGTGGAAGTCGAGCTCGCGCACGGCCACACCGTTGGCCAGCGCCGCCCACTCGGGGGAAAAGCGCTGCGCGCCCGGCAGTCCGAACACGGTGGCACCGTGCCGCGACGAGTGCGCGGGCAACGGGTGCGCGCTCGCCTGCGCCCTGGCGGTCCGCACCGGGCCGCGCAGGACCGAGGCCGCGGCCACCGCGGCGTTGTCGATGATCCGGTTGACGATCATGTCGGTGACCTCGCCGGATACCGGCACGGGGTCGGTGGCCACCTCCGCCACCAGGGTGGCCAGATGCTGCGCGCGGGGGAACTCCTCGGCGGCGCCGACACTGCGAACGATATGGGTCTTCACTGATCCTCCGATTCCAGCCGGTCGATCCCAGCCACAATTCGCACGCTACGCACCTCGAACAACCCGGAGAACATGCTGAACAAGCGTATTTTTGCGTGCGACACCCAACGAATCGGCGAAGGTTGCGAAGATCGGGCGCTAGAGTCGGTGGGGTGATCTCCGACCGCTCCGGACCCCAGACCCGACCCACCGGTCTCTTCGCACGTTACGCACCGGTAGTCACAGGTAAAATCCCTTGCAGGACTGGGCTTCTCCCCAGACAATCACGATTTCGAGCGAACTTTGCAAACCCGGCGAGTTAGGATCTCCGGCGTGCGGAAGATGTACGCGGGGGCCAGGCTACGACGGCTGCGTGAAGAACGACGGATGACTCAGGCGGCGCTCGCGAAATCGCTGGATCTGTCCCCGAGTTATCTGAACCAGCTCGAACGCGATCAGCGCCCGCTCACCATTCCCGTTCTGCTGAAACTGAACTCGACCTTCGACCTGGACGTCCAGTTCTTCGCCGCCGACTCCGACGCGCGACTGGTCTCGGATCTGCACGAGGTCCTGGTGGAAGCCGCGGGTGGCGGCGACACCGCGCCGATCACCGAGGTCGAGGAACTCGCGACCCGGCTGCCCGAGGTGGCCCGCATCGTCATCGCCATGCACCGGCGCCTGCGCGCGGCCACCGATCAGCTCGACCTGCTGTCCTCCCGGGTGGACACGCCCAGCGGCGCGCCGGGCACGCCCATGCCCTACGAGGACGTGCGCGACTTCTTCTACGACCACCGCAACCACATCTCGACCCTCGATCACGCCGCCGAGCAGCTGTTCGAGGAGTCCGGGCTGAGTATCGGCTCACTGGACCGGCAGCTGGCCAGGATCGCCGAGGAACGCGCGGGCGTCACCGTGCTGGTCCGCGGCGACGGCGCCGACCCGACCATCCCCAAGCGCCACTACGACCCGGACACCCGCACGCTCACCCTGGCCCGGCGGCTGCGGCCCGGACAGCGTGCCTTCCAGATCGCGACCACCCTCGGCCTGCTGCTCTACGGGCGCGAGATCGACAACGTCCTCGCCGAATCGCGCGCGCTCACCGGGGAATCCCGCACGCTGGCCAGGGTCGGGCTGGCCAATTACTTCGCGGGCGCGCTGATCCTGCCTTACGGCCGCTTCCTGCGATCGGCGGAGGAACTGCGCTACGACGTCGACCTGCTCGCGCTGCGCTTCGAGGTCGGCTTCGAGACGGTGTGCCATCGGCTCAGCACCCTGCAGCGGCAGGGCCAGCGCGGGGTGCCGTTCTTCCTGGTGCGCACCGACCGGGCGGGCAATATCTCGAAACGGCAGTCCGCCACCGCGTTCCACTTCTCCCGGGTCGGTGGCAGCTGCCCGCTGTGGGTGACCCACGAGGCCTTCGCCCACCCTGGCCGCATCCTCACCCAGATCTCGGAGATGCCCGACGGTCGCCGCTACCTGTGGATCGCCCGGACCACCCCGGCCTCGGCGCAGGGCTTCGGCACGGCGTCGAAGAACTTCGTCATCGGGCTTGGCTGCGATATCGAGTACGCCGACCGGCTGGTGTACTCCCAGGGCCTGCAACTCGACGATCCGCAGGTGGCGGTGCCGATCGGCGCGGGCTGCAAGGTGTGCGAGCGACCCGCGTGCCCGCAGCGCGCGTTCCCGCAGATCGGGCGCCCGCTCGCGGTGGCCGAGCACACCAGCACCGACCTGCCGTATCCGCGCCTCCCGCGCTGAGCGTCAGGATTTCGCGAGGTACTCGATGCGCTCGCCGTCGACGGCGGCGTCCATCATCCCCGCCAGCCCGGGATGCTTCACCAGGCCGGGATCGTCGGCGACGACCCGCCTGGCCAGCTCCTGGGCGGCGGTGATCACCTCGAGGTCGTCGAGCAGCGACAGCAACCGCAGCGACCGGGCGGTGCCGGACTGGGCCGCGCCGAGCACATCGCCCTCGCGGCGCTGCCGCAGGTCGAGCACGGAGAGTTCGAAGCCGTCGGTGGTGGCGGCGACCGCCTCCAGCCGGGCCATCGCCGTGCCGCCGGGCGCTGCGTCGGTGATCAGCAGGCACAGGCCGGGATGCTTGCCGCGCCCGATCCGGCCGCGCAGCTGGTGCAGCTGACTCACGCCGAACCGGTCGGCGTCGACGATCACCATCACCGTCGCGTTCGGCACGTCGACGCCGACCTCGACGACCGTGGTGCAGACCAGGACATCGATGGCGCCGTCGTTGAACTGACGCATCACCTGGTCCTTCTCGTCCGACGGCAGGCGCCCGTGCAGCAGCCCGACCCGCACGCCGGACAGCGCGCCCGCGCTCAGCGTCTCGTACATCTCGACCGCCGCCTGGGTGGTCGGGCCTTCCTTCTCCTCGGCCGACTTCTTGCCCTTGGCGGGCGGGGCGTCGGGGTCCTCGCCGATGCGCGAGCACACCACATACGCCTGCCTGCCCGCGGCGACCTCTTCGAGAATGCGCTCCCAGGCCCGGTCCACCCAGCCCGGATGCAGCTTGCGCGGCACCACCTTCGACACGATCGGCGAGCGGCCCCTGGGCAGCTGGGTGAGAGTGGAGGTCTCCAGGTCGCCGAGCGTGGTCATCGCGATGGTGCGCGGAATCGGGGTGGCCGTCATCACCAGCAGGTGCGGGCTGATGCCGTCCTTGGCCTTGGCGCGCAGGGCATCTCGCTGTTCGACGCCGAAGCGGTGCTGTTCGTCGACCACCACCAGGCCGAGGTCGAAGAACTCCACCGCGTCCTGGATGAGCGCGTGCGTGCCGATGACCAGGCCCGCCTCGCCGGTCATCGCGTCCAGCAGCGCCGCCTTCTTGGCCGCCACCGACATCGAACCGGTCAGCAGCACCACCTTCGTCGACTGCTCGGCCGCGCCCAGCTCACCCGCGGTGCCGAGGTCACCGAGCATCGCCCGCAGCGACCGATAGTGCTGGGCGGCGAGGACTTCCGTCGGCGCGAGCAGCGCGCACTGCCTGCCGGCGTCGACCGCCTGCAGCATCGCGTGCAGGGCGACGATCGTCTTGCCCGAGCCGACCTCGCCCTGGAGCAGCCGGTGCATCGGGCGGGTGCGCGAGAGGTCGGCGGAGATCTCGTCGATCACCTGCTGCTGACCCTCGGTCAGCTCGAACGGCAGCCGCTCGTCGAAGGCGGCGGCGATGCCGTCGGTGCGCGGCGGACAGGCCGGGGCGGTGCGGCCCTCGACCTCGTGCCTGCGCTCGGCGAGCACCAGTTGCAGGGCCAGCGCCTCGTCGAAACGCAGGCGGTCCCTGGCCTTCTCGATGTCGAGCTTGTGCTCGGGCAGGTGGATCAGCCGCAGCGCGTCAGACACCTCGAGCAGGTGACGTTCCGCGCGCAGGTCGGCGGGCAGCGGGTCCTCGATCGGGTCGAGCTGGTCGAGGATCTGGCGGATGCAGGCCAGCAGGTCCCAGCTCTGCACCTTCGCGGTCGCCGGGTAGACCGGCACGAATTCGCGCTCGAAGAACGACGCGTCCACGCCCCCGGCGCCTTTCGCGCTCTGCGCCAGCCCGCGCAACGCGCCGCTGCCGCGCACCGAGGTCAGCTCCTCGACACCGGCCTCGGCCTTGTCGGGCAGGATCAGATAGTCGGGGTGCGAGAGGTTCCAGCGGTCGGGGCGCCACCAGTGCACGGTGCCCGACATCATCGCCCGCACACCCTCTTTCACCAGGTAGCGCACCTTGTCGCCGTTGAAGAAGGTGGCCTCGATCGGGCGGGCGGCGCCGGTGTCGAGCTGCACCTTCAGCAGCGAGCCGCGCCGGTTCTTCATCGGGCGCAGTTCGGTTTTGGTGATCCGGCCGATGACGGTGATGTGCGCGCTCTCCTCCGGTTCCTCCTCGGTGAGCGGCTGCCCCTGGGTGGCGTAGCGGACGGGATAGTGGCGCAACAGGTCCTCGACCGTGGCCATGTCGAACGCCTCGGTCAGCCGGTCGGCCGCCTTCACTCCGAGCACGTGGTCGAGCCGGTCACTCAACGTCGCCATCACTCGACCCCTATCTGCACCAGATCCGCTTGCTGCCCACCGGAATACACCACGACCTCGACTCCGGGGAAACCGGCCGTCACGTGCTCGGCCAGGACCGCGCCCAGTTCGGGACCCGCGTCGGCGCCCATCAGCAAGGTCACCAGTTCGCCGCCGAGACCGAGCATCCGGTTCAGCAGGATGCGGCCCGCGCCGACGACATCGGGGTCGATGACCACGACGTCCTGGCCGACCAGGCCGAGTCCGTCACCGGGCGAGCACATTCCGACCATGGTCAGGGCGCGCACCCGCGCCGGGCGCAGCGCACCCCAGCGGGTGGTCGCGGCCGCCTCCGACATCGCGAAGGCGTCGTCGACGGCGATCCGGCCGCGATCGTGGACCGCGAGCGCGGCCAGGCCCTGCACCATCGACGCGCTCGGCAGCAGCAGGACGTCACGTGACCCGTCACGGGCGGCGACACCGGCGGCCACGAGTTCCTGCGCGGGCAGCGCGCCGTTGGGCAGCACGAGGACTTCCCGGTTCGGCATCGCGCGGATGGCGGTCAGCAGGGCGGTCGTGTCGAGCTGGCGGTCCCCGCGCAGCACCACCGCGCCCGCGTCCTCGAACAGGCGGGCGGCCGCCGCGCCGGAGGCCACGGCGAGGATGCCCCGGTCGGCCGGCGGGTTCACCTCGGGCCCGCCCGAGCTACCGTCGACCGTCGGCCTGCCCGGTGTCGCCGTACCGGTGCCCGCTGCGTGGGGGAACGCACTGCCCGCGTCCGCTGCCCCGGCGACCTGCGCCGCCACCACCTCGCCGGTGCGGCGCGGACCATCGGCGCGCGCGCCGTCGCACGCCGCGTCGGCGGCGAGGTGCTCGGCATGTCCGCCGTGGGGCGCGGTCACCGCGAAGCTCTCGATGCGGATGCCGGTGACGGTGCCGATCGCGAGGCCGGCCTCGATCGCCGCGCCCGCGTCGCGGCAGTGCACGTGGGCCGACCAGGTGCTGTCACCGTCGCCGACCACCACGACCGAGTCACCGAGGACGGCGAGCCGGTCGCGCAGGCCGCCCGCCGCGGCCTCGTCGGTGCCCGAGATCACGTACATGACCTCGAAGTGCGGGTCGGGGGAATCGCGGTGGCCGTCCCAGGAGTCGGCCTCGGTGGTCCGTGCGTCGGACAGGATGGCCGGACGTTCCCGGCCATCGACGGCCGGCGATCGGGCGAGGTCGCCGGGGCGCTCACCATCGGGCCGGTGGTCATCGGCGCCGGACCTGCGCTGGGCTGCGCCCGACCGGTCGGCCCGGAGATAGCTGTCCCTGGCCGGCGCCTGCCCGCAGACCTGCGTCACGAGGGAGTCGAGCAGGACCAGCAGTCCCCTGGCGCCCGCGTCGACGACCCCGGCCGCCCGCAGGACACCCAGTTGCGCCGGTGTCTCGTTCAGCGCACGTGCGGCGCCCTCGGCCGCCGACTGCGCGACGGAGACGAGCGAGAGGTCCGCCGAACCGGCGGCCGCGACGGCGGCGCGATCGAGCACGGTCAGGATCGTGCCCTCGACCGGGGCGCTGAGGCCGGTGCGCACGAGCACCGCTGCCCGCCGCAAGGCCGTCCGCAACCGTTCCCCGGTCAGCGGGCCCCCGACTACCGCCTCGGCGATCCCGCGCAGTACCTGCGACAGGATGATTCCCGAGTTCCCCCGCGCGCCCGTCGTCGCGCCGCGCGCGAGCGCCTGCGCGACGAGATGCGCGGGCACCTCGGTACCGGCACGACGATCGCCCACGTCAGCGGCACCGATCGATGCCCGGCCACGGCCCACCGGTGCACCGCGGTCGTGCCCCGAGGCGGTCGCCGTGCCGCCCTCCGCGTCCGGGTAGCCGGCGGTTGCCGAGCCGTCACCGATACCGAGATCGGCGGCCGTGGACACGGCGCGATCAGCGGTCCGGTCGGGACGTGTCGTGTCGGGGACGGCGCGTTCGGCCGCGGCGACGGCCGCGCGCATGGTGGCGAGCAGGTTGGTGCCGGTGTCGGAGTCGGCGATGGGGAACACATTGAGCGCGTCGATCTCGGCGCGGCGTAGTTCCAGATCGGTGCGGCAGGTCCTGGCCCAGTCCAGCAGCTCGGCGCCGTCCAGCGCCTCCCGCACCTGCGACACCGTCACCTCGCTCACTGTTTGCCGTGCCCGCCCGCCGGGCACCGCACGCCAGGTTAGCGCCAGCGACCGACAGGGGTATGCTGAGCGCGGACGGGCCCGTCATCCGGGCCGTACCCGGCGTGTCGACCGGGACACCCGGTTTGGAAGTTCACGGCCCGGCCAGCTACCCTTGCAGGGTTGCCTCGCGCGGCCATCCGGTCTGCGCTGGCCGACGCGAGTCGGCAAGGCATTTAACGACATCAGTTTCCGGTACAGCGGGCATCCGTGCGCGCTGACCGCTTATGACATGAAGGAGCTCGCGACATGGCTGCCGTTTGCGACGTCTGCGCCAAGGGCCCCGGTTTCGGGAAGTCGGTCTCGCACTCGCACCGGCGCACCAACCGTCGCTGGAACCCGAACATCCAGACCGTGCGTGCGCAGGTTGCCCCTGGCAACACCCGCCGGATGAACGTGTGCACCTCCTGCCTGAAGGCGGGCAAGGTCGTCCGCGGCTGATTCTCAGCCCGTACATTCTGCCGACAGTGCCCCGGCACCCCGCGTGGGTGGTCCGGGGCTTTGTCGTCGATGGGGGCCGACGTGGCTGACTGGCGCCTCGAGGCGCTGACCGCCGAGCGGGTCACCGAGCTCGCCGCCTGCCACATCGCGAGCTGGCGGGAGGCCTACGACGCCCTGGTGCCGGGCCACGTGCTGTCCGGCTTCGATCTCGAACGCTCCGCGCTCACCTGGGAACGCCGCCGCACCGACGGCGCGCACCGGCTGCCGATCGCGCTGGCCGGTGACCGGCTGATCGGCTTCGCCTCGGCGACCGAGTTCGAACTGGAAGCGCTCTACATCCGCGCGGCCTGGCACGGCACCGGCGTCGCCGACGCCCTGATCGAGTCCGCCGCCCCCGGCTCGCCGTGCACGCTGTGGGTGTTCGGCGACTATCCGCGCGCCCACGCCTTCTATCGCAGACACGGCTTCGCCGACACCGGGGTTCGCCGGGTCGACCCTTTCACCCTGCTGCCCGAACAGTGGTGGCGGCGCGGCGCTCGCTAGGGTGACGCCATGAGTACCACCGAACCGGTCACCGCCGTCACGGTCGTCGACGGCGTCCTGCAGCTGCCGATCGCCACCGCCGCCGCGGGCACCTCGATGAATTTCGACCTGATCAACGCGGGCACCGAGGCCCTGCGCGCCCTCGATCCCGAGGTCGGCGCCGTGCTGCTCACCGGCACCGGCGCCAACTTCTGCGCGGGCGGCAACGTCCACCATTTCGCCGGCGCCGAGGACCGTGGCGCCTACCTGCACCAGCTCGCCTCCGAGCTGCACGACTTCGTGCGCGCGCTGGCCGCGACGCCGGTTCCGGTCGTCGCCTCGGTGCACGGCTGGGCCGCGGGCGCGGGCATGAGCCTGGTGTGCGCCGCCGATATCGCGATCGGTGGCCCGTCGACCAAGCTGCGCCCCGCCTACCCGGGCATCGGCCTGAGCCCCGACGGCGGCATGTCCTGGCTGCTGCCCCGAATCGTCGGGAAGAGCCGGGCCGCCGAGATCCTGCTCACCGACGCCGTGCTCGGCGCCGACGAGGCCGTGCGCCTGGGCATCCTGAGCCGCACCGTCGCCGACGACGAGGTGCGCGCCGAGGCGCTGCGGGTCGCCCAGAGCTTCGTCACCGGCCCCCGCACCACCTACGCGGCCATGAAAAAGCTGCTGGCCCAATCGCCGACGGCGACTCTGGACCAGCAGCTCGACGCCGAACGCGACAGCATCGCCGCCGCCGCGAACGGCGCAACCGGCCGGGAAGGCGTGGATGCCTTCGTCGGCAAGCGCAAGCCCGAGTACCTCGGGCTGAGCTGACTCGACGTCAGCAGGCGGCGCCGAGGGCGCTGAAGGTGTTCTGCAGCAGGCAGGTCACCTTCGCGTTCACGCCGGAGGAGATGGTGGAGGTGCCGGTGGAGGTCCACTCCTCACCGATCTGGGTGGTGGCGACCGGCGCGGCCTGCTCGTCGTAGGGCTCGAGCGCGAGGCCCGCCGCGTTGGCCGAGGCGGCGCCCGCGGTCAGGGCGGCGGCGACGGCGGCGGTCGCGACGGCGGCGCGAACGGTGGTGATGTGCATCGGGTTGTGCTCCTTCATCATTTTCTTCTGGTGCGGGCGACGCCCCGGGTCAGGGCAGCCGCCAGTCGACGGGTTCGGCTCCGAGTTCGTCGAGCAGTTCGTTGACCCGGGAGAAGGGCCGCGAACCGAAGAATCCGCGCGAGGCCGACAACGGTGAGGGGTGGGCCGATTCGAGGTAGGGGATCTCGGCCTCGGTGAGGGTCGGCTTGAGCGAGCCCGCGTCGCGCCCCCACAGCACGGCGACCAGCGGCTCGTCCCGGGCGACCAGCGCCCGGATGGCCTGCTCGGTGACCGCTTCCCAGCCCTTGCCGCGATGCGAGGCCGGGGTGCCTGGCGTCACGGTGAGCACCCGGTTCAGCAGCAGCACGCCCTGATCCGACCACGGGCTCAGGTCGCCGCAGGTGGGCGTATCGAAGCCGAGGTCCTTGCTGTACTCGGCGAAGATGTTGGACAGGCTGCGCGGCACCGGCGAGACATCAGGGGCGACAGAGAAACTCAGCCCCATCGCGTGGCCCGGCGTCGGGTAGGGATCCTGGCCGACGATCAGCACGCGCACGGCGTCGAACGGACGGCGGAACGCGCGTAGCACGTTCTCCCCGGCGGGCAGATAGCCCCGGCCCGCGGCATTCTCGGCGCGCAGGAATTCGCCCATCTCGCTGATCCGGTCGGCCACCGGTTCCAGTGCCCGGGCCCAGCCCGGATCGATGATCTCCGACAGTGGTTTGGCACCCATGACCGCACAACCTATCGGTTCCGGGCGCCGGGCGTGGCGTCCGCCCCACGGAACGATTCCCAGCCGGTGCCGCCGGTCGGCGCGGCACCGTCCACGGTGACGCCGCTGCCTGCGGTGACGACCCCGATCGGCCGCCAGCCCGGCGGCAGCGCGGTGCCCGCCGGCCAGGTCCCCGCGAAGGCGTGGTCCTCGCCGCCGGCCAGAATCCATTGCGCCGCATCGACATCGAGCAGTGCGGCGACCGCGGCCAGTTCGGGGTCCGTCAGTGCCGCGCTGTCCACGTCGACAGCGACGCCCGAGGCGGTCGCGAGATGACCCAGGTCGGCGAGCAGTCCGTCCGAGACGTCGGTGAGCGCGGTCGGCACCGCACCCCCGGCGACATCGAGCACCGTGGCATAGGGCGGCTGCGGAACCCGATGCGTCGCAAGGGCATGCGCGAAGGCCGGATCGGAAGGGTCGGCGTCGCCGGACAATACGGCCAGCCCGGCCCCGGACCACCCGAGTTCGCCCGCCACCGCGACGATGTCGCCGACCTGCGCGCCGGAACGGGTGAGCGCCGCCCGGCCACCGAGGTCGCCGAACGCGGTCACCGAGACGACCAGCTGGTCGCTGCGCACCAGATCGCCGCCCGCGACGGACCCGCCCGCGCGCCCCGCCTCGGCCCACATGCCGTCGGCGATGCCGGTCACCACCGAAACGGGGGTGTCGGCCGGGCAGCCGAGCGCGACGACGAACGCCGTCGGGCGCGCGCCCATCGCGACGATGTCGGCGGCGTTCTGCGCGATGGCCTTGCGGCCGATGTCCTCGGGCGCCGACCAGTCGCGGCGGAAGTGCCTGCCCTCGACGAGCATGTCGGTGCTCACCACGAACCGCCCGTCGGGCGCGGCGACCAGCGCGGCGTCGTCACCGGGCCCGAGCAGCACGTGCGGCGCCTGCTCGCGGTTCGCGGTGATCCGGTCGATCAGGGCGAACTCACCCAGCTCACGCACCGTCTGCGGACGGCTGTCCTCGCTGATGACCGGCCCCTTCCCAGTGTGCTGCTGACCGACGAAATCGCCCCGACGGTACCCTTTCGGAGGCGATCGGACACAACGGAAGGACCAGACGGTTATGGCGGCGGATTCGTCGGACCCGACAGCGGCGGACGACCGGGACGACACGTCCCCGGGTGGCGACACCCCCGAAGCCACGACCGACCGGTCCGCGACCGGCGCGGCAGCCGAGTCGACGGACGCGAGTTCCACCGACGGCACGGCGAAGCCGACCACCCGGACACAGCCGGACTCCGAGGACGACGACGCGTCGACGCCCTACTCCCCCGCGCTCATCGCCACCGCCGTCGCCCTGCCGATCGTGCTGATCGTCGGCGTCCTCGTCGCCGCCTTCATCGCCCTGCGCGCTCCCGTCGAACGCGAGCCCCTCGCCCTCGGCCCGGTCCCCGCCCCGGCGGCCGACAGCCCGGCCTGCCAGGCGCTGCTCCCGGCCCTGCCCGCCGATCTCGGCGAGTACACCAAGTCCACCCTGGTCGAACCGGCGCCACCGGCCACCCGGGCCTGGCAGCACCCCGACGGCGGCGAGCCGATCGTGCTGCGCTGCGGCCTGGACCGGCCGCTCGAATTCAACCGCGCGTCCCCGCTGACGGTGATCGACGGCGTGAAGTGGTTCCAGGTCCGCGACGAGGTGGGCAAGGTCGGCACCTGGTTCGCCGTCGACCGCGAGACCTACGTCGCCCTGACCGTCCCCGACGGCTCGGGCACCGACGCCATCCAGACCGTGTCCGGGGTGATCACCGCGAATCTCCCCGCCCGCGAACCGACCCCGGGCGAGCTCTGACCTTCGGCGGCCGAACGCGTGGTGGTCGAGCCTGCTGTCAGCGCAAACCGGTGCCGCGCGCGACAGCTGTTTCGATCAACGTCGAGACGAGAGCCGGGTAGTCGACACCGGTCGCCTCCCACATCCGCGGGTACTGCGAGATCGGGGTGAAGCCGGGCATGGTGTTGATCTCGTTGATCACCGGACCGTCGGCGGTGACGAAGAAGTCGACCCGGGCCAGGCCCTGGCAGTCCAGGGCGCGGAAGGCGCGCACCGACAGCTCGCGGATCTGGTCGGCGACCGCGTCGTCGAGCTTGGCCGGGACGTCGAATTCGCAGACGTCGTCGAGGTACTTGGTGGCGAAGTCGTAGAACTCCGGGGCCGCGGCGTCGGCGTCGGGCATCCGGATCTCGGAGACCACGCTGGCCCGCACCTGACCGTCGGCGAATTCCAGGACGCCGCACTCGACTTCGCGGCCGACGATGCCCGCCTCCACGATCACCTTCGGATCGTGTTCGCGCGCGGCCGCGACGGCGGCGTCCAGATCGGCCCAGTCGGTGATCTTGGTAATGCCGATCGACGACCCGCCGCGCGCGGGCTTCACGAACGCGGGCAGGCCGAGGCGCGCCCGCTCGTCCGCGGTCAGCGTCGCCGTGCCGGGGCGCAGCACCACCTGCACGCCGACCGGCAGCCCCTCGGCGGCCAGCAATTTCTTGGTGAACTCCTTGTCCATGCCCGCGGCACTGGCCAGCACGCCCGCCCCCACATAGGGGATGCCGGCTAACTCGAGCATGCCCTGGAGTGTCCCGTCCTCGCCGAACGGACCGTGCAGGATCGGGAACACCACATCGACACCGCCCAGTGCGGCGCCGGGATCGTCGAGGGCGACCAGCGCGCCACCGCGGCCCGGGTCGGCGGCCAGGGTGAGCGCGGTGCCCGCCGCGTCGACCGCGGGCAGCGCGTCATGGCTGAGTTCGAGCGCGCCGAGGCCGTCGGCGAGCACCCAGCTGCCGGTGGTGGTGATGCCGATCGGCACCACCTCGTAGCGCTCGGGATCGAGGTTGCGCAGCACACTGCTCGCCGACACACACGAGACGGCGTGCTCGCTGCTGCGCCCGCCGAAAACCACGGCCACCCTGATCCGGTTCGTCATGAACGTCACCGTAACCGGTCGGCCGACCTGCGGCGCTATCGACCTACTCGGGTTTGATCCGCCTGCCGAGCAAACTGTCGACCGCCTCGCTGACCGAAAGACCCTCGTGACACACCCGGTGTACCGCGTCGGTCAGCGGCATCTCCACGTCGTGCGCGGCCGCCAGGGCCCGCACCGATGTGCACGACTTCACACCCTCGGCCACCTGCCCATTGGTCGCCTCCTGCGCCGCCTGCATCGACCCGCCCGCGCCGAGCACGTGCCCGAAGGACCGGTTGCGTGACAGCGGCGAGGTGCAGGTGGCCACGAGATCGCCGACCCCGGCCAGCCCGGCCAGGGTGACCGGTTGCGCGCCGAGCGCGACCCCGAGCCGGATGACCTCGGCCAGCCCGCGGGTGATCAGGCTGGCGATCGTGTTGTCGCCCAGCCCCATCCCCGAGGCGATCCCGCACGCCAGCGCGATGACGTTCTTGCACGCGCCACCGATCTCGCAGCCGATCACGTCGGTGTTGGTGTACGGCCGGAAATACCCGGTGGCGCAGGCCCGCTGCGCGGCCCCGGCCCGCTCGGTGTCGCTGCACGCGATCACGGTGGCCGCGGGCTGCCTTTCGACGATCTCGCCCGCGAGATTCGGGCCCGACAGCACCGCGATGCGGCCCGGCTCGGCCCCGGTGACCTCGGCGATCACCTGACTCATCCGCAGCAGCGTGCCGGTCTCGATGCCCTTGGCCAGGCTCAGCAGGGTGGCGTCGGGGTCGATGTCGCCCTTCCACCGGTCCAGATTCGCGCGCAGCGACTGCGAGGGCACCGCGAGGACGACCAGGTCGGCGCCGTCGAGCGCGGCCCGGTGATCGTCGGTGGCGCGCACGGGTGGCAACTGCACGCCGGGCAGGTAGAACGGATTGCGGTGCTCGCTGTCGAGCGCCTGCGCCACCTCGTTCCGTCTGGCCCAGATCGTGACCTCGGTCCCCGCCTCAGCCAACACCTTCGCGAACGCGGTGCCCCACGACCCCGCACCCATAACCGCCGCCCTCGTCATCAGCTCAATATGCCATGTAAGGATTGATGTCATGCGTCCGCACACCGTGCACGCCGTGATGGCGGTCAAGCACATCGATCGGGCCAAGAGCAGGCTGGCCGACGTGCTGACTCCCGAGCAGCGCGGTCAGCTGGTGCTGGCCATGTTCGCCGATACCGTCGTGGCCGCGACCGCCGTGCCGGAGGTGCTGTCGCTGACGGTGGTCACCCCCGATCCGGTCGTCGCGGCCCGCGCCCGCGAGCTCGGCGCGCACGTCCTCGGCGAGCCCGCCGGCGCCCCCGATCCGCTCAACGCGGCGCTGTCCGCGGGCGCGGCCGACGTGCGCGACCGGCACGGCCCGGCCCATCTGCTGGCGCTGCAAGCGGATTTGCCCGCATTACGCCCGGCCGAACTGGCCGACCTGCTCACCGTCGCCCCCGACGGCGTCCGCTCGGTGGTGATCGACCACACCGGGACCGGCACCGCGGCATTACTGGTCCGCGACACGACCGCCGCGCTGGCGCCCCGATTCGGCGCCGACTCCGCCAACGCGCACCGCGCCGACGGCGCGCGAGCGCTCGCCGGACACTGGCCCGGCCTCCGGTGCGACGTGGACACCCCCGCCGACCTCGCCACCGTCCACGGGCTCGGCGTCGGCCCGCACACCACGCGCACGCTCCGCGAATTCGCGCTGTCCGGTCACTTCGGTGATCCGGTTCGCACCGTGTGCTAGCCGATCGCCGCCACTGACCAGGATCGGACGAACGCGGCAACGTCATACTGCGGACTGCCCGGTTCGTAGGGGATGATTGACAGCGTGAGCGATACGGAAACCATCAAGCAGCAGTCTCCGATTTCCCCGCCACCTGCGGCCGCCACCGCCTCGGGCGGTGACCCGACGGCGCAGCGATTGCCCAGAGATCGCTACCTCAACCGCGAGCTGAGCTGGCTGGACTTCAACGCCCGCGTGCTGGCCCTCGCCGAGGACGCCTCGTTACCGCTGCTCGAACGCGCCAAGTTCCTGGCGATCTTCGCCTCGAACCTCGACGAGTTCTACATGGTCCGGGTCGCCGGCCTGAAACGCCGTGCCGAGACCGGCCTGTCCGTGCGCTCCGCCGACGGCCGCTCCCCGTCGGAACAGCTGGAGATGATCGCCGCCCGCGCCCAGGAACTCGCCGAGCGGCACGCGCACGTGTTCCTCGACGAGGTGAACCCGGCGCTGGCCGCGGAGGGCATCGACCTCATCGGCTGGGCCGATCTCGACGACGATGAACGGCAACGGCTCTCGGGCTACTTCACCGATCAGGTGTTCCCCGTGCTCACCCCGCTGGCCGTCGACCCGGCGCACCCGTTCCCCTATATCTCCGGCCTGAGCCTCAACCTGGCGGTGACGGTGAAGGACACGGGCACCGGCGGCGAGCACTTCGCCCGCGTGAAGGTGCCCGACAACGTCGACCGGTTCGTGCGCGTGCGCCGCACCAAGGCGCCCTCGGCGATCGCGGCGTTCCTGCCGATGGAAGACCTCATCGCCGCGCACCTGGACCTGCTGTTCCCCGGCCTGACCGTGGTCGAGACGCATTCGTTCCGGATCACCCGCAACGCCGACTTCGAGGTCGACGAGGACCGCGACGAAGACCTGCTGCAGGCGATGGAACGCGAACTCGCGCGGCGCCGTTTCGGCAAGCCGGTGCGGCTCGAGGTCTCCGACGACATGACCGAGCACATGCTGGAGCTGCTACTACGGGAGCTCGAGGTCGACCCCGCCGACGTCATCCAGGTGCCCGGCCTGCTCGACCTGTCCTGCCTGTGGCAGGTCTACGGCGTCGACCGGCCCGATCTCAAGGACGCGCCGTACGTTCCGGCCACTCCGGCGGCCTTCGGCGAGCGCGAGACGCCACGCAACGTCTTCGCGGCGCTGCGCGAGGGCGACGTGCTGGTGCACCACCCCTACGATTCGTTCTCCACCAGCGTGCAGCGCTTCATCGAGCAGGCCGCGGCCGATCCGCAGGTGCTGGCGATCAAGCAGACGCTGTACCGCACCTCCGGTGACTCACCCATCATCAACGCGCTGATCGAGGCCGCCGAGGCGGGCAAGCAGGTCGTCGCGCTGGTCGAGATCAAGGCCCGCTTCGACGAGCAGGCCAACATCAAATGGGCCCGCGCGCTGGAACAGGCGGGCGTGCACGTGGTCTACGGGCTGATCGGCCTCAAGACCCACTGCAAGACCTGCCTGGTGGTGCGGCGCGAGGGTTCGACCATCCGCCGCTACTGCCACATCGGCACCGGCAATTACAACCCGAAGACCGCGCGCCTGTACGAGGACGTCGGGTTGTTCACCGCCGCACCGGAGATCGGCGCCGATCTGACCGACCTGTTCAACTCGCTGACCGGGTACTCCCGCAAGGAGGACTACCGGAATCTGATGGTCGCCCCCCTGGGTGTGCGGGCCGGCATCATCGAGCGGATCGACCGCGAGATCGAGCTGGCCGGGGAGGGCTTCGACGCCCGGATCCGGCTCAAGGCCAACGCGATCGTCGACGAGCAGATCATCGACGCGCTCTACCGGGCCTCCCAGGCGGGCGTGCCGGTGCAGATCGTGGTGCGCGGCATCTGCGGCCTGCGTCCCGGGGTGCCGGGCCTGAGCGAGAACATCGAGGTGCGCTCGATCCTGGGCCGGTTCCTGGAGCACTCCAGGGTGATCGAGTTCCGGGCCCAGGAGCAGACCTGGATCGGCAGCGCCGACATGATGCACCGCAATCTGGACCGCCGCGTCGAGGTCATGGTGCAGGTGAAGGATCCGCGCCTGGTCGAACAGCTGGCCGTGGTGTTCGATTCGGCGCTCGATCCGATGACCCGCTGCTGGGTGCTCGGCCCGGACGGCACCTGGCAGGCCAGCCCCACCGACGCCGACGCCGACCAGGTGCGCGATCACCAGCAGTTCCTGATGCGACTGCGTCGCCCTGATCAGCCGTGAGCAAGGACGCACAGACCGCGATGCATGATCCCCGGGTCCGACCCAATATCCATGCCGCGGGCGCGGTCCTGTGGCGCGAGAGCGCCGCGGGGCCCGAGATCGCGGTGATCCACCGGCCCAAGTACGGCGACTGGTCGCTGCCCAAGGGCAAGCTCGACCCCGGGGAGACCCCGGTGGTCGCCGCGGTGCGCGAGGTCGGCGAGGAAACCGGCCTGCCGTGCACGCTCGGGCGCTATCTCGGGCACGTCACCTATCCGATTCCCGGCCACCGGCAGCTCAAGCGGGTCGACTACTGGGCCGCGGAGGCGGCGGCGGGCGAGTTCGCCGTCAACGCCGAGGTCGACCAGCTGCGCTGGTTCCCGCTCGACCAGGTGATGGATCAGCTGTCGTATCCGATGGACCGTCAGGTCATCCGGATGTTCGCCCGGCTGCCCGCGCGGACGAACACGGTGCTGCTGGTCCGCCACGCCAAGGCGGGCAAGCGCGCGCGTTTCGACGGACCCGACGAGTTGCGCCCGCTCGAGCCCGCCGGCGAGCAGCAGGCGAAGGCTTTGACACCGAATCTGCTGGCGTTCGGCGCATCCGAGATCCATTCGGCCGATCCGCTGCGCTGTATCCAAACCGTGACCCCGTTGGCGGAACAGTTGAACGCCGAAATCAATTGCGAGCCAATGTTTTCCGAGCAAGGTTACGATTCAGCGAAAAGCGCCGCGCGGCAACGATTTCTGTCGTTGGTAACGGATCGGGGTGTGCCGGTGGTGTGCAGTCAGGGCGGGGTGATTCCGGATCTGACGCAGTGGCTCGCCGAGCGGGGTGGGCTCACCCTGCCGCCCGCGCGCAATCGCAAGGGCAGCGTCTGGGCATTGTCGTTCGTTGCGGACCGATTGGTCGCGGCCGACCATATGGACCGCTCGCTCTCGACGGGAATCGTCACCGCCTGAGTCGCGCGCAGCGCCCCCGAAACAGCCGAAACGGCCCCGGATTCCCGGGGCCGTTCTCGGTCCAGTGGTGGGTGATGCGGCCTACGTGCACATTCCCCGACCTGATCCCGCTGCGGCGGGATCAACGAGCACGACGGGTGGCTGTCTTCTTCGCAGCAGTCTTCTTGGCAGGAGCCTTCTTGGCGGCCGTGGTCTTGGCCGCGGTGACCTTCTTGGCCGGCGCCTTCTTGGCCGCCGCCGTGACCTTCTTGGCCGGAGCCTTCTTGGCCGCGGTCACTTTCTTTGCCGCTGTGGTCTTCTTGGCGGCGGTGGCCTTCTTCGCTGCCGCCGTCGTGGTCTTCTTGGCGGCGGGTGCCTTCGTGGCTGCCTTACGGGCGGTGGTCTTGGCCGGACCCTTCGACGGCGTCGCCTTCTTGGCGGCGGTCTTCTTGGCCGCCGTCTTCTTGGCTGCCGCCTTCTTCGCCGCCACCGGGGCGTTCACGCCACGCTTGACGGCGGGCCCGGACGCGGCCAGCTTCTGCTTACCCGCGATCACCGCCTTGAACTGAGCGCCCGGCCGGAAGGCAGGCACCGAAGTCGCCTTGACCTTCACGGTTTCGCCGGTACGGGGGTTGCGGGCAACCCTGGGGGCACGCTTGCGCTGTTCGAACACACCGAATCCGGTGATGGTGACGCTTTGACCTTTGTGCACGGCGCGAACGATGGTATCGACCACGTTCTCGACAGCCGCAGTTGCCGTGCGCCTGTCCGTACCCAACTTTTCGGTCAGAACGTCGATCAGTTCCGCCTTGTTCATTGAATCCTCCGCAGACTAATGGCCCGTCGTCGGACCGACTAGGTACCACGGTAAACCCAGTTTGAGCAAGAGTCTATGTGCCACGCCAAAATTCATGTGGTTTAGCACACGTCCAGCTACCGCCCCCAGGGAAGCGCCACTAAGCGTCCCAGGTGATTACGCCTGCGAAATAGGCTCCGGCAGCGTCACGGGTTTCCATGACGGCCTTCCCTTTTCGAACTCGCCGATGACGTCGGCCTGCCGCAGCGTGAGGCCGATGTCGTCCAAACCCTCCAGCAGACGCCACCGGGTGTAGTCGTCAATATCGAACGGCAACACGACGGTTCCCGCCGTCACGGTGCGTGCGGTCAGGTCGACAACCAATTCGAGGCCGGGCTGTTCCTCGATCAGCTTCCACAGCATTTCGACATCGTTCTGTGACATCTGCGCGGCCACCAGGCCGCCCTTCCCCGCATTCCCGCGGAAGATGTCGGCGAAACGCGACGAGATGACCACCCGAAAGCCGTAGTCCGACAGCGCCCACACCGCGTGCTCTCGCGACGATCCGGTGCCGAAATCCGGCCCGGCCACCAGCACGCTGCCGTGGCGGTACGGCTCGGTGTTCAGAATGAAGTCCGGATCGGCCCGCCAACCGGCGAACAAGCCGTCCTCGAAACCCGTGCGGGTCACTCGCTTCAGGTAAACGGCCGGGATGATCTGGTCGGTGTCGACATTGGACCGGCGCAGCGGGACCCCGATGCCTTTGTGAACAGTGAAGGCTTCCATAACGATTCTCCTTCGATCGTGGTGGTCGGGGCTCAGGCCAGATCGGCGGGCGAGGACAGGGTCCCGCGGACCGCCGTGGCGGCCGCGACCAGGGGCGAGACCAGGTGGGTACGGCCACCCTTGCCCTGCCTGCCTTCGAAATTGCGGTTCGACGTCGACGCGCAGCGCTGGCCCGGCTCGAGCTGATCGGGATTCATGCCCAGGCACATCGAGCAGCCCGCCTGGCGCCATTCCGCGCCTGCGGCGGTGAAAATCTCGCCGAGTCCTTCTTTTTCCGCCTGGGCGCGCACCTTCATGGAGCCGGGAACGACCAGCATTCGCACGCCGTCGGCCACATGACGGCCCTTCAGCACATCGGCGACGGCCCGCAAATCCTCGATCCGGCCGTTGGTGCAGGATCCGACGAAAACGGTGTCGACGGTGACCTCACGCAGCGGCATCCCCGGCGTCAGGTCCATGTAGCGCAAGGCCTTCTCGGCGGCGTCGCGCTCGTTCTCGTCGGCGATCTGGGCCGGATCCGGCACATTCGCGCCCAGCGGCAGGCCCTGACCGGGGTTGGTGCCCCAGGTGACGAACGGGGTCAGCTGGTTCGCGTCGATGTGGACCTCGGCGTCGAAAGCCGCGCCGTCGTCGGTCTTCAGTGCCTCCCAGGCGGCCACCGCGGCGTCCCAGTCGGCGCCCTGCGGCGCGTGCGGCCGGCCCTTCAGGAATTCGTAGGTCACCGCGTCGGGGGCGATCATGCCGGCGCGAGCGCCCGCCTCGATGGACATGTTGCAGATGGTCATCCGCGCTTCCATCGACAGCTTGCGGATCGCCTCGCCGCGATACTCCAGCACATAGCCCTGGCCGCCGCCGGTGCCGATCTGGGCGATCACGGCCAGGATCAGGTCCTTGCTCGTGACGCCGGGGGCCAGTTCGCCGTCGACGGTGATGGCCATCGTCTTGAACGGGCGCAGCGACAGCGTCTGGGTGGCCAGCACGTGCTCGACCTCGCTGGTGCCGATGCCCATCGCCAGCGCGCCGAACGCGCCGTGGGTGGAGGTGTGGCTGTCACCGCACACCACGGTCATGCCCGGCTGGGTCAGGCCCAGCTGCGGGCCGACCACGTGCACGATGCCCTGCTCGACGTCGCCCATCGGGTGCAGCCGGACGCCGAACTCGGCGCAGTTGCGCCGCAGGGTCTCGACCTGGGTGCGCGAGATCGGGTCGGCGATCGGCTTGTCGATGTCGACGGTGGGGACGTTGTGGTCCTCGGTCGCGATGGTGAGATCGGGCCTGCGCACCGGACGGCCCGCCGCGCGGAGCCCGTCGAAGGCCTGCGGGCTGGTCACCTCGTGCACGAGATGCAGATCGATGTAGATCAGGTCGGGTTCGCGGGCGGAACCTTCACCTTCGCCGGGGACGACGACGTGCTGGTCCCACACCTTCTCGGCCAGTGTGCGGGCGCGCTCGGCCATTGCTTCATCACCTTTCGACGGACATACCTGGAATCTCAAGATATGAGACGTTAGTATCGTTCTATGAGACAGCATAGCGGTATCGGGGTCCTCGACAAAGCCGTGGCGGTGCTCTATGCCGTCGCGGACGAGCCATGCGGTCTCAACGACCTGTGCACCCGCACCGGCCTGCCCCGCGCCACGGCGCACCGGCTGGCGGTCGGGCTGGAGACGCACCGGCTGCTGGCACGTGACGGCAACGGGCTGTGGCGTCCCGGCCCCGCGCTCACCGAACTGTCGGCGGGGGCCGCCGATCCACTGGTGGAGGCCGCAGGGGCCATTCTGCCCCGCCTGCGGGAGATCACCGGCGAGAGCGTCCAGTTGTACTGCCGCGACGGCAACGCGCGCGTCTGCGTGGCCGCGCTGGAGCCGCCCGTCGGCCTGCGCGACACCGTGCCGGTCGGCTCCC
This sequence comes from Nocardia sp. NPDC058244, assembly GCF_042882065.1. Classification (NCBI taxonomy): domain Bacteria; kingdom Bacillati; phylum Actinomycetota; class Actinomycetes; order Mycobacteriales; family Nocardiaceae; genus Nocardia; species Nocardia sp. NPDC058244. The sequence goes on along the minus strand of NZ_JBHVWX010000006.1, from coordinate 45,939 downwards.
GACTACCGCTCACCGCGGGCTCGGCAGCCAAGGTCCTGATGGCGTGGGCCGATCCGGAGCTCCAGCGCACCGTCCTGGCCGACGCGGTGTTCGGCGACCGCGCGCTGGCCGAGGTGCGCAAGCGGGGCTGGGCGCAGAGCGCGGCCGAACGCGCGCAGGGCGTGGCGAGCGTCTCGGCGCCGGTGCGCGACGCGGCGGGCGTGGTGGTGGCCGCGGTCTCGGTGTCGGGCCCGATCGATCGGATGGGCAGGCGGCCGGGCGCGCGCTGGGCCGCCGATCTGGTGGCCGCCGCCGAGGCGCTGCACAAGCGGCTGTAAACGAAGAAGACCCCCGGTCGAATTCGACCGGGGGTCTTTCTTTGTAGCCCCGACGGGATTTGAACCCGCGCTACCGCCTTGAGAGGGCGGCGTCCTAGGCCGCTAGACGACGGGGCCAGGACGATCTCACCGAAGTGAAATCTTGCTGGGGTACCAGGACTCGAACCTAGAATGGCTGAACCAGAATCAGCTGTGTTGCCAATTACACCATACCCCAAGGATGGAAACGTCCGACCTCCCTCTCACCGGCTGGTTGTCGGTGTTGCGAGGCCGTGTTCCGCGGCGAGGAGAAGATTACCAGCCACAGTGGGGTAAACTACAAATCGCCTGGTCAGGAGCCTATTTTTGACTGTTTCGACCGTTCCGGGGCGGCGCGGACGCCGCCCCGGACGCGCTCACTGCGCGGCGGGCACCCAACCGCGGGCGGCGCGGAGCCGGTCGAGCGAGACCTCGCGGCCGAGCAGCTCCATCGACTCGTAGAGCGGCGGGCTGATGTGCGAGCCCGTCACCGCGACGCGCACCGGCGCGAACGCCTTGCGCGGCTTGAGCCCCAGATCGTCGATCAGCGCCTTCTTCAGCGCCTCTTCCAGGGCCGGAGTGGTCCACTCGGTCAGCGGCTCCACCGCGGCGATGGCGGCGTCGAGCACCGGGTCGGCCTCCGCACCGAGGTTCTTGCCGCCCGCGGCCTGGTCGATCGCGAACTCCGCCGGCGCCACGAACAGGAATTTCAGCAGGTCCCAGGCATCGCCGAGCACGACGATGCGGGTCTGCACCAGTTCGGCGGCGGCGAGGAAGGTCTTCTCGTCGATTTCGGCGCCGATATGACCCTGCGCCGTCAGGAACTCGCGCAAACGGTGGCCGAAATCACCCGGCTCGAGCAAACGAATCTGCTCGGCATTGATGGCATCGGCTTTCTTCTGGTCGAATCGGGCCGGATTCGAATTGACCGTCGAAATGTCGAACGCGGCCACCATCTCGGCCATCGAGAACACGTCGCGGTCCTCGGCGATACCCCAGCCGAGCAGGGCCAGGTAATTCAGCAAACCCTCGGGGATGAATCCACGGTCCCGGTGGACGAACAGATTCGATTCGGGGTCGCGCTTGGACAGCTTCTTGTTGCCCTGGCCCATCACGAACGGCAGGTGACCGAACTGCGGGGTGAACTCCGCGACCCCGATACGCTGCATCGCCGCGTACAACGCGAGCTGGCGCGGCGTCGAGGACAGCAGGTCCTCACCACGCAACACATGGGTGATCTTCATCAACGCGTCGTCGACCGGATTCACCAGCGTGTAGAGCGGATCGCCATTACCCCGGGTGAGCGCGAAATCGGGCACGGTGCCGGCCTTGAAGGTGGTTTCCCCGCGCACCAGATCATTCCAGCCGAGATCTTCGTCCGGCATCCGCAGCCGGATCACGGCGGGCCTGCCCTCGGCCCGATACGCCGCGATCTGCTCGGCGGACAGGTCGCGATCGAAGTTGTCGTAACCCAGTTTCGGGTCGCGACCGGCCGCGCGATGGCGCGCCTCGACCTCCTCCGGCGTGGAGAAGGACTCGTAGGCCTCGCCCGCCTCGACCAGCTTGCGCACGACCTCGAGATGCTGATCCCGGCGCAGCGACTGCCGGTACGGCTCGTACGGACCGCCGACCTCGGGGCCCTCGTCCCAGGTCAGGCCCAGCCAGCGCAGCGCGTCCAGGATCGCCCGGTAGGACTCCTCGGAATCGCGTGCGGCGTCGGTGTCTTCGATGCGGAAGACGAAACTGCCGCCGTGACGGCGCGCGTACGCCCAGTTGAACAGTGCCGTGCGGATCAGGCCGACGTGCGGCGTGCCGGTCGGCGACGGGCAGAAACGGACCCGTACTTCAGTCATGACTCTCTCTCCGCGGTATCAGCGCTTGGTGGCAACAGGATTGGTGAGGGTGCCGATGCCCTCGACGGTGACCGACACGTTCTGCCCGGCCGCCAGCGGGCCGACGCCTTCCGGTGTGCCGGTGAGGATCACGTCACCGGGCAGCAGGGTCATCACGGTCGACACCCACTCGATGATCTTCGGGATGTCGTGCAGGAACAGCGACGTGCGGCTGCGCTGGCGGACCTCCCCCTCGACCTCGGTGACGATCTCCAGATCGCTTGGATCGATGGCGGTTTCGATCCACGGGCCGAGCGGGCAGAACGTGTCGTAGCCCTTGCCCCTGGTCCACTGCCCGTCGTGGCGCTGCTGGTCACGGGCGGTGACGTCGTTGGCGACGGTGTAGCCCAGGATCACCTCGGCGGCCTTCGCGGCGGGCACGTCCTTGCACGGACGGCCGATCACCACGGCCAGCTCGCCCTCGTAGTCGACCTGGGAAGAGCTGGGCGGCAGGATGATCGGCGCGTTCGGGCCGACGATCGCGGTGTTGGGCTTGAGGAAGATGACCGGGTCGGCCGGCGCCTCGCCGCCCATCTCGGCCGCGTGCGCGGCGTAGTTCTTGCCGATGCAGATCACCTTGCTCGCCAGGATCGGGGCCAGCAGGCGGACATCGGCCAGCGGCCAGCTCCGGCCGGTGAACGTCGGCGAGCCGAACGGGTGTTCGGCGATCTCCTTGGCGGTGGCATCGCTGCCGTCACCTTCGATGCTGACGAACGCGACTCCATCGGGACTGGCAACTCGACCTAAGCGCATGCCCCGGAGTCTATCGAGACGCGCCCACCTGCCCGAACGCGCCCGGGATGCCGGACGCGCGCGGTCATGCGCGCGCGCACCGGATGCGGGAAAGCTCACACCGATGTGATTCGAAGCCGCTGCCCGCCTGCGACATTCGCCACCCGCGCCGCGGCCGCCGGTTGTGATCTGTCAGACACCGAATCGAGGGGCGCCATTCGGCGGTCACGGGTGTACCGTGAACCCAGATGTTCACCACATGAGACATCGATCTCAAATATTGAGATGCAATCGTGCAATCGGGCGAGGTGAGAATCGTGACAGAGGTGCGGCTGACGGCCGAGACGACCAGGATGAGCGACGGCAGACGCTGGCTGATGCTCGCCCTCGGCGTCTTCGCGCAGACCTCGAGCGCGATCTTCATCCACGGCACGCCGTTCCTGCTGCCCGCGCTGACGGCCAGGGGCGATTCGCTGGCCGCCGCGGGCGCGCTGGTCGCGCTGCCGACCGTCGGCCTGGTGTGCACGCTGATCGCGTGGGGCTATGTCGTCGACCGGATCGGCGAGCGGGTCGTGCTGGTGGCGGGCACGGCGCTGATGTTCGTGGCCGGTGTCGCCGCCGCGCTGGTGGACAACCCGATCGCGTTCGGCGTGCTGCTGTTCCTGGGCGGTGTCGGCGCGGCCAGTTCCAACGGCGCGAGCGGGCGGGTGATCGTCGGCTGGTTCCCGCCGGACCGGCGTGGTCTGGCCATGGGCATCCGCCAGACCGCGCAGCCGCTGGGTGTCGGCCTGGCCGCGCTGAGCATCCCGTGGGTCGCCACCCAGCACGGCATCCCCGCCGCGCTGCTGGTCCCCGCGCTGATGGCCGGGGTCGCGGCGGTGGGCTGTCTGGTCGGCATCGTCGACCCGCCGCGTCCGCCCGCCAAGGCCGCCGACCGCGCCAACCCCTATCGCGGTGATTCCACCCTGTGGCGGATCCACGCCGTGTCGATCCTGCTGGTCTTCCCGCAGGCCACCCTGTGGACCTTCGCCCTGCTGTGGTTGCACCGGGACCTGGGCTGGTCGCTGGCCGCCGCGGGCGCGCTGATGACGGCCACCCAGTTCCTGGGCGCCGCCGGGCGCATCGGCGCGGGCGCCTGGTCGGACCGGGTCGGCAGCAGGCTGGGCCCGCTGCGTCAGGTGGCGGTGGCCGCCGTCGTGGCGATGGCCGCGCTGACCGTCACCGCCTGGACCGACTGGTGGTGGCTGGCCGTTCCGCTGATGGTCGCGGCGTCGGTGATCTCGGTGTCGGACAACGGCTTGGCCTTCACCGCCGTCGCCGAGATCGCCGGCCCGTTCTGGAGCGGTCGCGGGCTGGGCATCCAGAACACCGGCCAGAACCTCGCCATCGCCGCCGTCCCACCGGTTTTCGGCCTGCTGATCACCGCCACCGGCTTCCCCGCCGCCTTCGCCATGGCCGCGATCGCCGCCGCCGCGGCAGTCCCCCTGGTCCCGCGAGCGACCGGAAAGTAGCGACCGCACACCGGAACACCGAAGGCCCGCCCCGGCGAACCGGGACGGGCCTTCGGTGGTTCAGCGTCCTCAGACGATGGCGGCGATCCGGTCGCCGACCTCGACGGTGGAGGCGGTGCCGGTGCGCGAGGCCAGGTCCTTGGCGACGGCGGACTCGATGCGGGCCGCGCCCTCGGTGTTGCCGAGGTGGTTGAGCAGCAGCGAGACCGACAGGATGGCGGCGGTCGGGTCGGCCTTGGACTGGCCCGCGATGTCGGGGGCGCTGCCGTGGACCGGCTCGAACATCGACGGGTTCACGCCGGAGGCGTCGATGTTGCCCGAGGCGGCCAGGCCGATGCCACCGCTGACGGCGGCGGCCAGGTCGGTGATGATGTCGCCGAACAGGTTGTCGGTGACGATCACGTCGAAGCGGCCCGGGTCGGTCACCATGTGGATGGTGGCGGCGTCGATGTGCTGGTAGGCGGTCTGCACATCCGGGAACTCGGCGGCGACCTCGTCGACGGTGCGCTGCCACAGCGAACCGGCGAAGGCGAGCACGTTGTTCTTGTGCACCAGCGTCAGGTGCTTGCGGCGCGCCTGCGCGGTGGCGAAGGCGTAGCGCACCACGCGCTCGATGCCGAAGCGGGTGTTGTTGGAGACCTCGGTGGCCACCTCGTGCGGCGTGCCGACCCGGATCGCGCCGCCGGTGCCGGTGTACGGGCCCTCGGTGCCCTCGCGCACGACGACGAAGTCGATGTCCGGGTTGCCCGAGAGCGGGCTGGTGACGCCGGCGTGCAGCTTCGAGGGCCGCAGGTTCACGTGGTGATCCAGCGCGAAGCGGGTCTTGAGCAGCAGACCGCGCTCGAGCACGCCGCTGGGCACCGACGGGTCACCGATCGCGCCGAGCAGGATCGCGTCGTGCTGCTTGAGCTCGGGCAGCACCGACTCCGGCAGGATCTCGCCGGTGCGGTGGTAGCGGGCGGCGCCCAGGTCGTATTCGGTCTTCTCGACGCCGGGCGAGACCACGTCGAGCACCTTGAGCGCCTCGGCGATGACCTCGGGACCGATGCCGTCACCGGCGATGACTGCGAGTTTCATGAACTAGCTCCGTTCGAAGTCGGGGCGGATCGTGCCGCGCCGCGGATACAGGAGCGCGCCGTCACCGTGGGGTGACGGCGCGCAGCTGCCGATGTCCCGGCTATCGGGACGTCACAACTCAGGCCAGGTCGACGAGGACGACCTTCGAGGCGCCGACGGCCTCGGCGATCGCGGTCTGCACCTCGGCGGAGACCTCCCGGTTGACGCGCAGCACCACGGTGGCGCCCTCGGCGTCCACGTCCTGGCTCAGCTGCGCGGCCAGGATGTCGATCTCGGCCTCGCCCAGCTTGGTGCCGATCTTGCCCAGCGCGCCCGGCTTGTCGCCGTAGTTCAGCACGGCCAGGTTCAGGCCCTCGGCGCGCATGTCGTAGTTGCGGCCGTTGATGTTGACGATCTTCTCGACCAGGTTCGGCTCGGTCAGCGTGCCTGCCACGTTCAGGGTCGAGCCGTCGCCGAACACGGCGCGCAGGTCGACGACGCTGCGGTGGTTCGGGCTCTCGGTGGCGGTGGTGACCTCGGCGGTGATGCCGCGCTCCTTGGCCAGCGCCGGGGCGTTGACGAAGGTGACCTGGTCCTCGACCAGCGCCGAGAATACGCCGCGCAGCGCGGACAGCTCCAGCACGGCCACGTCCTGCGAGGCGAGCTCGCCGCGCACCTGCACCTCGACGCTGACGGGCAGCTCGTTGGCGATGGCGCCGAGCAGCGCGCCCTGCTTGCGGACGACGTCGAGCCACGGCGCGACCACATCGTTGACCGCGCCACCGGTGACGTTCACCGCACCCGGCACGAACTCACCGGCCAGCGCCAGCAGCACCGACTTGGCGACATCGGTGCCGGCGCGGTCCTGGGCCTCGGCGGTGGAGGCGCCCAGGTGCGGGGTCACGACAACCTCGGGCAGGTCGAACAGCGGGCTGTCGGTGCACGGCTCGGTCTCGAACACGTCCAGGCCGGCGGCCCGCACGTGGCCGGACTTGATCGCGTCGGCCAGCGCCTGCTCGTCGATCAGGCCACCGCGCGCGGCGTTGACGATGATGACGCCCGGCTTGGTCTTGGCCAGGGTCTCGGCGTTGAGCATGCCCTTGGTCTCGGGCGTCTTGGGCAGGTGGATCGAGATGAAGTCGGCGCGCTCGAGCACCTCCTCCAGGCTCAGCAGCTCGATGCCGAGCTGGGCGGCACGCGCGGGCGAGGTGTAGGGGTCGTACGCGACGATCTTGGTCTCGAAGGCCGCCAGACGCTGCGCGAACAGCTGGCCGATGCGGCCGAGGCCGATGACGCCGACGGTCTTGCCGAGGATCTCGACACCGTTGAACTTGCTGCGCTTCCAGGTCTTCTCGCGCAGGGTCGCGTCGGCGGCCGGGATCTGGCGGGCGGCGGCGAGCAGCAGGGTGACCGCGTGCTCGGCGGCGGTGTGGATGTTGGAGGTCGGCGCGTTGACGACCATCACGCCACGCTCGGTGGCGGCGGGCACGTCGACATTGTCGAGGCCGACGCCGGCACGGGCGACGATCTGGAGCTTCTTGCCCGCCTCGAGCACCTCGGCGTCGACGGTGGTGGCGGAGCGCACGAGCAGCGCGTCGGCCTCGGGGACCGCGGCGAGCAGCGCCGGGCGGTCGGGGCCGTCGACCCAGCGAACCTCGACACCGTCACCGAGCGCGTCGACGGTCGACTGGGCGAGCTTGTCGGCGATCAGAACTACAGGACGGCCTGCTTGGCTCACTGTGGGGTACTCCTGGGGAAGAAAGGGGTCGGCAGTTACCGCCGACCAGAATAGTCGCCGGGGTTCGGGTGCCCTTACCCCCCTGCCCGAAAACCGGGTGAACCCTGGGCGTCGCCCCGCCTACCATCACGCCATGTCCTTGCGCACCGTCCCCGCCTCGATGGATCCGGCCGTCGTGGCCGCCGTCGACGCCGAGCTCGACCGGGTGGCGGCCGAGCACGGCGTGACGATTCGCCTGGCCATCGAAAGCGGCAGCCGGGCTTGGGGTTTCCCCTCACCGGACTCCGATTACGACTGCCGTTTCGTCTATGTGGCGAGCCTCGAGACCTACCTGTCGCCGTGGTCGACCCGCGATGTCATCGAGACGCCGCTGGTCGGGCTGCTCGACGTGAACGGCTGGGATCTGGCCAAGGCCCTGCGCCTGCTGGTCAGGGGCAATGCCGTGCTGGTGGAGTGGCTGATGTCACCCATCGTCTACCGCGGCGACGAGGCGTTCCGCACCCGGCTGCGCGCGGTGGCCGAGGAGGTGGCCGATCGCGACCGCATCGCCCGCCACTACCTGCACCTGGGCACCCGTCAGTGGGCGTTGTTCCAGCGCAACGGCGGTTTGAAGAAGGTGTTCTACGCGCTGCGCCCGGCGATGGCGCTGCGCTGGCTGCGCGAGCATCCCGGCGCCGCGGTGGCGCCGATGCACCTGCCGACCCTGCTGGCCCAGTGCGAGCTGCCCGCCGACCTGGTCGCCGCGATCGGCGAGCTGACGGCGCTCAAGTCCAGGACCAGGGAGATGGGGACGGGCGAGCCGCCGCGGTTGATCACCGATTTCATCGCGGCCGAGTTCGAGCTGGCGACCGCGGAGTTCACCGCGCGCGGGCCGCGGGATCTGACGGCGGCGCGGGCCGTGACCGACGAGTTCTTCCGTGCGGAGGCACTGGCCCCCAGATAGCAGAAACTCCGCACCTACCGGTGCGGAGCTTCACGTTCGTACGCTGGTCGAGCGCAGAATCAGAGGACGCGGACGTCCTGAGCCTGCGGGCCCTTCTGACCCTGACCGATCTCGAACTCCACACGCTGGCCCTCGTCGAGGGAGCGGAAGCCCGAGCCGCTAACAGCCGAGTAGTGCACGAAGACGTCGGGTCCGCCGCCGTCCTGCGCGATGAAGCCGAAGCCCTTCTCGCTGTTGAACCACTTCACAATGCCCTGAGCCATTTCAAAACCTTCTGTAGACGAGCCAGGTCCTAATAGTCCGGTCCCGGTCTCGGCATCAACAATGCCATGATCCGACGAATTCCTCCACACCCGAGCTCGCGCACTGTGAGGAACCCAACCCGTGGTTGCTGCCACCTGGTGCTGTCACACAGCGGGCGCGCCGGGCAACGAGGTGGATGCTCGGCGTATGCCGAGGTAGTTGCGGCGCGGATGCCGGATTACCGCGGAAGCGCTCACCAAACCGACTGGCACGGTTCACCATCGACACCTCTACGCGGCAGTGAGCCGTCACCGTCAGCATCCCTAGACATTTTCGAGAAACCTCGTACGGCAAATTTCCTACCAGCGTATTTTCCGAGATCGTGAGGGAGCACACACCTCGTGGAGAAATCACGCAAGGAGTAGACAGTGCTGGACATCAACCATTTCACCTACGGCTGGGTAACCCCACTGCTGGCGTATCTCATGTCGGTCCTCGGGTCGATGCTGGCACTGCGTTGTATGGTTCGCTCGCGCGCTTCCGGTAGTCACGGCGGCTGGCTCACCGCGGCCGCGATCGCCCTCGGCGGCACCGGAATCTGGGTCATGCATTTCATCGCGATGCTCGGTTTCTCCGTGCACGGCGCGACCATCCGCTACAACGTCCCGATCACCTTGTTCAGCGCCGCCGTCGCGATGGGCGTGGTGTGGCTCGGACTGTCGATCGTGGTGCGGCGCAGCTGGGACAGCGCGGCCCTCCCGGTGGGCGGGACGATCACCGGACTCGGGGTCGGCGCGATGCACTATTCCGGCATGTACGCGATGAAGACCGATATCGAGATCGTCTACGACCCGTTCGTGGTGGCCGTCTCGATGGTCATCGCCGTCGTCGCCTCCACGGCCGCGCTCTGGTTCGCGCTGCACATCCACGGCATCATCGCCACCATCGGCGCCGCCCTGCTGATGGGCGTCGCCGTCACCGGCATGCACTACACCGGCATGTTCTCGATGAGCGCGCACACCAGCGCCCACGTCGCCCATGCCACCGGCGCCACCGCCACCCAGCTGCTCACCCCGCTGATCATCGGCATCAGCATGGTCACCATGATCCTGCTCATGCAGGTCGGCATCACCGAGGCCGAGGACCCCAACCTGTCCCGGCCGGTGCACGGTCAGCGCGCGAGCCGTTTCTGGCCGAGCGGCCAGAACTAGCCCGAATCTGTCGTACCCGGTTGCGACACTGGGGAGGTAGAGAAAACCGGCTCGGGCCTCGGCTCGACCGCGTCGCACCGGGGGATCCACATGCTGTTCTTCATCATCGCGGCCGCGCTGTGCGCGGGTACCGGCACGCTGACCCTGTTCGCGGCCTCGTTCGCCGAATCCAGGGCGAACGACGCGCTGCTCGCCTCACGAGCCGCGTCGAATTTCATCGGCGACGGAAATCCGACCAACAGCTTCTTCGCCCTGCGCGCCCGTCACGACCGGCTACACCGGCTCAGCGCCCGACTGCTGATCGTCAGCGCGATCGTCTGCCTGGCCGCGACCGGGTTCGCCGTCTATGCCGTCGGCGCCTACTAGACGACCCGCACGTGGTGCGCTTCCGGGCCGCGGCGCGTCTCCCTGACCCCGAATTCCACGCGCTGACCGGCCCGCAATGTGCGGAACCCCTCGCCGACGAGCTCGGTGTACTCCACGAACACCTCGGGCCCACCGGCGTCGGGGGTGATGAACCCGAATCCCTTACCGCTGTCGAACCAGCTCACAACGCCGTTCGGCATCGACCGACCTTCCGAATCAATTACCTGACATGCAGATTCGTTCATCGTCGCATGCCGGTGCCATCGAGTTGTAGCAGGGCGTCGGCGACCGTTCCCGTCCCGGCGACACCGCCCGCGCGCCACCCGGTCCACGACACGGCAGCGCGCGACCTCGCGCGCGCATCGGCCCTGGCTAGACTCCCTGCACAGGTCCGCCCGGACCGCCCGGTCGCGAGAACGGAGATTCGGTGCACGCCCCCATCGCGCGAGGCCCGAACACACCGCGACCACCCGCGCGGGCCGTCCGATGATCCGGCGGCCGACCGCCACCGAGATCCGGACCGCCGTCGAAGCGGTCACGGTGTTCGTGGCCGCCGCGGTCGCCGTCCTCGCCATCATGCTGCCGATCAGCTTCGCCGCCCTGGCCGAGTCGCGCCATGTCGACCTGCTGGTGTTCAACATTCCGCGCGCGATGACCGGCGGCGCGTTCGTCGCGGTCATCACCGCCGCGGTCACCGTCGCCGTCGGCAGCGTGCGCACCGCCAAATGGACGGCGCAGGTCGCGCTCGCGGGGATTCTGCTGAGCCATCTGGTCCTGGCGCGCAACGTCGACAGCACGCATTTCACCGGCCTGTCCCTGCCGACGCTGAACTTCCTCGACGCCCTGCTCGCCGGAATGGCGGTGGGCGCCTTGGCCATCGCGGTCTGGCCGAGCCCGCTGCTGCGCACGGTGTATTTGTTCGCCGTGCCCGCCGCGACCGTGCTCGGCGACCTCACCGAGGCACCCACCGACCAGACCTCGGCCGGGTTCGACGGCGTCCTCGCCGGCTCGCTGCCGCTGTGGTTCATCGCGGCCACCGTGCTCGCCCTCGGTTATTTCGCGGCGACCACCACCACCCCGCCGCGCTCCGTCCTCGACACCGCGATCCCGCTGGCTCCCGTGTTCGCCGCCGTCATCGCCTTCTCGGTGATCCTGGCGACGTCGCTGGCGCTGGCGGTCCGCGAGATCACCGTCCCGTACGTGCTCGCCGGCGCGATCGTGGTCGTGGCGGCCGCGACGGCGGCGGCGCTGATCCTGCCCGACCGCGACGGTGTCCTGCTCCTGCTGATGACCACGTTCGCCGTGGCGGGCAGCCTCGTCATCCCGCTCCCCCGCTCCGGCCTGGTCGACCTGGCCACCATGATCGCCCTCGGCGCCGGGCTCCTGCTCGGTCTGCGCGCGCCCCGCGCGATCATCGCCGCGCTCACCGTGGTCGGGCTGTCGGTATTCGTGCTGGCCACCGACCTCCTCGACCCGCCCGCCGCGCTCAACGCGGCCGTCGGCTGCCTGGCGCTGGGCGCGGTGTGCGGGTACTGCGTCGGCTCGGCGGTCCCGCGGAGTCCCACCTCCGCCGTCGTCGGCCTGTCGATCCTGTTCGTGCCGTCGCTCGGCGTGGCGTTGAGCGACGACAAATTCGGCCACCTGGCATATTCCCCCTCGTGGTACCGCACCGCCGACGTCGACCGAGGTCCGATCCCCGCGACGGCGTCGATCGGCATCGCCCTCGCCTGCACCGCCGCGATCGTGCTGCTGCAGCGCCGTCGGCCCGCCGTCTAGTCCCAGCCCACTTCGGAGAACACCCGCCCGCTCAGCGCCGCCCGCACCCCGACCGCGCAGTACGCCACGATCTCCGACGGCAACGCCGCCGGATCGAACCACCGCAGTTCCGAACACTTCGCCGGCTCCCGGTTCGCGACCTCCCCACCCCAGCGCCGCACGGTGAAGAACAGCTGCACCCGCTCGTCGCTGTGCAACACATGCGCGAATTCCACCTCCCGCGCGTCGATCTCGACCCCCACCTCCTCGCGCGCCTCCCTGATCAACCCCGCGACAGCCGACTCCCCCGCCTCCAGATGCCCCGCCGGCACATGGAACAACCCGTCCCCGAACCCGGTATCGCGCCTGCGCCCCAACAGCACTCGCCCCTCCCCGTCGAGCAGAACCAGATGCACCCCGACCAACACCCGATACTTGTCCACGAATTCACCCTACCGAGATGCCGAGACCACCCCTGTCACAGCTGGATTCGGGGTACAACCGGTACATGAGTTTCCCGGTGACCTTCGGGTTCGCCCAGATCGGCCTGCTCGCCCTGCTCGCACTCGCCGTAGCCCTGCTCGTCTCGGCAGTCCTCGCGGCCCGCCGCCGCGGCGGCCTCACATCCGTCCTCGGTCGCGGCGCCCCCGGCCTGGCCCTGCTCCTCGTCGCCACCCTCCTGCTCTGGATCGCCACCCTCCTACAGACCTACCTTGGCCTGTCCGGCGAGATCACCGCCGCCCACGTCGTCGCGAAACCCGTTGCCGGCCAGTCCGACCAGCTCGACCTCGAACTCACCCTCTTCGACGACGACGGCGCCGTCGACACCCGCACCACCCACCGCGTCGAAGGCAACCTCTGGGCCCTGCAAGCCAACATCGTCGAACTCCACCCCTGGGTCAACGCCCTCGGCTTCCACTCCGGCTACAAGATCACCCGCCTCTACGGCCAGCGCCTCGACGGTAAAGCCACCACCCAGGACCACACCATGCTCAACGGCAGCGACCGAGACTTCTTCGAAGACATGAACACCGGCACCTGGTACACCTCCCCCTTCGTCAAATCCGCCTATGGCAACGCCGTCATCGCCACCCCCGGCGAATACGACGTCCTGATCTCCCACGACGCCATCAAGGTCAGGGCCACGAACTGAGAATCCAGGATGTAGAGATGTCGCGAGCGAATCAGTGCTGCAACGAGATTCAGCGACCCCCCCAGTGGGATGTCGATTCGGTGTTCCAACCGGATCAACCGGCGCCGGCACAGGCTGAGTAGGGTGATGGGGTTTTCCACGATCCAGGGCCGGGGTGACTTTGTCACGGGTTCGCGACGAGATTTGGCCGGTAGTCCCACATCGTCGCAGTTCGGAATACACGCTCGTAGCAGACCTACCTGCTTAAGAATCTGGCCACGGCCCCAGGTCAGCTCCCGTCATACGCAACCTGCAGTCGTACGGTGCCCTTGACTGTGTGCAGGAAGGCATCGCCTTGTCCGGCCAGTGATTCGGCTCCAGTTTCGTCTAGAATGATGCGGCTGTCAGTTGCCGTCTTGACCCGCAGGGCGAGTTGGGCGGGGAAGTTGGACCGGATCGTCGTCGAGATGACATCCGCGCTCGGGCGTTGCGTGGCCGCGATGACATGGATGCCCGCGGCTCGGGCCTTTTGCGTCAGGCGCTTAAGTAGTAGTTCGATTTGCTTCTTCTCGTCAGGGTCGCTTGTGAGGTCGGCGTACTCGTCTAGGACGATGACAATCCATGGCTTTCGGTCGGCTACATCTACCTTTGCGTTGTACTCGGCTAGTTTGCGCGTGCGGATCGCCTTCATGTCGGCGTAGCGCACAGTCATCTCTTCGACCGTTTCCTCGAGAATCTCGATGGCGTCGGCTGCGTCCATACCGATCACTCCATCAAGGTGAGGGTCATTCTCGAATTCGACCAGCTCAGTACCCTTAGGATCGACAAGGCGAAGCCGCAGGGCATTATTGGGGTATCGGACCAAGCCCTTCAGGATCGTATCCAGAGCGACGGACTTTCCTGAACCGGTCGTGCCGGCCACCAACAAATGCGGTGAGTCCGCGGAGGACAGGTCAACGGTGACTGGGTTACCTTCGATGTCAGCACCCAGCGGGGCTATAAGGGTGTCGGGATTTATCGGGCACCGCTGCCACAGCACCTTGGCATCAACACCGTACTTCTCGTCATCGGTCTTGGGAATCTCGAAGAGTACGGAGCCGCGGTCGGTTCGGGTACGAATGCCGAATCCGGAAGGCAGTTCCAGGGCCAGGAAAATTTCGTCGCGTCGATTGATCAACTTATCGACGGTAACCCCAGGACTAGGAATAAACCGAAAGATGTAGAAGCCAGGCCCTTCTTGCCACCTGTTGACATCTGGCGCCGTTACAGTGACCTTGTGATGCGAGAAGACGTCGAGAACCTTGTTGTATCGGAGCCTCAGCTCCTCCTCAGAGAGCGCGCCAGACTGGGCATTGAGAGGAGCAACGTCCATCTGCGCAGCAAGGTTACGTTCCACTATGGTTGTCAGCTTGGTTGCCGTAAGTGTCCCTCCGGAAATATCGGCAGATACCGCCGACACTTCTGTCGCTGGTCGTTCGGCGGAAGTATCTGCGGATACGGACTCGACGGCCACGTCTGAGACAGTCGCGGTGATTCGCCCTCGAAGGGCGACAAGGGGGGCGGCATTCGTGGGATCTTGGTTGGCACGCAGAGCACCGATCAGATTCAGTAACTCGTGTTTATTCAGCCTCACCAAGGTGTGCCTGCCGAAGCCGCTAACCGCTGGGGCTGGCCGTTCATCCTCAGCGGAGATGGCCACGGCAACGCCGGCGACTTGACCCAGTCGAACATCCTCGGAGCGCAGGGCGTCAAGGACTTTCGCCTCAACCTGGCGGGGGTCTTCGCTTCCAATAATGAACCGAGCTGGAAGATCCGCAGGCAGTCGGACGCTGCCGCTTGTCTGAGTGATCGCGGCCGCGAGCTCGTCCAGCCAGAAGGGACGGTCATCATGAGCCTCGCCATCCGACCGGAAGGCATCCACGCACAGGTCGGTGGTGCGATTGAGCTGTTCCTCGGCTGAGCCTACATCGAAGCTCTGGCGGAACTTGGACTCGACAACCAGCACATCCAGCTGAATCGTGCCGTCATTCTGAACGGTCAGTACGAACCGGCCTAGATCCGCGCGGGTCTTTTGGCTACGACCGAACCAACGGTGATGTTCGTCGAAGCTAATCCAAGTGACGAGACTCGTGCCCCCGAGTGAGACCGGGAACTGCTGATCGATGACAAACCGGGTCGCGACCAAGCCGACGACCTCGTTGACTGTAGTGCCGATGCCAAGCGAACGAAGGACGGCGCCGGGGGCAACATTGCGGGCGACCTCGTATATCCGCCTGGCGGTGCCTTCGGAATCCTGCGAACTGACGACATTGATCTGCTCCAGCCTCCGCCGCAATCGCTGGACAACGAACTGCTGACCGGTTTGGGAGCTGACAATCAGGGTGTATGACTCGTTCTTGCCGACGTTAGGTTTGACGAGGATCACGTCAGGACGGTTACGCAGGGCGTCGATCTGCTCACGACCGATGAAGCTGTCGAGGGTGACGACCCAGTGGGCCACATGGTGCAGTTTCGCGAACAGATTCAGGTGCTGGTCAAAGCGCACCTGCATCTCGAAGTAGTCGATGCCGTCGACGCTCTCGCGGGCGACCGGGGAATTACGGTGGCAACGCACGCACAATGTCGACCAGGACTCGAGCGCCTCGTCGGCGGTCTCGGGCAATAGAGCCCTGACGACGTTCTCGCTGGTCTGAGCCAAGTTATGCGAGGCCGGGTGCTTCCAGGAGTTGAACGAGCCGGACAGAGACTCCTTCTTGGTGCTCTGGTTGATGCTCGTTTGTGCGCCGAACAGCGCGGGAGCCAAAGCGAGATCGATGGAGTCTTCCAAACCCGACAGGTCTGCTTCCTGTTCAGGCTCCCATGCTCGCAAGATGAGTTGTACGTCGGGTAAGAAGCTGTCCTCGGACATCTCCGCGCCGGAGAACTGCAGGTCGAAGCCCTGGATGATCTCGTGATGGGTAGCCTGAGGAGCCAGCACGACTAGATCAACCTTAAGGCGAGGGTTCTTCGCACGCATTTGCCTCGCCACGCGCATAGGCAAAACAGGGTCGCCGTTGCGGTCCAGAAGTAGTACGCGCAGACCGTCGAGTTTGTGGGGGTAGGTCGTCAGGTAGTCGGTGATGACACGGACCATCTCGTCGATGGCAGTCTCGTCCACGCTTGAGAGCCAGTCCTTGGACTCGTTGCCGCCGTAACGGACCGGCGCGTACTCCTCGTGCCCGGCGGATTCGCGCATAGGAATGGCGATAGTGTCGCCCGGACCGACGAGGACCGCCGGTGTCCCGTGTGGGGAGATCCGGTCCATGGCATCGAAGAACAAGTCCTCGTTCTCCTGATTGAGACTTAAGCCCCCTTCGCTGTTCAGAGCGGTTCCGATATTGCGGGCGGTCTCGATGTAGTTCTTCGCCAGCCAGCGCATTTTCAGCGGGTGAGTCGCCAGCATCATCATGCGGCGGTCGGCAAGTATGATGACATCAGTCAGGACGACCGCACTCAGATCCGCGTCCGGAGCGTTGTTGGGAACCAAGGCAGCGCGGGCTTCGCGGATTACGCGTTCCCACTCGTCCATATAGTCGCTGATCTTCCCGGCATCGAGTCCATCGGAGAACCGCTTGAAGTGCTCGATCTTTAGTTTTTCCAGCTGGTCGGCGAAATGTGTCGTGGAGACAGCCTCAGATTCGTTTACCTGCCATTGTCGCGGGTCATTGAACTTTCCGAGAAAGGTGTCGAAGGTCAGATCACTAACATAACCGGGCGGATATCTCCGGCCGTGGATTATTGCCGCCAGCGCGATTTGACCGGGGATACCCAACGGGTCCCAGCGAAAACGTCGCTGCGCGGCGCCATCCATCTCGACCAGGATGCGCAGCGGGGCCCACTCGGTGTTCGGGTCAAACGGCTCGTCTTCTGCAGGAAGGGGCGGCTTGGTCAGGTCCAACAAGTAGTCTTTTATATCCAGACTCAGGCGAAGTCCGGTGGAGTCCTGGATATCACGCAGGGTACGCGCGTAGAGGAAGGCGAACAACCAACGGCTCCACGGCCCAGCAGTGTGGCTGCTTTCGAGCCCGACAACGATAGAGCCTTCCTCATCGTCCGCGAAGTAGGTCAGCTCGCGCAGCAGCGCCCGGAGTGGGTCCTGGACGGACTGAGTGTTCGGAAAAGCAAGCTTCTCGACTCTGCGGCGGGACCGCTTGGACAACAAGTCAGCGAGCGAGTCGACCTCATTGGCTGGAGCCTCGTCGAGGAATCGTTGGGCGGACTCCTGATCACCGCGGTCGAGAGCGTCTTCGATCAGCATGGCGTCGAACTCATCGACCCGGCCTGGCGCGGTCCTCTCGATCTCCTGCCGGATCTGTTGGCCCAGGCCGACCTTCGTGGACTTCTGCTCAAAGACCTCCAGCCAGAGCGTCAGGTCATGTTCGCCGCGCAGCTGACGCGGATCCCGCGGGGCGGACCCACCGCGATTGCGGTTGAGTACGAGGTTTCGCATGCGCGTTTTGGCAGTATCGGCGTTCGTACCGATGTGGTCGAGGGATTCCTCGCTGAACTCGGTCTCGCCGATACGGTCGCTCAAGTCGTCTTCGGAGATCTCCTTGCCGGTGGGCTGTTTGAAGGCACTGACCGAGACGTTCTTCTTGATCCGGGCAGTCAGTGCGGCGGGCCTTGTGAAGAGTTGTCGGTCCGGGAAGAGGTCCAGTGCGGGTAGGGCCGCAGAGATCTCGGGGTAGACCGTGTCAGCGGTGCGGACTGGGATCGCCGCGACCCTTTGCGCGGTCTCGACCAGAAAAGCCGCCCATCGGTGAAGAGACCGAGGCTCCGCGTCGGTGGTGGCGCGCCAGATCTCGGACAGGGAGCTGGCCATCACGTCTGGCACGGCACCGCTGCCACCCGCCTCCCACCATGCCTCTGCCATAAGCCTGTCGAACCCACGCTGGCCAGCGACGTCGTGATGGTCGCCCAAGATCATGGCGTCATCAAGGGCGTTCACAGCCGCCAACCCCTGCGCGTCCGGCGACTCGTCCCACTCGAAGAGCAACACCGCCGTACCCTGCCCCGAATTTCTCCACTTGGTCAATTGGACCTGCGGATCCAGCAAGTACTCAGCCGGTACGCCTTCGATAGGCTCAGAGGTGCCGACCTTGACAACTACCTGACGACCCAGCGACCGCACCTGGCGCTGGGCGACATGGCGTAGGGCCTCGGTCACGATTGGACGGTCGAACCCGCTGACTCGCAGGCTGGCGCGGGCTTCAGTGATCTCAGTGACCTTTCGGAGCGCTTCGTCAGCGACGAAGCGACCGAGAGCTCGAATACTGCTGTCGCTCACTAGACTCCCCCTCGAACCATGCTGGTCGCATCCGAATATTGCGTAAGCAAACCGATCGCGGCCAGCTTTTCCCTGAACGCCCTACCGTTGTGGTCGAAGACCGATCGATCGACCTCATAGGCTAGGTGGCCCACACCCGCAATCTTTCCCGTCACGAGCCCGTACGTCTCGTACAGCAGTGAGCAGAACTGATCGAACTCCATCTCCTGGCCCTGCGGGACGGTGGCATAGACCAGGCACTCAAGCATCGCGGGCTTCATGGTGAAGTGTCGGCGCCCACTCGTCGCGTTGAGGGCGCCCACGGCGGCGAGGGTCTCACTGAAGAATGATCGGGGCGAGGCGACAGCCTTGCCCGCCTTGGTGAATCTCTCGTAGCCGCGCTTCTTCACCTCGTCGTCCTTGGCGTCGCGGATCATTTCCGTGGCCTGGACGTTGATCGCGTTGACGATGTCATTGCGGCAGTTATTGAGGTTCTTTTGTGATTCACTGCGAAGTGGACTCGTCTCGTTGCCGAAGTCCAACAGGATCGACCCGCGATCGGTGGCACCGAGCTTCACGTGTGCCAAATGCAGTTGATGGCGCGCCAAGCAGTAAGGGACCCAGCGCATGAGGCTCTCCGTGCGTTTGGCCCGAGGAGCGTTCGCCCGTGTGACGATGTTGCGGGTCCCTTCTCTCAGCAGATCGGGCCACGGGCTGAGATTCTCGTGAAGCTCAATCTCCGCATCCGAGTTTCTCATGGGCCCGTCGTCGGAGGCGAAGTCGTGTGCGCTGAGGGCCTTGGCGAGATCGCCGAGGGGCGTGCCGCTGTCCCGTACGAGCTCGGTGAGACCCTGGCGGGTCAACTCCTTGCGGTCAAGGTCACGGTCGGTGCGTAGGACCTTGTAGGCCCAGGTACCACCATCGCGAAAGAGGTAGCGCTCTATATTCGGAGCCTTGGTGCTGGTTCCAGCTGAGACCCTGCTAGCCAGTGCCCGCTTCTTTGCGCTTGAGCCCCTAGAGGCATCGCTTTGCTTGATCCTCCGGTCAACCGCGTCGTAGTGGATGAGCTCACCGACGAACGGATAGAAGTGCGCGGCGAACCAGCTGGGTTGGACACGACGCCCCGGGATTTCGACCAACAGAGACGAGAACAGGGCATGCAGCGTCGCGAGTGTCTCACTCGAGTCCAGATCAATGGCCTTGCCGAGTTCCTCGTCGCCTTCGGCGATGACAGTCTTGGTGGCGATCCGCCGCGCCAAGTCGTGCGAGGTGCGCTTGAAAGCTGTGTCATCTCCATCCGCCAGAAGTCCCGCGAATCTATCCGGGTCGTCCTGATGCGCTAGGTAGACACCACGGGCGATAGCGAGCATCTCAAGCGGTATATAAAATCCCCGGCCGTGCTCTTCAAGATTCACGCCGAAGAGGCCACGGACGACCTCGGACCTGGAATAGTCAGCCACCATCACGCACGCACCGATCTGATCTTGTCGCCGACGTCGATCATGAGCTTCCTCATCTCGTCGCCAACCAGCACCTGGATCTCTTTGACGTTGTCCGTCGAATCGGTGAGCCGAGCGAGGGATGCGCTCAAACCCCGGATCTCCGCCTCATGCTGGACCTCGCTCCGCAGGCCCGCAGCCCACCGTGTCAGCATCTCGAAGCGGAGAAGATCGGCTTCCACGGAAACCGCGGCATCGCCCGGGGAGACGGCCGGGATTCGGATGTAGATAGCCCGGTTCAGCCACTCTACGGCGTCCTGCATCTCCGGAGTGAGGTTCGTCTGACTTTCCCGCTGCCACTGAGTCACCTGGTCGACGACCTCGATGTCCTTACTTGTCTCCCGCCGAGAGATCACGGCAGCGCGGGCGTGGTGTGTAAGGAACGCTGGGTCGAGTATCAAGAAATCGGGGTTGCGCCCTGCTCGGTAGATACCTTGGACAGCCTCCAGGCCCTTGAGGAACCCATCTCGCACTCGGGTGTCTGCCGGGTCCCGATTCTCATCCTCGACACTGATGAAATCGTCCCCGGCCAGCAGGCCCATGCGGGCGAACCGGTCCTTGTTGTTGTCACAGTTGAAGAAGTCAGCCCGTCGAAGGAACGTGTACAAGCCACGCAACTGTTCGGCCTGTCGCTGAACTTCTCGATTCGTACGGACCTTCTGTAGGTAGCTACTGGCGTCCGAGGGAGGGAAGTCGCCGGCCGCGTCTGGATCCAGTTGGTCGTCGACTTGGCGGCGAGAGACCTTGCCCGGGTCCAACTTTCGCAAGGCCAGGAAAGTTGCAACCCGATGACGTTGCTGCTGGGTCAGCTGGTCTCCGAAGAGTGCCTGGTGATACATGTGGGGAGCCTGCCAGGACGTGTCCGTGTGCGACCTTCTGTACTTAGCATGGACGTCTCCACAAGACATGCCGCCAGTCAGCATGTAGCTGGTTACTGAAAGCGCCTGACGGGTAGTGACAACGGCCCCGGTGCGCTCGGCCGCAGCGAACACGTCTCGGATCGCGGTCCTGCGCTGAGGCCCACGAGTGGGGTCGCTTAGTTCGTTGCGGTTGGCCAGGATTGGGCAGACGTTTCGCGCATCACAGGTCTCGCAGGTCTTCCACCGCTGTTGCATCGTCCATTGCTTAAGGACCCACTGGATCAGTCCGCCGCTGCGGCTGTCGGCCGCGACGGACTGGTAGTTGAGGTTGATGACCGTGACCAGGCCGTCAGGGTCGCTGACCTGTCCTCGCATGATACCGGCCGCGAGTGTAGTCACCAGAATCCTCGCGCGCCCGGTGTCGTCCTCGGCGACACACTTGCGTAGCTGGCCCTCGTTGGCGCAGATGATCGCAACACCCCCATCCGGAGGATCGAGCAGCTTCACGAGCGTCTCGGCCCCGATCGGCACGCTGAGCTCACTGAGATCTCTGATGATGTACAGCGGCCGACCGGCATGGGTCCAGCCGATCGGGCGGCTCGCGTCGCCGGCATCCAACAGCTCACGGAAGACCGCCTTCCGGGCGGCTTCGGTCGTGACCGACGCCGTATCGGACCGCAGCTCAGCGAGAAGGCTGGCGCACAGACTCGTCTTCCCGTGTCCGGCGTCCCCGGTCAGGACGATGGTTTTCGTCGTCGGCCTCTCGATAGCCGCCTGTAGATAGGGGAGCGTGGCGACAGTGAACAGCGTCTGCGTAGAGTCCGCCTGCTGCTCGTAGATCATCTCGGAGGCATCGGCGTCGAATGGTTGGTAGCGACGTATGCGTTGGACGTGTTTGTTGACCTCAAGCGGCATACTGACTTCCCCTCATCGACCGACCCTGAAGCGCTGCAAAATTCTAGCCGGAAGCGCTGCCGACGGAAATTCAAATCCGTTGTCGGAGAGTTCGGAGTACCTCGTTGTGAGCGACGGTGTAGCGTGGTCGACTCAGGTCTTCGTGCCCCGATTGGGAGTCTGGAACTCCTAGCTTCCGGATGGTACCCGTGACCAGGGCAAACTCTGGAGCATCGGGGTGGCCAAAGCCACGTCAACCGGATCGATGCTGGAACGGCCTATGTTCGTCCAGCCAAGCTGGACTGGCCGAGACAGCAGATTCTGTTGAGCGACTGTCTGACCAACGATCTAGTCCCCTCCGGCCGCGTCCGCGCCTCGATTACGGCGAGCGAGGCCGAGCCGAAGTGGTAGTGCGAACGACCGTGTTAGCGGAGGGGTTGTGCCGGTGCTGGAGCACCGCGTCCTCGACACGAATGGCCGCTGCGGCCGGGTCCTCGTGCTCCCAGATTCGGAGGACGGTCCACCCCGCCTCGACGAGTCGAACGTCGGTGTCGGCATCACGCTCGCGATTATCCGCGATCTTGCCTTCCCAAAACTCGGCGTTCTTCCGTGACGGCCTGTGATGATCCGGGCAACCATGCCAGAAGCAACCGTCCACGAAGACCGCGACCCGTGCACCCACGAAGACGACGTCAGCTCGTCGCCGGAGCTGCGGAAGTGGTCGCGCGTCGACCCGATACCGGAGGCCTCGCGCCCAAAGGTATTTGCGCAACGTGAGTTCCGGCTTGGTGTTGCGGCTCTTGTTGCCTCGCATCACAGCCCGAACCGCAGGGGCGCTCGCCCAGGAACCCGCCGTGTCGGTCGGAGCCGGCAGAAGTCCCATCGCGATAACCGACTTCCATGCCTGCTCGAGGTTCCCCCTCCGCGTACTGGCATCGACCTCCCCGACGTAGCGCGTGACAGTCCTGTCACGGTCGTACCAGCGAACGTAGGCGCGGATCCGGCGCGTACGTGGCAACACCTTCAAAACGACTGATGCATGGGCGACCCGGTCGTCGTCGAGCCCTACCAGCCGGTTGCGGTTTCCGCCCGCAGCTCTGTCCTGCTCCGCGGTCCGCTTGGCCCTGTCCAACCCGGGCCGACACTTCCACGCGCTGTCCGGTGGTATCCCGTCGTGCCACCGGTTTGGGTTCAATCCAGTCACCGTCGTACCTAATTCTCGCCTTTGGCCCTTTCGGCGACCCTGGCCTCCGCCTCTGTGAGTACCATGGCCACTGCGGTCGCGAATACCTCGCCAAGCCGGACCGGCACCGCGTTCCCAAGTTGCCTCATCTTCTCGCCGCGAGGGCCAGAGAGCGCCCAGTCGTCAGGGAACGTCATCACCCTGGCCGTCTCGCGGACTGTCATGTAGCGATGGGTCCCGTCGTCGAGCCGCATCACCGATTCTCCGCCAGGAACGCCGTGCACTCCCGCCTTGACCGTCTTCGCCGGCCGGTCCAGCTCGTTCGGTGTATGGCCCTGATAGATTCGCGCGTCCGGCCAGCCGACGTGGTCCGTGACCACGACCGCCCTGGTCACGGGGCTCCAGTGCCTTTTGGCAAGATCCCTCCAGTGGTCCTTGCGGTCCAGATGATGTAGAGGGATTTCCGGCAGGGGCGGGATTCCATTGGCCTCGTCGCCGAGCAGCGCGTCACGTAAGGTCCGCCACGGCTGAAGATGCGGTTCGTCCATCAGCAGCGGTCTCTGGGACATAGGAGGGATCCGGCTTACGGCCGATTTCCGCACGGCCGCAGGGATGTTCGCCCTCCGGTGCCGATCCCAATACGTGCCGTCGTGCATGTCCGCGTACAGACGCGCATCGGAGTGCGTGGGGCGCACGAGTTCCCGGAACCTGTCAAAGTCGACGCCGAGGTCCCGGCGAAAGGCGATGAGTATCACCCGGTTTCGGATCTGCGGTACGCCGTAGTCGGCGGCATTCACTGGGAAGTGATCCACCTCATACCGTTCGTCTTCCGGAATCGACGAGGAGTTCGACAGTCCACGAAGGATCGCGTTGTGTTCCTCCCAGTCTGATCCCTCGGCCCGTCGCTCAAACGGGAGAGACAGCTCCCGCTCGATGTAGTCGAAGTACGGCCTGAACGACGGGCGCAATAGGCCACGCACGTTCTCGCAGATCACCGCCTTGGGGCGCATCTCGCGGATGGCGCGAAACATGTGAGGGAAGCCGTTGCGGTCGTCCTCGTCGCCGCGCGCCGCCCCACCGAGGGAGAACGGCTGACACGGCGGGCCACCAGCGAGAACATCGACTCGGCCACGAAGATACTCGAAATCAACCTTCGCCACATCCCCCTCCACCAGGGGCGGGCGCTGCTCACCCACGGGGATCCACGGCGTGGCACCAATTTCGACACGTCTGGCCGCGTTGTCAGCGAGCGTCTCACACGCGCGCTTCGCGAACTCGTTGAATAGGAGCGGCCGAAACTTGGCCCGGCCAACGGCCATCGCCAACCCGCCACCGCCCGCGAAGAGCTCTACGCTGGTGCGCTCGTGGACTTCCTCGCTGGGCTGCTGCGACATAGCGGAAACCATACCGCGGAACGGCGCAATCGAACGCATGCTCGATGTAGCGACTTCGGCGGAGCAAGGTCGCACAGCAACCGCCGACGAAATCGTCACGACAGCGGCCAAGGAAGGCTCGGAAGTCCTCGAACGATCCACAGGCTGCTCGGCTCCGACACCACCGCGATCGACTCGGATTCCTGCGGAGCACCGCTGAACGCACCAAGCGCCCAGTAGCATCAGCCAGTTGGCCACGCCTGGACAAGGAGGCGACCCATAGCGGGCGTGTTGGATGGCGTCGCGGCCGTCCTCGCCCGCCCGCGGAAGCGAGCATCGTCAGCTAGTTCGATGAGGGATTCTTAACGGTCAGCAAGCAGCGTCAAGGCCGCCCTGACGGGACCCGGGGCATATGCGTGGATAGACGGCACTGTCATCCGATCCTGCACCCGCTCCGAACATGGACAAGGCGATGTGGGCGCACCAGGCTACGGAGCGGATAGCGGTGCGGTTCGTCTCGGCAGCTACTGCACGGACGCGGCTGACGACCTCGCCGAGGAGGTCCATACGCTGGGCGGTGCCGCCGGCGCGGCTCTGACCGATTTCCTGTCGGGTCCGAGGATCGATCGCGCCGTACGCAGCGCGATCGACCTGGATAGCGTCGGTAAGCCAGCCTGCCCGCCGCGTCGAAGACGAGCTGGAAGCGCACCGCCCGCCAGAGGTAGGTAACGCACTGGAGTCGGTCAGCGTCGAGGGTGGTGAAGCGGTACCGAAGGGTCGTGAGCTCGGTGCTGTCGTAGCCGTAACCGTGCCTTGACTGGCTTGCGCCTCCAATGCCGAGCGACTGGCGGTAGGCACTTCCGCCCCATCGTCGGCACATCGAACTGCCAGTCGCCCATCATCGTCACCCCGCATC
The DNA here is from genome assembly GCF_042882065.1 of Nocardia sp. NPDC058244. NCBI lineage: Bacteria > Bacillati > Actinomycetota > Actinomycetes > Mycobacteriales > Nocardiaceae > Nocardia > Nocardia sp. NPDC058244. The sequence continues at coordinate 20,995 of NZ_JBHVWX010000006.1, read as the reverse complement.
ACCGGCACCAATATTCGTAGAACTGTCCCGGGGCCGGCGAGATGACCGTTACACGCGACACGCAGGGGCGGCATGCCCCAGCCAGGGCAGGTTCGTGACTAGCCCGCGAACGGGGTCGACACCATCCATTCGGCTTTGGCGAGTAGCTCGTCGAAGGTGACGACTTCGGGCGATGTCAGGTCGCGGCGGTACAGCTCGAACGATCGGATCTTCTGCTCGTGATGCCCCCCGGACGGGGCGAGGAACTGACCCAGCTGCCCGACCACCACATAGGAACGCGGCCGCAGCATGTAGGTCCAGTCGTCCGGGACATAGAAGCCCTCGGCGTCTTTCGATTGCAGTCGGTCGTGGATCGTCTTCGTGGCGAGGTGAACCGTCGACTGCACCTGGGCAACCGCTCCCGAGAGTTCGGACGACGGCATCCACACGCCGGAGCGGTACTCCCTCTCCCGAAGCAGCTCGGTCTTATGCGTTTTGAACTCGACGAAAACCATCGACCGCACCCGACCCGCGGTGAGCATCAACGCGTCGGTCCGTTTGCCGACCTCCGCGATCGAATAGCCGGCGACCACTTGTTCCAGCCGATCGTCGCTCCACGAGGTCAACAGCTGGGTAGCGAGCGAGGTGCCCAGAATCCACGAATTCTGCTCGAAGAAGCGCTGCCACACTTTCTCCGTGCCCTTGCCGGGAATCTCGGCGGCCTCCTCGGCGAAGGCGTCGTCGTCGGTCATCAGTCGTCGGAATCGTTCGACCTGCACCCGACGGTGCGCCCATCCGATGACGTCGTTCGCGGTGACATCTTCGGCGATGAGCTGGCGGAACAGGGCCGGATTGGCGCGGTACGCCTCGACCAGACGCGGCTCGTAGTCGTCACCGGGCGCGGCCAACCCGAACGTCTCGCAGAACAACTCGACGAGGCTGATCCCGATCGTCCGATCAACCTGCAGCGATTGACTGCTCTTCGGTTCGGACGCTCGATGTTTGGATCCGAACGTCGACAGGTGCAACAGCTTCTCGCCGTCGCCGTCGGTGATCTCCTGGTATCGGCACTCCACACTCGATTCGGCGCTGTGTGGTCGGATTCGCTGCGAATTCTTGACGACCTTCGTCACCCTGGCCATGCCCCAACCCCCTGAGTCCGACAGCGCAGCCGCACCACATGGCGATAGCCAGTCGATGCAGCCCTCAGCAACAGTGCCAAAACCTGCGCGACTCGGCCACACTCCAACCGCGATCTGTCTAATCAGTCGTCGTCAAGACATGGATAACCCCGTAGTGCGGGCTAGGTAGGAATCGGCGCGAGCTCACTGCCGATAGACATAGTCCTTGAACATCGTCGGTGGGACGTCGGTTCACATGTATTCGTGCCGTTGTTTTCGTTGCTGTGCACAGATATTCGCGAAGTTGTGGTCGGGGGTGGGGGGAGACGGCATGCTCGGTGGGGAGTTCGCGTTACCCAGGAGTCACATGATGAGTCGAAGTGACCGTGAGGGTGGCGTGCCCGCGACGCTGCCTTCGCTACAGAGTTTGCCTGCCGATGAGGCTCGGGATCTGTTCGAGTTGATGCGGGCGGCGGTGACGTTCGAGGCGAAGGCGCTGGACAAGTCGATCGACTCGATGTTGGGGGCGTTGCCGCGGCCGTTTCGCGCGGTGACGAAGAAGATCATGTTCGGCGGCAGATGACGGATCTGACGACGCGGGCGCAGTTGATCCTGCTGGCTCGCACGCTGCATGTGCATCCGCAACGGGTGCAGCATCTGCGGTATCTGGGGGCCGATCGGTTGCACGAGTTGCAGCAGCAGATCGCGGGGGTGCTGTTCGATCAGCACACCGAGACGTTTCGGCGGATCAGCGCGCTGGTGCCGTTCATTCCGCTGTCGATCTCGATTCCGCTGGTACAGCGGCTGGTTCCGCCGATGACGACCGGGCGGGCGGCGGGGTCGGTGGGGGTGGAGCATCCGGTCAAGGCCGCGGAGACGTTGATGATGCTGGACCCGGGGTACGCGGCGGATTGCGCGCCCTATCTGGATCCGCGGGCCATCGCGCAGCTGGCGGACGTGGCGCCGCCGGGGCCGGTGGTGGAGATCGTCAACGAGCTGCTGCGGCGGTGTGACTACGTGACGGCGGGGCCGTTCCTGTCCTGTGCCACACCGGAATTGATCGCCGCCGTCGAGGCCGACGTGCAGGACGACGCGGGGCTGATCCACTCGGCGGCGTACTCCTACGACTCCGACATCCTGAGCTCGGTCATCCGGCAGTTGCTCGATGGGCCGCATCGGCGGATCCCGCGGATGGCGCAGGCGGTGATGGCGGGGCGGCCCGCGCTGCAACACGCCGCGCTGTCGGTGTTCTCGCGGTGCGCGCCGGATGTGATCAGCCGGGTCGGTGACGTGCTGTTCGGCAGCGCCTCGCAGCGGGAGGTCGCCAATCTGGTGCGGAACGCGATCGAGGTGGGGGCGGTGCCCGAGTTCCTCACGGTGGTCGGGCATCTCACGCCGCTCGGGCTGTGGACGCTGGTGGGGAATCCGGTGTTCGGTGATCCGGGGGTGGGGGTCGGGCTGGTCGCGCCGCTCGACGATCGCAGTGACGTGGGGAGCTGGCGGGGGCTGTTCGTGTTGATGTCGCGGATGGACGAGACCATTCGGGGTGTCGTCGGGTACGCGCTGGCGGCGCTGTCGGACGCGACGGTCGCGGAGTTGCCCGCGCACGCCACCGAGACCGGGTCCTGGCCCGCGCTGCTCGATCTGGTCGCGGTGTCGGGGGCCGACGCGCAGGGGCGATTCGGCGCGGTGTGGTCGGATCTGGTGCCGGAGCGGCGGGCGCATCTGCATCGGTGCATCCACGAGCACCACTACGACACCCGGCTGGCGGACATCACGGCCGCGGTGGATCCGGTCGCGGTGGATCAGCTGTTCTTCCGGCGGCGGCGGATGCAGCGGTATCGCAACGGCTGAGCGGACCGATGGCTCGGACGCGGACATCGTGTAGTCGCCCGCCGCTCGGGGTAACTGGGTAGGGGCGGCGGGCTCTCTCGCGGGCTCGGTGGACAGGACAGCTGGGCGGATTCGGGAGAGGGTGGGGTCGACCGGAAACAGCGAGGAGGAGCGGATGTACAGGGTTGCCGATCAGCGGCCGGCCAGTGGGGGGACGGCCGTGGTGGCGGCGGTGCTCGCACTGCTCGGGGGGATCGCCGGGGTTGTGGGGGTGGTGTTCGGTCTGTACAAGATGGTGCGGAGTGAGACCGGGGTGTTCGGGTGGGGGATCGCGCCGGGGTGGGTGTCGGTGGTGTCCGGGGTGACCTTGCTGGTCGACGTGGTGTCCGCGGTGGCGCTGTTGGTGGGGGCGATTCTGGTGTTCCGGCGGCGTGCGGCGGGGCCGACGATGGTGATGCTGGGGAGCGTCGGGACGGTGGGCGCGTATGTGGTGACGGCGCTGTCGACCGCGGTTCAGCTGATCCAGTACGACCTGCCGATCGGGCGGCATATCGACGTGGTGCTGGGACAGTCGGTGTTCAACGGGCTGTACTCGATGGAGCGCAACCTGCCGTGGGTGGTGTCGGTGCTGCTGTTGGTGTTTCCGGTGGTGACGTTCGTGCTCGCGGTGCTGCCGTCGACCAAGCGGTGGTGCAAGGGGGCCGCAGCACAGCGGCCGCCTGGTGGGGCGTGGGCGCGGGGGATGGTGCCGGTGGCCGGTGCGCCGGGCCGACCCGGGCCGGGCGCGCCGCAGCACGCGCTCCATGGCCAACTTCCTGGGGCTCAGTTCGTCGGCGGTGCACCGCATCCCGGGATGCGGCCGCTCGTCGATGCGCCTCATCCGGGCGGGCAGCAGACGCCGGGCACTCCGTATCCGAGCGCCCAACCCACACCTGGTGCGCCGTACGCGGGTGCTCAGCCCACACCCGGCGCGCCCTACGCGGGTGCTCAGCCCACACCCGGCGCGCCCTACGCGGGCGCCCAACCCGCACCCGGCGCGCCCTACGCGAGCGCTCAGCCCACACCCGGCGCGCCATACGCGAGCGCCCACCCCGCACCCGGTGCACCCTCCATAGGCGCCCAACCCGCACCGGGTGCGCCCAACGCGAGCGCCCACCCGGCGCCCGGTGCACCCTCCGTCGGGGCCATACCCGCACCCAGTGCGACCTACGCGGGCATCCAGCCCCGACCCGGTGCGCCCTACGCGGGGGCTCACCCCGCGCCCGGTGTGCCCTCCATAGGCGCCCAACCTGCACCCGGTGCGCCCAACGCGGGCGGGGCCCAACCCGCACCGGACGCCCCTCGGCCCGACGCCCAGGCTCCCTATCCCAGCGCACCGCTGAGTCCCGACGCCCAGCGTCCGGACAGCTCGTCACCGAATCAGGGCCCTCCGCAGGGACATCGCGTGCCCCTGCAGGATCATCGCCCGCAGGATGGATACCGGGCCTGACAGATCAGGGCACGACAGGGGCGGGAATCTGGGGCAGGGTGTAGCCCTGCAAGATCTGGTTCGAAAGGATTTCACCTGTGAGCTCGAAACAACCCCACCGTCGTCTGCTCCGACTCGCGCTGACCGGCGCGTTCCTCGCCCTCCCACTCGTCGGTGTCGCCGGTCCGGCCGGCGCGCAGGCCGAGCAGGCGCCCGCCGCTGCCGAGTTCGTCGACCGCGGCTGGCACGACCACGACAACGGCCTGCATCTGGGACACAACCCGCTGCGGAAGTGGCTGCATCAGCTGCTGCCGCACGGTGCGTTCGGTAGCTGCGACTGAGCGATCGGGGCCCGTCCTCCGGGTCGGGGCGGGCCCTGGCCGCCGTGGAATTGCCAGCGGCGGTGCGGGATATCCAGAATGAGCGCATCATCTCGATGCGAGGAGTTCTGGTAGTGACACGCGGGCCGTTGGTCTTCGTCGGTGCCGCGGTGGCGGCATTCTGTGGCGCGGTCGGCGCGCTCGTCGCCGCGGACTCGCTGCTGGGCGAGCGGAAACGCGCGTTGCTCGCGGCGCACTGCGCGACCGTGGTCGACGTTCCCGGCGGGGCGGTGCTGCTGAACTCCCTCGGGGCCGGGTTGCTGCTCGGCACCGTGGTGCTGCTGGCCGGGCTGATCGTGGCGCTGACCCGCGTCCCCGGGCGGTGGAGACCGGGCGCGATCACGGTGGCGGGCCTCGCGCTCGTCGGGGTCGGCGTGTACGCGACGCTGGTGACGGTCGCGACGATCTCGCCCGACGCCACCGAGCCAGGTTCCGCGGACTATCACCCCTGCGCGACCAGGGCCTGAGGGCTAGGACGCGGCGTTGAACCGCGCTCCCCATTCCGCCACTCGCTCGGTCAGTTCCGGCGGTCCGAGGACCCGGAACTCGGCCGCCACCTTGCCCAGCAACAGCATCGGCCAGTCGAGGTTGTCGACGGTCATCTCGATGTGGGTGCGGTCGGCGGGCAGGGCGGTGACGACGCACCAGCGGCCGACGCGGGCGTGCACGTCGAGGGCGGGCGCTTCGATCTCGGCGGTGACGGTGTAACCCGTTCGGCGGGAACCGATTCCCGCGCGGACGAACTCCGCGGCGTCGGGGGCGGGCAGCTCGCGGGGACGGAAGCGGACGCCGGTGGCGCGCGAGGCGCTGAGGCGGTCGACGCGGAAGTTGCGCCAGTCGTGGCGGGTCAGGTCGTAGGCGACGAGATACCAGCGGCGGCCCAGCGAGACCAGGCGGTGCGGTTCGACCTCGCGGGTACTGGTGCGGCCGTCGGCGGCGGTGTAGGTGAAGGTGAGGCGTTCCTCGCCGCGGCAGGTCAGCGCGAGGTCGGTGAGGACGGCCGGGTCGACGTCGGAGAGCGGGACGGCGTTCCAGCCGGTGGAGACGGTCATCGCGCGCAGCGCGTCGACCCGGCGACGCAGGCGGGTCGGCAGGACGGTGACGAGTTTGGCCAGGGCGCGGATCGACGGCTCGGCCAGGCCGTCGCCCGCGCCCTGCGACCCGGCTTGCAGGCAGACGGTGATGGCGACGGCCTCGTCGTCATCGAGGACCAGCGGCGGGAGCGCGGCGCCCGCGGCGAGCTGGTAGCCGCCGTCGACGCCGGGACGAGCGTCCACCGGGTAGCCGAGGTCGCGCAGCCGGTCGATGTCGCGGCGCAGGGTGCGCGCCGAAACACCCAGGCGCCCGGAGAGTTCCGTGCCCGGCCAGTAGCGATGGGTCTGCAGCAGCGACAGCAGACGGAGGGTGCGTGCGCTCGTGTCGGCCATGTTTTTCATTCTCGCGCACATTGCGGACAGAAAGTGACCGCAATGGGTTCTACCTTGGTTTTCATGACGAACACAACTCCCACCCTCCTCGACGCCGAGCGCTCCGACCTGCTGGAGATGCTGGCCAAGCACCGGTTCTTCCTGCGTTTCACCACCCGCGAGCTGACCGACGAGCAGGCCAGGACGCGGACCACCGCCAGCGAGCTGACCCTGGGCGGGTTGATCAAGCACGTGGCGGCGGTGGAGGCGAACTGGGCGACGTTCATCCTCGACGGGCCCGAGGCCGCGCCCGATTTCTCCGCGATGACCGAGGAAGAGATCGCCGCGTGGGGCGACGCCTTCGTCCTGCGCCCGGACGAGACCCTCGCCGGCGTGCTGGCCGAGTACGAGCGGGTGGCCGCGCGCACCGACGAACTGGTGCGCACGCTGCCCGACCTGAACGTGACTCAGCCGCTGTCGCAGGCGCCCTGGTTCGAGCCCGGCGGACGCTGGAGCGCGCGCCGGGTCTTCATGCACATCATGACCGAGACCGCGCAGCACTCCGGCCACGCGGACATCATCCGGGAATCCCTCGACGGGGCGAAGTCGATGGGCTGAGCTCGGACTGGATGGCCTCGGCCGCCGCGCGATGCTCGGCGGCGGCGTCCGGGTCGGTCGATTCGAGGACCTCGGCGATGCCCTGGTGGGCCAGCGCCTCCTCGAGTCGGTAGCCGAGTCTCGGCGCCAGCTCCAGGGTGTGGCGATGCAGGCGCAGCGCCTCGTCGGGCAGGCCGGCGAGGCGGCAGGTTTCGGCGTAGCCGTTGAGGAAGTGGATCTTCCAGTGCTCCTCGAACAGGTCGTCGAGCAGGGCGAACGCCTCGCGATGGCTGGCCAGCGCCGCCTCGTAGCGGCCCATCCGGCGCAGCGCGACCCCCTGGCAGTTCAGGCCCCAGGCCTCGTTGTGCTTGTGGCCGTCGGCGCGGGCCAGGGCCAGCGCGCTGCTCAGGTGCTCGAGCGCTTCCTCCGGCTCGTCGGCGGCGATGGCCACCCCGAGGGTGATCTGGGCCTGCAGCGACGGCGGCCAGGACGGGTCGCCCGCGGGGAGGTCGAGTGCCTCGCGGGCCAGGGCCGCGGCCTGTTCGCGATGGCCCAGTTGCAGCACGGCCCAGGCCTCGCTGGCGATGGCGTCGGCGGCGCTCATCGGGCACCCGCTGTCGGCGTAGAGGTCGCGGGCCTGGCGGAACAGTTCGAGCGGTTCCTCGGTATCGCCCTCGTCCCAGCGCAAGTGGGCGCAGCGCATGGTCAGCTCGGCGCGCGGCAGCGGGTCGCCCGCGGCCGAGATCAGCGGGGCCGCGGCGGCGTAGGCGGCGGCCGCCTCGCTCATCCGGCCCGCGTTGTAGCGGGCGAAACCGAGGTCGCTGTGCGCTTCGGCGAGCTGCCGTGGATCACCGAGATGCTTTGCGGCGGTGAGGGATTGCTCGAACAGCGCGTTGAGATGGGTGGTGCCGCAGCGCCGGGCGAAGAACGCGCGCATGAACCGCGGCAGCTCGCACACATGGACGTTCGCGCCCACCTCGACGGCCGCGTAGAACACCGCCATCAGGTTGGTGTACTCGGAGACGAACCAGAAGAACGCGGCGTCGCGGTGCGGGAACACCGGTAGGTCGGCCGGGGGCGAGCCCGCCGAGACCGGGCGGGTGGGCGACAGGAACGGCATCGCGGCGTCGGCGGCGGCCGCGGTGTGCACGTAGTAGTCGAGGATCCGGCCCAGCGCGCGCTCGCGATCGACGTCGGAATCCTGCTCGGAACTCGCGTGCCGGGCGTGCTGGCGGACCAGATCGTGCAGGCGGTAGCGGCCCTCGGCCGGCTGCTGGACCAGGTGCGCGTCGAGGAGGTCCTCGAGCATGGCGCGCGCGGTGCGCAGCGGCACATCGGCGACCGCGGCGGCGACGTAGTCGGTGAAGGTGGATCCCGGGATCAGGCCGAGCAGCCGGAACAACCTGCGCTGATCGCGGTTGAGCTGGCGCACCGACATGCCGAACGCGGTGTCGAATTCGGTGGCGCCCTCGGCCATTCGCTCGACGAGGATGCCGACCGACCAGCCAGGACGATGCCGCAGCCGGGCCGCGGCCAGCCGCAGCGCCAGCGGCAGATTGCCGCACAGCCGCAGCACCTCGGCGGCCTGCTCCGGTTCCCGCGCGAGCCTGCCGTCGGGTCCGCGCGCGTCGCCGCTGGCCCGGACCAGCAGTTCCGCGCTCTCCTCGGCGGTGAGCACGTCGAGGGTCACCGGCGGCACCTCGTCGAGCTCGAGCAGCCGATTGCGGCTGGTAATGATGGCAACAGACGCGCCCGCGCCCGGCAGCAGCTGGCTGACCTGCGCGGCGTCGGCCACATTGTCGAGCACGACGACCGCGCGCAACCGGGCCAGCTCCGAGCGCCAGCACGCCGCCCGCAGCTCGACCCCGCCGTCCTGCGGCACCTTCTCCGAGGGCACCTGCAGGGCGGCCAGCAGCGCGCGCAGCGCGGCGTCGGGGTCGAGCGGCTGGCGGCCGTCGGTGAAGCCGTGCAGGTCGAGATAGAGCTGGGCGTCGGGATATTCGGCGGTCAGCTGATGCGCGGCGTGCACGGCCAGGGAGGTCTTGCCGACCCCGGCCATCCCGTCGATGGCGACCACCCGGTCGGCCCGGACGGCGGCCAGCACATCGGCCATGGCCTGGTCGCGGCCGGTGAAGTCGGGGACGTCGCGGGGCAGGTCGTTGCGCGGCGGCGGCGGGGCGTCGGCGGGCGGGCTCGGCGGGGCGACCTGGCGGCTCGTCTTCGGCGGCGCCGGCAGCGGGTTGTTGGCGCGCTCCCACAGCGGCCGCAGCGGGCGCGGATCGCGTTTGACCAGGCGGCACAGTTCCAGCACGGCCGGCCACGGCGGCACCGTCTGCCCGCTGAGGTAGCGCGACAGCGACGACGAGCTCAGCCCGGTGTCGCGCGCCAGCGCGCGCACGCCGCGACCCGACAGCTCCTGGATCAGGCGCAGGCGCGCCGCGAGTTCGTCCTGCGGGTAGGCCCTTGCCGTCTGCTGTTGCACAACCACCATTTCCCACTGTCGTTGTCCCGGCCCGGATCATCGAGTTTCCCGATGACAATCGGGAGGTCAGGGCCGTTTTCCACTGTCCCACAGTGTCCCACAGCCATCGTGTTCCGTCGCCCGGCGGGCTGTTATTGAGTCACACCGCAAGCAGCGGAGCACAACGGAAACAAGGAGCACGACATGCAGTCTCGGATGCAGAACCCGGCCATGGTCCTCACCGACGCGATGGGCCCGATCCAGCAGGTGCTGAAGGCGGTGCAGACCGGCGGCGTCGACGGCGAGATCCTGGAGCTGGTGCACCTGCGGGTCAGCCAGATCAACGGTTGCAGCGCCTGCGTCGACGGCGGCACCAAGACCGCCCGCAAAGCCGGTGTCAGCGAGGATCGCCTCGCCACGGTCGTCGCCTGGCGCGAGACCCCGTACTTCACCGACGAGGAGCGCGCCGCGCTCGAACTGGCCGAGGCGGCGACCCGCCTGGCCGACCGCCCCAACGCCGTCACCGACGAGATCTGGGACGCGGCCGCCAGCTACTTCGACGAGCGCCAGCTCGCCTCGATCGTGCTGATGATCGGCGTCACCAACATGTTCAACCGGCTCAACGCCACCACCCGCCAGATCGCCGGCGCCTGGGGCTGAGCCCCACCCCTCCCCCGACCCGTCCTGATCCACCGAAAGGAAACCTTCGAGATGACCACCAACCAGTCCGCAAAGAAGAACTCGCACGGGGGTTTCTCCCGGTGGATGCAGCACCGGATGAACGCCAGGATGAACCGCAAGGTCCGCGCGGGCAAGGGCACCTTCATGGGCATGGACGTGCTGATCCTGCACACCGTCGGCCGCCGCAGCGGCGCGCCGCGCCAGACCCCGCTCTCCTGGTTCGCCGACGGCGACTCCTGGCTGCTGGTGGCCTCGGGTGGCAAGAACGGGCACCCCGACTGGCACCTCAACCTGATGGGACACCCGGAGCAGGCCACCATCGAGCTGCCCGGCGCGGCGCCGCTGCCGGTCACCCCGCACGTGCTCACCGGCGCGGACCGCGCCACGGCCTGGGAGTCGATCACCGCCGCGCAGCCGCGGTACGGCAAGTACCAGGACAAGAGCGAGCACGAATACGCGGTGGTGCGGCTCAGCGCGCGCTGACCGACCGCGCGCTCACGCGGGCAGCAGCCGGCCGATCACCTCGGCCAGCTGCCGCACCGTGCGGCATTCGTGCATGGTGACGATGTCGGTGTAGACGTGGGCGGCCGAATCACCGGTCGACCACGAGCGCGACGGCTCCGGATTGAGCCAGTACACGGCCTTGGCCCGTTCGGTCATCGCTTGCAGCGCGGCCAGATTCGGGTCGGTGCGGTTGGTGCGGGCGTCGCCGAGGATGAGGACGCAGGTGCGCGGGCCCAGCGCGTCGAGGTAGTGGTCGACGAAACCCTGGAAGGCCTCGCCGTAGTTGCTCGAGCCGAACCGGGCGACCCCGGCGTCGCGGACGATCTCGCGCGCGAAGCCGGCGGGCGGCGGTTCACCCGGGGTGAAGTAGCCGGTGATCTCGGCGCACACGTCGACGAAGCCGAAGCTGCGGACCTTGCTGAACTGGTCCTGCAGGGCCTGCACCAGCTGCAGGGTGAACTCGGCGAAACCGGTCACCGAGCCCGAGACATCGGCCAGCACAACGAGATCGGGGCGTCCGTGCCTGCGGGCACGCAACACCGGATCGATCGGGACACCGCCGGTGGCCATCGACCGGCGCAGGGTGCGGCGCAGGTCGATCTGCCCGCGCACGGCCTTCTTGCGGCGCACCGCCAGCCGGGTCGCGAGTTTGCGGGCCAGCGGATGCACGAGCCGGCGCATCTCGGCCAGGTCCTGTTCGCGGGCACCCAGGAAATCCGTACTGTCGGCACCGGATTCGACGCCGCGGCGCGCGATGTAGTCGGTGCCGCGCAGCTGCGCCGAGCGCAGCCGGGCCTCGGCCTGTACCTCGGTGCGGAACCGCTCGACCCGGCGACGCGCCTCGATCGTGTGCACCGCCGCGTCGAATTGTCCGGTCCCGCCCATGGTTTGGGCGACCTGCTCGGAGATCTCGTCCGGGCGCAGCGATTTCATCGTCAGATACGACGACCAGCCCGCGCCCGACGCGGAGGTGACCCGCCCCGCGCTCTCCCCCGCGCCGCCGTAGGCGCCGAAGGTGTTGAGCGCCTCCCTGGCGAGTTCGGCGGTGTCGGCGCCCTGGATCAGGGCCGCGATCACCCGCTCGCGCAGCGGATCGGTGTCCGCGCCCGCCGCCGCGACCGGCCTGGTCCCGTCGAGGAAGTAGAGGTCGAAGAGCTGGTCGAACACCGTGCGCTGGCCGTTGCGGCGCAGCAGACAGGCGGCCAGCCCCGAGCGCAGTACCCGGGCGTCCGCGGTGCCGAGGGCGACGATCGTGGCGGCGGCGTCGACGGTTTCGCTGGGGCCCGCGTGGATGCCGTGCTCACGCAGCAACCCGACGAAGCCGACCAGGCGATCGGACATCGGCGCCGCGATCCCGCCGTGCGCGGGCACGATGGTCACCACGACGCCGTACCGGGGGCGGTCATCGGACCACGCTGCCGTCGGGCCGCTCGTCGAGGCCGAGCTTCTCGATCGCCACCCGATGATCGGACTGATACTTCAGCAGCACACCCAGCGTGGCCCGGACGACCCCCGCGCTCAGTGTCCGGCTGCCCAGCGCGACCAGGGTCTTCGCCCAGTCCACGGTTTCGGCGATGGACGGCGCCTTGCGCAGGGACAGCTGCCGCAGCGCGCTCACCGTGGCCACGACCGGCTCGGCCAGCGCCGCGTCCAGTTCGGGCACCTTGAGCCGCACGATCGCCTTCTCCAGCTCCGCCGTCGGATAGTCGATGTGCAGGTACAGGCAGCGCCGCTTGAGCGCCTCGGACAGGTCGCGATGGGCATTCGAGGTGAGGATCACGAAGGGCTTGCGGACGGCGGTGACCGTGCCGAGCTCGGGAATGCTCACCTGGAAGTCGCCGAGCACCTCCAGCAGCAGACCCTCCAGCTCCACATCGGCCTTGTCGAGCTCGTCGATCAGCAGCACCGTCGGATCGGGGTTGCGGATGGCCGCCAGCAGCGGCCGGGCGAGCAAGAACTCCTCGGTGAAGACGTGGTCGCGGGTGCCCTCCCAGGTCTCCCCCGAGGTCGCGGTGATCCGCAGCAGCTGTTTGGCGTGGTTCCACTCGTAGAGCGCGCGGGCCTCGTCGATGCCCTCGTAGCACTGCAGGCGGATGAGCTCGGCCGAGACCGCCGTGGCGACGGCCTTGGCCAGCTCGGTCTTGCCGACACCGGCCGGTCCCTCGATCAGCAGCGGCTTGCCGAGGTGATCGGCCAGGAAGACCGCGGTCGCGATGTCGAGGGACGGAAGGTAGCCGGCCGCGGTCAGCCGGTCCTGCACCTGGTCCACCGAGGCAAAGAACTTACTCATCGGTAACCAGTGTAGTGGCCTCGGCTCAGTAGGCGCGCGCGGCCGCGGTGATCCGCCCGGAGTCGATGGCGGCGAGCAGGGAGTGCCGGTCGGTGACGGTCTGATCGGCGTAGGACAGGCCGAATTCGCCCATCGCGCGATCGAATCGATCGTTGCCGCCGAGGTAGGCGGCGATGGCCACCCGGTCACCGGAGCGCGCGTGCGCGCGAGCCAGGACCGAGCCGCACAATTCGGCGTACCGGGCCAGCTCACGATGGGTCATCGTGCCGACGTCGGCGGATCCCTTCATGTCGCGCAACTGCCGCATGTAGAAGAACCGGCCCGCCGGACCGGTCGCCCAGGCGAGGAAGACGTCGCTGGCCGACTGCATGAGCCGCTGACCGACGACCACCCGGTGCCCCTGGTGGTGATACTTGCTCGGCTTCAGGTGCGGCGCGAGCACCGAGGTCTCGGCCTCCTTCATCTGCAGGAACAGCGGCGCGCCCGACTCCTTGTCCATCATCAGCGCGATGAAACACCGGGTGCCGACGCTGCCGACGCCGACCACCTTCATCGCCTGATCCACGACGCGATACCGGTCGAGCAGCACGCGGCGCTCGTCGGGCAGGCTCCGGCGGAAGTCGGCGAAGACCTCCTTGATGATCTTGCCGTCGGCCAGCTCGATCGGCACCAGCAGCGGCGGCTGGCTCTTGATCCGCGGGACGCCGTTGGCGTCCGGCTCGGTGAGCTTGTTCAGCGCCTGCAGGCTGGTCTTGCTCCGCGCGGTGTCGACGGTCTTGTCGAACCGTTTGCGCGTCTTGGGTTTGCGGATCAGATCGGCGACCTGATCGGCGTCGACCCGCTCGTACCACACGGTCATGCTGTCGGATTCGGCGAGCATGTCCATCGCCTCGCGATACCCGCGCGCGGCGGCCTCGGCGGCGGTGGCGGCCCGATCGTCCTCGCAGCCGTTGTCGCGGGCGGCGACCGCGACGCTCGCGGCCAGGCGCTTGACGTCCCATTCGAACGGGCCGGGCAGGGTCTCGTCGAAGTCGTTGACGTCGAAGACGAGATTGCGCTCCGGCGAGGCGTAGAGACCGAAATTCGACAGGTGGGCGTCACCGCAGAGCTGCACGGTGAGGCCGCTGTTCGCGCTCTGCGCCAGATCCGCCGCCATGATCGCGGGCGCGCCGCGCAGGAAGGTGAACGGTGACACGCTCATCCGGGCGTACCTGATCGGCACCAGCTCCGGCACCCTGGACTCGGCCTGGCGCTCCAGAATGGTGACCGGGTCCTCCCGATCCGGGCCCGCACCCCACTCCCCCAGCTCCGAGCGCGAGATCCGCTTGCGCGCCGCCTTTCCCTGTTCGACCGCTTCGTCCGCGAAGTCCTCCACCGTCTTGTTCGTCATCGAGCAAGTCTCGCGCTATCGGTGATCAACAGCAAGGATCCGCGCCGGGCCGGAACGCAGCGGACGCCCGGCAAACCGAAGGGCCCGCTCGCGCGTGGCGAACGGGCCCTTCAGAAGAACAGCGAGAACTTACGCGGTCTCGGTGATCGGGCGGTCGACCCAGCTCATCAGGCTGCGCAGCTTGGCGCCGGTGACCTCGATCGGGTGCTCGGCGTTGGCCTTGCGCAGACCCTCGAGCTCGGTGTTGCCGTTCTCGACGTTGGCGACCAGGCGGCGGGTGAACTCGCCGGACTGGATGTCGGCCAGGATCGCCTTCATGCGCTCCTTGGTGCCGGCGTCGATGACGCGCGGACCGGACAGGTAGCCACCGAACTCCGCGGTGTCGGACACCGAGTAGTTCATGCGCGCGATGCCGCCCTCGTACATGAGGTCGACGATCAGCTTCAGCTCGTGCAGCACCTCGAAGTAGGCCATCTCGGGGGCGTAGCCCGCCTCGACCATGACCTCGAAACCGGTCTTGACCAGTTCCTCGGTACCACCACAGAGGACGGCCTGCTCACCGAACAGGTCGGTCTCGGTCTCTTCCTTGAAGGTGGTCTTGATGACGCCGGCGCGGGTGCCGCCGATGCCCTTGGCGTAGGACAGCGCCAGCGCCTGGCCCTCGCCGGTCGGGTCCTGGTCCACGGCGATCAGGGCCGGGACGCCCTTGCCGTCGGCGAACTGACGACGCACCAGGTGGCCGGGGCCCTTCGGGGCGACCATCGCGACGGTGACGTTGGCCGGAGCCTTGATCAGACCGAAGTGGATGTTGAGGCCGTGGCCGAAGAACAGCGCGTCGCCGTCCTTCAGGTTCGGCTCGATGTCGTTGGTGAAGATCGACGCCTGGGCGGTGTCGGGCGCCAGCACCATGATCACGTCGGCCCACTCCGAAACCTCGGCGGGGGTGCCGACGGTCAGACCGGCCTCTTCGGCCTTCGGCCGCGACTTCGAACCCTCAGCGAGGCCGACGCGGACGTCGACGCCGGAGTCGCGCAGGCTCAGCGAGTGCGCGTGGCCCTGGCTGCCGTAGCCGATCACGGCGACCTTGCGGCCCTGGATGATCGACAGGTCAGCGTCGTCGTCGTAGAACATCTCGACTGCCACTGTGGAGTCCCTTCTGGATAATTTCTGGTGGGTAAAAGTTAGCGGGTGGCCGTGATCGACTTCGGACCGCGTCCGACTGCGACCACGCCCGACTGCACGATCTCGCGGATGCCGTAGGGCTCGACCATGCGCAGCAGGGCATCCAGCTTGGACCGGGTGCCGGTGGCCTCGATGGTCAGCGCGTCGGGCGACACGTCGATCACCTTGGCGCGGAACAACTGCACGGCCTCGATCACCTGGGTGCGCACCGACGCGTCGGCCCGCACCTTCACCAGGATCAGTTCGCGGGCCACCGAGGCGTCGGCGTCCTGCTCCACGATCTTGATGACGTTGATCAGCTTGTTGAGCTGCTTGGTGACCTGCTCGAGCGGCAGATCGTCGACGGTCACGACGATCGTCATGCGCGAGATCTCGGGGATCTCGGTGCCGCCGACGGCCAGCGACTCGATATTGAAGCCACGGCGCGAGAACAGGCTCGCGACACGCGCCAGCACGCCCGGCTTGTCCTCGACGAGAACGCTCAGGGTGTGGGTGGTGCTCATTCCGGGGAACCCTTCTCGAAGGCCGCCTGCTCGCGCTCCATCGCCTCGTGGATGACGGCGGGCTCGGAGACCTGCTCGTCCTCGTCGAAGAGCGGGCGGATGCCGCGGGCGAACATGATCTCGTCGTTGCTGGTGCCCGCGGCGACCATCGGCCACACCTGGGCGTCCTTGCCGACGATGAAGTCGATCACGACCGGGCGGTCGTTGATCGCCTGCGCCTGCCGGATCGCGGCCTCGACGTCCTCTTCCTTCTCCACGCGGATGCCGACGCAGCCCAGCGCCTCGGCCAGCTTGACGAAGTCGGGGATCCGCAGGGTGTGCGTGCCGAGATCGGTGTTGGAGTAGCGCTGTTCGTAGAACAGGGTCTGCCACTGGCGGACCATGCCGAGGTTTCCGTTGTTGATCAGCGCGACCTTGATCGGCACGCCCTCCACGGCGCAGGTGGCCAGCTCCTGGTTGGTCATCTGGAAGCAGCCGTCACCGTCGACCGCCCAGACCTCCTTCTCCGGGGTGCCCATCTTGGCGCCCATGGCCGCGGGCACCGCGTAGCCCATGGTGCCGAGGCCACCGGAGTTCAGCCAGGTGCGCGGGTTCTCGTACTTGATGAACTGCGCGGCCCACATCTGGTGCTGACCGACGCCGGCGCAGTACACCGCGTCGGGACCGGCCAGCCGGCCCAGCGTCTCGATGACGAACTCCGGCGAGAGCGAACCGTCGCTCGGGGTCTTCCAGCCCAGCGGGTAGTTGTCGCGGATCCCGCTGAGATAGCCCCACCACTCGGTGAGGTCGAGCAGCGGCGCGGCGCCGGACTGCGGATCGGCCTTGAGGGTCTCGATCAGCTCGACGATGACCTCACGCGCGTCGCCCACGATCGGGACGTCGGCGTGGCGGTTCTTGCCGATCTCGGCCGGGTCGATGTCGGCGTGGATGACCCGCGCGTCGGGCGCGAAGGAGTCCAGCTGACCGGTGACGCGGTCGTCGAAGCGGGCGCCGAGGGTGATCAGCAGGTCCGAGCGCTGCAGCGCGGCCACGGCGCCGACGGTGCCGTGCATGCCGGGCATGCCCATGTTCAGGGTGTGGCTGTCGGGGAACGCGCCCCGCGCCATCAGGGTGGTGACCACCGGGATGCCGGTCAGCTCGGCCAGCTCGAGCAGCTCGGCCGAGGCGTCGGACTTGATCACACCGCCGCCGACGTAGAGCACCGGCGACTTGGACTCCAGGATCATCCTGGCGGCCTCGCGCACCTGCTTGCCGTGCGGCTTGGTGACCGGACGGTAGCCGGGCAGCCGCATCTCCGGCGGCCACGAGAAGGTGGTCTGCGCCTGCAGGGCGTCCTTGGTGATGTCGACCAGGACGGCACCCGGGCGGCCGGAGGCGGCGAGGTAGAACGCCTCGGCCAGGATGCGCGGGATGTCGATCGGGTCCTTGACCAGGAAGTTGTGCTTGGTGATCGGCATGGTGATGCCGGAGATGTCGGCTTCCTGGAACGCGTCGGTGCCGACCAGGCTCGACGGCACCTGACCGGTGATCGCCACGATCGGGACCGAGTCCATCTGGGCGTCCGCCAGCGGGGTCACCAGGTTGGTGGCGCCGGGACCGGAGGTGGCCATACACACACCGACCTTGCCCGAGGACTGCGCGTAGCCGGTCGCCGCGTGACCGGCGCCCTGCTCGTGGCGCACCAGGACGTGGCGGACCTTGGTGGAGTCGAAGAGCGGGTCGTAGACGGGAAGGACCGCGCCACCGGGAATGCCGAATACGGTGTCGACGTCGAGCTCTTCGAGGGACCGGACCACCGACTGGGCGCCGGTGACGCGCTCGGGCGCGACCTGGCGGCGGGTGGGGTTGGTCGCCGGGCTACCAGCGGCAGGCTGGTTCGCCGAAGGCGCTGACCTGCGGGCCGATGGCCCGGGTCGTGCGGTTGGTGCACTCACCGTCTACGTTCCTTACTTTGTCGTTCTGACCCCGGACAACACAGTTGTGCCTGACACGCGGTGTCTTGCGACCCGTCGCGCATCGGGTAATGCCCGAACACAAAAAAGCCCCCGACCAGCGCATGGCTGTTCGAGGGTGGCGCGTCGCAACGCGAGCTGACGTATTCGACTCAGGCAGTCAGGCTCAACGCTGGACGCGCCGGCCGAGTACGAGCAACTCGTTTCGATTCACGTGCACGACGTTAAGCGCGCGTGGACCGAAGAGTCAAACAGACTACTCTCGGCGTCCCATTATGTGGGACGTGAGTGGTTGCGTGGGTCCGTGTACCAGGATGCGAGGATAGGAGGGTGTCATCACCGCATCAGTCCGTGCCACCGGCTAAATCGTCCCACACCGCCGACGAGGGAACCGATACGGGTCGCCCCTCGCGACCCGGCGGTCTGCGCTCGGCGAGCCCGGGCAGGCTCGCGGCCATCGCCGCGGTGGTGCTCGCGTACCTGATCTTCGTCGTCGTCGGCACCGTGCAGGACTGGTCGCTCGGCTTGCGGATCGGCCTGATCGTGCCGACCGCGGTGATCATCTGGCTGCTGGTCCCGCGCAGGCCGAGCACGCCGACGCCGGGCGTGTACGTCATCGGGGTGCCGCGGCTGGCCTACATCGGCGTGCTGGTGCTCGCGTTCTGCGTGTTCTTCCCGTTCGTCGGCTGGCCCGCCGGGCTGTGGTGGCTGCTGCTGCTCCCGCTCGTCGCGATCTGGTGGGTCGTCCGGACGCACACCACGGTCTCCGACGCCGGGCTGGACCTGAGCTCCATGATCGGCAAGAAGCACCTCGACTGGGCGCAGGTCAAGGGCATCAGCATCCCCAAGCGCGGCGCGGTGAAGGCCCGGCTGGCCGACGACTCCGAGGTGCGGCTGCCCGCGGTGGGCTACGACCGGCTGCGTGAGCTGATCGACGCCTCCGGCGGCCGCCTGCCCGACGTGTTCGCCGCCGCCGAGCAGGCCGAGGCCGAGCGCGTCGCCGCCGAGCGGGCGGCCGAGAAGGCGAAGGCCGAGGAGGCCGACACCGAGGAGTGAGCGTTCGCTCGATCACTGTGGGAATCGGCACGGTGCGGCGCGCGGTTGCACCGGTAAGCTGACGGCACCGGGCACCCCGCGCCGACGGCACCACCGCGGCGACACCCTCCGGAGCGACACTCCCGCCTCGAGCCCGGTTCCATCACCTCCGCACGCACCACCGGCGCGACGCGACCAGCGCGCGCCGGAGTAACGTGCGGGGTTGCCGGACGCACCGCGCACTCGCTCTGTGCCGCGCAGGTCAGCCCCCTGCGCGCACGCTTGGACGCCCCCAGCGACACTACGAGGACTCCCCCATGCCACCGCTCCGCTCACGCACCACCACCATCGGCCGCAACGCCGCGGGCGCTCGCTCGCTCTGGCGCGCCACCGGAATGACCGACTCCGACTTCGGTAAGCCGATCGTCGCGATCGCGAACTCCTACACGCAGTTCGTGCCCGGTCACGTGCACCTCAAGAACATGGGCGACATCGTCGCCGAGGCCGTCCGCGCCGCCGGTGGCGTGCCGCGTGAGTTCCACACCATCGCCGTCGACGACGGCATCGCCATGGGCCACGGCGGCATGCTGTACTCGCTGCCCTCGCGCGAGATCATCGCCGACTCGGTCGAATACATGGCCAACGCGCACACCGCCGACGCGCTGGTCTGTATCTCCAACTGCGACAAGATCACTCCCGGCATGCTGAACGCCGCGATGCGGCTCAACATCCCGGCGGTGTTCGTCTCGGGCGGCCCGATGGAGGCCGGTAAGGCCGTGGTCGTCGACGGTGTCGCGCACGCGCCGCTGGACCTGGTCAGCGCGATCTCGGCGAGCGCGAGCCCGGCGGTGTCCGAGGAGGGCCTCGACGAGGTCGAGCGCTCGGCCTGCCCGACCTGCGGTTCGTGTTCGGGCATGTTCACCGCCAACTCGATGAACTGCCTCACCGAGGCGCTGGGCCTGGCCCTGCCGGGCAACGGTTCCACGCTGGCCACGCATTCGGCGCGCCGCGCGCTGTTCGAGCGGGCCGGCACCGTCATCGTCGACATCGCCAAGCGCTGGTACCAGGACGACGACGCCTCGGTCCTGCCGCGCAATGTCGCCAACGCCAAGGCCTTCCGCAACGCGATGGCGCTCGACGTGGCCATGGGCGGTTCCACCAACACCGTGCTGCACACCCTCGCCGCCGCGCAGGAGGGTGAGATCGACTTCGATCTGAGCACCATCGACGAGATCAGCCGCCGGGTGCCGTGCCTGTCGAAGGTGTCGCCGAACTCGGATTACCACATGGAAGACGTGCACCGCGCCGGCGGCATCCCCGCCATCCTCGGCGAACTGCGTCGCGGCGGCCTGCTCGAGACCGACGTGACCACAGTGCACACCGCCGACTACGCGGAATTCCTCGACACCTGGGATATCCGCTCGGGCAAGGCCTCCGACGAGGCGATCGAGCTGTTCCACGCCGCGCCCGGTGGCGTGCGCACCGTCGAGCCGTTCTCCACCAGCAACCGCTGGTCCTCGCTGGACACCGACGCGGCGGGCGGCTGCATCCGCGACATCGAGCACGCCTACACCGTCGAGGGCGGGCTGTGCGTGCTGCGCGGCAACATCTCCCCGGACGGCGCGATCCTCAAGACCGCGGGCATCGACGAAGAGCTGTTCACCTTCGAGGGCCCGGCCGTGGTGGTCGAGTCCCAGGAGGAGGCGGTCTCGATGATCCTGGGCAAGAAGATCCAGCCCGGTGACGTGATCGTGGTCCGCTACGAGGGTCCCTCCGGCGGCCCGGGCATGCAGGAGATGCTGCACCCGACCGCGTTCCTGAAGGGCGCGGGCCTGGGCAAGGTGTGCGCGCTGATCACCGACGGCCGCTTCTCCGGCGGCACCTCGGGCCTGTCGATCGGCCACATCTCCCCCGAAGCCGCCCAGGGCGGCGTGATCGGCCTGATCGAGAACGGCGACCGCATCCGCGTCGACGTGCACACCCGCGCGCTCGAGGTGCTGGTGTCGGACGAGGTGCTGGCCGAACGTCGCGCGAAGATGGAGGCCTCGGAGCGTCCGTGGCAACCGGTGGACCGCGTCCGCCCGGTGACCACCGCGCTGCGCGCCTACGCCGCCCTGGCGACGTCGGCCGACAAGGGCGCCGTCCGCAAAGTGCCGTAAGCGCCCGACTCGAAACTGAGGCGAGATACGAGTGCGCCGCCGGTCGTCGATGCG